>CAWALO010000020.1:0-12971 GCA_963782945.1 uncultured Bacteroidales bacterium
CTTTGCCATTCTGTCCTGCTGCCATCTATTTTAATACCAATTAAATAGTTGAAGAGAGAAACGGAAATGAGTAAAATGAGAAATCTCCAGTCCCACCAGCCATAAAAGAGATAACTGGCAACAAGGAGCAAAAGATTCTGAATCCGGCATGAGGATTTTGCAAGCCAATAGGAAAAGAAACACAATCAGCAAAAAAAACGCAAATTCTACGAGAATTGAAAAGCACGTTTTAAATGACTAAGGTAATGTTTGTTTTTGGGGAAAATGAACCCACAGCTAACCGTGAATGAACCGCTGATTACTTTTCAAATACCTTCTTGTGCCTTTACCGATTTTGAAAAAAGAGCAAATCCGTCACTATTTTCATCATATTCAATATCCTCAAGATATATTTTAGTATCCATGGGGATATCCCGTTTCAACACTACGTCATCAGCCAGGCAAGCTGGCAACGCGGCTTTCAGTTTATTATCAGCGCAATTTTCTATTAATCCGTAACTGGCATAACCTCCGAACCCGTCCAATCTTTCACCCTTCTTCAGATCCTTCTTTGCATAGGCATAAACATTCGTTTTAAAACCGAAGTCAGGTTTCAGAACTGCCCTGTTGTTAAGGACTACTTCGGCAACCGTAGCAGCAAATTCGAAATGGCACAGGTGATAGGGACGATAAAACAGGTAAAAAGGACCCGGGCCCATTTCCGGAGGCAACCAGCTCAGTGTGCTTTTCTGATAAGGATGGTCAGTATATCCAATTACGAAGACTCCGCCCTTAGGTTTTGCATCAAGCACATAATCAACTATTGGATTTTTACCATTCCAAATCTTTTGAAAATCAAAGTGGTCAAATATCTCATATATACTGTCCATTTTCGGACCGTACATCCCCGGAGTTGCCACATAACCTCCAATTCCATTTGCCATTACAGCCATTTCCACACACAGTTTTGTGCCGTCAGAATAAGATGAGCACATTTTCGGATCGAGATCACGTTTTTCAGCTTCTCCCTTAATTGAATAAGGGGTTACATGCCGGTCCAAAAATCCTTTCATATTTCCCGCCATCACAATTTTGAACCCCATGAATTCAACTTCATCAATAATCCGTTTAATTACCGCCGGCTGATCTCCATCACTGAAACTGTATAAACAAGGTTATTTTTCCGGGCTTTTGACAATAAATAACTCCCGTACATCAAATCTGCTTCATAATTCATCATTATCAGATGCTGATTATGGTCCAGGGCCTTTTCGCCATAGAGGGCACCTCCAACTATTGAGCTGGTGGCTTCAATAAAAACCCTGATCTGTTCACAGCTGGCAATTAAATTTCCGTCTTCACATACCGCAAGATGTCCTTTCTGAATTGCTTCATTCATTTCAGCAAGACTATTAACTACCTTATAGTTATAATTAAACTGTTTTGCGACCTCAATTGCTCTATTCAAATTAATGTCGGCAATAGCACAGCATTCAATTCCGGGGGTAAGTGCAGATTGAAGCACCATTCCTCTCCCGATGGAACCAATACCTACAATCCCAATTTTTATCGGGGATTTTACTTTCTTAAGTTGATCCAATAAGCCAAACATATGAGTCCTCCTTGATTTGTATATATCAAAATATTAATTCATTAAAGTGCATTTATCTTTGCCCAAATATATTCCTGAACATTACCCGTATAATTTATCAATAATATTTGACAACTGATATTTCAGGTGAAAATTTTGTGTCAAAGGTATTTGCGTTAGCTTTTGCATAAGATGCGGCTATTTTCGGGATGCTGCAACAGTTCGTACACATTTCTGGCAATCTCTTCCGGATCATCATAGGCAAACTGTTCCTTGAAAAACGGGTTCTGGTAATATAATTCCTTATTGTTACTGATGGTCTGACCAATTATTGGTTTTCCCAGAGCTAAAAGTTGTCCAAGCTTAGATGAAATGCCATCATGAGGCCCCCTTACATATATTGCGACTTTTGATCTGGCTAAATGACGAAAATAATCACGCATTTCATATACCGCCGGTTGTACAAAATATTGATGATTATCAGGCAATTTCTGGGTTGGAGCAAAGCCGATGACAGCCTTTGTCTTTACAGTCGACTTAAGGGCCTTCATTACTTCAAAACGAAATTCATTCAATATTTTATGCATTGGATAATAGGGCATTACAAAGAACACGCTGAGGTCAGTTTCTGTATTCCGAAGACGCCTTAAATAGTCTAATCTTGGATTCCTGAACATCAGATTTATACGTTCCTTGGATTCCTTAAATGTCCAGTTATTGTTCCTTCCCGGAAGAATCCGAGGCATAAATCTTATCATGTTATCAATATACAAAGGGAAACTGGGACCTAAAGGAATAATCTTATCCCTGAGCTTCCTTATGTCGGGATCGCTGTCAATAGCAACAGGATTATAATTTGTCTTGAAATAGTATTTTACTGTTTCAAGGACCGGAATAATATACCCTTCATTCTTAAAATTGGTAGAATGGTCACTGCGATCAATGCAGAAGAAAAAGTTGTTATTTCCATGCTTAAATTCAAATAATCCCAATGTAAAAACAAATTTGCCCCATTCTCCGGACAGGTTAGATTGCTTTAAGAAATATGGCTTATCTTTTTTAATCAGGAACTTATAGTTGAATTTTTTCTGGTTAGACAGAAACCCATTTATATAAAAACTAACACGGGTTACCTCACCGCAATCATAATATATTATTTCCGTGATCTCATTTCTGCTCTGCATATTACCCTATATTTAAGATTCCCTCAATCCTGTAACGCGTTCATTACCGGTTAAAAAATGAGGCGGTGAGGTTATAATCCATTATAATACTTTTGATTAAGAACGCCTGTCTGTGTATTGGGACTGGAATATTAAATCCAATAGTGAATGAATCCCTCATTCTTCAGTTCGTCCCTGTTATAAATATTTCTGCCATCACAAATCACAGGCTCTTTCATGAGTCTTTTGAGTGCCGGCCATGAAGGTATTCTGAACTCTTTCCACTCAGTCACAAGCATTATGGCGGATGCATCAATACATGCATCGTACATATCCTTAGCGTATATAACGTCAGGATTTCTGTTCTTCCGCAGCTCATCCAGGGCCACCGGGTCATATACAGAGACAATACCTCCCGCTTTCTTAATAAGGTCAATAATTACGAGAGAGGGAGCCTCACGGATATCATCCGTTTCAGGCTTGAAAGAAATGCCCCATAATGCAATCTTCTTTCCCCTTATGTCATTATTGTAGTGATTTAAAAGCTTCCCGAACAACACTCCTTTTTGTGTTTCATTAACCTCCTCGACAGCTTCCAGAACCCTCATTCGATAACCATGGCCTTTTGCCGTATTAATGAGTGCTTTAACATCTTTGGGGAAGCATGAACCTCCATATCCCACTCCCGGGTAAAGAAACTTGTTACCAATCCGGCTATCGCTTCCCATTCCTTTTCTGACAAGATGAACATCTGCACCCACCACACTACAGAGATTAGCAATGTCATTCATGAAGCTGATACGTGTTGCCAGCATTGCGTTAGATGCATACTTGGTCATTTCTGCCGATGGAATATCCATATGAATGACCCTGTAATTATTGAGCATGAAGGGTCTGTAAAGACGATCCATTATCTCCCTTGCTTTCTCTGAATCAGTGCCCACAATAACCCGGTCCGGACTCATAAAGTCCTTAATGGCTGATCCCTCCTTCAGGAATTCAGGATTGGAGGCAACATCGAATTCCGCTGCGCTACCCCTTGCCTTCAGCTCTGCAGTGATTATCTCCTTTATCCTGTGGGCTGTCCCTACCGGAACAGTGCTTTTGTTGACAATCAGAACATAATTACAGATATTTTTCCCTATCGTCTTCGCTACTTCAACAATGTAACTCAGATCTGCACTTCCATCCTCCAGAGGAGGGGTTCCTACTGCAAGAAATATAATATCTATGTCTGAGAGGCACTCAGTAAGGCTGGTTGAAAAGTGAAGCCTTCCGGCCTGGGTGTTTTTTTCTACAATTTCCTTCAGTCCAGGCTCGTAGATTGGTATTATTCCCTGCTTCAACCCATTTATCTTTTCAGCGTCAATGTCAATACATGTTACATCAACTCCGACTTCTGAAAAACATGCCCCGGAGACGAGGCCGACATAACCTGTGCCAATTACCGCAATTTTCATATAATTATTCGATGGTTTCTAGGTTTAACAAAATTCGTTCAGGGCCTCATTAAGCCTTAGGTTTATAATAATCTCTGTACCAATCTACAAAATATCTCAGCCCGGTTTCAAGTGAGGTGACTGGTTTAAATCCCACAAGATCAGCAAGACTGTCTATATCAGCATGCGTAGCGAATACGTCACCGGCCTGCATAGGCTTAAAGACCTTTTTGGCCTCAATACCAATTGTCTTCTCAAGGATAGAAATAAACTCCATCAGACTGACCGGGTTATTATTGCCGATGTTGAAAATCCTGTATGGTGCAGAAGAAATGGATGGATCAGGAAACATCGAATCAAATAGAGAATTTGCTTGTGGAATTTTGTCCAGGAGAGCAACAATGCCGTTGACAATATCCTCAATATATGTAAAATCACGCGTCAGATTTCCGTTATTGAATATCTCAATGGTATCTCCCTCAAATATTTTCCTGGTAAAGCTGAAGTATGCCATATCAGGTCTTCCCCACGGACCGTATACAGTGAAGAACCTGAGGCCTGTTACCGGTATATTGAAGAGATGTGCATAGGAATGTGCGAGAGCTTCATTAGCTTTCTTTGTTGCAGCATAGAGGCTTACAGGATGATCTGTATTCTGATTTTCAGAGAATGGCACATGACTGTTCAGGCCATAAACCGAACTTGATGATGCGAAGATCAGATGCTTCGGAGGACAGGTACGACAGGCCTCAAGAACATTCATGAAACCTATAAGGTTACTGTCAACATATGCCTGTGGATTCTCCAGGGAATACCGCACTCCTGCCTGGGCAGCAAGATGAATAACATAATCGAAATGTTCAACCTTAAACAATTCGATTATGGCCCTTTTGTCAACGAGGTCAAGCCTGTGTAAAGTAAAACCGGAGCCATCATCACCCGAGGTTCTTTTCGCGTTCAGCATTAAATTTCTGATTCGCTCCTCCTTAAGCCCGACATCATAATAATCATTCACCGAATCAAGCCCTGACACCTTGTAGCCCAGCGAAATCAATCTTGCTGATAAATGATAGCCGATGAATCCGGCAGATCCGGTAACAAGAATTTTATTCATAATTTAAACTGTACCCGTGTAACTTTTATCCAGTTTTTTCATTTAAGGCTCCATCAATCAGGCGGTCATAATATCTTGAACTATTCAAATTCTTTATCTCACCCAGAACCTTTCTGAATACCGGATTGGTTCTATATCCTCCCTCAGAAAGATCATTACCCGTCATACCATAATCCGAATTACCTTCAATCAGGACAGGCCCGGACTCTCCAATGGCCACATCCCACCCAACTATACGTAACCCGGGTATCAACCTTGCAGCTTCAAGCGTCAATGATTTAGCTTTGTCAAAATGGGGAATTTCAAAATCCTCGAAAACCGTCCCGGTAATTGGATGAGATGACAGTAATTTCACCCCATAATAACTGAAAGTCGAATACCCCTCCTTCTTAAGCCTTCCGGTCCTCAGATCAATTCCCACAAGGCAACCTCCTGACGAAATATTATCAACATGATTTTTATTTATACTCATTCTGATATAACCTGAAATCAGGTCAACTTTGCCCTCCTTATCGATGAACGTATCAAACCTGATTGTGTTTAAACAGAAGGGATTAAGCTTGTTTAAGGCAGGGTGCTGGATTACAGTCTCCTGAAACAGAAAATCTGACTTAATGACTTCTGAATACAAATCAGCTATTGGCTGGCTTCTGTCAGCGACCTGAGAACGATAAATTTTAAAAACTTTATCTCCGCCATAGCTCCAGAATGTCTTTTTTATAAACATAGAATCACGGGACGGTTCGATTTCAAATAATTTCGCCAGCATTATCACAAAGTCCTCATAATTTGAAATTTGCAAATGCTCTCCATTAAAAAAGAAGGTAGTTTTATAATTATGCATTAAGATTTTGGGCACCAGAACATCGAACTGGGCATAATAGAGATGAAAGAAGAGCTTATTTTCCAGCACATCTCTGCATTCCCTATCGTTGAGAAGAGGCTTTATTCCATGATACAGAAAATCATCCGGGAAGTAATCCTTGATATTTGTTTTTCCCTTCTTGAACAAATATCTGGAAAAGTAGTGACCAGGGAATTTGCGGTAAAAAACTCCAAGTGTGACAAGATCTTTCAGAATAACCAGGACCGGCTTCCTCTCCGGATCCTTGAGAATTTCCAGTAAAAGTCTGAGCTTCGGCACTTTGTCTATATGGGCCATCTTTACCTTTTGTTATCGGCTATACTTGAAAATGAATATAATCTTTGGTGGGATTCTCCTTTGCTATGATCTTGCCAGGGCTGCCAATTACAATTGAATGATCGGGAACATCAAAATTAACAAATGTGTTTGGTGCAATCAAGACATCATTCCCGATGGTAACCTTACCAACAATAATCGATCCCGGACCAATCCAGACCTCATCACCTAATGTAGGTCTGCCTTTCCGTGCACCGGTAATACCACGACCGATAGTGACGCAATGACTGACATTGCAGTTCCTTCCCATTTTTATCGGACCAATGATAACCGGACTGCAATGACTGGTCAGATAAAAGCCCTCTCCAATCTTTGCATCAGGACTTATCTCGAAGCCATACTTAAACCGATATCTACTTAGAAGTGCCTTAAAGAAAAATAATGAAATGGATTTTTTCTTCTGCTCTGATACCTTTCTAAGGAGATATGTATATCTGAAACCCGGATATGAAAGCCCTTTAAGAAGACCTTTGGTTCCCTTCAGACCAAAATGACGATAAAGGTCAGATGCTATTAAGAGTTCATTTAATGAAAAATATGTGCTATGCCCTACTGCTCCAAATATTAAGACCCGTTCAGAGTTTGATGATACCTGCTTTTTCATTAGTATCAATCAGCTCTACATTTAGACCGTACCTGGCAAGCATGAAGGCAATATTATGATTGTTGAAGGCCTCTCCTGATTGTGGGGGCACAAGCATGAGAAGTCCTTTTTCCTTCAGCTCACTTATCTGCTCATCCATGTTATCAACACGGAAGCAGAGGTGATGAAATCCTCCTCCCCTGCTGACAAAGTTAATCAGCGACTGATTGCCTTCCACCGGCTCAATGAGTTTGACGAGAACACTATCCTCCTTGCTGAGGAAGACTACCTTCACTTTCTGAAGGGAATTCTGTACCACCTCTGTCATCTGCCTGTAGCCAAAGACATCCTCCCAGTAAGCGATTCCCTCTCCCAGATTCTTTACAGCAAAACAGATGTGGTCAATCTTCATAGATACTGCTCGATTAGTTCCTTTGTTTCCTTAATGTGTGCCTTTGAGGAGGCCCCGAAGAGAACCGATTCAATGCGCGGGAATTTACCAAGGTACTCAATAGCCTCCTTCGGCCTGAGGGCTCCTGCAGCAAGCACCTGCATGGCAATGGGCCTGAATTCCTTCTCCGACAGATATTTCTCATAGATCTCCTTGCCACCCGACATCCTGAAGCCAATCTTGTTGATCGATGAGCAGATAATCGGATTGTCGATTCCGACAGAGTTAAGTGCATCAAGGAGGGCAGGCATGTTCATGGTAATGTATCCTGGTTCTGCATCGTATTTCTTTCTGATATACTGATCATATGCCACAAATACATCATATGCTTTCAGGCCGAGTATCATATCAACAAGGACATTCTGAATGAAAATCACAGGAGTCTTTATCCCTTTGAACATCTTCATTTCGGCATCAATGAAGATCTCCATCAACTTGAGGAAATCCTTGCTGAGATATGCCATGCCCCCTTTGGCAAATGTGCTGAAGATATTGCCCGGCACATATTGCTTAATAGTTCCCACTATACCCAATTCAGTAACCGCATTGGCATATTTATGAGCATATGGCATCCCGGGGAATATTTTGAAATCCCTGTATTTCTCCGGATTGGCTCTCATGTGGTCACATATATTGCCAATTCTGTCATGAGTTGTGCACATGAATGTGCTGACGCCTGTTTCTATCGCCTGGTCGAGTACCCGTATTATTGCAGAATCATCCTTGAACCTGATGGCCTGCTCCCTCGATTTCTCATCCGAGAGGTGGTTCACAGCAAAAAACTGGTTGTCACCAAAAAGAACTTTATCCATTTTCATACTCTATCTTTTTGCTTCTGCCATGATTAATTCCATTACCCTGTCTGTATCCAGCGCCTGTCTGAAGCTGTTAGTTTCAGTTGGTTTACCTGTCAAGGACATGTTTCACGAAGTTGTCAATCTGGGCGCTGTACTCTTCACCGCGGAGATAGAAATCTACCGGTATGGCAAAGTCGGTAATGTATTTTATAGTCCAGCCCCTGTCAAGCTTTTCAGAGGCATCAGGCTCCTTCAGATAGATCTTGAGTTCGGTCGCATCACATATTATCTTTCCCTTCTTACCGATAACGGTTATTGAAGTGGACATCTTGCGATAGGTCTCGTCACTCCAGTTGACCGAGAGTATCCCGCTCAGTCCGTTTTCAAGCGTCAGCACGGAGTATACGGCGTCTTCAACATCCCTGGAATATATCTTCTTCAGCATGGCTCCATCTGCTTTTACAGGTCTGCCAATAATCTCCTGGATCAGGTTTATCACATGAGAGGCATAGTCAAACAGACACCCTCCTCCTTCTCCGGGGTCGGAACGCCAGGTGCCCCCTTTGGGTTTTGTAACCACCGGTCCGTAGGCTTCCCCCGTGAAATGGACAAGATCGCCAAGGATTCCTTTCTGAAGCAATCGCTTAAGCTCCCGGAAGGTGCCAATGAAATGATTGTGATACCCCACCTGATTCACCAGGTTCTTCCTTGCAGCCAGATCAACAAGTTCCTCCCCTTCTTTTATAGTAAGGCTGAAAGGTTTTTCACAAAAAGTGTGTATCCCTCTTTCAAGAGCGTACTTCACCATAGGGTAATGGAACTTCGTAGGCGTGGCTACAATGACAAAATCCAATGTCTCCGAATCGATCATCTTCTTATAGTCGTCGTACACCTTAACCTGTGTAAATTTCTTAAAGGCTTCAAGGACGAGTGAGGATGTGTCGCATACCGCCACCAGGTCAACGTCCTTGTGCGGACCTGCAATGGCAGCATGGGAGATACCCATCTTGCCAAGACCAATAATTCCTGCTTTTAACATTTTACTATTTCTTACTATTGAATAATTCCAAATATTTTTCCGCAACCGCATCCCAGTTAAAACGGCTCAGGATGTCAGTCCTGCCATTCTCTGCCATTACTTTCATATGATCAGGATGATTCAGGCTGTAGTCAATCTTCTCAGCAAGGGAACCGGCATCACCTGATCTGAAATGAACAGCATTATCTCCTGTAATAAACTTATTCTCAACAATATCAGAGCAGATTAAAGGAGTGCCTAATCCCATCACGGTAAGAATTACCGGTGAAAGACCCTCTATCAGGGAGGGCTGCACATAAACGTATGCATTCTTCATCAGGATATTGGTGTCATCTCCGTAAACATAACCAGCGAAGATTATCCTCTCGTCATTGGTTTTGTGTATTTCCTGCTCATAGCTTCCCGGATTTGGAGAACCACCGACAAGCACCAGTTTCATGTCGGTCCTGACTGATTCAAATGCCTTCACAAGGAGATGAACTCCCTTGTCGGGAATGAACCTGCCGACAAAGAGGAAATAGTTACCTGGAGTGACTCCCAGTTTTTGAAGGATAGCATCATCTTCAGGAGGTTCTTTTACTTCTGAGCCGTAAGGAATAAAATAAAACTTCCTGCGGAATTTTTTTTCAAAATACTCTTTTGTGAAGATATTATCAAAAACTACAGCATTAGGAAAAAAGGCGGTCAGATAGTTTGAAAACCTGTAATACAGTTTGCCGTACCATGGCCATTTATCACGTTTCCAGTCCATTGCAAACTGGCTCACATAAACCCTCTTTCCGGCACATCTTAGAAAAATAGCCCAGATGCTGTTGGCTCCGCTATGGATATGAACCACATCGGCCGTATTGCGAAAAATGATATTACAGGTAGCTTTCAGCGAGTGAAGCAGTGTGTCGAACCCGGCCCTGCTGACCGTATGATAGTATTTTAGCCTGATGCCCTCATACTCTCCGCTCCCTGGCTTTTGACCTTCATCCGGATAAATGCGGCAATACGCTGTCAGCTCGCAACCAAGCTTAACAAGGCGCGGGTACAGCTCAAAGGCAAATTTGTCAGAGCCGGCCCCTCCCTCCTTTGGCGGAATGGCCCGGAATCCTCCGAACGCAGCTATCCTCAACTGTTTCATCAGTCGAGATAACCCTGGTAATAATTATCAATGTAATCCTTCAGGGCCTCCCTCCAGTCGCGCATCAGGTTCATGTTCCGGATATTGAGTTTCCGGTTTACCAGCCTCTCACAGGGTGGTCTTTCTGCAAAGTAGGTCTCTTTGAAGAAATCCGAGCCGACAGGTGTGAGTTTGACTTTGTCTTCCATTTTCAGTAGCCTGATCAGCTCTGTTGCAACCTCGAGACGACTTGTCTGTCCGCCGCAGACCATATTATAAAGACCCCAGTATTCTTTTTCAACCAAAGCTTTTACATTCCGCGCAAAATCGTGGGTGTATGTAGGTGTCCCATCCTTGTCATCCACAATGAACAGTTCCCTTTTCCCATCCTTTATCTGCTTCATCAGTTTCTGGATGAACTTCTTGTCTTTTTTCGGTCCTGAGCCCATCATCCAACCGGCCCTGCATACAAGGAACCTGGCTGCATTCTCCACAACAAACCTCTCTCCCATATACTTGGCCCTGGCGTAAACTCCCAGAGGGTTCGGCTGATCCCAGTCATCGTAGAGTTCCTTCGCACCGTCAAAGATTCCTGCAGTGCTTATATAGAGAAGGGGAATGTTCAGCTCATTTGCAAGATATACAGCGTTTTCTACTGCAAGTGTATTGGTGTTATATGTCTCATCAGCATTCATCTCACAAAACTCGAGATCAGTATAAGCTCCGAGGTGAAATAGGAAATCAGGATTAAAATCCAGAACATCTTTTTTGTAAGCATCAAAATCCCTGAAGTCGAGAAAGCTGAGCCAGGCTTCATTCACATCCTTGTCGGTACACTTAAGAATGTAATCATTCCTGAAATTTTCGTAAAACGCTTCTCCAAGCATCCCACCGCAACCAGCGATATAAATTTTTTTCTTCATTACTATTGCTTCAATATCTTATTGAGTTGTTTTTTCAGTTCACTGCTCAGAGCTGCATAACCCCTATCATTGATATGTAAGAAATCTGACTGGTACTCAGGATTGACAATCTCTCCGTTGTCCGACAAAACTGAGTATGCGTCAAAACAGTATATCAGGTCGTCCTCACAATAGGACTTAAGCCTCAGATTGACTTTTTTGATAGTCTCGTTTACAGTCTTATTCCAAACCAGTCGTCTTGTAAACTCGATCTTTCCAACAGGAAAAACATTAATCAGGATCATCTTGATATTCTTATCCCTGCATATCTGAATCATTGATTCGACATTTCGATAGAATTGTCCGGTTATGGACGAAACAAGGTTTTTATCCAGACCGATAATCTTTAGCTCATTAATGCCGACTTCAAGAATAACCAGTGATGGTGTATCTGTTTCAAGATATGTCTTGAACCTGTAGTAAACCTGGGCTGAGGTCTGCCCCTCAACTCCAAGATTAGCAATTTCAGTACTATCCTTTAGAAGTTCCTCATTCCATCTGCCCATCCTTGAGTCGCCCAGCATCCAGATGCCAGACTTTTTCAAAGTTGCCTCAAGATTCTCCGCCTTCAGGCCCGCGGTCTCCAGAGGATCAACCTTTAAGAGATTATATGTCTTATAGTTATCTTTGTAAATATGCAATAATATGATGCCGGAAGCCAGTGTAACAAGCATCAACAGGAGTATTAAAATCATTATTATCATCCTGCCCTTCATTCTGTCCATTGCCCGTTTTGCCAGTTGATCAGTTCCGCCCTGTCATTCATCCGGATTTTTTCCCGGATTACCCTTGCAGGATTACCAGCCACAATCACATTGGAGGGAACATTTTTTGTCACCACCGCCCCGGCCCCGACAATCACTTCATCACCAACATGTACTCCGGGCATAATTGTGGCATTGACTGCAATAAAACATCTTTTCCCAATATATGTATCAATCAGCAAAGGATGACCGTCTACCCTCTTGCAGTGGTCATGGCTCAGTATGGTCACACCCGAGGCTATCAGGGTATGTTCGCCTATGTGAACTCCTGCCGGGTACAACCGGTCAAGATGAAGTTTACGCTCAAGAATGACTGTCGGGTGAATATCAAAACCCCGTATGCGAGCCATTCTTACGCGAAGTGACTGCACAATTCCCGCAACAAATGTTCTGATCCTGAATTTAAGGTACAATCCTTTCCTGCTCATGTAGTCTCAACATTGATAACCTCTCTGTAAATGCTCAGCAAATCACGGTAATGGTTCTTCTCTGAGAACTTATCGCAGGCAAACCTGTATGCTGTCTCTGACATCTCCAAATATTCACTGTCAGTCAGTTGCATAGCCTTGTTTATCTTTGCCTCGAGCTCCATCGAATCCCCCATGCTGAAAAGATATCCGGTCTTTTCTTCTATTATTAACTCCGGGATTCCTCCAATATTGCTGCCGATTACAGGTTTACCGGAAGAGTAAGCTTCGACTATTGTAAGTGGATTGTTTTCATACCATTCTGAAGGTACAAGAATGAATGAGGCCTCCCTGATATAACTGAACAGCTCCT
>CAWALO010000021.1:0-219429 GCA_963782945.1 uncultured Bacteroidales bacterium
TTCTCCGTATGGTCTTGTACAAATTTGTACGCCCTCACGCAAAACAGAAAAATTCCTGTTATTTACCTGAATATTATATGATTTCCCTTTAAATTTAAAGTCCCTGAGTGTTGTAATTCCAAGCTCTGCATGATAGTTAGGCCTGATGGACAGGACATCCTTGTTAATACTGATTCCGAAAGTCCCGAATATTATTGCTTCCATTCCTGCACCTGCTGCTATTTCAAAAGGCATTGAGGAACGATCCTGCTCGGGCACATCAGTTCTTGGATTCTGAGGCAGATATGGAAAATAATCAATATATCCCATATGCCGTCTAAGTATATCCCACCCCATCTCTGCAAAACCCTGGCGATAAAGATTTCTGGAAATACGTCCGGGCATACCTGCATATTGTCCTCCTCCACCCCAGTCGGAATCGATAAGATCCCAGTGTATGCTGTCCCTTCTGGCAATTGAATAAAGGCCGTATTTTCCAAGAAATTCACCCTCCCTCAGATGGCTGACAAGTTTATTAATCTGATTACCAGAAAGGTAATCTGTTCCAAGTGCATCAAATAGGTGATTTGTCCAGATTGCCTCTTTTGATCCGTCAGGATAGAGATTATCAAACCAGCCCTCGTTTTCATTCCACAGATATTTATTCATGAGGTTTTTAAGCCGTTCAGCATCTTTAAAATAAACCTCAGAGTTCTTATCCTTAAGCGAACCAGCCCATTCCGACATTCTGTATAGCAGGTGAGCGGTAAGAACATTTACTATCGGAACAACATGATTATAGCCATCGGTCCTTATCTCAATTATCTTCTGGGTATCGTAACCGACATCTATCAGTCCCTCCTTATTGGTGTAGTTTGTTTTAAGCTCATTTACCCATTGCTGCATCCATTCCCATACCGTTGAACCACCTGCCTTTTCGGTGAAAATGGTATAATCGCCAGTGTGCCGCAGATAGGCTTCAATCATTATCTGCAGTGCAAATGGTTCCTGGATATAAAGATTATCCCAGTAGGCACCTTTCCAGCTGACATAGGTCCTTTTCATTTTAACCTCCCTGAAATCGGTCAGAATTGCTTCCTTAAGACTTCCGGGATCAAGCATTGCAAGAATATCAGAAGAGTATGAGTTATCCCAGCTTATTGTAAAGGGCCAGTAACCGACAGCCCAGAAAGGATTTGTAATGTAATTCGGATTCTCATACCTGCTCATAAGAACCGACAGCATGCACCTGTAATAGTATTCCTGTAACATGGCATTTGAACTCTCGAGTTTTGGAAGTTTGTCATATGCCCATCTCAGCTTTTCGCGTGTGATCTGGTCTGCCTTCTTCATGCGAAGACCGATATCCTCCTGGTAAATTTCCGGTGCCTTTTTATCTGCCTTGTAGAATTTAACAGCAAAGTACGATGTCACATATTCATCCGGAGGCAATGTCAATACAAAGCCTGTGTCGCTGAAGTTCCTGATATCCGATGCAACCCGTGCATGCATCTGGTCGCTTCCGAAAGTGAATGCATCAATGCGTCCGGAAGAGTCAGACCCGGTCATGCCATCGCAATTCATCTGCCTCGCAATCTGCTGAGGAATAAGGGTGAGATTAAGTGGCTTGTCACTCCTGTTTTTCATTGTTAACTTCAGAAAAACCTCATCATCATTGTAGGATACACTTGTTATACTATGTATTGAAAAGGTAATCCAGTTCCCATAGATCTCCTTATGAAATGTGCCTGATCGGATATATGCGTTTGGCTGCCATCTCTCATCCTGCGTAACCATCATAAACGGGGAGTTCGGTCTGAAATTGGCTCCAAGCGGGTCGTCTCCCCTCCCTTCCCTGATCCATTCTTCCCATATTCGGGGAACGTCATCCCTGACAGTTTTTCCGGTATTATTATCGAAAAAATTCAGGTTAAATGAATAAGACGCAGAGCTTAAAGGCAGAAATTGAATGGCTGCAAAACCGGTCATGCTGTATTGACGGGGAGATACAAATCCCCGGTAGTTGATAAGCATTACCTGGTAATCATCAAACCTCATCTGCTGACGATCCATGGCATAATATTCAGGATCAGCAGGGGTTGCATTTTGCTGGGCGCTAGAATCAAGTGAAACAGCAGACAGACATGTAAAGACAATAAATGCAATCTTTAAATAATCATTCCGATAACTGATCTTAATTAAATTTTCTCCCATATAGACTTTAATATTTTTCATTTTAGCCGGAAAATTGCCATGGCATTATCCCTGAATATGCATCTGGCAACATCAAGTGCGACATCTTCAGTCATCCATCCCTTTTCAACCCTTTCGGCAAGGACGGTTGCTACCACTTCCTTTGCCAGCTCAAGTGATCCCACAGCATCGTCAATAATCAACACATCTCCTCCCCACATTATTTTATTATACGGCATGGCATCAAGCATCTCATGAAGTGTACGAATAGCCTCTGTTTTTGAGATCTGGGGAAGCCAGACAAGATCGAGGAAAACATTGCTGAATTGTTTTCCAAGGGCAACATAATCACCTGTCCAGGGATATCCGCCATGAAAAAGAATAAACTTCGCTTCGGGATACTTAATGAAGAGATTAAGAAGTTTCATAGGTTGTCCGTTATCGAGCCAGCCCCTGTTGCCTGCAAGGTATCCGGTATGGATCTGTACAGGTAGATCAAGCTTTATTGCCTGCTGAATTATGTGATGGAAGATAAAATCCTGCAGATGCTTTTTCTCCAGATTGTCAAGTGCACCTTTCTTTTCATAAATTTTTCCGGCGGCGGCATAATCGATGTCTTCAAAATCTATGGATCTTGAATAGGCAAGAACATTCTTAAGGCATAGTGCTCCTTTGGCTTTGAAGATATTTATAACCGAATCAACAAGGGTTACATAATCATCAAGAGTTTCGGTATTGATGACTTCTGTGTTCATAAGTTTAAGAAGATTTTTATCAGAAGTAAGCTTCTTGTTTTCAGCGGCTTCACCTACAAGCAGGACGCATGAACTTATATTGCAGACAAGGCTGAAATGTGCAGTATCAATATCGGTGTTGAAGTGATTCCAGTATTGATCGTTAAGCATAGTTTTAAAATGTGTCTTATTATATACTTCATCAAACCATTTGTCGTAATTCCTGTAGCGATTGGCTATCATCCTGTCATACAAACTCTTAACATCATCCTTTTCAAGATAAGGTTTATCATAGCCATATAATATCCGCAGAGTATTCATAAATTGCTCATGATAACTGGTTGCGCGTGAATAGTTATAGTATTTCCCGAATTTATTCCAGAGGCTGTCGGCATTGAATTTTTTCATTGCCGTATCATAAAAAGAGGGTGAGCCGGCTGAATAGATGTCGCTTGTAAAGTATGAAACTGTATTTAAAACGCAGAAACTGCCTGAGTCTGCAGGTATTTGCAGATGTTCATGAGTATCAACAATTTCTATAGTACCGAGATAGTTTTTTATCTTATCGTAAGTACTCTCCTGGCAGGAAGTGAGTATTATGGCTGAAATGAGAAGGAGATGTTTTTTCATAATAAGATACTTAAGTAAATACTATTTAATTATAAACCACGGAGTTGCACGGAGTTGCACTGAGTAATTCACGGAGTAAAAAGAACAGTGTAACTCCGTGTAGTACTCTGTGTGACTCCGTGGTTAAGTTCATGATAATTCAATTTTACTTTTTCCTCCCGGGTAACCATTTTGAACGGCCGCCTGTTTCCGCCAGAAATTTCATAGCCTGCTGATGACATATAAGCTGTGCATCAAGAAGCATATCCGGTGTCTGTCCTGCAGGTTTTCCCTCTTCATTAAGACCATCGAAGGAATGGCTTGGAGATTCGACCACTAAGCTCAATGCTCCGCAATGAAAATTCAATGCTCCGTCGATGTTAAAAACGCCTGTTGTTGCTAGTGCCGGATCACCGGCAATCTTAGGATCTTTTGAATACTGCAGCCCTTTCAAGCCAAGTTCCGAATGAACGTATCTGAAAAGAGTGTCAAAGGCAGGATTAAGCGCCGGCTCTCCCAGGGGGCGGTCCATCCTCATATAAACCGCACCGGTATGCAGATTAATGATAAGATCGGGTTTTTCACGTTCTGTAAGGTCAAATAATGCCTGAGTTTCGGGCTGGCGTTTGCCAAAAAAATCATCATGCTGAATGTTAACTCCTGCATCATTTGGATACCCCCCGGGGAATCCGGGTTTTGAAAAGTCCATTGGAATGAACTCCTTGATCTGGGGCCATCCGGTAATTTTACCTTCGGCATTTCCACCTGTATTGAGATATTCAGCAACAGTAAAATCTGTATCCCTGAAGAGCTCCATGCGGAGCGGAATCCTCACTCTGCCATCAGCATTGACAATTGGTATCAGTATCAGCCTGTCGAGCTTTGAGACGACATCTGTGATGCCGGGCCATTCCCGTCCCCTGAGATCTTTCCCTGTCTCAATAACGGAAATCAGGTTTACCATTCCCACTATCCCTTCAAACTCTCCGCCATGAACGGCAGCCATGCCCATATAGACAGTTTTTTCATGGTCAGGACCACGGTAAGCCCTCACATCTCCAAAACCCAGCGAACCTGAGAAGGTTGTTGTTCCTTTTCCCTGCCTTTGTTTTCCGTAGAATACTGCACGAATTGGTCTTCCCCCGGCAGAAGTTCCGATAACTTCTACCTTACCCTTATGAACATTCTTTGTCAGAAAGTTCGTCACATCGTCATATGAGGAGATCCAGTAAGATGGTATATTCCCGGCCTCACGAAGATAATCTCCGGGTATCTGGAAAGACCAGGAAGCTTTCTTACCTGTTTTTGCCTGCTGACCAGCAAGATCAGCCGAAAACCATATAGCGGTTAATATGAGCAAGATACCCAATCTGCAAAATCTGTTTCGGAATATTGAATTTTTCATAATACTGGTTTTATATAGATTATTTTTTACTCCACTCTTCGAACATTGTAATTGCCTTATAAAGAACTCCTGCCTCTCCCCTGAATGTTCCGGATCCCCTTGGTTTATTATCGATGGAATACCATTCATAAAAGCCGTTATTATCCTTAACTCTTTTCACCATTGGGGTTACCTGTTCATAAGCCTCGCTGACAAATCCGTTTTTAATCAGCTGCTGAATCATACGGCCACCGAACCAGGTCCAGTCTCCTCCATTCTGATAACTGTACACGGGGTTCATGATCTTATTGACAAAATATCCTTCGGGGTAGGGCGGATAAAGCGTTAAACCGATTGAAGGGGCGTTTGCTTCCTTCACCCTTCTTATCATCTCGTCCAATGAACTCTTTATTTCAGACCTGCTGAGCAATCCGGCTTCAATTGCAATTGCAGTGCCACCGAAATAGTAGATCTTGTTTTCATCAAAATCTGGCGGAAATGGTGATCCTTTTTCAAGGTAGATATGAGGAATAAATTTCTGGTTCCTTGCATCCCACAAATGCTTCCTGCAGTTTTCTGCAATTGATTTTCTGATCTCACCATATCTGGTTTTTGTATCAGGAACAATTTCCATCAGATTATCCAGGGCTATGATGAACATTGCATTATCATAAATATCGATAGCAGGATGAGTATTATTGTCAAGATCTACTCCCCATCCATGCTCAGGTTGTACATCACCCCAGTCAGCTGTTGTTGCTCCTATGATCAAACCGTACAGACTGTTAAACCTTTTATTCATCAGAAACTCCATTGCTTCAACCATGCGGACCCCGACACTTTTTCCACCTATTGTTTCCCGTAAGATTGTACTATCCGCGGTAATCATGATATATTTATATACAGCCTGGATCAGGGAAGATTCCTGATCAGTTTCAACTGTATTTTTATGTCCGGCATAACGTGGTTCCAGATCCGAATATATAAAATCATACTGAACGTTCCCTACCTGTACTATTGGGGTAAAACCATCAATTATGTTACCATCCTCACCCTGCATTCTGAAGAATACCAGCAGATTCTCCTTTAGTTCACTGGCTGGATATACCCTGGATGAGAGTTCAATGAAAGTATTGTAATCACGGATCCACACCTCCCGGTAACCATCACCTGCATTGAAGCCTGTCTTCATTATTTCCAGAGCTTTTTGCTTTGTGAATGCAAAATATTCGTCCTTATTAATCTTGTCCCTCAGTTCACTGTTTCTCTTGTTGCTGCAGCCGGAGTGGCATGCAATTACTGAAAACAGGAGTGAAACAATTAAAATTCTCCTAACCATATTAATCAAGTTTTATAAACATTTGTTCAAGTATTATCGCTTCTTTAATACAATAAGAAATCCCTTTTTCCCTGGAATTGCAATTTTGTCAAGGGATACTGATTTTTGTTCTGTCTGGAATCCTTGTATCTCAGGAACAAATATCCCGGCTGATGCCGGGTCAATGCCAAGGTCTGCCCAGGAAACTTTCACAGCTGTAACCTGATCATTGTCTGTCCAGTTTGCAACCGCAATGACAGCTTCTCCGTTGCTGCTGTATACAGAGGCTTTAACCAATTGATTACTGACCTTTACAGGAGTATTTTCATCCCAGTATCCTGTCATAATTTTATCTTCTATTTTATATTCATCCCAGAAATTCCACAATCCGGAAGGTGAATTGGCTCCCCATCCCGGGCGATTAGTAATTCCATAAACCATTCCCCTCCATGGATTTCCTCCTCCTTCAAGCATCTGTCCGGGCAGACCGAAGGGAATACCTGACACCTCTATCAGCCAGTGATCCGGAGCCCGGTTGTAATCCCGTCCTTCTCCTATCCACAACAGATCAAAATATGGAAGAAGGTCCATGTACAAATTCAGACAGTTTGTAAATCCGGCCCATTCATTGAAGTGGTTCCAGCTGTGCAGATCCATCCTTCCCTCCGGACGATACCTGTCGATAATTTTTCTTGCCCTCATGAGGGTGTACCTGTCAAGTGCCGAGTCGTCAATATATACTCCGTCGATACCTAAATTCTGAACCATCCAGTCCAATCCTGCCACGTAGAAATTATTCAGTCGGCTGTCGGGTGTTGTAATTACTGAAAGATCGGTCTCTCCCTTGAATTTGCCCTCCTTTATTTCATTATACCATGCCGGTATATAGTTCTCCCTAAGGTTTTTAATGTACCAGTCCTTGGGGCCGTCAGGATTAATGACCGTCTTACTCGAATTACCCGGACCCGGGTAAACGATCTCTCCATTAAGGCTGTTTAAAGCCCAGAACTCCGGGAGATTCTTTGTAAACTCCCGGGTAGTATAATAAACTTTTAACCGGATGTTTTCACTGTGAGCCTGGTTTACCAGTTTCCTCAACTCCGTGGTATTTGCATCCAGATACGGATAATTGATGAAGGGATAAATGTCCTCCGCATGATGAATATTAATGATATTGGCTCCGTGTTTCTTAGCTGAATCTACCTTTACCGAAGTGTTTGTACCTCCTCCATGATAATATCTGTCTCCGAATTTAATATGCCTGTCAATAACCCTGAAGGGTGTTATCAGCAGCTCAAAATTATATTTCAGGATATCACCTGTTTTCATTTCACGGACACCTGAGTAAGCCTTAACGAGAACCTCTCCGTTATATTCCCTGATATCAACGCCTCCCTTTCCCTCATTTCCCCATGATGGAGGCAACTTCAGCGGTCCGAATTTATAATAGACATTAATTAGAGGACGGACATAATCTTCTGCTTTTAATTTGACCCTGAGTCCGCCATTCACCGATCCAACCCACAGCATATCCTGATTCTTTGAGATATCCCATTTCCATCTCCACTCAACTGGACGGATGCCTCCTTCGTGGCCAAGACCCATCATAAATGAAGCTTTTCTCTTTTCAACAGGTATCTCAAGCCGGATATCCCTGATTTTTACCAGGTCTTTTGAAGTAAGCTTTAAACTAAAATCACAAAACCCGTCGAATTCTATTGTTCCCTTTACCTCCAGATTAAAATCTGCTGATGCATTTATCACTTTCCACGAAGCTTTTGACGGTGTCTTTTCTGTAAAAACTAGTCCGAGCGGATGAAGCTTTTCAATTGTGCCATCCTCTTTCTCGATAATAAATCGGAAAGGATTGCTTAATAATGGTTCTCCCTTGTCAATCAGTGACTGATTTGAAGGTCCGAAATAACTTTGAATAGCTTCGGGAAGACCACTTTCACCAATTTCAACAACACGGCCCAGAATAGATATTCTGTTTCCAGCTGATTCTACCGGAGTATACCCTTTGGTGACCTGTTCGTTTGTCCCGACAGTTGAATTAAGCCAGTTAAGCCTCGATAGATGTGACCCTTCATTGTAACCATGATTTGTAACAGGATCACCTGAGACTTTAATTAATAGAGGGATAACCTGACTCTCACCTCCTGCCAATATTGAAACGGAACCCCTGTAATTACCAGACGGAATACTGTCGAGATCGATGCCGATCCAGAAAGACTGTACTCTTCCCTTTGGAATATTTATCTGTTTCTTAAAGGTATTCCCCCTGAAATCTGTTCCTCCCTGGTTATAACATGTTGCCCTCGAGGAATTGATCAACCTGCCTCTTCTGCCAATAAAATCAGAAAATTCAAGCTGAACATCACTGACATCACTATTCAAAGCCCAGATCCCCGTCTGGCAGATAAATATCTCGCCCGGTCTTGCGTTCAGAACAAAATAACCCGGACGAACAATCTTTTTAAGTTTGACTTCAGGGATCGAATCAAACCATTTTACCGGCTTCTCCCGGACCTCCGGAAATGCAAAAAACAGCTTATTACTTACCAAATGGCCATATTTCCGGTAAGCCTCAGCTGTTGAGATGTTTTTTGTATTCTCCTCAGCACATGCTGAAACAAGAATTGCAAAGAGGACTAAGATTCTGTATCTCATGACGATAACTATTTATTAGAAAGGTTTGCTCCAAGCTCCTCCAGTGTTCGCCCTTTTGTTTCAGGAAAATATTTCCACACAACAATCACCTGTACAATCATCATTACTGAAAAAAACATAAATGCATGTGCAACTCCAAATTGAGATAATTTTTCAATAACAGGAAATAAAAATGTAATCAGAGCAGCAAAGAACCAGTGGGTGAAACTGCCGAATGACTGGCCCTTCCCCCTTACCCTGTTTGGAAATATCTCAGCAATCAGAACCCATATAACTGCTCCGGTGGAGAATGCAAAAAACATCATATAGGTGAGAAGATAGAGGAGCAGTGTATAACCGGAAAAATCCTGAATATAGAATGTTCTGGCTACCAGAGCAAGGCAGACCGACATACCGGCCGAGCCCACCATAAGAAGAGTTTTCCTTCCGGCCCTGTCAATCAGGATCATACCGACAATTGTAAATATCCCGTTTGTAATGCCGATCATTATCGACTGGAACAGTGAATCAGTATTTGTAAGTCCGCTCATTTCAAAGATCCTCGGAGCATAATACAGTATTGCATTGATCCCTGAGAACTGGTTGAACATAGCAACCAGGAATGCTATCGATATCGGTTTAAAATAGAGTGAGGAAAAGAGAGTCTGTTTCCTCTCACCCGACTGATCAAGGCTCTTTTTTATCTCCTCAATCTCTTCTTCTATTGATGATACCTCAATTCTTTCAAGGATTGACCTGGCAATTACTGTCTTTCCGACCTTTATGAGATATCTCGGACTCTCAGGAATCACAAAAAGTGCCATAAGATAAATTGCAGAAGGAATTCCTGCCACACCCAGCATCCACCTCCATGGCTCATCGCCGGCATTCCTGAGCAGATAATTGGAAACATATGCTATCAGTATTCCGGAAATTACGTTGAACTGAAAAAGTGCCGTCATTCTGCCTCTTATCCGTGCAGGTGATATCTCAGCAATATACATCGGGGCCACAACAGAAGAGGCACCGACTCCTATGCCACCCAGGAAACGGAAAATAATGAATGACCATACATTTCCTGCAAGAGCGCTTCCCACAGCAGTTAATACATATAGTGAGGCAATTACAAAAAGTACAGGTTTGCGGCCATATCTGTCTGCCGGCCGGCCGGCAATAAGCGCTCCTGTTACGGTTCCAATAAGGGCAGATGAGATAGTAAATCCGTGCATGAATGAGGACAACTGAAAAAGTTCCTGTATCCTCTGCTCCACCCCGGAGATAACTGCTGTATCGAAACCAAAGAGGAAACCTCCAAGCGCCACTATTATTGACCAGGTAAAGACATTTCTATTAGCCACTATTTTCATTCAGATAATTGATTTTAGTTTTATTACCATGAAGAAAGTGTTTTTCAACTATTAATAATGTATCTTAAATAGTTTTACCATTGCATTGCCGGAAATAATTTCCATGATTTCAGTGCTTCAATGGCAATAGGCGCATCTTCAGCAAATACCTGAACATGTATGGCGTCCTTAAGAGTCGGATAAAGTACCTGGGTTATACACTGACGGTCATTCGCAAAAACTTCAAGCATTGACTTATCAAGGAAAATCTTAAGAGATACCTTCTCTCCCTTTTCCAGAACAAACGGGGCATCCTGGGTGCCCATATCAGGATTAGGTTCTCTGACCATAACAAACTCACGATATTCCGGCTTATCCAGGCTTGATTGTGTCATATCGATCCGAAGGATGTTCTTATCCCTGTCAATTAACACAGTTGTCTGTTCACGTCCGTCTTCTGAGCAAAATACTTTTATTCCGAACCTCTTTGCTTTTCCCGGATCAATGTCAATATGCAGTTCAAGGACATTACCTGAAATTTTTTTCAGCTTAACAGACTGTCCTGCAGCAACTTTAAAAGGTTTCTCCTCCAAATTATTGTATCTGAGATCCTTTATCTCCTTTGGTGGTTCAATATTCAGAGAAAGTTTATCTTTTGAAAGAGTGAGTACTCTCGGCATTGACATTGTCCCGCTGGAAACACCTGATTTCCTGTCAAGCACCCAGGCCCACAGGATGCGTCTTCCCTTATTATCGAGGAGTGTTTCAGGCGCAAAAAAGGTACCTCCGGGCCAGTTCATTCTATGATGAGACTCAGGTGTAAACTGCCTGCCATCCCATTTACCTATGTAATATCTTGCACCCCGTATATGACTTATGCAGACAAGAACCCATTTGTCATCCAATTTGAAAAAATCAGGGCAGGAAATATCTTCAAAATCATCAACATCAGGCATATCAAATGCCATAAAATTTCCTGCTATTTTCAAGGGTTTGTCATAGCTGGTGCCGGTATAAAGGACCGGAGGATTTGGCTTTCCTGCCGAAACAGGTGTTCCTCCGGAAATCTGATAATAGGTATCTCCTTCCAGCCACATGTGAGGATCCCATCCCGGATTTGCGATTGGATTGTCTTTGGATTTTTCCCATATATTCAATTCTTTATCCTTACTATAAGCGACACAATTACCTCCTGTGCCAAGTCCATGATATGCAATTACAACATTTCCGTCTTTAGCTATAAAAGCATTGCCGCTGAAAATGCCTTCATCAGGATCGCCATCGTGGTGTTTAAGATCGTTCGAATGCCAGCGCCAGTGGAACAAGTCTATACTTGAAAGGTGCTGCCAGTGATGGCCTGCTTCAGCCTGATAGAGATACCAGAGATGATAAATCCCGTCTTTGAAAATGGCACCGTTCGGATCGAAGGGATATCCGGTGCCTTCTGCAATGGTCAGATGCCATGCCGGACGGATCGGATCGTTCAGTTCTGCTACACGGATTTTTCTTGCAGATACAATATCACCAGGAGTAATTTCCTGGGAATTAACACTGACCGGCAGAACGAAAACTGCAACAAGAAAAACAAATAAATATTTCATTGACAATAAATTATGAATTATCTGCATACTGATTAATTCACCCGTTTCTCCAGGTCAGACAGTGAAACCGTAATCATTTTTCCAGCCTGTTTTCCATCACGGTAGCTGATTACTCTGAAGGTATCAGCATCGTTTGGAATAGAGAGCTTATCTCCCTTTTTATATAAAGGAGAGTGATGGTCGGGATAGGTATTGTCGAAAGTGTAAAATAATTCGATCCCATCAATTTCCGTATCCAGCTCTATAAGCAAATTGCCCTTTTCATCTTTTGAAGGTTGAATGATGGCATCACGATAACTGGTCGCAAAATTAATATCCATCAGTTTCATTCTCTCTAGATTTATATCAGTACGATTTACAAATCCTGCCCAGTCTCTTGCATTTTTCGGAGACCAGAATATTTCAGAAAGAGCAAATGACCTGGGCCACAGCATATACTCGGCATGTCTGAAAGTAGGAACACTTTCTGTCCACAGGTTTCCCTGCCCGCCAAGTATAAATGAGGAATCTACTCCTTCGGGAACAGGTTCAAAAGTATAAACTTTATTTAGTCGAAGCATTGCAAAAGTAGGAGGCTCAACAGCAGGATCGCCCTGATAGTAGTCAATATAGGCAAAATCAACAGGACTCATCACAACATGATGCTGTGCCTTTGCAGCTGAAATGCCTCCCTCCATACCCCTCCAGCTCATAACTGTGGCATTGGGAGCCAGGCCACCTTCGAGTATTTCATCCCACCCTATCAGCTTCCTGCCTTTTGCTTCCAGTATTTTCTCCAGTCTCTTGACAAAATAACTCTGCAACTCGTTTTCATCCTTTAAACCGTTATCTTTCATCCTTTTCCGGCAATCAGGACACTTTTTCCAGAACCCTTTGTAGCACTCGTCACCTCCAATGTGAATATATTCAAAAGGAAACACCTCAGCTACCTCGGTAAAGACTTTATCCATATATTCATAAGTCGATTCCTTTCCGGCACACAGGGAATTATCCTCTATTGTGTAAAACTTACTTCCGGGATTGACCGTGTACTTCAATCCGGTTGAGGATAAATAAGGATACGAGGCAATTGCTGCCATGCTGTGGCCTGGTGCCTCTATCTCAGGAAGTATATTTACAAATCTTTCCCCGGCATATTTAATAAGGTCTTTAATCTCATCCTGTGAATAAAATCCTCCGTAAGTAGCTTTTTCTCCCTTTCCAGGACTTTTCCGGTCCCACCACAAGCCTGTTCGCGGGACTCTCCATGCACCGGTTTTTGTAAGTTCGGGCAGGGCTTTAATCTCAACCCTCCAGCCCTGATCATCAGTAAGGTGAAGCTGAAGAACATTGAATTTGTACATTACCATCTCGTCAATCATCTTCTTTACCTCATCTATTGTGAAGAAATGCCTGCTGACATCAAGCAGCAATCCCCTCCACTGAAACCTTGGGAAATCTTCAATTTCTGCACATCGGACCTCAAACATTGAATATTTCTGTTTTGAACTGCTCATCATAATTGGGGGAAGCATCTGAAGAAGGGTTTGGACCCCATAAAAGATACCATTTGGCTTGTTTGCAGTTATCTCTATGCCGCTGGCAGTTATATTTAATAAATAGCCCTCTGTTCCAAGACCTTTTACCTCCTCATCAGCAATCAGAAGATTGATCCCGCTGCCTGATCCATTCTTTACTTCCAGTCCGCCAAGCTGCTCACCAAGGTATTTACCCACATTAACAAGGACTTCACTTTTACAAAAAATAACAGTACTATTTTTTATTTTAAAACTGCCTGTGTTAAGTTTAACTTTCACAGGCTGCGGAATAATGGCTGGTTCATCAACCTTTCAGGGCAGGATCATGGTTAACCTGGCATGCACAAATAAGTGAAATTAGAAGTGTAATAAAAAAGAGTCTTTTTACAATTTTCATACTGGTCATATTTTGGTTAGATGCTATTATCTGACTTTCCCAAGAGCTTTACCCACTGCCTTGATCTGTTCAAGATGGTGAGGAAGGATAGTGCCTTTTGCATCCACAACAACTTCGAGGCAGAGGACACCTCCATTGTCAACGATCTGCTTTGCCTTTTCAGTAAGCACATCTGTTTTGAACTGCTGCCCTTTTCCACCCCATTGCTCCCCCAGGTAGGTAAAGAGAAACCATTGTACTCCATCTTCAACCCATCTGGATGATGGTATTTCGTCAATAGTCTGTTTCTCCCCGGAGCTGTAATCGCAGTAGGGAGTATTGACATGAATTTTTCCGAAACCATAGTTATATGTCACAATACTTTCTTATTTCCGGCTTTGGCAGCTAGTGTATGAGTGCTTATGTTATGCTTAAGCGACATGTCCATCCTGTGTGCTTCTTATTGCATTCCATTCATATAGTCCGTCAAACCACCAGCCTTTTACATCCGTTCCGTAACGCAGGCTCCATTCCCTGATCATATTTTCAAGGATTGGCTGGTTGTACTGGCTTGTGGCTGAATCCTTATTGAGCGGGTATCTGAACTTCTCCGACACTAGCCTGTTATTTACAGGTGGATTGCTCGGGAGGTACAGTATGACAGGAATATTATACTTTTTGAGAGCTTTTATTATATCCATTGGCAAGTCACGCACAGAACACAGTTCTCCCGGCCTGACTCCAACAACACTGTCGAAGGCAGCATTCGGAGAACAATAATAACCTGAGTTCTGTCCAAGTGTGACCATAACAAAGCCTGCTCCCGCCTCATGAGCATTAAGAGCAAAAGCATCAGCATCAAAACTGTTTACTGCTTCGTTCCATTCTTTGGGGCCACCTTCAGGTACTATGTTTGAACTTAAATAATGAAACATTATACCGAATCCGGCATCACGGAACCAGTCAGTATCGGGATTGCCTTTATATTCTACCGGACCTGATGAAACGATGGATGATGATATCCGTTTTCCGCTATTAGAGTGTTGTAAAGAGATTTCACACTTCAGATATTTCCCTGTATATGATGTCAGCAATACTATATCATCGGTGAAGATCCCGTCAAGCTTTTGCCATACGCTGTCAGGAGACGTTGAAATATACCAGCTGATCTCAGGTGAATTGTACCCTGATGGCATATCGTATCTTGACAGTAATTATTTGTTTTGCAACCAGATCTCCCTCCAAATGAATATTTCGAATCTGATTTTCTGTACATGCGGCCTGAAAAACCAGAAGGATGAAGAGTGACTAATGTTGAAATTTTCATTGCAATTTATCGATTAGATATAGATTACTATTATTCAGTATTGTTGAAGATATGCTGTTTAATGTTTTTTTAAACCCACCCCAAGCCTTCGCTAAAGCTTCGGCTTGCAAAGCTAGCCCCTCCAGGGAGGGGAACCAGAATCCCTGCCTCCTGCCTTTTGCCTTCTGCCATCTGCCTTCCGCCTTATTTCTTCACATACTCAAACGGCAAGTCATTGTACGCCCTGGCTAGCACAGCAATATTCTTCTCATCTCCCTTCAGGCTGTCGACCGGACTTGACATATAATAATCCACAGGAGGCATCATGGAACCGGCAACCGGTTTTGTGAATCCATAAAGTCCTACCTTTTCATTTACAGCTGCCGGAATAACTACAGAGGGATCCTGCCCGTTCCAGTCAGCGAGACATGTAACAAGTTTTGTATGACCTCCAAGCATGCTCCTGACAGCTTCAGTAGTTGCAATATCTCCTGCTTCATTCAGAACCCAGTCGACCTCCTTAAGCATATCAGAGCCGGCAATATCCCTGCTTGTAAGCTGGCATGATGTAAGCCAGATTATGCAGTCAGGATTAGTGCTCTTAACAGTCTCCCTGATCCTTTTCCAGCGCTCTGTCAATTGCTTTACGGCGAAACTGAAGTTCCAAGTTCAGGAGTAATATTTTTCAATACCAGGGAATGGCTGACCCATAAGCTCTCCATACATAACCTGCTCACAATCAATCCATTTTAAAGGAGGATAAGGTTCCATGGTAGTTCCCGGATTCCAGAGCCAGTCAATAAATACACCATCAATATTTGTCTTTTGTATCCCATCTTTAATGGAAGCACACAGAAAATCGAGATACTGAGTAGTATATGGAATATGAGGAGCCGAAGGTATGCCATAACTCAGGTCAGGATTCTCCAGTCCCCACCTGGTATTTGAACCTGCACAGAAGTATCCGAATACCTTAATCTTTTTTTTATGAGCCAGCTTAACCTGTTCAGTCAGAAAATCATACTTCAGTCCGGGCTGCTCGGGAACAATGCCATTCTTATACCAGGCATATCCATTGCATGAAACAGCGAATGACTGAATAACGTTACATCCTAAGTCTGCATACCAGTTCACATGTGCAACAGGGTCCGCATCAGCCCATAATCCTGGCCTTGCGAATCCGTTAGGACCTCCTTCGCCCCAGTTAAAATCTATATTATATGCTTTTATGGATCCTGTATCTTCCATCTTAGGATCAGAACATGAGGTAATAATAAGAACAGAAATAGCGATAAATGATTCAATGAATGTCTTCATAAGTCCAGGTTCAGGAATAAGGTTAACAGGTAAAGAATATTGTGTACTAAGATATTTAATTATTAAACACGAAGGGCTCGAAGGTTAGCACTAAGTTTTTCAAATGTATGGAAGAATATAAAATCACTTTCCGGAATAATATGTTAAAATCATGCAGGAATTCGATATCGTTTATAATGAAAAATATATCTTTAACCCATTAACTGATGAGAACTATAGATATCTGAATCCATTATCCGGGTCAATAACCTGATAAACCTTGAATTCAATAATAAATGAAATAAAAATAAACCTCCAGAACTATGAAGAGAAGCGAAGTAAATAAGATTATAACAGGAGTATCGGACTTCTTTGAAAAAAACCATTTTATGCTCCCGGAATGGGCATCATGGGCACCTGAAAAGTGGAAAGGAAAGTACAGCGTTTGTTCTGAGATAATTGATAACAAACTTGGATGGGATATTACTGATTTTGGAAGCGGAGATTTTAAGAGACAGGGATTGTCACTTTTCACTATACGCAATGGGAACTGGGATAAAAAAGACAAACTCTACTGTGAAAAGATCATGGTCTCTGATGAAGAGCAGGAAACTCCTATGCATTTTCACTGGAACAAAACAGAGGATATCATCAACAGGGGCGGCGGGAATCTCGTTATGGAACTTTATATGGCAACACCTGATGATAAATTTTCCCGCGAACCGGTAACTGTAAGTATTGATGGTGTTCTGACAACTGCTGGACCCGGGAAACAATTAATTTTAAAGCCTGGACAGAGTATTTGCCTTAAATCAAGGGTGTATCACAGATTTTACGGAGAGAAAGGAAAGGGCCGGGTACTCATAGGTGAAGTGAGCATGGTTAATGATGATGCCAGCGATAACCGCTTTTATGACAAGATTGGCAGATTTCCTGAAATTGAAGAAGATGAAAAGCCTGTGCGGCTTCTTGTCAACGATTATGAAAAGTACCTTTAATCAAACCTGATAAAATAGTTCGCAGTTATGTCAAAAAAGATAATAGTTTCAGGGGTTGGATGCTGCCTGGTCGACCTGCTGTTTAATGATATTGATTTCAGCAGTGAGGCAATGAGATCATGCCTCTCATTGAAGCGCGGTGACGGAGGCCTTACTCCGGGGCAGCTTGTGTTCAGGGAAGAATTCGAAAAATTCAGCGGTGATTCTTTTGACCTTGCCCTGAACAGGATAACCGGTGGCAGAAAACACGACAAGATAAATATCGGAGGACCTTCGATTGTTTCACTCATAAATGCTGCACAACTCGTTGACAAGGAATATTGCGAAGTGCGTTTTTATGGTCGGGGTGGCAATGATGATATAGGAAGCTACCTTGTTTCTGCCCTTCAGAAAACTCCTGTAATACTTAAGGATTTTAAGCTGATCAATAGACAGACGCCTTCTACTGTTGTGCTGTCTGATCCCTCATATGATAACGGTCACGGGGAAAGAGTGTTCATTAACTCTATTGCCGCAGCATGGGAATACGGACCCGATAACCTGGATGAAGATTTTTTCAGTTCCGACATAGTCGTATTTGGAGGAACCGGACTTGTGCCTCAGATCCATGATAATCTTACCTCCCTCCTGAAAAAAGCAAAATCAAAAGGATGCATAACTATAGTTAATACTGTTTTTGATTTCAGGAATGAGAAGGCCAATCCATCAAAGAAATGGCCCCTTGGAGAAAGCGATGAAAGTTACAGGTATATCGACCTCCTGATTACAGACCAGGAGGAGGCTTTACGTCTAAGTGATGAACGTGATCCGCAGAATGCCATCGACTTTTTCATTGAGAAGAAGGTTTCTTCACTAATGATCACCAACGGATCCAGGAATGTAATAACCTGGTCTGACGGACAGTTTTTTAATGCATCAGGGATCAAAGCTCTGCCGGTATCGGAAAAAGTAATTAATGAGAGAAAAAATGCCCAGATTGGTGATACAACCGGATGCGGCGATAATTTTGTTGGCGGTGTTATTGCATCCATTGTTAACCAAATTCAAAATGGCGCCGGTCATCCTGACATAGCGGAGGCTTGCAGCATGGGAGTTGTGTCCGGAGGATATGCCTGCTTTTATCTTGGCGGAACATATTTTGAAAAGGAACCAGGAGAAAAAAAGGCGAAAATGGAACCATATTATGAAGCTTACAAAAGACAAATCGCAGGTTGAATCTAAAAAAATAGTCATTTTCGGCGCCGGGAAAATCGGGCGCTCATTTATCGGTCAGCTCTTCGGCACAAGCGGATATAAAACTGTATTCATTGATGTTGACCCTGTTATTATTAAAATGCTTAATAAAAGGGCCTCTTACCGGGTAGTTATAAAAGGAGAAAAAGAGGACGAGATTATCGTTACTAATGTTCAGGCAATTTCTGCCCTTGATAAATCATCTGTTATTAATGCCGTTTCAACAGCGGGGATTGCTGCTGTTTCCGTAGGCAAGAATGCTCTTGAAAAAGTAATACCTGCTATTGCTGCAGCTCTGGAAAAGAGATATTCTGACAATCCGGATAAACCTCTCGACATTATCCTTGCTGAGAATATGAGATCAGCTGCCGATTTCACAAGGGATCTGCTTATTAAGAATCTCCCTTCATTATTTCCGGTTGATTCATATGTAGGTCTTATCGAAACCAGTATAGGGAAAATGGTTCCTATCATGCCTCTTGCGGAAGCTGAAAAAGATCCGCTGATGGTTTTTGCGGAGCCATATAATACCCTTATCCTTGACGGAAAAGGATTTAAATCGCCTGTGCCTGATGTCAGGGGGCTCGCACCAAAAAATAATATAAAAGCCTGGGTCGACAGGAAAGCTTTCATACACAACCTTGGACATGCAACAGCTGCCTATTACGGCTATTTTCATCATCCTGCTGCCATATATATGTACGAAGTTCTTGATGATGAAAAAGTTCTGCAATTTACCAGACAGGTCATGCTTCAATCTGCTGAAATATTGAGAGCAGAATATCCCGGCGAGTTTACAGTCTGCTGATCTTACCGAACATATTGATGACCTCCTGAACAGGTTCAGAAATAAAGCCCTGCAGGACACAATTTTTCGTGTTGGACAGGATCTGCCAAGAAAGCTTGGCTCAGACGACCGTTTTATGGGCTCTATTCATCTTGCTATTCAAAATCATATGCCTTACAACCTGATACTTGAGGCTATGTCGTTTGGATTATGCTTCAGTGCCGGAGATGAAGAAGGACATTTATTCCCAAATGATATTATATTTCTGGAAAGTCTTGCAAAAAATGCAGAATCGACATTGATAAATGTCCTTGGTCTTGATCCGGTGAAAGACAGAAGTATAATAAAAGTGTTAAAGAAAGGGAATAGAAAGCCTCCTTTGGATATTTATAAGTGACGGCCAGATCTCTCCACAGCCATAATAAGAACCCACCTGGTCAGTTGTTATCTGCCGCTTTAAAAAAATCTTTTTTTTAAAAAAATGGCTGAAATATTTTTTATTTAAACGATTAAGCATATATTTATATCAACTATTCTGGATATGCTTAACCAATTAACTAAAAACCTGAGATTATGAAAAAGATTTTGTTCTTATACCTTGTTTGTTCTGTTTTGTTTGCAGGAATTAACTCCTGCAAAGAAGAGACTCCGGCGCCAACTGCCGAATTTGAATTTGTGGTTGCCGGATACGTAGTTACCTTTACTTCTACTGTAACGGATGCTACAACATATTTATGGGATTTTGGTGACGGAGAAACAAGCACTGCTGCAAACCCCGTGCATACCTATTTATCATCCGGAACCTATAACGTCAAACTTACCGCAACAGGTGAAGGTGGGGATGTAAACGTGACTCATGCTGTTCAGACTCTTCCTTCATTCGCCGAAATGCTCACTGGAGGACCGCTGGCAGAAAATGGAAAAACCTGGGTGCTGAGCAGAGGATACATTGAAGGTGTAGATGGGGGAAGTGGAATAGAACCATCAATGATGATTCTTTTTGCTGCTGCACCGGATATTCTTGATGGACTGCAGTTAGCTTCTGACGAATATGACAATGAATTTACCTTTTTTAATGATGGAAAATATGTGGTAGATACCAAAGATGCTGCTCTGGCCGGATCGGTGTTTGGTCTTTTCGGTGGAGAACAACAGATAATATCCATCACAGACAATGCATTAGGACTCTGCACTACAACTTACACACATCCTGAAAATGCGACATGGACCCTTCATGAAGACAATTTAGTTGTTACTGCAGCCCCTTATGGAGGCACTGATGTTCCGGCCGTAACTTATTCAGTAACCTTTACAGGTAAAAAATGGATTTCCTTATCTGAAGGAGCCTATTTTGGAATCCTTGACTATCCGGGAACCAGACAATTTATAGTTAAGGATCTAACCCCTGATAAGATGTCAGTTGCAATGTTTTTTTGCGCCTATTGGGCTGATCCTTCCGGATCAGGGCAATACCCGGTTATCATGTATCATCTTACATATGTACCTAAGTCAAAGTAAAACATTTCTTTAATTCACATTAACAGAAATGAATTCTTTCAATATTTTAAATTACCTGGATTGGCAAATCCAGGTAATTTTGTATTTATGAACATTTATTTAAGGCGTTGAAAGAACTCTCAATCCAACCGCCCGTCAGAAAGAGTCCAATCAATATGATTATCTTTACTAAATGAAACAGTAACTTATGAAAAAAATATTTCCTGTACTTTTTTGTATGACACTTATAACATGTTTTGGCAGGACAGAATGTAAGGCTGCAAAAGATAAAACCGGAAAAACCGAGATAAATATTTCTATGGCGGATGGAGTTGTTCTGTCGACCGATGTCTATCTGCCTGGAAAGAAAGGTAAATACCCTGCTGTTCTTGTTCGTACACCTTATGATAAAACTGCTGAACAATGGATGGGTAAGGCATTTAATCTTTTTGGAATTGCAGTTGTTGTTCAGGATGTAAGAGGCAAGCATAAGTCTGCCGGTGACTATTATCCATTCATAAATGAACGTTCAGATGGGTTACAGACATTAAGGTGGATAAGGTCGCAACCCTGGTCAGATGGTACAATTGCAGGATGGGGTGGCAGTTATGTCGGATATACACAATGGGCTATTGCAGACTCATTGAATTTTCTTACTCCCTTATTGACTGGCGCCAACTTATACGATTTTACATATCCGGACAACCTTTTTTCCCTGCATACAGCTATCGTATGGGGATTTCTCAATGCTTCGCAGACTTTGAATACTATTGCTCCTGAAAAACTGGCTGCCGCGACAATGATACTCCCTCTTTCAGCAGCTGACGATTCTACAATTAAAGATATCTCATTTATTAATGACTGGCTTATCCATGAGAAATATGACAATTACTGGCAAAAAATGAATTTCAGAGGTATTACCAAGTCTCCTCTCATTTCTATTGCCGGCTGGCAGGATATTTTTCTCAAAACACAGATAGATGATTTCGAAGCTCTGTCAGCAAATGGGAATCCTGAAAACAGATTGATTATTGGGCCCTGGTGCCATGGGAACCAGGGAGAGAAGAACGAATACGGAGGATTGAAAAAGACCGGAAAACCGTCACTCATTTACAGATATACGAAAAAGTACATTAAAGGTAAAAAAATTAAACTTACTTCGCCTTTTAAAGATGAAAAGTACAATCTTTTTATTATGGAGAGGAATGAGTATATCGGATCAAAGACATGGCCACCCAGGGAAACAATGATAATTCCATATTACCTGGGGCCATCGGGCTACATAGGAGAAATGAAATACCACGACAATTGTAACCTGGAGTATGAATACTGCCCCTCAGATCCATATCCAAGTATAGGTGGAACTATACTTGGAGAAGGCGTTGGTCCCTCCAGACAAAACAGGAATACAGACCGCAAGGATCAGCTTGTTTTTGAAATGAGTATAACGGACAAACCGCTAACTCTTCTTGGTCCTGTAAGCGCAACACTCTGGCTCTCCAGTGATGTGCCATGCACTGACTTTATAGTTTGTCTTCAGGATGTTTTCCCTGATGGCAGGATAATAAACATACAGGAAGGCGGAGCAAGAGTAAGATTCAAGGGTACGCAACCTGAAAAAAATGAGATCTCTGTATGGGCAACCGGATATCAGATCAATACCGGACACAAGTTAAGGGTGGTTGTTGCATCAAGCTGGTTCCCCCGCTATAACCGGACTCTAAACTCATGTGAACCAATATACTCGGCAATTGTTATGATTAATGCCCACCAGAAGGTCTGGTTCGGTGGTGATACCCCTTCATCAGTGAATCTTCCCGTTTATGTAACTTCCAATAAAAACTAAGAGCAAAGTCAGATAAACTTAAAACCCTGAAAAATGAATTTAGATGAAATCTTAAGGACGGATATAAAATCGTCACTTACAAAATCGGGCCTGCTGCTCTTCCTGGCAGGTTTTATGATCTTTATGGGAATCATAACAGGTGAGATATTCTATAAAAAGGCTTTTAATACACGGGATAATTATATCAGCGAACTCGGTGCTCCCCTGCCTCCTGAAACCATAGCTCAGGAGCCATCAGCCTCAATCTTCAATTACACAATGATTTTAAGTGGCTTAATGATAATGATTGCCACTTTTTTTATACAGAGGGTGTTTAAAAAATTTATAACATCAGTTCCTCTTGGACTGTTTGGTATCGGAATACTGGGAGTAGGCATTTTCCCCGGGAACATTGCGCCATGGCATGGAATTTTTGCTCTTTTGCTCTTTATTGCAGGAGGTATCGGAGCTATTACCTCATATAAAATATTGAGCGCGCCGCTTAAATATTTATTCATCTTTTTTGGCATAATCACTCTCGTTTTTCTTATTGGCTACAAATATTTTGTTCCGTCTCTGGGTGTCGGAGGAACTGAAAGATGGGTATTTTACCCGGAATTATTCTGGATGACAGGACTGGGTGGCTACCTGCTGGGAATTAAAGATGAGTACAGACATATTTCCCATGTAAAACCTGATTAATTAACTAAATTCATTAATTTACTAATCCATAATTTTTTATTCCTGTATAAGCATGACCAGAAGAGAAGTGATTAAAACAGTGCTGGACGGAAATAAACCTCCCTATACACCATGGTCATTCAAATTTACTGTAGAGGCAAAAGAGCTTCTGATTGACCATTACAAAACAGAAGATCTTGATAACATCCTTCATAATCATATACTGGAACTTGGAGCAGATATTGGCTTTTTCGACAGGATTGGTGATGATTTATATCGTGATATTTTCGGAGCAGTATGGGACAGGAGCATAGATAAAGATATCGGGAATGTTGTCGGAAGCATAATCAGTGAGCCTTCACTGAAAAATTACACCTTCCCTGATCCTCTGGACAAGCGGATCTTCGCAGATATCGAACCATCAATTAAATCACATCCTGATATGTTCAGGCTATTTGAGATCGGTTTTTCACTCTATGAGCGGGCCTGGACTCTAAGGGGAATGGAGAACCTCCTGATGGATTTTATGGTGAACCCGGATTTTGTCCATGAGCTAATGACTGCCATTACAGATTATAATATTGCCCAGCTCAGGGAGGCTGTTAAATATGATATCGATGCTGTTGCCTTTGGAGACGACTGGGGACAGCAGAGCGGCCTCATAATGGGCTATGACACATGGAAGGAGTTCATCTATCCTCATCTTAAACGTATGTATAAGGCAGTGCATGACGAAGGAAAGTATGTCTTCATCCACTCATGCGGCGACGTTGACGAACTATTTGACGATCTGATAGATATAGGACTGAACTGCTTTAATCCTTTTCAACCTGAGGTAATGGATGTCCATGCTTTAATGAAAAAATACCGTGGCAGACTGACTTTCCACGGAGGATTATCAATTCAAAAAACTCTTCCTTATGGAACACCTGAGGATGTTAAGGCAGAATCTGAAAACCTGTTGAAGGCAGGTTCAGAAGGATCATATATCTTCTCTCCTTCCCATGCAGTTGAAGGGGATACCTCACTTGAAAACATTCTCACATTTATTAAGGCTGCCCAATCGCAAATAAAATAGTTGAAAAAGATGGCTGTCAGTAAAAAAATCAACACCGGATATGTAATGTTCCTTGCAATTGTTTCGGCAATGGGTGGACTTCTGTTCGGATACGACTGGGTGGTGATCGGAGGAGCAAAACCTTTTTATGAACGATATTTTGAAATAGCATCGTCCGCCACCTATCAGGGCTTTGCGATGAGCAGTGCACTATTCGGCTGCATTATCGGTGCCGCAGTATCCGGAAATATCACTGATAAATACGGAAGGAAGCTTCCTCTCCTGTTTTCAGCCTTCCTCTTCATCATCACATCTCTGGGAACAGGTGCTTTCAATTCATTTACTTCATTTATGATCTTCAGGATAATGGGAGGAATAGGCATTGGCATTGCCTCAAATGTATCACCTGTATATATCGCTGAAATATCGCCAGCCCATATGAGAGGCAAGCTTGTAGCAATAAACCAGTTCACAATTGCATTTGGCGTTCTGGCTGCACAGCTAACCAATATGATAATTGCCGAACCAGTTGCTGTAGGGGCAACTGATGAGATCATTCGCAATTCATGGAACGGACAGATGGGCTGGAGATGGATGTTCTGGGCTTGCAGTGTTCCTGCTACCCTCTTTTTTATCCTTATGTGGCTTGTACCTGAAAGTCCAAGATGGCTCACAAAAGCCGGAAGGAAAGAGAAGGCTTTCAGGGTATTTGAAAGGATAGGAGGAAAAGAATATGCTGAGAACCGAGATAGAAGATATAAGCCTGACACTTTCATTGTCAGAAAAACATGGTACAAAAGAAAAATTCAGCCAGCTCTTCTCCGGAAAGCTGGCACCAATAATCACACTTGGAGTAATACTGGCAGTATTCCAGCAATGGTGCGGAATAAATGTCATCTTCAACTATGCAGAAGAAATATTCTCTGCAGCAGGTTATGGAATCTCAGGTACATTATTCAATATTGTGTTAACAGGTAGCGTAAGTCTGATATTCACTGTACTGGCAATGTTCATGGTTGACAGGTGGGGCCGTAAAGCACTCATGCTTACCGGTGCAGGCGGACTTGCTATTGTTTATGTAATAATTGCTGCCGGATATTATCTGCACTTTAAGGGCATTTTCATGGTCTTCTGGGTTGTTACAGCCATAAGTATTTATGGACTTACACTTGCTCCTATTACATGGGTTTTGCTATCTGAGATCTTTCCGAATAAAGTCCGGGGACATGCTATGTCTGTTGCAACTTTCGCACTGTGGACATCATGTGCCATCCTTACCTTATCATTCCCCTTCCTGAACAGGGGACTAGGCACCTCAGGGACATTCGGGGTTTATGCTGCAATATGTTTTATGGGATTCTTCTATATATTGAAAAAACTTCCTGAAACAAAAGGCAAATCACTTGAACAGATAGAAAGAGAGCTGACATCATAATCATTGACTTGAAAAGTATCAATAATAGAATTGAAAGATGACTTCAAAAGAAAGAATGGCAGCAGCAATGAGCCATTTGACTCCTGACAGGGTACCTGTTATGTGCCAATTGTCAATCGGACATTATTTCCTGAACTGCAAATACCAGCCATCAAGGATCTGGTTCGATTCCGAAACATTTGCACTCGCCATCACCAGTCTGCAGAAAGAATATAAGTTCGATGGCGTTCTGATTAATCTGCCGGGCCGTCCATACGACTGGGAAAAGTATCTGGCATCTGAGGAAAAACAAGGAAGTTCTGAAAAACTGATCTGGAAGAATGGGTACGAAACTATAGTCCCGAATGATGACAATGCACATACTTTTCTTCCGGGAAGGATCCCTTTGCCACGTGCTGCATTTGAGACAACAGATCCTGAAGACACTTCAACATTCATTAATCCGGGTTACATCTGGAGCACTTATCATATGCCTGAACTCTGGGGATTCGACCCTGATGCCGATCTGACTGACCCTGTATCATATCCGGGATCATTTACCAATGCTCTGAAAGCTGTTAAAAAACACGCCGGTGATATTTCAATACATGCAGAGGTATTCTCTCCCTTCACCCATCTTCTTGAACTCTTCGGTTACCAGGAAGCTTTGATGGGGATGATGATCTACCCTGACATATGCAAAAAGCTGCTTGAATATTTCACTAAGATAACCCTGGCTGAGGTAAATGTTTATGCTGCAGAGGGAGGCATCGATGCAATTTTAGTCAGTTCTGCCTTTGCAGGAGCAGGATTTATAAGCCGGGATGATTACAGGCAGTTTGTAATGCCGTATGAAGATGTAGTTTTCCAGGAGATCAAAGCCCACAATTTATTCAGTTATGTGCATACCTGCGGCGCAATTGGTGACCGCCTTGACCTGATGGCCCAGACCTCTGTCGACGGTATTGATACACTTGACCCTCCTCCTTTAGGTACAGTTCACCTGAATGAAGCAAAAGAAAAATATGGGAAAAGGTTCTTCCTGAAGGGAAACCTTGATTCAATAAATGAGCTGCTTAATGCAGACGATAAAACTTTTGAGGAAGCAGTTATTGGAAGACTAAAGACCGGAAAACATGGCAGCGGATACATTTTATCTACGGCATGCAGTGTCTCGCCATATGTTAAGCCGGAAAGGCTAAAACGACTCATTGAGCTTTCGGAGATGTTCGGCACTTATTGAATAATTTGGAAAGTTGCAGTTTAGAAATAGTTTCAGAGTATGTATCACTTATTTAAAAACAGGTATCTCCTGGCAGCAATCTTCTTGCTCTTTTCAGCAAATGTGTTGCCGCAAAACCTTAAAAAGATATCTCAGGATGAGCTGAGGAATAAAATATCGGGATACTGGATCGGCCAGTGTGTTGGAAACTATATGGGATTCCCTTTTGAAGGAACCTATACAGAAGATCCAGTTCCTGTTTTTGTTGACAGATATTATCAGTTTGATGACGATAGTTCACTGAATATTAACAGAAATGACATTCGTGGATACTGTCTTCTGATGACCAACTGGCTTGAGGGAGCATTTTCTGACGATGATACTGACATTGAATTTGTTACTCTGCATGCTGTTGAAAAATTCGGATTGGATATTAATTACTCAGAAATAACCGGGATGTGGAAAAAACATATCAACCGTAAGATCTGGTGCGCCAACAGGACCGCACGCAACCTGATGGCTGAGGGATTAATTGCTCCGGCAACCGGCAGCAAAACTAATAATGAAAACTGGTATCAGATTGATCCCCAGTTAGTGAATGAAATCTGGAGTATGTTTTACCCGGGAATGATACGCAAAAGTGCTGAAATGGCGGAATGGGGAGCACGAATCACAAATGATGATTGGGGGACTCATCCCACAATCGCCTACGGTGTAATGTACAGCGCCGCAGTATTTGAGAAGGATGTGAACAAGCTGGTTGATCTTTCACTTAAATATATACCCGTCACCAGCCCATTTTATAAGGGCACTAAAGACGTCATAGCCTGGCATGAACAAAATGACGACTGGCGGAAAACCCGTAAACTGATTTTTGATAAGTATTTCCATTATAAAAGCGAAGGATACGAGGCTCCTGTATCAGATGTGTCTTCATTGATCAATGGATTATTTGGAATTATGGCAGTGCTTTACGGAGAGGGAGATTTTGTCAAAACAACAGGCATTGCAGTTTCAGCAGGGATGGACTGCGATAATCAGGCTGCCACCTGTGCAGGGTTGATCGGAGTTATTCACGGATTGTCAGCAATTCCAGCCGGATTGACACTTGGACTTACTGACAAGCCTTCATGGAAGGTTCCCTTTAACGATGCCTATATCAACTTTACCCGGGATGACTTACCCACGTTTACAAAGATCAGTGACATTGTCAGCAGGATACTGGCAATTGCTGAAAATGCAATTATCGAAAACGGAGGGGAAAAAATCATCGAGGGAAATAAAGTATTTTACCTCATCAGAAGCGATCTGTAGTTTATGAACAGGAGGAGCTTTTTTGGAAAGACCGTTGCGGCAGGATTAACCGCATTTATCCCGGTAAATTTACTGGAATCATTTTCTGTTCAAATGAAAGGCAGTCAGTTCAATGATGATCTGATGGACAGCAATGACATAATTCCTGCACCCGATGACCCTGGTCTTTGGGAAGAGTGGCGAATAGCATTGCAAAGCTGGCGAAAAAGGAAACAATCACAATTAAAGTATGACGGAACAAGCTACCTGTCAGATCCATTCAAATGGGTTTCCTCAAACTTTTCCTGCTGTTTTATAATGATTTGTGATTCTGACTTTTATGATTATAAAGCCAATGAATACCGAATAAGCGGTCTTATAAAAAGAGGGAAGCAGGAATACGGCGGATATGACAGTGTGGTTCTCTGGCACGCGTATCCGAGAATAGGACTGGATGACAGGAACCAGTTTGATTTTTACAGGGAGATGCCTCACGGGCTGTCAGGCATAAAAGAAGTCACAGAGCAATTCCATCAGGCAGGGATTAAGGTTTTCATTGACTATAACCCGTGGGATAAAGGAACCAGAAGAGAACAGCAACCCGATATTGATCTCCTTATTGATTTGCTGAAATCCATTGATGCTGATGGCATATTCCTCGATACCATGAAGGATGCTCCCGGTTTCAGGGAAAAGCTGGACTCAGTAAAGGAAGGAATAGTCCTGGAGGGAGAAATTGCCCTGCCATTGGAACATATTCAGAGCCATCACATGTCATGGGCACAATGGTTCAAAGACAGCAATGTACCGGGAGTGTACAGGAACAAATGGTTTGAAAGGCACCATATGCAGCATGCCATTGCACGGTGGAGCGCTGACAGGAATCCCCAGCTCCAGACAGCATGGATGAACGGAAGCGGCATCATGATCTGGGAGAATGTTTTCGGACAACTGCTTGGGTGGAACGAAAAGGACAAAACAACGATCAGGTGTATAACCTCTATCCAGAGAAGATATAAAGAGCTGTTCTCAGGTGAGAACTGGATCCCTCTTTCTGACAGGTCTTCTGTCGATGGCATCTACATCAGCTCATGGGGAAACAACGATCTTAAAATCCGGACACTGGTGAACAGGCTTGACAATGAAATCTCAGGCGAACTTTTCAAGTCTGAGTATGACCCGGGGGTAAGGTGGTTCGATCTGGTATCGGGTGAGGAGATCCATCCTGAAATTATGAAATCCCTCCTGTCCATAAAGGGCACGATAGCTCCGCGGGGAATTGCCTGCTTCCTCTCTGTGATACGAACCAGGGTTGATAAGGATCTAATGGATTTTCTTGCATTCCAGAAGGGTCTTCGGGAGTATTCATCAGAGGATACCAGCGAGCCTGTGGTTCAGATCGCAGCGGTTAAGGTCCCCTTTGTGAGTACAAAGCCCGGAAAAGCAAGGGGAATGGCAGTGATCCCGGGTGCATCGTTAAACATCAAAACGGAATTCAGATTCAGGGAACCCGGAGGATATGGCAACATTCAGAATCACCTTAAACTGGCGGCATCTCACACACTTCATTCTGGATGCCAGATAGAAAAACAGACTGACATAAAGAAATTTGCAATTGACCGGACCCCTGTAACGAATGCTCAGTTCCTTGATTTTCAAAATAAGTCAGGCTATAAACCCCGGATATCAGATAATTTCCTGAAACACTGGAAAAACGGAATTATACCGGCCGGAAAGGAAAACCATCCGGTTGTTTACGTGGATATCAACGATGCTGTTGCATATGCAGAATGGGCGGGAAAGAGACTCCCAACTGAGGAGGAGTGGCAGTACGCCGCCATGGGACCGGAAGCCCTGACATATCCATGGGGAAATGAACCGGACAAAAACAAATGCAACCAGAATCTGAATGGCGAAACCACCGAGGTAAATGGCTATCCCGAAGGGGCCTCACCTTTCGGGTGCCTTGATATGTGCGGCAATGTATGGGAACTTACCGGCAGGATCTATTCCGACGGAAGAACAAGATTCGTCATGCTAAAGGGAGGTTCATGCTACAAAGCTGAAGGTTCGGAATGGTATTTTGACGGAGGACCTCAGAAAAACAGCTTTGTTGCAAAGATGCTGCTGATATGGCCAGGTCTCGACAGGTGTTCCACTGTAGGGTTCAGATGCGCTGCTGATTTATGAAGCCCTATTACCATGTTATTTTATTGCCGCTTTATTCTTCACTCTGGTTAATTAACAAATATTATAAGACTTTAATTATTTGATATTTTTAATCCCTATTACCTGAACAGGACTATTATTCTTTGCTGCAATAATTCCGCGGCTCTTGCTTATGCCCAGGTGAATCAAGTTTAACCCACGTACATCTCCATCTATAAATAATCCGCTTTGAAAAGGAGGGACAGGTTTAAAATTTCCTTTCCCATCACCTTCCAAAAGAAGTCCGATACCGGCGTCATTTCTGGGAGTTTCTGCTTCCGAACCATAAAGGTTGCCTGCAATCACCAGATCGAGGTGTCCGTCTCCGTTAACATCCTCGGTCAGAATACTGTTAACGGAAGAAATCTGTGCCATGTTATGCAATGGATGAGCACTGAAAGTTCCATCTCCTCTGTTTTCAATATAGCAAGTAGCAAAATTTCCGGCTTTATAATTCAATGCACTTTGAAGATTATCTGAACCGTATACATCAGCCAATGCAGCCTTTCCGTAAGCATGAAAAGTCATAAATTTCTGTTTAATAGACGAAATCTGGTTATAAGAGCTCTCAAGTCCGCGAACCGGATAAAGTGTGTCATTATTATAATAGCCCAGAACAATATCCAGCTTCCCGTTATTGTCAAAATCTTTTGCATATATTTCAAACGGATATTTAATGCTTGCTTTATATTTACTGTTCAGACCCAGATTCCCTGCCACCAGATCCATGTCACCGTCATTGTCGAAATCAGCTGCTGTTACGCAATTCCACCAGCCTGTTTCGCGGGACAACCCTGATTGATCTGTTATGTCTTCAAAAGCATTGCCATTATTTCTAAATACTCTGACAGGCATCCATTCTCCAACTATGACCAGATCTAATTTCCCATCACCATTTATCTCAGTAAATACAGCATCGGTAACCATGCCCAGATTATGAAGCTGAGGAATCACAGTTACGGATACATCAGTAAATCTGACAGCACCAGGTTTGCTGTCATTCCTTAAAATATGGCTTGATGCAGGAAGAGGATAGTTGCCAGGATTCTGGCGGCCTCCAACAAACAGATCCATATCACCATCCCCGTCATAATCGCCTGCTTCAACACATGAACCACTCTCTCTCATTTCAGGCAATGCTGTTTTATCTTTCTTAAAATCACCTGAACTATCATTCAAATAAAGGCGATCCTGCAAATAAGGTGATCCTTCATCATACTCATTGCTGCCGCTTACTACATATAAATCCAGATCACCATCATTATCAGCATCAAAAAATGTCGCTTTAACATCTTCGCAATTACTATCTTCAGACCAGGGTTGATTGACCGAAGGTTTAAATCCAGCCTTTGTCTGAAAGAAAAGCTTCCCGGAAAAACCCCTGGCACCACCAATATATAAGTCTTCCAATCCGTCATTATTCACATCACCTACAGCCATCCCCGGACCCAGATCTGACATCTTATGAGGCAATAAACTTTCTCTCTCAAAGTCATTAAATTTATTTTCTTCATGTTTTTGATCGAGATGCATAGATTTCGTTACATCACTGAACAACGAGGGTTTGACATAAGAGAAATCGTGCAAATGATCAGCATCATCATAAGACAAGGTTAGTGTCTGATTGACTGAAACATTCAGAATAACCTGTTCTTTCCAGTCAGGCCATATCACCATTATCTCAGGCACAATTTCATCTGATCCCAGACCAAAATGCATTACGGGGCTGACGGAAGACTGGAACCCACGACTTAAAAATTGCTCCTGTACCTGAGTTCTGTCAGACTGTTTAATAATGATTTTAGCGCCAATGCCAAGAGGATTATTTTTTGTCCCTTTAAATTTAAACCGGAGATAATTTCCCGAACCACTTTCCCTTGCTTTATTCTTATAAATAAACGACGGGCTCTCGGAATTATTAACTATAATATCCATATCTCCGTCATTATCAAAGTCTGCATAAGCAGAACCATTTGAACATGTTGGAATATTGTCTACCCATTCCCCGTTCTTCTTGTCAAAGGTTAAATCGCCATTATTCCTGAAGAAGTAGTTATTTTTCTTCCTGTCTGGCATCTGATTCAGAACACTTGTAATAAGTTCATTCTTATCCATCCGGCCTGATTGTGTAATTTCCTTAAATCTCTTTCCGACATACATGAGATAATCTTCATTTATAAAATCCCTTTTAATTCCATTTGCAATGAATAAATCCTTTAAACCATCATTATCCATATCAAAAAGCAATGGCGCCCAGCTCCAGTCTGTACTTGACATTCCTGCCAACTGTGCAATATCTGAAAAAACAGGTATACTATCTTTATTTTGGATCCCATTATTCAGCTGGAGAGTGTTGTACATATACTGATGATGCAAATCCAGATCTATAAGCGTCTGAAAATGATTCATATTCATCATGCCTTTACTGGTTTTCATAGTATAATTGTCTTCGGCCATCATTTCAAGAGTTACGATATCTGACCACCCGTCATTATTAAAATCGGCCAGATCATTCCCCATGGAGGCATATGAAAGATGATACAATGATCTGTCAATTGATTCAGTAAAAGTACCGTCTCCTCTGTTAATGTATAAATGATCTTTCTCAGAAAAGTCATTACTGACATAAACATCGGGCCACCCATCGTTATTTAAATCACTTATTCCAATGCCCAGACCATAACTCAGACTATTATTGACAATCCCTGCTTCAGCTGAAACATCAATATATTTTCCATTCTGATTCTGATATAACCTGTCTCCTGTAATATTGCTCCTGGCATTCTTTAATTTTTCAATGTCTTCAAATGCATATACATCGGGGTAGTGATTTATCAGAAACATATCCAGGTCACCGTCAAGGTCATAATCAAAAAAAGCTGCTTGTGTTGAACATAAATTTATATCAAGGTTATATTTTGAACTCTCTTCCAGGAAGGTTGGTATACCGTCTTTATTCAAGCCCTGGTTAACCAGCAGTTTATTCTCCCTCATTACGGGATCCGCATATTTTCCGGAGTTAGAAATATAAATATCCATCCATCCGTCAGAATTTATATCCACGGTAGTAACTCCAGTTGGGAAACCGGTATGTTCAGCTGTACCTGATTCTTTTGAAATATCCTGAAATTTAAATTTCCCCTTATTCAGATAAAGCCTGTTCGGATACAAATTAGAAATAAAATATACATCCTGAAGACCGTCATTATTAAAATCGGCGACTGAAAGTCCCGCGCCGTTGTAATAATATTCATAGTACAGTCCGTTCATTGTAAGAGATTCGGTGAGTTTATTCTCGAAATTGATCCCTGTTTTTTCAGGCATCAGAATATCGAACAGTTTGACCGGATTTTTATGAGGATCCATAGAATTACCGGAATCAGAGCCTTGTTTACATGAGGAGACTAATAATATAAGGCCAAAAAAGCAATTCCCTATTCCTCTTAATTTTAACTTTATCATACCTCTTCCATAATAAGTTGAAAAGATTAACTGGCAAACTATGGTTTAATGTTAATAATATGCAATATAAATAAACAGAATTAAATACAATATTATATAAATTCAAAAGGTAACCATATTTCCATGGTTACCTTTTGAATTTTAGTACATTACATTTGCCAGATTACTAATTATAACCCGGATTCTGCTGAAGATTTGGATTTGTATTAAGTACATTCAATGGAATCGGTCCAACATTTCTATAATCCCAGTCACCAGATGGATGGCCCTTGAAAGAAAGATACGATTTTCTGTTATAAATGCCAAACCTTATCATATCCTGACGTCTGTGCCCTTCGCCGCAAAATTCCCATCCCAGCTCATCGAGGAATCTTCCATATTGAATATCAGCTCCTCCTTCATGGGTAATACCGCCGTATTGTCCGGTTGTTATATCTCTCAGTCCATAATCATAACTGCTGCCTTCAAGTAATTGTGCATCAGAAACAATTGCCTTGGAAGGATCGTCAAAACTGCGCATTCTTACTTCAGTAACAAGTGCACCGGCACCAGACCGGCCCAGACGCATTAAGCATTCAGCCTTCATCATTAATATGTCGGCATAGCGGATGATCGGCGAATCGTTGCTCATATTTATAGGATCACTACCCATTGGGACCTCATATTTCATAGGCCTGAAAGAATGGATTTCCTCGCTTGAATCGATACCGGGAATAAAATTTACAACAATCATGGGTTCTCCTGTCAGAGTTCCGCTGCTGACTGTTAAAGCTTCACCTGAAGAGGAGTATAACTGGCCCTGAATCCAGCCCTCGGTAACTCTCTTATCAACAGGATCGAACGTATCAATGAACTGAGGTATCGATGTTAAACCGCCCCATCCTGTGGATCGCAGGTTATATGTTTGTGAGCTCTGTTGAGGTAATGCGATTACATTTAAAGGCTGGTACGGACCAAATATTTCATCAAAGGGAACAGTCCATATCAGCTCATTAGAATTCTGGTTTTGTTCTTTAAAACAATTTAATTGAAAGGGTTCCAGAGCAAAACCTTTATCAGAATTGATAATCAGATCACAAGTAGCAATGCACTTTTCCCATTCAGGAGTACCTGACCAGACCTCTGCATTCAGATATATTTTTGCAAGGAGTGCATTGACCGACCATACATTGTTAAACCGTCCATAGGTATCAACACTGTGATCTTCGCTAAGGGCGGGCAACGATTCTGTTATCTCCTTCACAATAAAGTTGTATATTTCAAGACGTGTGTTTTGTTCAGGCAAATAACCTTCCGGAACATCATATTGTGTTATTAGAGGAACATTCCCGAAACAATCACATAATACATAATAAAATGAAGCTCTCAATACCCGTATCTCACCAACAGTGGCATCATATTCGGGCCCCGGAGTTAAGGGTATTTGTCCAGATTCAATCTGAAAAAGCAAGCGGTTACAGTTAGTTACTCCTTCATAGGCATAATACCAGACATTGCCCCATTCCTCATCTTCACTTGTCCAATCATGAAGATGCAATCTCTGATGTATACCACCATCATACCAACCATAAGGCTTTCTGGGTATGCAAAATGCATCTGCGGTAATTTCCTGAGCCTGCCAAAGGGTCCTTTCACCTCCGAACACATTTCTCCATGATCCATAGGCGGAACCAATCAAAGCGCCCACATCCTCATTGGTTGGCACAAAATCCTTTGCAACAATGTCGGTATAGCTTGTGTCTTTAAGCTTTGTACATGAACTCATTATAATTACAACATATAATGCGCTCAGCGTCAAAATATTTATTAGTATGTTTTTCATAATTTTCATGTTTATCAGTTTATTGTTACACTCCAGCCGATAGAATATACCCTTGTTGACGGGTATTTATTCCTGTCATCATTACCGGGTGTCAGACCCAAACGGTTAACCTCCGGATCCATTCCTTTGTAACCCGTGAATATAAAAGCGTTTAACACGGAAAAATACAAACGTGATGGTCCCAGATGTTTGACTTTGGATCCGAGAAAGTTGTATCCTAAATTGATATTGTCAATTTTCCAGAAACCTCCATCTTCGAGGTAATAACTGTTGTATTCAACCGGAACGTTTTTATCAATAACTGCCTTACCAAAGACTTTGTCAAAAGCGGAACTCAGCATATTATATGCCGGGTTGCTCAGATTCTCGGTGTACATGCGCTGGTAATTCAATATCTTATATCCAAAGGCTCCCCTCATGGTTACGTTTAGATCCCATTTTGCATACTTCAATGTATTATTCCAGCTGGCATAGTATTTAGGTAAGCCGTTACCCAATATTTTCTTATCCTCCTCAACCCTGACATCAGATGGATTACCGTTCTTATCTTCATAAATCCACTTACCATCGTCAGTAATACCTGTAACCTTATATCCATAGAAGTTACCAATTGGCTTACCAACCTCAATCCGATGCGTATAGGTTGAAATAGGAGAACCGGTATAACCAGCATTGAACCATGGATTTGTCGTCTGGTAAAGGTCATTGGAGAGAGAAACAAGTTTATTTGTATTGGTTGAGAAGGTTACCCCCGTAAGCCATGAGAATTTATTCTTTTGTACAGCCGTGGCGTTAACCAGAATTTCCACTCCCTTGTTCTCCATAACACCTACATTTGCCTTGGTAGTACTAAAGGCATTTGGCGGTGTAGGTACCGAATAATCATACAATAATCCGTCAGTTGTGCGCTTATACAGATCAATGCTTCCGGTGATTTTACCCTTAAAAAGACCAAAATCCAATCCAATATTTGTTTCTTTCTTTTCTTCCCATCTAAGATAGGGGTTGGGATTACTGGTAGGGCTTAAACTCGGAACCCATTGCCCATTTATCAATGATGACCCATTATATCCCAGCATGGCTACTCCCAGGAATAACTCATCAGGTGCCGTACCTGTAACACCATACCCGACCCTCAGTTTCAGATCGCTCACAAATTCCAGTGATTGCATGAAATTCTCCTCACTTAATCTCCAGCCAGCCGATACGGAAGGAAAAGTTCCCCAGGGTTGCTTTGTGCCAACAAATTGTGATGCTGCTTCATACCGAAGGTTAGCCATTAAAAGATACTTTTCCTTATAATTATAGGCCAACCGTCCAAAGAATCCTATGAGATTTTTTTCATATTTTGAACTGGTCTGCATATTCGGACCTCCCATACCCGATTTAATACCTGCCCCTATATTGTCGATATATGAATAATTACCAGCGGGGAAATTCCAGTTTCTCTGGTAAGCTGATTCCCAGATATTCTCCTGATAACTGTATCCAGCCAGGGCTGTGATATTATGTGAATTTATTGTTTTTATATACTCAGCAGTTAATTCCAGAAGCTTGTCGATGCTTTGTCCGGTTGTTTTGCTGGCATATCCGTTGTATCCGTCTCTTACAGTGGTTAAATGTCTTTTTGTCTGACCCTGGCCTCCATTGTTATTCGATTTATTTCTGGAAACCAAAGCCTTAAAGCGAAGATTTTTAACAGGCTCAAATATAATACTTCCGCTTAACCTGGTCATGTGCCATTGATTGCCTCCATAGGTTTCCATCAGCAATCCAACCGGATTTTCGTAATAGGAAATTGAAGTATTTTCATTCCAGGTACCATCCGGATTTTTTAGGGGCGCCGTCGGATTCCTGTATAATGCCTGATTGAAAACATTGGAAGATTCAGAGTCTGCCAAACCTTCTCCTATTGATCCAAAATCAACCCAGGATTGATTATCATTATCAATAATATTTAAATTAAATTTTAATTTATCATCCAACATACTGTGATTTAAATCAATCCTGCTATTCAGCGTCTTGTAATCAGATCTCAGGACTACTCCCTGCAGCTGCCTGTAATTAAAGCTGGCGAGATAATTTGTTTGGGCATTTCCCCCGTGGAATGATAATCTATGGTTTTGGTTAAGGGGAAAATCCCGGCTTATTTCTTTTACCCAGTCTGTACTGGCGCCAAGATCAGTAAATGCAATACCCTCTGATAATCGTAAACGATATTCTGCAGCATCAAGCATTTTTGGCACCCTGACAAAATTTTGAGTACTGAGGTAACCTTCATATGTAACAGTAGGTTCAATTTTTCCAGCCGATTTTTTGGTTGTCAGCAGAATTACCCCATTAGTACCTCTTGTCCCATATATTGCTGAGGCTGATCCATCTTTCAAAACATCAACGCTCTCAATATCTTCCGGGGCAACTGTATTCAGATCACCAGGGATTCCATCAATCAGGATCAGTGGTTGTGTGCTTGTACTTAATGTGGCCGTTCCCCTTAATACTAACTGGGAAGGTGCTGTCGGATCTCCGCTTATAGTGCTGACAGTCAAACCGGCAACCTTACCCTGCAGTAATTGTCCTGCATCCTTCACAGACCCTTTGATAAAGTTTTCGGACTTTACATTAGCCACCGAGCTGGTCACTTCAATTCTTTTCTGTGTCCCGTAACCAATAACCACGACCTCATCCAGCCCAATTGCAGACACATCTAAAGTCACGTTGAGCTGGGTTGAGGTACCGATAATTATTTCCTGAGGTTCCATTCCGATAAATGAGAATGTCAGGCTTTGGGCTCCCTGAGGAATTTCAATACTATATTTACCTGTAAAGTCGGTTATCACTCCCTGTGTTGTTCCTGTAACAATAACGTTCGCACCAGGAAGAGGCGACCCGCTCTTGTCGGTAACAGTTCCGGTAACTTGTTTTTGCTGAGGTTCATTTTCTGAAGAAATTGCCTGAAGTTCATTCTCAATAGGATCCGTTGTCAATAATATCTTCCTGTCAAAAACAGCATAATTTACATTCGTTTCACCAAATAAGCCTGACAGGATATCAGTGATCAGCAAATTATCAACCTGAATATCAACGATTCTATTGACATCAATCTGTTTCTGGTTAAAAATAAAATAAAACTCACTCTGTGATTCTATTTCATCCAAAACCTGTTCGATGCTTGTGTTTTTCATGTCGAGAGAAACCTTTGCTATCTGAGAATAGGTAGAGACACCAAAGACATTTGAAACACTAACTACAATAATTAAGCATGCAATTTTGAGTTCCATGATTAGTTTTTTTAGGGTAACATGTAAATGTACCCATAAATCAATTTCTTTTTTCATAATTTGCAAGGTTTTGTTAGGCTATTAAAAACAATAAGAAACATATCATTACATAACGGAAAGCGGTTTCACCGCGTACTTCTTTTTGCTGTTAAAGGGTTATTCCATAGGCAAATGTCTTATATATTGGATACAAATCATTTAGTCACAGGAGTAATTATTACCTTCTTTCTCTCATAGGTTTCGTCAGGTTTTATGCTCCCGTTCTCAATCTTACAATCTACTGCAAGACTGCGTTTTAATAAAGATAACACCTCTTCAAGTCCCTCATCGATGAAAGTGGCGCGAAGCCTTAAATCTTTAGTTAAACTGTCATCAATTTCAACTTCAACATCGACATTATACCACCTTCCCAGTCTCCTGGCAATAACATCCAGAGGATCATTCCTGAAAACTAACTTTCCCTCAGTCCATGATAAGTATTTACGAGGTTGCACTTCCTCGGTTGAAATATCTCCACTGGCTTTGTTATAAATAAGGAGATCATTAGGGCTCATTGTAAATGATTTATTCATTTCCCTGTTATTGAATACCAGTTTACCTTCTTCCAGAACTACTTCGACATTCTTTTCATCTTCATATGAGGCAATATTAAACCTTGTTCCCAATACTTCAACATTAATCTCATTTGTGTTTACCCTAAAAGGACTTCTTTTGTCCCTGAATACATCAAAAAAAGCTTCTCCGGTAAGGGTGACCCGGCGATTGGTCATAAAATTTCCATTATATTTTATACTTGAATTGCTGTTCAGCCATCCGGTAGTACCATCAGGCAGACTGAATTGAGCTTTTGTCCATGCCGGAGCATTGATCTCGACCCATGTTTCTTTACCTGAATTGTTATTTAAGTAGCCTTTTATACCCCAAAAAATAGCAAGAGGCAGAATAATGACTCCTGCTATTCGAGCTGACCATATTAAAAGCCTTGAAAATTTCCTCTCTTTACTCTCAGCTGTTTTTGTGCTTATTTCGTAATGTATTTTGTAAAGAATGTGATCAAGATCCTTTTTATCCATATCATCTTCAGGCAATAATCCATAGAACTGTTTCCTTAAATGATGGTCAAGTTCTTTCTCATTATCATTATCACAAAAAATATCATTAACATAAGATTCATCCTCATCAGAATACTTTCCATTGAAAAAAAGCTCAATCTTTTCTTTATCAATCCCATTCACTCCCATAAAATAATTCAATTAATAATTTTCAGATAATATTCAACATTTATCTAAATCCTGTTCGCTTTCATCACACTAACTAGAAAAAAAAGCAGCTCTCCATCTGAGAAGAACTGCTTCTACCCTAAATCACTAACCTGAACCTATGAAAAATATTCTGACAGATATAACTATTATCGTGTTTAAGATTCCGAATTGTCATAAATGTAAATTCAATATAGAGTAATATCCATATCTGCCCGAATACACCTATCAGGAAAAGGGAAAAAATAAAAATAACCGGTTGTCGTGTCTATACAATTTTGCAGGAAGGTTTTTATCGTATTGGTTGAAAACCAGCGGATCTTTATCAATGCAAACTTTCCCTGTTAAGATTCGTTCTGATGAATTTTAATGCATCGGTCAACTGATTCTCCACAGTCTTATGGCTGATCTTCAATTCTTCAGAAATCTCTTTAATACTCAGCCCCTGGAACCTGCTTTTAATAAAGATCTCTTTACGCCGGGCAGGTAATTTATTAACCAGTTCACTTACATAATTATGGAGCGAATCATAAAGGATTTTTTGAGAAGTCTGAATATCCTGTTCAGATCCTGTTCCGGTCTTGAGATAAACAGACAGATAAGCTTTGGTTCTGAAGTGCTTTCTGATAATATTAAAGCTGATTGTAAAAAGGAATGACTTAAAAGACAGTTCCTCTTTGAGATCCCTCCTCTTCTCCCATATTATTGTAAAAACTTCCTGAACTAATTCTTCTGCCTCCGGTTCGGATTTTAAATACCCAAGAGCAAAACGGTACAGACGGCCACTGTAAGCTCTGTACAAAGTATTAAACGCCAAAAGATTACCTTTTGATAAATTACGGACAAGAATTGATTCGCTTTCTATGGTGCGATCTTGCATTTACCGGAATCTTTTGTACGAAGAAATTGCTTTTCAACAAATCACATAGACAATATATTAATATTTAAGGATTAATTGACAAATAAAAAATTGTAAAAGGAATTAAAATAATGACTTCAATGCCGGGTATAACATTTTATAGGTGTTGAACTTATTATCATAATGATCCTTAAGCTTTGGTTCTACTTTAGATACCGGTTTTACCCAGTCAGCAGCTATCTTCCTTATTTTTTCCCCCGTGGCAAGGCTTTTGCAAGCATTGCCACTCCCATACACCCTGCTTCTGTAACATCCAGTATTGTAATTGGCATTCCAATCACATCTGCCTTCAGCTGCACATGTCTCTGAGATCTTGCACCACCTCCTATCACTCTCAGTTCCTTTACCTCGTATCCCGATTCCCTTAGAATATCCAGGTTCAGCTTTATTTCAAACGCAACACCTTCAAGCAAAGCTTTCATGATCTCTGCACGTTTAACTGACATGTCGAGTCCAAGAATAGCCCCTTTTACCGATACATCAAAATATGGTGTGCCTGTAGGGGTGAAATATGGCAGGACAAGAAGCCTGCTAGGTTCTTCAGGCAGTTTATCAATAAGCAGTTCATATGGATCCCGGTTCATTGTCCGTGCAAGTGCCACTTCCGCCTCTCCAAACTGATCCCTGAACCACTTAAGTATATTACCTCCGGTAAGACTAAAAGCTACAGTTGCATACATGCCTGGTGCTGTATGATCGTAGGTACAAAGGTTGCTATTGCGCAGCTGATTCGTAAATACTGGTCTGTCAAAAGCAGGAGTTATGCATTCAACTGTGCCTGAGGAATAAACTGCTATTCCTGATTCGATTGCTCCTGCGCCCAGGGCAGAACATGGCTGATCGTGACCGCCTGTTACAATAAAGGTTTTTTCAGAAAGATTCAGCTCCCTTGCAATTTTAAGTTCTGCATAACCAGCAAAGCTGCCTGACTGCATTGGCCTGGAAAGCTGTTCAACCCTTACTCCTGCCGCTCCAATGATCTCTTTATTCCATTCGTGCTTTACAACATCAAATAGCATGGTTCTGCCGGCCAGGGGCCAACCCATGGATGGCTCCATTATCCCCAGCCTGTATTGAAGAAGGTCTTCGAAACACATTATCCTGTCAGCTTTCTCCCAGATGTCAGGATTGTTTTCTTTTATCCACAGAAGCTTGAAGAGTGAAAACATAGGGTGCGGAGTATGCCCTGTAATATTGTACAGTCTCTCCTCTCCGAATTTGTCTGTCCATGGCTTTATCAACTCATTTGCCCTGATATCTGAAGAGACAAGGGCATTGCATAAAGCTTTGCCATCCCTATCAACCATAGTAAATGCCTCACCCTGGCTGGATATGCCAATCCCCATCACTGACCCGGATTTTATTCCGGAAGCAGATTCCCTTATTACGTCAAAACATTTTTTGATGACTTCGTCAGTATCAAGCTCTGCCCATCCGGGCTTTTTTGAAATAATATCATATTCACGATAAGACAATGATTGCTGATGTCCATTCTCATCAAATATCACAGCCTTGCAGCCGCTTGTGCCTATATCTATGCCAAGGTAATTACACATACCACAAATTGAAATAATCCAGTACTATTTTCTTCATTTCACCGAAAACAATATCCTGACGGTACACTGTTGTATAATGTGAAAGAGATGCTTTGCTTGTCCTGTCGGTTCTTTCACCAAGAAGGCCCGCTTTTACCATTGCCTCAGTTTTATCCGAGCCTGTTATTTTTGAAGCATTCCTTACCATATCCTCAAAAAGCACAGGAGCACTGTTCCTCTCCAGGATTGTCCAGATATTAACCTTTGCTATGCCATCGTTAAACAGGTTTTTTACCTGGTCATTACCGACTGACGATGTTCCGTGAAGGACCAGCTTTGTACCAGTCAGCTTACTGATCTCCCTTGCCAGATCACCATGATATTTAAGGTCTGCAACACTGGCCCTGTGCTCTGTCCCCAGATTGGCAACAATAAAATCAGCTTTGGTCTGACTGAGATATCTTATAGCCTGCTCCGGTGTTGTCAGTTCAGGTCTGGTATCACCTGTGGCATCCACTATTTCATCGCATGCACCTTCAATGACAATCTCATGACCGTGCTTTTCAATAAATGCCGCTGTGAGCTTTATGTTATCTTCAAATGGCAGGGCAGACGCATCATACATAATCATTGAAAACATGTTCATGTCCCACTCCAGAAGGGGCTTGTCACTGTCCCACTGTGCATGATCGAGATGGATCATCACGTTCAGATTCTCAAAAGGAGATCCTTTTCCGGTCAAAACCTCAAGATCAGCAAGGAATAGTTTCAAACCTATGTCCCACAGCCGTGTATGGGTATAATATACTGACTGGCTGCGATGACTGTACTGGTTTGTTATGCCGATAGTCACCGGAAGGTCAGGCTGACCGATTTTTTTGCTGTACTCAAATGCAGCAGACAATATCGCTTCCGTTGTTGTAAGATTTTCTGAATTAAAAGTCGGGATCACCCATCTCTTTCGCCCGGCTTCAGCATATACATCCAGGACTTTTTTTCTGTCTAGAATAAGTGGCATGAGGTTTTTGTTTTATTTTTTGAATTCAATTTTAAAGCCAAGCACTTGCCATGCAGGCAGTTTAGATGGGTTTTTAATAACCAGTACATCTGCTTCCTGTGTCCATTTTACTTTAGCATCACTCCCAAGCATCTTTATCGAAGCAACCTGACCTGACAGTTTTGAATTCTTGCCGAGGGATTTGATCCTTATTTCCTTTTCAGGAGTGCCGAGACAGTATGCGTAAAGGAATGCGTCTTTAGTCGTAAAGCGGATATCTTTTGAATTGAATTTATAGTTTTCATCAAATTGTCCGGGTTTGAAGGATTCTGCCTCAACTGAGTTCTCGCCGAATATCTTCCAAGGCCTTGAACCATAAATCCCTTCGCCGTTTGCTGCAGTCCATCTTCCTATACCGTCAAGAATAGTAAGCATATCAGGTTCGAGATCTCCTTCCGGCGTTTGCACTACATTGAGAAGCAGGTTGCCGTTTTTGCTGACGATATCGACCAGCATCTGTACGACTTCGTTTGCTGTTTTATACTTCTGACCGGTACGGTAATACCAGTCACCTATTGAGGTGTCGGTCTGCCATGGATAGATGCTTGTGGTATCCTTAATTCCCCTTTCTACATCTTCAACCCATTTTCCACCCGAGAATTGTTTGCATGTGTAGACCACATCTGTTCCGCTTTCATTTGCAGCTATGCCCTGATTGTAGAAATGCGCAACAAGACTTCTGCCAACTTCCCCGAAAGGCATCTGGCTGTCAGAATATAGCAGGTCAGGATGGTAATTGTCAATCAGCTCCTTAATCCTTTCAAACCATTCAATCTGAAAAATGAGATTATTTGTAAGCCATTTATTATCATCAGGCAGAGCAGCTGCATGATACAACCCGCTGTATTCTGGATTGGCACCATCATATGGAACACCTTCCTTTGGCCCCTTTGTATCGGAAAGGTGAGCCGCCTGAAACCAGGTATAGCTGGCACCCAGATGTTCAGATACTCCGAATTTCAATCCCTCCTTTCTGGCGGCCTGCTGCCAGATCCCGAGGACATCCTTTTTCGGCCCCATATTTACCGAATTCCATTTATGCAATGATGAATTCCAAAGGAAGAAGTTATCATGATGGGTTCCCATACTGACAAAATATTTCGCCCCTGCCTTTTTATAAAGGGCCATCAGATTTTCCGGATCCCATTTCTCAGCTTTCCATAGGGGAATAATGTCCTTGTAACCAAATACTGACGGGTGACCATAATGCTCAGCATGGTACTTATAAGCAGGATCTTTCTCAAGATACATCCTTCTGGCATACCAGTCTCCCTGGCGGGGCACAGCCTGTGGACCCCAGTGGGCCCAAATCCCGAATTTCGCATCGCGGAACCACTCCGGATACTTGAACTGGTTCAGTGATTCATCGGTAGGCTTATACGGGCCATCGGCTATGGGCAGCTTACCCATTTGCCCGTTTGCTGAAACAGAAAGCAAAATGGCATAGACGCTTGCCAGAATGAATTGTAAAAAGTTTTTGGTTTTCATCTTTGAATTTTTTGGTCAGAACTGAAATTAGAGTATGCAAAAATTTGGAGATTTAAAATTAGATGTTGCCCTTTAAGTCAACAAAGTTAAAGTTCTTAAAGATAAAAAATAATGCTTTCATTAATGCCCTTAACCACGGAGTTACAGCGGAGTTTGTATAATTACACGTCTGCCAGATTACACTTGCTCATTTAACTGTCTGATAAACTCCGTGATTTGCTCTGTGTTTTACTCCGTGTAACCGTGTGACTCCGTGGTTTAAAAAAGTGTCAAAAAGATACATAACCAGATACTATTATTCTATTTTATTGACCAGATGACTTCCCAGCTCAATTTTTCTCCTGGCGCAACTGAGAGATAAACTCCATCCCTGAAGGATTTTGACAGATCACTGCATGTCCCCGGTATTGGTTCGAATGCACATTCAGTACGCAGCTGCCCTCCTTCGGGGTAACCTTTGTTGTTCCACCATATCCCAAGTGTAGGAAAAAGCTTCATATCAAACCTGATCTCTAATTTAAATCCATTGCTGAATTTTAATTTCACATATCCGTCATTAATCTCTTTTAAAATCAGCATTCCATAAGAGCCCGGCCGAAAAGCATGCAGATATTCCCCAACCTCTGCAGAACTTTTCAATCCGGGTTCAGATGAATTGATTTCATCAAGACTTTCTGTGAATGCCGGGACCTCGATCTCCGTAATATTATTCATCGGTAAAAGAGCATGCATCACATGAAGAAAAACAGATCTTTCCTCTGATAGTGAGGTAACTTCAAATCTCCAGATTAAACTGTTGCGTTCAAATCTGAGGATCCTTTTGAAATTCACCAGGGGATGAAGACAATCTGTTGAACATATCAGGCAGTTGCCATTTATTTCAGTGATCCATTTCTGCCAGCATAATTCACCATGATCCCTGCACTGATATTCTCCTCCTGGACAGAGACATGGATCAACTGTCGGAAAACAATCATCATAACCATATACAGGCCTTGTTTCGTATTCTCCGTAAAACCTTTCAGGAGATCTGAAACTAACCGCAGGTGAAGAAAGCAAATCATGACCTGCATATCTCAGGGCTGCAATCCTGGACCCGTCATCAGGGATATATTCTATATGCCAGTTATCAAAATCTGCTTTCAGTATCTCCATTAAAGAGCAATTGCCTTAATCCCTGTCAGTTCACAAAATGCTTTAAGCTCTTCATAAAGGTGAGCCCCGTATCCCAGACAAGCGTATTCATTATTCCATGACTGTAACAGAGCTTCAATATCACATTCCGCCTTAACAAATCCGTGCGGCCAGAATGGTATGCCGCACTCGAGCTTTCTCTTTTCAATTTCACTTGCCGGTGGTTGGAAGATAGTGCAACGTGTGATTACCATTTCAAATTTGCCATTGTTCCTGCCAAGCCTTGCGAGCACTCCCTCTCCAACCTTGCAAACAAGCTTAATTGATAACCCGCCGGCTTCTCCCTCTGTCGGGATCCCATGTTCTGCAAATCCTGCAGGACCGAGCTTGCTTGCCAGCGAAGGAGGACATGCTCCGTCACCAATTATCTTTATTTCATTGTTCGACTTGTCAATATGCTGCAAATCGCCATAATATACGGGCTCCTCACTCATATCAGTCAGACATTTTACTGTGAGTGCCGTATTGAAATCACCAAGTGTAGAGGTGCCCGTTCCGTCTTCAAGTATCATGCTCTGGGCAAAACAGGTTGCTGAGTATTCATCGCCAAGTCCAGGAAATGATTGAATGGTATAGAAATCCCAGCCATTCTTCTTAACCAGTTTTTTTAGTGCCAGATAGAGCCGTATTGACTTTTCAGCCTGCTCATTCTCCGGAATAGGCTCTGCAAAAAGTTTTTGAATTCTTTTTTTTGCATCAGAGATCTCTTTATTAGTAATCTTTTTAGCTGTATCGAGTAATTCCGATGTATCTCTTGAATCAATGTCAATACCAAAAACTTTCATCCATTGTGAAGGATCGGCTGCTCCGCATGTCTGTCCCATTCCTCTTCCTCCGAATGTTCCGATAGTGCTCATATTCAGTGAATTCTTCATGGCACTAGCCCGGCAATATGAAGTTATCTTCTCAATCTCCCCCTGATCTTCAAAACTGCCGTAAACAAACCTGTGCTTAATACCCACCTCTTTCAGGGCACCCTGCATTACGAGTCCTCCGACAGGTCTCCATCCCTGGCTTCCCGGATTGGTCCAGAGAATAATTCCTTTGCCTGTTGCAGCAAAATCCCTTATGGCTGCAATCAGATGTGCTGCCCATACCCATGTTCCTGAAAAGAGAACGACAGCATCAACATCGTTCATTTTTTTGAATTTGTCAAAGCACTCCCTGGCCTCTTTCTTTGAGGCGATAACCAGATCGTATTCAACAAGATCAACTCCGCTGGCCTTAAGAGCTTTTTTTGCTCCCGCAACAATACTGTCATCAATGAAGGGTGTGCCCATAGGATCAGGTAATCCATCCTTATGCACTCCATAAACTATAAATCCGACTTTAGCTTTGATCATAAATTTTATTTTAATGTTAAATTAATCTCATCTTTAAGAGAGGGTATGATTCTCAGGATATTTTCATTGTAGATTTTCCGCAGGACCTCCTTTGGAAGACCGATTCCGCATATTGGCCATCTTGACCGGTCAAAAGTGCCGTCATAATCAGGGGAATAAAATGACTCATCGTATGTCTCCAGGAACCTGAAATAGGTGCGGTACATCTCAACTGAGCTATCTATATTTGCAGGCATATCTGTACCGAAAATTATCCTGTCCTGATGTTTTATAAAGAATTCCCTGGTAGAATAAGGCTGACGACCAAGCTCATCAATCCTTGCAGAAAAATCTATGTAAACATTTGCATTTTCATCAAGAAGCTTTGAAGTATATTGAAGATTCTCAGCATAATTGCCAAAGTGAGGCAGTATAAATATCGTTTGAGGATGTTGCCTTACAAGTTCATCCCTTCTTTTCAGAAGTTCAATTTTTCTGGGATATTTCGGATCAGCGAAACTCCATGACGGGTATTTAATAAGCGATTCATAATGTTCATTTTCGGGTGTAACAGGTTCAAAAAAACCTGCAGGATCCGCCTGGTGGATAAGAACCGGCATTTTCAGACGTCCTGCCTCTTCCCAAATGGGGAACAGACGTTTATCATCGCATTGAATGAGATTACCGGCAGAATCACGGTAATGAAGGCCCAGCTCCTTAAGTATCTTCAGTCCTTTCGCCCCTTTCTGATGATGGTCATTCAATGTCTCAATACATTCTGAAGCAAACCTTTTATAGTCATCGAACAGAGGTTTCTGAACCGGTGTTGCAAAATTTGACATTGTAAAACAATAGAATCGCCCGGGATATTTAACAGAACAATTCTCAAAGAATTCTGAAATATCACCCGGTTGTATCAGATATCCTCCACCTGCAAATTCAATGCGAACATTTCCTGTAAGATCGCAATAACTTACCACCCCAACCTCATCAAGAGTTTTTACAACCCTCTCTACCTGCCAGTTGCCCCATAGATGATTATGAGCATCAATCGCGGGGAATGCAGGTTTTTCGATATTTGTCTGGTCGTGAACCAGGTAATTCATTTTTGCCATTGACTGTTTTTCCTAAAATTATTAAATATTCATTCCCAATGACAAATTAAGTTCATAATATACATCAAAGGTACCTCCACAATTAGAATTTTTATGATAGTTTTGTATTTATAAATAACACAATATTGACATGTTACCCAATCTCGAAAAAGTTGATGCCAACATCAACCATTCTTTCCAGGTTAATCATTTGAAGGTTGATTACTTTCCATCTCTCCGCCATTTTCATCCCGAGGTTGAAATATTGCTCGTAGTTCTGGGGACAGGTACTCGTTATGTAGGAGATTCAGTGGAGTCTTTTGCCCCCGGCGACCTTGTGATGATAGGGCCGAACGTATCACATGAATGGTCTAGTGAAAAGAAATCAGATGCCGGAATATCTGAAGCAATATATATCCTTTTCAACCCTGAAATACTGGGAAGTGTTTTCTGGAATCTTCCGGAGTCAAAAATCATCTTAAAGATTATACAACAATCCGAAAGGGGAATAAGGCTGACAGGCAAGACGCGCGATGATGTTGCATATCTGATGAAACGGATAGACACCTCCTACGGCTTTACCAGAATAACATTGCTGATGACGATCCTGGAGTTGATAGCCTTTAATGGGGAATATCAATATCTGGCTACTCCTGTGGTTCAAAATACAATTAATGAGCGCGACAGTGAAAGGCTCAATAAGGTTTACAGATATGTACTGGATAATTGCTATCAGGAGATAAGTCTTGAAAAAGCTTCATCCATTGCCAATCTCTCCAAACCGGCCTTCTGCAGGTATTTCAAAAAGAGGGCAAATAAAACCTTTGTCAGATTTTTGAATGAGATCAGGGTCGGACAAGCCTGCCGGCTGCTGGTGAATGAAAATCAATCAATTGCAGACATATGCTATACCTGCGGTTATAATAATATATCCTATTTCATAAGGCAGTTCAGGGCAATTACAGGTTTCACGCCTCTCGGGTACCGTAAAAAATTTGCTGATTGAAGAGATAAATAAAGGGGAATTCCCTAAGTGTAGGTGAATTTACAATTTTCATTTTTTTAACCACGGAGTTACTCTGAGTTTTCACGGAGTAACACTGTTGTGTCAGTAGCTAATGAGTTAAAGTTTAACTTAATAGAACTCCGTGAATTACTCCGTGTCACTCCGTGGAACTCCGTGGTTAATTTCGAATTAACTAATAACAAATACTATTTAAAATTAAACTTACGGATGATCTCCTTTGTTCCCTTAGTACTACTGGCAACCACTTTTACCATTCTCTGGGTAATGGGAATCTTTGTTGTATCGATGGCTTCACCTCCGAATTGCTCGAAGAAATATCCCTGCTCACTTACCGGCATCTCCTTGCCGTTGATAACAATTCTGGTACCCGGCTCTGTCCAGCCAAAAACTTCAACTGAAGAATTTTCAGTTAATGTTGAATTTTCGAGGGGATTGGTCTGGATATAAACCATTGGGCCTGCATCAAACGCTATAATCTCATCGAGCAGCTGCTTTTTTGCAGCATATAGAACCGCTGGATCATCTGAGTGTTGTTGAATGCTATAGATGACCTGTGAAGAGATTTCATGACCCCTTCGCTTTGGATCTATCCACTCGGCCCTTTTTCCGAGAGATTCTTTCAGATTGCAGATTTTCTCCTCGAGCATCCTGAAGCATTCATAATCCTGGATCCCGTTTCTCATCTGCTCCCACCTCAGCGAGTTGAGTACGCCGTCTTTAGAAGGGTAAACATGCCATCCATCGCCTATATGCATCCCCACATCCTTAAACGGATCTTCGGTCCATTGATTCCATCCCCAGTGCAGATAACCCGTCGCATCGTACCTGTAATTAAGCCAGTGCAGTATACGGCTGTTCATAACAGGCATATCGATGGTTTTATTGGGGAAGAGGCTTCCCTGGTAGATGCCAACGGTATAGAACCAAAGCTCGACTCCATTTTTCTGTGCTTCCTTGTAGGATTCATACCACGTCCCGAAAGCATCAAGTTTTGGGACAGCCACTTCAATGTCATTCAGAAGGTTAGTAGTCTCTATGGCATCAAGTCTTATCAGATCAGGAGCATATTTATGGATGTAGGCCGACATTTCACGCCATGACTGTGAGTTATGCATTGAAGGCTCATCTTTTACATGAAAAAGTGTTTTTGTGAGCCACCCCTTTTCCCTCAGATGGCTTTCTGTGGCAGCCAGGAGACCGGGAGCCACATCATTGCCGGCCATCGTTTCTATTTTACCCGTTTCAGTATTTTTTACCCGGAAATCCTGGAGTTTTATTTCAGAACTGAACCATGCATTATTTCCGAATCGTGCAATTTCACCTGTTTCAAGATAATCCATCATCTTTGTATCCCAGAATACCTGGGCTATCTGGTCAAATCTTGTGAAATCAAATGATAACCTGCCATCAGTTCCTTTTTGAATTCCTATAGCATCCATCGGCACGTGGAAGACGTTCTGTCGGTGATCAGCCATGTTACCAGCATATTTACGGAGCATTGAGAACCAGGCATCAGAGTATTCTTCTTTAATTCCATGGAACTTTTCAAAATCACCTGTGCTGTACCACTCTGTTACCTTAAGGTTCCTGGTTGCCGGAAGGGTCAATGGATATACGGTAACAGACAGAGGAAGCTTCACCTCGCCCTGCTGGCTTTTTACAGTAACATCACCAGTATAGGAAGCTGGTACGGCAGTTTCCGGAATACTTACGGTAAGCCATACAGCCTGACTCAATTTTGCTTTAAGGTTGATCTGTTTTTCATTCGCCAGGTAGTCAGGAAATCTTGCCGGAGCCTTACGAATCAATGCACTGACAGGCTGATTTGGTGTGTTTTCCGAGAGAGGTATACTCCCGACAAAGTTCCATTCAACTGCCCCTGCAGGCAAAACGATTCCTGTTTTTTTGTCGGTGAGTGCGCTAACCATAACGTTAACAGCTGTCAGATCCTTTTTTGCCTGCAAAGCACACTGCCCTGATATCACCTCCCCCCGGATGCCGAAAATCTTCAGTGTATCCTGAAGGGCAGGCATATTGTACCCATCTTCAAAAACCCTCTTCAGGTCGCTGACGGAATTCAGTTTGAAAGCCTGGGCAGAAAGGGTGCCGGTTGTCAGCAATAAAAAAAAATATCCGTAAATCAAAGATTTAACAAAGTGTCGGGTCAACAGGTTTTCTTTTTTCATGCTTTTAAGTCTTTTCAAAGTTAATATAATCGTATTCTGGCATAGCTAATCGTGTTTTTGACTCCGTCGGGGACACCCAGCATATCAATCATTTCCGAAGGCTTTGAACCTGCCCGTACTGTGGCCGTAAAAAAACTGGAAAAGGGTTTCTTAAGAGGCAGTACCACTGAGGTCCCGGGAATTCCGCCCGCAGTAATTTCCATGATTCGGTTTTCAGCGACGGATTTACCCGAGACATCGGTCCCCTCAATAAAATAAACAACGAACAGACGGTTGTCAGGTGTAATATGAAAGCGGCCGGGGCCGGGCTTCAGTTCAGATCCACCTTCTTCGGCAATTGCAAGAGTCCGGCGCAGTTCTATCTTTCCATCCCGCAATTTTGCATAATTCAGAGCATGAGATTGTTTGGCTTCAGGAAAGAACTTCTCCCGTAACCGTTCATCAAGGGCCCTTTCAGCCCATAAAATATGTACACCTCCATCGGGTGACACCCAAAGATCGGAGGGAAATATCCATCCGCAGGTCTCTTCACGGCTGGCTATTTCAATCCACGGGTGAAATTTACCAGTGGTAATATCATCACTCCAGGTGTAAAATAACCTTCTGAAATCGTAATCCCATTCCTTGCCTGTGAGCTCTCTCTTGAATTTGCGCCACTCTTTTTTTGGCTCAATAATATCGCTGACACCGCAAAAATAGACTGCTTTATTCTTTAGCATTACATTCGGATAACAGGTGCGAATCGGCTCCGGCTCTTCATAATCTGAGCCGAAAGGCCACTCCAGCTTTCCCTGTGCCGACCACTTACCCTTTGAATCGAGGAATGCCCATTCGGCATGGGTATAATCTATATTCTGTAAGAGGATCAATTCCCCTGACTTGCCATCTGCTGCGAAGCTGCGGTAAGAATGCTCGGTGAAGGGTGGATTTCCGGACCATCCCGGAAGAAGTTTTTCATGCTTCAATTTTTCACCTGATTTTTTGAATTGCAGGATTTCCGGTCTGGCGAAACCATTGTATGTATCAGGCGTTGTAATGGTTGGATTTACTGACAGGAAAAACCTTCCGTCGTGAAAAGCGGTCATCGGACTGGGTTCACGGGTACGTCCCTCCTTATCTGTCAGTCTTTTCTCCCAGCCTTTTTTCGATCTTTCAAACAGCATCCACCTGCAGTTATTCAGAGGTTTCCATTCGGGGACTGTTTCAATACCGCTGGCAAACACCTCCTTACCAATTCGTACAATTGAGGTAGAACCGTTGCACCACATTGGTCCTGAACCGTTATCAGCAGGAATATACTTATAAACAACCTCTTCTGCCTCCACAACCGGTTTAATAACCTTACTGGCTGCAGCTTTGCTGAGAGTCTCAGTCAATGCTGAAAAACTCCCGGGTTTTAACGCGAAGCTCCCGCATGCAAGTCCTGCGGAACCAAGGAGACTTTTACGGATAAATTCTCTTCTTTTGGTCATGATAATACTATTTAACATCTTCTTTAAGTTCATTTAGCATCTCCAGAATTGTTTCAACGATCATTTCCCCTCCGCCCGGAGCAAGAATGGAGTTTTCGATCTCATATTCCCCCTGCCAGTAAGCCCTTTTATTTGGTATATATGTAAGGCTGTTGTCTGATATATTGAAGCTTGCAAGTTCCACAATCATTGTATTTTCGAAGGGAGAGTTATTTTTTATTGAAAGGCCGTGCTCAACAAAAGGTTCGCCTGGCATTGTTACAATTGCAGTATTGTTTGTCAGTCTTAAGACTTGTACGTCGATAGGGAGAGCGGTCATACCCTTCTGTTTCAGCATATCAAGTGTGAGTATTCTGTTTTTTCTGACCCTCATTAGGAACTGGGCACGCTCATCGGGGACCTCACTTTTTCCTGACAATGAAGCGGTCTCAAGATTCCTGGCCCATTCCAGGTCTTCCTTTGTATAGCTCTGTACCGGAACATTTATCACCCTGTATCTTGACGCCATCGAAGGTAACTCCTCCTTTGAAGCAGGAAGGGCCTTTTTAACTGAGCTATAAAGTGAATCACCAACCTGTTTGGATTTTGTTTCATGACCACGCTGAGGACCAGGCTTCGAGAAGTCCCAATGGTTGAGGTTACCGCATGTACCTGTGAGGAAAAGCATACTGAAATCCTTCCCGAAGTCCTCCTTAAGAGATTTTTCCATCCAATAGGGATAATCTGCACTTACTGAACCGGGAGCTGCCGCTTTTCCTTCATCACCTACAACATCGAGGTGAAGTGCAAAATTCACTATACACGACACAGGTATTGAGCTTGCAGCATCCTGGAACATCACTATACCCACTTCCGGATCAAAAGGTCCGACAGGTCTTACGATGTCGGGATTGAGGAACATAGGATTGAAGACTATTTTTCCGTTTTTCATATAGTACCTGCGGTTGTATGACACATTGAACTGGTATCCCAGAGCAGTACTGATCTTCACAGGTTTAAGTGCAGCCTGTCCATCAGTAACTGCCTTTATGATAGCAGGAAGAAGATCTTTATGGGGGTGGGACTTATGTGTATGGGTTGCGGCAATAATAATATTCTCAAACGGAATGCCTGTCTTTTTTGACACCTGTTCCCTGGCAGGAATGGTGAGTTCCCATGACACTGCGCCTATCTCACATTCAACAATTGCATACTGGTTTATTCCCTGCCTGAACACCACAGCACGTACATGCAAGGGGTCAAGCACAATAGCTTTTTCACCGCTTATATCAACTATTCCGGTACCAATTTCCAGGGGGCTGACTTTGGTCAGTGACTGCCCTGCTGACATGGTGACGTAGAAAAAGAATGCCAGGATAAAAATCGAAAGGCTCTTCATATCGAATATTATATTAAGGTTAATTAAATTTCATGTCTGTCCGGGAAACTGTGTTATGTTTAATACTATTTAACAGATCTTATCAGTGAAGAGAGCTCATTCACCAATCTGGATTCTGCATCTACCTCGAGCAGGCTCCCGGAACATAGCCAGGTCTCATATCCGCCCAACCTGAATTGCTCAGCAGTCGGCACATACCCGAACTGGCCATTGGCATGGGAAATGGTAAAATAGTATTTGAAGGGGGAATTCTTCTTCAGCTTCAAACCTGTTTCGGCAAAGATCTCACCAGGAAGTGTCCCGATTGCACCATCACCGATCCTGATAGCCTGCAATGGAAGCTTGTATGTCAGTGGTTCATAAAAATTCAGTTTAACTATGTCTAGCGCATAAAGGCTCCTGATATCATCCGATGCTTTGTCTGTTGTTCCAAGCTTTGTAAATTCTGTTGTCTTAACCAGATCAGTGGCCCATGCCAGAACTTTTGCCGATGGCTGACGACGGGATATTTCGGATTCCCCGTTTGATACCCTGAATTCAGGTTTATCAGAATACTTTACATTCTTCAGGACTTTAACTATTGAATCGGTGATCTCATGGGCAATCACTTTTATTTTTTCATAATCTCCTGTCGGGTAGTTCTTAGTAAGTCTGAAATCCATAGTATTGACATCACCGCTGGTGCCATTGCTCATAATGCCGATAAAGTCTTTCCCGGCCTTAAGCTTTGATTTAAGCATTAGATCAACTTCCCCGAAATAATCGGCAGAGATTACATTAGCAGGCACACCTCCCACATAGTGTGTTGAATAATTGGCAAGAATACCTATCCATTTGTCATCAATTGTTTTTACTGCAAGAAAGCTGACCTGCGGATCGGTGGGACTTACCGGTCTGTCGAGGAATTCGCTTCCAACCGGAGGGTTCATCCATACCTTCTCTTCTTCTCCAAACGGATTTATCATTGGGAATCCCGGTTTCATATACCACCTTCTGCAGGAAACATGCTTTGGCACATCGATGTGACCCCAGGCGATCTTTGCAGGCTGAAGGTTTTTCAAAGCAAGGGCTGCTGCCTTTGCAATTCTGCGTGGCATATATATTCTGTAGCTCATATCAGCCTGGACCGTTGCCGTTTCTATTACCGCTCCTGTTGAATGGGCATGGGTATTCGATATCATTACCTGGCCCGCTGCAAGTCCGGTTTCCCGGGTAATTATCGCTTTTGCCTCATTATCAAGAATTGCATCAAGCGTCATATTATCCACGACAATAAAAACGAATTTCTGCACTCCATTGTCGAAAGCCAGTGCTTTGGCATACAATGAATCGTGAATCTCATTTGAATAATTTGGGAGGAAATCACCATTTATTATTGTCCCGTAAGGGGGAGTTATATTTACCTTCGCAGCACCTGCTTTTAAAGGGGTCTGGGAGGAAGCTACCAGGGGTATCAGCACAAATAGTATAAAGAGTGTTTTTAGTTTCATAACATTTCTTATTTGTTGAACATCAATTAATAATCTTTCTTAAGGTCAAATGTTTTATAAAAATCAGGCAGAGGTTCCTCAGGTTTCAGTTCGATCCTGGTACTCTCCATACCCATTATCTGGATCTTTTGCCAGAATTGTATCTCATGGTCAAAGCGTGCCAGTGCAGCACCAAGCTTAAACCTCGTATACTCATTCATATAGGCCTTTTCATAATCGTATTTCAATTCGCTGAAATAGTCAATTAGGTCTGTTGCTTTGGAATGGCAGTGGCCAGCCAGGTCATAATAGAGGAAAAAACCCTGGTACTTACCCTTCTCGGCAGGACTTGTCCACCGTGTATGTATATATTCTGCAAAAAGAGCCCTCATTGAGGTGTATTCCATCATACGGCTAATAACATTCATCGACTGAACCATTGGATCCTCCGGATATTTCTTTTCAAGGATTATCAGCGCCTCAAGAGCCTCTTCGGCAGCGAGTCTTGATTTCTGGAGTTCTGTTTTATTATCTCTCACTTTTTTCAGGAAGTATTCCCTGAAGGGATCTACCCATGCTTCATTCTGAGAAGCTGAAGGGAATACTTTTGACAGATAATCATTTGATTCCTGGACTTTGTTCAGGGCCCTGATCATTCCATTCCTGTATTCTGGATCATCATAGTGCTGCAATGAATATTGCTCAACAAAGCTGTTCTTGTCGGGATTGTCTTTCTGCCAGGCTCCGACAGCAGTATAGGCTATCTGAAGAAGTGAAGGCCGCGTCAGGGTTATCATGGCATCAGTCCACAGGCATTGAATCATACCAAGTGCCCCGTTCTCCTTCCCAAGTGGCAGGAAAAGATCCGCATTGTCGTATGTCATCTGGGTACTATACAGGTCGTTCCAGTTATCTATTGACGGCTGAACAAAATACTTCAGCTTGTATTTGTTCATAACCCTGATCCATTTCATCATTTCTGAAGTATCCACATCATAATACCAGGCCGGGTAGTAAAAATCTTTCGGGACATTTTTAAACTGGTCCATCAGGCTCTCATTGATAAATATATCCATCCAGGCCATTCCTGTCTTTCCGTTTGCCCTCAGAAGCTCAGTAACATAGTTCAGCTGCTGAACAAAATACTCATTGGCGTCAATCACCTTTCCATTCTTAAGAGGGGCAACACCGTCAGCCTGCATCCTCGACAGGCGCCTGGTAAACCAGGTTTCATCAAAACCTGCATGGAAGAATTTGCTGGGGAAAAGGTCGCAGATCTCATCAACCATAGTCTTAACCATCTTTCTTGCTTCCGGGTTGGTAGGATCAAACTCGAAACCATAGGGTACGGTGCTGAGAGAGGAGTATTTCTCAATACGGAAAATATCGTGGAGATGCCCGTAAAGTGCCTGCATAGGAATGATATCCACATGTCTCTCACGTCCATATTCTACAAGTCTCCTGATTACCTCCTTCGGTATTTTGGACTTATAACCAACCAGTGGAAAGGAATCAAGCTCAATGCTGGATTCTGAATAAAAATAAAACTGATTGCTTTTAAACCTGGCCAGCTCATCAATAATTTCCCTTGCAAACTGTTCATTATAATTGGCTCCCTCGCCCATTGATACAAGTAATCCACGATAAGGCAATGAAGGGTAATCAGAAATTTCAGCGTGAGGCAAGAATGCATTGTTACCGCTGCCTTCAGCCATCTGCCTCAGAGTCTGGATGGCGTAATAAGCTCCCGCAGAAGAATTGCCATTTATTATAATGCCATTGTTGTCTATTTTCATTGTGTAGGCCTCCCTGCATTTTGACCCGGAAGTTTCATTCAAACCTGGTAACGCCGGAAGGCTTCCATGGCTGAGCTGAACCTGCTTCCCTTTTTTCTCGTTTATCACAGGAACAGTAATCCCGGTGCGGCTTTTAAGAAATCCAGCGAGTTCATTTGCATTGAAAACATCTTCCGGAGCAGATTTTGCCGGCAGATATATTGTCAGGTCAGATATCTTAAGCTGGCTGTTTCCGTATTTAATCTGCTGAGGCTGCGGCAGGAGCACAGGGTGGTCCTGAGCCCTGACCATGACGAATGCTAAAGAAAGTAAGAGAAAGATTATTGGTTTTTTCATGTATTTTTAAATTTATGATGTTACTTATTAAATATCCGGACAACAACGCATTGGTGCGGTGCGACACTGCTGCCGAAATAATCCGAGAACCGGCCAAGGTCTTCATGTTTCCATAAATCCCTGACTATCCTTTCTCCACTTATTCCTAATTCCTTCCAGTCGATCCTGATATTTTTATCCTCAGAATCATTCCTGTTGAGCAATCCTACAGCCCATGAGCCATCAGAAAGGGGTTTGACAAACACTTCTGCATCGCCGTCATCTCTTATCCTTTTTGCCTGATTTCCCAGAGGGTCCTGATTGACTGCTATTATCTCCCTGTTCAGCAATATCTCCCTGATATTTTCATTCATATTCCGGATGTCGTTACCTGCAAGAAGGGGAGCAGCCATCAGGCACCAAAGACTCATATGGGATCTGTATTCCTCAATAGTACATCCTTTCGCTCCAGCCCTGTTTACCACTGTGGTTTTGCTTGTATCAATGCCAACAACAAGCATATCAGGATCGTTCCAGTGACCGGGACCGGCATAGTCTGCGAGGGGAGCATTCATATCCAGGATCTGCATTATGCTGTTCGACCCGGCGTTGTACACATCAAGAAGCCATGCATTCCGGATATCAAGTGTCGTCCGCCAGTAATTTCCGCCGACCGAGGCGGCCCATTCATAAGGTTTGCGTCCACCAGCCTGTCCATGTGGAGGAATACCCCCTTCGCCCCATTCGCAAATGCTGAACACAATCGATCTGCCTGTTTTTTTCAGAGCCTCTGCCATTCTTTTATACCTTACGATAGCCGTATCCCTCGAAGGAGGAGCATTACAATAGTCGTATTTAAGAAGATCAATTCCCCAGGAAGCGAAATCCATGGCATCCTGTTCTTCATATCCATAGCTGCCTGCAACACCACCGCAAGTAAGGTTTGCGGCATCGGAATAGATTCCCAGTTTAAAACCTTTCGAATGAACATAATCCGCAACAGCCTTTATCCCATGTGGAAATTTCTCCTTATTAATCTGAATTTTACCATTTTGATCCCGGTCCGGCAGCTGCCATAAGTCATCAATATTGATATACTGGTATCCAACATCTTTCATTCCCGATGATTCCATGCTGTCGGCAATCTGCCTGATCAGTGAATCACTTATGTTGACATCAAAGGTATTCCAGCTGTTCCAGCCCATTGGAGGAGTAAGAGCCAGAAGATCTCCGATCTTTATTATCAGCTTACTGCTTGTTTTTCCATAATTGTTTCTGGCAGTAATTTTTACAGCATAGTCGCCTTTCTCACTTACGCTCCCATTTATTATTCCTGCAGAGGCATCAAGTTCCAGTCCGGGAGGCAAGCCTTCTGCACTCCATGTAACCGGTCTGGCACCTTCAGTCGGAATATAAAACAGGAATGGTGTTCCCGGATAATTGGCTGTAACAAATGGAGGATTAATTACAGGTGCTAAATCAGTTTTTCCTTTTACCCTGAAACATCCTCCGGTGAGAAGAGAAATCAAAACAAGAATATTAATTATGCGCATTTGCCTGAAGATTTTAATCATCGGTTTCAGAGTTTTATGAAATATCTGTTTCTGTAAAGATAATAGAGAAGCAGCCATTCCAGTGCAGCTGATATCAAAGCAATTACAAGGCTCTGAGCTGCACCGAGAGAATCCCTTATGCCATATATGAAGAAATAAGAGATATTGTCAAAGCTCATTACATGGGTAAGCATGTAGATAGTAATCGCATTCATGCCAACTACTACAAAGAAAAATGCCCATTTCTGGAATTTAAGTATCTCAATGAGCCAGTAGAAAAGGACCAGGTTAAGCATAGTCAGACCACCTGCAAATAGTACGTAAGAACTTGTCCAGAGGTTTTTGATTATCGGGAACCATATAGACCAGATCAATCCGGCTGCAAGCAGGACAACAGCCGAGACCAGCATGCCGAGGGCTTTCTTTTCCTTTGTGTTGTCATACTGAAGCCAGTATCCTGCCAGGACTCCAAGCAATGCTGTGGAAACAGTCGGAATCATATAGGGAGAGAGAAGGATCCTCCACTTAATGCCGATATTGGCAGCTACAAGTTTCGAGATATATTCATTGAAGTTACCTTCCCGGGTGAAGTTGCCTGCTCCGTAACCAGGAACGGGTATAAACTTCATAATAAGAAAATAAAATATAATTATTCCTCCTGTCCACAAAGCAACACCCCTGACTGAAGTGTTGAGCATTATCAGGGATGCAAAGAAGTAGCCTACAGCAAGCAGCTGGAGTACACCATAATATCCTATAACCTCCCCGTCATACTTCAGTTCCGGATCGCTGTATCCAAAACAGATAAGTCCAAGGATAAAAAGTATAATGGTCCTGATAAATATATGTTTATAAAGTTCTCTTTTCCCGGATGCCGATTCAAGTCTTCTTTTGTAAGAGAATGGCAGGGTCAGTCCGATTATAAAAAGGAACATAGGGAAAATAAGATCATAATAGCGAAACCCTTCCCAGGGCACATGTTCCATCTGCGTATAAAGCATCCGGAAAAAGGAGTTATCAGATATTTCAGGCAATGCCCTTAGTATATAGCCACCGGCTACGAGCATAAACATCGTAAAACCGCGTAATGCATCAATTGACACCAATCTTTCTGCTTTAATTGATTGTACCTTTTGCTTTTCCATGATATCAGGTCTTATCAGTATACTGCTTATCCGTCAGTTACTAATTATTAAACGGCTTATCTATCAGACTTTCAGGAATGTTTTCTTCCGGTATAGGAAATAGAGGAATAACCACTCCACCACCAGTATACAAATACTCATGAAAACCGGTTTTGCATCACCAAGATAATCTATGAATCCATATACAAACTTGTTTACAAAGGCTTCAAAATCAAGAAACCTGACTGCCAGGTATATTGTAATTGAGTTAAGTCCCACGACCACAAAAGGGAAAGCCCACTTTTTATAACCCCTGACATCAATAATCCAGTAAAACAAACTGAGTGTCATTGCACTCATACCGATTGCAAGCATTGCATATGAGCTTGACCATAATCTGAAGATAATTGGAAAGGAGAAGTTCCAGATAAGGCCTGTTATAATGCTTGCCAATCCGGCTATGCCAAGTCCGAGCACTTTTTTATCCGGAGTATTTGCAGATCTGAGCCAGTGGCCTGCAAGAACTCCTGCAAGGCAAACAGCTATTGATGATAACTGCTGAAGTATCCCATCCTCATCATATGAGCCGTTATATAACTTTCCGGGAAGCAACTTCTGATCGATAAAAGCATGAAGGTTTCCTTCAGGTGTAAGAACACCAGGACCAAAACCAGGTACAGGTACGAGGATCATAAGCAGCCAGTAAGAAATCAATAATGATCCGGCAATTATTGCCTGAGTTTTGATATCTGTATTCATTACTATAATGGCAGAAAAGAAATAAGCTATTGCTATTCTCTGAAGAACACCCGTATATCCAAAATCTGAAAAGTCGAAACCAAGAAATCCATTGATTACCAGCCCAATAATGAATAGCAGCAGACTGCGTTTGACTATATGGATATAAAGCTTGTTCCGGCTATACCCTTTTTGCAATCTTTTGGTTAACGCGAAGGGGAGGCTTGTGCCGACCATAAAGATGAAAAGAGGGAAGATCAGATCATAAAGATGGAAACCATGCCATACTGTGTGCTCACATTGACCGGCAAGCCAGGTGAATAAGGCATTGTCTGAAAGTCTTGGAAGCGTCTGAAATACACCAGCAATTCCAACAAGGAATAACATGTCAAATCCCCTGAGAGCATCCAACGATACTAAGCGTCCTTCCTCCGGTTTATTACCGTCTGTACTCATTGTCGAACGAATCTGTTATATTAAATATTTTAATTAAGCCGACGAAAATAGAAGGATAATGTGTTGATATTTGATGTCAGAATAATGGTAACTATTTTGGTATATCCGAGTAACTTATCAGTTGAATATTTTTCCTTTTTATTATATCCCTGGCTTTTTGAGAGCACATCAATAAAGTTACATCACTTCGCTCTTTGCCCACCAGTCCGGGGTGAACAGCAAGGATCAGTGTCCCGGGTTTCAGATTTTCTAGAAGGTCGTAGAACATCTGTTTATTTTCATCCGGCATAGGTACAATATCATAATAGGCAATTGCTCCGTCGGGAAGCCGCTGTAATGGCCAGCTTTCAAAATCATTGTAAACCCATGTATATCCATTCTGGCTCCCTAAAACATTCTGACCATAGACCACATTCTGCTCAAGGCATATTTTCCTTACAATATCAGCTACAATTTCCGGTGGATTCATATGGTAATCCATGTAAACAAAGTGAAGACCACTACTTACTGCCTTGTCTATCTGTGCCCTGATCTCCTTTTCGAAATCGGCAGGCACTGGATTTGCCTTGTCAAGCTCCTCTCTTGTATCAAAAAAATAACCTCTGGCATCCACAAGCGTCGGAATCTCTTCAGGTGATAAAACCGGTCTGAATCCTGTTCCCATAACAGCAATATGAATTCCTGCAGCCAGTTCAGGATTTTCTTTGCACATTTTCACACCTTCATAAAAAAAAAGCGATGCAGGCATAATGCTTGCTGATGTGACAATACCCTCCTTATGAGCCTTAATAATTGCATGATTGATATCATTATGGTAGCCCATATCATCTGCCCGTACGATCAGTTTAATAGGTTGTTGAGCGAGTACAATTGCCTGAAAAAATGTAAAAAGCACGAAGATCAAAAACATTATATATTTCATTTCCTTCAGGGTTTTGTAAATAATCAAAAATTAAAATTACTAATAACACCTGGAAATTAATGATACAAATATCCTTAGTTATAATAGTTTTATATCGGAAGCTACTCCTTGAAGTCTTCACTTTTATTTATAACCCTCGTACACTTTTTTAATGAGACTGCCTTCAATGATTTATTTGATGGAGAGGCTGCTGCACTCATGCTGGTCAGCTTCATATTATTTACATTTACCGCCTCAATGGCATGGGTATAATAGCTCGCCTCCACTCCATCCCAGCCAATACGTCCCTGGTTAAAATAAACATTGTCAGCGTTTTCGATATAAACAACCGGTACATCTGATTTGAATATCTCTTTCCCTGCTACAGTATTGGGCCTCAAGTCAAAATTGCCCCCGCTGACTTTGTCCAAAGCACTCTTTCCAAGAATAAAATCAAAATTAGTGAAGAAGATATTCTGAAGTTTTGTCTCTTCAGATGCATACATCAGAATTGCATTTTCCCCCCTGCAGGTAATATTGGTAAAATGAATATTTTTTATTATCCCGATGGGACTATCGGGGACTCCCCGTAAAGCTGAAATTTTTATTGGTTCACCATTCCCCCACCAGTCACCGGTATGCATCCGTGGTCTCAATACGAATATTTGAAAAATTAACATTCTGAACTGAGCCTGAATCTCTTACAGTTATATTGATCCCGCAGTTTGAATCGAATATTGTAATATTGCAGAAATTATAATTTGACATGGAATTCTGATCCCATCCCCCTATCCGGATGGCGCTGGATCTTGACCGGAGATATGCAATTGGATACATTGATATTCTGTGACGGTTTTATTATATTCTTGTATCCCGGATCACCAAAATGATGTGCATAGCCTGCAAGGACTATGGCATCATCACCACAGGAGATTATACAGCCGGATACATTGACATTGCTGCTGGAATTTATATCCAGTCCGTCGCTGTTCGGTATCAGCAGATTATTATCAATTGATATGTCAGTTACATTCACCCTGTCGCAATGAACAATCAGAAATGTCCAGTAAGGAGCATCCACAACTTCGAAATCCCTAAGGGCAACGTTGGTGCAGTTGCTGAAGATTATCATCTGATGATACCTGTCCTTAGGCATAACAGGACCATCGCCAAGTCCCGACTCTACTCTACGGAAATCATACCCCTGCCGTATGTATTTATTGACATCACCACGAATGACCTTTGCACTGTCCTTATACATAAATTCCATTCCCTGGCCGAATATTCTGCCCTGACCCGTTATTGAAACATCATGAGAATCTTCAGTGTAGAATACACCTGCAGGTTGTTCATTATGCTTCTGATATTGTGAAAGATCGGTTGTTGCTTTCAGAACTGCTCCGCTTTCAAGATGGAATTCAACATTGGATTTCAGATTAAGGGTGCCAACAAGGTATTCCCCCTGAGGAACGTAGACCACCCCACCTCCGTTTATGAAGCATCTGTCAATAGCATTCTGAATCTGTGAAGTTGTAAGCTCTTTGCCATTGTTTTTGGCGCCGAAATCCATTACATTATAGACGGCTGAATGTGAAGTCAGATTAAGTACCGTGAATAATGAACAGAATAGTATTATTTTTTTCATAACTACAATATTTTTCAAGTATTATTTCATAAAGTACCCCAATGCGCCTGCAAAGGATACCCTTTCTGCCTCCCTAGTGAAGACCCCCTTTCTCCCCCTAGGGGGGGTAAAATACCTTATTAAACACTGTTATATTCTGACACGAGTATTAGCCCCACTTCAGGGGGGTAGAGGGCTAAACCTTGATCTACTATGAGTAAGTTCTTAAAATTATTTACATTCTAAAATTGAAACAAACTCCTTATTCGGACTGGCACTCATTGTAAATTCTAGAATTCTTCCGCTCATGATCTCTTCATGTGTAATATACGACCTGTCAAGAGCTTTTCCATTGAAGGTCACCTCCTGTATGTATTTATTTTCCTTTGAAGCCAGAGGAGCTTTAACAGTAAAATACTTTCCGGGGGCAACTTCAAGTTCAGCCTCCTGTACTATTGGTGACCCGAACTGATATTTTAAATCTGAAGGATTCACCGGATAGAATCCAAGGGCGCTGAAGATATACCATGCCGACATCTGGCCGCAATCTTCATTACCGCATAGTCCGTCGGGGGCTGTTGTGTACATAGTGGTCTGTATCTGACGGTTAAGCTCCTGTGTACGCCATGGCATTCCACAGAAGTTGAAGAGAAATGTAGTATGATGACCAGGCTCATTTCCATGGGCATAAGCTCCGATCAGGCCTGAAATATCTGGTGATGCCTCCTCTCCTGCCACACCCTGCTCCACTTTAAACAGCTTATCAAGCTTTTCTGCGAATGGTTCTTTTCCTCCGAACAATGAGATGAGTCCTTCCGGATTATGAGGTACTATCCATACATACTGCCATGCATTCCCCTCAGTATAATCGCTTCCTTCATGCTTTGAGAAAACGGGATCAAAAGGTTCAGTCCATTTGCCATTGCTGAGTTTCCCCCTCATGAATCCTGTTTCCTTGTCGAAATACTGCCTGTAACTCTCCGCACGTTTGAAGAAGTATTCTGCATCTGCCGACTTGCCAAGCTTTTGGGCTACAGCGGCAACTGCCCAGTCATCAACTGCCACTTCAAGGGATTTTGCGACAGACTGCGGAACCTTATCTGCAGGCATATAACCCAATTTATCATACAAACCCATACCATCCCTGTCATGGAATGATGTCGCTTTCATGGCTTCATACGCCAGCTCAACATCAAAATCCCCAATTTCCTTCAAGATAGCCTCAGCAATAACTGATATTGAGTGATTGCCTACCATGCAGAAAGTTTCATTTCCTTCCAGTTCCCAGACAGGAAGGATTCCACACTGTTTATAATGATCGAGCATGCTCTTAACCATATCATTTACCCGTGGCTGCTGAGTGATTGTAAAGAGCGGATGAAGAGCCCGATAGGTATCCCAGAGTGAAAAGACGGTGTAACGGTTATAGCCGTCAGCCTTCTGTGTCGTCACCGTTCAAGACCTTTGAACTGGCCATTAATGTCTGAGAAAAGTGCAGGAGCCACCATTGTATGATAAAGTGAGGTATAGAAATATTGTCTTTTGCTGATGGATCATCTGACTTAATGCGGATCTTTGCCAAGTTCCTTCTCCCAGGCATCTGAGGCAGCCTGTCCTCATATGCCTCAAAGTCCCACCCGGGAAGAGATGCATCAAGATTTTCGAGTGCATTTTCGACACTCACTGACGATATCCCGACCTTTGCCATAACCACGTTATCTGGAAAAACTGAAACAACCAACAACCTTCTCTTCACCTCCTACAGTCGTCAATATCAGATTTTACAATTGGCTCTGAGAATCTGACAGCAAAAAAGACATGCTGATCGGCGGCCCATCCGGCGAGAGCCTTGAACCTGTAACAAGTGTATCATTAACATACTTAATGAACTATTTGTAAGGCTTATCCCAGTTAATGGCAAATCCAAGATTTATTATCAGATTGTTTTCTCCTGTTCCGGGAAAAGTGTAGCGGTGCAGCCCTGCCCTTTCAGTAACAGTAAATTCCGCCTTTATGTCATTATTCTGATCAAGGTAACTGAATAATATCCAGCTTCAGCTGTTTCATGATCATGACTGTATTTCCCGGCATATCGTTTTACGAAATCAGCATTTTTTCTCACCTCTGATAAATGAGACCTCTGATGTTACCGGAAGAAAGGAGATGTCAGCAAGATCACCAATTCCTGTCCCGCTGAGATGAAGATGACTGAATCCTGCAAGGGTACTGTCGGAATAATTGTAACCGGAGCACCAGTCCCAGCCCTGGGTGCCATTATCGGGACTAAGCTGGATCTGTCCGAAGGGATATGCCGCTCCGGGATATGTGTGACCGTGGGAAGCTGTTCCGATGAAAGGATTTACAAAATCGGTAAGCCGGTCCTGTTGAACTGGTTTGACTGCTGGTACTGAACACGCAATAAACAACATTGCGCAGCCTGTCAGAAGAAAAAAATGTCGGGTCATCATCAGGGTTATTGGTGAACTGGTATAAAAGTAAAGAAAAAGTATTTAAATCCTAAATTCATTAAAGTCAGATTGAGAATTAGAATGTCCAGCGTTATACATTTGGGAGTTTCTACCCCCTAAATCCTCCATACGGGGGGGTTGGGGGGTTGATGTGAAGAGAGGATGTCCCCCAGATGGGGTCCCATAGCTCCCTTAAGGTTAGATATTTATAGTATCTTTAACAGATAAAATCAATAACAATATTATGTTTATGAAAAGAAAACCTTTTTACATGTCTGTTTCTCATCTTGTTATAATAGTTACAGTACTTCTGTTTCTGGGTTGTAAGTGTGAGAAGAAAGAGAAGGATTCATTCAGCGTGGCATTTCTTACCGATATTCATCTTCAGCCGGAGGATGATGCTGTAAAAGGATTCACACAAGCTCTGGATACTGTTAATGCGTTAAACCCTGATTTTATTATAACGGGAGGTGACCTAATAATGGATGCCCTGGATCAGTCCTATGGTCATGCAGATTCACTCTATAATCTTTATACGGAGGTTGTAAAAAAAGCAAAAAGTCCTGTTTACAATACAATGGGGAATCATGAGATTTATGGAATCTATAAAGAATTGGGGGCAGATCGGGCTAATCCTGAATATGGGGAAAAGATGTTTGAAAAGAGACTGGGGCATTCATACTATTCCTTCGAACATAAAGGATGGAAATTCATGATTATTAACTCGATCGAGGATACTAAAAATGGTAATTATGCCGGGCAGGTCGACACAGCACAGATTTCATGGATAAAAAGTGAATTAAAGAAAGCTGACTACACTACTCCGATTGTGTTGAGTACACATATTCCTTTCATTACAGCGTCGACTCAGAAATATGATGGATCCACTTTACCAAATGACTCATCTCTGGTAGTTTTCAATTCCAAGGAAGTTATCAGCCTTTTCACTGGCTATAATCTTAAACTGGTACTTCAGGGGCATCTGCATACTGTGGAGGATATATATATTGACGGCATTCATTTTATAACCGGTGGGGCTGTTTCAGGTGGCTGGTGGAGAGGCCCCAATCGTGGTTTTGAAGAAGGATTCCTGTACATTACCTTCAGGAATGATGATTTCCGGTGGAGGTATGTGGATTACGGGTGGAATGTAAAGAATCACTGATTTGCATTGACTCCGTCAGGTTTTAGCCTGCCGTTTTCAATAACAAAAACACTATCGGCAAACTTTTCAGGAATATTTCCGTGTGTTGCAATTACAAGGGTCACCTTTTTGTCATCTTTCAGGTGCATCAGATGTTCCAGTATCTCCTGTGCAGTCTCATCATCAACTGATCCGGTAGGCTCATCGGCAAATATTACAGATGGCTGTTTGATCAGCGATCTGATGATCGCCACTTTCTGTTGCTGTCCGGCACTCAGCTCAGAAGGCATCAGCTCAGTCTTTGTCTGCCAGATTAAATTGTTTCAGGAGAGAGTAAATATTATCCCTTACAAGGCTTTTGGTCTAATCCTCCTGGTACTAGAGCGATCTCAATGTTCTCATAAACAGTATAAGTAGGTAAAAGGTTAAAGCCCTGGTAAATGATGCCTATCTTTTTTGACAACAATCTGCTTAATGAATTATCCGCCATTTCGCTGATACACTCATTCTCTATCATGACTTTACCATGAGTGGGCTTTATCAACCCGCTCATAAGACTCAGCAAAGTGGATTTTCCGGCTCCGGAACGACCTTTAAGCAACACCAGCTCACTCTTCCTGATACTCATATTTATATTATCCACAGCAGTAACGGTATTCTTTTTACCTGAATACTGTTTCGTCAGGGAGATACATTCGATTTGGTTTTCAGCCATTGTACAGCCTGAATAATGATTACATATAATTATTGATCATATCACCGGCTCTTGTCCGGTAAAGTTTTAGAATCGGAAAAATACCGGCGAACAGTCCTCCTGCCAGAGGAAGCAATATTAAGACAGGAATGGCGCCTGACTGAAAATGAAATTCCATTGTATTGAAATAGTCTGAAGTTATAGTTGTTCATCAGAAATATCAGTATTATACCAGCAATAACTCCAATCGAGGCTCCGATTAATGACTGAATAAGAGATACCAGCAGGATCTGCCTGCTGAGTCTGAAATTTGACCAGCCCAGTGATTTGAGTATCCCCACTTCCCTGAATCTTTCCATCAGGGATGTTAATTGTGTCTTGGCTGAAAAAACAATCAGAAAGAGAAAAATGAGAATTGTAAGGAGGGCGGATGTACCTTCCATTTTTGTCATCACTTCACTGGCAGGCTGATAGCAATTATAGCTTGAAACGGACAGGTAATTCATCCTTTCCTTAAGCTGCTTAATAACGCTGTTCTGAATTCGGGCATCAGTAACTTCAACGAGTACTATATTCATGTCAAAACCCGGGGACATACATTTCATCCTCTCTTTAAGTATTGTTCTGACATTATCTATCGGAGCATAAAGATCCGCCTTGCCGGGCTTGATTCCTGAATTTACTATCCCTGCCAGCTTCAGTTTACTTGCATAAACATTAAGAGTATCCCCAACTCTCAGTCCATGAGCTTTTGCAAATGATTCCTCAGCGACTATTTCATCCGGGATTGAGGAGAGATATTTACCTGAAATAACATTTGTCGCCGCACAGACGTTATTCTTCGTAGCAATGCTGGTGGTGTCTATTCCTCCAAGGGATACTTCACTCTGCAGATTTTTATCAAAAATCCTGTATAAAAGGTATGGGGCAGCATCCCTGACACCATCAATCTCCTTAATTGAGAAGATCAGATCACTGTTGAGCATCATTGTGAAGACACCTTCCGCGATCAGTGATCCGCTGGAGCTCTCATTGTCACAGCTTAGGCAACAGGAGGTACTACTGGGAAGGTATACTATAAAATGAGTACCTGTCCCCTTCAGTATTCCAATGGAGTCTCTTTCGTTGGCTCTTGTAACTGACATAACCAGAAGAATAAAGAGCGTGGCAATGATATAGCCGCTTATGCCGGCAATTGTTCTCCATTTATGACGAAAAAGTTCTTTTATTAAATAATTCATCCAATAAAATTCAATTTGCAAAGATATTTACTTTTCATCACCCCATAATTGTGCTCCGCTTTTGTTTTCAACACGCCAGGCATGTCTCCATTTATGTATTTCGGAAGCTCCTATCAAGGGCTTTGGCTGGCGCTCCTCTTTTGTGAAGGACCGGGGCAGTTTACCCGGGAGTATCCTGGTACCAGTATGCAACAGATGCAAGATCCAGGGTCAGATTATTGTTGTGGCCATGTTCGATTGTAAATCTGCATGATTTATCGAAAAATACAGGATCGGCAATGAAAAAACGGTAAACATGAGTATGCCCCAGCCAGCCTGTCTCATTATTTACACGAGGATACCCAAAGTATGGATGCTGGTACAATTCCTTCGGACACCATGAGGTGTTGAAGAAGTCTTCAGTACCGGTACCATTGAATGCAGGTATGGGATCGCCGTCAATAAAGACCATTTCATCACCTTCTCCATACCACATGGTTGTAGGGCAATTTACATAGTAATTAACTCCTACAAATTGCCCCTTCCCTTTAATGTCAGCAAAAAGGTAATTATCCTTGCCATTAAGGTTCTTGCCCGGCTCACCAAGAAGTCCCCACTCATTTTCACCGTCTGGGAGGGCCTTTGTCACTTCATGATTATACCAGGCATGAAAGCGTCCTGAGTTTTCAGGCAGATTAGCCATCTCAGCATATTCAATGTTAAAGTAAAAAGCATCTATTTTCTGTCCGGTCTGATTTTCTATCTCAATCCTTGCACCTTGCGCAAAAGGCATTGCGAAATAGGAGACATATGATTTTCCGGCTCCCGGAGAAACAGCAAGCGGAACACTGACAAAATTATATGATTCGTCCCATCCATTCCCGAAGAACGGTCCGATAGGAGATTCTACCGAAGGAAAGGAATTTCCGTCCCAGTACATCCGCATCACAATATTGTTCCTGTTGAGCTGTTCTGCACCGGGGGCTATTGTTATCCAGATACGGTTAATTATACCTGCCCCTTTAACATCAAAAATTGTCACCTTCGCTCCATCCTGAATACCACTGAGGCAATCCCCGTTCCCTCCGCTCTTGTCGTAACTGCTAACCTGCTTAGATTTTACATTATTCCTGATCTGCGAAAGCTGATACATTTCGGTACCCACATTCTGCGAAAAAAGTAAAAATGAATTTAAGGCTATAACAATGATTATAAATACTTTTCTCATATACATATTTTCTTAAGCGTTAATTTGTCATTTCTTTTTCGACACCTGACACCATTACTGTTTGTGCATCTATTGTACCATATACAACTTTCATAAATGGTTTGCCATCCTTAAGGCCTACATTTCCAAAGCCTGTATCAGTTGAGAGGAAGCTGGTGAAATCACCTATCCTCGAATCGATAAACAGAGTGCGGTCAACTGCATCATAGCGCACACCTGTCAGTCCTTCAAGAATTGCATAACTCGACATGGCGCGTGCATACCAGTTTCCGCATTCATATTCGTTGAAAGGATTACGAACCCTGCCGTCATACCTTTCCCTGCACAGACGAACAATTTCAAGTCCCTTTTCAACCTCACCCTTGTACATAAGATGACTGGCTACCTGGTACTCGATACCGGTCCAAACTTCATTGCTGTAAACGAAAGGAAGCGAGAGTGCTCCTCCTTTAGGCCAGGTGCACAGTAACAGTCCTCCGTCCTTTCCGTTTGCATAGGTAGGTCGCTGTGGATTTGAATGGTTATAAAGTACCTGCCTGAGGTTATATTTGTGAACAGCGACAAGATGACTTGTTACTTTCTGATTATCAATAACTTCATTGAGACCACAGGCAGTTGCCAGCCACATTCCGAGTATGCCGTCTGAAAGGCATCCTTTTCCATACTGATATTTGGGACCCTCTTTTTTCATCAGTTCAAGGGCTTCCGCTGAATATGTTGTCATCAAACTTGTTTTTGCTGCTTCAACGGGACTTGGGGCTCTCAGTCCTTCCCATGTTACTTTCTGAATAAAATATTCACCATCATATAATTCCGACTCCATGTAGACTTTCCCTTTTTCAAGGAGCATCTCATATTCTTCAGATGGCATATTGGTTGCCTTGCTCATCTCAATCATTGATGAAAGGGCACCCAGGTAAAAACTGGTACACATCCCATCCGGTCCCCAGAACTCAATATCGTAGGTATTATGATGTGGCTCAACTACACTGCCTTCATGCCTGGGGTCCCATGTCTCAATACAATAGTCAAGGCTTTTTTTGACGTAAGGATACAGGCCTTTCATCCATTCAGTGTCTCCGCTTATCCTCCATTCCCTGTAGACTTTCATGATCCCTCCAAGCTGTCCGTCAGCTGCTGCATAGAAATCGTGTACCGGTTCGGCTATCGGAAGAGCTGACCTGAAAATCTGGTGTCCGTTGATCATTCTGACTGACCATGAATTCTGTCTCCCGAAGCGTTCTTTCAAGCGAAGGGAAAAGATGTGATAATAGCCTGTGCATAATTCCAGACATGAGTACAGCTGCCATGACAACAACCATCATTATCGCCGCAGCCTTCCCATCCCCATAGCCTTCCGTCAGTCTGCCTGAGAACTGTCGGCGATTTAAGTATTGTGAGATTTGCAGCAATAGCTTCCATAGCTTCGGGTGGAAGAGTTGATGCAAAGAATGCATCGCGGAAAAGTTCACTTTTTTTCTTCAGATCGGAATAGTTGTTTGACCAGTAATCAGCAACTTCGGAAAGATTTTTAAATCTTGCAGAATACCAGGGTTTGTAAAAGCCGCATTTTGGAATCCGTTGCGGGATTTACACCTATTGTAAGGCTTGTCTCAGGCATATACCAGCAGAGATTTACAACAACAGTCTTTTCTTCGCCCGGTTTTAATTTGAAAGGGACATAAATTGATGCTCCGGGAGCCGGCGTCTCAACAGGCTTGTTATCAGGGATTTTACAACTTTCAATATTCTCCCACAGGATCATATGAGGATCGAACCACTGCCCCCTGAACCAGCAATAATCGACTATAGCATTATCATCCTGTACTGACGCAGAAAATCCTGTTGTACCGAGTGGCGTTCCGTCACTACTGTTTTTTGAAAGAATAAATCCGTTCTTTATGCCCAAAATACGTCCGACATTTTCGGAAATAATATTTCTTGAATTCCATGAAAAGACTGCCTCAATTTCAGAAGTGGAGTTATTCTTAAATTTATACTCCATTGCGCCAACCGGCAGACTTGAATTATCTGCATCTGTTGGAATGAAAGGACTCCATCCTGTGACTTCAACTGTAAAAGGGATATCGCTGTCTTCCAGCTCCAGGGAGGCAAATGGGAAACGCGGGAGAAAACGTCCGTTTTTGAAACGAGGCAGGCCGTAGTTTCTTCCTGCTCCACCGTTTCCGCTTCCGCCCGGGCCAAACATCTTCCACTCAGGAACCTGGGCTTCAAGTACTTTTGCTCCATCTTTCCTGCCTTTGATACTTATTGCTGCAAAAGAAAAAGGCTCATTGAATATCTCAGGCTTATTATTTATTGAAAGGTGTGACAATGAACCGGTACCGTCCATACAAAACATTCCGGCACCAATGCCACCAATGGGAAATGAGACCCTGTCAAGATATTTACCGGTATAGTCACCGTTAAAGAGATGTTTGTCAGGATCAGTTTTCCGTTTTCCACAGAACAGGAAAAAAATGTTAAAACTGCCAGAGTAAGAAAAATCAACTTGTGATATTGCTTCTTCATTGTGATTAAGACTTAATTATTTATATTCATGATCATTTAAACACGAAGGATACAAAGGCATCCACAAAGTAACACCAAGGTTAATACGACTTAATTATTTCTTCCACAGCATTTCAATTTCCTCAAGGGATTTACCTTTTGTTTCAGGAACATAGAAAAATGTAAACAGCCATTGTGCAAATGACATTACAGCCAGAAACAGAAAAGTAACTGCACCTCCGAGCAATGCCAGGAAATGAGGGAATAACAGTATAACAAGGAAATTGAAGACCCATTGTGTTAAAGAGGCAAAAGCCAGAGCTTTGCCCCGTATCCGGTTCGGAAATATTTCCGAGACCAGTGTCCAGAATACCGGTCCGATACAGGAGGAGAAAAAGACAAGAAAAAGCATTATGCAGACCAGTGTAAATATGCCATCCAGCTTCAGATAGAATGAAAGCGCCAGCAAAACCAACGTTACAGCCATTCCCATAGATCCTACCAGATAAAGAATTCGCCTTCCGACTTTATCAATGAACAGGATTGCAACAAACGTAAATATGAAATTTATAAGGCCCAGCAACGAAGTCTGGAGAAGAGCATTTTTTATCTCAACACCGGCAGCCAAAAGGATTTTCGGTGCATAATCGATTATAGTATTTATACCGCTTATTTGCACAAGAACTGCCAAAAAGAATCCAACCACCATTACTTTACGCGATGCCGGTTTGAACAACTCTCCTCTGGTCACTGCCGCATCCTTCACTTCAAGAGATTCAGCTATCTCTCTTATTTCTATCCTGGCCAGAGCTTCACCTCCGACTCTGGTAAGAACTTTCAGTGACTCATCCTTCCGACCTGCCTTATACAACCATCTGGGACTTTCAGGTATGAAGAACAATCCAATAAAGAAAAGTACAGACGGGATGACCCCTGTTGCAAACATCCACCGCCAGTTGTTATCAATATCGTGCAACCAGTAATTGATTGTATAGGAACATAATATACCCAACACAATGGTAAGCTGATAGATTGCCACAAGCATACCACGACTTTTTGGAGGTGCTACTTCCGCCACATACATAGGGGATAATACTGAAGCTGCCCCGACTGCAAGGCCTCCGAACAACCGGGCCGAAATAAACAGGACCGATGAACTTGCCAGAGCTGTAAGAGCACATGAAACAGCAAAGAATAGTGCGACAAAAATCAGCACTTTTTTACGGCCGAACATATCAGTAAGAATACCTGAACCAAAAGCACCGAATACTGCTCCTACCAGCAGAGAACTGACTCCCCATCCCAATTCCAGTTCATTCCATCCGAAATAGGATTGGATAAAAGGAACCGCCCCGGATATTATAGCAATATCAAATCCAAACATCAGGCCACCCATTGTGGCAATCATACAAATGAAATACAGATACCCGGAACTTTTATTCATAATTTTTCTCAGTTTAAGGATTTCGGATTGTGGATTTCGGATTGGTTAAATCCGAAATAAAATCCCGATAGCTATGTCATGGCATTGAGGGTAAACTCCATCCTTCACGGTAATTATGTTTAATATACTTCTCTGCGCTTTCAAGGGCATTGAAAGTTTCATATTTCTTGTCAAACGTGGGATGGCCATCAACAACTTTAAAATCGTCGGTGATCATTATTTTCAATTCCTCTGTCACCGAGATATTGGTGAACTTCATGTTTTCACCATCCCACTCGAGAGCCTTACTAAGACCCTGGAGCCTGACTGCCAGAACTCCCATCATAACCATTTCGTTGAATGGTCCGGCGTAAGCAAAATTTGCAGAGCCTTCGGTCCTGCTTTCAGGTGATTCCTTGCATGCCCTTATCCAATCCTGTTCGTGAGGTCCATCCGGATAAAATGTATCTCCACCAGGAACACGTCGCAAATATGGCTTGACAACCGGCACTCTTCCTGACATCAGACGCGGGTTATATCCTCCGCAGCCGCACAAGAGGGCATCTTTCGAACCGATAAACAGGCATCCCCCGAGTCCGTCAGCCATCAGGTTTTCACCCTGGGGAAGCAGATCTGTCAGGTTTGGAAGCAAGCCTCCGTCGTACCAGTGTACTTTCACCATGGGCAGGGCCAGCTTCGGCATGTTATCCCGGGCCGGAAAGAAGAATTCAACAGTCTCAGCCTGAGGGGCAGATTCGGTATTTATTGAGGTTGAACTACCCCGTACCTTATCAGGATAACCAAGCTTTAAAGATCTGTAAACAGGATCAAGGACGTGGCAGGCCATATCTCCGAAAGCTCCTGTACCGAAATCCCACCATCCCCTCCAGTTCCAGGGCGTATATATTTCGTTGAATGGGCGAACGGGTGCCGGGCCCATGAACAAATCCCAGTTTAGCGTTTTTGGAACAGGCATAACCTTTGCAGGTCTTGGAATACCCTGCGGCCATATTGGACGGTCAGTCCAGGCATGAACCTCACGTATTTCACCTATTTCATTATTCCATATCCACTCGCACAGTTTCCTGACATCATCATGCGAATTACCCTGGTTGCCCATCTGTGTGGCAACCTTATGTTTAGCAGCCAGTTTAGTAAGCAGGCGGGATTCATAAACCGAGTGGGTAAGAGGCTTCTGACAATAAACATGCTTGCCAAGAGTAAGTGCCGTTGCAGCTATAGGTGCATGGGTATGATCAGCAGTGGCCACCATTACACCGTCGATTGATTTTCCAAGCTCATCGAACATCCTTCGCCAGTCCCAGTAGCGTTTTGCTCCCGGAAATTCCTTAAAGCAGAGGTCCGCATATTTCCAGTCTACATCGCACAAACCAATAATGTTCTCTGTTGCCATCCCCTTCAGATTGACATGCCCCTTGCCTCCTATTCCGACTCCTGCAATATTCAGCTTGTCGCTTGGAGCTTTATGTCCGAGACCGCTTATAACATGATTCGGCAGAATTGAAATGCCGGCAGATACAAGTCCGGCTTTTTTAAGAAATTCACGCCGTGTATTACCACTGTTTTTCATATTAAAGGCTATAATAGAATCTAAATTTCCTTAATCTTAATGGAACGATACCAGACTTTGGTTCCATGGTTCTGAAGAGATATGTAGCCTTCATCAAATTTACCCCAGTCAGGGAAGGCTGTCCATTTGCCACTGTTTTTCAACTTATTCCATTCATCAGAGTACTTCTCATATTTCACTACTATCTGACCATTCAGAATCTGTGTCACTGAATTACCATTTACAACAAGAAACAGCTGGTTCCATTCCCCGAGAGGTTTATATGGCTTTGCCATAGGAGGATACATTGCATAGTTAGCACCATTGATTTGCCATTCCTCAAGCTTGTCAGTCCAGTTCTCATGGTCAATAACCTGAAATTCCGGACCAGTTTCATAGGGGAATTTGTATTTCGGATCCTCTGCAATCTGATAAATGATCCCGCTGTTGGCTGCCTTTGTCAGCTTGTATTCAACGCTCAATGCAAAATTACGGTACTTTTTGCTGGTCAGAATATCAAGACTCTCAGCAGAACCTGTTGTTGTCATAGTTAAAGATCCATCTTCAATAGCCCAGCAGTCAGGAAATACCTTCATATTATATCCATGCCAGCCATCAGTTGTTTTTCCATCGAAAAGCAACTGCCAGCCATTCTTCTTTTCAGCCGACGATAATGTGTTTGGAGAGTCTTTCTTATCTATTTCAGAATAAAGACCCAGTGCATCTTTTGTCTGTTTCTGGACGAATGCGACAATTATTACCATCATTATTAATACCAATACGCCTGATGTTAACTTTTTCATTTCTTTTGATTTTTCTGGTTAATATACCTGTTATTTAATAATAAGCTGATTACCCGTTGCTTTGGCGATCGCTCTTACGCCGGTATTTCCACCCTGGGTCAGACTGATATCGACCTTAGCATTTGTCTTGTAAGCGCCGCATGTAAAATCAGGAACGGTGATGGAATTTGAACGGTTAGCCACCGACCATTCGCTCAGTGGGGCAATGCTGCTCCAGAGTGCTCCGTCGTAAACATTCTCATCAAGAGGCAAACCATTACGTAAACAATCAATAAGTCGCCAGTCCATCATGAAATCCATACCTCCGTGTCCGCCGACCTTCTTCGCCAGTTCGCCAATGCGTTTAACAATCTCAGGGGTATACTCTTTCTCAATTTCAGCCATTCTGGCCTCATCAAACCATTCATGACCCGATGCAATTTTTCCAGGTTCAGGATATTTACATGCGATCCCTTTGGTTCCGCTGAGCAGATGAATACGGGAATATGGACGGGGGGAAGTAACGTCATGCTGAATCATTATAGTCTTGCCCTTTTCAGTTCTGACAGTTGTGGTGCTCATGTTTCCCCGATAACCGTTTGTTACGAATTCTTTATAGAATGTATCGTTTTTGGCAAGCTCTGCTGCCATGTCTGCCATCTGAAAATCATTAGTAGCAACAGTTGTAAGATAATCCATCCTATCACCCCTGTTTATGTCCAATGCCTGGCAAACAGGTCCCAGTCCATGGGTCGGATAGAGGTTCCCCTTCCTGTGCTGGTTATGCTTCAGGCGCCACATATCAACATAGCCGTTTTTATCAAAATTCAAATCTCTCAGATCATGAATATAAGCAGCTTCAGCGTGTATAATTTCCCCGAAAAAGCCCTGGCGGGTCATGTTTAATGTAAGCAATTCAAAGAAATCGTAGCAGCAATTCTCAAGCATCATGCAATGCTTCTTAGTCTTTTCTGATGTTTCAACAAGCTGCCAGGCCTCATCTATTGTAACAGCAATAGGCACTTCGGAGGCAGCGTGCTTGCCATTCTCCATCGCAAATACTGCCATAGGAGTATGCCACTCCCATGGAGTGCAGATATAAACAAGGTCAAGTTCATTGCTCTGGCATAATTCCTTCCATATTTCGGGAGAGCCTGTGTAAGCTTTGGCCGGGGGTAAACCATGAGCTTCAAGTATTTTCTGACCTTTCTCAATCCTGTCGGGCAGCTTGTCACACAAAGCTTTAATTTCGACACCCTCAATACTGGCAAGCCTCTCCACAGCGCCTGGTCCGCGCTGGCCCAATCCTATTACGCCAACACGCACAATGTCAATTTTAGGAGCGGCATAACCGCTCATATTAAACACCTGGCTGTGAGATCTGTTGGCAGCCTCTTCAATCGCTGCAAATGGACCTGCAGGCTTGACTTTTTCCTTTGAAACACAAGCATTAAAAGCAGTTCCGGAGACTAATCCAGCACCGGCAACGCCGGCAATTTTAAAAAAACTTCGTCGGTTGGTTTTCATAATATTAAATGATTAGAATATGATTAAATTTTAATAAAAGTTTTATTCCTGTACATATACCTGAGTATAATATATAATATCAGAGTTGCCCCGAAGATGCTCAGCACATCAAACCAGTTTCCAATAAATGGTTTCAAGCCATTCAGGAAAACTTCAGCCATGCCTGAGAAGTTGTTGCTGAACAGGTGATATGCAACATAGGCAAAAATTGAATTAGATCCAATAATAATCATCCATTTTGTGCCTTTCCTGATATTCCACACATCTATTACCAGATAAAAAACTGCGAGCATCAGGCAGCTTATCCCTCCTGAAAAGAGCACAAAAGAGCTTGTGAAAATATGTTTTATAATCGGATGCCAGATGTTAATGATCAAGCCAAGAACAATAATTGAAGTCCCAAATATCATATAATTCCAGAACCTCTTCATCTTTTCCTGTTCATACTGCATAATGTATCCGGCAAAAACCCCCAACATTACCAAAGACCCAAAATTCAGACTTGACACTATCCATGTATAAGTACCCCCGGCTATAAATCGCCCCATCACGGCCTTTTCAACAATTATTGCCACATTTCCATCAGGGGTATATGCATTTGCAGTTGTGCCTCCAACGGGAATCAGCCCGAGTATCAGCCAATAAAGCACAAGAAGCCCTGTCGTTGACGCAATCTGATATACAACAGGCAGGTAAAGAATAAACACAGTAGCGATTAAATAACCGGCTGCAATGGACTGAAGTGTATTAGTAAAAAATTTAATCTGATTAATATCGTAAGTCAGCAGGTTTCCCTGAACCATCATCCCAAGGATCCAGAGAAGGATCACTCTTTTAATTGTATGCATCCATATTGACCTGTCGGAAGTGGCAGTGCCTAGCCTTTTCCTGTATGAATAGACCATAGAGAAGCCTACAAGAAACAGGAAGAGAGGCATAATGATATCTTCAAAATGGAAACCAAACCATTCCACATGGTCAAATTGCATTTTGATAAATCCTGACAGCTTATTGTGAAAGACTTTATCAAGCGCCTGAAATCCAATATCACCTCCAATTATCCAGAACATATCGAATCCTCTCAATGCATCCACAGAAATCACTCTCTCTTTGGAGAGTATTGTTCTGTTTCTGACCTGCAATACCTCTATGTCACTGAAAAACTTTTTAATTCGTGCATTCATTTTCGCCGGTTTATAAGGGTAATACCATCTTGCTAATATATTACGAATATTATCAATTAAACCTCTTTAGTTTAAGATTCCTCATATCGCTTCTCTTCATCCGGAATGACAACTCATTTTACATCAGGGCACTTTCAGCCAGATAAAATCGATACCGATCTTTTTACCATTACTGGCATCCATCGATTCAATTATTACTTCATTCAGACCTTTCTTAAGTCCGACAGGTTCTGAAAAATGGTTAGCTAAAATGGTCTGAAAGGGCTCATAGGTGTTCACAGTTTCTTTTCCGTCGAAATTGATCTTTTTACCGCTCATAGTAAAAGCAACTGTACCTCCTTCCGGATTATGTGAGAGGGTCACTCCAATTGTTGCATTTTCAACATCCGAATTACAGCTTAGATTAAATCGTATTTTATCTCCTTTTTTCAAAGGTTTCCACATTATTATGCTGCCACCGGCACAAATTTCTTCCGGTTCAACTTTAACAGACTGACTCTCAGAGATCAGTTCTTCAGCCTGTATGTATCTGTATCCTGCAGAACCGAGATAAGCCACCGGGGTCCATTTAAGATAAGAGATGTCAGCAATATCCGGCATTGAAATCTTCTTAAAATCATCTATGGTTCCCGGAAGCGCATAGTAATATACTATCCTGCCATATGAAAAACCGGGTACAATTCCGTGATGACCGAGTTCCATGTAAAAGGCAATTTTATCTCTGAAGAGAATATCGTCTGAAATGTGCCAGCGGAAATTTGAAACATACCCCCTGTTTCCGGGACCGTCATTCCTTGGCTGACCGCAATAAGGATAAGAGAAGATCGCTGAGGATGACCAGGAATAGTTAAAATAGTCCTCGGAACCGGTGCCAAAAAATGAGGGAAATGTATCCTGATCCACAAATATTTTCTCATCTCCTTCACCCCACCAGTTTCCCCAGGATGTTGTTGCATTACTGGGATTGTACAAATATGCTGCGGTACCCACTACCCTTCCACTCCCTGATGCCATCAAATATACAATATCGGGCACATTATTACTTTTAGGTTCAAAAAAGGATGCTGTCAATCCGTTATCTATCCTCCATCTTGCCCTGAAATGCATTGATTTTCCTTCCTCCCAATTAAAACTATTCGTCCTGATTGCTGCTTTTATGCCAATGTTCTCAGAGGAGTTATTCTCAATTTCAATTCTTGCTGATCGCCTGAAGGGCATAATAAAACGGCAAATCATTGTACCGTCGGCATCCACCGAAAAAGGAAGGGAGTTGTAGGGATTCACTCCGGGGGCAGAACCAAAAAAATCTCCGGCAGGAGCCTGAATCTGGGGAACTGAAGAGTCATCGAAACTGATTGTCAGGATAATCTTACGCAAGGCATTTTCAATATTATCAGCGCTAATTCTGAGAGAAAAATATTCGACAGCCTTTGTTCCCGTTGCATAAAAGATTTCCTTCTTTGAAAAAGCCGGCAGAACAGTTTCCGGGATTTCAACCTCTGAAGTACCTGGTTCATTTCCTTTATCCGGATTTTTCATAAGATTGCTGATTTCTTCAATCTTATCCGAAATAATTTTAAAATCCGTTGCGCTGAAAGTCCTGACATTTACACCAGGTTCATAGACCCGGAAACCTACATGGTAAAAATGTATCTCACGGATATCTCCTATCCATTCGATTCTGCATCTTCTGCTAAATGGTATTGGGAAATAGGTAGCATCGAACTGTCTGAACATAGCTGCATATCCGGGTTTTCCAAAATTTCCGGAGAGCATATCAGCTGTATTCCAAAAAAAATCCTGGGCACCTCCTTCATAAACTGGATGATCCGTATCATCAAGGAATAGTCTTATTTTTCCATTTATCCCGGCTGTCCATAGGCGCACAATTGCCCCAGGCTTATGAACATCACAAATTAAATATTCTCCGATCCCTTCAGTATCAGGCTGCTTCAGTACTTTTTCGAAGCCAGGTATGGGTTCATTCCCGAAACCATCTTCATTTGAAAACCAGCAGCTGTCGGTCGGGCTGGTGCTTCTCCTGTCATAGGATGAAAATTGTATTGCCCTGTAATTCTCATCGGGTAAACTTGCAAGTCTCTTCAGATCAGCCATCTCATTCAGGAGGCTGACTGTTGTGATTACCTTGTCCGATCCTTTCCCGGAGCATGAAAGAAGTAAAATAGCAAGAAGAATAGGAAGAGAGAATTTCATAAAATCAGTCGTTTACAGCTTGCCCGACAAGTACCGGGAATTTCCAGTTTGTATCATCCCCACTTTCCTCCTGGGTCTGCTTCATGATTATACCTATCACATTTTCCTTAGGATCTGCAAAATACTGGGTATTAAAATAACCACCCCAGTGGAATGTCCCGGCACTTCCATTTCCACCCTTATCTGCTCCTCTCTGTGTAATCACACCAAATGCCATGGCATAATAGTTCTCTGCATCCTCACCCCATATCTTATAATTCTGATTGCCCATCATAGATTGTACTGTGGTACGGCTGAGAATACGTTTACCATTCAACTCACCGCCATTGAGGTACATCTGTAAAAATGTAGCATAATCCTTTGCCGTACTGGAGAGGCCGGCACCACCAGGGAAAAACTTTTTAGCACCTTTTATCGGATAATCGGGATCATAAAATGTAACCGGATATCGAACCCATTTACCATTGTCAGGCTTTTGTACTGATACCAGACGCGACGCTTTGTCTTCAGGAAGGAAGAACCAGGTGTCATTCATTCCGAGCGGTTCAAAAATACGGGTTCTGAAAAACACATCAAGTGGCATCCCTGATTCAATTTCTATAAGGTAACCAAGAACGTCAAGTCCTTCGCAATATTTATATTTTTCTCCCGGATTAAATAACAACGGGAGTTTTGCAAGTTTCCTGATATTTTCACCAATAGTGACATCTTCCGTAGAAAACACATCAAGTATTCCTGCCTTCTGATAGATCTTCCTGATTCTTTCATCATCATCTATGGCTCCGTATCCAAGTCCGGAGGTGTGGTCAAGCAGCTGACGGATAGTAATTTCCCCTGCAGCCGGCATTGTTGTATAACTTGAATCAGCCGGCTTGAAAGTATTCAATACCTGCGGATTCTTAAATTCAGGGATATACTTAGATATAGGATCGTCAAGTTGAAACTTGCCTTCTTCCCATAGTATCATCACTGCGGTAGCGGTAACAGCTTTGGTTTGTGAAGCAATACGAAAAATATCATCACGTTTCAAGCTTCTCCCTGACTGGTTGTCGGCCATTCCAAAAGCTTTCCAGTACACTATCTTCCCGTTTCGGGCAACAAGGGCAACTGCCCCGGGGATCCGACCAGTTGCAACAGACTCCTGGCACATATTGTCAATTCGGGCAAGCCGTTCTGACGACATACCGACGCTCTCAGGCGATGCCTCTGACAGAGGCAGTGATTTTTTAACAGCAACCGGTTGGGTACATGAGATAATTGTACTAATAAGCAGAACGGAAAAAATAAGGTTTTTCATAGTTGAAAGGGTATATTGATTTTAAAGTTGTATCATGATAAGGATTTTATATTTACAATTTTATGGCAGAACACTATTGTTTAGTCCTTTGTGGTACTTGGTGTCTTGGTGTCTTAGTGGCAAAAAAAAATGCCACCAAGGCTCCAAGGCACAAAGATTCACCAGGATCAATTTTATTTTGTATTTATCGGAAATATTTTTCCGCATTCTTATAATATATTTTGTCAATAACATCCCGTGGTAGTTTCAGTCCTTTAACTTCAGATTGTCGAATCTGTAGCCAGGAAGATCCATTGATCCAGCCATCCTTTACGAAGATTGGCCTTAACCTTTTCAGGGTCAAGCCCCTTTTCATCATGCACCTCAAAATCAGTCCCGTATAAAATCCTGTCCTGGTATTTGATCATAAAATCGCGAACTTTTTCACGGTTTCTGACGGTGTGATACAAAAGCGGGCCCATTCTTGCAGCTATATCTACCTTTAAGTTTGGAAATTCATCCAGCCGTTCTGCAAGTTCACCGAGATTCCACTCGAGGCTTGCAAGGTGGGCTCCAATAAAATCAATCTGCGGATATCTTTTCAGAGTGGAATCCCTTGCATTGATCTGTGCATCATATGATGGTGCATCAGGATGCAGATACATATAATACTGCGGATGATCTTTAAAATAGCTTACAGCCCCCGGGTCAATCATCTCATTCACAGGCAGCCAGCAATCCTTTGGTTCGCCAAAGTGACCCATGACAGGTATCCTGTTCTTTTCCAGGTATTCAAATACGGGAGAAAAGGCAGGATCATCAATCATAATATATTTGTTATCCGAGTCCTTCAGGACCATTCCGATGTTTTTCCACATTTTAATGCCTGAAGCCCCTGATTCAAGGCAATACTTTACTCGTTCAACAGTTGCAGAGGCAAAACCAGCTCTGCCAAAACTGTCAACAGGAAAAGTTCCAAAAAATGCAAAATCATACGGAAAAAAACGCTTTACCGAAACAGAGATCTTAAGTTGTTCATCAATTGAGTACTCTCCGTCCCAGTTCGGATTGAGGAGCTTCACCTTAATTGAGGATGCAAATTGCATGTATTGTGTATCCGGGGTCAGATAATGAAAATGGGCATCAATTTTAGGTGTCTTTTCAAAATCGGCAGCCGAATAATATGCAACAGGGGAACCGCAGGAATATAACAAAGCGAGCAGAATGACAGTCGCTGAGGAGATGCAGTTGATTCTGGTATTCATTACTTCTTCAGGCAAACTAAGGTTGTGTAGCAGGTAAATTCTCCTCTAAGGTAAAATCTATTTTTGATAAAACCACCGGATGCTTCACACTTTCAATGTCAGGAGTTATGTTAATGGAGAATGGAGGCATAATATAATAAAAAGTGGTCAATGCATAGTTCATCCGGATTGATGCCCAGTGCCACAATTCAATATTGGAACTTATTGATCTGCTGAACGGTATAGCATCAAGCGACCTGTGGCGCATGTTTATTGTCGGCCCCCAGGACATATTGCCTGTACCAACCGGTTGGGAAATAAACGGATGGGAAAAGGGTTCCTGCCTGCCAAAAGAGTACCCATAATAATCCTCAGAGCCAGTACCGAAACTGGAAGGGAAAGTCTCCCCGTCAACAAAGATCTTTTCATCTCCCTCACCCCACCATTCATAGGTATTATTAAACAGGGTGATCTGGTCTCCTGCATAAACTCCCTTTCCCTTAATGTCAATGAAGTTAAGATCGAAAGGCGATCCTTTTGTGTCTCTGGAGTTAATATTGTAATACTCATGCCATGAGGCCCCGAAATACATGCTCTCAGGTTTCCACTTATAATCTTCAATTCCGGCTGCTCCTCTGACAAGAATTGTATCCAGTCCATAGTTTATTAGCCTCAATACGCAACTATCCCTGAATGGCATTACCCAGTATGATATCATCTTCCCATTAGTATCAGCCTGATTCATCCAGGTTCTATGATTAACCCTGCAATAGCCGGTCCCAAAGAATTCGCCGACTGGTGCCCAAAGAGTTCTGAATCCGTCAAAACTACCGCTTATTACTGTTGAACGCAAAGCCTGGTTCATATTGTCAGACTGAATTTCCATTGCCAACATGTTAATGGCATAACCTTTCTCTTTTAAAACAACCGCCATGGAATCTCCGGGAGGGACAATTCCTTCAAATCCGGTCACTTTTACGAATTTATCAGGACTCATCAGTAATTTTTCTTCAGCTACAAGAAACTGATATTTTGTATTTTCAAGGGCCTGACGGGTAACAGATTTCACTTTTACACCTTCTGAATATGCCCTGTAACCTATGTTGTAAAATACATCAGGCCACCAATACCCTCCGGGTACAGGTGTACCTTCATTATCATATCTTTTCTCCAGTGAATCACATTCGTAGGTGATCTTGCAATGTTTTGAAAACGGAAGAGGAACATAAAAGTTATGATCATAATCCCTGCCCTCCTCGCCAAGCGGGGCTCCTTCCTGAACGGATTCTGCAAGGGGATCCCTGGCTATCTGGACTCCACTGAGCAACTCCCGTGGTATTCCTTTTATAACAGGAGTAGTATCATTGTCCATATAAACTCTGATGATTCCGTTCTGGGCTTTGTAAAAGGTCATCCACCAGCGTACAACTGCTCCCGGTCCTTCCGCATCAAACATTACAAATTCACGTCTGCCGGAATTTTCTTCAATCCTGATGAAGTGTGACATATCGTAATTGGCAAACCATCCCTCCTTTTCAGGCGAAACAGATTCCCTGTTGTAACTGCTGAACTGTTGATGAGAGTAGGTTCTTAGTGGAAAATAAGTAAGGTTTTTCCGCGTTGTCATCTCTTCCAATAACGAAACCACTGTAACTTTTTTGGTGCAGCCACAACTTAGAACAAGACCAGTTAAAATAACACATCTTATTGAGTATAATATATTTTCAGCCATTATCATCTTATTATTCCCATCCCGGATTTTGCACCAGGTTACTGTTCAATGTAATCTCGTCACTTGGAATTGGTGATAAATAATCACGGGCAGGGTTAAAACCGAAACCAGCCGGTAAATACTTTTGATAAGGATCAACTAAACCGTTCTCATCAACGAATAGATTCTCTCCAATTATTAAACTTGGATCACCACTGCCATCAATTGCAAAATAGGTATCTTCAAGGTTTGAACCAATATACTTTACTCCTTTAAGCCTTTTGTTAGTAATTAAATTATGGGCTCTCCAGCGAGCCACGTCATCCCACCTGACATCTTCGAACGCCAGTTCAATACGTCTTTCACGTCTTATCTCATTTATGATAGGGGTCAGATTTGGAAAATCCCAATCCGGATCACTTGTTATGTTGTTCAGGTCCAGATGTATCATTCCGACACGATCACGCAATTTGTTGACAGTTTTGTCTATATCAACCTGTGTAATTGTTCCGAGTTCGGCGACTGACTCTGCATAAATGAGCAATGCCTCGGCATAACGGAATATGATAGACCCCATCCAGCCTGCTGCCTCTTGCTGTGAGTACTCCGTATTTACTCCTTTGTAGAGGCAGTACCCTGTTGTAGCCCGCCATTGTCCAACCTGGTCAAGTGGTGGTTTATCAAATACCAGATCCGGTGCATTTTCCGGCCGGTTTATTGATCTGAGGTCACCAGGCAGAAAAATTGTCTGGGCAAACCGCGGATCACGATTCTGAGCCTCAAGGGATAGTGAATCATAACCCAAAAATAGAGGACTTACAGATATTGGCAGCCCATCTTTGCATAAATAACTGTCAGCGAAGGTTTTCGTTATTCCTATATCCCCACCCGCATTTGGCAGGTATTGACCTAAATAATGTGTGATTTCGAGCCCTATATCATATTTCTTCCACAATAAGACCTCAGGATTACCGGTATAATCCAGCTGGTTAAAAAGAGACCAGTATTCTTCTCCCTGCTGACCCTGGTAAAGGCTAAGTGTCTCCATCTGCATCAGTCGGTCTGCTGTTTCAGCTGCCATTTGAAGATATTCAGAACCATCCTCACCAGCCACTCCGAAAGGCGTTCCCTGATGGTATTTTTCCCAGGTACCCTCATACAGGCAGACTCTGGCTTTTAATAGAATTGCAGTCTCTTTATTTATACGGAATGGCTCGGTACTGCTGATATCATTCAAGTTGGCGATTGCAAAATCAAGACAGGCGATGATTGAATCCGTAACTACCTTTCTGGAATCCCGGGGAGCAAATAGTTCAGGGGAATCAGTTGTGAGTGCTCTGTTGAACCATGGTACATCACCAAAAGTTTTTAGCTTGTCAAAATAGAGAAATGCTTTAAAAAATTTGACTTCCGCGATATAAGTTTTGCCATTCAGTGTATCTTCCAGGTTTTCATAACAATGATCAAAAAAGTAATTTGCCTCACGGATAGTGCTCCAGTCCCAACCTCCTCCGGTTGAAGGTATCGTTCTTATGCCTGATAAGCGCTTATCAGGAACTGCAGGGACCATATTATCGCTGTTCTGCTCAGCCCAGAAGGTACCTCCCCCATAGCCACTGTGAGAAGGCAATAAAGTATAGAAACTATTGGCATATAATTTCAGATCATTTGCTGTTCTGAAGTACTCCTGTGGAGATAATTCATCAAGCGGATATCTTTCGAGAAAATCCTCCGAACATGACCAGAAGAGCATAAGCCAGCAAATTAGCGGTATTGATATAAATTTTTTCATTGTATTTTCATTTATTTGATTAAAATGTTACATTCAGACCAGCTGAGAGCAATTTTTGCAATGGATATTGAGTACCACTGCCATATTGCCCGCCTGTAACTTCCGGATCGAAAATTGTAATCAGCTTAGTAAAAGTCAGAAGGTTCTCTCCCGAAACATACACCCTCAATTTATTTATTCTCACTCTTTGAGTCAGGGTTTCAGGAAGTGTATAACCTAACTGCAATGATTTCATTCGTAAATATGCCCCGTTTTGAATGTAACGTGTCTGAGTCTGCTGGTTTTTACGTTCCCATTTTTCAAAATAGGGTCGGGCCCAATATGCATCAGTATTTTCTTCAGTCCAGTAATCCATATGCTCCTGGAGACCAATATTCCACCATTTATTTCCTACTATACCCCAGAATAGTGATCCGTCCAAAGCCAGGTCGCGTTTTGCAACACCCTGCCAGAGCATATTTAAATCAAATCCCTTCCAGTATGTGCTAAATACACCACTAAATGTAAACCGGGGTGTTGAGTTGCCTATTATTGACTTATCCCCCGGATCGTTCACTGTATTAGTACCTACATCTATTTTGCCGTCACCATTGATATCTGAATAATTGATATCACCTGCCCTCCATAACTCAGGAGATAAATAGGACTGATCATGTGACGGGTCCTGTGCCTGTCCATCCGATACAAATAAGCCTTCGGTTGTGTACCCCCATATTTCACCAAGCCTGGCTCCCTCATAGAATGCTCCACTAAGCAACTTCTGAGGATTATAATAACTTGTGATTGTTGAAACAGCGTCAGCAAGCATGAATTTTGCCGAATAGGAAAAATCATCGATCACATCCCTCCATTCTACAACAAACTCAAATCCGTTTGTCCTGAGTGATGCATTATTTGATTTTGGTACATCTGTTCCGAGCACAGTAGGGTAAGATTCAGCAGGTCCGAGCATATCGGAAGTATTCCGGATAAAATAGTCAAAAGAAACATTTAACCTGTTTTTCATAAAACCCGCGTCAAACCCTATATTGGAAGTCCTTACTTTCTCCCAGGTTATTCCCGGACTTATGAGTCCTGCCATATTCACATAATTCGGACGTGCATCTCCAAAAATATAGGGCAGATTTGTCCCTAGTGGCAACCGCTCCACATAGAGGTAATTTTCCACATCCTGATTACCCAGGGAGCCATAGGAGAGCCTCAATTTAAACATATTGATAACATCCTGAAAAGGTTGCCAGAAGTTTTCTCTCGAAATGACATAGGCTGCAGATCCGGAGGGAAACAGACCCCAGCGATAGTCCTCAGGGAACTTGGAGGAACCATCATATCGTGCTGAAAATTCAAAAAGGTATTTATCAAGAAGGCTGTAATTTATACGACCAAAAAAACTTCTGGTAGCCGAATGGCCCATTCCCCCATCATTCTCTTGTCGTCCGGTAGCAGTTGGCAGGGAGGGTATGTCATCGCTTACCAGGTCATATCTTTTTGCCAGTACCCAATTGTACTTGTATAATTCCTGTTCATAGCCAGCCATTACAGTAAAATCAGAAATTCCAAATTTTTTATGATAAGTAGAATATATGTTAGGCGAATTATAGGAGCTCTCATATGATGCTGATGTAAAACTATTGGTACCAGGAGGCAACAGGTGATATAATCCATAAGCATCTGTTCCATAGACTTTGGCCTGATGTTCAGTATAACCGGATGGATTCATTTTCCAACGATAATTTGTATAAATGATCCAATCCTTTACCGGCTCAATTTCAAGTCCTGGTACAATGACGTATTCATTTTGATTTTCATAATACATGCCACCCTTCTCCAGCCATATCTGAGTAGCCTCTCCTGCCAAATTGCCATCGGGATAATAAGGTGCGTTAGTCGGCCACTGCCTGGCAAGATTATAGTAAAACTGACCTTTGTCATAACTCGGACGACTGATATTGGTCCTGCTGAATTTACTTGAGAAATTAAATCTTAACCAATCCTTGATTTTTGTATTCAACTTCACATTTATTGTTTTCCTGGTATGACTATCACTACCATATTTCAGCAATCCGTCCTGGTTAAATAATGAACCTGAGATATAGAATTGTGTTCTTGTATCTCCCCCGCTTACGCTTAAATTATGCGTATTATTTGGAGCCCATGTTTTATATGATTCCTTGTACCAGTCAGTATTGGCCCAGGAACCATTATAACTGAGCCAGTATTGCGGGTTCCATGGAAATGGCATGGTCCAGTAATCAATCTCCCCGGCTTGATATTGCTTCATATAATCTATGATTACCGGGACAAACTGATCCGCAACTCCCGAATTTGAACTGGCATCATTAAAATATTTAGCAAAATCCAATGAATTTAAAGAATGAGGAACAATTGTCGGAGAAGCAAAAGAATAATTGCTTGAATAATTTACTGAGATGCCATCAGTTTTTCCCTTTTTAGTTGTTACGAGTATAACTCCAAAAGCTGCACGGGCACCATAAATTGCAGATGCAGCAGCATCTTTCAGTACTGTAATACTTTCAATATCATCAGGATTTATTTTATTTATATCCTGTTCTATACCATCAACCAGCACATATGGAGACCCCCCGTTTATAGATCCCATCCCCCGGATATCCATATTCATTTTACCTCCAACCTCTCCGCCATCATTTCCAACAGTGATATTCAGGTTAGGTGAGAGACCCTGGAGAACCTGGGTAACATTAGCTACAGGCCGGTTGACGAGCTCTTTTGACGAGACAACATCAACTGCACCAGAAAGATTTACCTTTTTCTGTGTACCGTATCCTATTACAACTACCTCTTCCATAGTCTGAAAATCAGGAATCATAGTAATGTCCGCAATGAGGATGCCCTTTATTTCCACAATCTGGGTCTTAAAGCCCATAAATGAGAAGAGAAGCTTCTGACTCTCACTGGTGGATTCAATGGTGTATTTACCATTGGAATCGGAGAGGGTGCCAATTGTGGTACCTTCAATCATTATTGTCGCACCCGGCAATGGCTTCCCGTTTTCGTCCGTTATTGTACCCGTAATTTTTTTCTTTTGTTGTGTCGTCTCAGCAGCAGAGGCAGATCCCATGCAAAACATACCCAGAAGTAAAACGAGCCGCATAATTATGGAACCATACCGAAGCCAAATGTTGAATTTCCTTTCTCTAAATAGTTTTTTCATGGTTATAAGTGATTAGTATTGCAGTTTCCCTTTGTTTAGATATTCTTGCTTTTCAAGATACCGAAGAATCTCATCCTTCTCCAGCAAAGCAGGCCTTAACTTTTTATCTGACAACATTTTAAGCTGATCTCCGATATGCTTGTTCCCGGGTTGAGTGGCATTTCCATAACTGAGAAGCACACTGGCCTTAACTTTGTCCCCAAACTCAGTTACTGCGATATATGTGTCGCCCGCTACAGCATGTTTTTTATTGTCTTTATCATCAGCAAAATACATTGTCCTGAAAACTCCTAAATTGTCTGGTCCTCCATTTCCGGGATAATCATATTTACCAATACTGAAGCGATTTACCTCACCCCATGCTATATCAGGTGAGCCATATTTCTCTTTTACAGTTTTGGAAGCTTTAACCAATAATTCAACAGCCTTTTTATTGTCTTTCAAACCTGATGGAGTAGTCACAGGATTATCTTTATTCCACTGGATCTCGAACATATCGTTTCTTATTTCATTCCACCAGGCTGCAAACAGCACTGCTCCACTGCTGCTGGCATCGGTTTTCCTGTCCCAGCCTTTAAGTACGGATGCTGCCTCCAAAGCTTCCTGTGAGGGAAAATCTTCAACAGCAGAAAGAAGATCGTCAAGAAAGCGGTCCGCTGCCTCCATTCCGGTATTAAGTTTATACTCCACCAGCTGATCAAAGGAGATTGAAGGATTGTCCTTTATGAGATTTATGGCCCGCTGGGCTCTCCAGTATGTACCCAGCGGTGACATATATGCAGGGAATCCGGAAGGTTCCAAAACCGGCGGATATGTACATACCCATGGAGCATCATTGCAGTTCTGAAGAAAACCGGCAGGCGGATTCAGCACCCTTGGAAGCTCTTCGTATTTATGGAACTGCTGCCATATTAATTTAGAATCGGAGCCGTCAATTGTGCCATGCCAGAATGCAAAATCACCCTCATCCCTTTCTGGTACATTGCCACCAAACAGATATAAAATATTGCCCGATTTATCAGCGTACATAACATTGAACATCGGATTCTGAAGCAGCCTGAGTGCTGACTCGAACTCATTCAGATTACTTGCTCCGGCCATTTTGTGATATTGCTCAATAATGCCGGCATTCTTCATTCCGGCTATCCTGACCGCATAGGCTTTATTGCCTTTCTCTCCTGTAACCGGACCATGCTTTGAATACTTAAACTCCAGCTTTTGTTCCTGCAGAGTGCCATCATCCTGCTTTATTTTTATCGTAACATCTCTTTTATCGAATAGTTCTGTCTTCCCGTCAAGCAGATATCCGTCTCCCTTTAAAGAAAGCTCGTACCTGTCTGATGCATCTATTGTATTGACAGTATGTGTCCAGCCAAGATTATTGTTGAAAGCAATTGTAAGAACAGGCATACCAACGAGTGCAACGCCATAAGTATGAATATCCTGAGAATTCAGATGAGCTTCAAACCAGAGAAAAAAATCATTCCAGGGAAGATGCGGATTGGAGATCAGCATAGCCTTTCCTGACTGTGATTTGGAAGGAGCAATAGCCATGGAATTAGACCCTGGGGCGGTTAATCTTTTCACGCTGTAAAGATCTTCAGCTGCAAGAAACTCAAGATTTATAACCCTGATTGTATGAGAGAGAATATCCTCGCCTGTTACAGGTAAAACCTGCCTGAAATCTTTACCGATGGCTTCGGGGTGAGCTTCTGCATAATCATTCATCCCTTTAATAAAGGCATCCAGGTAAGATTTATATTCCTTATCCTGATGCAAATAACTCTCCCTGGCAAGCCCCGGAAGGTCAAAAAGCAGAATCTGTCTGTCTGATTCAATATAATCTTTCCCAAAGTATTCTGCAGCCCTGCCTCTGGCCTGCGCATAAAGCTTTAATATCAGGTCGGCATGACAATTCATTTGTGCCCATCCGAATGCATAATACATCTCCTGATTATCTTTTCCATAGATATGAGGAACTCCATAGTTGTCCCATAAAATTTCAGGACCAGAATTTCCGGAATTATTACACGATCCTGAAATCGAAATTGCCAGAAGAAAAATAAGGCATAATTTCAGCCATAAACCGGGGAGGCAGGCAGATGACAGGCACTTTGTTTCTTTATTGATCTCTTTCATTTTTCCTGCCATTTTCATTTAAAAGTCGTAATTATCTCTTCCAGATTTTGACCAAAGAGCTTTTCTGTTATCTTACTTAGATTCTCCTTGTTTCCGGTGATATGAAAGATCCTCTGCGAATGCGTAATACTGCTGCCTGCTGTAAGCATTGCCACAGGGGAGGAACTTTCTATTTCATAAAAAGGACCCATAATACTGCCATCAGCAACGGGACCATCATTATATGAGTTTACGACATCTCCCTTAAAAGGGAAAGCCTGATCGCCCCACTTGCTGTTAACATACCTGGATGGTTTATCAGGCGCTGAATACCAGAGCAGCGTTAATACCTGTTTTTCAGGATCATAACTCCCGCAGTATGGTAAGGCACGCTGGGGAGAGATTCCGATCTTGCTCCTGTGTTTTCCATCGGTCTTAAAGAAAATTATCCCGTCTTTCACAATGAGCCTGTCGGGTGGAACTTTTCCAAAATAATCATCACTGACAATCGGGCCCGATTCTTCTACACTTCCCTCCTTATAGGGGATGAAGACTACACCACCGGGTGATGGATTAAACATTGCAAGCATCCAGACAGACAAAGCACCGGACTGTTCTGTCCAGTCGTTCTGACCTCTGTTTTTTAAAATGTTCTCAGATTCATAACCGACAAATGCAAGAGATGTATCAATTTTTAATCCCAGCGCAAGTTCCGTCTCTGCTGCGTTCAGTAATTTTACACTTCTCTCAATACCTATTGTCAGTTTTGTTCCTGAAGCATTGGTCAGTTCAAAATTCCTCCTGAAACTTACTTTGTTCTGTGATTTGGATACCACCTCAAACGATTCTGTATCAATCTCTTTAGGAACCACCCAGTTGGAAAAAACCTGTTCGCTCCCACTTTTAAAATAAATGGAAAAGGGGCCCCCTTCAGGACCCAGCCAGAGTCTCTCTTCTCCTCCAAAGGGATTAAACTGATTGCTGACTTTCCCCGATTCAATAAACTTGTAATTGATCCATCCGAAACTGGCGCCGCCAGCTCCATCCACAGTGCTTGTCATAACACGTCCCTGATACCCGGGAACGATCAGCAGGCAAGCCTTTGACTGATCATCTTTTAATTCAATTGTTTCAATCTTTTTTTCATGGAAAAATGCTACATCATAGCCATATTTTCCTTTGGGAATACTGTTTTTCATCTCTTTGGGATCTTTATTCACTGATGATGAACAGCCAATCAGAAAAACGAGCAGCATTGCTGCAGCTATATGTTTTAACTCTAATTTGTTTGGTTTTTTCATCTCTGCGAGTTATTTATAATTATGAAATCAATTTTGAAGATATTAAGGTATTTTATTATGTTAATCGATTAAGCACCCTTCAAAAAAAACTCTTTCAGGAGGAGTCCCTGACAATAAGAGTGGGGTCAAGTATTACATGGCTGGTTTTACTTGATCCGTTTATCAGATCCAGTAATACCCGGAATGCCTCCTTCCCCATCTCCTCAAGAGGCTGTTTCACATATGTCAGTGGGGAATGGTAGAGATCAAAACAATCACCTCCGTCAAATCCAACAAAGGCTACATCATCAGGGATCATAATATTGCATCTCTTTGCACATACCAGACCGTGGACTGAAAGAGCGTTCGTGGCACAAATTACTGCCTCAGTGTTCTTGTCCTGACCTAACAGTTCGCTAAATACATTTTCCATATCTTTTTGGGAATGCTCCAATCGGATCTCCCTGACACAACAGTTTTCTTTATTTTCAAGCATGCTCATTGCCTCGGTATAACCTCTGATTCTTTCCCTCATATGAATTAAAGACGACTTGTAAGCGATGAGGGCAATCTTCCTGTACCCCTTTTCATATAAGTGATGTGTTGCATCAATAGTGGCCTGGTAATTATCAAGAACTATATAACTGGCATTAATTTCAGGGAAGTAACGATCGAGAAAAACAACCGGGAATTTCTTTTTTATAAGATTACGCATCTGATCACTGGTCCCCTCTGCAGGAACTATTATGATCCCGTCAACCTGCCTGTTCAGCAGTGTATTTATTAAAGCCTCGGATTTAAAATCATCCTCATCCGAACTGCCAAAGACTACGGTATATCCAAAATTATTGGCTTCATCTTCAATGATCCTTGCCAGATGTCCGAAAAAGGGATTGGCAATATCAGCGACTATAAGACCAATTGTCTTTGTTGATCCTGTTCTCAGGCTACGGGCAATCTGATTTGGCTGGTAGTTTAATTCCTCCGCTGCTTTCCTGATCTTCTTGACAACTTCAGCTCCCACCCTTTTCTTCTTTTCCTGGCCGTTCATAACATAAGATACCAGGGCAATTGAAACCCCTACCTTATTTGCAATATCCTTCAGGGATATCCTTTTATCCATATATCACAGAAATAAATGTGCAGAACTTGTGTTGCCGGATTATAAACATGAATCGGAGAAAAAATATAAAACTAAGATATGCTTAATCGTTTAATTAAACAAATATTAAATCATTCTTTTTTCAACAGGTGTTAGCTATACCTCATCCCCCGGCCCCTTAGCCGTCAACTTAAGGAGTCTGAAAAAGGTTTTATAGGGATGATAGGTAAAGGCAAAAGGATTTTAATGTTGAAATTAAGTTAGTTCATGATATTCTCCCCTCCTTTTGAAGCTAATCTTCCATCACATTTATTTAGGTTCTGAAAATGCAGAGTATAATACACTGTAAAACAATAATGTAAGACTATCGTATAATAAGATAGAGATTCCTCGCTGCGCTCGGAATGACAGTTCATTTTTAGGGGAGGGGAGGGAGAAGCGGCGATTCGTCACAAATAGAATTTCAAAAAAAATATCGTTCGAATCGCCGCATCTCCCTCTCTAACTATATATTAGCTTGTCATTCCGAGCACAGCGAGGAATCTTATGCACTATTCACAATTTCTCTGAAAATTGATTCACTGGTATACAGTTTATCCAGGAGGAAAGATGTGAATAAAGAGTAGCTTCAAAAGGAGGGGAGACTTTTGCTAATCTCCGTATTTACAATTTTCCTCTTAAGTTGACGGCTATCCCTCCTACTCCTTCCAAGGGAGGAGAATCATGAATTAAGCAGGGGTCATCCATACAAGCTGATCATTAATATTATCGCTCAGCTTGTATGATCTCTTATGATTGCTTATTGATTCTCCGATAATTTCAATTTTATTAAGGTCAGCAACTCCTCTTCCAGCATTCGCGCAATAGTTAAGATATCCGATTTTGGCAAAATCAATTCCCATCAGTTCAACAGCGACACGGTCTGCTGCCAGCCAGTCGGTGCCCGCCACACATACCCTGTGATCAACAGGTGTTCCGGCATTTGGACCATTGCCTTCCATACCTTCAAATCCGTCAATAAGTGCAAGATGCGGATGCAACTGCTGTGACAAAGCAAAGAGGTTATAATTGATCCCCCTGAAACCGCTTCCATGTCCAATAGGTTTGTCATTTACAGAACCCGGCTTTCTGGAGGAAGTCCAGCTGAATCCCTTATCCTTGACCGGCGCTCCGAATACAATGTTCTTAAGCGATAATGTAGCCAGCACACGATCATGAGTTTTCATTCTGGCAACTGATACTATATAGGAATCCGGATCAAGGAGAAGACCTGACATCCTGATCGGATGGGGTCTGAAATCCTTCTCGTCAAAAACGTAAAGGGTTTCATAAGGTTCCTGATCCAGATCTACCAATTTGAGATGGTATTTTGAAACCAGCCTGAAGTATCCATAGTTGCTGAAGCCGTCAAATGTTGGCCCGCTGGCGGCTGATTCAGCAATAATGACATTATTATCCTTCTTTATTGATTTCAGAAATTCCAGAACACCCTCAAGGGTATCAACATGAGTGGCGGCCAGCTGCACATCGGTCAGAACATTATTAGGCTTAAGCACCACACGGCGGTTGCCGATAGCTCCAGCTATTTGTTCAGAGAAGGGTTTGAGGGCACGAAAAGCAAGATCCGCCCTGTTATCACCTGAAGTTATAGCAACACCTGCGCTGTATTGTTCGGGCTGCAATAAAGAATCCAGGATATCAAAAGGTTTAATACAGGTTGCTGCGAATCCTCCTAAAACGGAGGTTTTCAAAAAATTACGCCGGCTGTAACTATTCATTAATGTAATTCTCATTAAAGTGCGACAAACAACTGAACCTTATGCCAGAGAATCCCTGTTCTCATAGATCTTGGCAACGGCATTTACAATATCATCCATATCGCTCTTGCTTCCCAGCAGAATGCTTTGGTATAAGCCTACAGCTTCATCGCACACCTTGTCATTTCCGGGAAGGATGTTTTCCTCGCGCCACTGTTTCAGCCGTGCCTCAGGGAATAATCTCTTATACCCTCTTGAGTTGAAGGCCTCCTCGAACAAGAGATCCTTATTCTGCTTCCCGTAGCCGGGAGATGCTGGAATTCCTTCAGCGTTCAGTGCCTCAATAAATTTTTCCTTAGGGATATTGTTGAATTTCTCCTTTTCATATCTGAAAGGATACAAATGATATACACCTCTCGTTGCCCCATTTGCAAGCCTGCTGGGAACAATCCCAGGTATCTTCTTAAGCTTCTCGGTGAGATAAAGCGCGTTTGAGAGTCTGATATCATTGTCTTTCTCAATTCGTTTCATCTGGGATAAAAGGATCAGCGCCTGTGATTGCTGCATCCTGAAGTTACCTCCGCGGTAGGGATGACCAGTCACTGGTTTCATATTTCCAAATGCCCTTCCGCAGTTATGATATGAATGACAACGGTCAAGCAGGTCACCATCCATCCCCAGGATTGCTCCACCTTCACCTGAGGGAAGGTGTTTTGAATTCTGAAAGCTGAAGCAACCCAGATCCCCAAGTGAGCCAACCCTTTTACCCTTGTATTCTGCCAGCCAGGCCTGGCACGCATCTTCCACAACCTTAAGTTTATGAGCTTTCGCCACTTTATTGACACTGTCCATGTCTACCGGAAGACCATAAATATGAACCGGAAGCAGAGCAACAGTCCTGTCGGTTATCCTCGATTCAATTTTTGATGGATCCATAAGGAAAGTGTCGGGATCAGTGTCGACAAATACAGGAAGGGCTTTGTGAAAAAAGATCGCATTATATGTTGCAATAAAAGTATACGGGGAAACCAATACCTCATCACCTGCATCAACACCAAGTGTACCAAGGGCAGTTATGAGTGCCGTTGTTCCGCTGGAAGTAGCCACGCACTGTCTGGCACCCATCAGAGCTGCATATTTCTTCTCAAATTCCTCAACATGTTCCCCGCTTCCTCTCCACCATCTTCCCGTGCGCAGCATTTCAATTATTTCCGGCTCGGCTGTCTGATCCCATACAGGCCATTCAGGCCAGGTCCCTTTATGAACCTTTTCTCCGCCCATAATTGCAAGCTTTTCCTTGCTGAAGGAACCAATCCCAAACGAGGATACTGGCCAGTTAATCATTGTCCCGATGGCTCCTGCCGTTGTGGTTGCAATAACCTGGCGACGGGTAAATTTTCTTGTTTTCATTGCTATTTAATTAATAAAGTTACATTTCAATGAATGAATATCAAAGATCCAGGAAAGTGATAACCAAATTTAGTTATTATGCTCAATAAAATTAAAATCAATGTGCTAAAGTTTGTTAAATAAACTTATTAAACCCGAAGGGACGTTGCATGCAACGTCCCTACGCATCCTTGGAATAGAAATCTGTGCTTTCGAAGATCTTATCGGCAGAACTGGCAATGAACCCGCTAAAAAGTTTCCCGTCGGATCGCGGATACCTCTGAGCAAACTCATAATAGCATGAGGGAATATCAAATGAGCCTTCAATGAAATTTACACTGACAATATCTGCCATTGTACTTGATTGCTGAAGCAGATCTTCAGGTTTGCCTTTTATCTCACCGCCTGAACTGTTAAGAATAAAGCCATTTTTTTTGATCAGATCATTGACTTTATGAATATTGTTATTTTTCTTCAGGGAATTTATACTTACCGTAAAATGGTTTGCTCTGAATCCAAAAACGTAAAACCAGGCGGCGTATTCAGATTCCTCTCTCAGCCGGTTGTAGATATCAAAGGATAAAGGAATAAATAAAGTACCGGAAAATATCAGCTCTTCGGAAGAGAATATTCCAGGATCAGTTGCCATTATCAAACCATTGAAAGTTTCCTGAATAAAAGCGGAACATTCCTGTAAAATCAGCTGGCTGATAAATACCCTTGGTGCCCCGGCGTCAACCGGATTCTCAAAATGCCTGGCAAAAAGATGCTTGTCCCTGAAAACATATTCACCTTTTGGTACATATCCCGCAGAGGTAAAGGGCTTTGCCAGGACATCAATATTCATTTCATTAATATCGAGTGTCCTGAAGGCAATATGGTCATTAACAAGCTCTTCACCTTCATTTATAAAAAGATCAGAGATCTGCTTAACAGAAGGATTCTGTTCGGAATAATCCCTCCAAAGCCTGTCAAAAATGTATTTTAGTCCCATATCTATAGGTTTTTTACCTGAAAATAACCCACCCCTGCCCCCTCCAGGGAGGGGAACCCTAAAGAACATGTCTTTTCATAAACCGATAATTTCTCAGTTTTTATATCCTCTGATGCAATATATAAATTCATATTTAAAGTGAAGTATGTTTCTATTAGAAGTTATCGGAAGTGGTCAATATTTCCACAATAACCACTGTTCCTCAAAAGTTTCTCAAACCTGTAAGGCCGTAGGCCTCAGATAAGATAAGGCAGCGGCGAAGCCCTGCCTGAATAACCTCCAGTCTCTGCAAGCCCCGTAGGGGCGAAATACAAAATCTCCGGAATCATCCATAAGGTGTAATAATTTCACACACACTACTGTCTATTTTTTTTACATTAAAACCAACCACCGCATTTCTATACTGCTTATATATTGATACTTACAATTTTGGCATGCTCTTTGGCATAAAGGTATTAAACATTACCCGAAAATGAAAAAGATCATTTGGATAACAATAATGCTCATGACCCTGGGATTTCAGGAAGTTTCATCTCAGGTGAAGCAATGGACTCTTGAGGATTGTATAAATTACGCCATCGCAAACAATATAGACCTGCAGCGGCAAAAGCTCCAGACAAAATCAGCAGAGGTCGATCTCGTAAAGTCCAGGATGGATATCGTGCCATCCCTGAATATGGGTTCTGACGCAAATCTCCAATTCGGGCGGTCTGTTAACCCGGTTGATTACAGTATTACTTTCGAGAAAAACTTCGGTAACCAATATTACTTAAACTCCAGCATGAACTTATTCACCGGATTTGTTACGATGAATACTATCGCAGCCAATAAGTTTATGGTTCAAGCCGGGCTGGAATCCGAAAAAATTGTCAGGAACAGGCTAATTGTCGATATTCTGGGTCAGTTCTACCAGATTCTGTACGCCAAAGGACTTGAGAATGCTTCAAAAATGCAGCTCGATCTTTCTGAGAGGCAGCTTTTCAGAATCACCAAGATGGTAGAAACCGGAAAGGAAGCGCTTTCCCGGAAATTAGAAATTGAGAGCCGTGTTTCGGCTGACAGACTTTCCTATATAATCACACAGAATACTACCAGTCAAGCAATTACAACCATGAAGCAAATACTTCAGCTTCAACCTGGTTCTGACTTTGATATATTTTTGCCGGATCTTAATAATATCCTGATGCCAGACATCACATTTAATTCTGACAGTGTTTATGCCATTGCATCAGTAATACTTCCCCGTCTGAAAGAAATTAACTTTGAACTTAATGCAGCTAAAAAACAATATGCCGCATCAAAAGGATATATCTCTCCAAAATTATCGGCTCAGGGACAAGTATATACAGGATATTATAATGTCATTAGCGGGAATGACGTGGCACAGGATCCTTTTAAAACCCAGTTAAAGAACAATAATAGCCAGTATGTCAATCTTACCCTCAGTATTCCCATATTTAACAATTACTCAACGGGAAGTAATATCAAAAAGGCAAAATTAAAAAGAGATGATACTGCCTTAAGGCTTGAACTTGAGAAGAATAATCTTTATTCGGAGATTGAAAACGCCTGTCTCAATTATAACAGGGGGAAAGGTGAGTTTGAAGCTTCACTTGCCAATTTAGAGTTCAACAGGAAATCGTTCAATGCCGTTGAGAAAAAATTTGAATCAGGACTTGTTGATGTAACAGATTACACAGTGGCAAAAACCACCCTGTTTTCTGCGGAGACTGAGGCATTAAGAACCAAACTTCAATTAATTGTCAGAAAGCTGGCTATCCAGCTCTACTCAACCGGCGAATACGAAAACCTAATAATGAACTAAATCAATAAAAACAATTAAAATGGATACTCCCCGTGAAACAATGGATAAATTGATCCCGAAGAAAAAAGGCCTTCAGAAGAAGCACCTGGGATATATAGGAATTGGCATAGCAATGATAGTACTTATTTACATGGCTTTCTTTGCAGACCGCACATCAACATACAAAGTTGAAAAAGACAAACTTATCATTGAAACCGTCACCGAAGATCAGTTCAATGATTACATAACAGTTCCCGGCACAGTTGAACCAATCAGCACGATCTTCCTTGATGCACAGGAAGGCGGACGTGTAGAGGAAAAAGTTATAGAAGAAGGGTCCATGGTGAAAAAAGGAGATATTATCCTGAAGCTTTCCAACCCTGACCTTCACCTCAATATTCTCGACAGCGAGGCACAGCTTGCAGAGAAAGAAAACTTCCTCCGGAATACCCTGACAAATATGGAGCAGCAAAGACTCGAGATTAAAAGAGGGCTTGTCAATATCAAATATGAAATTGCAAGGAAGGAGAGGAACTATCAGCAGAATGTCATACTTATGGAAGATAATCTTATTTCGAGAGAAGAATTCATTCGCTCAAAAGAGGATCTGGATATGGCCATTCAATCAAAAGATCTCTATGTTGAGCGCCAGAAACAGGACTCACTTTTCTATTCAACCAACATAAACAGCATGCAAGCCAATCTGGCGAATATGCGTAAAAACCTGCAGCTTGTGAGGGAAAGGGCTGAGAATCTGAATGTAAGGGCTCCTGTTGATGGTCAGCTCGGCCTGTTGGTCCCGGAGATCGGACAATCTATACAGAGGGGAGCAAACATGGGCCAGATAAATGTGCTCACATCATATAAAGTTACTGCTCAGATTGACGAACACTATATCGACAGGGTAAGAACCCAGCTGACAGCAACACTTGACAGACAGGGGAGTGAATTTAACCTTGTCGTGAGAAGGGTTTACCCTGAAGTAAGGAACGGAACCTTTAAGATTGATATGATTTTCAGGGATACAATGCCGGATAATATCAGAACAGGGCAAACCTATTACACCAGCCTGCAACTCGGACAACCAAAAGTATCAGTTCTTGTACCGATAGGCGGGTTCTTTCAGGAGACAGGCGGCCAGTGGATATTCGTACTTGATCCGACGGAATCCTTTGCAACAAAACGCGACATATCAATCGGCAGAAAGAACCCAAGATACTATGAAGTCCTTGAAGGACTCAAACCCGGGGAGAAGGTCATAGTATCCGGTTATGAAACTTTCGGCAAAAATGAAAAGCTCATTCTTAAAAAATCTAAATAACTATTAATAACAAGAGTCATGATTAAAACAAATGATTTAACGAAGATCTTCAGAACTGAAGAAGTTGAGACCACCGCTTTAAATAAAGTGACCCTCAATGTAAAAGAAGGCGAGTATGTCGCTGTCATGGGTCCGTCAGGATGCGGGAAATCCACGCTTCTTAACATACTTGGACTGCTTGATAATCCATCATCCGGAAGCTATATCTTTAACGGAACAGAAGTGGCAAACCTGAAAGAACGTGACAGAACTATCTTCCGCAAAGGAAACATCGGTTTCGTATTCCAGAGCTTTAACCTTATTGACGAACTCAATGTCTATGAGAACGTTGAACTACCTCTTATTTACCTTAAGATGAAATCATCTGACAGGAAAAAAAGCGTTGAGGATGTACTTGAAAGGATGAAGATATCGCACAGGGCGAAACATTTTCCGCAACAGCTCTCAGGCGGTCAGCAACAGAGGGTAGCCATTGCACGTGCCGTTGTTGCCAACCCCAAGCTGATCCTGGCGGATGAGCCCACAGGTAACCTCGACTCAAAAAATGGTATCGAGGTTATTAACCTGCTCACCGAACTGAATAAGGAGGGAACAACTATAATCATGGTAACCCACTCGGACAGGGATGCAGGTTATGCCCACAGAATAGTAAACCTCTTTGACGGACAGGTGGTTACCGAAAAAATAATGTAAAACGTATATTTTACTGGATTTCGGTCATTGTAGCGGCGTTGAATTCATCGCCGCTACACGGCGTTGCATGCAACGCCGCAACAACATTTTTACCATACATATCTACAGGTCATATTTCCTGATCTTATTATAAAGAGTCTGGCGGGTTATGCCGAGCTTTTCTGCTACCATGCTCATATTGCTGCCATATCGCTTCATGCTGTCGGAGATAAATCTTTTCTCCATCTCCTCAAGGGTAATTCCGGCATGTACATCACTCCTCGGTGTAAGATGAAAAACAAAATCAGTGGGTTTGAGTACAGGTGAATCAGACATGATAACTGCCTTCTCAATCGCATGCTGCAATTCCCTGACATTACCGGGCCAGTTATGATTTGCCAGTTTTTCGAGGGCATGGGTACTCATCTTCATACCACTTTTCCCATATCGTTCGCTATTGACCCTGAGGAAATAATTGGCCAGAATGGGTATGTCATCAACCCTGTCGCGAAGCGGCGGCACCTCAATGAGAATAGTGTTGATACGATAAAGGAGGTCTTCCCTGAACCTACCCTCTTCGACCATTTGCATAAGGTCACAGTTTGTTGCACAGATAAGCCTGATATCTGTCAGTATTTGTTTATTTGATCCCACTCTCACAACATGCCTGTTCTGAAGGACACTTAGCAGCTTCGCCTGCGACTGTAATGAAAGGTTACCGATCTCATCAAGAAAAAGGGTGCCATTATGCGCTATCTCAAATTTGCCTTTGCGGTCCTCCCTGGCATCTGTGAATGCTCCCTTTACATGTCCGAACAGTTCACTTTCAAAAAGAGTTTCGGTAATTGACCCCATGTCGACGCTAACCATTAGCTCCCCTGCCCTCTCAGACTGATTATGAATTTCCCTGGCGACCAGCTCCTTTCCAGTGCCATTCTCTCCTGTTATAAGCACATTGGCCTCAGTGGCTGCAACCTTTCTTACAATATTCATAACATTTATCATAGTTGGAGAGGCTCCAAGGATGATTTTCTCACCTCCCTTATTAATCTCTTTTTTCAAGAGCTGGTTGTCTTTTTTAAGGGTGGTTGCCTCAATCCTTGAATGTCGAAGCTGCCAGGCCACATTTATCGTTGCCAAAAGCTTTGTATTGTCCCATGGCTTAAGTATAAAATCAACTGCTCCCTCTTTTATTGCTCTAACTGCCAGCTCGATATCTCCTGAGGCTGTTAAAATAATAATACTAATATTGCTGTCGTAGGCAAAGATCTCCTTCATCCAGAACAGCCCTTCATTCCCGTTATGAATGCCTGATTTAAAATTCATATCGAGCATCACAATATCGACGTCGTTCTTTCTCAGCAATTCATTTATGCGGTTAGGATCGGTAAGAGAAAAAACCTTTTCGACCTCATTCAACATGATCTTTTCAAGTGAATTCAGTGTGCTCCTGTTTTCATCAACGATAAGAATAGTGCCCTTTAACATTTATATTGTTTTTACAAAAGACGGCAGAAAAAGTAAAATGTGTCAAAAAAATAGACATTTATTTAGGAAATTTTCAGCCAGAAACAACAAAATTTCCATGTCTACTCGCTTCTTAAATTTTCCGCAGGGCTTACAGATGCTGCTTTGCTTACGATGAATCCTGTTGTAAGAAGAGTAATAAACAGTGTAAATATAAATGGTCCGAGGAAATTCCATACTGAAATCTCAATTTTTACTTCAAAGGAGTTTAACCATTCAGAAAGCCAGAAATAACAGATCGGTACAGCAATAAGGAAAGATAGTGACGTGAGAATGATAAAATCTTTGGAGAACAGCAAAATTATTCCAGACACACTTGATCCTGTGACTCTCCGTATACTGATTTCCCTGGTTTTCTGCTGCATTAAAAAGGATGTCAGTCCAAATATCCCCAGACATGTAACAATTATTGCAAGAATGGCAAAGATTCCAAAAACCGTACCAAGCAATTTTTCGTCTTTATACTGCTGACCGTAATAATCATCAAGGAAAAAATAGTCAAAAGGGTTATCAGGAAAGAACTCTGCATACTTCATTTCAACAAGTTTAAGAACACCGGTTTCAGTTCCTGGCAATATCTTCATCATAAAATATCCTCTGACGTCCCTTCCATAAGGCATAAACCTGAAGAGATGAGGCTCAAAAGCTTCCTTTGGAGATTGCTGACGATAATCTTTTACCACACCAACAATTGAATATATTTTATCCCAATAATTGACCATCTTGTTAACTGCTTCTGCAGCTGATCCGAATCCCATCCATTTTACAGCCTTTTCGTTAAGTATAAGTGAAGAAGAGTCGGAAGTGAAAGATCTTTCGAAATTCCTGCCGGCAATTATCTTCGCCCCAAGAAGGTCAAGATAATCATAATCAATACCCAAAATCTGATAATTTTTACTCTGGTCTGATCCAACCCTGAAGATTCCTCCTGCATCCCATAAGATCTGCCTGCCTGGCACTTCAGTTCCAACGCTGAACTTTACAACAACCTGATTTTTAACCAATTCATCCTTGAAGGTACCCAGTTTTCGGCTGAATGAAGCATCCCGCACACGGGGAGCCCTTACTGCAAGAACATTTGCAATTGAAATGCCCTTATCCTGGCTCTCAAGAAATTTTACCTGTCTGAATACAAAAAGTGTACAGGTAATCAAGCAGATAGCCATAAGCAGCTGGAAGATGACCAATGCTTTTCTGATAAAAACTCCACTTTTTGAATTAACATATTTCCCTTTCAGCACCTCTGATGATTTAAATGAAGTTACGACAAAAACGGGGTACACTCCTGAAATAAAAATGCTTATGATAAAAAGAAGAAGGAGAGCCTGCCAGAACCAGCTTTCCATCCACAGGACATAATCAGATGAGATCCCGGTAAGGTTTCGGAACAAAGGCATCAGTGCAGCCAGCAAAAAAAGCGAGGTGATAAATGCTGCAAGATTTATTAGAAATGTCTCTATGAAGAATTGACTGATCAGCTGCGACCCTGAAGCACCTGCAATCTTGCTCAATCCGACTTCGGTTGCTCTTGTGAGCGACCTGGCAGTGGTAATGTTTATATAGTTTACCCATGCTATTATCAGTATAAAAACTGCAACAATACTAAGGAATGTCACGGTATCCTCGTTACCATTGGCTTCCATCTCCTGCATATAGCTGGAATTCAGGTGAATCCCGGCCAGTGGCTGTACTTTAAGATCACATGTAAGCTTATATTGTTTAAGAACCTCTCCAAAATCTCTTTCTACAAGAGATTTAAGTTTTTGCTCAAATGTGCCAGGACTGACTGATTGTTTCAGAATAAAGTAAGTAAAAAAGCCGGTATCTCCCCAGGAATATTCAATATCTGAACCATAATGAGTCAATAGATTTGGCCATGAGAGTAAGATATCAAATTTCAGATGTGAGTTTTGCGGGATATCGCTGAAAATACCAGTTACAACAAAACTCATCTCTTTATCGACCGTTATGGTCTGTCCCAGGGGGTCATCATCTCCAAAATACTTCCTGGAATATGACTCTGAAATAAAAGCACAATTTGCACTGGAGATTCCATTGGACCTGTCTCCTGATATTAGCTTAAAATCAAAGACTTCCAATATCTGAGGTTCTGCAAAATACATTCTCTCCTCATAAAACTTCCTGTCTTCGAAAATTACTGTTGCCCTGTACCGGAATATTCTGGCTATTTTTTCTACCTCAGGATACAATTCCCTTATCCTCAGGGCAGCCGGCGGACAACAGGATGCAAATCTTACAGATTCCCCTTCGGCACTTGAACGCTCATAACGGAGTCTGTAAATCCGGTCACTGTTTTTATAAAAAGTATCAAAGCTCCTTTCATATTTTACAAAGAAATAAATGAGAAGGAAAGCAGTTATGCCAACAGCAAGACCAGCTATATTAATTAAAGAATAAAGCTTATACCTGAGGAGATTCCTGAATGCTATTTTTAAATAATACAACTTCATAACCGAAGATTAATTAGCCGATTTCTTCAGACCGGAATCAGGAAAGATATAAAACCAGCTATATCAAAGTAAATAAATAAAGCAGTCATAAAAAAGTCTTTTTCATGCAACATTTATCAGCGAAGTACGTCTTTAGATCAGAAAGAGCAGAAGTGAGAAATATCCTACGCATAGAGGAACAAATAAATAACCAGAGCCATGACAGTCAAATTAAATGCAAACGAGGTTGTTCTTAATGCCGGTGACACAAACCAGGTAATAGACAATAACAAAGTGGAGGGCAAGCTGATAGTAACAAATCAGAGGATCTATTTCAAGGCTTTGAAGGAAGAGGCAGAAAAATTCAACCTTGAAATACTATTCGACAATATCCTTGAGGTAATATTTTACAGTAAAGGGTTATTTGCTGTAAAAGGGTTGAATGTTGTCACCAGAGATGGCAAAAGCCATAGTTTTCCGCTGAAGAAGAGGGATGAGATAGGTCAGCTTATAAATAAAATGTATTAGTCTTATATCATACTATATATACAATCCGTTTACTAATTTACATCAGAATATCTGTCCTCAGGGCAGATATTCTGCTTTATGGAATATTCAGACAAATAAGGCGCATCCTAATCCTTAACACAACGTACAGAAAGACCATTATAATCCTCTCCGACGCCTCTTGTAATATCTCCTGTAGTATTGTTCATCGACCACGCCCAAACAGTATTGACATCATAGTAAGTAGAACTCCACCAGGAACCTGCAAATCCAAGGCTACTGAATCCATAGCCAGCTAGTCGAATACCACCCGGAATTGCTGTAAAGCCGGTTTCGTTGGTAGCGTCAGTGTTTGGTTCTAACCAATTGATCAGACCGCTTTCTTTTAGTTTGGCACCAGAAACGCTGCTACCTCCCAGAAAATCTCTCAGTATCCTCCATTCTTCATCAGTCGGGATATGCCAGCCGGTTGGGCATACCTGACGGCTATCGCTCACTGCATACATGTGTATAACCTGCCGTAAGTGGGCACAAGGCTCTCAGTACATCATATGACCATTGATATTTTGGTTCAGCTTCGGCAGTTATTCAATAAGCAATGTATTAAATCTCTAATGTTGCGGTTTTATTTTTACTGAAGGTTAGTGTCGATAGCTATAGTCTTGTAAACATTGCCTTCATTCAAAACGACGTAAGTATGATCAGAATTGAAATGTCGTCCAGGATTTCCATAGGTAGTATTAGAGCGTACAAGTGTACCAATTGATCAGAACCTGTTTGATTTTTCAGTCCAAAAAGCTACTGAATTAAAGCGTATTGATTTACTGCATGGGAGTCAATGCAAATTACACATGTAATGAAACTTTCTCATTACATCCATAAGGATACACACTGGATGCTGTAACATAAGAATTTAACTGTCAGATTTATGATTCGGTTTTTTCCCTTTGAAGCGGCCAACAAACGTTATTTCGCATAATGAATTTCGGACAAGGCTTTCATTTTTAAACATAAGTGGTAAATAATCTCATTGTAATATCGCAATAAGAGAACAAAATTCAAGTTTACAATCCTTCAACAACGACAGAGACCAATGTTACGTTATTCCGTTGCTTTCGGATATGATCCACGGCATCGCAAGTTCCTGTTGAACTTATCCTTACCAGTCCAGACAGAGAATAAAGCCTTTAAACGGCATGGCTCCGGTAGAGCTAAAACCGATTAGTGACTCCAGCAGCCTGGTCCTTCAATCGCACCAACATTAATACACAAAAAGCGTGATATCAATTATGCGGGAGATGCCATCATGTCGGATTGTATAACTGCTTAGCAGGATTCTCATTACATAATAGAGCCGCATTGTAATCATTAGGTGCAATTTCTGAATATCCAAAAATTATCTCGGGTTGCATGATAAGTGAACATAGAATCTGTTATTACCGGATACAGTTGATGCTCAAGTCAATATTTCTGATCCGGATAGGACTATTTTCCACACTAATATTCATGCTGTGAATATTATTACGGTTGGAGATAATTAACCACAAGAATCAATATGTTTTCCTGCATTAATATCTTTGATCCGAACCTGATTACTTTACAAAATCGAGAACTTTATGATTTGTATCCAGAATATATAATTGCTCTATTTTTATTTAGACTAATTAAACAATATCTAATGATTTATGTTCATTAAACAAGAATATTTTCAAAATTTTAACAGAAATATAATTGTTTGGCCAGTAAAAAATTTTCATCTGCATGTTACTATTGTATGTTTAACTTCTACGAGGTATTTAGTATTCTGGTTTGATTTTACTGTGAAATCACAAACCTGATAAGTTAAGAAACTTTTATCTGCCTCGGTTGTTTATTGTAAGATTCTTGAAATATTATTTCAAATATTTAACCATAGCCATGACATAATGAGGATATTGATGAATTTAGGTTTAAGTTAATGTATTCATTAAAATTTTTAATTATGAAAAGTGCTGAATTAAAAAGTTTCGGGAAACCTGATGAGATCAGGGAGTTTCCCAATGGTCGTCTTGAAATGGTAACTGTGGCAGGTTCTGCTATAGGTCGCGGGGTATTCAAGCCAGGATGGAAATGGTCCACTTCTGTCAAGCCTATTGCTAAAACAAAAAGCTGTGAAGCTCCCCATTTCCAGTATCAGATCTCGGGAGTTATGCGTATAGTTATGGATGACGGAACTGAATTAACATCCAGGGCAGGGGATGTGGTGTCGCTGCCGTCGGGACATGACGCCTGGGTTGTAGGAGATGAAAATGTGATTGTGGTGGACTTCCAGGGAATGGCTGATTATGCAAAACATTTCCACTGAAAAGAAAGGAACACACAAAGACCGGGTTTGTCAGAATCTGAATATTATTCAATTAATGACCAACCCGGTAATATTTAACTGAAATTGAACATATTACGTCATAATTTCCCCTGGTCCTTGAGCCACACCTCTACATTTTTATGAAGTACCTGGTATTTTGTATCAACATTTCTGACAATCTTTTGATACTCAGGTTCGTTACTAATGCTATTGAAAACGGGATGCTTTTTATTATCATTTAATAATGTCAATGAAACTGAAACAGATATTAATATTCTGAACTGTAAAATCGCATGCATTTAAATTAGTTTCCCAATGGTCGCCTTGAAATGGTAACTGTGGCAGGTTCTGCAGATACCGACATTTTCATGCTTTACCTGGTATTTTGCTCAAAACCATGATTGAACCAGAATCTTATCATCATCAAGGAATTCGCTTATCCTGTAAAAAACAGAAGAATCATTTTCTATCTGGTAAAACCAATATCCAAATCCTCCGGATGTTGAATATGTTTTTCTGAGGTATAATTTATCCCCGGCAGAGAATTCACATTTTTCGCTGTATGCCGATATCTGACTGTAAGTGGTGTCAAGAGTAGTTTTAATGTAGATAATATGAGGCCCTCCAAATGATACCGGGCCTGTATATTTATAATCAATAAAATTTCCTACGTACTTTCTTGTTATATACAATTCATCTTCTTTCAGAGTTGAAGAAGTTTTATTTGCCGGACTGCATGATATGTATACCACTATTAAAGCTAAGAAAAACAGTTTTTGCATATGTATGTTTGCTCCCGATTTATTTTGACGACTTTAAAGTGAAAGCGATATATTCATCTCCTGATTTAGTACCCATCTTGCCGCCGCCACAGGCAATTACAACATACTGTTTTCCTCCTGCCTCATATACACCTGGTGTTGCATAACCTCCCGCCGGTAGTTTATATTTCCACAATTCTTTCCCGGTATCCTTATCAAAAGCCCTGAAATATTCATCTTTTGAAGCCCCGATAAAAATTAAGCCTCCTGCCGTTACTACTGGGCCACCGTAGTTTTCCGTTCCTGTCTGCGGAACTCCCTTTGCAGTCAGTTCCGGAAATTCTCCAAGCGGAACCTGCCAGAGAATAGTGCCTTTATTCAGGTCAATTGCAGAGAGAAGCCCCCAGGGTGGCTTGACTGCCGGATAACCAAACCTGTCGAAAAACCGGTTATAGCCGGTGGTAGTATATGGGACTTTCAGTGAATTGGTATCTTTTCCGTCGGTCTTTGCAACTTGTTGAGGATTATTTCCGGTGAGAAATGAAACGAGTGCCTCTTTTTCCTGCAACGGAATTTGCTTAAATGAAGGCATCACTCCTTTTCCCCTGTCGATCAATGTCATGATATCTTTATCAGTGAACTTTCCAGAAACTTTTCTCAGATCAGGAAATGTGCCGGTAGGATCGCCCTGGAGTTTTGATCCATGACATACTGCACAGTTCACCTGATAAACAAGCTCTCCCTTTCCGCTTGCTTCAGAATTAGCTTTAGTGATATCCACCATTTTCAGGATCCACGGCATAATGTTCGAATTGACAAACAGCACTCCTTTTTCCGGATCTGTTGCAGCTCCTCCCCATTCACCGCCACCGTCGAAACCTGGAAAAATGATTGTCCCCTGAGTACTTGGCGGCATAAATAATTCACCTGTCCGGACCGAATCAAGAATATCAGCCACATAATCATGCGATTCTCTGCTGATGTTGGTTATTTCATCTTTAGTGAAAAGCTGGGGGACAAATGGTGGCGGAACAAGAGGAAAAGGCTGCGTTGGCCAGGCCTCTTCATCCTTCAGATCAGAAGCTGGTACCCGTCTCTCCTCCACCGGGAATAATGGCTCACCGGTTTCCCTGTTGAGCAGGAAAACAAAACCTGATTTGGTGATCTGAGCCACTGCGTCAATTCTTTTACCCTTATGCGTTACTGTTATCAGGTTCGGAGGGGCGGGAAGGTCCCTGTCCCAAAGGTCGTGGTGTACAGTCTGATAATGCCAGATCCGTTCCCCTGTCTGAGCATTGAGCGCCAGTATGCAGTTGGCAAAAAGGTTGGCACCTTTCCTGTTCCCTCCCCAGAAATCGAAGGCAGCAGAACCTGTAGGAATGTAAACGACCCCGCGTGCTTCATCAAGGCTCATTCCTGACCATGAATTGGCTCCTCCTGCTGTTTTCCAGGCATCAGGCGGCCATGTATCATAACCGAACTCACCCGGGTTGGGAATAGTTTTGAATGTCCAGGCCAGTTTTCCTGAGGGTATATCGAATGCACGGATATAACCAGGTGCGCCTCCTGCCTCTTCCGACACCCTGGAACCAGTTATGATCAGATCATTATAAACAATACCAGGGGTGGTGGTTACAACGTACAGATCTTTTGATCTGTCACCCAATCCCTCTTTTATATCAGCTCTTCCCGAGGTCCCAAAGTTTTCAACCGGCTTGCCTGTCTCAGCATTTAATGCAAATAAACCGGCACCGGATGTGAATAGAATCCGTTTGTCACTTCCTTTTTGCCAGTAACTGACACCTCTGTTCACATTTTGTGCATACTGGTTTTCAGGATCGGGATCAAATTCCCAGAGCTGCCTGCCTGTCGCAGCATCAAGAGCAAAAACTTTGAGCCTTGGAGAGGTCGCATACATGATACCCCCGATGATAATCGGATTGCACTGGATCTGAGTATGGTTCTCAGAAATATCATCGCCGGTATGATAAGTCCAGGCAAGCTCAAGCTGGTTTATATTATCCTTATTTATTTCGGTAAGGCTTGAATAATGGCTGCTGGAGTTATCGCCGAGATAAACAGGCCAGTCCTTGCCGGCACCTGCTAACTCCTTGTCATATGAAGAGCACCCTGAAAAAACAGATATTACCAGAATAAATACCAGGTAAAGAAAAAGGACTGGGCAGAGGTTCTTTTGCATGGCATTATGTTTAAGGCAATGTAGCTAAATTTTCACTAATTTCAATTGAAATAACATGATTTTTCAAAGAACTGAGCCTGAACATTTTTTTATTTACCACGGATTACACGGAGAACACAGAGAACACACGGATTAAATTTCCGGCAGGAGGTTTCTAATCTTAGTTTAAAGAAATCTATTCATACTTGAGTGACTGGGCAGGATTGACCCTTGCTGCGGCAATTACCCGATAACTGATAGTAATTACAGCTATACCAAGTGCAATAGACAGCCCGGCAACAAAACTGAAAACACCCAGGTTTATCTTGTAATAAAAGTTCTCCAGCCATTTTCCGGCGTAATAGTAGATAACCGGCCAGGCGATCAAAGCTGATATTGAAACAAGTATTATTATCTCCTTTGATATTACTACATAAATTCCCGCAATTGAAGAGCCCATTGCCTTCCTGACACCTATCTCCTTAGTGCGCTGTTCGACAGTATAAGAGGTAAGTCCGAATAAACCAAGTGCTGCAATGAATATGGCAAGAATAGCAAAAATGACAGCCATCCTGGCATTCTGTTTTTCCTGACTGTACATCTTCTCAAAATCAGCATCGAGGAAATAATATTGCAGCGGGCTGTTTGAGGCATATTCTTTCCATATCTTTTCAATTGCATTAATTGTAGAGGCATAATTTGAGGTTGTCAACTTCACAGAAATATATCCCCAATAGTTATTTTCATCCTGCAGCAGCAGAATGTAAGGCTGAATTGGATTGCGAAGAGATTCAAAATTAAAATTCTTTACCACCCCTATAATGGGTAAGCTTATTGGTGCCGGCTGGTCTGGTTTCAGGATCCTCGTTTTTTCAAGGTCCGTGATGCTGAAATTTTTAACAGCGCTTTCATTTACAATACATGCCTGCTTATCGGTCGTAAAGGATTCACTGAAAGACCTGCCCGATGCGAGTGTCATGCCATATGTTTCAAGATAATCATAATCAACCCAGCTGGTCGACATCAGGAAAGTCTCATCCTTTCTGCCCTCCATCATATACCCGTTATTATTGTTCGTTCGTCCGGGAACTGCTGTGGAACTTGCAATATTAACCACCCCGGGAATTCTTTTTACACTCTCTTTAAAGGATTTGATCTGTTTGCCAATTACATTCGCCCGTTCAATGACTATCAGTTGTTCCTTGCTGAATCCTACATCTTTATTAAGCATATATTTTATCTGCCTGTTCATAATGAGTGTACCCACGATGAGAAGTATTGATACTGCGAATTGAAAAACAACGAGTATTCTTCTTAGCCTGCCGTTGCTCGTACTGTTTTTTGCACTCCCCTTAAGTACTTCGTACGGATTAAAGGATGAAAGGAAGAATGCAGGATAGCTTCCGGCCATGATTCCGACAGTGATAGTGAACAGAAGAAGTACCGGGATTGTATACCAGGGAATAAAAAGGTCAAGAGCTAGTTTCACTCCTAGCAGATCATTGATATAAGGTAAACTTATCTTAATGAATATAAGTGCAATAACGAGTGAGATAAAAGAGAGAATAAATGATTCCGATAGAAACTGAGTTATCAGCATGCCTCTTGTTGACCCCCCAAGTTTCTTAATCCCAACCTCTTTAGCCCTTCTTGCTGCCTGTGCGGTTGCAAGATTCATGAAATTTATGGCTGCTATCACAACTATCAGAATTGCAACACTTCCGAAAATAATTAGATATTTCGGGTCGTTGGGTGCTTTGAACCCACCCTGGACAGTGTTGTCGAGATGAATATCAGTAAGGTTCTGCAGGAAGAAACGGTATTTATTACCCTTTTTAATAAACTCCTCTATTGTTGTTCCCAGATATTGTTGCACCTCCGGACCAATATACTTGACAATCAGATCCTGGAATTTGGCATCAACCGTCGCTGAGCTGGTATTTGGTTTCAGAAGCAGATAAAGGGAGAAACTGTTGTTTAACCAGACAGCCTCCTTCGACCTTGGATTTGTCAGAAAAGATGTAAGCATGCTAGCACTGAAATGCGAATTCTCAGGTATGTCACCCATAACCCCGGTAACCAGGAACCTGGTAGAATCCGATCCGACCTTTATCATCTTGTCAATCGGATTCTCATTACCGAATATCTTTTTTGCGGTGGATTCAGACAGAACTACTTTATGCGGACTGTTCAGCAGATTCTTAATGTCACCTTTCAGAACAGGTACAGTGAAGAAATTGAAAAAAGATGAATCAGCCTCGACAATATTATCCTCTGTAAATATCTGCTTTTCATATTCAACTGCGGTCGTACCATGATCGTTCATCCGGAGAAAGTCTTCGACCTCAGGAAACTCTCTTGGGAGAGTCGGCCCCATTACAGCAGGGGTGTAGGCACCTGTGATCTCCTGACCTCCTATTTTGCCATTAAGTATTACCCGGAAAATCCTCTCTTTCTTTAAATTGAACTTGTCGTAACTGGCCTCATTGATAACAAACAGGGCAATAATCAGACTGCAGGCTATCCCAATGGAAAGACCAAGAATATTGATGATTACATATGCACGTTGTCTTTTAAAAGATCTGAAACTATGCTTAATTAAATTATTGAACATAACTTATGGAATTAAGGGGGATTGTTTATTAAATCAATTTTTATCGGTTTTTATCTTCTTAAATAATCACACTTAAAAGACAGAAAAAAAACGTTTCCGCTGCAAATAAATAATTATTCAATCTTAAGTGCTTCTGCCGGATTTATCCCGGTTGCCTTATATGCCTGAAAACTTACCGTGAGAATGGCAATTATCAGAGCACCTGCTGATATACCCGCAAAAACAAGCGGATTAATATCAATTCTGTATGCAAACTGATGAAGCAATTTTGCTACAAGGAACCATCCGACAGGGACTGAAATTATGATTGCAAGCATGACAAAAACAAGAAATTCTTTTGTAAGCGTGTACATAACAGTTAAGGAACCCGCTCCCATGACTTTTCTTATGCCAACCTCATTTGTACGCCTTTCTGCAGAATATGAAGCAAGTCCGTAAAGTCCCAGGCAAGCGATAATGACAGCCAGAATGGTAAAATATTTTAATAACCCGCTGAGCCGCATCTGCGATCTGAAAAGGTTTTCATAGTCCTGATCTATGAAAGTGTATTGAAGAGGATATTCAGGCAATATTTCCTTCCAGTTTTTTTCCACTGATTTTAGAGAGGCTGGAATATTGCCGGGTGTAAGCCTGATAAGGATTGTCCTCAGATAGCTTGTATCTGCAAGGGCAAATGCAACCGGCTCAATTGGCTGATCTGCACCCTTAAAATGGAAATTCTTCATTACGCCTACTATCCTGCCATTAAGTCCCATAAACCTGAAGCTCTTGCCAACAGGATCACCGATACCCATAATTCTGACTGTCTCCTCATTTACCAGGAAATTCCCTGTTGTGTCCCTCGCCATGTCAGATGGAAAATCTCTGGAGAAATCACGGCCTGATACTAATTCCATCTTCATCGTTTTCAGATAGTCATAGTCGATGCCATTAGTTCCTATTAATACATTTTTTTCAGGGTCCTTTCCCTCCCAGGTGGCTCCGCCCGAATTGCTCCCTATCATTACAGGATTCCATAATGATGCTGTAACTCCCTGGACCAATGTTTCTTTCTCAAGCTCTTTCTTTAAAGAATAGTATTTAGGCTTCATATTATCAGCCATAGGAATTGCAATGAGATTATTCTTGTTGAAACCAAGATCTTTATCCAGCATGAATTGGAGCTGCATGTACATAAAAATCGCAGAAATGGCAATCAGCATTGAGAGTGAGAACTGGATAACCACCAGAATCTGTCTGAGTATCACATTTTTTCTGCCTGAGACAGTATCTCCCTTGAGAACTGCAACAGGCTTAAATGAAGATAAGTAGAGCGCCGGATAAATACCTGCAACAAATCCCGCCAGAAGACCAACGGAGATGAAACTGATAATAAATTTAAACTGAACCAGATCTGTGAGATCAAAGTGTTTACCGGAAACATTGTTGAATACATTGAGAAACAAGCCTACAAGGATCAGTGCCAGCACCATTGCTGCTGCAACAAGAAGAAGAGATTCAAGCATGAACTGAATAATCATTGTCATCTGATCAGCACCGGCTACTTTTTTTATCCCTATCTCCTTACCTCTTGATGAAGCTTTTGCTGTTGAAAGATTAATGAAGTTAATGCAGGCAATGAGAAGGACAAAAACCGCTATCATTATAAAGATGTAAACAATAATTACCGGTCCATTGGATTCCCTGAAGCCGAATTGCTGATGAAGATGAATATCGAGCAATGGGAATAGCAGGTATTTTGTTGTCGTCTCTGGCTGATGCTCAATAACAATATCTGTAAGCTTCTTATTGACCGCCTGAATATCTGCATTCCTGTCAATCCTGACAAAGGTAAAAATCGAGTTACTGCCCCAGTGATCACTATATGCACCTATTTCCTTCATAAATGAAAAGGGAAGAACCCCTTCAAAAGTAAACATCGAGTTTTTGGGCAGTTCTTTCAGGACACCTGTTACCATGAACTCATATTTGTTCTCCAGGGTAATTGTCTCTCCGACAGGATTTGTTTCACCGAAGTATTTCCTGGCAAGCTTTTCTGTAAGCAGGATGGAATGAGGAGTGTTTAATACAGTGCTTTTGTCGCCGGACAAAAGAGGAAAGGTAAACATATTGAGAAAGGAAGAGTCAGCCGCTATTAGAGATGACTCATAGAATACCTTATCACCCCTTCTGAAAAGCATTCTCGGCATCCATGGGTTAATACGCGTCTGCTCCGAAATTTCAGGAGTTTTTTCTTTCCACTCTGGCCCGCTGGGAAAAGGGGTAACTGTCACATGATAACGTTCTCCGGAATAAAACTGATCCTCCTCCACACGGTAAATATCTGATCCGGATTTGTTAAATCGCTCGAAACTCAGCTCATCCTGTACCCATAATAGTATCAGAAGCGATGCTGCAAGGCCTACTGCGAGCCCTGTAACATTAATAAAAGAGAAGACTTTGTGTTTGAATATATTCCGGATTGCAATTGTGAAGAAATTCTTTATCATGGTCTGAAGGGGTTAGGTTCAATCTAATGACGAACTCAATTCAAATATGTTGCACAAAAATTGTTATGACAGAAGGTAATTTTTTCAATTTTATCAAACCATCCAAATGCCTCCTCTCTGAACTGAAATTCTCCCTGAGTATTAACTTCAGCAGTCATGACTACAGTAAGATTTCGGGATGGCAGACTGCAGGAATATACATGTTTAAATATTTTGTTTGAGTCCGGATAGTTTGTACGGCCTGATAATTTACAGAAGATTCAGCTGTAAAAACAAAATTGAACAAAATTAATTATAAGGTGTTTATAGATTCAGCCACTTTAAAAAGTGCATCCGGATAATTTCAGGCCTTAGATTTAGCAGCTCCCCCCTGCTTTGAGAAATAATATTTACTCAATGGCAACAATTGCAGAGGGATATGAAAATTACACTTTCAGCAGCTTTCACCAGGATTATGACAGTTACGATAAGCTTGTTCAGCGCTTTATAGCAGATCTGAACAAAACGGGTGAGGCTTTGATTAAAGAAAAGATAAAGATTCACCTGCAGAATAATCATGTATCAGGAATCAATGTTCCAATTATAAACCTTAAAAAATAAAGCTATGATCAACGAATCTTCTCTTAAAGAGTTTAAGGAAAGTCTGCGGGGTAGTTTATTGGAGCCTCACGACAAGGGGTATGATGATGCCCGGAAAGTATATAATGCTATGATAAATAAACGTCCTCGCCTGATCGTATTTTGCAAGGATATAGCTGATGTAATAAGCTCCGTGAATTTTGCCAGAAACAATAACTTACTTCTCTCTGTCCGAAGCGGAGGACACAATGGAGGTGGACTCGGAATATGTGACGACGGATTGGTTATTGACCTTTCAGGCATCAAATATACCCTGGTGGATCCGGTGGCAAAAACCGTCGTAGCCGGAGGAGGGTGTACATGGGGAGATATTGACCATGCTACCCACGTTTTCGGATTGGCAACCCCCAGTGGTATTATCTCCACTACTGGTGTAGGCGGTTTGACTACAGGAGGTGGTCTGGGCCATTTTACAAGGCAGTATGGATTAAGTATCGATAACCTTCTGTCAGTTGATATGGTATTGGCTGACGGCAGTTTTGTTTCAGCCAATGCAGATCAGAACAAGGATCTGTTCTGGGCTGTAAGAGGAGGAGGTGGAAACTTCGGAGTAGTTACTGCTTTCACTTTTAGGCTTCATCCTATTGATACAGTCTATGCAGGTCCCATACTATATGAAATGAGCGAGGCAAAGGAAGTTATGAGATGGTATGATAATATGATAAGAAAAGATATGCCAGATGATCTGAATGGGTTTTTTGCAATAATGACTATTCCTCCTGCTCCTATGTTCCCGGAACATCTTCGTCTGAAGAAAATGTGCGGAGTTATTTGGTCGTACACCGGTCCGATGAAGAAGGCAGAAGAAGTATTTAAGCCAATACGTGCTTTCAAAAAACCAGCTCTTGATATGGCAGGTCCGATTCCTCAACCTGTCTTACAGGGTCTTTTCGATGCCGTATATCCAACAGGATTACAATGGTACTGGCGGGCCGACTTTGTGAATGAATTATCTGACAAAGCAATAGATGAACACATCAGATTCGGTAATAATATGCCTACATGGCAATCCGGGATGCACTTATACCCTATTAATGGTGCTGCTTCAAAAATAGGTAAAAATGATACGGCCTGGAATTACAGGGATGCAACATGGGCAATGGTAATAATAGGTGTTGACTCAGATCCTGCAAACAAGGAGATCATTTCTTGGTCAAAAGAGTACTGGAAAGCAGTGCATCCGTATGCAGCAGGTGGCGCATATGTGAATTTTATGATGGATGAAGGTGAAGATCGGGTAAGGGCAACTTATGGCGATAATTATGACAGGCTGGTATCCATTAAAAATAAATATGATCCGGATAACCTGTTCAGAGTGAATCAAAACATTAAACCTACATTAAAAAGATAAATTATCAGAACGAGGAAGTTTTTTTAATATTAATTAATGAAAGGGGAAATTATGAAGTACATTATGAAAGTTAGTATGCCAGGTGAAACAGCAAACCTGAGAATCAAGGACCCTCAATTTGCAGCTAAAATGAAGGAGGCCCTCACTGAAGTTAAAGCGGAAGCTGCTTATTTCGGGTCTATTTGCGGAAGCAGGGGAGCCTATATTGTAGTTAATATGGACGATGCTTCACAAATGGTTGCAAAAGCCGAACCATTTTTTCTATGGCTCCAGGCCGATGTAGATTTCATCCCTGTAATGACTCCTGAGGATCTTGGTAAAGGAGGTCCAGCCATGGAGGCAGCAGTTAAAAAATGGGGAAAATAAAAGAAGATATTTTCCTGATTAAAAAATCAAAGGGGTTACATTGACTGAAACCCCTTTTTTAATACTTCATAATCAATGGTATCCATTCTATCTGACGGATTACAATATTTCTTATCCTGAGGCAGCTGCTCCACGCTGTGAAAGCTACTTTGGTAAATCTTGTCGAATCCAGTGGATCCGGATCATTTAATTCGATTGCCAGCTTCCCGTCAATAAAAATGAAGCAGTTGCCATTTATGCTGCCGGCCTGGACCCTATAGGCCCTGCCGGGTTCAAAATTATAATTTGGTGTTGTTGCAATAAGTTTATAATCAGGGGATTTCTCAATTCCAATCCTGTTGTTGTACCAACCACAGATACTTCCTATATACGCATTTCCGCAGCTGTTAAGGCTATCGCTCCATTCCCCGTTCCACATAAAATTGATGTCATGGGTTGAAGGGAGTATGGTACCAGCTTCAAAGTCGAGTAAAATATTTCCGGGAAAATCTTGTTTCAGAATTGCCATTCCGGCCGTCTCATTCTGATTCCGTCCGGTAATCCAGCCATCTTCAACTGCCCATTTACTGTTATATGTTATGAAATGTTCTTCGAAATTATCCGGAGTAATAATTGTTTTAAACAGGATTTTGGATTCGTAGATCTATTTCCTATTTATTAACTGTAAACATACTCATTAAATCAGTTATAATTAACTAGTTAAGTACTCAAGGACATATCTGTTTATTTAGGGATCTGCAGCAGCAGGGGTACCCTTGTACCTAAGAAGTGTATATGTACTCTCTGTACTGGCTGAAAATTCAAGACCTTGTTCTGTTGAAGAAGTTTGATTTTCATCGATAAAAAGTAATAAAAAAGGAATAAATCAAACGGCGGGAAATAAAAATGTATAATGAATAAGATCTATTCCCTTGTTAAGCAGCTCAAGCATATATCTGTGTTATTTAGGGATCCTCACCTAAAGGCTCCACCCCTTTCTGTATTCAGTATGTAAAAACCTGTTTGCTTCAGGCAGATTGGTAAAACTGAATTTTTCAGCATCCCATTCCAGTATCTGTCCGCTGAGCTTTTCCTTCAGTTCACGCCGTAAAGCTATATTCCCCAAAAGCACTGTTTCGGTAAGTGGTCCGGCCCATTCAAAATCTGAACCTCCTGCTGCGCCGCCTTTGCAGGCACGTATCCATTCCTCCTCATGACCCGGGGATGAAGGGATAGATGGTGCAGGAGCTTTATATGATTCCCGAAGCGATTTCGGAAGAATTTTATCATCTAGGATCTTTCCCTTATCACCGACATACAGAGTTCCTCCGCTACCCATCTGCATTCCCTCCTCCATATCCTTCAGCAGCATTGGACGAAGACCTCCGTCATACCATGTAAGACTCACAGGTGGCATACCCTCACGGGCAGGAAACTCGTATTTCACTATTGAACCTGAGGGATATGTCTCAAGATTGACAAGTGTTGAGACTGCCTGAACGCTTGTCGGGTATTTAAGTTTCAAAGCCCGGAAAATCGGATCGAGTGAATGACATCCGATATCGCCCAATGCCCCGGTACCAAAGTCCCACCAGCCTCTCCAGCTGAACGGATGATAGGCAGGGTGATAAGGACGCTCCGGAGCAGGCCCTAAAAAGAGGTCCCAGTCAAGTTCTGCAGGGGTAGCAGGAGTATCCAACGGACGGGCAACTCCCTGTGGCCAGTATGTCTTCAACAAGCCGTTATTGGGACGATCTGTCCAGACATGAACTTCACGTACCGGTCCTATCACTCCGTCCCATATCATTTCCCGGAGACGTCTGGGGCCATCACTGGCCTGCCCCTGGTTACCCATCTGGCTTGCAACCTTATACTGTTTGGCTGCTTTTGCAAGCTCTTTAGCCTCGAATACACTATGGGTAAGTGGCTTCTGTGTATAAACATGCTTGCCCCTCTTCATTGCTTCCATACTTATAACAGCATGGGTATGATCGGGGGTGGCGATAATAACAGCATCAATATCTTTCTGCTTGTCAAGCATGATCCGAAAGTCCTTGTATTGTTTTGCACCCGGATAGGTTTTGAATATTTTCATTGTCGGTTCCCTCCAGTCAACGTCGCACAGGGCTGCTATATTCTCTGTTTTGGCAACGTTTTCAATGTTTACCCGCCCCATACCGGCTATTCCCACAGCGGCAATATTAAGCTTGTCGCTCGGAGCAGTATGCCCTAATCCTGAAACAGCATGACGCGGAATAATTGTCAGACCTGCCAGTGCCAGAGAAGAGGTTTCTATGAACCCTCTCCTGCTTATCGGTTTTGTAGTTTTGTCTTTCATCTGTTCTGAAATGTGTTAGTGTCGTGTAAACTCAATATTGATGTAATACTATAAGTTGGCAGTTAGCAAATAGCAGTTGGCAATTTTGTTATGAATCAATTTTTGCCAACTGCTTTTTGCCATTTGCCAACTTTATATTTATTGCAAATCAGATCATTCAGCTGCCCAGTCATCGGTACGGAATGATGAAGCAGGCAGTCCTTCTGTATTGAACAGATCTCCTATAATAAAATCCTTGAATGCATATCTTACTGCAACCGGAGCAGAAACTTCAGGACTCATCAGTGTTACCCCGTCATCCGTGATAAATGCCTTTGCCGGGACAAACCTTTTATTAGCTCCTGCCACTTCAAAACAGGACAATTCTTTACCAAAAGAGGTCAGACCGTTATCCGCGTTTTTGAAAGTCATCTTCACAACGGCTCCCTCAACAGTCATTTCTTTGAACAAAGGGCCGCTGAAAGCAAATCCTGATTTACCGTAGGTTTTTGCCAGTGCCAGAAGTGCCAGACGTTCCGAACCGGTTTTTTTAGCAGCCGGATGGATGTTATCTTTTTCACCGAGATCCATAATACAAGCCATACCAATATTGGGAATTGCTGTCGAGGCTTTCAGCTGGGCCTCCCTGAGATAAGCCGAACTCAAACCGTGTGTTCCATAGTCGAAGGGTGCTATCTGTATATAGTAGAACGGGAATTCACCCACTCCCCAGACAGACCTCCAGTTTTCTACCATTCCCGGCAATAATCTTACATATTTGTCAGCCTCATTCCTGTTCGACTCCCCCTGGTACCAGATAGCACCTCTTATGCCAAAACCAGCCATTGGATTTATCATGGCATTATACAGCACAGTAGGTGTTTGCGGAGAAAGGGTTCCCTGCTGGCTTTTATCGGGAAGGGTAACAAAATCAAATTTTTTGATTCCGGCTTCGCTGATCCATGGCTCGATACGTGTACCTCCCCAGCTGGAATTGATAAGTCCAACAGGCACATTTAATACCTTATTGAGCAACAGTCCGAAATAATAACCTGTGGCACTGAATTCACTTACATTCTCAGGCTCGCAAACTTTCCATGCTCCTTCAAAATCATAAACTGGCTCAAGACTTGTTGCTTTTGTAACAGTAAACATCCGGATAGAAGGATTTGAAGATGTCACAATTGCATCATTGGATCCGGTAATCGGCTGATTGAAATATCCCTTTACCGGCATCTCCATATTCGACTGGCCAGAACAGACCCATACTTCACCTATCAGCACATTCTTAAGCTTTACCGTTTTGCCATCGCTGATTGATATTTCATAAGGTCCCCCGGCAGAAGGAGTAGCTACTTTTAGCTTCCATTTACCATCGCTGCCTGCCTTTACGTTATACATCTTATTGTTCCAGGAAGTAATAACCTTTACAGTGCCATTTTTTTCGGCCGATCCCCAGATTGCAGCATCGGTCTTTTGCTGCAATACCATATTGTCACCGAATATGGCAGGCAATTTTACCTCTCCGAAAAGAGAGTTTGATGTGACAACAAATACAATCAGCACTGCTGTCATAGATGAAAAGATACGTTTCATATTTATATTTACTTAAGTTAAAGATGCGAATTCATATTCCCTTGGTGAAACTTGGCGCCTTTGTGCCTTAGTGGCATTTTTTTAAAACTTGCCACCAAGACACCAGGACACCAAGGAACACCAAGATTTATTTTATGGTTTCGAGCAATGCCAATAGCAAGGCTCCTGCGAGGTATGGCATTTTAAACTTCGTCATTAATCACATACGGTTTCCGGTAAACCCTTGTCAGCATTGCATCGGCTTCGGGATCGTTTACGAACTTTTCGTAATCACCCATAAATTTCAGTTCGCGGCCAAGCCTGTATGAGATATTTGCCAGGTGCGGAAGCGCTGAGGAGTAAAATCCATCAATAATATCACAATTAAGTGCCTCATTATTCCCTGCTCTTATTGCATCAATAAAATTCGCGTAGTGCTCGGTTCCTCCAGGTGCTGCAAGATATTTTGCATCGGCTGGCTTCTTCTCAGCGGTCTCTGAACCTGCGATTGGTTCCTTCCCCCTTTCTGCAAATGGTTCTTTCTCCCTTTTCCTGAACGCCTTCCAGGTTTCATCATTAAGCTCAAGGTATCCGTCTGTGCCATAAAAGATATTTCCGATTTTTATACCAAGACTTGATTCTGCATTGGTGAATCTTCCCCTGGTTTCAAACTCAAGGATCTTCCCATCCCTGTATCTGAAAACTGACGTCTGTGTATTTGGTGTTTCCTGTTCACATTCGTCCGGACTTATTCCATATATGCCACCGGTTGAATAAACCGAAACAGGATGCTCATTTTTGTTAAGTCCCCACCGTGCAAGGTCGAACTGATGTGGTCCCTGATTGCCGGTATCGCCGTTTCCTGTAGGCCAAAACCAGTGCCAGTTGTAATGAACGTGTTTTTCATTGTAAGGGCGCCAGGGAGCAGGTCCGAGCCATCTGTCATAGTGCAGCGTTGCAGGAGGGGTTGTGTCTTTTGCTATTCCAAAAGAGTCGCGCGGCTTATAACACATACCCTTGGCCATATAAACAGAGCCTATCCCTCCAGCATGCAGGAATTGCATTGCTTCCATCACACTTGAGATTGAACGGTTCTGAAATCCTGTCTGCACCCTTACATTATACTTCCTGGATGCCTCAATCATCTTCCTCCCTTCAAAAATATTATGGCATGCAGGTTTTTCAACATATACATGTTTTCCTGCCTGGCAGGCCCATATTGTTCCAAGTGCATGCCAGTGATTTGGTATGGCAAACGATACCGCGTTAATCTCCTTATCATCAAAGACCTTACGCATATCCCACTCTGTAACAGGTTTGATGCCAGTCTTGTCAAAAATGAATTTTGATTTCTCCGCATAATACTGTTCATCGACATCACATATCGTTTTTAATCTGATATTACGGTTCTCCGTAAGATCACACCAGCTTTCTATATGAGATCCTCCCTGTCCGCGAATGCCAACTACTGCAAGAAAGAGTCTGTCATTCGCTCCGACTACTGAATCATAGGATTTTGCGCTGAATCCCATTCCTCCTATTGTTATCCCGGCGGTGCCGAGGATGCTTTTTTTGATAAATTCCCGTCTCTTTGTCATTAGATGATTTTTTTGATAAGATATTGTTTATTAAGATTTTCCAAACAATTACAACCTCTATGGGTTTGAAAATATCATAAATTTACTCTTTTTTAAATTACAATTTTAGATTAACTTACACGTTTATAATAATTGTTGGATCAAAATCTCATTTATTTATTAAAACCATGGAAATAAAGAGTAAGTTTCACCTGAGATCTTTAACGATGGGTCTTTTTCTGATGGTGGTTATATTCAGGGCAGAAGGGCAAACATCCATGCCGGATGTACTTCTTCACAATTCCATAAAAGAACAATTGAATTATCTGGAGGAGCGGACAAGGATCTATGAATATTACAGGGCAATCAGAGAGGATATGTTTCAGAAAGTCAAGGGAAATATTTCAGATACTCTTACAAAAGCTTTTGGGACAATAAATCAGCTGAAGGGCTCAATAACTGCACTGAACTTCACAATCGATTCGCTTGGCTCTGAACTGAAGAGTACAAAAACCAGCCTTGAGGATATAACCCGGACAAAAAACAGTATCAGATTACTGGGTATGGAGGTAAATAAGACGACTTATAATGGAATAATGTGGTTGATAATAGCCGGACTGGCAGCTTGCCTGGTAATAGGTTTCCTCTTGTTCAAGGCTAACCTTATCTCTGTTCACCATATGAAGAAAGAGTTAAATGAGACTAAGGTTGAATTTGAGGCCTATCGCAAGAGTTCCAGGGAAGCCCGCGAAAAGATGTCGATGGATCATTTCAATGAAATCAAGAGGCTGAAGGGGGGCTGAGATTAAATAATCGGTTTCACTTCTGCCTTTGCCCTCTTCATCACATCTTCCATCTCAATAGCAACACCTCCTTTAAACTTACTCTCTTCTGCGGCAGCCATAAAAGCGAAGATCTCAATGGTTTCAGCAGAGGTCACTGGTACCACTCCTGTTTTAAAGAATTCAATTATTTTTATCAGGAGCGGGTTATAGCTATGGTCTTTCCCAAGAGACAGATTGGCCTTTTCCCCGAATGCTGTTCCTCCGATGTCATATATCCCGGAGCGTATTCCCCTGAATGTACCGATCCTGTTATCATTCCACAAACCTGTGACGATATCGGTATTTTCCGTGTAAATACGTGAAACGCTCTTGCATCCTTGTCCCATGAGTGTAAAAAGCATTTCTACACCATGCACTCCATACCAGAAAAGATCCGGATGCGTCGGTTCTATGGTTGCCGGACTGTAGGTATCAGCGCCCAATACTTTTCCTATGCTGCCTCCGGCAATTTCCTGAGTAACCTGTTCAAATCTTAAGGAGGAGGATGAAAAAACCGGAACATTGTAATGCTTTGCTGCTTCAAAAATAGCAATGGCATCGCTGAGTGAGCCAGCAACAGGCTTATCAATAAACATTCTTTTACCCGATTTAAATACCGGTAGTGCCTGTTCGAGGTGGAGCCGGCCATCATTAGTTTCAAGCAACACAACATCGACTTTTGCCAGAAGTTCTTCAATTGAATTCGTTATTTCAACTCCAAGGTTTTTAACTTCCTCAGTATAACCTGGTATCCTTTCAGCGCTTGATTTGATATCCCTGCTTCCCCGGGGATAGGCAGCTGTAATTTTGTAGCCTCCGAATTCAGGACCAGCATCAGCACTGTTAAGAGCTTTGGTGAAGGCGATAGAATGAGAGGTGTCAAGTCCGATAATCCCGACTTTTCCTCCATCGGTACTGTTAATGCCAAATATTGGCTGAAAGTTGCCAGCCAGGCCCAGGGATATTCCTCCCATTGAGGCTGTCTTAACAAAATCACGGCGGTTAAATCTGTTCATAATATCCAAATAAGGTAAATGGTGAAAAAAGTACTCCAAATTAAGAAAAATTAAGTAGGTTTGATACAGAAATCACTAAATCAGATCCGCAATGTCATCAAAAACAACCCGCCGTTCATTTCTTGCCCAGACAGGCATGATATCCGCAGGGATCACCCTGGGCGTAAATCCTTTAAGTGCAGCCAGCTATAACAGGATAAAAGGGGCCAATGAAAAGATCCGGGTAGGTTTCATTGGTGTCGGAAATCGGGGAACCCAACTCCTGAATATCTTTATGGATCAGCCTGATGTTGAAATTGCAGCATTATGTGACGTTTATGAACCGTATATTAACCGTGACCGTTCCAGGGTTGATCCAAGATATATCAAAGACAGACCCGGACAGATCCCGGAAATGGGAGAATCTTTTCCGAATAAGGTCGAAAGATATTCTGACTACAGGAAGTTACTGGAAAACAAGACTATAGATGCTGTATGCATAGCAACACCTGACCACTGGCATGCACTTATGACTATCGATGCAATAAACGCAGGTAAAGATGTTTATATAGAGAAACCTCTTTCAAAGACTATCCATGAAGGCAGAGCAATGGTAAATGCCGGTAAGAACAGCAAACAAATTGTGACCGTAGGGCTGAACAGGCGGGGTGCTCCCACTTTTCAGAAGCTTGCTAAGGATATTCCTTCAGGGAAGATAGGAAAAGTTACATATACGAGCGCATGCCATGTAGGTAACATGTTTCCTTCAGGCATAGGTAAACTGAAACCGGAAAATCCTCCAAAAGATTTCAACTGGGATGCCTGGCTGGGTCCACGGGCCTTCAGGCCATATCAATATAACATAGCTCCGTATATGTTCCGGTGGTGGGAAGATTATTGCAATCAGATCAGTAATCAGGGCGTTCATTATCTCGATCTGATCAGGTGGCTGCTCAACGAAGAGGCTCCTGCAGCCGTAAGTGCGATGGGAGGGAAATATGCAGTAGATGATGACCGTACCATTCCGGATACCTTTCAGGTTACCTATGAATTTGCTTCAGGATCTATAGCTACAGTAAAAGTTTTAGAGGCAAGCTCAGGCAGTTTCATTCCGTATGGTTTCATTGAAATGCGTGGAACTAAAGGGACACTTTATACAAATGAAAATGATTATAAGATTGTTCCTGCCAGTCCCGGGCAATTCCAAAGCTGGGATAAACTTATGGAAGCTGAAGAATATAGCCTGGAGACAAAGGACACCCTCCTTGCAGACAATAGTTATCTCAACAGCACTGCAAACCTCATCCGTAATTTCCTCGATTGTATAAAATCACGGGAAACACCATTTTCAACCCTGGAAACCGGACATCGCTCGACCTCTCTCGCTCATATGGCTACAATTTCAATGTTAACAAAACAGAGGCTGGAATGGGATCCGGCAAAGGAACGTTTCACCAACTCAGAAGAGGCCAATAAGATGCTGCATTATGAGTACCGGAAACCCTATAAATTATAACTAAGCATACCACTGCCTTTCGCGCTTCAGGTCTGAATTAAGTATATTATAGGCCAGATTGGCATTTTCAACAACCTGAAAATCAAACATTCCAACACATGCGAAATCGGCTCCGCTGGCAAATGCGTGCCTGAAGCCCTCTTCCGGTTTTATCGCACCGGCTGCCAGTACTTTATATGCAATCCATGGAGTTGTATTTTCCCTGAAGAAATCGGCAACTACCTTATCCGACATGCACCAGATATTGTCGTGTGCCATATTATGATCATCTCCGTCCACAGGCAGCTCCGGGTTTGCCGGATCAATGGGTGTTGCAGACCAGTAATTATGGCTGTGAAAGGTTTTCATGTAGAAATCAGGCTTGATCCCATGTTCAATGCAGGTTTTCAGAACCATCATGGAATGAGCAGCGGTTCCGGCAATAAGTCCTTGCTTCTGAATAAGTTCAACAGGCTTACGAAGAAAATCAATCTGCTTGTCGGTAACAATTTTGTCGGCAATACCTCCCATTACAAACGCACCGATTGCGCCATGATCGATAGCAGTCTGAACATTGGACAGATCTTCTCCTTTGGGATATGTTTGCGCCAGCCACTGGACCTTACCTCCCCTTTTCCAGTATTTTTCAAGAATCCTAATTGTGTTTTCATCACAACGGAAAATGGCAGTGTTGATGCCGCATGCTTCACACAGCCACAACGTTTCAATCACTTTTTCATCGCTGAAATACTTTTTAAGCCAGGTGGAAACATAAATTAGGTCGCGTGCATGAGCAAAGCCGCTGATAAGATTCCCGCCGATCATGATCCGGCTAAGGGTTCTTTCTTTAATCTTACCTGAAGGAACCTGTCCTTTCAGTTCACTTATTGACTGGGACTTTCCCATCAGAAGTGATGCGCTGCTCACAGCATCAGTTTTAGATGCAAGGTTTTTCTCTTCAAAACTTATCCATCCACGCTTTTTCGCCATCCCGAAAAAGGCAGCTCCGAAAAGTGGTAACACTGCAAGGTTCTTAATCAACTCTCTCCGGGAAGTGTCATATGATTCAAGTATCTCATGATTATCCTGTGACGGGAACTTTTCATCTTTCCGTTTTTCATGCCAATATGCTGCAAGCCTCTGCATGCCCCAGAGTGCCTCCTTCCTGAGGGAAGCCAGGGCAATAAGGACAATTGCCTCAATGAGATTGTAATTGAGTATGTAAAAATGACTGGTTGAAGGAATTGTTGAAGGTACAAACGGAGGATTTGCCACATAGTAAAGCAAAAGAAGCAATGCTCCTGAAATAGCGGCTGGTCTGGTAAACAATCCGACAAACAGGCAAAATCCTATTATTATCAATCCCCAGATATTCAGAAAATCAACAATATGCAATGTAGTGCTATTACCAATAAGCCAATGGAAAAACCCTGAAAACAGCCATTTTGATTCCATCAGATAAAGTGAGGATGACCAGTTTGGATTAGCCAGCTTGGCCAGGCCTTCATAAAGGAAATGCCAGCCTATTACAATCCTCAGAGCCGAGAGAAGCCATATTGTGATACTATTTGTTTTTTTCATGCAGACATATTTAATCAATCCAAAATCAGTCAAAAGATAATGTCTTCTTGTTATATTTCAAACAAACATGATAACTATTACATTTTGATGTGATTCTATTTTATATCTGGCATCAGCCGGTTGTTAGTCAAACAGGTGAAGCGGATTCTCAATTACCTTCTCCCTTGTCATAAGTTTTGGCTGGATTGAAGAGGGTGCTTTTTCAAGCCATTCCTCCTTAACTTTTATGGGTGTTTGCATTATATAAGGCTTACATTTCGGGATTGCAGCAATAGACTTTTTTGCACCTTCATAAAGAGCTTTCCGAACCTCTTCAAATGGATAGAGAACAGCTGATTCGCGTGCCAGACCCTGCTTGGTGGCTACTGTCACAACACCCTCCCCGAAAAACTTCCTGGCTTCCCGGCAGGCAGCTTCATCACCTGTGACAAGGATTGGAGGTACGCCATAATAACCGGCCACAGAAGCAGATTGTGCCAGCTCTCCTGATTCAACACCATTGTACCAGTACCTGTTCTCTGATTCGGAGGATTGGGTATGGCACAAAACTCCATCGGGAGTTCCATTCATTGCATGGAACCCAAATAAAACCATTCCCGAATAAGATTTATCAAGACTCCAGGTGTTATTTTGAGGTCGTGGCAATCCTGTTACATATTTTGCGCCTGCAACCATCAGTTCCGGAATCATTGCCTGGTTCCCATGCCCGTCAATTATCAGTATTTCGGTGGCACCACCATCACGAAGACCTCGAACTACAGCTGCGAGATCTCCCATGAAATATTCGCATGCCTTGAGATTTTCAGGGCTGCCTTTATCACGTGTCTGCGAAAATCTGTATACGCCGCTGACACCTTCAAGATCCGTTTCAATGTAGATCTTTATCTGGGCTGTCAGTGAATCTAATCCTGTTAACAGAATCAGGGTTACAAGAGTAAAAATCTTCAATGCTGATTTCACTATTGATAACAGGTGAATCTTTTTTGTTAAATCTATTCTCTTCATATTCAATAATTTATCAATGTTTTAAAAGCTTTTCTTAACCACAGAGTGGCACGGAGTTGGCACGGAGTTACACGGCTTTTACTTCCTGCATAACTCCGTGTAACTCTGTGATAACTCCGTGAAACACAGTGGTTAAATTCTTCATTTTATATTATTTTTTAAATGGCCCCGGAAAGCTTATAAGATCAGTTCTGGTCTTTCCGTTTTCTGTTATTCTTGCCAGGGTATATACTGTACCGTCGTCACCAATTGCAATAGAGTTGACATATAGCGGACGCTGTCCGTCAGGGTAGAAGACAGCACCATTGTCGAGATATTTTCCAGTAGGAATATCATATGTTATCAGATGCAGGTCTTCCAGCCCTTTTGCCTCTCCCTTTGCAGTCGAGGTTGCCCCCATAACACGCTTACCATCAATGTAAATTGGTCCCCCGGTAAGGTAATAGATTGTCCTTCCGTCGGGCCCCAGCTTGAAGCCCAGATAACCATAGCTGAACTGGTCGCCCATACCTGTCAGTTTTGAAGGAACAGAGGTTAATCGTTCAAGAACATCTATCCGCTTTATCGCCGGGTCGAATCTGAACAGGTAACCGGAGTTGCCATGAACGCCATAAATCTTTTTCTCAGGGGCATACCAGAAAACCTGACGCCAGTTATAAGCCATACTTCCTGAGGTAAATATTTCATATGTCCCGAAGTAGTCCTTCTTCATATCCTCACCTTCTACAGTTTCAACTTGATCACTACCCAGTTGAAGACTTTTTATCTGACCCTCCGCATTTGTGAAATATACTGAGCCATTATCAGTATCTATTGCAATTGACCGGCATACAACACGAAAATCTTTTCCAAAACCATCTTCCCCCATGCCGGTGGCCGGCCCAAGGTCTTTAAGTTCTTTCTTCGCCACATCATACCTGAACAGATATCCTGTCGGCCAGGAAAGGCCGTAGATCAGTCCTCTTGCCACATCCATATTCATTGTAATAATTCCCTCGTTATGCGGCCCGATTCCCAGATCCTCAAAGGTCTTTGTTTTCATATCGTATGCAAGCAGGTGGCCACCGCGGTATGCCTTATAATCTCCGGTAGGAAGACCGGTTTTTTCCATTCCGTTTATAATGCTGTAATACCCGAGATGGGTAGCAAAATATAACTTCCCTCCCGATTCAACAAAGTTTACATGACTCTTACCCTGGGCCACCACCTTCATATCCTTTTCACCGCATATCTCCGTAAGATCGCCAAGGTGTTCAGTTGTTCCCGTCTTTGGATCGAAGGAGTACATCTGTCCTGCAATATCCATCAGCTGTGAGCAGAGAACATAATATATCTTTCCGTCGCTGGCAGATGAAATCCCATTATAGGTATCGTGTGCATGTTCAAAACCTGAATTATAGACTGTGGCAATTATCCGGGCATCAGGAGTTGAGACAGGATCAGTCTTTGCTATTGGTTGCGGAGACTGGCTGCATGATACTGAAAGTAGTGAGATAAACACCGGAATAATAGAAAGGAATTGTAGCTTCATTTTAAAATTGTTAAATCAGAGTTTGTCTTTATATTTATTTGCACCCCATCCTAACCTTCCCCAGGGGGAGGAACAAAACCTTCCCATGGGGAAATTAGAAAGGGGTAAATCGTAAAAAGCATGACAAATTTTGTTTCCAAAATACTGAAGTATTACATAGCTACCGGTTTGGGGGTCTCATTTCTATTTTTAATCTTTTCAGCATTCTTACGTATTCTTTCAATTGCGGAGGCAACATCATCCAGATCGGATTTTTCAGCCAGAAGCATATTTTGCTGGATCCAAACAGCCTCTACACATAATTCATCGTTTTCCGGACATTCATTTTCAGCTTTGAATTTTTCAAAATCAAGCATCTCCTTCGGGTACATCTTTTTGAAATTCTTCGATTGGAAAGCATTTTCAAGGTATGGTTGCTTATTCAGGAAGGGAGAATATCCGCTTAAATTTGGAATTCCTTCTGCGGTAAGAGCCTCGAGAAAAAGATCTCTTGATAAACCCTTGAATTCTTCTTTTTTGTAACGGAAACAGAACATATGAAAGGCAGCTCTCGTTACATTATCATAGAGTTTATATGGTCTTATTCCAGGGATACCCTTTATCTGAGACTTCAGGTATGCGGCATTTGTATTCCTCAGGGAGGTTTGTTCGTCAAGTACACCTAACTGGGCAAGTCCGATAGCTGCCTGATATTCTGTTATGCGGAGCTTAGTGGCAAGCATTACTGAACCGGCACCTACTGCACCAATTACTGCTCCATGAGGAAATCCTACATTATGATATGAATAGCACCTGTCCATAAATTCTTCATCATCGCTAACAATTGCTCCTCCTTCTCCAAGAGGCAGATGTTTGGAATTCTGAAAACTAAAACAGCCCACATTGCCGAATGTCCCTACTTTCTTATTGTCTATTTCTGCCAGCCAGGCCTGGCAGGCATCTTCTATTACAAGGAGGTTATGCTTCTTAGCTATCTCCATTATTTTCACCATATTGGCTGGCATCCCAAGGATATGAACCGGCATAATCGCCCTTGTACGGGGGGTGATCTTCGCTTCAATTTTAGCGGGGTCAATCTGATATGTTTCCGGATCCACATCCACAAATACAGGCATTGCTCCGGCAATCAGAACAGCCTGAATGGTTGAAATCCAGGTATACGGAGTAACAATAACCTCGTCACCAGCTCCTATATCAAGCTGAACAACGGAGGTTATCAGCGCATTAGTGCCGTTGACCACCGCCAGGCAGCGCTTTGTACCGATTGTTTCAGCCCATTTATTTTCGAATTCAGTAACTACTTCCGCCCTTGACCAGACTCCGCTTCTGAGAACCTTAAGCACCTGTTCCTCATACACTTCAGGTTTCCACTGCGGCCATACTGGCCATTCCTTTGTCCTGATCTTCTGTCCGCCAAGGATAGCAGGAACTCCGGTATCAGCTGCACAATTGGCAAGAAGTGCCGGCCCTGCACTCAATGCTACTGCTGCACCTATGCCGGCCATTGAATTTTTCTTTACAAATTCACGCCTTGTATAATTACTTTTTGACATATATTTCAGATTTGATTTATCTTATATTGAATTCAGCTTATCCCTGTTATCATATACTTTCATTACTGCGTTTATCAGGTCATCCATATCAGCAAGCGATCCAAGAAGCGGACCGGATGCCCATAGCATAACCATTTCATCACACACCTGGTCGCATTTGGGAAGGAACAATTCCTCTTTGAATTTTTTCAGACGGGCGTTTCCATACATCTTCTTGTATTCCGGCAATGTCATTATATGATCCGTCCATGGCTCCCTGTGTAATCCGTTAGCTATATATGGGCTAAGGCCGATACCTTCGGCAGCGATGGCTTTGAAGAATTTTTCACGGGGGGCATTATTGAAAAGTTCCTTTTTATAAGACCATGTATAGAGGTAGAAAGAACCTGCTGTGGTCCCTTCATAAAGCTTCTGGGGAACAAGGCCCGGGCAGCCCTTTAATTTTTCGGTCAGATACCTGGCATTCCTGTTGCGGATCTCATGCCGTTCCCTGACACCAGGCAACTGCCCCAGAAGGACAGCTCCTTCAAACTCATTCATCCTGTATTTTGAACCAATGGTAAGTGTCTTCCCGTTTTTTGCAGTCCCGTGATTCATAACAGTATAACAATTTTCCATCACGTCATCATTATGGCTTACTATTGCACCGCCTTCCCCGCAGCAAAAAACTTTGCTGGTCTGGAAACTGAAGCATCCTGCATCACCTATGGTTCCAAGCAGTTTACCCTGGTACTCTGCAAGAAAAGCCTGACAGGAATCTTCAATAACTTTAAGATTATATTTCTTTGCAAGCGCCATAATACTCTGCATATCACAAGGCTGACCCATTATATGTACAGGCATAAGAGCTTTGGTGCGTTTTGTGATCTTTCTTTCCACATCTGCAGGATCGAGCTGGAATGATTCAGTGTCAAGATCTGCCATAACAGGAAGCGCACGGCTTACCAGTATGCCCTGAATGGTTCCCGGATCGGTATATGGAGAAGTAATGACTTCGTCACCCGGACCAATGCCAAGTGCCTCAACCACAGTATTCAAAGCCTGCGTACCCGATCCTGTACTCACGCTGGTTTTTGTCCCGTAGATTTTTGCAAACTCCTGCTCGAATGTCGGCACAGTTCCATTTGGTGATTGGATCCTGCACCAGATACCACTGCGGGTGGTCTTAACAACTTCCTCAACAATCCGTTCGTCGACATAGGGCCATTCGGGCCAGACTTTATCTTTGGCAACCGGAGTACCGCCAAGTATTGCCAGTTTGTCAGGATTACCGCTGCCAATGGTAATATTCCTGAATGCCGGAATATAGCCTGAAGCAGCAACAGCTGCCGAACCGGCAGAGAGAGTTGCAATAAAATTCCGCCTGGAAAAGCTTTTTTTCTTCATTTCACCTGATGTTAATAATTTCAATATGTTTAGTTTTTTAATTAGCAGACTGGAAACACTATTGTGCTATTTGCTTAACACCTGCCTTCAGTGCCAGCTTTTTGATTTCATCAAATATCATGACCTCAATGCCGGGTGCCCATTTGGCAGGCATGCCATATACCATCTGTGATGATTCTCCTTCATAGCCGCCCTCCTTAAGTATTGTTTCCGAGGGAATGTAAGCCATGTCATCATTGACATATCCCAATACAAATATATCGGGCCCGAATAACTTTTTTAACCCGATTGAGTATTCAATAACCAGCTCCCCTCCCAGCGCTATAACTGCCTGATCTCCAAGCTTCCAGACCTGAACCGGATAAGGATATGAAGTTATGAGAGAGCCGTTGTTTCTAAGTGCCCTGAGCTGATTTGAGGCCCAGCTCTTCTGGTATCCGTCTTTTTCACTTTCTATTTTAATAAGAGCATCCATTGCCGGAGGGTCCGAGAATTTCAGATTCACTTCCGAATAGGAAGCAGAAAGTACAGGGTCAAGTTTTTTCATCTCCTCACTTAATACTCTTTCAACCGATGCTGCCAGTTCTTTTCCATACTGACGGGCAAGAGGTATTGTTCTGCGGGGTAATGGATTCTGATCTGCCCCTGCTCCCTGGAAAAACAATGCAGTCACTCCCGGATGTGATTTTTCAAGTTCAATCTGTGCAAATCCGGGGTAATCACCTGAGATCTGGTAAATATCCAGTACAGTAGAGTGACAGGCATATCCAAAAGCAATTGCCATGAGACTTCCCGATTCGTCAGTAACCTTAAGGACAGGAACTGCATAATCATTTGGTCCGTTTAAAACAGTCTGAGCGGTCAGTGATGCTTCAATGTTGTTGCGTCTGTTTACCTGGAAGCGTGTAATCCCGGACCTGGAAAAGATCTGAGCCGGAACCATGGCACGAATAGCATCACCGGTAAGATCAACAATCTTCTTTTCCAGATAATCAGAGTACTCCTGTATAACCTTCAGCTGCTTCTCATCAAGAGGATAAATGTCGAAAAGGGCCTCCATGAGAACTGGTCCGGAGTGTGTATGTGAATAACTTAAGATTATCTGTGATCTGGTAAGCCCGTATCTGACCGCAATCTGATTCCTTATCCGGTCTGACATCTTCTTCGGAAACCCAAGGAGGTCGGAGGTGATAAGGACGGCCTTCTTCCCTTTTGCATCCTCAACAGCAAGAACTTTTACCCATAAGTCAGTCAGGATGCCGTCAGAGGGATGGGTGCGTGATGCATATCCCGCGAGCCAGATAGGTCCCTCAGGGGTTATTATTTCCCGTGAGATGCCAGCTTTCCATCCATTTGAATTTGCCGGATGACCAGCTGCAGCAAGTGAATAATTTAAATAACAGATCAGTAAGCCGGAAAAAATAATAAACGAGCCAGATTTCTTCATCAACGGATGATGTTAGTAATGGTTCCCCGTGAATATTCCCGAAAAATATCAGTCCTAAAAGTAACAAATAAAGCTGTGAACTTATCTGTGAAGAAGATTTTTTATGGCATCCATCAATATCTTTTCTGAACCTGGCGCCACTCCTGAAGCATCACTGCCTTCATAGCCTCCCTGCTGATAAGCAATGTCCGTACAAATATACTCCGGTCCGTAATCTCCATAGGCAGCCATTGCAACGAACAGATCGGGTCTTTCTGCCTTGGCGGCAAGCTGGTATTCCACAAAGAGTTCCCCCGGCATGTGAAGGATCCTCGCACGGCCCAGTGAAAGGCAGCATAAATCAATTTTCCTGCCTGCAATGCACCTGTTATACCAGATCACCTTGGAAATATTATTTGAAATAAATATTGGATTATCCGCTTTATTCTTCAGTTCTTCTCCAAGACTTTCAAAATGTTTTGCCGGAGGCAGGGCAACCTGTTCTATGTTCCATGAAATATCACTTGCATTAACCCGCTCCTTTTTCGTTGACTCCCATGCTCTTTTCATACCATCGGCCAGCCGCTCTGCCAGGATACCACGATTTTCGTGTGAGCCGTCATTATACTTTCCTGCTCCCAGATTACCGCCCGCCCCATTGAAATGGACATGCAGGGCTCCAGGTACAGCCAACTGGCGGCAGAAACGCGCAATTCCGGGAAAATCAGGATTTGGCAAGCCTGTCTGGTAATAGCTCTGAGGATGAACAGCATAATAGCTCAGCACCGCCAGAGGCTTGTCGTCGTTCCAGAAGCTTACAACAGAGACAATGGGGTCGATCAGCCCTTCAGGTTCAGCCCGGAGTGCAGAATCGGCGCATGTAGTATACCTTGTCGCCCGTACAAGTCCGTCAGGACCTAAAATACGCCTGTTTGAAGCTACTTTATAAACAGGTGCTTCCCCCAGCCCTACCTGATTATAGGATTGAGCATTTTTAAGTGAGGCGCGGACGGCATCAGCAAGGCGAAACATTACCTGTCTTGTAAATGTGCTCTCATAACTCAATGGGTCAAGTCCTGCTTTCTTCAGATAATTTTCAGCTCCAAAATCACATATAGGAGCATCATGCTGATGGATGGTATGAACAGCAACTCTCTCTGGAACGGTCCCCGCCGCTTCAGCCATGACTCTTTTAAATTCATCCTGGGCATCATTTGCAATCCCTATCCAGTCAACCGAACATAATACTACAGGCTTGCCTGCACCAAGCAAAACAATGCCCCGGGCACGAAGACCCATTTCCCAGGTGTTTATAACCCGTCCATAAGCCATATAACTGCCTACAGGCGGCGTAGCATCAACATCAAAAGTTGCAATTGCAAGACCTGATTTTTTATTATCCTGAGAGGGATCTGGCTTTTGAGCGAATCCTGTATTGAAAGTAAAAATGGCCAGCAGCAGAGATAAAATCAATGTGTTTTTTTTCAGATAATTAATTTTTTGACCCATAGCTTTTGAATTTAATAGTATAGATAATGCTCGAGAGGTTAGACCCCTAAATCCCCCAAGGGGACTTTATACTTTAACCTGTAGCCGGCAATCCTGAAATAATATAATCGTAAACTGATAATCAGAGCAATGTTGTAATACTCTTTCTGCTGCATAATTTTCCGATCTTATCAAATTCAGCCTGATATTCTTTTAACCGTTCAGGCCCCAAGGGGTTACCCGACATAGTTACAGGACTGATAAAGGTGATATCCTTTCCACTGAGTGCAGCTGCAAGCGAAACATCACCCCACTTAAGAATCCCTGGCAGGTGTATCCCCATGCTGAAGTAGTCTACGTTTTCGCGGTTGTCAAACAGGTAGCTGACTGGAGAATTACGCAGTGTAACCGATTCAAATTTACCACCTTCAGCTGCATAAAACAAACCTGCAAGACCTGATTCACCGGTACCGTCAAAGCTGACTTTCGCTGCGTGGCAATTGACATTAAGATACTCTGTGACAAGATCGAGCTCCCTTATCCATTCACCGAGAATTGTTTTGCCAAGCCATAACTCTGCGCGCGACAGGGTATGCAATTTCCCTGTGCGATCGTAAGAAATGGAATTTAAAGAGGTCAGCTCGCCTGTTCCGGAGAGATCGGCAATAACTATACCCACCCCTGTCTTCTTATAATCATCAATCAGAGAGAGGGGAATATTTTTTTTGCCATCAGGATTGCAGATTATTACATATCCCAGTAATTCGTCTGCAGGGGAGAGAAGCAATATCGGAAGAATCCTTTTGTCATCTGATTCCAGGGCCAGACGATCCCAGCCATCGGTAGGAGCGTATTGGAAAACCTCATTTATTGTGAGCTTCCTCCTGAGTTTGAGAATCTCTGTCAGCTCCTTCTTTTTCTGGCCAACATCAAATGAACCTGAATTCAGATAGCCGGATCGTAATTCATTACCTCTGACCCTGCAATACTCTTCCGTAGTGATCACATTAGTATCTCTTCCCCCGGCAGGAAATACAAGAAGTTTTTCTTCCTGGACCTGCTCAAAATGTTTCTCACTCGTGGGGAGTCCATCGCCGGTGCCTTTGAGATGCAGATCAAACCACCCGAGCATCGCCTCACGGTCTTCCCTTTCATATCCATGAGGAAGGTCAAAAAGCCGGTAACCTATATTGATCTCCTTATTTGCCATAAGAAAAATTTTCCTGGCATTGGAGTAGCTCCTGAGCATCTCTGCCGGGAAAAAAGTCGGATTTGATTCCTGATTATGATTAATGAGAAGCGGGGCATTTGACAATGCCACAATACCAGCCTCTTCCGTGAAAGTGAGTCCGTCTGGCAGCTGTTCGCATATACAATTTGATTCCATAATATAGGATTCAAAAGTACCAACGCTCACAACCGGGACATCAGCCTTCACACGTTCATCAATAGCTGAGAGCCACATTGTCTGGTTTCCTCCCCCGCTTGCACCGGTGGCTCCTATTCTTGTGGTATCGACATTTGGTAAAGAACAAAGCAGATCTATCCCCCTCATATTATCTGATATCTGAACTCCAATTAATGGTTCGCCTGTATTCATAAGGGATGCTCCAAGATTAGCACCATGGTATTCATATATGCTGTGTTTTGTGCCTCGTTCACCTGCTCCCCATGGATCTATTGTAAGACAAACATAACCGTTGGTTGCCAGAGTGTGGCCTACAGCCTGAGGACCGGTACTGTCAATCTTGCCTTTCGTCCAGTGACCAAGCATATTTATGACAGCCGGAAAAGGACCCTGACCATCAGGAATAAACAGATTGGCTGTTGCATATACACCGGGCCGGGTCTGAAACGTAATGTTTTTTATCGCATACGTTTTCATTTTGACCGACCCTGTCTCCTTTATGTTTAAAGGAAGCTTATGGTCAGTACGGACTCCGGCTTTAATAATGACCTTATTCCGCAGCTTTGTGCTGTAATCTTCCCAGTCCTTCAATGTGGAAGGCAACTGTTGTTCAGCAAATTTCAGTGCAGCTTCGTATCTCAGTTGTTTGTCAATAATATCTGACTTGTTATCAGGAAAGACGAGGGGTAAACTGTCGCTCTTGGTAACCTTTAAGTTTGCCATGTCAGAAACCGAATGGCTGTTGCAATTTGTTAAAGACAGAACAAGAAGAATTAGGGATGGAATAGTAATATTTCTACTCATAACAGATATTTAAAATTAATTGATAATCGAACACTAAAACCTTGATTAACACATTCTCTAATTTGTTTTAATTTATTTTGGCGACTCTTGGTGTCCTGGTGTCCTGGTGGCAAAAAAATTCTGGCCACCAAGGCTCCAAGGCACTAAGAATCACCAAGAAATAGAGATGACCAGTCTGTTTCGCCTTTAATACCGTACTTTTATTTTAATTGCTCCTTCAACCTCTTTTTCAGAAGCAACAATAACATAGCCGCCCCCGCTGCCGGATGTTATGGCGCCGGGGTATTCATTAAAGTACTTTGTCTCCATCTCTTTCATAACCCAGTCAGGCACTGTTAGCGGCAAAATCTTTTTCCATGAAAGCAGAGTATTTGTCAGGGACTTCCCGAGTCCGGTGATATCTTTCCTTTGAATTGATTCCCAGCAGGCATCACCGGCTGCCCCCAGTTCACGGATCAATTGTTTTTCAAGGTGCTGTATCTTCAAAGGATCATACCCGTCAGGACGAGGTGCCAGCGGTACAAGATGGAGAACCTCTGAAAGCCAGTCACATATTTCACTGTTGGTTGTAGATTCTATCTTCACAGGCCAGTAACCTCCGCTGTAACAAAGTCTGTTGATACCGGGATATAAAAGTCCGATATGGTCCTGGGAACCTGAAACATACATTTTACCCGGAGGGTTTTCAGCACCAAAGAGCAATTTTGCATTAAGTTCATGATCACCATCAGGATACCTGTCACCCCAGATCTGTATTCCCGTTTTCCTTGAACTTGTTGCAAGTCCCGACCTGTCATTAAAATCCATTGTCGGCCATATCTGTGCCACAACGACTGATCCCGGATGCATTTTTGATACCCAGGGCTGGTCAATCCATCCTCCTGCAAGACAAAGCCTGTAAGGGAACTTCATATCTATTTTGGTTCCGGAACTGGATCGCGCCGGCAACCCCGGTTCAGGAATCCTCTCAAGAATAATATATTCTATTCCCAGCTTCTTACATAGATCCGCTTTGTCTGATGTATGACCATCATAATTAACCAGGAAAATATCAGGCTTTAGTCTTTCCAGGTCCGGTTCAAAATCGAGCAGGCCTGAACCTGAGCCAAGGAAAGCATCATGTACATATCTTATTGATTTTACAATATATAACCGCTCCTCCTCAGAAAAGACCGGCTTCTTCCCTTTCAAAAGAAGAAGATTTTCATCTCTGCCGACACTAACATAAAGATCGCCGTAAGCTGAAGCCGTTTTAAAAAAAGCAATATGCCCGCCATGCAGGAGGTCATAACAGCCGCTGACCAGAACTTTTTTTTTCGACATTATTGAATACTGATAAAATGTTTTTCTTTAATATTTTTTAACCACGGTGTTACTCGGAGTTGGCACGGAGTGGCACTGTAAATCATCTGACAAGATCGACTCCGTGTATTCCTCCGTGTTACTCCGTGAACTCCGTGGTTAATAAGGTCTTATTTATTAAACTTGTTTATTCCTTTTTTGGATTTAGTATCTTCGGCAAGTTGCTGACTAATCCATTCGTATGTTTTTTGCATTCCTGTTCTTAGTGGAATTGAAGGCTCCCACCCAAGATATTTCCTGATTAGCGTATTCTCAGAGTTCCGTCCCCTGACCCCTTTCGGTGCATCAAGGTCATATTTTCTCTCCAGTCTGAAACCTGCAATCTCTTCTACAATATCTACAAGCCCGTTAATTGAAACCATCTCACTGCTTCCTAGGTTAAGCGGCTCTTCGATATTGCTGTACATTATATCATTTATTCCCTTTATGCAATCATCAATGTACATAAAGCTTCTTGTCTGAAGACCATCACCCCATATTACAATCTCTTTCTTTCCGGTTATCCCTGCTTCAATTACTTTACGGCACATTGCAGCAGGCGCTTTCTCCCTTCCTCCGTCATAGGTACCATAAGGCCCGTAGACATTATGAAATCTTGCAATCCTTGTTGTTATTCCGAAATCTTCAGAGAAATGTCGGCACATCCTCTCGCTGAACAGCTTTTCCCAGCCATAACCATCCTCTGCCATAGCGGGATAAGCGTCAGACTCCCTGAGTCCGGGATTGGCCGGATCTGTCTGTTTTGTGGCGTTATAGACACATGCTGAAGAGGCGTAAAAAAACCTGTCTATGCCACAATCTTTTGATGCCATCAGAAGGTGGGTATTTATCAGGACGCTCAGCATACAGGCAGCTTTGTTTTTCTCAATGAATCCCATTCCTCCCATATCGGCAGCCAGGTTAAAAACTTCATTATACCCGTTTACCGCCTGGTAACAATTGTCCTTCAGTTTAAGGTCAAGAACAAGATTATCTGCACCTTCTGAAGTCTGGTACCATTCATTAAGTGGCTTGATATCAACGGCTCTTACCTGGTGACCTTCTTTAACAAGTTTCTTAACCAGATGGCCGCCAATAAACCCGCCGGCTCCGGCAACAACAATTCTTTTCATTATCTGACAATATGAGATTTCTTATTTATTTCAACCTTCTTCAACTTATTTCTATTTATTTCTATTTATTTCAACCTACATCCTTCTTAAGCCAATTTCTATTTCACCATAGCAATCCTTAGAACAGTAACAGAATAGGCAGGGAAAAGATACTGAAAATCAGTACCTGCAACAAATGTCCCTTCTGATGGGATCACATTGGTTGGATTTGCTAAAGAATTTTCGGCATCAGGAGCGGCGGTTAAGGTAGTTGAATGACCCACATTATCGACATTGACAGCACCATTTAAAGTTATCTTCACAGTTTCGGGAGTGTCCTTTTTATTAGCTACTTTCAGAAGAATATCATTTTTGCCTGATCCGGTGTCCGCAGATGCCGACCAGTAACAACTCTCAGTATTCTGGGAAAAAGGTAAAACACGGGTTCCCTGATTATCTGTGAAAAGCATCTTTTGCATATAGTATGAAGGAGATGCAAAGCTTGATACAGCATCATTCCAGACAATACACGGGCCAAAATTTCCGTGATCAATAAGGCCTCCATAATTACCATATCCGGTCCACCACATTCTCTCTGAGTTTTTTTCACATCCCAGCATAAAAACAGCGTCTCCAATGGCATCCCCAAAATTGCCGATCACATCTCCTCCGTTACCCTTCACTGATGATGCATACTCAGCTACACATATTTTTCTGCAGGCCGGATCGATACTGTCGTATTTGCTATACAAGGCGGAAAGATCTTTCAAATAAAAATGTTCATCAACATAATCAACTGAGTTACCTGAAGTATGTGATTGAACATTGTCCTGACGAAAGCCATTATACATTATCTTCATCGCAGGGTAATGAGCTAATATAGAATCGTGGATCATGGCATACCGTGGGTTATATTCATCAGCTGTTTCCCACCCGTTCTCATTGCCAATTTCGATGTATTTAAGGTTATATGGCATCGGATGTCCGTTTTCAACCCGTTTTGCTCCCCACTTCGTTTCTGCTGATCCGTTGCAATACTGTATCATGTCAAGTATGTCGTCTATTATCGGCTGCATTTTATCGAGAGGACAGAGGCCATACCATCTTTTCTCCCAGGTACCTTCACTGATCCCGGCCGAAGTTGTATATACCGGCTCAGCACCAAGATCTTCACATAATTGCAGATACTCATCCAATCCGAAATAGAGGTCATTTTTATATAACCAGCGATTCCTTGTGGAGCCGGCTCTTTGCTCCAGAGGACCGATCGAATTCTTCCAGTTCCAGCACTCACTCATTTTGTAAGATTCAGCGGTGCAGCCTCCGGGGAACTGTACATACTTAAATTTCAAGGCATCCAGTTTTTCTGCAAGATCGGGACGCAAACCATTAGGACGGTCCTTCCATGTTGGCGGCATTACAGTTACAACGTCAAAATAGAGATCGCCATAACCGGAGGCATAAATGACGAACCGGTTGTCGCCGCTGACATCCGATATACCACTGGTATAGAGATCACAGGTAAAATTCTGCCAGTAATTAGCCGGCTTAAAATCTTCCGACTGGGCATAAACCTTTCCGTTCCTGCTTTCAAGTTTTGCCCTTAATATGCCATTAAAATTCAACCCTTTTTTGGCCCAGAAGGAAATCTTATATTTTGTATGATCTTCTAATTTGATCCCCCAGTATCCCTCGTTTGCCAGGCCTACGCTTCCTGAAGCGACAGATGTAACTTCAAGTTTAATGCAATGCTCCTGATTTTTGTTCAGCATGCTTGTTTCGCTTGAAGTCTGACCAGTTAATATTCCGCCTGAGTTTCCTGATTTAATCAATTTCCAATTCATTATCGGATTATCAAGCTCCTCAAAAGATGGGTTGTTAATCAGCTGTGCATACAAGCCTCCCTGGAACTGGTAGTTGAATTCCTCTATCTGCTGTCCTCTGCATATCGGAGCAACTTCCGCCCCGGGCTTTGAGGCCTCAACAATACAGAATGAATTTGCAGTTTGTGCGTTAACGATGGCCCCTCCAAAAAACATGAACATTAAAACCTGAGTAACTATCCGGAACTCAACCAGAAACAAGAATGCATTTTTTCTGTTTTTCATGTGTATAATTATAAGAGTTGATTGAATGTTCATCATTGTCCCATCACAAATTTAGCATTTTTCTTGCACCAGTATTGTGAGATTCAAATGAAGATCAGAAAAACCGGAAATGTCAGTCTGTTCATCTGAAAATCATTCGTAATTTTTCAAGAGGTCAATAATAGTCCTTGTCATTGCGGCTACCCCACATTTAAACGCCGGATCAAAATCCGGTGTAAATGATGAATTATGCAGTGGCGGCAAATTTGTACCATTTTCAATATGATCTTTATACCTGTTTTGATTGACCCCTCCAAGCCAGAACAGGGCAATTGGTATTTTCTCTACTGTTCTTCCATATTGTCCGAAATCTTCAGCAACCATGGCAGGATCCACAAGTGTAACATTCTCATTACCAAGAATCTCTTTCATGTATTTTACTGACTTAAGGACCAGTTCATGATCATTCACTACAGGTGGGGTATATGGATTTCCGAACACTACCAATGGCATCTTGTCTTCAGGTAATCCTGCTGCGACAGCATCACCCTTTGTAATCCTTAAAAGTGCCGTCCTGATCTGCTCATAGACAGTTTCATCAAAGAATCTCAGGGTGAGGAGCATCTTAACCTCATCAGGAATTATATTGCTTCTGGTCCCTCCATGAATGGCACCTACTGTAACTACCGCAGGTTTAACCGGATTTATCTCCCGACTCACAATTGTCTGGATATCAAGAATAATCCTTGCTGAAAGGACTATAGGATCGATTGTGGTATGTGGCAATGCACCATGACCACCTCTTCCATACACAGTAATCTCAGCAGAATTGACTCCTGCGAATATCGGACCCGGAAAATAACCTATGGTACCTGCAGGAAGTTCAGCACTCACATGATAACAGAGGGCAAGATCGGGTTTTGGAAATCTCTGAAAGAGACTGTCTCTTATCATTGCAACAGATCCGTCCGAGATTTCCTCAGCAGGTTGAGCAAGGGCAACTATTGTTCCTTTCCATTCGCTCTTTAATGCTACGAGGGTCCTTAATGTGCCCAGCCAGACAGCCATATGCAGATCATGTCCGCAGGCATGCATCGCCGGCGACTCATTACCCGATGCATCCTTCACAATTACCTTGCTTGAGAAATCTAATCCGGAATTCTCTTTTACCGGCAAAGCATCCATATCGGTACGGAGCATTATTACTTTCCCCACGCCATTTTTGAAAATTCCGACAACACCAGTCCCCCCCACGCCTGTAGTAACCTCAAAACCAATGGATTTAAGCTCCTCAGCCATTTTCCCGGAAGTTTCAAACTCCATGCGGGATAACTCAGGATTCTTATGGAGATCTATATATATATTCCTGTATTGGTCAGTCTCATTGTCAATAAGTTCAAGACTTTCTTATCCAGTTTATCCTGCTGACCATTAGCCTTTGGAATAATTAATAAAAGAAGCACAAGTAATTAATTTTTCCATCAGAATATTTTTTATTCAGAGGTGTTTATTTAATAATACCTATCCTTAGTACACTAACCGAATAGGCCGGAAAATTGTACTTAAAACTGGTGCCCGCAGCAAACGTACCCTCTGATGGAACCACTTTCGTTGGATTGGCAAGTGAATTTTCGTCATCCGGATTACCGGTTAAAGTAGAAGAATGACCTGCCCTATCAACATTATCAACACCTTTGAGGATAATATTTACAGTTTCTGCTGTGCCTTTATTGTTTGCTACCTTCAGGAGGATATCGTTTTTACCGGATTCGGTATCAACAGATGCTGACGAGAAACAATTAGCTGTATTCTGTGTGAAAGGCAGGAGAAGTGTTCCTGCATTATCTGTGAATAACATTTTTTGCATATAGTAGGAAGGGGATGCAAAGCTTGAGACTGCATCATTCCATACGATACATGGTCCAAAATTACCATGATCAACTAATCCGGCATAATTGCCATATCCGGTCCACCACATCCTTTCGGAATTCTTTTCGCATCCCAGCATGAAGACAGCGTCTCCCAGGGCATCTCCAAAGTTGCCAATAACATCTCCGCCGTTCCCTTTGATGGATGATGCATACTCAGCGACACATATTTTTTTGCAGGCCTGATCGATGCTGTCATATTTGTTGTACAAAATTGAAAGATCTTTCAGGTAAAAATGCTCATCAACAAAATCAACAGAATTCCCGGAGGTATGAGAAAATACATTCTCCTGCCGAAAGCCGTTGTACATGATTTTCATTTCGGGATAGTGAGCCAGAATGGAGTCATGGATCATTGAATATCTTGGATTATATTCATTCGCCGTTTCCCATCCGTTTTCATTGCCAATTTCAATATATTTGAGATTATATGGCTCAGGATGGCCGTTTGCGGCCCGCTTAGCTCCCCATTTGGTTGAGGCTGATCCATTGCAGTATTGTATCAGATCCAGTATATCATCAATTATTGGCTGCATTTTATCTAACGGACAAATGCCAAACCATCCTCCCGCGCCGGGAGTTTCACTGATCCCGGCAGAGGTGGTGTAAACCGCTTCAGCTCCAAGATCTTCGCATAATTGCATATGCTCATCAAGACCAAAATAGAGGTCGTTTTTATATGCCCATCTGTTTCGTGTGGAACCGGGTCTCTGCTCCAGAGGACCTATTGAATTCTTCCAGTTCCAGCATGAATCCATATTGTAAGACTCAGCAGTACATCCACCCGGGAACTGTATATATTTGAATTTTAAAGCGTCCATTTTTTCCGCCAGATCGGGCCTCAGTCCATTTGGACGATTTTTCCATGTCGGAGGCATAACGGTGACTACGTCAAAATAAACATCACCTGTTGTTGATGCATAAATTACAAACCGGTTGGTTCCCGTAACAGTTGATATACCACTTGGAGTCAGATCACAAGTAAAATGCTGCCAGTCTGTAGTCGGCTTAAAATCTTCCGATTGTGCATAAACAGAACCTTCATTGCTTTCCAGTTTTGCTTTTAAAGTGCCCTTAAAATTCATACTTCCCTTAGCCCAAAATGAAATTTTATATTTTGTTCCGTTTTCAAGTTTAATTCCCCAATAACCTCCATTAGCTATACCTACACTTCCTGAAGCAACAGATGTAACCTCGAAGTTTAATGCATTTACTCTGACTGCTGTTAAGCATTCGTGTTTCGCGTGAAGCCTGACTAAATAAATTGGCGTTTGAGGATCCGGATTTTACCACTGTCCAGTTCGATATAGGATTTTTTAGTTCCTCAAATGAAGGGTTATTAATCAGCTGGGCATAAAATCCTCCCTGAATCTGGTAATTGAATTCTTCAATCTGCTGACCTCGGCAAATAGGAGCAACTATCGGGACCTGGCTTTGAGATGTCAACAGTAAAGTTTGAACTGGCAGTTTGTTTACATGCCGTGATTGCTCCGGTAAACGAAATGGCTATTGCGGCCATAACTACCCAAAGTACGGGATGTAATCTGGTTTCATGTTTAAATTTTTCCATAGAATATTTTGTGTTAATATATTTGTATTTAGCTATTTGTCTATTTCAGTACAAAAAACACTCGTTACAACCTCCAGATATTTAGCAAACGTTTGCCCATTCCGACTTACTTTACCTCTGCAAACATATCGTTTATCAGTTTAACAGTGCGGTCAACCAAAATCTGCCCTCCCTCAGGTCCTACCGTACAACTTTGGACAACAGCGCTGTAACCTCCTCCTTTTACAGCTTTTTCAGTTGGCAGGTATGACCCGGCACCGGCTGCCAGCTGGACAACAAAGGTCTGCAATGCATTGCTCCTTGCCTGAATCCTGATTCCATAATCGGTAAAAAGTTCAAACTGATCAGTACAGATTGCCACATCCCCCAGTCGAAGAACATGGATCTCTGCATCTATTTTTGGATTTGGATTCTTTTTCTGGTTCTCATAACGGATAACAACATCTCTGTTCCAGGTCATGCGAGCCAGTACCTCGCTTGCCGTCGATGAGTCAGCAGCCATCTCTGCTGCAGCTGCATCGCGTTCTCCCTTGCAGAATAAATATTCCTGTTCAGTTACCAGCCGCATCGGCAGACTCAGCGTTTCCACCTTATGGATAAGAACTACATTTGCATAGCGATCCTCCTTAACTGTTTCGTAGGCTTCTTCAACAGCCACGACAATGCGCCTGGCGATTTCTTCCAGACGGTTCAAATTACGAAGTCTTATCATGCGTTCTTCTGCTTCCTTGCGGTACATTGGTCTGGGTGACTGATCACCGGCGGCACCAATCCAGCCAAGTACCACGAGATCGGGGCTAAACCTTTGCTTCAGCTTCTCACGGACAGGATGCCAGTAGTCAGCGTTAATGGCTAACCGGTTCTCAACTTCCTGTGCAGGGCAGGGTACATCAATAGTCATTCCTATTAATTTGCCACTCTTATCCCAAAAGAAAAGTGTATTGACATCATGGTCTTCCATACCTTCCAGATTTATAAAATCAGGCAGATTCGTACTCCCGTACATTTGTGCTGATCCATTTGAAAAATAGCCGGGCGTGGGAACCTCTTTTGAATACACTGTTCTCCTGTTGTATGCAATAGCTGCATGGCTAAGACCCCAGGTAACACTTCCGGGACTCCTGTTTTTCCATGCCTTAACAATAGCTTCGGTTACCTGCCTGACAAAGAAGATATCATATTCCTCAACCTGTGTAACTCCTTTTTTCGGGATCTGATATCTGAATGAATACTGCAAGCCATTCTCCAGTACAGGGGCTGTGTGAGTATGGATCGCAGTCATGAATATTTCTTTCCCATCTATCTCCGGTATTTTATTGTGTACTTCATCGCGGACCATTTGAAGTAACATCTCAGGAATTTCAACAACATCGCAGGATACCATTATGGCAATATCAAGGCTGCGGTTGCCATCACGAGACTCCAGGGCTATAACATTAGCTGTCAATGGAGTCTCTATAGTATCAGCTATTCTCAGGTTGAACTGACCCATCAGGGCCACAGGCAGACTGGGGGTAATATCGGCCATTGCCCTGCCAATATAGAGCTCCTGCGATTGCAAATTTACACCTAAACATAGCATTGCAAGGAATAGCATAAATTTCATGTTCATGGCTTTAATTATTTGTGAAAACTATCCTTCCTCTGTCATTATGTTCGTTACAATTGAATGACTATTGAATGACTATTGAATGACTATTGAGTGACCCTCTTTCGCCAAAAGACAATTGAATGACTATTGAATGACTATTGAGTGACCCTCTTTCGCCAAAGGCTTCAGAGGGCAAAGCTATTGAGTGACTATTGAGTGACCGACAGCTTATACCATTTAATCGCATTTTCACTGTAGATCTTTCTTACCACCTCTTTTGGAAGCTTCAGTCCCTGGAATTCACCCCTGAATGATTGGGAAGTCATCTTATCATCTGAAGTAAAATAGTTCCAGTCGTCGAGCCATGTTTCATGAATCCTCCCTGCCAGTTCCTGCACATTGCCTGATCCTTCATCGGAAAGATCCGTGCCATACAATAGTCTGTCCTGATACTTAATGCAGAAATCCCGAACCTTTTTACGGTCCCTGGCTGACTGGTATTCAAGGTGGCAAATCCTTGCAGCCATATCCACTGCCATATTCGGGTATTTATCGAGACGTTTGGCAAGTTCATCCACATTCCATTCAAGGCTTCCAAGATGGCATCCTACAAATACCAGATCCGGGTGTTTTTCAAGCAAATTATCCCTGGCACTTATCTGATCTTCATAGCTTGGAAATTCAGGATGAAGGAACATGTGATATTGCGGATTCTCAGCAAAATAACTGCTGTCACCGCTGACAGTCATCTCATTCAATGGCAGCCAGCAGTTCCTTGGTTCGCCAAGGTGACCAGTAATCGGAAGATTCCTGCTGATGATGAAGTTAATCACAGGTTCTATAGCCGGGTCATCAATCATAATAAATTTACCATCCCTGTCTCTGGCAGTCATCCCGACATTTTTCCAGATCTTGACTGACGCAGCACCTCCTGCAATATCATTTTCAAGATGTGAGATTACCTTTCTGCTCCATGAATCAGTTCCGAAGCCGGCTGTATCAAAATAAAAAGTGGCAGCATAATAGACAGTTCCGGGGTATTTTTTTAATGAATTCAATGCGATCTCATGCTGATGATTTACAGCAGCAGAATCTGAGTGGTCAACATTTATAGTCAGAAGTTTGAAATTGTCCCTCATAGCCTGATCCTCAAAGAAGCCCTTGTCTGTGTCTATATGAGCGTGCGTATCTATCTTCAGAACTGACTGATAATCATCCTTTGAAAAATAATTGTTTTTGCATCCTGAGAAGATCAGGACTATACTGATTAAATAAACAATACCTATTTTCATTTTCTGGCATATTTAACTGACTAAATTTCAAAAATATAAGTAGAGACGTTGCATGCAACGTCTCTACAATCCTCATAAATTCAGTTTATGATGAATTGAGTTCTATTTCGGCATTACCACGTAGGCAGCTTCATTCAGGAAATCGAGGCTTTTAGCGCAACTTGTATACTGGTCGAAATTATACTCTTCAACCTCAACAATGCCGTACTGCAACCCTGATTTTGCCGCATTTTCCCAGCAGGCCTTGAAATCCATCATCCCGCTGGCGCCAAGTTCTTCCTTATCCTTTATATGCCACAATTCAAAACGGCCGGGGTATTTATTGAAATAATCAACAGGATTTGCTCCCCCTACCACAGTCCAGTAAAGGTCCATCTCAAAAATAACTTTGGAAGGATCAGTATTTACAAGCATAAAATCATAGACAGTCTGACCATCCAACTTCGTAGATAATTCCTTATCATGATTGTGGTAACCGAAACGAATCCCTTTGGCTTTGCATTTTTCACCTATTGCATTGAAATAATCACAATAAAGCTTCAAAGTATCAAGGCTTCTGTATGCACTTCCACCCATAAAAGGCTGAACAAGATATAATGTTCCCGCTGCTGCATGTGCTTCAATGCAGGCATCCCACCATGCCATTGTGGCTGCCATGCCAGCTGAATCGGGAAGTTCCTGTCCTGAATGGGAACTGATTATTTTTAATCCGTTTGATTCACAAAGTGCTTTAAATGCTGCAGGCTCCATGTTATAAATTTTCCCGTCACTATATCCTGCAGGCTCTACAAACTTATATCCCATCTTGCTCACTTTTGCTATTGCGCCAGGAACATCCCTTCCGATTGAGTCACGAATTGAATAAAGCTGTAACCCTATATTTTTCCCGGGTGCCTTACAGGAATTGAAAGCAGGAATAATCAATGCAGCTGCGGCAACAAACATAATAATAGTGTAAAGGTTTCTTTTTTTCATTTTGATCAGGTTTTTAAAATTTTTCTAAGATAACAATAATTTATATTCCTAAAATTCTTTTTGCATTCCCTGATCGTAAAAGTTCCCTAACGGACTCATCGGCTTCTTCCCTGCTCATCGATTCAATGCGCAAATGGCCGGTAACATAATCCAGTATTGGAGAATGTGTCCCAAAAGCAAATTTCTCCTTGCCGAACCTTTTCAGCAATTCACTTAAGGTATCCTCGGCTCTGATTGCCCGGCCTGAAGTATCAAATAAAACATCTGTGTTTTTAATAAGTTCAATGTCCTCAGTATCCAGGCTTAAACTGTTTGCAAGATTTACAATTATAAATTTTGCATCAGGAACTTCTTTTATAATTGGAATAAGATTCTGCAAACTCCATTCTTTAAAGATTATATCCTTTTTGATTTCAGCATTATAATCAAATAAGGGAATATCGAGCCATGACCGCTGCCTGCTGTCGACCATCCGGATATCAAATACCACTGGTACTCCATGATCGCGGGCCAGTTTCACAAGCTCCACAAGAGAAGGGTCAGTTATCTCATAATCATGATATTGCGGATACAGCCTGATACCTTTCATCCCCATCTCCTTAATTGATATTTCCAGATCATCCCTCCACCCGGCATATATCGGATTGATAACCGCCAGAGGGATAAAGCGATCCTTAAAACTTTTGTCCGATCTTACTTCATTATACAACTCTTCATTTGCAGACTGGGTATTCTTATAAAAAATGCCGTTTATATTACTTATAACCGACATATTGACTCCAAACCTGTTCATCCTTTCCAACAGTTTTGAACAGCTGTTATACTGGAGCTGCTTGAAGGGCCAGTGACCTACATAAGCATTGATATCAATCAGCATACCGACCTCCTTTCATCAGGATATTCCTGTAATTCTCATAAAAGATCTTTCTCTTCTGATCATCTGTTGCATTTGAAGAAAGAATCTTTCCAACTCCATGATGATAACAATTGTCAGTTCCAAAGAAGATTCGTTCCTCGCCCAGGGTTCTGATGGCAAAATCTATAATATTCTCCTCATTGTTACTGCCTCCGGTATCAACATAAATATTTGGATAGCTTCGGAGAGTCTTGCATTCATATTCCCAGTCTCCACCACCGGCAATATGAGCAAAATGGAATATTGCCTCCGGATATCGTCTGGCAGCATCTGCCATATCTTCAGGCAGGGTTGTATTCTCAAACCGCCCGATATCATATTTCATCCTATACCCCGCCATCCCAAGCTGACAGAATGTGTGCATAAAAACTATCATCTTCAGCCCGATAAGCTTTTCGATTACCGGATAATAAACCGGATCATTTACTTTTGCCTGGGTGTAACCTTTATATCCGATCAATCCCAGGTCAACACAGCGTTTTATCTCCTCGAGCGATTCTTTCCCATACAGAGGATTCAGGGTAAAGAACCCAATAAACCTCCCGGGATATTTCTTTACAGCATTTATCACTATATCATTGTTCTTCCTTACCTGATCAGGGCCTTCCGGATCAGATCCTGAGAAGTTGGTAACCGGCATTGAGATCTGCATTTTCTCTATTCCCAGTCTGTCGGCAATTTCCAATTGCCTTACAAGATCATCTTCAGGATGACAATGTGCATCTATTTTGCGGTATTTCATCACATCCTTCATTACATCATACGAAGAAATCTCCGGTTCATTATGTGATGCACAGCCGGCAAGATTGTTTCCCAGCACGATCCCGGCCGCGGAAATTGATGTATTGGTAATAAACCTCCGCCTATTGATTCTTATTGACATAATTATTCACTTATAAACTTATATTCCGGGATCAAAATGGGGACCCCTTTTTCTGCGATATATGATATTTTACTGCTTCCCATCCCGCTTACTCCCGGATTTCCACTTAAAATGCTGCGAACCCTGACATCGGGATTCATTTTGCTTATGAAAATCAAAGCACGTTCCCGGGCATCGTCCGAGAATTTGGCAAACTGCGGATATACAGCCTTAATTATATCGGGCAATTCCGTCTGTTTTGTAAAAATAATCCCTTTCTGACTTGTATTTGTTGTCTCATCAGGGACAATCACTATTATACCTCCCGAAGGGATCCAGTTCAGCCAGTTCATCTCATCGCCGGCATTTTTCTCAATTCCCTGGCTTATGATTATTTTTGAATAATATTTCCTCAGGCTTTCCTTAAAGAGCGGAGGAAGTTTTGTTTTGGCGATATAGCCTGAAATGATCCTGCTGTTATTGAAATGTGCAGCATTATAATTAAAGTCAGCTGCAGAAAGAGTACCACTGTTATTAATAAGCTGGGTTGCAAAAAGATTTGTAAGCGTTTTGAATTCAATTGAAGTTGTATCGGCCGAGGTATTATTTTTTTTAATGTAATCCCTAATATTCAGGCAGTACTCTTCTTTCCCCATTTGATTAAGATTGATATCTCCTGAAACCATGGATATTTCCTCAGTCGTATCCTCAAGTCTTTCAGTGACAAGTGAATTACGGATAACTGGCTTCCTTCCTGCATCTGTAAGAACAGGCTCAGTTATTACTGAGTTGTCGGCTTTTATCTCTTCAGCATCAATTTCACACGATCCGGAAGCCATTCCTGCCGAATAAACGGATACATTAATTTTTCCGGGCTTACCATCTGATCTTATAATATTTGTTGCAGGCATTTCCAGGTACCACCCTTCATCCGGCCTTCTGTTACTGTCAGCGTATGATACATAATAAGCCGGTCCGGCCAGGCTTGCAGGTCCTGAAATACTCCACCTTAAGGTATTCTTTGCACCTGCAATATAATTTCCTTTTGAATCGGCAATCTCTGCAATAATTATTGAAACGGATCCTTTGTCTGCAGTTATCCTTGCCCGGGAGCAACTCACAATAATTTTTGCCGGCTCACCTGCGACGTCAGAATGGGAATCAGGTGAATCCTTTTTATTGTTTAAGACAAAAAATACCGAAGAAGAATCAATAGTTGCTCTCACTTTCTTAGAACTCCGTGATGAGTCTTCGGTCGCAGCAAATATTTTATTTACCGAACTCCCCTCTTCATCTCCGACGCTCCAGGAGATTATTCCAGGATGGTTGCGCCCGCGCCGTATCATCTCCCTTATCTGCTGTTTCTGCTCTTCCGGGGAAAAACCATGGCATGTAACGGCAGAAAAACCTGCTTCAGTCAAAATCCCATGCTCATCAGCCTGCTTATATGACAACTCATCTCCTGGATAATTGATTGCCCTGATGAAGTTTCTTCCCTCTTTTCCGGAGATCGCTGAATAATCCAGTCCGGTAATCCACCCGGGTACTGCATCTCCAAGCCATGGATATTCCTGACGACGGTTCACCCCTTTAAGTTCAATTTTCTTATCGTTCAGATAGAAAGTATTATTCTTTTCATCAATACTAAGCCATCTGAATCCGAAGGAGCTGGTGCAGGCATCAACAACATCTTTTTTATCAATTACCTCGGAATTAATAGTATAGAGATAAGGATCTTCAATTGACCAGAGGCGCGGATTTTTCACGGGCTTGCTTGTCTGACCGAACATATAGTAACTGACCAGCATTGATTACCATTTCGGTTTTAATAATCTGAATGACCTGGCCATTCCTGTCAGAGATGGAAGTCTGAAGAATACAGGTTCTGGGTTGAGGATAATCATTCTTTACCCAGGTCTTTATTTTCACTACACCCTCTTTTTCCGACACTCCCGGAGTTGTAATAAGTGTGCCACCTTCATGGGTTGCCGAGCCCTGCATAGGTATGAAAAGTTTATTCTTCAGAACAAGCTTTACATCCCTGTAAATACCGCACGATACATTAAAATCTCCTTCTGAAACAGGATGCATTCTGAACTCGTCCTTTTGCAGGTAACTCACGGCAACAGCGATCAGGTTATCACCATTTGGAATAATGAGCTCCGTGATGTCAAAATCAAAGGAGCCATAACCTCCTTTATGATCTCCGGCATACTTGCCATTGACCCAAACCTTGCAGTATTTCTGAACGCCTTCAAATTCGATGAAAACTTTATGATCTGAAAAGTCGCTGTTCACTGAAAAGTGTTTGCGATACCACCCCCATCCGCTCCACCAGTATGTCTCACCTGTCTCTCCCGGGCTTCTGGTGAAAGGCCGCAGCTCTCCTGTTGTCTCATATGAGTTCCAGGTATGCGGCAGACTTATTGCAGGCCATCTTGAATCATTGAACCCGGGAGATTCATATCCTTTATCTGCAGCCTCCGAAGGGAAATAATTAAATGTCCATTGTGAATTGATGACTTTTTCAATCCTGCCTCCTTTAAGGATTTCTGCCTGCTTTTTCTGTCCAAAAGAAATATTGATACAGAATAAAAGGGATAGAAATAGGGAAATGACTTTCATTTTCAGCTCATTATTAAGATATAATAATTAACTACTGTCTATTCAAATTTATATCGTAGAAAATCTTTAGTTGGCAATTTCGCAATGGGCAGTTGGCAATTATTGAGTCATAAGTTAAATAATTGCCAACTGCATATTGCAAACTGCCAATTAAAATTTAATTGACACAACAATACAATATACGAAATTACCTGTAATAATTAATTCAAATGTTCAGACCAGATCAAAAACGTCTATTCAATTTTACACAATTTTATTAATTAAAATACAGATTATTCTTAGTAATATGTATTGAATCCCTATATTTGCTTCAAATAATTAATAAATCCGATTTCAATATACAAAATTTTTAAATCTATATATATAATTATGTCACAGGAAATAATTCAGATCCAGGTTTCAGCAGTATCAGATAAATTAAAGACAGAGGAGGCAATCTGCATCATCAAAGATAAGTTCTCAAAGAAATTGTCCAGGAACCTTAACCTGATAAAAGTATCAGCTCCTATAGCAGTGCTGGATGGTACTGGTATCAACGATGACCTGAACGGTATTGAAAAGCCGGTAAGTTTTCCCGTTAAGGGAATGAATGGAAAGAGAGCGTCAGTTGTTCAATCACTGGCCAAATGGAAACGGCTTCGGCTGAAGGAATTCAATATAGAAACTGGCAAGGGAATACTGACTGATATGAGAGCTCTGCGTCCTGATGAGGATCTGAGCCCAATTCATTCTATCTATGTTGATCAGTGGGACTGGGAAAAACACATACTGCCTGAACAGCGAAACCTCAATTACCTGAAAACAACTGTGGAAAGCATATACGAATCGATAAAGGCTATTGAAAGAGAACTTTGGGAAATATATCCTGAGCTGTCGCCAGAATTGCCTGACAAAATTTATTTCATACATTCTGAAGAACTTCTCAAACAATTTCCCGGCTTAACTGTTAAACAAAGGGAGACCGAGATTGCCCGGATTTATGGAGCGGTGTTTATAATCGGTATAGGGGCAAACCTTAGCAATGGTCAACCTCATGATGGAAGGGCTCCCGATTATGACGACTGGAGTTCTTTAAACGATGATGGATTTAATGGGTTGAACGGGGATATTATTCTGTGGAACCCTACACTCAACTCAGCTTTTGAGATTTCTTCGATGGGAATACGTGTCAACAGGGAAGCAATGTTACGACAGCTGGAAATTAAATGCTGTCAGGGAAGAAGCAGCCTTCTGTTCCATAGCCTGTTACTTAACAATCTTCTTCCTTCGAGTATCGGAGGTGGAATAGGACAATCAAGGTTGTGCATGTTCCTTCTGAAAAAGATGCACATAGGTGAAGTGCAGTCAAGCATATGGCCTGATGAAATTCTTTTCAGACATTCCCAGAATGAAATTAATTTACTTTGAGCAACTGAATTTTTAAAATTTATACCATTTGCTTGTTTTTTGTAAAAATTTATTACATTTGCAGTCTGATTTAAGATGATTATGCAGAAAAGCGCTTTAACATATATTATTACCCTCGTTCTCCTTATTGCCCTGCGCAAATGAACCGGGAATAATATGTATTACTATAAACATACAGAAGCTTTCCGGGAGACCGGGGAGCTTTTTTAATATAAAACAAAGAATATGAAGATCCAGTTAAGAAGTGCGAAGACGACTATCGGAAGGAACATGGCAGGTGCCAGGAGCCTTTGGAGAGCCAACGGCATGAAGCAGGAACAGTTTGGCAAGCCTGTGATTGCAATAGTCAACTCTTTCACCCAGTTTGTCCCGGGACATGTTCATCTTCATGATATAGGACAGGTTGTCAAAAAAGAGATTGAGAAGAAGGGTTGTTTTGCTGCCGAATTTAACACGATCGCTATTGATGATGGAATTGCCATGGGACATGAGGGAATGCTCTATTCCCTGCCTTCAAGGGATCTGATCGCCGATAGTGTTGAATATATGTGCAATGCACATACTGTTGACGCGATGATATGTATCAGCAATTGCGACAAGATAACTCCCGGCATGCTTATGGCGGCCATGAGATTAAACATCCCTGTAGTTTTTGTATCAGGTGGTCCGATGGAAGCCGGCCGTATCGGCGACAAATATATCGACCTGATAGATGCAATGGTCTCAGCAGCTGACAGCTCGGTAAGTGATAATGAACTGAGTGAAATCGAGAAATTAGCATGTCCCACATGTGGGTCCTGCTCCGGGATGTTCACCGCCAACTCAATGAACTGCCTCAATGAGGCGCTTGGACTGGCATTGCCAGGAAACGGAACTATTGTTGCCACCCACAGCAACAGGACAAAACTTTTTGAAAAAGCTGCCGGACTGATCGTTGATCTGGCCAATAAATATTATTTTGAAGGCGATGCATCGGTCCTTCCCAGGTCGATAGCAAACAGGGAGGCTTTTATGAATGCTATGTCGCTTGACATTGCAATGGGAGGATCAACAAATACTGTCCTTCATCTGATTGCCATTGCCCACGAAGCCGGAGTTGATTTTACAATGAAGGATATTGACGAGCTGTCCAGGAAAATTCCCAATATATGCAAAGTAGCTCCGAGTTCGCATTATCATGTTCAGGATGTAAACCGTGCAGGCGGGATCCTTGCAATTATGGGTGAACTGGAGCGGAGCGGCTTAATAAACAGCTCTGTCAGGCGGGTCGATTACACAACGCTTCATGAAGCCATCTCAGATTGGGATATCAGGGGAGGAAAAGCCATTCCTGAGGCATTTGATATTTTCAGCAGTGCCCCGGCTATGGGAAGAAACCTTGTAATGGGTTCTCAAAGTACGAAATTTAAGGAACTTGATACCGACAGAGAGAAAGGATGTATCCGCTCAGCTGATCATCCTTACAGTAAAGATGGCGGACTCGCAGTATTATATGGCAATATTGCTGCAAAAGGATCAATAGTAAAAACTGCCGGGATTGATTCATCACTATTCACTTTCTCTGGTATAGCAAGAGTATTTGAATCCCAGGAAGATGCTGTTGAAGGAATCCTTGGTGACACAATCAGAAACGGAGATGTTATTTTAATCAAGTATGAAGGTCCCAAAGGCGGTCCAGGAATGCAGGAGATGCTCTATCCCACCTCCTATCTTAAATCAAAGGGACTCGATAAGAAATGTGCCCTCATAACCGATGGCCGTTTTTCGGGAGGCACATCAGGGCTTTCAATAGGGCATGTATCACCGGAAGCGGCCTCAGGCGGAGAGATTGCGCTGGTCAGAAATGGTGACACGATAGAAATTGACATTGCTAACAGAACGATGAATGTTTTACTGTCAGAAAATGAACTTAACGACAGAAAAAATGTTGAAGTATCCAAAGGTAACAAAGCCTTCAAACCCGAAACACGTAACCGTATTATCTCAGGCGCACTTAAAACATATGCCGCAAATGTAAGTTCAGCAGATCTGGGTGCTATAAGGCTTATGTAAGGCGCAGAGCGCAGAGCGCAGAGACTTATAGACTTTGAAAAAAAGAAAAGAAGACAAAAAGATAAAAGAAATATGAAGAGTGTAAAGGAAAAAGAACAGACAACCCCTCAGAGTATAGGGCAGGAACAAATTTCAGGAGCCGATGCCATACTGCAGATCCTTATAGAGGAAGGAGCTGATACCATATTTGGATATCCTGGAGGAGCTATAATGCCTCTCTATGACAAACTGCTGGATTATGAAGATAAGCTTCATCACTACCTTACCCGCCACGAACAGGGAGCGGCTCATGCTGCCCAGGCGTATGCAATGGTAACAGGTAAACCAGGCATCTGCTTTGCAACTTCAGGGCCAGGCGCAACAAATCTTGTCACAGGAATAGCAAATGCATTTCTCGATTCGGTCCCTGTTGTCTTTATAACCGCACAGGTAGTCTCATATCTGATCGGAACTGACGCCTTTCAGGAGACAGATATAATAGGTATTTCAATGCCTGTCACCAAATGGAATTGCCAGGTTAAAAAAGCGGAGGATATACCGGAAACCCTCGCAAAAGCTTTTTATATAGCAAAAACCGGTCGGCCGGGACCTGTTCTGATTGATATTACAAAAGATGCACAGATCGAAAAACTGGATTTCAAATACACAAAATGTACGCATATGAGGAGCTATAATCCTCAGATCCCGCTTCGGAAAAAAGCTATAGAGTCAGCAGCCATTATTATCAATCATGCAGAAAGGCCGCTTATTCTTGCCGGCCATGGTGTGCTTCTTTCCAGGGCAGAAAATGAGCTGAGGGAATTTGCTGAAAAAACAGGAATCCCCGTTGCACTCACACTGCTTGGTCTCTCCGCATTTCCGACAAACCACCGTTTATATGCCGGCATGCTTGGGATGCATGGAAACTACGGTCCTAATATTCTGACAAATGAGGCTGACCTTATAATCGCAATTGGTATGCGATTCGATGACAGGGTAACAGGAAATCTTAAGAAATATGTAAAAAATGCAACGATAATACATATTGAAATTGATGAGGCAGAAATAAATAAAAATGTGGCTGTCGATGTTGAGATAAACAATGATGCAAAAGAAGCACTGGAATACCTTACCACCCTGGTTAAACCCAATTCATTTGAAAAATGGATCAGGGAATTCAGGATTGCCGATAAAACCGAGTATGAAAAGGTAATCAAGGCTGAAACTAAACCTGAAGAAGGCGAGATAAAGATGGGTGAGGTTATAAAGCAGATTTCAGATCTTACAAAAGGAGAGGCAATTATTGTTACTGATGTTGGTCAGCACCAGATGTATGCAGCCCGCTATTACAAGTTTACCAAGCCGAATTCCCTTGTCACCTCCGGAGGTATGGGAACCATGGGCTTCGGGATTCCTGCAGGCATGGGTGCCAAATTAGGATGCCCCGACAGCACAGTAATAACAATTGTTGGTGACGGAGGTTTTCAGATGACAATGCAGGAACTGGGAACGATATTACAATATAATATAGGTGTGAAAATGATCATTCTCAATAATAATTTCCTTGGAATGGTCCGCCAGTGGCAGGATATGTTTTTTGACAAGCGGTATGCCTCTACGGAATTGGTTAATCCCGATTTCGTCATGATCGGAAAAGCGTTCAGAATACCTTCAAAGAAGGTAACACTTCGTGAGGATCTTAAGGAAGCTCTGACGGAGATGCTGAATACCGAGGGACCATATCTTCTGGAAATTAAGGTCGAGATGCAGGGAAATGTGTTCCCTATGATTGAACCAGGCAAGGCAGTATCTGAAATAAGATTAACGTATTGACATACACATATCACCATGAAACAAGAATATACAATATCGCTTTTCACCGAGGACCATATAGGCATCCTTGGCCAGATAACAATAATATTAACCAGGAGGCAGATAAATATTGATAGCTTTTCCGCTTCCGAATCTGCTGTCAAAGGTGTTCACCTTCTGACAATCGTTGTGAAGACAACCAGCGAGATGATACAGAAAGTGGCGAGACAGATGGAAAAACTTGTTGATGTGCTTAAAGTATTTGTGCATACCTCCGACCAGATCATTCATCAGGAGCTTGCCCTCTACAAGGTCACAACAAAAAGCCTGATGTCAGGCAACGTCATTGATCATGTTGTCAGGGCCCATCAGGCACGTATCATTGAAGTCTCTCCGGAGTATATAGTCATTGAAAAAACCGGACACAGGTCTGAGATAGCTGAATTGCTTAGCCAGCTTGAGCCATACGGTGTTTTGCAGTTCGCAAAATCGGGCAGGATAGCTATCACAAAACAGGTAAAAGAGCTTAATTCATATCTCAAGGAGATGGATGAGGCAAACAGACTTAAACCTGCAAGCTTTGACCTTCTGTCTGAGAACTAACAACCTTTTATAATTAGCAGTATTAATCACATATTTAATATTTAATAATCATGGCAAAAATTGATTTTGGCGGAGTAGTTGAGAATGTAGTAAAAAGAGAAGAATTTCCACTCTCAAAAGCCCGCGAAGTTCTTAAGAATGAAGTAATAGCTATAATCGGTTATGGTGTCCAGGGTCCTGCCCAGGCACTTAATATGAGAGATAACGGGATTAACGTTATAATCGGTCAGGCTCCGGAATTCAAAGCCGACTGGGACAAAGCAGTAGCCGATGGATTTATTCCCGGTAAAACACTTTTCCCTGTTGAAGAAGCTGCAACCAGGGGTACGATCATTCAGTACCTTGTCTCCGATGCTGCACAGCGTATTCTCTGGCCTAAAATCAAACCTTGCCTCAAAAAAGGTGATGCTCTCTATTTCTCCCACGGGTTTTCAATCACATATAAAGAGCACACAGGAGTAATACCACCTTCTGATATTGATGTTATTTTATGTGCACCAAAAGGTTCAGGGACAAGTGTCCGCAGGAATTTCCTGGCAGGTGCAGGTATTAATTCAAGCTATTCGGTATTTCAGGATTTCACAGGAAGAGCAGAAGAACGTACAATTGCATTAGGCATAGCCATCGGGTCGGGTTATCTTTTCCCAACAACTTTTGAGATGGAGGTTTTCAGTGACCTTACGGGTGAGCGCGGCGTACTTATGGGCGCTCTTGCCGGAATCATGGACGCCCAGTATCAGGTGCTGCGTGAAAACGGACACAGCCCCTCGGAAGCATTTAATGAAACTGTGGAGGAGCTTACCCAGAGCCTTATAAGGCTTGTTGATGAAAACGGTATGGACTGGATGTATTCGAACTGCAGCGCTACTGCTCAGCGCGGGGCTCTCGACTGGCGGCCAAAATTCAAGGATGCCACCCTCCCTGTCTTCAAAGATCTTTATGAAAAAGTAAAATCAGGTGAAGAGTGTGTCAGGGTTCTTAAATCAACCGGCGCTGATAACTATAAACAAACACTTGACGCTGAGCTTAGAGAACTTGGTGATTCTGAAATGTGGAGAGCTGGAGCTGCCGTGAGAAAACTCAGGCCAATTAAATAACAACAGAGATAAATAACTGATAATATGAACGATAAGATCATAATCTTTGATACCACCCTCCGTGATGGAGAACAGGTGCCAGGATGCCAGCTCAATACAATTGAAAAAATTGAAGTTGCACAGGCTCTGGAAGCATTGGGGGTGGATGTCCTTGAAGCCGGGTTCCCTATATCAAGCCCGGGTGACTTCAAATCAGTGGTGGAAATTTCCAAAGCTATTACAAACCCTGTGATCTGTGCGCTCACCAGAGCAGTTAAAAAAGATATTGAAGTGGCTGCCGAAGCCCTTCAATATGCAAAAAGAAAAAGAATACATACAGGGATAGGTGTTTCACCATTTCATATTCAATTTAAAATAAAGACCACTCCCGAGGAGATAATTAAAAGAGCCGCTGACGCAGTTAAATATGCGAAGAAGTTTGTAGAGGATGTGGAATTCTATGCAGAAGATGCCGGCAGGAGCGAAAACGAATACCTTGCGAAAGTTATTGAAGCCGTTATCAAAGCCGGTGCAACTGTTGTAAATATCCCTGATACCACAGGCTATTGCCTCCCCGAAGAGTATGGAAAAAAGATCAGGTACCTCAAAGAAAATGTCCCGAATATCGACAAGGCAATAATTTCAACACATTGCCATAACGATCTTGGAATGGCAACTGCAAATACCATGATGGGGATCCTGAACGGGGCAAGGCAGGTAGAGGTGACTGTAAACGGGATAGGCGAGAGAGCTGGAAATACATCTCTGGAAGAGATCGCCATGATCCTCAAAAGCCATCATACTCTTAACCTGAGGAGTGATATAAATACCAAGCTTATCTACAGTACAAGCAGACTGGTTTCAACCCTCATGAGCATGCCTGTGCAGGCTAATAAGGCCATTGTCGGAAGAAATGCATTTGCACACTCTTCCGGTATACACCAGGATGGAGTACTTAAGCACAGGGAAAACTATGAAATCATTGATCCTGTAGAGGTCGGAATAAAAGAATCATCTATAATCCTTTCCGCCCGCAGCGGAAGGGCCGCCCTTAACCACCACCTTGAACTCCTCGGATTCAAGTTCGGCAAAGAGGAGATTGATGATATCTATCACCGCTTCCTTCTTCTGGCAGATAAGAAGAAAGATATCAATGATGAGGACATCAGAATACTTGCCGGGGAAGTTTTCTCAGGAGAAAAATCGCTGAAGCTCGAAACCCTTCAGGTCTCATGCGGATTGACATTGATACCTGTGGCAACAGTAGGCATAAAGATAAATGGAGAACTTCATTTATCCACTTCCTCTGGTAATGGCCCCATCGATGCTGCATTCACTGCTGTCAGACAACTTATCAGCAAAACTGTTCATCTTGAGGAATTCCTTATCCAGGCGATCACCAAAGGAAGTGATGACCTTGGAAAAGTACATATACAGGTCGAGCATGAGGGAAGGACCTATTACGGCTTCTCGGCAAATACTGACATTATAACGGCATCTGTTGAAGCATTTATTGATGCAATAGCAAAAATTAACTAATGAATCCAAAAACACTTTTTGACAAAATCTGGGATGGTCATGTGGTACGTTCCATAGAAGATGGCCCGGATGTTTTTTACATCGACAGGCATTATATCCACGAAGTAACCAGTCCGCAGGCATTTAACGGATTGAAGCAAAGAGGTATACGAGTATTGCGTCCTGAAAGGACAATAGCGACTGCCGACCATAACATCCCTACAAAAGATCAGCATCTTCAGATTAAGGATGAATTATCACGGAACCAGGTTGAAAGACTGAGCGAAAACTGTAAGGAATATGGTATTGAAATGTTCGGACTGAACCATTCCAAAAACGGTATTGTACATGTCATTGGTCCTGAACTGGGATACACTCTCCCCGGAATGACAATAGTCTGCGGCGACAGCCATACTTCAACACACGGCGCATTCGGAACAATAGCCTTCGGGATCGGAACAAGCGAGGTCGAGATGGTACTGGCAACACAGTGCATTCTGCAGCCCAAACCAAAAAAGATGAGGATAACCATCAATGGAAAACTCCATAAAGGTGTTACCTCCAAGGATATAATAATGTATATTATCTCTGAGATCTCAACAGGAGGAGGAACAGGTTATTTCGTTGAATACAGCGGATCTGCCATCTCGGATCTGAGCATGGAGGCAAGAATGACAATCTGCAACATGAGCATTGAGATGGGAGCACGCGGAGGCCTTATAGCCCCTGATGAAATAACTTTCAATTACCTCAGGAAAATAAAGTCTATACCAGGAGTCAGCGATCTTGAATCAGCTATCAGTGAGTGGAAGCATCTGCAAAGCGACAAAGATGCGATCTTTGACCGGGAACTGGAATTCGATGCAGCTTCAATAAAGCCGATGATTACTTATGGAACAAATCCGGGTATGGGAATGGCAATAGACTCATCAATCCCAATGCCCTCTGAAAAAGCAGGAGAATCGTCGTCATCATTTCTTAAGTCACTTGATTACATGGGACTTAAGCCCGGGATGAAGCTTCTTGGCCATCCTGTTGACTATGTATTCATCGGGAGTTGTACAAATGGAAGAATAGAGGATTTCCGTGCATTCGCCCAAATAATCAAGGGAAGAAAGAAAGCTCCGAACATAGAAGCTCTTATTGTTCCAGGCTCAAAGAAAGTAGAGGAACAGATGGCAGCAGAAGGGCTGATCGAGATCTATAAAAATGCCGGATTTATTGTAAGACAACCTGGCTGTTCATCATGCCTGGCAATGAATGAGGACAAGATCCCGGCAGGCAAATATGCAGTATCAACATCAAACAGGAACTTCGAAGGCAGGCAGGGGCCAGGCGCAAGAACACTTCTTGCAAGCCCGCTCACCGCAGCTGCAGCGGCTATTACAGGAAGGATTTCCGATCCTCGTGAGTTTATTACTGAAGAAAATAACGTTAAAATATAATCTGAGATGGCAAAAGTTAAATTTGATATTCTTGAGTCAACTTGTGTTCCTCTTCCCCTCGAAAATGTGGATACAGATCAGATTATACCGGCAAGGTTTCTGAGCGCAACTTCCAGAGAGGGATTTGGGAACAACCTCTTCCGCGACTGGAGATATAAAAAATCAGGAGAACCAAACAGTGAGTTTGTTCTGAATAATCCCGTATTCAGCGGGAAAGTTCTTGTAGCCGGTAAGAATTTCGGAAGCGGCTCCAGCAGGGAACATGCTGTATGGGCCATCTTTGACTACGGATTCAGAGCTGTTATTTCAAGCTTCTTTGCCGATATCTTTATGAATAACTCACTCAATAACGGGCTTCTGCCAATAGTTATACCTGATGAGCTTCTTAAGAAGCTGCATGAACTTATACAGAAGGATCCTTCCACAAAAGTCAATATTAATCTTGAAAAACAGACCTTTACAATTCTCTCAACAGGAGATTCCGTACATTTTGCGATAAATCCCTACAAGAAAGAATGCCTTCTCAAGGGACTTGACGATATAGATTTCCTTCTCAGCATGAAGGATATGATAGCCGTTTATGAAAACAATAAAAGTCTGGCAAGATGAGAGTTGAAATAATGGATACTACCCTCAGGGATGGTGAACAGACTCAGGGAGTATCATATGCACCGCTCGAAAAGCTGCATATAGCAAAACTTCTTCTGAAAGATCTCAAGGTTGACAGAATTGAAGTTGCCTCAGCAAGGGTCTCATCAGGAGAGTTTGAAGCCCTCAGTAAAATAACTGAATGGGCCCGGCATAATAACCTTCACAGAAAGGTAGAGGTACTTGGTTTTGTTGACGGAGACATTTCACTCAACTGGATCAATGACGCAGGAGGCAAAGTTGTGAATCTTCTTTGCAAAGGATCTCTCAGGCATCTTGAAAAACAGCTGAGAAAAACACCAGATCAGCATGTGGCAGACATCAGGGAGATTATCAGCAAGGCAGAAGCTCTCGACATGCAGGTAAATATTTATCTTGAGGATTGGTCGAACGGAATGATAAATTCGGAGGAGTACGTATTCTATATGCTCGAAGCATTGAAAAATGATAATATTCAGAGATTCATGCTCCCCGACACCCTTGGGATCCTTAACCAGGAACAGACATACGATTTTTGTAAAAAGGTAATTGACCGTTATCCTGCTCTCCACTTTGATTTCCATGCACACAATGATTATGACCTGGCTGTGGCCAATGTCTATTCAGCAGTAAAAGCAGGAATCAGGGGAATCCATACAACAGTCAATGGCCTGGGAGAAAGAGCAGGAAATGCTCCTCTTTCAAGCGTAATAGCCATAATGCGTGATCAGCTTAATGCTGAGACAGCAATCAACGAATTTGAGATCACAAACGTTAGCAAGATTGTTGAGACATTCAGCGGGATACGTATTCCAGTAAACAAGCCTGTTATCGGCGAGAATGTCTATACACAGACATCCGGCGTTCACGCCGACGGAGACAGCAAGGATAATCTATACTACAATAACCTCCTGCCTGAACGTTTCGGAAGAAAGAGAAAATATGCCCTGGGCAAACAATCAGGCAAGGCAACTGTAAGAAAAAACCTCGAGGAATTCGGACTGTTTCTTAACCCCGAATCGCTTACTAAAGTAACCCAGAGAGTAATTGAACTCGGTGATAAAAAAGAGAATGTCACTGCCGAGGATTTGCCATTTATAATTGCTGATGTTCTTGGCAATGACCAGAGCAACTATAAGATCTTCATCAAAAACTACTCCCTTTCCCTGTCATATGGTTTAAAACCATCCGCCAACATACAGATTGAAATAGATGGCCAGCTGTACCAGGAAACTTCATCGGGTGACGGACAGTATGATGCCTTTATGAAAGCTTTACGGAATATCTACGACAAGCTTGGCAAACAATATCCGATGCTTATCGACTACGAGGTATCAATACCACCCGGAGGGGCTACAGATGCTCTTGTTGAGACAGTAATAACATGGGATTACAAAGGCAAGGAATTCAAAACCAAGGGACTGGATGCTGACCAGACTGAATCGGCCATTAAGGCCACTGAAAGGATGCTCAATATTATGGAAGGGCTGCAAGTGAAAGAACTAAGGTCCGCCACGGCATAAATCTCAAAATTTTAAATACTATTCCATATTAAATCAATAATCTTAAATTAACATAAACAAATTTATGGGCAAATCTTATAATATTGCAGTTATTGGCGGTGATGGCACCGGTCCCGAGGTTGTAAGGGAAGGTCAGAAAGTACTAAGCGCCGTTGCATCAAAATTCGGTTTCAAAATTAATTACGAAGAGTTTGACTTCGGAGGTGAACGTTATCTGAGAACCGGAGAAGTATTGCCGGAATCGGCCTCAGAACAGCTAAAAAAGTTCGATTCAATTTTCCTGGGTGCAATCGGACATCCGGACGTGAAACCAGGGATCCTTGAAAAAGGCATACTCCTGAAACTCAGGTTTGATCTTGATCAGTATATAAACCTCCGTCCGATTAAACTCTACCCGGGAGTTGCAACCCCGCTTAAGGATAAAGGCCCGGAACATATTGACTATGTTGTTGTAAGGGAAAATTCAGGTGACGTATATACAGGGAGCGGCGGTGTAATGATGAAAGGCACTCCGAATGAGGTGGCAATGCAGAATATGGTCTACTCACGCATGCAGGTGGATCGTTGTCTTCGTTATGCCTTTGATTACACAAGAAAAAGAAACAAGAAAAAAACACTGGCACTTTGCGGAAAAACAAATGTACTAACTTTTGTTTTTGATCTGTGGGAGAGAGCTTTCCATGAAATCGGCAAAGCAGAATATCCTGATATCACACGCGAATATTACCACGTTGATGCAACATGCATGTGGATGGTAAAAAACCCTGAATGGTTCGATGTGATTGTCACAACCAATATGTTCGGAGATATCATAACCGACCTCGGAGCAATAACTCAGGGGGGTATGGGTATAGCTGCCGGAGGCAATATCAATCCTTATGGCGTATCAATGTTCGAGCCTATCGGTGGTTCCGCTCCAAAATATACCGGCAAGAATATTATTAATCCGCTGGCCTCTATCGCCTGCGGAGGAATGATGCTGGAACATCTTGGCGAAGAAAAAGCTGCCCGTGCAGTGGAAAATGCCATTATGGATGTTACTGCCAACAAACTGAAAGATATGGGAGCCGGTAAAATGGGTTACTCAACAACAGAAGTCGGAGACCTTGTAGCTGAAAGAGTATAACCCCCCCTACCCCCCCCCGGGGGGGGGCTAAAATGGATTATTTACTATATTTTTGCATGTTTCTGCTGTAAATTGTAATAGTTATTAAATTTTTACTAATTTTGCATTCACAATTTTAAGCAATGATTTACAAAACTTCACATTATCATCATTCAGGGACTTGCTTTCAGGCGAGGAGATAATGATATGTGTAAATATTAAGATATCATAGACCCGTCTGAGCAGATCAGGCGGGTTTTTTAATTATAAGAAAAATGAGCGTACTGAAAATAGCAATTCAAAAAAGCGGAAGGCTGAGTGATAATTCCAAGAAATTACTCGAGGAATGCGGTATAAAATTCGCAGGCGGAATAAGTGTTCTTAAAACTTCTGCCTCAAATTTTCCCGTTGAGGTTTTGTTCCTGAGAGATGACGATATCCCTCAGTATGTTGAACAGCAGGTAGCCGATATCGGAATTCTTGGAGAGAATATGGTCTTTGAAAAGAACAAGGATGTAGATATAATGGAAAAACTCGGTTTTGCCAGTTGCCGGCTGAGCCTTGCTATACCTAAAGAAGAAAAATATACCGGACCACAGTTCTTTATGAATAAAAAAGTGGCGACGAGCTACCCGAAGATCCTTTCCGACTTCTTCACGAAGAATAATATTACAGCCGAAATAGAAGAGATAAGCGGCAGTGTTGAAATCGCTCCCGGAATAGGTCTTGCTGATGCCATATGCGATATTGTAAGCTCGGGAAGTACTCTGCTTACCAATGGACTGCATGAAGTAGAAACTATCCTTAAGAGTCAGGCTGTCATAATAGGCAATAAAAACCTGGATGACGGAAAAAAGGAGATACTCGAAAAGCTTATTTTCAGAATAAGGTCTGTCATTAAAGCAAAGGAGAACAAATATATTCTTATGAATGCACCGGAATCAGCTGTCAAAAAGATCTGTTCAATCCTGCCGGGGATGAAAAGCCCCTCAATAATCCCCCTTGTCAATAAAGGCTGGTGCAGCATACACTCGGTAGTGAAGGAGGATCAGTTCTGGGATAGTATTGATCAGCTGAGAGAAGCAGGGGCTGAAGGTATTCTGGTAATCCCGATTGAAAAAATGATATTGTAATGAAGACAATCATCCTTCCGGAAAAGGCCGAATGGGAAAGCCTTTGCCGGCGTCCGTCAATAAGTAAAAGTGATCTTGAAGAAAAGGTCAGGGAAATTCTTAATAGAGTAAAATCTGAAAAAGACAGAGCTGTTTACTACTATTCAGAAAAATTCGATGGAGTCAAGCCTGGAAATCTGAAGGTTTCAGAAGAGGAGATAAAGGAATCAGAACGACTGGTTTCTGAACAGATAAAACGTGCAATAAATACAGCCAGGGAAAATATTGAGAGGTTTCACTCAGCCCAGCTCATTACAGAAGCTCCCGTTGAAACTGTCAAAGGTGTTCGATGCTGGAGAAAAAGCATTGCAATAGAAAAGGTCGGACTCTATATTCCGGGGGGCAGCGCTCCTCTTTTCTCTACTGTGCTGATGCTTGGGATCCCTGCAAAACTTGCAGGATGCAAAGAGATCATCATCTGTTCACCTCCGGGGAAAGATGGAAAAATCAATCCTCTGATCCTGTGGACGGCACAGCTCATCGGTATAACAGATATTTATAAAACAGGCGGAGCCCAGGCGATTGCTGCAATGGCATACGGAACGGAGAGCATTCCAAAGACATACAAAATATTCGGACCGGGTAATCAGTTTGTTACCAAAGCGAAGGAAATTGTTCAGGAAGAGGGTGTTGCCATCGATATGCCTGCCGGTCCAAGCGAAGTGCTTGTAATTTCTGATGCTAAAGCTAATCCTGAATTTATTGCTGCCGATCTGCTGTCGCAGGCTGAGCATGGAGCTGACAGCCAGGTTATTTACCTGACCGATAGCATTGATATGATTGAAAAAGTAAAAAATGAGATCGAAAAGCAGCTGGAATCACTGCCAAGAAATGAGATTGCAGGGAAAGCCCTTGGGAACAGCAGGCTAATACAGCTTTCTTCACTGGATCAATGCATGGATTTCAGTAATCTTTATGCACCCGAACACCTTATCATAAATACTTCTGAACCTCAAAGCCTGTCAGAAAGAGTTATAAATGCAGGCTCAGTATTCCTTGGTCAGTACAGTTGCGAAAGCGCGGGAGATTATGCCTCAGGAACAAACCATACACTGCCAACAAACGGATTCGCAAGGAATTACAGCGGCGTATCAGCCGATAGCTTCCTGAAGAAGGTAACCTTCCAGGAGATATCCGGGGATGGGATAAGGAATCTTGGACCAGCAATAGAAATAATGGCGGAAGCCGAATTTCTGAATGGTCACAGAAATGCAGTGAGTGTGAGACTTAAAAGTTTAAGCAATGGCTGATATAAAAAGTCTTGTCAGGGAAAATGTCATCAGACTTACCCCCTATTCCTGTGCCAGGGATGAATTTCAGGGCAGTTCAGGAATATTTATGGATGCCAACGAAAATCCTTATGGGAATCTGAACCGTTATCCTGATCCGCATCAGAAGGAGCTGAAAGCTTCTGTTTCGACAATTTAAAGGCATTGAGGAAGAAAAAATATTTCTGGGAAACGGGAGTGATGAGATTATTGATCTCTGTTTCAGAATCTTCTGTAACCCGGGAACCGACAGCGCACTCACCTTCACTCCTACCTATGGTATGTACGAGGTCTCTGCATCCGTCAATGATGTTAAAGTTATTAAGATCCCTCTGAATGAGAGTTTTCAGATCGATCTCAGAAAAACGGAACCATTCCTGTCAGATAAAAATCTCAAGCTGATTTTCATCTGTTCTCCCAATAATCCGACAAGTAATTCGATGAATTATGCAGATGTTGAATATATTATCTCAAAATTCAGCGGAATAGTGGTTATCGATGAGGCATACATTGATTTCAGCGAGAAGCCCTCATTCATGAAGCTTATCGGGAAATACAACAACCTGATAGTGATGCAGACCTTCAGCAAAGCATTAGGACTTGCTTCAGTAAGAGTTGGGATGGCATTTTCAGATCCTGAAATTATTCAGTATTTTAATAAGGTGAAACCGCCATATAATATTAGTACCATCAATCAGAAAGCCGCTTTGGTGAGATTAGGAAAAACTGATGTATACAGGATACAGGTAAAAAAGATTAAGGCAGAAAGGGAGAGACTTGCCGAAAGACTGAAAAAAATCGGGTTAACCGAGATGGTTTATCCATCAGATGCGAACTTTCTGCTCTTAAAGGTAAAGAACGCAAATTACATATATAATACTCTGATTGATAAAAGCATAATCGTCAGGAACCGAAGCAGTGTTATTGGAAACTGCCTCAGGATAACTGTTGGTAAGCCGTCAGAGAATAACAAACTTATTAATGCACTAAAGTCTATTTCAATATGAAAAAAGTACTATTTATTGATAGGGACGGAACTATAATTGCGGAGCCTGCTGACGAGCAGGTCGATAGTTTTGAGAAAATGGTTTTTCTGCCAGCTGCAATATCATGCCTGTCGCTTATTGCAAAAGAGACGGATTTTGAGCTTGTGATGGTTACAAATCAGGATGGACTTGGATCAGATCAGTTTCCTGAAGAGACCTTCTGGCCCGTACAAGACAAGTTGCTGGAGATCCTTAAGGGTGAAGGTGTTGTATTCCGGGAGATTTTCATTGACAGGACCCTGCCTGCCGACAATGCTCCTACCCGAAAGCCTGGTACTGCAATGCTGGTAAAATACCTCGCCGGGGGAGTCGATCTGGATGCCTCTTTCGTTATTGGTGACAGGAAGACAGATATTGAACTGGCTAAGAACCTGGGATGCAAGTCTATATTGATAAGCAGGGAGAAATTATCTGATGCAGATTTTTGCACCAACGACTGGAATGAGATCTATAAATATCTCAAACAGATGCCACGCAGTTCGGAAATCGAAAGAAAAACAGCCGAGACTCAGATTCATATTGATGTAAACCTCGACGGGTCCGGAAAAAGCAACATCTCCACCGGTATTGGTTTTTTTGACCATATGCTTGAGCAGATTGCCAGACATGGAAACCTTGATCTTACAATAAATGTAAACGGAGATTTGTATGTTGATGAACATCATACTGTTGAGGATGTGGCTATCACTCTCGGAGAGGCAATGCTAAAGGCTATAGGTGGTAAGAAAGGTATTGAGAGATATGGCTTCGTGCTGCCAATGGATGACTGCCTTGCCCAGGTAGCTCTTGATTTCGGTGGCAGGCCCTGGCTGGTCTGGGAGGTGGAATTTTTACGCGACAAGATCGGAGAAATGCCATCGGAACTATTCTTTCACTTCTTTAAATCATTCAGCGATAATGCCAAATGCAATCTGATTATCAGAGCTGACGGACAGAATGAACACCATAAGATAGAAGCGATATTCAAAGCTTTTGCAAAAGCTGTAAAAATGGCTGTTAAACAAACAGATAACTACAATCTTCCAAGTACGAAAGGGAAATTATGATCGCAATTATCAGGTATAATGCAGGAAATATAAAATCGGTCCAGAATGCACTTACACGTCTGGGATTTGAAAGTATTATAACAGACGATCCCGCAGAATTGAATAATGCTGATAAAGTGATCTTTCCTGGTGTTGGAGAAGCCAGTTCTGCAATGCAATATCTAAGGGCGAGAGGGCTTGATAATACGATAAGATCTCTGAAACAACCAGTACTGGGCATCTGCCTGGGCCTGCAGCTGATGTGCCGGTTCTCTGAGGAAGCCAATACCCGATGCCTTGAAATTTTCGATTCAGATGTTCGGTTGTTTCCTCCGGTAGATAAGATACCCCACATGGGCTGGAATAATTTCCTCACTATGAAGGGGGAATTATTTAAAAACATTTCTGCAGATGATGATGTCTATTATGTCCATAGTTACTATGCGGAAATATCTGCCTGTACTTCAGCCACATGCGACTACATACTGCCCTTCAGTGCCTCTATGGCGAGAGATAATTTTTATGCAACCCAGTTTCATCCTGAAAAATCGGCAGCTGTTGGTGAAAAGATCCTGAAAAATTTCCTTGAGTTATGAGGATAATAGTTGCACTGGATATAATCGGAGGGAAATGTGTCCGACTGACAAGGGGAGACTTCGATACAAAAAAAATTTATAATGAAGATCCGCTGGAAGTAGCCAGGGAGGTTGAGGATAGCGGTCTGAAATTCCTTCACCTTGTTGATCTTGACGGTGCAAAGAATAAAAAAATTGAGAATCTTAAGATCCTCGAAAAGATCGCGGGACATACAACCCTGAAAATAGACTTTGGAGGTGGCATCAGGAGCGATGAGGATCTGAGAATGGTATTCAATGCTGGTGCAGGACAAGTGACTGCAGGCAGCATTGCTGTTACCGATCCCGGATTGTTTATAAGCTGGCTGTCGGAGTATGGTCCCGAAAAGCTGATCCTGGGAGCCGATTATAAAGACAGGAAAATATCTGCAGGCGGTTGGCTGGAAAACTCTGACAAGGATCTGATCAGCTTTTTATCAGAATATCAGAGTAAAGGTGTTGAATATACAATATGTACCGATATTGACAGGGATGGAATGCTGAAAGGACCTGCAACCGGTCTGTACCGGGAGATCCTTGAAAAAGTTAAGATAAATCTGATTGCAAGCGGAGGAATTTCGTCCATGAAAGATTTGGATGAGCTGAGGGCAACCGGATGCGAAGGAGTTATTATCGGCAAGGCATTTTATGAGGGCAGGATTACATTAAAAGAACTGGGGAGCCAATGTTAAAAAGAAGAATTATTCCATGTCTTGATATCAAAGACGGGCGAACAGTAAAAGGTGTTAATTTCATTAATCTGGTCGATGCCGGTGATCCGGTGGAACTCGCAAAAGCTTATGTAAATCAGGGTGCTGACGAACTTGTATTCCTCGATATAACTGCAACAATTGAGAACAGGAAAACCCTTATCGGCCTGGTGGAAAGAATTGCAGCGGAGATCAATATTCCATTTACAGTTGGCGGAGGAACGGATACTGTCGAAGATGTTGCAAACCTCCTCAAGGCAGGTGCTGATAAAGTGACTGTAAATTCCGCTGCTGTAAAAAGGCCGGAATTGATCTCTGAACTGGCAGGAGAGTTCGGAAATCAGTGCATCGTGGTTGCAATTGACACTAAATTTGTTGATGATGAGTGGATAGTCTTTGTAAACGGGGGGCGCACGCCAACCCCGCTGAGAACAACAAGCTGGGCTCGCAGGGCAGAGGAACTGGGTGCAGGTGAAATACTGCTTACATCGATGAATAATGACGGGACAAAGACAGGATTCTCGATTGATATAACCGGAGAGGTGAGCAGAAGCGTAAATATTCCAGTTATAGCATCAGGTGGTGCGGGATCAATGGCTCACTTCAAAGAGGTATTTTATAATACAGGCGTCAGTGCCGCTCTGGCTGCCAGTATATTTCACTTCGGGGAGATAGATATCAGGGACCTGAAGAGGTATTTAATGAAAGAAAATATATTTGTAAGATTATGATACAACCCGATTTTAGTAAAGGCAATGGTTTAGTCCCTGCAGTGATTCAGGACAGCAGCACTCTCCAGGTACTGATGGTGGGCTATATGAATAAAGAGGCTTTTGAAATAACAAGCCGCGAGAATAAGGTAACCTTTTTCAGCCGCAGCAAAAACCGGTTATGGACCAAAGGCGAAACTTCCGGAAACTGGCTGTTTGTAGAATCAATCCGGGCCGATTGCGATAATGATTCAATTCTTATCAAAGCAAAGCCGGCCGGACCAGTGTGCCATACAGGAAGCACCTCCTGCTTCGCGGAGGAGACCCCAAAGGGATTTATATATAAGCTGGAACAGGTAATAAATCAACGCATTGACGATGACAGCGCTGAATCATATACCAATAAGCTATTCAAAAAAGGTATTAATAAAATGGCTCAGAAAGTCGGGGAAGAAGCTGTGGAGCTGGTCATTGAATCAAAGGATGACAATATTGACCTGTTCAAAAATGAGGCCGCCGATCTGTTGTATCATCTGCTTATACTCCTGAAAGCCAAGGGAATTAATCTGCAGAGCATTGAGGAGGTGCTGAAGGAGAGGCATAAATAATCTCTGTGGCTCGGTGCTTACACCTTACAACACAATAGCAGTCAACCTAATGAGTCTGAAAAAGGTTTTACCGGGAGGATCATTAAAGGCAAACGGATTATAATGTTGAAATTCAGTTAGGTCATGATATTCTCCCCTCCTTTTGAAGCTAATCCCTCGCATTCATTTAGGCTGAAGATGCAGAGTATAATCACGGAAACGGCGGTGATTCGATTAGATATTCTTGCTGCATGGAATAAGTTCATTTGAATCGCGGCGCTTCGTCCATGATTTCAAAAAAAATCTGTTCATCGCCGAATCGCCTCCTAACTTAAGGCTTGTATTCCGATCTCATGAGAATCTTATGCATATTCACATCCGATTGATTCACTGTATACAGTTATCCAAGGAAGATGTGATAAAGAGTAGCTTTTGAAGGAGGGGCGGCCGCAGTACAATAATGGTCAAGATGTTGCAAAATTTGTTTGCGGCCGGGGTGGTTGATTTGTCAAGTTGTTTTGATTTTAAAATGTCCCCTAATGCTACCTCTGCCGAAGTAGCCTTGTTCCTGAGAGATGATCTGAAAGATTTAAGGTCTTTTCTGTTGAAGAGGTTTTTGTTTTTCATAGATATAAAGGTAAAAAAAAGAAATAAATCAACCACCCCGGCCGGGAAATGAATCTTGTAAAAATCAGATAATCAATTGTCCCGGCGCCTTCGCTATGGCCTGGCTCTTCGCTAAATTTGCCCTCAGGGCAAATTCTTAACGCTCAGCCCCCTTCAAAAGGAGGGGAGACTTTTTGTATACTCTGCATTTGCATTACTACCATTAGGTTGACGGCTTTGGGGTCTGGAGATTAGGGAAAAAGAAGCAGAAAGGAATTGGTATTGGGGGTAAAAGAGTACTTAAACAGAAAAATCATAAATAACTTGCTAATTTTAAACAAAATCAACTCTTTTTATGAATTTTTCTTTGCTTTATTAAAAGAAATATATAATTTTGCAAGCTGAAAAACCAGACAAATGAATATTGCACACAAAAATTTTATCTCCTTTTATTACTTCTTTTTTTATTTTAAAAAGAGATAGGGATTTTTGTATACAGATAAATAATATTTATATGAAGCAAGGGTCCCGAAAAGGGGCCCTTGCTTTTTTAATACAGTTTGATTATGAAGGTAGCCATACAGGGAGAGCATGGAAGTTTTCACGAAGTTGCAGCAAGGCAGTATTTCAGTTATGATGATATTGAACTGGTTCCATGCTCAACATTCGACCTGACATTGAATACCGTAAAAGACGGGGAGGCCGATTTTGCAGTTATGGCTATCGAGAATGCCAGGTCAGGCAGCATACTCTATAATTATACACTGATCCGCGAATCCGGACTAAAGATACTTGGAGAACATAACCTCAGGGTAAGGCAAAACCTGATGGCACTGCCGGGACAGCAAATCACTGATATAAGAGAGATAAGGTCTCATCCTATAGCTCTGGCCCAGTGTATGACTTTTCTGAACCAGTTTCCCGGCATGACTCTCATCGAGAGTGATGATACAGCAGGGAGTGCCAGACAGGTCAGCGAAAACCAGCTGGCTGGTGTTGCGGCCATAGCTCCTGCAATTGCCGCGGATATATATGGTCTTGATCTGCTTGCCGAAGGCATAGAGACATATAAACAGAACTATACAAGGTTTCATGTTATCGGAAGCGAAGAAAAAGGCAATACAAAAGGAAACAAGGTATCAATATGCTTTTCAACAGGACATAAGCCAGGATCTCTTGCAAAAGTGCTTGTCAAGCTCGCGGAATTGCAGATAAACCTGTCGAAGATACAATCGGTACCACGTTATAATGGCGAGTGGGAATATATGTTCTATCTTGATCTTGAACTGAATAAGAATACAAAATCCGAGGTCATAAGGAGGGTACTGGCAAAGTATACCAGCAATCTGGAGATCCTCGGTGTCTATTTTAAAGGAGATATGTTATATGAAAGTTAAACCAGCTGACAGGACCGGCAAGGTGCAGGAGTACTACTTCTCTCAAAAACTTGCTCAGATTGACAGGATGCGGAAAGAAGGTGCAGATATCATTAATCTTGGTATAGGAAGCCCCGACCAGGCCCCTTCGGATAATACAATAGCAACTCTTATCTCATTTGCTGTCAGACCAGAATCGCATGGCTATCAGAGCTATACAGGAGTACCTGCTCTCAGGAAAGCATTTGCTGAGTGGTATAATAAATATTTCCATGTCGGACTTAACCCCGATAATGAGATCCTCCCGCTTATGGGAAGCAAGGAGGGTATAATGCATATCACCATGGCATTTGTCAACCCCGGAGATGAGGTGCTTATACCGGATCCGGGGTATCCGACATATTCATCTGTCACAAATCTTGCAGGAGGGATTGTCAGAAAATATGACCTCAAGGAAGAGCAGGGCTGGCTTCCCGACCTGGAAGCTCTTGAAAAAAGCGATCTGAGCAGGGTTAAGATGATGTGGATCAACTATCCGCACATGCCAACAGGAACAAAAGGTACAGTTCAGCTGTTTGAAAAGCTGGTTGCTTTTTCCAGAAGACACAGCATACTGCTTTGTAATGACAACCCCTACAGTTTCATCCTGAATAAGGATTATCATAGTGTTCTTGAAGTGGACGGTGCCAGGGATACTGCTCTCGAACTTAACTCTCTGAGCAAATCACAGAACATGGCAGGATGGCGCATAGGAATGGTAGCAGGCCACAGCGATTATATTAAGGAGATCCTTAAGGTTAAAAGCAATATGGATTCCGGCATGTTCCTACCTATGCAGATGGCTGCCGCCGAAGCACTTAATAATCCGGAATCATGGTATGAAACTGTCAATGCCGTCTATGCGAAACGACGGAAGAGTGTTGAGGAAATTATGGATATTCTTGATTGCAGATATGACAAGAACCAGGTTGGTCTTTTTCTCTGGGGACGTATTCCCGAAAGCATAAAGAACTGTGAGGAATATATCGAGGGAATATTGAATAAAACCCATGTCTTCATCACTCCGGGGTTTATCTTCGGGGACAATGGAGCAAGGTATATTCGTATTTCACTCTGTGCCACGGAGCAAAGACTGAAGGAGGCGAAGGAGAGGATAATGAAGCTGGGGTGAAAGGCTCAGGGCTCAGGGCTCAGGGCGCAGGGCTCGGCTCAGGGCGCAGGGCGAAAGAGGAAGCAAGTTCAGGAGGTTCCCCTCCCTGGAGGGGTCAGGGGTGGGTTTTTGGATAAGAACATTTAATAATATTACCAGTTAATTAAACAAAACATGACAATTGCAGTTATTGGAATAGGGTTGATAGGAGGATCACTGGTGGTTGATCTCCGCAAGAGAGGGTTTGCAGACAGGATAATAGGAGTTGATAACAATATGCATCATCAGAATATAGCCCTGCTTTGCGGATTGGTCGATGAGAATGACACTCTTGAAAATGCAATTGACAAAAGTGATCTTATCATTCTGACCACTCCTGTCAATACAAACTGTTCGATGCTGCCTGGCATTCTGGACAGGATTGCAGGCACTTCAAAAGTGGTGACGGACATGGGCTCAACAAAGGCTAGTATTGCCGAATCTTCAAAAAATCATCCTGCCCGAGGGCGGTATGTTGCGGTTCATCCTATGGCAGGAACGGAATATTCAGGTCCGCTGGCCGCAGTCGGAAAGCTTTTTGACTATAAAAATGCCATCATCTGCGACAGGGAGCTTAGCGATCCTGATGCTCTTGATCTCATTGAGAAAATGCTTGATATCCTCAACATGCATAAAGTGTATATGAATTCCAGCGATCACGATGTGCATGTGGCCTATATTTCGCATATTTCGCATATCACTTCATTCTCTCTTGCCTTATGTGTGCTGGACAAGGAGCATGAAGAGCAAAACATACTCGCACTGGCCGGTGGTGGTTTTGAAAGTACTGTCCGGCTTGCCAAGAGTAACGGAGAGACATGGGCGCCTATCTTCGTGGAGAATTCTGAGTTTATCCTCGAGGTTATGGATACATATATTGAGAAGATGAACTCTTTCAGAAAGATGATAACCGAAAAAGATATCAATGGGTTAAAACTGCTTATGGAAGAGGCAAATAAAATCAGGAAAATTTTGAATTAATAAAACAATAAAACTATGGAAGTGAAGCTTGAGAATCCTCAGATTAAAGACTGGAGAGGTTATAAAGGCAGGCCTTTCCTCATATCAGGCCCGTGCAGCGCCGAAACAGAGGAACAGGTTATGGAGACCGCAAGACAGCTGGCTGAAATTAACCAGGTCAGCGTATATCGTGCCGGTATATGGAAACCGCGGACACGGCCCAATTCCTTTGAAGGAGTAGGCAGTGAAGGACTTAAATGGCTCCGGAGGGTCAAACAGGAGACCGGATTGCTTGTCGGCACTGAAGTGGCGAATGAAAAGCATGTCTATGAAGCACTTAAGTACGGTATCGACATGCTGTGGATAGGTGCCAGAACATCAGTTAACCCGTTTACGGTACAGGAGATATCCGATGCGCTCCAGGGAGTAGACGTAATGGTACTTGTTAAAAATCCTATAAACCCCGACATCGAATTGTGGATAGGCGCCATCGAACGTATTGCAAGGGCCGGGATTACAAGGATTGGAGCTATTCATCGGGGTTTCTCTTCATACGAAAAGACCGTGTACAGGAATCAACCCAACTGGCAGCTGCCAATTGAACTTCGCAGGAGGATTCCCGAATTGCCAATTATCTGCGATCCCAGTCATATTGGAGGTGCCAGACATTTTCTGCATGAGATATCTCAGAAAGCAATGGACCTGAACTTCGACGGCCTGATGCTCGAGTCTCATATCAATCCCTCAAAAGCCCTGAGTGATGCCGCCCAGCAGATCACACCAAATGATCTGAAAGAGCTCCTCAGCAGACTCATTTACCGCAGTGCTGAAACGTCAGATCCAAAGCTGCTTGATGTGCTTGGAGAACTCAGGCAACAGATCGATATCTACGATGATCATCTGCTTGACCTGATGGAAAAAAGAATGAAAGTAGCAGAAACTATCGGACGTTATAAAAAGGAAAATAATATCACTATCTTGCAGAGCCTTCGATGGGATGAAATTATAAGAAAAGCTATCATCAAGGGGAAGGAGAAGGGACTCAGCCCTGAACTGATAGATGCAATATTCAAGGCTATTCACCAGGAGTCCATCAACCATCAGATGAAGGTAATGAATAACGGCGTGAAAGATACTGCAGAAAAAAAATAATACATTCAGATATTCATGGAAAGATGTGTAGAACCCTCGGAAGTAAAAGGACAAATAAAAGCCCCTTCATCAAAGAGTATGACGCAGCGTGCAATTGCAGCTGCTTTACTTGCTGACGGGCAAAGCACTATCTTCAATCCATCGTATTGCGACGATTCCCTTGCTGCCATGAGCATTGCCTGCGGTCTCGGGGCGAAACTGGATCCGAAGCCGGGGGAACTGAGAATCGAGGGCGCCAGGATACTGAAAGAGGAGAAGCTGAATTGCGGAGAATCAGGACTGGCAATCAGGATGTTCTCTCCCATCGCTGCATTGTATCCTGCTGAGATTACAATGGTGGGCGCAAATTCCCTTAAAAAAAGACCGATGGGCATGATTGAGGATGCCCTGAGCCAGTTAGGTGTCAAGTGTTCATCAACTGGTGGCTTTCTTCCTCTTACAATCCAGGGACCTATCAGGGGAGGACGCCTGGAAATCGACGGGTCGGTAAGCAGTCAGCTGCTGACTGGTCTGCTCATGGCTCTGCCACTTGCAGAGAGAGACTCTGAGATAATTGTAAAAAACCTCAAGAGCAAACCGTATATCGACATGACTATCCAGTTGCTCAGGTCGTTTGGCATCGTAGTAGAGTACTCAGGTTATGAACTCTTCACAATACCCGGGAAGACAGGTGTATACACCCAGAAAATATACTGTTGAAAGCGACTGGAGCGGCGGAGCATTTCTGCTGGTAGCAGGTGCTGTCAATGGCAACTTGCATGTTCAGGGTCTTCACGCCGACAGCAAACAAAGTGATATGGCTATTCTCAAGGCTCTCGAACAAGCGGGTGCAAAGATGAAAGTCCGCGAAGATCAGATAGACATCTCCAGATCGGAATTAAAAGCTTTTGATTTTGATGCTACGGAATCGCCAGACCTCTTCCCTCCTCTTGTTGCTCTGGCAGCTTATTCCAGCGGAATATCATCCATCAGGGGAGTATCGAGGCTGATCTACAAGGAGAGCGACAGGGCGGCTGCGCTTAAAGCGGAGTTTGGCAAGATGAATATCAGTGTCGGGATTGAAGGTGATATCATGAAGGTCACGGGAGGTCAGCCTAGCGGAGCCCGTGTTGAATCGCATGATGATCACCGTATTGCAATGGCCGTTGCCGTTGCTGCTCTCAGGGCAACAGGAAAAGTGAGTATCAGAGACTCCCAGTGTGTAGCAAAATCGTATCCCGGGTTCTTTGATGACATCCGTCACCTTGGTGCAATTGTCCGGGAATGAGTTCAATAATAATCTAACATAACACGCTTTTCACAGCGTGCTCTTTTTAATTTGACATTTTGAACAAACCATAAAAACCGAAAAAAATGGAAAAACTAAGAAAGATCATCCTGAGTGAAAAAGAGATGCCGAAGCAATGGTACAATATCGTCGCGGATATGCCAAACAAACCGCTGCCCCCTCTTAATCCTTCAACAAGACAACCGGTGGGCCCGGAAGACCTTGCCGCCATTTTCCCGATGGAACTTATTAAACAGGAGGTATCATCGGAGAGATATATCGATATTCCTGATGAGGTTCTTAGTCTCTACCATACCTATCGTCCGTCACCACTCTTCAGGGCTGTTGAACTGGAGAAGGCACTGGGAACGAAAAGCAAAATATATTATAAGTATGAAGGAGGCAATTATTCAGGATCACATAAAGCCAATACTGCTATTCCCCAGGCTTACTACAACAAGAAGGAGGGAGTAAGGAGGATCACTACCGAGACAGGAGCTGGTCAGTGGGGAAGCGCAATGAGCTTTGCATGTCAGCACTTTGGCCTTGAGCTGCTGGTCTTCATGGTAAGGGTCAGCTATGAACAAAAGCCGGGGCGCAAGCTTCTGATGAATACCTATAATGCCAAGGTCGTTCCATCGCCCAGTACCATGACAGCAGCAGGCAGAAAAGTACTGGAATCAGATCCGGATTCTCCCGGCAGCCTTGGAATAGCGATCTCTGAAGCCATCGAGATTGCAGTACAGGACCCGTATACAAAATACTCTCTTGGAAGTGTACTCAATCATGTTATCCTTCACCAGACCATTATAGGACTGGAAGCTTTGATTCAACTGGAAAAGACCGGAGATTACCCCGATGTTGTTATCGGCTGTTTCGGAGGCGGATCAAATTTCTCGGGAATCGCATTCCCCTTCCTTCGCGATAAGTTACAGCATGGTAAGAATATAAGGCTGGTTGCTGTTGAACCATCTTCATGCCCTAAACTTACTAAAGGCAGGTTTACCTATGATTTCGGCGATACCGCTGGAATGACCCCTCTCCTTCCTATGTATACTCTCGGACATAATTATATCCCGGAGAAGATCCATGCAGGCGGTTTACGGTATCATGGTGCCGGAGTTCTTGTGAGCCAGCTGCTGAAAGACGGATTAATCGAAGCAAAGGCGAAGATGCAGAGGGAATGTTTTGAAGCAGGTGTGCTTTTTGCCAGAACGGAAGGCATTCTTCCTGCTCCAGAATCGACTTACGCTATCGCAGGTGCCCTCGACGAGGCAAGAAAAGCTGACCTGGAAGGGGTGTCAAGAAATATTCTTTTTAACCTCAGCGGTCATGGCCATTTCGATATTTCCGCCTATGAGAAGTTCTTTGAAGGCAACCTGCCGGATCATGAACTTTCTGATGCTGAAATTGCAGATGCATTATCAAAGATAGATTTGCCGGCGGCAATGTAAGAATTTATCTATCTGCGAGTTTAGCCCCCCTGCCCCCCAAAGGGGGGTTAAAATAACAACATAACAGTAGAATTTAGCCCCCCCTTGGGGGGGTTGGGGGGTTAAAAATCAGAATACGAAGTCGGGTGAAGCAGATGTACATGTATTGTGGAAACGGTGTTCTTATACTCTTCCAGACCTGAGATCTTCTTCCATTCCGGTGAACCGCCGAAGGCTTTCCAGAGCTCATCGTGTGATTTCATATCTGAAAAGGTTGTCATATACATCAGGTTCGGCTTCTGGTTCCCGGCTAATGCCTCACCATAGAAAACAGCATTGAACTTAAGCTTCTCAAACAAAGCTATTTCTCCCCCCTGGTTGAACATATCGATCTTTTTGGCAGCCTTTGCCTCTGTTGCACTCTCATAGCTGCGCAGCTCATATATCCTTTCGCTCACAGGGGTTGTAAAGCTTGGAGCAGCAAATTCCGGCATGAAGAGAAATGCCTTCAGGAGGATGCTCTGATGCCTCTGATATGGAGGATTATCGAAGGGTGCATCCACGAATGACTTGCCGGCAGCAGTGTACACCTTATCTTTTTCAAGAATACCAGGCAGTTCAGCATATTGCTGCATAGTCTTGAATGGAATAAAGAGATAAACCAGTTTGCCATAGCCGGCTGTGTCTGTCTCAACAGGTTTGAACACCCCAACCTTTGAAATGCCTGCTCTGTGCAGGGCCGGAATATATGCATCCTTAAGATATGCATCAACCATTTTCTCCTGTGCAGGACCTGAAATGGTATAAATCCGGATCTCATAATACTGCTGTTTTGCTGCCCCGAAACTTCTGAATGACAAGGCAATAAAGCATAATAGAAGAAGCACCTTAAAAGGCAGGTTAAATAAATTTAATTTTTTCATTGTTACGATTTTTAGTTATAATTGATTAATATGTCTTCGAAAATTCTACAAATATCTTATTCGCATCTTCAGCTGTAATCTCCTTTCCCGACTGCACAATGAACCTGTGGCACAATTTTACTGACTGGCCTTTCTGAAGTACAAACTTCACCTTTTCCTTTTTTGGATCATATGAATTCTGTCCGAAATTATTCACTGAAAAGAGTCCGTATCCCCTTGCATGGGCATAAGCCGGGTAACCCTGATTTTTCGGATTATCAAATATCCCGATTGTTATTGGTACATTATCCTTGGTGCCTGTCAGCAGAACCCAGTCATTTCTGGTACCCCATACGGCATCTCCTTTAAGTCCGCTGGCGGAGAGATACATCCCGGTAACTCCATTGTTATCAACTACACCAACAGTTGTCGGATTACCCTTTTCGTCGGTAAAAACAACCGGCTCATCAGAAGGCATCTCGAAAGCCCTGTCAAGCCTGATGGCGAACATCCCCTCTTTGCTGTCGTTGATGGTAACCGGGCCATTCACAGCCGTAAGAGATGTTATATGGTCAATTATTCGCATATCACCTTTACCGGTAAAGTACCAGGTTGTATTTTCCTTCAGCAGGGTATTGCCCTTATTGTCATCCCAGTTAGCTGTTATCTCCAGAATCCCTTTTTTACCGCTTTCTGCTTTAATGATTTTCTGAACAGCTATATGTCCATATTCATCCTTCTTTTCTGCAGCTATTGCCGATGAATTATTCCAGAAATCCAGACCATTGACATTCCCATGGTTAAACCAGATGCCAAGATGGTGAGGATGGTCAACGCGTTCTCCTTTGCGGGGTTCTATCGGAAAGCCTCTTGTGATAACCGACCCGTTCGGCGAAATAACAGGATATAAGAACGGTTTTTCAATATTTCCGGGATACTGATAAGATGTAAAGAGTGTCCCGTCTATGATAACGTCCACTCTATTCTTATCATCAACCCTCACCAGTTTCACATCCAGATCCTTTGACTGCTGTGCATTCAATGTCATGGATGAAGCAATAAGAAGAGCAGTCACAAATGATCTTGTCAATATCTTTACGGATGAAATATCCTTTTCAGTTCTCATGGTTTACAATAATAATCAATATTGAAATACTTTTCCGCCTGCGAGCACCTCCTGTTTTGCCTCATCAAAGGAGGCTTTTTCTCCTGTACGCAGAGCTGCTGTACACATAATATTCGCAATTGAATGGTTATAACCTGCCATTACATCTGCATTGGGTTTTTTCCTGGTGCGGACACACTCCATCCAGTTCCTCATATGGGCATAGGTCATAGGATCGGATCCGGTATTGGCCGATGTTTCAACCTTTATGCCAGGCAGATCCATTGATTCGAGCAGATTAGGCTTCATCTTCATTGAACTGGCATCATTTTCCTCCAGTCCTCCTTCAGATGTGATCTTGTTTGTATCCAGATTTAGTGTTCCGCCATTTGAAAAATAGATCTCTTTAACACCGCCAGCGGAATTCGTAAACCTTGAACTATAAACAACCTGAAAGCCTGAATCCTTATCTGCAGGGTCGCCGTAATCCATAACAGCTGTCATTGTATCGAAATTTGTTCGGCCATCTTTCCACAGGTAAATTCCTCCGTTAGCGGCAACACTTTTCGGATGGCTGATGCCTGTAAACCAATGGACAGTATCTATCTGGTGAGCCATCCACTGTCCGGGTATACCGGAAGAAAATGGCCAGAAAAGTCTGAATTCCAGATATTTTCTTGGATCCCATGGCTGGGCCGGACGATTCAGCAGAAATCGTTTCCAGTCTGTTTCAGATTCCTTTATTACCCCTGTCAGGGCAGGTCTTCTCCATCTTCCCGGCTGGTTGACATTCCACGACATCTCGACCATTACGATTTTGCCAAACTTGCCTGACCTTATATAATCATTTGCAGCAATATAATTTGGAGTACTGCGTCTCTGTGAACCAATCTGAACAATTTTGCCCGTCTCCTTCACAGCCTTCAAAGCTTCCCTGGCGTCAGCCATTGTCTCCGCGAATGGTTTTTCACAATATGCATCCTGCCCTGCCCTCACCGCTTCAGCCAGATGCAGGGCATGCTGAAAATCGGCTGTGCTTATTATAACTGCATCGGTATCTTTTCCGCTGTAAAGCTCATCATTGTTACGTGCAGTCCTTATCGTAACTCCTTTGTCCCTGAAATAAGCTGTTGCCTCATCACGGCGTTTGCTCCAGAGATCAGATACAGCAACTATCTCAAAGTTTAACTCCTTAGACTGAGCTAAGAACTGGGGGGCAAGTGAACCTCTGAAGCGATCGGAAAAACCAACTATTCCAACGCGGACTCTGTCATTTGCCCCGATGATACGTGAATAACTCTTTGCACCCAGCGTAAGACCTGCTGCCCCGAGTGCGGTTTTTTGTATAAATTCCCTGCGTGTTGTCATAAGTAAGTATCTTAATTTTCAGTTAATATTAAATGGCTTGTCAAGGAATGTAAATTTAATGCAAATCGATAACAATCAGCAACAAAAAACATCCTTTTTCCAAATTTTGAAATCCATAGTGTTTTTCAATGATGTGAACATTCAAATCTAATATATTTGTTTATTTTAAAGACCTTATCATATTCACTTTCAGCAGATGAAAAAATGTATTGCATTGTTCCTATTCACCCTCCTTATAACAGGCTGTTCACAAAAAAACGGACCTCAGAAAATAACATGGACTGAAGTTGCGCCAAGCGTCTGGAAAGCCGTAACAGGAACCCCTGACAAACTGGATCTTTTTAATGCAGCTGGCATTAAGCCCTTTACCAAAGGACTTGAAAAACTGGGTGCTGGTGGCTTCCCCTTTTTACAGGATAAGATCTCAGCTGAAATTATTAATGGTGAAACATATCTTAGGTTTCCACTTGAAAAAGAAGAACAGATCTTTGGCTTCGGATTGAATTTCAAAACAATCTTTCAGAGAGGAAAAATACTCCAGCTGCATGTCGATCATTACGGGAGATCAGATAATGGACGCACACATGCTCCTGTCCCATTTTATCTATCCGAAAAAGGCTATGGAGTATTTATAAACAGCTCCAGGTATATTAAGGTATATGCAGGAACTGCTGTAAGAAAAGATAGTCCGGAAGCGCCGGTCCCACTTGACAGGAATACAGATAAGGAGTGGACAGCAGAGCCATACTCTGATGCCGTTGAAATTCTTGTACCTGCACCTGGGGTGGAAATATTTGTTTTTGCCGGTCCGACTCCGATGGATGCATTGAGGAGATACATCCTTTATTCCGGAGGCGGCTGTTTGCCCCCGCGCTGGGGACTGGGCTTTACACAACGGGTTCCTGCACTTTATACATCAGATCAGGTCGAGGAGGAAGCTAAAATATTCGCGGAACGTGGTTTCCCTCTTGATTTTATAGGACTGGAACCCGGATGGCAGAGCAAATCCTATCCCTGTACCTTCGAGTGGGATAAGACAAGATATCCTGATCCTGCCTCATTTGTAATGCGCATGAAAGAGATGGGAATAAGGTTAAACCTCTGGACAAATCCTTATGTTTCACCTGAATCCCCGATATATAAGGATATTTTGCCCTTTACAGGCTCTCATACGGTTTGGGGTGGAGTTGTGCCGGATCACTCACTTACTGAATCGAGAGATATATTTATTAATCAGCTTTATAAAAGCCAGGTAAGCATCGGAGTAAGCGGATATAAACTGGATGAAAATGACGGTTTCGACAACTGGCTGTGGCCCGATGTTGCCATGTTTCCGTCCGGGAACAGTGCTGAACAACTCAGGCAGACTTACGGACTATTTCTTCAAAAGGGTACAACAGAGATGTTCAGGAAGAACAATACCAGGACTTATGGTCTTACAAGGGCATCAAACGGAGGCGGATCATCATTCCCCTATGTTATCTACAATGACTATTACAGCCATCCTGATTTTATTACCGCGCTTATCAACAGTGGTTTCTGCGGAGTTTTATGGACACCTGAGGTAAGAAGTTCAGATTCAAGTGAGGAGTGGCTGAGGAGGATCCAGACTGTTTGTTTCTCTCCGATGGCTATGATAAATGCGTGGGCAGACGGCACAAAACCCTGGTCATTCCCCGATGTTGAGAAAGATGTAAAATATTATTCATTACTCAGGATGCAGCTTATTCCATATCTGTACAGCGAATTTGCAAAATACCATTTTGAAGGTACACCACCTTTCCATGGGATGAATCTGGAACCGGGGTTCAATACAAAAAAGGCAAAAGAGCTTATGAATAATAATTCAGGGGAAAATCCATATTATGAAGCTCTCACAAAGGAGATTAAAGATCAGTATATGACCGGGGAATACCTTCTTGTGGCACCGCTTTTTAACGGACAGACTTCAAGAAATGTGATATTACCGGAGGGTAACTGGTACGATTTTTATACCGGGAAGCTTGCCGGAAATGGTGAAATAATAACAGTAACACCCGGATTGAGCAGGATCCCTGTATTTGTAAAGGACGGTGGGATTATTCCAACTATGCCCGCGGAACTACATGCACCTTCGGCCGGCCGGAAATTCGATCTCGAAATACGGTATTATGGCTCTAAACCCGGAAGCTACAGACTCTATGACGATGATGGTGAAACATTCGACTATGAGAAAGGAGTCTATTCGTGGCGTGAAATTAATGTCATGAAAGATAACAATGGGGATCTTACCGGTACTATATCTAAAGCCGAAGAAGGAAAACCGGATAATATAGGAAGAGTATCATGGAAATTTATGAGTGAATCGAGGTGATAGTATCAATAAAATAAAGGTCTCCCCTCCTTTTGAAGCTACTCTTTATACACATTTTAAGTTCTGTCAGAGTTTGAGCTGTTTTGGTAATCAAACCTGGTTCAGCCCTCAGCCAATTTTACTGGTAGATCTAAAAGATCCCTCATTTCGCCATCCTTCGCAAGCTCAAGATGGCTCCATTCGGGATGACAGGTCTGTTTTAGAAACGGGGAGGGAAGCGGCGGCGATTCGCATTATTATTTACCTCGCAATTAAGTTCTTTCGAATCGCCGCCGCTTCCCTCCATCACCATAAAAACGACCTGTCATCCCGAAGCGCAGCGAGGGATCTTATACTCAAAAAACCAATCAATTATAAAAGACCATTCAATATTCAATTTATCCTGTGAACTCCGATTGTAAATGCTTTGGCGGGATTTATGACCAGAAGCTGATTAATCTCCGCTTCCGAGAAATCTTCATTCAATAGTTGAGGGACCAGCTTTTCAAAAATAGTGTCTATATCCCCTGTAATCACCTCCGTTCGTTTCCCCCGGATGATACCATCCGGCATCGTGTGACAAAAGAATTTTATTTAATAAATTATTCTCTTTCAGATTCTTTATCATTTTAACATAATCAGCCAGGTTATCATCATTCACGCCATCGAGACCGATCCATGCTCCCATCTTAGCCGCTCTGACATGGTTACTAAGATCTTTTTCCGACTGGGCGTGCACCCATATGAAAGCTTCAGGGGCTACTCCTTCTTTTTTCAAAATATCAAGCTGTTCAAAAGCAGGTATTGCAGGACCGGTATGTGAAGCAATTGAGAGGCCTGTTTCCAGGTGAGTCATGGCCGCCGCCACAACCAGCTTCTTATGCAGCTCTGATAAGGTGCCATCCATCACTCCTATCTTAATAAATCCAGGTTTAATACCTGTCCCGTCGATTCCGTTATCCCAATCTAGTTTCCACCTTGCAGCAAGCTGACCGGCTGTTTCATCAAAAGCATGCTTCGGAATATATTTGTTATTTACTGCTCCATAATACCCGGTATTGGTAATAATATTTAATCCGGAAGAATCAGATAGTTCCTTAAGCAGGATAGGATCCCTTCCAAGATAGGCTGGAGTGCATTCAATAAAAGTCCTGCATCCCAGTCCCCTGATTTCCAAAAGAAAAGGTAACGATCTTTCAAGTACATCGGATCTATTCCATCTTTGATCAGATACTGAATCAGCTCCGATGAAATCGACAAGTATATGTTCATGAATAAGCGAGACACCCATTTCCTTTGCAGAAACAGGTCCGTTGACTGTCATTATTATTCCTTCCTTTCTGGTACTGCAATTTGAAAGAATCACCATCAGACAAATTGCCGGATAAATAATCTTCTTTTTCATAACTATCACTTGTGGCCAGAGAGTAATCTTAAATTTAAGTTCCTTGTTCTTTCAAAAACGTTGCTGGTACTTATTCGTCATTCTCATTTTCAACGTGTACAAACTGAAGAGGTTTGCGGAACCAGTTTGTCCGGTATGCTCCATAAAGCACCCCTGCAGAAAGCCAGCATAAACCGACAAGCTTGGCAGTAGCACCCAGGCTTAGCCATAAGTACAGGCATATAGAAAATCCTAAGAACGGGACTATCAGATTACCGAAGGTTCTGCTTTCCGCACGCAAAAAATAGCGGGTAAATGACGAGGCATTAACGCCCATAAAGGCAATCAGAGCTCCGAAGTTAAGCAGCTGTGCTCCTAATGGATAAGTAAGCAGGAATGCGCCGCCGAGAGTTATAACACCCACCAGTATAATATTATTGGATGGCACACGGGTACGCGCATTTACTGCACCAAAAAATTTCTTCGGAATAGCGTTATCCCTGCCCATACCGTAAAGAAGCCGTCCGGCTCCAAGCTGGGCTCCTGCTCCGGAACCAATTGTAGCAACAAGCAAGGCAAAATTCACTGTATGGAAAAGCCACTGCCCTCCCGCCTTGCCTGCAACATAACAGAATGCTGTATCCTGATCGGGGAACGTCGTAGCCGGCCATACCATCTGGGCGAAATATACCTGGATGGAGGCCAGGGTTCCTGTTATAATACATACAAGCACCGAAGCCCTGAGGATGTTACGCTTTGGATTGTGCACCTCCTCCGACAATGTTGAAATACCATCGAAACCTATATAGGTAAGAACGGCAAGCGATGCTCCTGCTGAAACAGCTGATAATGAAAAAGTCTTCGGATCATAAAATGGCCTGGTCCAGTCAGCAGCTCCGACAGGTGGATTGATTAAGAGATAGCGCACTGCAGCTCCAAGGAAGAGCAGTATCACTACCCCGAGTCCTGCTGCAATTATTGTATTTGTCCGGGAACTTGATTCTATACCCCTGAGATTCATTCCTGTAAAGAGAAGTGTAAAAACAACAATATAAACCGGGAAAGGTATCTCCGGGATCATATTTATGGCAGCTTTGCTGACCCAGATAACACATATAATAGGATTCATAACATAATCGAAGATCATGCCCCAGCCTACAAAATAACCAAGTGCCGGATGAATCTCCCTGCTTACGTAAGTATATGCAGAACCTGCACTCGGATATGCATTAGCCATTCTTCCGTAGCTTATTGCTGTGAACATCATACCGACCATGCCTATAATTATAATTGTAACCACATGCCCTTTGGCCAGATCCACAGCAGCTCCAAATAATGGCATCGGTGCCGTAGGCTGGATCAGTATAATACCATACAGCACAAGGGATGTCAGCCCCAGAACCCGCTTTAAGCCCGGACCGTTATTTGAAGATGTTTGCGGAGTGCTCATAATTTGTATCTGTTAAGTTATTGGATGTGATATTTGATTTTTTATCTTTGGAAACATTTTTTCGGGAACTCTCAAATATGCAAAATAAAAGGTAAATAAACTGATATACCTGTATAATTTTAGCCAATTTTTGTAACTATAAAACAATATCATGGAAAACCAAACAAAACCTGCTGTCAAACGGCTGCACTCACTTGATGCACTCCGTGGATTCGATATGTTCTGGATTATGGGCGGCGAAGGCATATTTGTGGGACTGGCCTCTCTTACGGGATGGCCCGTTTTTCAGTGGTGGGCAGGTCAGCTTGAGCATGTTCCATGGCACGGTTTTCATTTTTATGATATGATCTTTCCACTGTTTCTTTTCATCGCCGGTATATCTTTTCCCTTTTCCCTGGCCAAGAGAATTGCGATGAATGACAGCCGGAACTCAATTTACAAACACGTACTCAGCCGTGGATTTTTACTCCTTCTTATCGGCATTGTTTTTAATAACGGTGTAAATTTTGATTTTGCAGATATGCGCTATGGAAGTGTTCTCGGACGAATCGGTCTGGCATGGATGTTTGCCGCTCTTATATTCATGAATACAAAACTCACATTCCGTATCGTATGGCTCGCCGGAATCCTGATCGTATACTGGCTGCTGTTTCTTATATTTCCTGCACATGATCTTGGAGCCACCGATCCATTTTCAACGCAAGGCAACCTTGCCGGCTATATTGACAGGCTGCTGTTACCGGGAAGGTTTTGCTGCTATGAATATGGAGACAGCGAAGGCATTCTGAGTACAATACCTGCAATCTGTACGGCTCTTCTCGGAATGCTCACAGGAGAGTTTGTAAGTTCACAATATCTTAGCAATAAACCTCTTCGTAAAGTTCTATATATGGTTTTGGCTGCAATAGGTTTAATGATACTGGGCAGGATCTGGAATATCGGCTTCCCGATAAACAAATACCTCTGGTCAAGTTCATTTGTCCTTTTTGTCGGCGGATTGAGCCTTCTTCTGTTTTCCCTCTTCTATCTTATTATTGATGTGTGGGGATATAAAAAATGGACATTATTCTTTGTAGTAATAGGCATGAATCCTATAACGATCTACCTTGTCGAAAGAATAGTAAATTTAGGATCAGCAACAAAGTTCTTCTTTGGAGGAATTACTGCCCTGCTGCCTGAAACATGGGCGCCTATGATTGATGGTATCGGAATAACAACGGTGGCGTGGGTGTTCCTCTATATTTTATATAAAAAGAAGATTTTCCTGAAGATCTGACAAAATTGCCTACTGACTCCGTGGAACTCCGTGCCAACTCCGTGTGACACAGTGGTTAAGTTTTTATATTTCTGGCGTCATCTCCCTGCCAGCGCCGTCCCAATAGCTAAGTTTAACTGATTTAAAGAATTAAACACGAAGGACACTAAGGTTTTCACAAAGGGCACAAAGGACTTTCGACTTTCCTGGTAAACAAAAAACCAGATTCAGGGTTTATATGCTTGGTGGGCATCAAAATCTGACCCGAGTACACTACAGAACATCTCATTAAGGAATACACTGAATTAGCCATGGCATCAAATGTTCTAAGCAAGTCGCAGTTTGATTTTTTCAATAAGCAGGGTTATCTGCTTGTGGAAAACCTGTTGACACAGAAGGAAGTCGAAGAGTACCGGAATGTTTATGAGGATTTCCTGACAAACAAAATTGAGTCAGCCAGGTATAGGGCGGACCTTGCCGGGCAATCAGATGAATCAGTAAGGAAACCTGAGGTTGAAAGGATAACTCAGATAATGATTCCCAGCCGTCTCCTCCCTGTACTCCTAGACAAACCGCTGCATCAAAGATCGCTGGCGTTTGCACGTCAGCTTCTGGGCAATGATCTTGAGCTTGACTTTGATATGCTTATTGACAAAGCGCCGTTCACAAACGCACCAACACCATGGCATCAGGATGCTGCCTACTGGATAACCATGCCGGATACAAGGGCTGTCAGCTGCTGGGTGGCACTCGATGAAGCAAAAAAAGAGAACGGGTGTATGTGGTATATCCCAAAGTCACATCTGCTGCCAATAAGGGCACACAGACCATCAGCAAAAGGCGGTGGAGCATTAATGTGCGATGCAAGTGAGGATGAAGCTGTTGCCATGGAAATCCAACCCGGAAGCTGCATCTTTCATCATGGCGGCACATTGCATTACAGCCGCGGCAACTCAACCGGCAGGCGACGCAGAGCCTTCATTACCAATTTCAGACCAGAGAGCATGATCCGCTATGAGCGGGAACATGGATTTGATCATACCGGCGACAGGAAAGTGAATAATGAGGATGCAAGGTGAATTGCACAGGACACAGGGCGAAAGGCGGAGGGCGCAGGGCGCAGGGCGCAGGGCTGCAGGGCGCAGGGCTCAGGGCAGTTCCCATGAATCCCGCCATCTGATAACAACAGAATCTTCGGGAAATTCCAGCGGCAGCCACACATATCTCGAATCTTCAAGATCGGTTTTATTCCACCTGTCCGCCATGAAGATAAATTTACCGGGTTTCCCGGGAACCGGCAAAACGAAGGTGCTTTGTGCAAGAAATGTACTGTCACTATTCGGTCCTTTGCATGGGTTATACATTTCGGTCCATTCGCCCAGGATCGAATCGGCAGACGCCAGCATTGCCGGATTGGGCGACCAGCCTGTACAACCTGAGGTAATCAGATAATATTTCCCCAGATGTTTGAACATTGCCGGCGCTTCGCGGCTCTTATCAATGAAGATCCGGTTTTCAATTCCCGATGGCTTCAAATAATCATCCGTTAAGAGGCTGATGTGCATAACTGCATTATTCTCTGATGAAAAGATGTGATAGGCTTTGCCGTCATCATCTTTAAAAAGTGTCATGTCGCGGCTCATCTGGCCATTGGGACGCATGCTTTCAATAAAGGAATAGGGGCCTTCGGGTTTATCACTGACAGCTACTCCGGCACGGGCATAGGAGTAATCCTTTGAATCTACATGAAGCCACATCACAAATTTTTTAGTTGCCTCATTATAGATCACTTTGGGACGTTCAATAACTTTACTTATATGCAAATCGTTAAGGGAGTCGGTTGTATTGGGTGCGAGGGAGATACCTTCAAATTTCCAGTCGGTAAGATTAACCGAAGAATAACAAGATACCCCACCGGCATCAACGCGGTAACTTTCCCAGCTCAGCCCCGTTACAAGCCTGGTTTCGCCCTTCTTATATTCGCCGAACCAGTAGTATTTTCCTCCATGAAACAATATTCCGGCACTATGAGCATTGATTGGATGACCATCGGTATCGTTCCATATCTGGCCGGGAGTAATTTTTTTATCTCCGTTTTTATTCTGACATGAGATCCCTGTCAACAGGATGATGATTAAGATTGCGGAAAGAAAGCCTGGTTTCATATTAAATATATTATGAGTTGATTATACAATTGCTATTCTACCGGGATATCAGGCCTGCGGGCTTTATCTACCATCAACCTATCTCCTTTTCTGCTACATCCAGATCAATCTCATTTTCCCATTTTGCTATCACAACGGTCGCAACACTATTCCCAATAATATTGGTGATCGCCCTGGCTTCACTCATGAAACGGTCAATTCCAAGGATCAATGCCAGAGAGGCAACAGGTATATTTCCAACAGTTGGCAGAAGGGCTGCAAGTGTTATAAATCCGCTTCCTGTTACCCCTGCAGCGCCCTTTGATACAAGCAGCAGGACAAGCAGCATTGTTATCTGGTGTGAAAGGGTCAACTCTGTGTTGGTGGCCTGGGCAAGAAAAATGGCTGCCATTGTCAGATAGATGGATGTCCCGTCGAGATTGAATGAATAGCCGGTAGGAATAACAAGTCCTACTACAGATTCTGAACATCCTCCCTTCTGCATTTTTGACATCAGGCTTGGAAGGGCTGCTTCAGATGAAGAGGTGCCCAATACGATCAGGATCTCTTCCTTTATAAACCCCAGCAACCTGAAAAGATTAAACCCCGCATATCTCAATATACTGCCTAAAATGATAATAATGAATAGAATGCATGTAATGTAAAAAGATAACATCAGCTGACCCAGGGAAGCCAGTGAGCCAACACCATACTTGCCGATTGTAAAGGCCATGGCACCAAACGCTCCCACAGGTGCGGCTTTCATAATGATATTGATCACTGCAAATAACCCGGCTTCCAGGGATTTGATCCCTTTGAGCACCGGTTTTGCCTTGTCCCCGATCTTTGAGAGAGCGATCCCGAACAGAATAGAAAAAAACAGGATCTGAAGCAGATCTCCGTTTGAAAGGGCATTAATAATATTATCAGGTATAATATGAAGGAAAAAACTGACGACCCCTGTTGTTTTACTCTGGGTAACATATGAGGCGACAGCATCCGGATCGAGGGTTGAAGGGTCAACATTCATTCCTGAACCCGGCTTTAAGATGTTTATTACGACCAGACCAATGATGAGGGCCAGGGTTGTGATCACCTCAAAATAGATCAAAGCCTTGATGCCCACACGGCCGACCTTTTTTATGTCCTGCATGCCTGCGATCCCGCTCACTATTGTACAAAAAATGACTGGTGGAATCATCATCTTCACGAGTTTGATGAACCCATCGCCGAGAGGTTTCATCTTAACTGCAAATTCAGGATAAAAGAACCCTAGAGCTATGCCAATCAGTATGGCAATAATTACCTGGACATATAAACTTTTGAATATTTTTATCATAAGAAAAAAAATTTAACCACGGAGTTTCCCGGAGTTGTCACGGAGTTTCACTGTTTTTAATTCTTTTAATTTACTTTGATGTAATATAAAACCTAAATTTATAATGTCACGCTAAAATTAAAACCAATATATTCTCAACTCCGTTTGACTCCGTGATAACTTCGTGCAACTCTTTGGTTACTGTTTTTCAATTAATTAGCTTACATGTTTGCGAACTTTTCGTTAGTCGGTTTTCGAGAATCAGTGAAACTCCGTATTAACTCTGTGCAACACAGTGGTTAATGGATTTCTATTTCTAACATTGCAAATCATTATTAACTTTAAAACTATCAAAAAAAATCAAATCACATATAAAAAATTCTATGAACTCAAGAGAAAGAATACTATCCACAATAAACCATATACAACCCGACAAGGTTCCAATAGATCTCGGAAGCTCAACTGTTACCGGGATATCTGCCATCGCATACAACAATCTGAAGCGTCATCTGAATATTGAAAGCAAAACAAGGGTTTTCGATGTTGTGCAACAGCTCGCCAATGTAGATATGGAAGTTCTTAACCTGTTCGGGGTTGATGCCCTGGATATAAACCGGGTCTCCACCGAAGGAAATGACTGGTATGATGTTGAGCTTTCCGACGGAAGCAAAGCCCAGTATCCGTCATGGTTCAGACCTGTAAGGGCAGACGATGGCTCCTGGTATACTCTTGATAAAGATGGAACAGTTATTTCAAAGATGGCAGCGGGAGCGCCATTCTTCGATCAGATGTTTTTTCCATGGGAGAACGGATATCCTGAAAGTCCGGGTGATCTGAAGGAGGTTCTGAAAAAGATAAGCTGGGTTGTCCACTCACATGCGTCAAACCTTAATGCGACCGAACTCAGGGCAAAGCTTATTAATCTGAAGGATACAACAAATAAAGCTCTTGTAATGTCGGGCGGTGTGAAACTGCTGGAGCTCGGCTTCTTTATAAGGAGAATGGATAATCTGCTTATGGATCTGATGACCGAAGAGACAAAACTGTCTGAGATGCTTGACATACTTGTTGAGATGCATCTCGCCGGACTGGAGAAAAAAATCAGGAGTGTGGGAGATATTGTCGATGTAATACGTTTTGGCGATGACCTGGGGATGACTACCGGTCCGATAATGGACCTGGAAACTTTCCGTAAATTCTTTAAACCAAGGTACAGGATACTCTGTGATTATGTAAAGAAGCACAGTAACATGAAGATCTTCATGCATTCATGCGGAAGCATAAAGCAATTCATTCCTGACCTCATCGACGTCGGAATCGATATACTTAATCCTGTCCAGTCAAATTGCTACCAGATGGATCTTGTCGCGCTGAAAAATGAATTCGGAAGGGATATAACTTTCTGGGGAGGAGGCGTGGACACAGCTTCTGTAATTAACAGGGGCACGCCGCAGGATGTAAGAAGAGATGTGCTGATCAGGTGCGAAATCCTCTCCAGGGATGGAGGATTTGTATTCGCACCGATCCATAATATCCTCTCTGAAGTTCCGCCTGAGAATGTTTTGGCGGCGTATAAGGCGGTGAGGGAATTTAATGAGGAGATGTGAGATGTGAGATTTGAGATGTGAGATGTGAGGAGTGAAAGGAATATTTCAGGAGCACCATTTCTCAGGATTGTTGATCATAGATAAAAGCATCTTTCGGACCTCATCGTATTCATTTAATAACCTGGCATGAGTCTCTTGATTTATATACTTGCAATCATGAGAGTAATCAAGCCATCCTTCAGTCTCATATTCTTCACCTAAGGAATCTGTTAGTTTATTAATGAATGCTTTTTCATATCTCCTTTTCGCCCATGATTCTGCAATACAAGAAGTTACTGATCGTGATGAACGGCGTATCTGGTCAGTAAGAGAGTAGGTCTCTTCTCTAGGAAATTTTTTCGAAATTTCAAAAATCTCCATCGCAAGCTTATATGCCTTCTGATAAACTATCAAATCCTTAAAACTGCCTACTTTACTCATAATCCAATCTTTTTACAAAATTCTCATATCTCATATCTCATATCTCATATCTCATATCTCATATCTCATATCTCATATCTCATATCTCATATCTCATATCTCATATCTCCCTTCTTCGGATCTCCTTTGTCGCTTTAATCATAGCAAGGAATCCATCAACAGGAATATACCCGGGAATTGAATTGCCAGAGCCAAGGCCGTATCCCTTTGCCGTTGACCGATATAGTGTCCCCTTCTCCAAAACTTCGTTATAAACTTCATCCGGGCTTTTGAGTATAAGAAGATTGAGATCGAAACCACCGAAGAGTCCTATCCTTGATGAATATTTATCAATCCAGTCGATAAACGGAGCTATCTGATCCTCATTTGAGTGTTTTGCGTCAATGCCAAGACCGATTATTTCATCCATAAGAGGGAAGATGCAGCCGCAGCTGTGCAGGAGGAATTTCTTGCCTGAGGAATGGACTAGATCAATAACCCGTTTATATTGCGGCAATATATGCTGCCTCACTACATCCGGATCGAGCATAGTTGATGTCTTATGTCCCAGATCGTCTCCCATCCTGTAAAAGACAAACAAGTCATGATAATTCTTAATCATCCAGCTCCACAACTCTACCCAGAGGTCGCCAATTCTTATGAAAATGTCCCTGAAAAGATCAGGATCCATACACTGCATAACACACAACGGTTCGAAACCAACAAGATCCTGACTTCCCTCAAAGATCCCATATCCACAACCTCCATAGGCTTTCATTCCTGCAGGAAGAGTCTTCCTTATTGCCTCAAAATGAGGAGTATACTTTTCTTTAAAGATCACCGGAATCTCCTTCCACGGGTATCTCTCAAAATCATCCCTTGTCTGTATGGGACCCGGCATCCCTCCCATTATTGCGCCATGACCGGGGAAGATATCGCAGATCGCTGCTTCAAAATCAAACCCGTCGTAGGTCATATCTTTCCAGAACCCGATAACCTTCCTGTAATAACCTGTCAGTTCATCAGCATTAAGGTTCTCAGGATTTATCTCCTCTCCCAGCGCTTTTGAGATGAATGGGGCATCAATATGATGTTCATAAAGCGGAAGCCTCGTGGGGCGCTGGTTATTAAGCACCTGTAGAAGGTTGTTGTAGTCGGGTTGGAAAGGTATGTTCTTCATTCAGTATTCAGTATTTGATATAAATTGCGGCGTCAGGCGTCAGGCGTCAGGCGTCAGGCGTCGGGAAGCTATCGTTAATTAGCCTGATGCCTGTTGCCTGTTGCCTGATGCCTGAAGCCTGATGCCTGCTACCGGAATTCATCCACCGCCTCGAACATTGCAACAATATTCTCCGGCGAGACATCCGGCAGGATATTATGCACCGTATTGAACACATATCCTCCGCCTTTGCTGAAAATCTCAAGGTTGCGCCTCACATGATCTCTGATTTGCTGTGGTGTGCCCTGGTTGAGAACGCTCTGGGTATTGATGCCCCCGCCCCAGAAGGTGAGATCTTTTCCAAACTCCTTCTTCAGCCGCTCTGGTTCCATATTGACTGCATTTATCTGCACCGGATTGATGATCTCGAATCCTGCATCAATGAGTCCCGGTATCAGTTCATAAATGCCTCCGCATACATGAAGCATCGTATGGGCCGAAGAATTTGCCTTAACATAATCGCACATCATTTTATGCCTCGGACCGAAGAATTCTTCATAGATCTCCCTGGGGATAAATGGGCCGGTATTGGTGCCAAGGTCATCACCGAATTTGATAATGTCAACGATATCGCCAACCGATTCACAGATCTTCGCCAGGAATTCCATGTGCCCGTTCACAAGTTTATCGAGCAGCCTGTGGACATTCTCAGGCTCCATGTAAAGGTCCATCAGGAAATTATCGATCCTGCGAAGGAATGTGCCCCATTCGAAAAGGTTGCAGCCGATACCTATAAGAAAGGCTTTATCTGATTTGGCCCGTTCCCTGAGGATCGTTTCCCTCAGCATCTTCCAGAAATCCTTTTCATCGAGCCAGTCGAATGGTGTAAATCCGAATCCGCCCCATATCACTCTTGATTGCTCCCGGCCGAAATCCCTGAATTCAGCAGGATATCCATCGAGGTAAGGAAAGATCAGCTGATCGAAAAAGGTCGCCCCGACGGGCATTTTCCCGATAAACTCACCTGTCTTGCCCGGTGCGAGCCAGCTGCCGTCGGACTGTTTTACAGGGTTGAACCATTTCGGATAGAGAGCCGGATAGCCCTTGATGAGTTCCAGCTTCTGCCAGTAATCCTCAGCTGTGTTGAAGAATCGGCCTACATCCACCACATCAACCCTGAAATGGTCGAGGAATTCCATTTCGGGCTGGGTGACCTCCTGTATTACATCATAAACCTGGTTCTTCAGGTGTCCCATCCCAATGTGATTGATAAGGTTCTGGTAGGCAACCATCGAAACACCGGAACTGGGTGTGGCCCCGATGTCAACAGGGACCCTGTCGGGTTGTTTGTGGTTGATAGCGGAAAGAATTCGTTCGCGTGAGGTCATATATTCTACAGATTATAATTTTTGTTTTAAATTTCAATTTTTTTAACCACGGTGTTACACGGAGTTGGCACTGAGTTACACTGTTAAATCTGTAACTAAAGTAGTCATGTTGGTTTTTTTACTCCGTGTTTTACTCCGTGCAACTCTGTGTCACTCTGTGGTTAAAATACCTGTCTATTAACGTAAATATCAACTTATTGATTATAAACAGCCTCGCTCTTTGCTGATTCCAGTCCTTCATTATTTACAATGGAAACCTGGTATTTATATTTTTTGTTGTTTTTAATGGTACTGTCCATAAATTCAAATTTATCATAAATTTCAATTGGATTGTCATGATAATCAATCTGAAAATTCCATTCTGACCGATCAGGTCCCGCATTGATCAGTTTATCGTTCCTGTAAATCCTGAAATCCCTGATCCCGCTTTCAAGGTCTGCATCGGCCTGCCAGGTGATTACATTGCTTTGGCCTTCAGATCTTAATGTAACATTATATGGCGGTTCTGCTGGGGGAGTGATGTCGGTTACAGTTCCGGTATTGATAAACTCCAGCCATTTTTCAGCAAAGAGTTTATCCGGAAACCAGTTCCAGTTATTCGCATAAGTAATATCGGTAAGTTTATCAGTAAGCTGAAAATTCTCCAGGTCAATAAAATATTGATCACTTCTGTTAATCATAATAGTACTATCTGTCAACCTGAGCTTTAAAATTTCGTCAATAAAAGAGATTGCCAGCAATCCTGGATTTTCCGCTCTCATGACCGGCAGAAGGGTCGGGTGCAATACAAACAGGAGCATTTTTTGCAATCCGGTATTTCATAGCCTCAACAGCGGTAGCGTAGACAAAGCTGCTGAATGTATTGATGCTTTCGCGCATTCCCAACAGACATAACAGTGGTACCTCCAATCCCAAACTGCTGGTATCTGACCATGCCGGTGATTTGAGAACCGCACATAAAATCCTGTCAGGGTGCTGTAACACCATATCGTAGGCCCAGTGTCCTCCGCCCGAGTGACCCCATATAACCCAGGGAACATCCTCCAGCTCCTGATGATCTGATTTTTTCGCAATCTCTGAAATACCCCGGATAAATGCATTGTATGAGCCTTCTTCAGGATGTATCCAGTCGAAGCAATCTTTTGTTGAGGTATAAGATGTGCCCATGAGGGCAAAATCCCATTTTTTCGCCAGGGCCCGCCATTGCACATCATGAAATGCATTTCTTCCGGATCTGTATGCAGTTTCCCCGCATCCGTGCTGATGGACAATTATACCCTTTACCGTCTTAACATTTTCAGGGATCCACATGAAATATTCAACTTCTTTGAACTTAATGCCTGAAGGCTGAAGCTTTGTTGAGTAATTCTGGGCGAAGAGACTTACTTCTAAGAAAACTATTAGGACCAGGCTGAAATGACGCATTGTGAGTTTATATTCGTTAATTTCAAAAAGCACTTAAACACGGAGTCACACGGGGTTGGCACGGAGTTGCACTGTTAAATCAGTAACTCAAAGCATTCAAGGTTTGGCTAGATTTACTCCGTGTTCTACTCCGTGTCTTACTCCGTGACACTCCGTGCAACTCCGTGGTTAATAATTATTTGATGTTTAAAATTCAATCTCAATAAACCTCACCTCGTAGGGCCTCAGCTGAACGGTTTTCAGCGGCTGCCCGATCTCTTTTCCGGCAGCATTCACCTCAACCATTTTCTTTATAGTCTGACCCGGAACTGCTGATGCCAGATTAACTTCTGCATTCCTTCCATCAAGCTCCCGGAAGTGCAGGAGAATTGTACCTTTTCCTTTAAAGGCCGGCCTGGTGTTTACAAGCATGGCATTGGCCGGTCCAATAACCTGAAGTGTTTCCAGGGATGTCACTTTCAACTCATTGGCCCCTGCAGGGAAGGTCCTCGTCGGGAAAGGATTTCTCTCATTCCAGGCATACTTTGTCGCAAAAGTGTTGGTGGTATCGGCTGATGATGTGAGCTGATAGCTCCAGCTGAATGCCCCCTCCTGGAATGCCCGGAAGTTTGTGAACCAGTAATTGTTCATAACATACGAATAGAGCCATGTCTTGCCCTGTTTCGGAATGCGTTCCCACTTTGCCATGTTGAAATCGCTGAACTGCCAGAGCGGGACTTCATTGCTGACAATGACTATCTGTCCTGTTTTGCCGCGCACAGAGACAAAATTCTGTGCAGCATTCCAGTCTGTTGATGACCCCGGCAGCTGCTGTCCCTGGGTAAGGATGCCTCCTATTGTCTCAAACACGATCCTCGAATCGGGCAGTGAGAAGGGGAAAGCAACATAAAGAGCTTCAGGATCGGTGATTATCAGCTTCCGTGCCATAAATTTAAACTCCACCTTCTTGACATTTTTGTAAAGGCGGATCTCCGTCACTATTCCTTTGGGCAGATCTTCTATTCCTGCTTCAAAACCCGGCAGATCGGCGGAGATCTTCACACTTTCCCATACCGGACCATTTACATCTTTATCAATTCTTACATTTGATACCGGGACACGGGTAAATGGCGGAATATCCCTTTTAACGGAAGTCTCTCTTATCGCCTGACCAATATTATATGGATTTTCCTTGTCGGCAAGCTCCTGGTTCAGCTCCTTGTCATACAGGCTGCTTATTGAACCGGTAGCTTTGTTGATGACCAATTTGTAGAACTTATTCTCAAGGATCTCCTCATTAATTCCGGCAACCAAGGAAGGTTCCTCACCTGAAACTTCAATTTTAAGAGCCTTATATCCCATGGCCGGAATATCACTGACTTCCAGAACCCAGTATGCCCCTTCAGCCCTTTTCGAAAGAACCTGTGCAGGAATTTCCTTACCTGTGGAAAGATCAATTATTTTTGTTTTTTTAGTAACCGGAAGAACCTCAAAATCGACAAACAGGTTTACATGTCCTGACCTCTTCCAGCCCATTGAATTAACAATATATATAACCGGAAAATCAGCTTTTTTAAGGAAAGGCTGAAATCGCGCCAGCGCCTCTTCGTTCAGCAGGGTGGTCTTCTTAACCGCCTCCCAGGCATAGGCTCCTTTCTGAAGCCATTGCTTTGTGGAGTTTTCCGAATATGGAAGATCGATGCTTTCTGCTGCCCCGCAGGTATGCTCATCAAAAAAGATCTCATTCTCGCTGATATGATCCATGTCTGATTCGAGTGTCGGTCTGAGCTCCCCTCCCATCATTGAAACCATTGCGAACAAGCCCTGGTCGGTCTGAAGAGTGTTCTGATTCTTTCTTACCTCGGCTGTCTCGCGTGATGTTGAACCATAGCCATCAGTCCACCAGTCGAGCCACGCCGTGCGGAATACCGGAAGCGTAGCTGAATATTTTTTTTCAACATATTCAGGGAATTCGCTGGCAACCGCCAGCCGTAACTTGGGAGATAAATATTTTTCATTCCATTGTTTTACAAGTTCGCAAGCGGCGGTTGAGGGAGGAGCATTATCGGTAAAATAACCGGAAAACTGGATGCCGATGCGGTCGAAGGGATAGCCTTTGTTATCTATGTCAGCCAGGTGGCCGAGCATATTTTCAGGTTTGATGGCAGAACTTTCTATACCGAAGAAATTACCGGTCATATAATGGTCTGCACGGAATGCCAGCAGTCTCGCCCCTGATGGGGCTTCCCACCAGAAGGCAGTGGGCTTGTCGAACGGCAGGACAGACCGAGTTTCATTGATACCCGTTATCAGGTATTTCACACCGGTATTTTTGAAATAGTCGGGCATGCACCAGGCAATGCCGTTCACATCGTTTTGCATGGCTGTCTTTACGGGAATGCCAAGTTTGCTGAACTCTTTCAATGGCTGAAGAAAGTCATACATAACATTTTCATCAGAGATCTCGGCCATGTTTGCATACATGCCTGCAACTTCAATGCGGCCTTCTGCAATTCTCTTCTTAAACCTTTCGATCTGAGAGGATGGTCGTGACCTGAGATATTCCCTTGTAACCCATGCCGATTCGCATGTCCACCGGAATTTTGCATCATCGGGCATGTTGTCGGTCTGGTCGCAGTAATCGAGGGCATAATCGATATAGCGCATATGTTCAGCAAGGATCTCCGATTGCGGGCGGGTATAACCAATATCGGTATGGGAGTGCTGGACAAAATAGATCTCCCATTTCTTGGGTGGCAGAAGAGTAAGAGTGTATTTCTCTGCGGTGGCGTCATCGATCTTTGCAGAGAAGGATACTGTTTTTGGCTTTGTGACTGAGGGGACGGCGAGGAGAAACCTGTTCCGGCCCTTTATCAGATCAGCTTTAAGCAGCTCTTTGCCATCTTTTGTGATTACGATCTTTCCATCCTTTTCGGCTGTATAGCTTGCGACAACCTGCTGGAAGGATTTGCTGCCCTCCTTAAAGAGGACCGGGGCATTTAGAAACTCAACTTTGGAGGAGGAAGTCTGACCGTTAAGCTGCAAGGCGTAAACGGAAATCAGGAAGATTATTAATGCCTTAATATGTCTGGTTCTTCTCATTGTGATAACTATTAGCTTAATATTATTTTTAACCACTGAGTGACACTGAGTTTACACTGAGTTGCACTGTGTAACTTCTCGCTATGTCTCGGCGCTCTGCGCTCTACCCTCTACACTCTATGCTCTATGCTCCCCATCTCCCCATCTCCCCATCTCCCCCTCTCATCTTATTTCTTCCTAACCTTAGCCAGCAGCAGCTCCGCCAGATTCTCTGCTGCCTTACGGTTATCAAAGGTTTCCGGAAGAACCGCATGATCGATGTATTCGTTATAGATCCACGGATCGCCGATAGCAAAAACATATCCCTTGCCGAACTTGCTTTCTGCTATCAGCACCTTACCGTTCTCTGTCAGGATGGCTTTTGCTTTACCTGACAGGTTAATATCCGATACCTCTTTTATGTAAATCTTTTTAACACCTTTAAAGAGTGGATGATCAGGCAGGTTTTTTGATGCGCCCATTTCAAAATCAGTACCCGTGACCGGATGGAGAGTGACATGGTTAAAGGTCATTCCGAACTCTGATGCCAGCTGGTTAAGGTGGGTGAATTCGCAATTCGGGGCGTCGTTGGCGAGGATAGCGAGCACTCCGCCTTTTTTGACCCACTCTTTAATGGCTTCAATATCATCGGGTTTGATATAGTTTGGTGAAGGATTTTCAGTGGTGGTATCGGGATCGACGATGATGTAAATATCTATCCCAGATAGTGTTTCTGCATCAGGTTTTCCTATGGTTGTCAGGTTAGCTCCCCTGGCGATGAATGACTCACCCCATTGGGAATATCCGCTGAATTCGGTGTCGGTCCAGAGGTAGTGGAATGGTTTGCCGGTATCTTTTTTGAGTTCGTTGTTGAACCAGTTGTCGAGACCGACGACAGGCTGTGATAATGCTTCCGTGAAATTGAAGCATGATAGCATAATAGCGGTGATAAAAAGCATTTGAATTAATGTTTTTTGCATCAGTGCGGATTTTAAAGTTTAACTTATTTCAAAAATATAAAACATTAGGGATGTTTCCTCATTATCAAAATATATTCGTGATGGGTCGGTTTAAATTAAAAACCAGGATGATAGTTATTGAACAGGAAATATTTAAAAGGTAGGTTTTTGGTAACAATATACTTTCATCAGTAAAAATATTTTTTTAACCACAGAGTTACTCTGTCCCGATTGCATCGGGATCACGGAGTTACACTGTTTTTTGATCATCATTATTAAACATGATCAGATATATAAATTATCTTTGTATAGTCTCGCTAAATTTAAATATTATGAACTTTTTACATCAGGAACTAACAGGTTCAATATTGCGTTGTGCCTATAAAGTACACACTGTATTAGGACCTGGTTTATTGGAATCTGCTTATGAAGAATGCCTTCATTATGAACTTGAAAAAGCTGCCCTTACTGTGATCAAACAAAAGCCGATGCCATTAATCCGGTGCACATGGCACAAGTAATGACTTATCTGAAATTATCCGGATGCAGGATCGGATTCCTGATTAATTTCAATGTATTATCCTTAAGAGATGGTATAAAGAGAATTATTATGTAGAATCCTGTATTTCTTATAAGTTTTGTAATATGTTTCCGGGCTTGACTCTGTGTTACTCTGTGATACTCTGTGTAACTCAGTGGTTAAAAAGTTCTCGTCCGTATAAGTACTTGACCGCAAGACCTTAAGACATCAGACTGCAAGACCAATAGTTCACGCTTCCCAGTTGAGATCAAGATGGTGATTTTTCCACCTGTAATAATAGGAAGATTTGGGTTTATCGGACCTGATCTTCTTAAAAATCTTTTCAGATATGCGTTTAAAAAATATCAGGTACAGTATCATTGCAGTAAGTGCAATAACGGAATAAATCAATGAAAGTGTGAGAAGGAGAGTTACTTTTACAGCCAGGACTATACCAAAGAACACAGAAGAGAATAGCTTTTGAGATTTTATAATCTGACCATCGATATTGTTACTGAGTATCCTTGGATTGCTTAAAACCACATTATTTTCCATCACTTTTCGATTTAAAATACATGTTAAAAGTAAGGGAAAAAACAAGCCCTGTCAAGCCTCTTAAAGCCATTAAATGGCAATTTGAGAGAGTTTCAGGAGCTCCTCGCTTATGAATTCCGGAGCATTATTGACAGTAAACTGCAATTGACAGACAGATTTGGCATACTGGTCAAAAAAGGGCAATAATTTACCGGAATTATGGCTAAAAGGGGGTTACAGGACTTAAAAAATATCCTATAGTGTTCATTATATGAATAATAGACTGGTATTACTTTTAAAAACAAAAGAATCGCCATTTTGACAAACAGCTGGTTTAGAGGGATAAAATTCTATTCATGGGCTGAATTTTCAGACTTTTACACTAATAAATATTAATAAAACTATTGGTTCTGGCTATAATTTGTTCATATGCATTTAACCGTTATATGGTAAAACCTCTACGAGGTATTTAGTTTTTTGGGGTTGATTTTTCTACAGTACTAAATCTCCTACGGAGAATTTTCCGCGTAGCGGATAACGTGTTGTAGAACAAAATAAACAGAATTCTGTTTTCCGCTTAGCGGATAAACTCATGATTTTTCTGGAAAACAGTGTAATAAAAGATCAAATAAGAGGTGTAGAGCACAGAGCGTAGAGATTTGAGAGGTGAGCGTAGAGCGTAGAGACTTAGACTCCGTGAGACTCCGTGCAGACACCGTGCAACTCCGTGGTTAATAAGTTCCTGATAGCAAGCTTCCGTCACCACCTTTAGTCCGTTTTGGCGACCAAAGCGGGCTACGGCTTACAAAGCAAGACTTCAGGACAATAGAACCGATCACGACAACGTATTTCAGGCATCGACAGTATTCAGTAGGCAGTAGGCTGTAGGCTGTAGGCGTAGGCTGTAGGCACGTACGCAGATCACAAATAATCGCCAGGGCTTTTTAGAAATATCTCAACCGGTACAACATGAATATTTTTATGTTTCATAGGTATACTTCCCCTGTATAGCAGAACAAGTGAAGATTCCGGATAATCGTCACCAAAGGATGTCAGTCCATGATAATCCATGGGTCGGAGAACTTTAGTGTTTTTTACTTCCACGGCTGTAAATGTTTTTCCGCCATAGAGTACAAAATCCACTTCATTTCCTGCCAGAGACCGCCAGTAAAATAGTCGCGCTTCCGGCAGAATAAAATCTGAGTATGCTCTGAGGTGTTGTCCGACAAGGCCTTCAAGAGCCGGACCTGACATTTCAGATTCAATATCGAGCGGACCTCTTTGTCTTAAACGGCGATAAAGCCCATTATCGAACAGATAGAATTTCGGATGCGAAGCAGTTTTTCTTTTTGCTCGTCGTGCGAAAACGGGAAGCTGATAAGCAAGAAGAAGATCTTCGAGGATATCGATATATCCTGATACAATACCTCTGCTGATCTGGCATTCTCTTGCGAGGTTGCTTACATTCAGGACTCCGCCGTGTGAATAGCTTATTATTTCGAGAAACCGGGTGAATGTTCCCAGGTTCCTTACAAGTCCTTCTGCCATGATCTCTTCACGAAGATAGATATCCACGTAAGCTGAAAGAGTTCTGGCAGGGTCGATGCTTCTTTCAACAACAGGTATCAGTCCCGTCTGCAATGCTTTATCCAATGAAAAAGCGGTTCCAAGTTCATGAGCAGTGAATGGGTGCATTCTGCAATAAACAGCTCTTCCTCCAAGGAGATCAGCTCCTGTCTTTTTGAGTTTACGGGCACCGGAACCTGTCAGAATAAAAACTATTTTTTTCTCCTCTATTAACTTGTGAACCACATCAAGTATCTGAGGAACTTTCTGAACCTCATCAATTATTACACGGACCGGGTTTAGTGCATTGACAGTTTTTAAGAGAGTTTCCGGGAATGCCGCATAGGTTCTGAAGGTTTCCGGATCGAGAAAATCGACGTATAGAGTGTCATTGTCAATAAGTCTTTTAATAAAAGTGGATTTTCCTGTCCCTCTGGGTCCGAACAGGAAAAACGAGGTTCCAGGAATATTAATATCTCGCTTTATTTCTGTCATATCCGCAAATTTAGACTATTTTTGTGTGTTATGCAATAATATTTTGACTATTTGCTTGAAGTTATCGGAGTCCGCCTACGCCAGGGTTTCAGTGGATAAAAAGCGGAGAGTGATGGAGGAGTGAAAATAATTGCCAACTGCAATTTGCCAACTGCTAACTGAGTGTAATTAGCAAATAAAAAAGTATCATTTTTTCGCAATATTAAAGTACCACTGTTTCATGTTAAAAAGATCCATGTGATCACGAAGGAGGTACGACTGAGGGATCACATGGATCTTGCTTATTTCTTCAGTATATCTTTTCGGTTTTCCATCCTGTAACTGTTTCCTTCAAGTTTTATGACCTCACAATGGTATAGCACTCTATCAAGTAAAGCGGTCGCTAGTACCTCATCCTCTAAAGCTTCAGCCCATTGTTTTGGTGATTTATTGGTTGTTATTATCAAGGATGCCTGTTCATGCAAGTGATTCACCAGGTTAAAAAATGCTACTGCTTCATGTTTCTTCACCGGAAAGAGCATGATATCATCGATAGCAATCAAGTGCGCCCGCATAAATCTGTTGTATGCATTCAAGGCTGAAGAAGTCATCTCCTTCATCTTTAGAACATTAATAAGATCTTCCATGCTTGTAAAATAAGCCCTATAACCTTTCAAAACAGCTTCATACACCAGCCCGGCTGCAATAAATGTTTTACCCGTTCCACTAGGTCCCATTAAAACAACATTATAGGCCTGCTCCAACCACATCAGCTCACGTATTTCCTTCAGTTGATTCTTTGTTATGCCTGCTGAGAAGTTGTAATCGTACTGGTCCAGATCGTGATTTTTTGGAAGCCGGGCTAACTTTATTCTGCGTTCCATATCGCTTTTTTGCCTCTGTTGGACCTCCTTTTCCAGCAGATCGCATGTATAGGCCAGGTAAGTAGGTTTATCTATTTGTGCCTGGTGTATAAATCTCTCGGCATGATTACGCATTAATGTCAGTCGTAAATGATCTGCATACTGTTTTACCTTTTGTATCTGTTCCATTGTCACAATATAGTTTCGTAAATGGATATGTTGCTTGTCTCTGGTATGATGTCCAATGCATCCAACCCGTCCTTTATAGTTATTTCAGGTAAGATCATTGTTGCTTCTGATACTTTTGATTCTGCCTGGTAATGCCTCGCCACCTCAATAAAATTATTTGCATTGTAGAGACTGTTTCCCAGGCAAAAATCAAGTGACTGCATTAAAAAGTCCATTTCAAGACCGGGAATGTGCTTTTTCATCAATAGCAGATTATCCCGAACATATCGAGGTTTTTCTCTTGAGATCATCTCAATATACTGTTCGCTTTTTTCTTTGTTAGGCATCATGCCTAAAATCTCTTGCTTAAGTCTTAAAATACTCTGGCTTTTATCCCTGAAGTGATCAATATTGCGTACTGTCATTCCTCTGCCCAGACACAAAGGATGAACAGCAATCAGATCCTCATCAGTTGTATATAACAATAAATCCTCTTTGTTTTCTCTAACTAATACCACCGTTTCAGGTCCTTTATAAGTACCAATAGGAAGAGTGTAGAAGTTACTCCTGAAGCTTATAGTATTGTCTTTTCTCACTTTATATCTCGGAAGTCTCACCGGGGCCATTTTCAAAGGATGTGCTTTTAGTGGAAGTAAATATTTGCGCTCTGTTTCCCATTCTTGTACCGGAACTTTCTTTGTGCCGCTATGTTCCTTTGAGTTTGCCGTCCGTGAAAGCCATGCCAAGGCTGATTGATTGAGCTTGTCTTCTCCTTCATAAATACGCCCCCTTAGAAAGTTCTTTTTTACATAACCTACTACATTCTCTACTTTTCCTTTACTCTCCGGATCTGATCGGCGGCAAAAGACCGGCTTAAAATCCATCTGACCGCAGTAAGAGCTAAACTCCCTGGTCAAAAGCACATCGCCCAGATTTTCCTCCGTAATAAAAATTCTATCCTGATCATAAATTATTTCCCTGGGCTGCCCTTCAAAATACTCAAAAGCTCTGTCATGGGCTGTTATACCGTCATCTGAAGTAAATGGTGATTGCCGAAAGGACACAAATTTCTGACGTGACCTGCAAAGAACCATAATCAAAAAATAAACCTTCTTCCGACTAGCTCCATTTGTCAGCATGTTGTATTCTCCCAGGTCTACCTGTGCCTGCTGTCCATACTGCGGTTCTGGTAATTTCTGATACTGCCTTGGCTCGGATGCCTGTTTCTTTATTCCGTGATTGTTCCTAATGTTCTGTACAAAATTGTATACAGTTTTACTGTGTACAACTGGCAATTGAGGATATTCCTCTTTTAATCGGTCTTCAACCTGGGCTGCAGAAAGATATTGGTAGTTTTCCAACAGCCTATGCACATAATCATAATAATCACCAAGCTTCTTAGGTAGTTTTTTTGGATGCTCCAACCATTTAAAAAACTCTTCTTCGCTCATGTTTAGATATTTTCTTACAGTCTTCCTGTGTATCCCAATCTCCAAAGAAATCTGAGTTTTGTTGAGTCCTTTTTCACTTAATTCCTTTACTTTGTACCACATAAATGCCTTTTTAAGGTGTTTACTTCTTAAAGCTTTCATATTGTCCGGGTTTCGTCACCTCTAATATGAAAGCTTTTTTTCTTTTCTAAACTGGCACTTTTCGATTGCGAAAAAGTGGTACTTCAAAGTTGCTACTTACATCTGGATACTGATAAACAAAGCATCAGACACTTCTATATTGCGAGAGGATCAACAGGTGAGCTGAGAACACAACTAATTATTTCAATGGAAATAGGATATATTGAATCGGACGAATTTGCAGTATTAGAAAATTCATGTGATGAAATCAGTGCAATGTTAACGGCAATAATAAAATTCAGGTCGAAATAAAACATAGGCGACAGGCGGCAGGCAACAGGCATCAGGCATCAGGCAATAGGTGAAAGGAGGCAGGTGGCAGGCATCAGGGAACTGAATATTTAACTTTTTTAGGTCCGACTGCCTGACGCCCGACGCTGATTCCTTTGCCTGACGCCTGACGCCCGACGCCTGACACCTTAAATTCATCCCCAAAAAGTTATTTTTTCGAATATATCCACGCTCCCTGGTCATAAATCCCCTTAAATCCCTTCAGAAACTTCTGAGCTTCACCGTAGTCAGTGAATTTCTTCACCGAGACGAGCTCAAGCCTGGTGCCGTCAGATCCGGATGTTGGCAATATGGTTGTTTTAAAGCCCTGAGAGGAATATTTGCCGGATTCCTTTAAGGCATTGGCATGATTGGAAAAGCTGCCGGTAATTATATAAAATTTGGGAGAAGTATCTCCCTTTGTCGTGTAAGTATCGTCAATACTCATCAGTGAATCCGTCAGGATCTTTTCAAAAGCTTTTTTCTGAGAAATTGCTTTCTTCACCGAATCCGGTAGTTTCCTTTCATTGACCTTCCCATCCGGCATAATTCTCTTTAGTGAATCTGCAACACGTGCGCTGTCAGCCTTTGCCCACTCTATTGCCGCTTTAAGCGAGTATTTTCCCAAGTGCAGCTTCTGTCCTATGTAGTCGCAGGATGGTAAAGCCAATAATAACGCAATCAGGATTATTACCGGCAGAGTTATTTTTATATGACAATTTAAAGTATTCACAAGACATTAAGTTGGCAGTTGGCAGGATGCAGTTGGCAATTTAGCTTCTCAAAGTGTTTCGTTAGTGTCAAATTATATTTATTAAATCTCAAATTTATAGTTGGCAGTTGGCAGGATGCAGTTGGCAATTTAGCTCTTCAAAGTGTTTCGTTAGTATCACATTATATTAATTAAATCTCAATATCAAAGTTGCAGTTGGCAGGATGCAGTTGGCAATTTAGCTTTTTCCTTTTAAAGTTTCGGTCTAAACTTTTCAGGATTTTCTACCATATGATTCAACATTCTGCCTACTTCTTCAGAACCGTCAAGAAGTTCCTGGTATTCTTCATTTGAGATATACTTACAGGTCACTGCAAAATCAAGTGATACCTGTGTTTCAGTATTCTCCATGTCTGCATCACTCATTTTACTTGAAAAATGTTTTGGATATTGCCGTTTCCTATAACCCTCTCCAATTGCCCTGCAAACTGCCCTTGATGATCTCCTTATCTGGTCTGTCAGTTCATATTTTTCCTCTGAGGGGAATTTTTTGGTGATCTCAAATATCCTCATTGCCAAATCAAATGCTTTTTGATAAACAATTAAATCCTTAAAACTACCTATCATACTAACTTATAATTATTTGCCAGATCTTTTATGCTACCCTGCCAACTGCCAACTACATTTTGCCAATTTTTTTCTTGACTGCCAACTGCCACTTGCCAACTGCCAACTTCAAACGAAATAAAATGTTATCAGACTTTGAACTAACAAAAGTACGAAAAATGCGGGAAAAGATTGTGGACGGGAGGATAATCTAATGTGAGGCGTCGGGTTCGAGAAGACTAAGGGACTTTGAGACGAAGAGACTTAGATACAGTTACTCCGTGTAATTCAGTGATCCCGATGAAATCGGGACCGTGGCACTCCGTGGTTAAATAAACATAAAAGTACGGCACACGGCGAAGGCTATGCCAAGTCAAAGTGCAAAACGCCCAACTGTATATTCCTTTAATTTCAACCAGATGCCAGCCAATTTAACCACTTCTTTGGGGAGGAGATTTAACTCTTCCGTCTGCACCTCCTTAAAAAAAGGATACTCATGTGAAATGGTATTACGGATCTGCCGGAGCGTTATCCAATCTTTTGCATTATCAAGAAGCTTCAGTTTTTCCAGCTTATAAAGGATATCAATAAAAGGCAGTCCGTCAATATCTTCTTCAAGTGCCTCAAGAATCTGCTTAAACAAACGTGATCCCATGCTATCCTGAAGTTTTGAAAAACGATAAATTAACTGATCAAACAAAGCCAGCTCAATCGGAGATATTTTATTTAAACTTATTTCAGTTAATGGAAAATGCTTTTCAATGTTTTCCCAGGCAAACATCATCCTCTTATGATGCAAATCACAAATGGCCAGGGTCTCATTCAGTTTATCAGTTAGTTCTTCCGTCAGCATAGCCGTATGCCTGTTTGAGAGATAGTATTAAAAAAAAGTGAATTACTCAAATCCTGATTATCCAGAACAACATCAATCTTTTGTTCTCCGATGAGCAGGATAAGATCAGTTATAAAATTTATTTTTGTGCGTACTTTCAATTGGTCGCCATTTGGATCACGAATAAATAAATCGATATCTCCACCCCGCTGGTTATCATTAGTCCGCGAGCCGAATAGAAAAACCTGAACATCTGTTCCAAAATGCTTACCTGCCAGACTTTTTATACTTTCTATCTCAAATTCACTAAGTCGCATGTTCAAAGTTAATCATTTATGGTTATTCAAGAATTAATAACAGTTGAAAGTTTTTTGAAGCGTGTCGGGCGGAAGGCGGAAGGCGGGAGGCGGAAGGCGGAAGGCGTCAGGGACTAAGCGGAGAGCGGAGAGCGTAGAGCGTAGAGTGATGATCCGAGAGTATACTATCCCAACACAGTGTAACTCCGTGACAACTCCGTGCCACTCCGTGGTTAAAAAATAAAAAAAGAAATGTATCTTTAACTTCTGATCAATTATTAAGAATTATAATTAACCTGAACAATATGAGAAGATTACATTATTTCTCAATATTCCTTCTGGTTGTCCTGGCCTCAA
>CAWALO010000022.1:0-73467 GCA_963782945.1 uncultured Bacteroidales bacterium
ACTCATGAAAACAAAGACATTTTTATTTATGTGCCTTTTTATGGGCATTGGACTGACTCCACTTATTGCGCAAACCTTGCAGAAAGGTTCTGTTTTAGGTTTTCATAACATTACTTTTACTCCTAATCCTGATGTTACGATGAATCAGTGCCTGGATTTTTTTAAAGACAAATATGGGCCGGCCTGGGAAAAAAATTTTCCAGGAATAAAAACATTCGTGTTAAAAGGTATTAGAGGAGAATGTGTTGATTGTATAAGTTTTTTAGTTTTATTTCCATCCGATGATGTCCGGAACAAATACTGGAAAGAAGAAGGTGTCTTTACTGAATCAGGTAGTGCTGCGCGTGAAAAAATGAGTCCGGTGATTGAAGAGCTGGCGAAATTTGGGAAAATTGATGATAGATACACTGACTGGGTTATACAGTAACGTCTGAATAATGAAATACAAAAAAGCCTTCGGAGATCGCATCCAGGGGTTATATATTAAACTTAAACTATATCCTATAAAAAGGATAGGATGAAAATACTTTCTTTACTACTTGTTTTTCTGATTGCCCTTGGTAAATCTTATTCACAGGACTACGATTTAATAGTAAAATCTAGCGGTGATTCAATCGCCTGCCATATAGATAGTATAACAGTTACACATATTTATTTCGAGATGATGAGTAGCAATCACTGGATTCATACCTTTATTGAAAGGGCAAATGTTAATGAATTTCAGCATGATGCGATAAATGCAAAGCAGGTTGTTTTCAAGTCAGGTACTTCCATCATTGAGGAAGGTAGAGACCTTAGGGAATCAATGTTGAAGATCCATCGTAATTACATCATCGGGAATATCAATATTGTTGCTTCTAACATCAATTACGAAAGAAATCTTTTTCGAACCCCCGCATTCCTTGCCAATATAAGATTAGGCTATGGTATAATAAATGATTTACAGGGAGGCGGTAATGTATATAGTGCTGCTATGGTCGGATTGATTGGACAGAAAAATTCTCATTTTGAACTAGATCTTGGAATAATTGCATATAAAGCCTTCAAAACTAATTTTAATCCGTCTTCCTCTGGTGTAATGACGGATGGCTTTATAGGTTACCGATACGAAAAACCTAATGGTATATTTGTTTTCCGTACAGGTTTCATCTATCCATCAATTTATAGTCTTACACTTGGGGCAGGATTTAAATTCTAAATACTCTGAAATGGAAGCATATTCTTAAAATAATCCCGAATATTTTATCTCCCTCTGTACTTTAATCTAAGTTAATTTATTATAAATATTTACATCCGGCTTTAGACGGTCATTTTTCTCAGGCCAGGAGTAGTTAAAGTCACCGGATTTTCAAGTTGCATCTTTGCCGAAAAACTATTTTTGGAGACAAGGAAAAGTTTCAGCTCCTGTCTTCACAGAACCCATACAACTCATACTTAGAATTAGTGTGGGTTACAGAATGTCATAAAAAGAAGCAAGAGGTCGATTTTGACCTCTTGTGCCGTTTGGTACCCCGGAACGGACAAAAGCGGCAACCAGTTTAGGAAAATTTATAACTTAAAAATGCTCCTGTCTAAGTCTGATATAGTACAGTCAGGATTATTGTGAAGAGGTATAAAGATTATTACAGAAAACTATTCAATACGCATCAAATTATAGAAACTTATGTCTTTTTAATGAAGAACGAAAGAGAATTGGTTGAAAATTATTAACTAATTATAAATCATGTTATTCAACTATCTGAAAATAGCTATTAGAAACGTTGGAAGACATAAATTCTATGCATTCATTAATATAGCAGGTCTGACAATTGGATTAGTTACAAGTTTTCTAATTATACTTTATGTTGTTGATGAATTCAGTTTCGACAAGTTTCACAAAGATGCCAGTATGATCTACAGGGTTAATCTTATGGGACGCATGTCTGGTCAGGAATTTACATCTGCATACTCATCGGCACCTCTGGCAGCAGGGTTAGCTGAAGAAATCCCAGAGATTGACAATACATGCCGTATAGCACCATGGAAGGATATTTCAATTGTAGATGCGGAAGATTCGTATACAGAAAAAACTGTATTGCTGGCTGATTCTGGTTTTTTTGATTTTTTTAGTTTTAAACTAATTCATGGTGATCCAAAATCAGTTTTAAGTAACCCCTACAGCATTGTATTAACAGAAACTGCAGCTAAGAAAATATTCGGGTACACCGGACCTGGTGACAGCAAACCTATTGGTAAGACACTGGAATTTGGAACAGAAAAATGGACCTGTACAGTAACGGGTATTGTTAAAGATCCTCCTCTCAATTCTCACTTCCACTTTAGTATGATCCTCTCGATGGGATCATGGGATTATAGCAGGAATCCAAGCTGGTTAGGAAATTCCCTGATCACCTACATCAAGCTTCATGAGAATGTTGATTGGAAATATGTTGAGTCGAAAATTCCGGAACTGGTAATAAAGTACATTGGTCCTCAGGCACAGCAATATCTGGGAATAACAATGGAAGAATTCTTAAAGCAGGGAGGGGCTTATGGTTTTTACCTTCAGCCATTGCTGGATATCCATTTTGCTCCTGAACCTGATCTACAGCTGGAGCCTGGTGGTAATATGAATACAATCTATCTGCTTGTAGGCATTGTAATTTTCATTATTATGATTGCATGTATTAATTTCATGAATCTGTCAACAGCAAAATTTTCAGGAAGGGCAAAAGAAGTTGGAGTAAGAAAATCACTTGGAGGATCAGTAAGCAGGCTTCGTACCCAATTTCTGATGGAGTCAGTAATGTATACATTGATCTCATTTATTATTGCTCAGATCATCTTAGCACTTATTATTCCTCAGTTTAATATTCTTTCTGGCAAATTGCTTACTGTTAAGTCTTTATATAATTTTTATTATTTGAGTTTCATTGTTGTAATGGTAGTGATTATTGGAATACTGGCTGGCAGCTATCCGGCTTTTTATCTTACATCCTTCAAGCCTGTTGAAGTTTTAAGAGGAAGGCTAAAAACCGGGATGAAAAGCAAAGGGATAAGACGTATCCTTGTGATTTTTCAATTTACCATGTCTATTGGACTTATAATTTGTACCATACTCATCTATAAACAGTTGCAGTACCTTAAGACAAAAGATACAGGGTTTGATAAAAATAGTCTGATAGTAATAAAAAATGCAGAATCGTTAGGATCATATAAAAATGCTTTTAAAGAGGAATTACTTAAGATTCCCGAGGTAGTAGATGCGAGTATATGCAATCTGGTTCCTCCAAATGTTAATTATTCTGATATTTTCAGGCCGGTTGGATTAGACACCAAGGAACGAGGAAGTAATTATTGCTTTGCCGATGAGGATTTGATAAAAACATTGAAAACTTCAATGGTTGATGGGAGATTTTTTTCAAAAGAATTTTCTTCCGATTCCAAAGGAGTTGTTATCAATGAAGCTGCAGCTCGACTTTTTGGATGGGAGAATCCTGTTGGTCAGAAGATTCAGACCTTCTGGAAAGAAAATAACGAAGATGAAAGGGAGGTAATTGGAGTTGTTAAGGATTATAATTTTCAATCACTGGAGGAAGAAATAAGCTCTCTGATAATTTTCCCTGGAAATGAAGGAAACAGTATTCTTGTCAGGCTGACACCTGGCGATGTCAATAGAAAAATAAGTTTAGCTCGATCGATATGGAAGTCTTTCCCCGGCAATGGACCATTTGATTTCTCTTTTATAGCGGATGACTTTAATGCAAAGTTCCGTAAAGAACAACAGCTATGTAAAATCTTTATTATTTTTACTCTTCTGGCAATAATTATTGCATCATTGGGATTATTTGGGCTTGCTACATTTACTGCTGAACAGCGATCCAGGGAAGTTGGCATTCGCAAAGCTATGGGGGCTTCTTCAAACAGCGTTATTGGCTTGATATCGCGGGAATATCTGAAACTGATTTTTATTTCATTTATGATTGCTGCACCAATCGCATATTTTACAATTAGCTGGTGGCTTCAGAATTTTGCATATAAAACCAGCATTGGAATTTTAAGTTTTATTATTGGAGGAGCCTTAGCCCTGATTATTGCAGTTTTTTCTGTAGGTTATCAATCTCTAAAAGCAGCTTCAAGGAACCCTGTTGATTCGTTAAAATTTGAATAGCGGTATTACTCCCGCCCTGGCGGGGATTAGTTTACACTGTCCCTTATACAGATTCTTATGTTACTACTCAAAAACAAAAAAGCCTCATATTTCCATGAAGCTTCTCTGTGCTGTACCCCCAACGGACAAATGTTGCAATCAGAATTGAGATAGATCTCAGTATGTACCTATAACTCTGCCGATCAACTTTACACCCCGCAAATTATTGAGTGATAGGAGTATCACCAATTCTTTCTCCCATTTTAACTGCAGTTTCATATCCATTTGCTGTATTGATCAATATATCCTTATCAATGTCGATTTTACTTTTTTCAAACAGCAATACTACCGTTGAACCTCCAAACTTAAAGTAGCCTTTCTCCTCACCTTTCTTTACCGAATTTCCCTTATAAGTCTGTACGATGCCTCCTACCATGGTGGCACCAACTTCAGCCATAATAACATCACCAAACAAAGGATTTGAAATAATTGTATATTCTCTTTTATTCAAAAAGAATACTTCAGCCTTTTTACGTAAAGCAAATGGATTGACGGAATAATAGTCACCTTCAATCTTTTTGTCTGGAGTCAGATTTCCACTGACCGGGAAATGGAAACGATGATAATCGACTGGGGCCAGCCGGATGATAATAAGGGTACCCTCAAGGTACTTTTGTGCAAGAACTGGATTATCCAGAAAGGAAGATACATCAAAACGAAATCCTTTTATTATGAAATCAGAGTTGCTGATATCGGCATACGCCATGATTTTACCATCTGCGGGAGATATAACAATATTTAAACTGGTATCAACCGGTCTTGCATTATCCTTTAGTTTTCGGGTAAAAAAATCATTAAAATTTTTAAACTCCTGTTCCTGGACACCGCTCATTTCTATATCAAAATCTTCAACAAAGGGATGTATTCTTTTAGCTGATGAAGTGCGATCCATCATTTTACCATAAATAGATGAAACCAGCTTTCTTTTTGCCAGGGTCCACAAGGTTGCTTCTCCTATTGGATTATAATACAACCATACCAACCACTTTTCTCCGGCCACCTTTTCTGTTTTTAATTGCCCGGTTTCTCTTTCGTAATATTGAATGGGATCTTGAGGTGGTGGTGTAATGCAGGCAATAATTATAATTATTGAAAGCAACAACAAGCTGATGCCCCACCTCATTGTTGTTTTTGTAATTCTCATTTTTGCTTTTATTTACTTGAGTAAAAAAATAAGGCGGGAGATCTTTCAGACTGGCCGGTGTTGATCATCGCAAAGATCTTCATAATGTTATTTAAAGGTGTATATCTCAATAGCCGAAAGGTTGAATACCTTTGAAGCGTCTGCCTGACGTATGCCGCCTGCACTTTGCCCTGATGCTCCCGATTCATCACCGCCTCTCATGCCGACAGCCGGAGACATTCCAGTCAGCCCGGAAGGTATGATCCTTACATAACGTCCTCTCGCCTGTGCAGGGATGATAATGTTGGTCATTATCGAACCCATATTACTGTTATCATAACTCGCAATTTCCGTGTACTGCACATTGTCATTGCTTACCTCAATCCTGACATGATCCGGCCGGCCTCGCAGACTGTTCATACGGTTCCAGCGCAGCATTATCCGGTCGAAACTCCTTACACTGTCGAGATCCACTACAAAGGCTCCCTGTTCCGGCGATAGCGTGGCAAAGGTGTTCATGTCGGAGTCAATGAATGTCCTGCCTTCACCGGCATTTGCCTGTCCGCCCGGTGTTACGTCCGTGGTATTGAGAGGATCAGTGCCTCCTGTCACTGTTTTGCCGCGGGCTATGTTATTGGATCCACCCTGTGGCACAGTGGTGTAGATGCTTGTTGCAGCCCTGGAGTCTTTCCCTCTGATCACGTTGTTGTAACAGCTGACAGCGACAAAGGCTTTCCCTGACAGATCCGACCGGTTATACGAAATATCGATGTCGCGGCTCTCACCCGGGAAAAGGGTAAACAGGTTATCGTCATAGATGACAGGAGCCACAAGAGTCCTGCGGTCGCTGCCTGTGTATGCCTTAAGTTCAACAGCATATGCGATATTGCCAGTCGGGTTGCTTACCCTGCAGGTCAGGATGTTCTTTCCGGAAGCTTTTTTGAATGCCGGTTGCGTAACTTCCAGTTCAACAAGGGGAAGCTGATTCAGCAAGGTCATGTCAGGAGCCTGGTAAGTGCCTGACCGGTTCCAGGAGTGGCTTGCTCCTGCCACATCATTTCGCAATGGCTCGGCATAGGAGTTCAGGCTGAGCAACCTGCCATCCGCAGCCCTCAGTTCCAGCCGTATGAAATACACATCCGAAGGTGGACCGGTCAATGCAGTCTGTATATCATCGTAATCCCATATTTCCGTAACTCCATAAGCTTCAGTAAGCTTTCCGAAATAGTTGATCCGGTAAGGTTCATAGGAATTGTTTTCATTCTTTACCAGACCTATTGTCCTGGGGGATAACCTGTTTGTTCCCGAAACTGCATATTCAACCGCATCGGGTGCGCCGTCAGCCCGGATATCTATTGTTTTTTCAAGTGTGTTGCTGATCCGGTTTCCCACGATGTCATAAACCTCCAGCGTGGCCACAGCTCCCGGGTACTCTGCAAATGTATTGTTGACAACATTGACGCACTTCCGGTACATGTTGTACATTATATGAACGGGTTCATTGCCTTTCCTTGCACCGTATGTGGTGCCATTCGGATTCATGTAATAGTCAAACTGGTTCCAGAACATAATTGGCCAGGCATTGTTGAGCATCCAGTTTATAAAACCGCTTGTGTTCCGGTACCGGTTTGAATTCAAAGCTTCATACTGGGCCCTCTGCAGATCATATTGAAAGACCTGGGCCCGTGCAATGAATTCATCAAATGTGGCAGAGGCTCCGTATGAGCCGTCAATGAACAGAACATGCTGGCCAAGGTTGTTGAAGCTTCCTCTGCAGACATGATAGTTCCACAGATTGTAATTCTCCGCGGAGTTGTAAGGCCAAAGATTAGATTCAGGAAGTATCCTGCGCATGGTTTCCTGAACGGGGATGCTCCCTCCCCCTCCGCCCTCGGAGATGAATCCATACAAACCCCTGGGGTCAGAGTAATACCATGTGGGCGTCTGACTGTCGTATGTTGCATCCATGTGCATGCCTCCCGTAACCCCGGTCAGGGTGGCGAGCTTGGCAGAGCCACTGTTGCAATTTGCACCGATCTCGAGCCAACGCAGGTTTGCTTCTATCTCAAAGTATTTCTGCTCGACATTCTGACCATTCACACCCTGGGCTTTAATGCTTGGAGGGTCGTCGCTTCCGTTGAACCAGAGAAACATGCACGGATGCTGCCTTGCATTCCTCAGCTGGGCGTACAATGATTCAAAAGCCACGAAACGCTCAGCTTTGGAGAACTCGCCCGGGCTCTGCCAGCGGTCGCAGCAGCACCAGCCTGTCATGAGCAGTATCCCGTTTTCATCCATGAGATCAAGCAGATTGTTGTCGAAGAATTTGCCTTCGTCACGGATCATGTTCATTCCCATGTATTTTACGTATTCCACAACTGCCTTGTTGGTTTCACGGTTATGGCGCAGGAACAGATCCGATGCACAATAACCTCCGCCTTTCAGCAACACAGGTCTGTGATTGACGTATATCTGCAGCATGTTCGCCAGGTGTGATGCCGATATTGAGTCGGAATTATTGTTGGCATACGGCGACACATTCACTTCGGCGCTTATTTCCCGTATGCCGAACCGGTGATGAAGCCTGTCACTGACGATACCGTCAGCTGAGAATTCATAATCAACAGTGTACAGCGGTTGTTCACCGGAGAGATACGGCCACCAGAGCCGCGGATTTTCAATGTTCAATACGGGAAAGTCTGAGGCTCTTAATTCAATCTCACTGTTGTATGCACCTGAAGGAACGCTTACAGGTTCTTTGGTGATTGTCGCAACTACTTTCCCTTCCGGGTCCTTGATCACAGCGGTGAGTGATCCGCTTACCCCCTCCTCAGTGAAGTTGCTCACATCAACATATAAATTCAAACGGGCAGTTGAATGATCGACTGTTACCTTTGAGGCTACGGCGGGATTTGCAAGTCTTGCACTTCCGGTGGAATGCAGAAAAACTTCGCCGGTCAGACCCATCATTGCGTCTGCAGGTTTGGGATTCCAGTCGACCCAGTAGTATGTCAGGTCATCGCGGTACACGGGTTTAGTAACTTTTACCTTGATATTGTTTTTTGCGCTTCCCGTTTTTACAAGATCCGTGACATCCAGGTCGTATGTGCGCATCGTCCCTATAAACTGATTTTTGTACTCCTCAAAATCCGTGACACCTGTCAGAGTGCCGGAACCATCAGCCTGGAAATCGGTCACCTCAGCACCAGCATCAACAAGGGTTGGTCCGTTCTTCAGATAGTTTTCGTCTGTAATGTTGATGTACTTGTTGCTGACTAAGGTTCCGTTTATATATATTTCGCCTGAATAGCTTATGCCTTTGAACGTGAGGATGATCTTTTTTCCTGCTTCGCCTGAAGGAATCGTAAAATCGGTGCTGTACCACCACTGATTCTCAAAATCTCCTTCAGGTATCCTTGATAAATTATCATTGAAATATTCGTTTATCTCTCCATCATTATCCGGCTGAAAAATGTCATTGTAAACACCGTCATCGACAAGGTTGCCCAGGACGGTTCCGGGAGCCACGGCCTTCAGCCAGTCAGAAGTAGAGTAGTCTGCTGCTTTTGCTGCATCATCTTTAACAGCAATTGCATTAAGGGCAGGTGTTGCTGCAGACACAGCAGGCGCTATCTTCCATTCTGTCAGCTGACGCGAAAAAGGCTCGTCTTTTGTTGCGCAGCCGGGAGATACTGAAATTGCAAGCAGGATGGGCAAAACTGCTTTTATACATCTTTTCAAACCGAAATTTATCATAATATCATTATTTTGATTAAGACTTCAACTGGCAGGTGATTATAATTTCACGATTTCATGTTTTTTGATCCATTCCGGATCGAGGTTCACTCCCATACCGGGCCCGGTTGGAACTTTAAGCTTCCCTTTAACAACTTTTAATGGAGAAGTTGGACATTCAAATGGAACATTTGTATCCAATCCCTTGAATTCATGATGTTCACCTGCATTCGGAACAGCTGAAACGAACTGAATATTGTAAAGGAAGCCGAGTCCTCCGCCAGACATGTGCGGTATGATCTCCTTACCGAATGCATGAGCCATGCGTGCCACCTTCATGCTCCGGATCAGCCCGCCGAAATAATAATTGTCCGGCTGAACTATCTCAAGGCCGTCATTTGCAAGCAGCCACCTGAAATTGACAAAACTCGTGTCCTGCTCACCGTTTGAAACCGGTAACTCAAGTGCATCCGCAACGGCTTTGATGTCCTCGAAATGATCATACATAACAGGCTCCTCGAAATACCTGTATTTGTATTCCTCGAGCAGCCGGCCAACCTTTATTGCACCCTGGACATCATAATAGCCATTTGAGTCGGCATACAAAGACATGTTATCGCCGTATGTTTTACGCAGAAGCGGAATCAGTTTTTCAGTCTTCCCCGGCACTCCCTTGTAGTGGATATCCTTCGTGCCGGCAAACTGGTAACCTATTTTTACCTTAAGGGCATTCGTATCGTATTCCGAGACAGCCTTTTTGATAAGGTCAAAATGCTCTTCAAGCGGCTTCTCCCTGAACTCCGTTGCGACATAAATGCCGACTTCAGGATTGTGCACTTCGCCGATCATCTGCCCCATAGTTTGTCCTGTCATGCGTCCGAGCATGTCGAGTATTGCGAACTCTGCACATGCAAGCGGCAAGCCCAGGGTGATTCCGTTGTACCTGAAATTGAAATTATAGATATAGATGCGTTCAAGAATAAGGTCGAGTTCCCGGGCATCCTGACCAATGAAGAAAGGCTGCACGTTTCTCAGGAAAACCGGAAAGAGCGTGCTTATTGTGCTGTGTGCGATGGAGTAACCTTCAGCGCCTGACTCTGATCGTATATGAACTATCCAGCTGCCGCCGTACTTCAGAAGTTCAAGCGTCTCAATTATGACAGGTTCCTTCAGCTTTTCTGTTTTAAGCACGGGTTCCTTCATGATTTTATCGATGATTGCATACCTGGATTCTGGCGTTGTTGTTTCCTGAGGTTCGATAAGAAATTCAGGAATTCCAGCTGCAAAGCCTCCTGCAAATGCTGTTGAAATGAAATCTCTTCTGCTGGTTTTCATTGTTTCATTCATTTTTGAAAATTTCGAAACGGTCAATTTCAGTAGTCTGGTGCGAAGCCAGCATTATCTGTTCTTCCCTTTTTATTATTTCCGGATGCTTTGAAGACACATCATCGCTCTCCTTGAGATCAGATGAAAGATCAACCAGTTTTATCCCGATGCAGCAGATAACCGATGACTGCAACTGTATCATAAGTTGTTTTAGTTGCAATGAAATTACGAAAACATTTGAATTATAAACAGGGATACCGGATTTAAAAAGTCAACGGCAATCTGTATCTTCGAAAAAGAGCGAGAGTGAGTGCAATCGCTACTCGCTCCCGCTCTCACTCTCGCTCTTTTTTCAGTCCCCAGCTGACAAAATCATCAAGCGGTTTGGTCAGAAAATGGCTCTGTACTGAACAACTCTCTTTAGAAAAATAGATTCGCCAGATGGAGGAGCCGCGGTTCCTCTTAGTTTTAGAGGAAAAGTTGGAGACGATCTGAAGTCTTATTTGTAGATCTCTTTCCTATGCCCAAGTGAAACTAAGGTAACTATATCTAAATTTTAAATACTTAGGAGTCAACTTTTTCCTTACAATTTACATTCAGAAGAAAGTACCGATGCTCGAGAACCACCTGGAATATTACAGGAAATCAGACGGTGTTAAAATGAAGAATACTTTTAGTTGCAACCCGCTATAAGAAATTTTAATCTTGCAGGTAACCTATTGGAACTATCAGTACACCATAGGGCCGCCTGTATGCAACCTGCCCCCTGTTAACACCATAAGAAAGGAAGGCCTATTCGTGTTTTCAGTTTTATTTTTTTAATTAGGTTTAAATAAGAAAGTATTGTAATTAAATCAATTTGAAATAACATTCCGTATTAAAGCTTGCTATTATTACCATTTTAGGCCTCTTTTTACTCCGGTTTTTGGCAAATTACTATTTCAACTTCAATTGAATCAACATATAATAGAATTGAACTTTTACAGAAGAGGGATTAAATCCAAATCCCTCAGAAAAGGTTCGGAAAAAAGTTTGGTTAGGGATACTGTAAAAGAGCAAGCGCAAAAGCAATCCCGAACACTCGACTCACAACTGTTTTTAGTTGTTTTTCTATTCTACAGTAACAATAAATTCTTTTTTTAATTCGTTCGGTAAGCGGATATTTGTTGAATTGGGACCCATGATTTTAATGACCTCCGTCATTTCATCGGGAAACCTAAACTCCGAAAGGATGAAATTTTTTACATTTTTCAAATTCAGGGCCGGAGATTTGGCTGAATTAATATTGATATTTTTGAAGCTGATACCATCCGATTCGCTCAATTCAACTCCAAGAGTAGATGTGATAGATACATTTTCCACATTGATGTTTGTAATATTCATTTCGGGCAACCCGTTAAAATACATTGCTCTGCCTGCATTGGTGCAATTTATGTTTTTAATGTAAATGTTTCTAAAAACAGGAGTTGTTTCATCCACAACCGGTACTAGTAACCCTGATTTTTGACTGTCTCCGTCAATTAGAGCCTCAACTGCCGATTTCCCACCGTAGAACAAGTCGAAAAGTATGGGTTCTGTTATGATATTCAGCATAGTAATATTCTCTAAATAAATATTCTCAACTATTCCTCCCCTGCCTCGTGTGCTTTTAAAACGTAAACCAACATCTGTACCCAGAAATTTGCAGTTGGTAACCTTTATATTCCGCACGCCACCAGACATTTCGCTGCCTACGACAAAGCCGCCATGGCCCTTATAAACCGTGCAATTATCCACAATCAGATTTTCACAGGCCCGCGCACGCCTCCGACCATCCTCATCTTTTCCGCTTTTAATACAAATACCATCGTCACCGCAATCGAAACTGGAATTAATAATAAGTGAGTTTTTGCATGATTCCAAATCAATACCATCTCCGTTCTGTGAATAAGCCGGATTGCGTACCTGTATGTTATCAACAATTACATTTTCGCACATCAGCGGATGAATATTCCATGCCGGTGAATTTTGGAATATTACACCATGGAGAAAAACATTTTTGCATTCATAAAAACTAATCATTACAGGTCGCAAAAAATCACGGATGGATTCAAACTCCTCCTTACTCTTCAAACCCTGAGGAACATTCATGCCTGAGATTTTCTGACCTTTCAGAAACTGTTCTGAAGGAACCCAGTAATCGGGACCGTCAAAAACACCACCTTCAGAAGTAAACTCCTTCCACTCGGCATCTGTTAATTTTTGTCTTTTCAATGCACGCCAGTAATGTCCGTTCCCATCAATCGCACCTTCGCCGGTGATTGCAACATTGGTCAGATTTCGGCCGTTCACGGGAGATTGGCAACGATAGGTATCCAAACCTTCAAATACTATATCGACCAGTGGGTACATTTTTTTATCAGGTGAAAATAAAATTAATGATCCTTTTTCGAGATGCAGATTGATGTTCGATTTGAGTGTTATCGGTCCGGTGAACCATACTCCGGCAGGGATATTTAAAATTCCACCCCCTTTTTGCGATAACGATTCAATCGCATTTGAAAATGCTATTGTGTTTAATGTAATCCCGTCAGGAACACCACCAAAATCGAGGATGGAAACCTCGTTATCAGGAAAAACTGGCGGAACCAAAACAGGCATCTCAAATGGCAGATTCGTAAAGAGATTCGAATACCGGGACTCTTTTATTTCTTTACTTTCGCATGAAAACAAGAAAAAACCCAAAAGCAGGATAACGTAATTTTTTAATCTATTGATTTTCATATCAGTATTTTTTCAATTTTGAACCAATCAATATCTGCCGAACCGGCATCGTTGATAATGCCTTCACGAAGCGCATAAAAGCCAACTTTAGCCCCAATCCATTTACCTTCGCAGGCTTTAAATGTGTTGCCCAAAGCAATAAACGATTGCCCGTCGGTACTGTAACTAAAACTACTTTCAGCACCTTTCGCCACTTGAACCCTGAACCAGATTATATTTGATTCCACCACAGATCCGGCGACTATTTCTTCTTTCGTACCTTTATCTGCCTGTTTGCAAACTGCTGACTGAAGTACCAATTTTCCATTCTCACGTTTAATGGCAATTCTTCCATAATCGAGCCCCATGACTATCAACCCAATTTCTTCGCCATCGAAACGGGCATCAAAAGTAAATTTGGCAGTTGCTGTAAATTCAGCAGCCGGGAATTTCTGCAATAACATGTTTGGAACATCCCAGAGATTTACTGCCTTGGCAGGACGAGGAATGCAATTCAACCTGAAAAAGCCGAGGTTCCCGGAAGCAAAACCCCAGGATGTCTGATAATTGGCGTGCCACTGCCACTGCAAACCCAATTGGTTTCCGTTGAATTCATCGCTTTCAGGAGGAGTTCCTTTGGGATAAGATTTGTCAACCTTTGGCTTTTTATAGGTTCTGACGGGGTCACCACAACCATCGCCATCGTCATCAAGGCCAATCACCGGCCAGTCGTTTACCCATTTCATCGGATTCAGGTGCAATACACGACCATAAGCTCCCAAATCCTGAAAATTCAGGAACCAGTGTTCACCCGTTCTGGTGTCGACCCAGGCACCCTGATGAGGGCCGTTAATGTCGGTTTTGCCCTGCGCCATCACTGTTTTTGCTTCATACGGACCAAAAATAGTTGCTGACCGCAGCACCAATTGCCAACCGGTGGCTACTCCGCCTGCCGGGGCAAAAATGTAATAGTACCCGTTTCGCTTGTAAAATTTTGGGCCTTCAACCGTGGGATGATCTTTGTGCCCGTCGAAAACCATTACGCTTTTGCCAATCAGTTGGGTTCCTTCGGTATTCATTCGGCTAATAAGTATGATACTTTTTAACCCGGCCCGGCTTCCTGCCAGTGCATAAGCCAGGTATGCTTTTCCGTCATCGTCCCAAAGCGGTGAAGGATCGATCAAACCTATCCCACCCTGCACCAAAACGGGCTCTGACCACGGACCGGCAGGATCCGCAGCCTTTACCAGGTAAATGCCAAAATCAGGATCAGGGTAATAAATGTAGAATTCGTTTTTATGGTAGCGAATGCAAGGCGCCCAAACACCACCGCCGTGCTGCACTTTGTTGAACACGTCAAACGGAGGCAGTTTTGGCAATGCATGCCCGATCAGTTCCCAGTTGACCAAATCGCGCGAGTGCAAAATGGGCAGTCCCGGCACACAGTTGAACGACGAAGCAGTCATGTAATAATCTTCGCCAACGCGAACTACATCGGGATCGGAATAATCGGCATGCAAAACAGGATTGGTGTAGGATCCATCGCCATTATCGGCAACCCACGATTTCGAGATTTCGTTTGTATTTTGTGCCTGAACCGAAATGGTGACAATCAAACAAGATGAAAAGGCGAAAATTAATAATAGCTGTTTCATCATCGGTTAATTCTGTTAATTATTCGTTTCTAAAATCAGTACCCAGTCGTTCCCGTTTTCAGGGTCTCCCGGTGGATCAAATTCGGCAAATTCGGCTTTCCTTAATGTTCGGCCATCAATCAGGTTGCCATCGCGCGGACAAAACCATGAAAGCCTGAATTCAACTCCCGATAATTTTTCCTGATTCAGGCTGATCGATCTTCCGTTGTAGCTGTAAACCATCAAACATTTTTCACCACGAAGAGCCGCCTGATAATCGTATCGTTCACCCTGATTGGTTACCAGGGAATAATCGGGAACTAAGTCTGAAAAATGATATTTCAGCATCAGGTTTTTCAGGTGACCCATTTGCCATGCCCCCGGACTATTTATTGCCTTCTCCCAGGACTGGCTTGCCCCGTAGGCCCCTGGTTTTCCGTCGGGTTTGTAAAATTGCATCACCGAATTATTTCCATAGGTAAATCCACAGGCTCCTGAGAAAACCGACCAGTAAGCATATCGGCGCAAATCATTGTCGTTCCAGCGGGGTTGTAAAGTATCGTGCAGTCCCTGCGGAATTCCTTCGTACGAAGGTTCACCATCCAGAGTAGGCTTAACAGGTTTTTTCACGTAATCGGCCTGAACATAGCGCCAGTTGTCTTCACCATAGCGTGTGTCGTTTCGCGCGGTATCCTGGTCGTACCGGCGATGACCCGACTGAAACATATTGAAATTGAGCCAGGGTTCGTCGTGAAACCAGGTAGACGATTGTGTCCTTCCAAACGGATGGAAAGTAATCAGATGCCCGGGAGCAAATTTTTTGAGCGTTTTCCCGATGGTTTTCCAAACCTGAATCGAATCGCTCCCACGCACATCGCCGCCGTTCAGCCAAACAATGTTTGATTGGTTGCAGTATCTTTTTGCCAGAAATTCGGCGTACTTTTCGGCTTGCCGCGAGCTGACATGTCCAACTCTTACGTTGCTTCCCCAAACAGGAACCAAACCAATATAGATGCCTTTGTCTGCCGCCTTATCAATCACATAATCCACATGGTCCCAATAATCATATTGTACCGGGTCCTCAAAATTATTTCCTTCAGTAACCAGCGGAGTCGCTACATCCATATTAATTAAAGCAGAATCGCCATACGTATTTTTTGTATTTAAGGAATGCAATACCATAACCTGAATGACATTGAATCCTTTGTCGGCTCGGTCAGTCAAATATTGATCAGCCTCCTCGCGATTGAGTTTTGTGAAAAGCAGCCAGCCTGTATCACCCAACCAGAAAAATGGATTACCTTTCTCATCGACCAGAAAACGATGGTTCTCGGATACTTTCAAAGCAGGCGGACCTTCTTTTTCAGATTGAACCCTTTGAGAACAAGCCACGATTACAATTGTCAGGACTAATAAAACCGAAGTAATAATTAATTTATTCATAAGAGTTGATTTTTAACATCGACATCCCATGTCAGTTCAGGATGACTTTTACTCAATATTTTTATATTCCACCACCACTTTCTGTCCTTTTTCAATTGTCAGTTCGTATTGTTTATCAGCAATTTGTTTGATGGTTCCGGTTTTGCAAAATGGTTTCGATTGACTTTTGAACTTCAGGGTTCCGGTTCCTTCATCCGATTTCACTATGATTTCTTTTGTACTGCAATATAAATGGATCTTTCCTTTGGGTGTAGGAACATCACCTTCCATCCAAAGCAATTCACCTAAACAGGGTTCTATAGCATAAGTCTGATATCCTGGAGAAGTGGGTTTTACCCCCAGAAAATACTTGCCCAGAAGGTAAATCGGACTGGCACCCCAGGCATGGCACAGACTTTTTCCAAACGGACGACCATACATGGCCAGAAACTCAGGATTTTTTTCGTGTGGATTATATTTTTCCCAGAACGAAGTTGCTCCCAGGTTAATCATACCTCCCCAGTAGTTGCGTATTTCATCGAGTACATGTTTTTGTTCGCCAAGGGCACACAAAGCTTCCAGCTCATAAAACCGCATGTATGGCGTAGTAATTTTCAAAGCATCTGGGTTGAGCAATACATTCTCTTTTACCGCCCTTGTTTTATCCTGATCGAGGTAATGGAACAACACGGCAAACATGTTGGTAAACGGAGTTACCCGGGTGCTTTTCACACCATTCTCACGGTTGTGGACAAAAGCGTTGTCCCTGTCGGACCAGAAAGCGGTAAAAAGCTTCGATTTCAGGTCGGCAGCCAGTTGGTTGTATATTTTAGCATTTTCAGCATCGTTCAACAGGTTGGCACACAAAGCCATTGTTTCGAGACTGCGGCAGAAAAGCAACTGTTCGAAGCTTACCTCTCCTGCCTTACTCATTTCAAAGTCGGCCCAGTCAATAAACACCCAGTCACCGGGAAGTCCCTGCATCATCCCGTTTTCATTGCGGCGCGAAAGGCAATATTCCATCAGTGACTTCATACGCGGGTATAATTGTTCAATCAGCAGTTTGTCTCCGGTATATTGATAGTAATCGTACACACCCATAAACCAGTAGAACGTGTAATCCATGATTGTGTTAATGTGACTGGTCACTGGGTCTTTCCCACGTAAAGCAAAGGTGGTCCGGGTTACCGAGGGAGAGTCAAAAAACAAATAGTAATTCATAAGGTAGCTCTGGTAAGCGTCGCCACTCCAAATCCAACGGTCGCGCTTGATCCCGTCGATAAAAAACTCGCGGGTGGTGAGGTGCAGGGTATAAGCCGACACATCCCAGATCTTATTGATTTGCTCATCGTTACACCTGAAACTACCTTTGCAGTCGAGTGGCAGATATTCGTATAGCATTGAAAGCGAGTCGTAAGTCAGGCTGTTATCTTTTTCAACATAAACATACCTGAACGCTTTTGACAACGAAACTGTGTAATCACTTGCATTACTTAAATCAACAGGCAGACGATCAAGGGTTTCGCAATGACCGACCGACAACGCTTCTTCTGCCGATTCGCCGTAATACATATTCAAAGTACCTTTGCCTTTCAGTCCGTTAAATTTCACGAAGCCGAAAGTTTCTTTCCCGAAATCGTACAACATACCCAGGTTTTTCTTTTCGGCTGAAACTGCCGACATAGGTGTAGTAGCCAGTTTGAATGCTGATGGAAGGGTTTCAGCAGAATTGAAATTCCAGGAAGCCGCGTCGAGGTAAACGGTTCCGGAGGAAGTATCCGAAGCTTTTCCCGATTCATCAATCCATTCCTTGTCTTCGTAAGTAACTTTCCAGCTATTGTCCGACCGGATTGTTTTTCCGTCTACAAAAATTGCAGGTGGACTGCTCTGGTTGTGTACTTTGATGTTTATTGAATGTCTGCCTGCCGGGATAGTCAGCGTTTCGGGCATACCGAACAGGAGTTTTCCGTCGAGTTTAACATTATACTGGCCTTCGGCTTTCAGGCTGATGGTTTCTTCTTCAGCCAGATCGAGCTTTTTTGAGAATTCTACCAGTACATAATGGCTGTCCATTTTCCAGAAAGGAGGAAAGAATGAGCCCCTTTCGCTGCGCCGGTTTTGCATCTGGTTACTTAACCAAATGTCGTAATCGCCTGGATACCAAATCCATGTTGCGTGTTGGGCCTGTGCCATTGGTGTGAAGGCCAGCACAAACAGGATAACCGGAGCGAAGTGTTTGAAAGTGTGGGAGTAAGTTTTTCCCATGGCTCGTTTAATCTTTATAAATGTTTACTTTATTTACCTGACAACGGGCATCCAAACCGACATTTCTGATTTCCCGCGGTTTCCCCATGCAAAATAAGGTATAAGTCTGATCTGAATTTTACTCAGCTCGCTATTGCTGTTCATCGGTTTATATAAAGCCGAATTCCAATTGCCCGGCTTTTGCAGCAAGGCTTCGCCGGTTAAAAATGCGATTTCGGCACCAGCCACTTTTTGTTTTACCGGTTTTAAACTGATCGATGAAGGGATTACCACATCAAAAATACTTTTTTCGGAAAGGTCGGGCGATTCAATGCAATACACAATCGGGCCACGCATCACCGCTACCTGATTCCGTGTTTCTTCAACCAAACGATTGGCTTCCATCAGTTTGGCCCCCATTGGCAGGTTTAGTTCAATCACATCGCCTTTGCTCCATTTTTGATTCAGCACGGCGTACGATCCGGCTTTTGTTTTTACTGATGATTCTCTACCATTAATCCGGATGGTTGCTTTGTCGGCCCAGCCCGGAATACGCAGACTGATGTCGAACGGATCTTTTGAATCCTGCTGAATGGTTATCCTGATTTTTCCATCCCAGGGGTAATTGGTTTCCTGCGAAAGCCTTACTGGTCCATTCTTAAAGGTCGTTTTCAAATCGTTGCTTCCATAAAAATTTATATAGAGTCCATCATCGGATAATGAATAGGAATATTCCTGTAATTCAGCAATTGTTCGGATGGTATTTGGAGGACAGCAGTTACAATAACTGATGTAAGGTTCGCGGTTTTTTGACCAGCGCAGGTCATTACTTAATTCATCAACTACACAGAGTGGATTTGTATAGAAGTAGCCTTTACCATCGAGACTAACACCGGCCAGAAGGCTGTTATACATAACCGTTTCCATTATATCAGCATAACTTGCATCGCCTGTTATTTGCAGCATCCTCCAGTTCCAAAGCAAATTCCCTATGTTAGCACAAGATTCGTTATGGGCGGTGATATTGGGAAGTTGATATTCTCTTCCAAAAGCTTGATGGACTTGTTGTATTGAAGACTGATTGTATGTTGTACCATTTGGCGATACACCATCATACAGAGCACCACAAGCACCAGTTATATACAGTTTGTGTTCAACCATATCATGCCAGATGTTGTTTAGTGCAATCATTAATGAATCATCTCCGGTTTCTGAATATACATCGGCAACACCGGCATATAAATAATTGGCACGGACAGCATGTCCAACAGCCTGGGTTTGTTGCTTAAACGGAATTCTGTCCTGGTTATGGTCAGTGCCATCTTTAACAAGGCTTCTGATTTTAATCAGATTTGAAGCAAGTTCAAGGTATTTTGGATCACGGGTAGTCCGGTACATTTCAACAACCCCCATATAATGAGATGGACAAATGGCACTTTGCGCCAGTTCTGCCGAAGCATTTAAATAGAAGTTGCATAGAAAATCTATGGCTTTTCGTGCAATATCCAATAAATCTGTATTTCCTGTAACACGGTAATGAAGACAGGCCGCAGTCATCAAATGTCCCATGTTGTAGGTTTCAAAATCAAGTCTGTTTGCAAACTCATGTTTTTTATCGGGCTCGATTTTTTCTTTTATCGATACCGGAGTATGAATGTATCCATCACTGCGCTGAGCTTTTCCGATTACACTGATGATTCTGTTAATTTCATCTTCAAGTTTCTTGTCATTCGACCGGGCATAAACCATAATTTCAGCCTCCAGCATCTTGTAAAAGTCTCCATCATGAAATGGAGGCCCCTCATGCTCACCTTCATCAAGACCTGCGGCAATCTCAAAATTTTTAAAAGCATGGCTTATTTCATCATCCATATAATTACCCATCATGTGGGGAACCATGGAGTTCTTACAAACGTCATAACGCTCTGCCCAAAAACCGCTTGTCCAGCTTACATCACCAATATTTACACTTTGTAACTTAACATAAGGACTCCTGCTATAATTTGTCAGCCCCTTTTCCTGTGAATACAGATTTCCGGCAAAGAGCAAAAAAAACAGGATTGCTATTGAGAAACTTATCTTTTTGGAGGTTCTCATACCAGGTCCATTTAAATTCGATTAAAATATTAATTACTTTTTCTTAAAACTTAATTGATAATGGTATACTATTAAATTTTTCCGCTGACATTTTTTGAGGCAGGAGGAAGAATGAATAGCTGTAATTTTTTGATTTAATCTGGTATTTTTCTATTGGTCCGGCATCCACCGACCAACTCGTATTACCCCCCACTCCCATCTGTTTCAGGTCAATATTGAGAGTAATAAATCCAGCATCATACAATTCGTTGGTATGCTTAGCCTTGTTGATATTTTCTTCTGTATAGGGCCATGCACTCATACTCAGCAAGCTATCGGCCACAACTAACAATCCGTTATCCTGTTTGTCTGCCAGAAACATCCATCTGACATCGGTACGATTACCATTTTCCTGAGGCATGACATAAGGTTCCATGAATTGCTCAATTGGTAATGAATAAACTCCTGCAGCAAAACCAAAACGCCGGTCAATATAATTTTCCTGGGGTCCTTTCCCATACCAGCTTATTTGGTCGTAGCTGCGTTTAATGCCACACTGTATCCCCACTTTTGGAATGTTGGGCAAATCGGGTGATGGTTTCAGGGAATAATCTACTTTTATCTCTCCATCGCCATTCACAGTGTAAACCACCTGGCAGGATGCTTTGCCATCAATCAGGGAATAAATGCTGCTTATTTTGATCAATCCACTTTTGGGTTGATCGGTAGTAATATTTTCTAATTTAAGGTTTGGGGAATACCATTCCTCCAAAATTCTCTGTGGCCTCCAGCCACGTTCATCATTATCTGTCAAAGGCCTGGTGCTATTTGGTAAAAGCGGACTGAATATCTGCTCTTTGCCATCCCAGATAAAAGAACTGAGTGCCCCATTCGATTTATCAAAGTTAATATTGAAGTTTTTTCCGCTAATTAAAAAGGAATCATCCTTTTCTGTAAGAGCCAGATCAGGAAATTTTTTATTATTTACCAATGATTGTGGCAAGCCTGTCAACTCAAACTGATCTGAAGCAACAACATATCCTGTAGATGCCCAGGGCTTGTCTTCAGCCAAACAGAATTTTAGGTTGGCAAGGTATTCAACACCTTTCTTCATCTTTGGAAAATAATTCAATATAGAGATGACTGTATCGTGTCCCGCAATCAAATCCATGCCGGGAAGTTCTTTAGTGAGAATTGGTATGCCATTTTCAAGTATTTCCAGAACAGGAGTATAATCGCCCAGAGATTTTTGAGCATGCCTGTTTTTAATTTTAATCAGTCCTTTGACAGCATCTATCAATGTGCAGGAAGCCGGCTGATAAACCCACTTGCATTCATACATTGCTGCCTTCGGACGGCCATCAGGGGAAACGATTCCGTTGATGCAAAAATTACCATCATTGAATCCGGTTCCAAAGTCGCCACCATAGGCATAAAATTCGTTCCCCAGGGAATCTTTTTTCAAAATACCCTGATCTTTGTAATCCCAGATACAACCACCGATCAATCGTGGACTGGAGCGGAAGATGTCCCAGAATTCTTTCATATTTCCTGTTGAATTACCCATGGAATGAGAATACTCGCAAAAGAAAATGGGCCGGTTATCAGTGGCCTGATCGATCAGCAATTTGGGCGTAAACAACGCCGGATACATCCGACTTACTATATCCACATAATATTGGTCAAGCGGATTCTGAATACGGTGCTCATGGTCTATCGGATAACCAGGATCACCATAAGGAATATAAGCATTTTCTTTCGGACTGCCCTGTGCAGGCTCATAATGAACCGGACGGGTTATATCGTAGTCGTGTGCCCACCCGGCCATGGATGCATAAACCGGACCACTTCCGGCTTCATTTCCCAAACTCCAGATTATAATGGACGGGTGGTTCTTGTCTCGCTCCAGCATACGTGCAACCCTCTCAAAATGAGCATTTGCCCAGGGAACCAGGCTGCTGAGTTTGCCGCCCAGACCATGGGTTTCCAGATTGGCTTCATCAATAACTAAAATACCATACTCATCACAAAGATCTAAGAAATAGGGATCATTAGGATAATGACTGGTACGAATGCAATTGAAATTGAATTTCTTAATTGTTATGACATCCTGAAGTATATCCTCACGTGATAATGCTTTCCCTTTAACAGGATCATGATCATGACGATTCACTCCATATAAATAGGTCACCTTTCCATTGATAAGAAGTTTACTGGTAAGCTTGTCGAACTCAATATTCCTGAAACCCACTCTACAACTTTTTGCTTCAAGCAGCTTTCCTGTGCTATCAACCAATGAAAGTACGAGAGTGTATAGATTTGGTTCTTCATCACTCCATTTTAATGGATTAAGGACTTTCGTTTCAAGTATTCCAAACTTAACTTCGTCCAGCCGTGGATACGCTTCTGTAATAATAGATTCAACACTTTTTCCCAGAGGTTGTGTTAAAACCGGCTGATTGTTTTTATCATATAATTGGGCTTCCAATGAATATCCATTAGCCACTTTACCGGTCAGGTTAATCATTTTAGGGCGGATACTCAGCGTAGCATCACGATAATCTTTATCAAGCCGGGTCTGGTAAAAAAAGTCGGCAATACGTAATTTTGGTTCAGCCAGCAAAAGAACTTCGCGTTCGATTCCACTCAAATGCCAGTGATCCTGATCTTCCAGGTAGGAACCGTCGCTCCAGCGTCGTACCTGCACCGAAAGGATATTTTCGTCGTCTTTCAGATAAGGAGTCACATTGAACTCTGAAGGTAAACAACTGTCTTCGCCATATCCAACGAATTTGCCATTCACCCAGACTTTGAAAGCTGACCGTACTCCACCAAAATGGAGACTGATATTCATATCTTTCCAATTGGAAGGCACTGTAAATGTCCGTTGATATGAACCTACCGGATTATATTCTTTAGGTGTATAGGGCGGATTGACCGGACGAAATGGATAACCGGTGCTTTTATAAATGGGTTTATCGTATCCTTTCATTTGCCAGTTGGAAGGGACTTCTATCTTATTCCAACCAATAACTTTTCCTTTGTAAAAATCATTTGGTGCTTCATCAGGATTAATAGCAAATTTAAAATCCCACTCACCATTCAAGTTCATATAGCGTCCCGATTTTTCACGATCCCCTTCAATCGCATCGGCAACGTTCCTGAAAGAATAAGCAGTTGCATGGGCTACTTCACGGTTAATGGATACGACGGTTGGGTCTTCCCATGGATCGGGCTGGAATATTTCAGGAACAGGCGGGAGGCCTTCGGGCCAAAAAATCAGACTTTGCGCGGATGCACAAAAAGGAAATAGCACAAATAACATCAAGCTGGTTGCCAGAATACAATTGATCGATTTTTGTTTGATTTGATTCATTTTTTTCCTTTTTACAGTCTGGCATTGTGTAATCGGATACTGTTTCAAAAAGTATATTTGTAGTACCGAATTATACAAAGCACGTTTGTTTTATTCCTGATAAACCATTTTTACATTATCAAAAATAACATTTTTGCCTTCTATGATTTCCATATTTTGGACCTTACTTCTAATGGTAGAATTGCGAATGACAAAGTCTTTGACGTCTCTTAACAAAATCGATTCATCACAAGTAACATCCATATTTTCCAATACTACATTTGTTAGTGGAATTTCAGGAATACATTTAGCTACTATAAAATTATTGTTTGTAATAATTTTCGTATCCCGAATAAATATATTGCAAATTACAGGAGTCAGCCTATTGATTGGGCGTTTGGGTAAACGATCGGCAAGCTCACCCACATAGGTACGACTGCCAAGCAGATCCCATTCCAATGCATGCTTGCTAATATTCATTACAACTCTTTCATAAAAAATGTTTTCAACTCCGCCTCCACGCGGGCGCCGTGTTTTGAAACGAAAACCTCTGTCTGTTCCATCAAAAATGCAATCATGCAGATATATGTTGCGTATCCATCCGGCGGTTTCGCTACCTGTGGTGATTGCTCCGTGACCAGCTTCAGAAAGACAGTATCTAACGACTACATTTTCCGTAGGACGGTTCACACGGATTCCATCTTTATCCCGCCCGGATTTCATTGTAAAACAATCGTCTCCGTTATTTAGAGTTGAATATTCTATCAATACATTACGCGATGATTCTATGTCTATACCGTCTCCGGTTGGTATCCCGACTGAGTTTACGGTAATACCACGAATGATCACACCATCGCAGTAAATAGGAGTTACATTCCATGTTACACTTCGTTCGATAGTGATTCCTTCGATCAATACATTTTTGCATTCAACCAGACAAATGGATTTAGGTTTATAAAAAAACCGACCATTGGCACCGTCATATATCCTGTCTTTTACTGGCATATTTTGATCGATGACAACTTCTACTACACCGGGAGGACTTTTTGCAGTGCGAACCGGAGTGTCCATTTCAGGTCCCACAATTTTACCTTTTCCTGTTATAGCTATATTCTCAGCATTGAGTGCATAAATAAATCCTCCACTCGACATGACTTCTATCCCTTCGACACGAGTAAAAACTGCGGGTAGAAAATCTTCTATTTCACCACTTATATGAAGTTCAGCACCTTCCTGAAGATGCAGATTCACATTGCTTTCGAGCGTAATACGTCCTGTTTCCCAGATTCCCGCAGGAACAACAACGGTTCCTCCGCCACGTTTGCTCACCTTATTTATTGCATTTTGAATATTCTTTGTTGCTTTTTTCCCCGTTTTTGCCCCCAGCCCTTTTATGGTAAGAGTGTAAGCCGGAAATTTTGGTTTCTCAAGTTGAGGCATATCAAATGGTGCAGAGATGGGCGCAATTTGGTCGGGCATGACTTCAGCCCCTACCTGGCTTTTGTTTAAAAATGGTTCATTTGATCGGGGCGTTTTGAACTGAGCCCAGGAACTAAATGCAATAAATGAAAATGCTATGATTATTGTAATTTTTTTCATTCAAATGAATATATGTATTTAATAATCAATATGCTTGGCTTATTGCATAATCTCTCATTTTATTTGATACAATAATTATCTAAGAAAGCCTTTAAATCAACTGTGCCGACCGGAGCAAACATTTTTTCCATAGCAAAAAGGCTAAATTCACTGTTTGACACAACACCTACTAGTTTACCATTTTCGTCAAGAACCGGGGCTCCGCTCAAGCCTCCCATTTGGTCAGGAATAATTAGCTTCTTTACAAGGAAGTGCGTACCTTTTGTTTTATAGAATTCAAACTCGTAAACACGTTGGTTGCCTTCCTTCATATGGCGTGTCCAACCTACAGCATATAACTTTTCACCTTTTACCAATGGTGTTTCCCGAAATTCAAGCGGAATAACCTTTGAATTGTTCTCTTTAATGGAAAATATTAGCCAATCTTTTTCAAAAAGGCTTTTAGACTTTAAGCTTTCCGACTTATCTTCATTTAAAAGCTTTTCTGCAACCACCATCTCGTTTTCTTTGGTTAATGGACTCATTGTCCACCTTCTGATAAAATTTTCAAGAGAAACGTTCTTAATACTATCGGGCTTAAGTACGGCCAGTATGTGCTTCGCAGTTATGGCAAAAGTATCTTTCTGGTATTTTAGCAAAAATGCAGTGCCAAGTTGATTGTACATATGGTTTCCATCAAAATACTCATAATGATTAACTAAACTAACGGGAGGAAACTGTTTGTCAGAAACTGAAATCTTTGCTTTTGAACAAGAAACAAGCACAGTTAAAATTATTAGATAATAAAACCGATTTTTCATAATATTAAGTAAAATTTTAATTTCTATATTTCTTACGCTTTTTCTATTAATGGTTTTGAGGCATCGAGCCTGGAGAACAGGAATGCGCTGATTAGTAACATGCCTGCAATGACATACAATGGAAAGTTATAATTTTCTGTATATTTAACCAAATAACCAAAAACGACGGCACAAACGAAACCGCCAAGGTTTCCTGCAGTATTCATGGCTGCTGAAATGGTGCCTCCCAACTCTTTCCCAATATCAATGCAGATAGCCCAGGCGCTTGGCAACATTAAATCGATTACACCAAAACAAAGAGATAAAAATACAAACACTTCAACTTTACCTGGAATAAAACCAGCAAGGAACATAAAGACTGCGGACGCAAGCAGCCCCGTGACCCCTAAAACCCGTCGCCCGATTTTCAAACCATATTTTATGGAAAATTTGTCGCTTAGATATCCGCCGGCAATGTTTCCAATCATACTCATCAGAAAAGGAACAGCAATGGCATAGGTTAATTGACTTTTGGAAAATCCGCGCCCCTGTTCCATAAATGTAGGGAACCACGAAAAGAAAAACCAACTTCCCCAGGCATAAAACCAATACATGGTAATCAAAATCCAGAATTGCCTCTTTTTTAGAATAATTCCCCAGGGGGTTTTTATTTTTTCAATCTGTATATTTTTAACGCCAATTTCTTTAATTTCTGCTTCTTTTATCCCTTTCATTTGTGCCGGATAATCACGAAACCAGAAGTACCAAACTGCCACCCATATTATTCCCAGTGAGCCTAAAATATAGAAAGCAGTTCGCCAGCCAAAAGCAATGATTACCGGAATAACAATAAAAGGAGTTAAAGCTCCTCCGACCCGGCTGGCAGCCCAAATAAAACCTTGAGCCCTGGCTGTTTCCGTTTTAGGGAACCACCGCCCAATTGTTCCTGTCATACACGGATATGCACCGGCTTCGCCAATTCCAAATAAAAACCGAATAATGATTAAAGCGGCAAATCCACCGGCCATGCCGGTAAAAATGGTGAACAACGACCACCACAGGACAATAATTGACAAAACTTTCCGCTGTCCGGATTTGTCTCCCCAAAGACCAAGCGGCACCTGAAAAAGTCCGTAAGAAAGAATAAAAGCGCTCAAGGTCCAACCCCATTGTTCTTTGGTGAGCTTCAGGTCCTCCATGATGCTCACCCCGGCAACACTGATGTTAATACGGTCGAGAAAAGTGATTACTCCAATCAGAACCAGCAGGGTCAATACAATGTTTCTTTTTTTCATCAGGGAAGGAAGATTATTTCAGGCTTTCGAGCACTGATTTTACCTGTAATGTACCAAGTAACGGACTGGAAAACACATCCTTTCCTGTCTTCTTAATTATTTCATCCTGCATTTTTGCCATCGATCCCTGGGCCAGCACAAATACATCAACTTTCCCGGCCAATGCCAGGGCTGTTTCAAGTATCTTCTGATTATGGCTTTCGACATCACCTTCCATCAATTTCCGGAAAGCTCCTTCAGCCAAACCCTTTTCAATTTCAACCGGTTTATTCAATTCTGCTGAGAATCTTTGTACCAGTCTGGCTGTTGGGTCAAGAGTGGTTGGTAAGGTAGCTAATACGCCAATCCGTTTATAGGTTCGTACTGCCTTCTCAGCCATGGCATCATCAATCTTTACAAGGGGTACCGAAACCTTTTCGCGTCCTTCAATGGCTACATCGCCAACCGACGAACAGGTATTAAAAATCACATCGGCACCAGCGTCGATAGCAGCATTGTAATAGCTGAGCAAACGCTTCCTAACAGATACGGGGACTTCCCCTGCCATGATTACATCCTGGATCAGGCTATCATCAGCAATATTTATTAAACGGACATTTGGCAGATGTTCGGCAAACAGCGCCTTTGTTGGTTCAACCATGGTAATGGCTGTATGAATTGCAACTACTGTTTTCATAATATTTGTATTTTATTTTTTTATATTTTCCTTGCAATGGTAGCTTCAGCGGCATTTACAATGTCAGCAACACTCATTTTGTAAAAATCCAGTAATTCCTGTGGCAGACCAGATCCGGGGAATTTATCTCTGAGACCAATACGTGCAACAGGAACCGGAAAATTTTCAGCTGCGACTTCCATGATTGCACTGCCCAATCCATTTATAATATTATGATCTTCAGCTGTTACCGCGGCACCGCAACTTTTTAAAACTTTAATTACACCTTCTTCGTCAAGTGGTTTTACTGTATGAACTTCTACTATGGTTACTCCAATACCTTTCTTATCAAGAATCCCGGAGGCTTCAAACATTCGAGGTATTAAAATGCCATTACCAAATATTGCAATATCGTTGCCTTTCTGTTGCAGAATATTAATTTTTCCGGGAACAAAAGGAGTGTCTTTTTCAAAAACAACAGGATCGCGTCCACTACCCAATCGGATATAAACAGGGCCCGGGATCGATGCTGCTGCAATAGCAGCTTGCCTGGCCTGATCAGCATCGGCCGGAACTAAAATGGTCATGTTAGGAATGGTTCGTAGTATGCCCACATCTTCGAAAAACTGATGTGTGGTGCCTTCTCTTTCACCTCCTGAAATTCCTCCGTTTACTCCAACCAATTTTACGTTCAAATTTGGATAAGCAATAAACGTTCGAATTTGCTCACATGCGCGCATAGTAATAAATCCGGCATATGTGGCAAAAAACGGAATTAATCCTTCTAAAGCAAGTCCGGCTGAGGTTGCAGCAGCATTTTGCTCTGCAATTCCAATTTCAATGTACTGATCAGGATATTTTTCAACAAAATCAGTAGCGCGCATAGCCAGAAGACTGTCGGCGCATACCAGTATAATTCTTTTATCTTTCTCAGCCAGGGTATCTAAACCCTGCATAAAACCAACCCGTGTGCTTTCTATTTTAATCAAGGTCCTGTCCTCCTAAAATTGACATGGCTATTTTATGTTCTTCATCTGTAGGCACTCTTTTGTGCCAGGCATTATTTCCTTCCATGTAAGGTATGCCTTTCCCTTTTATTGTTTTAGCAACAAAAACAATTGGCTGATCAGCTTCTGGTGGTTCCATATTGGGAACAATGGTCATGCCTTCTCTTTCTTCTCTCGATAAGGTTCGTCCACGTCTCGCAGCATTTTCAAAAGCCAGTGTTAGTTTTTCTACGTCGTGTCCGTCAATTTCAACGGTATACCATCCAAAAGCTCTCCATTTCTCAGCTAAATTCACCAAACCACTGATTTTGTCAACGGATCCTCCACTTTGAATCCCATTATAATCGACTATAGCGATGAGGTTAGTTAATTTATACTTTGCTATATTCATTGCAGCTTCCCATACAATTCCTTCATTTAGTTCTCCGTCGCCGGTCACAATAAAAGTCAGGGTATCATCTCCTCGTCGACGAGCTGCAATAGCCATTCCACATCCTTGTGGTAATCCATGTCCCAAAGAACCTGAAGTTGCATCAACTCCTGGTGTCAGTTTTTGAACAGGGTGTCCCTGTAACCGGGATCCCAACGATCGTAAAGTTTTTAATTCAGCCGGAGGCAGGTAACCACGCCTGGCTAAAGCAGCATAATAAACCGGGCATGCATGACCTTTTGAAAGAATAAAACGATCCCGTCCTGTCCAGTCCGGATTTTTCGGATCTAATCTCAAAATATCAAAATAAAGTACCGATAATATATCAGCAATCGACATACATGGTCCCGGATGTCCGTCTCCGGCATAGTATATTGCATTAACTACATCACGACGCAATTGGGTTGCATTGGTAATTAATTTTTTAATTCTCTCATTCATTTGATATTTATCAATGTTAAAATTATTCTAAATTACACCTTCTAAGGCAGCCTTTCATATCGGTTTTGAAAAACATAAACTAATATCCGAATTGAATAGAAGTTCACTAATCAAGATATTCTGGTCGCGCCGGATTAAAAAACTCTATTAAATCGGTTTCTTCCAGCGCAACAGATCCGTGAGGCTCATTTGAATCAAACATATAGCCATCTCCGGAACCAAGAATTCGTTTTTTCCCCTTCTTATCAAAGAACTCAACTTTTCCTTTTAACACGAATCCACTCTGAGCGGCAGGATGAACATGAAGATTCACACGGGCACCTTTCTTTTCATGAAAATGACAAAGCATGTTATTGGCATTATAAACCAGTGTTGATCGTAATATGCCCGGACGTATCTCAACAGGAGGCTTATCACCAACTCCACAGAATCCGCGCTTTACAAAAACTATAGTTTTCACAGACGCGGTACGTCTTTCACGGATCACTTCCAATAATTTATCCCAACCATTAAGAAATGCTGTTCGGAAGCGTACAACTGGTCCAAAATCATGAAATTCATCAGGTTGTAAACCATCCTCAGCATAAGCCTTAACAAATGTTGGTAGTTTATCCTGTAACTCTTGCATAACAGTATCTGGAACAGGTTTGCTAAAATTATTTTCGATGACTGGTGATTTTTCCTCAAGTACAGATGCAGTAGAAGCCCAATTTAAAGTGACGTGAACATTACCTCCTACAAATTCTGTAAAATGGTGTAAATCGCGGGCACCACCACCTAAAATAATACCTGGTAATTTTTGATCCTGCATAAGCCTGTATTGCTTTTTAGCTACCAAACATCCCGCGAGCTTTATTGCATCAGGGCTTAATGTAACGCCTAGCGATTCAGCTTCAGCCTTAAGCTCTTCATCAAGAATACCAGAAATATGGGTAACAAAAAAAGCAGGTGCATTTCCCGATTCTTCTGAAGCCTTTTTATACACTTTACAAACCTCAATGGCTTGTGATATTGCCATAATTTCAGTTGCAATAACAGGTTTATTTAAACGCACCAGGCAATCAATTGCAACAAGCCCCGAAGGAATTACAGGTATCTTGGCTATACAATTTGGAATCATTTCAAAATCCGCAAGCGCTTCAGTAACAATTTTTGCTGAATTTTTTTCAAGGTGTGGATCCATCTGGAGTGAAACAAATCCTTCACGTCCGTTGGTATCCTTGTATCGGGGTAAAAAACTTTCGGCCATTTTGGCAACTAGTAGTCTTTGTATCAAAGCGGCAGCTTCTTTATCATCCTGTGTTTCAGATATTGCCTTATCAACAATTCGAAGAGTCTCCTCCTGTGTTTCCGGAAGGATCAGCAAACGTGCAACATAAGTTGGATTTGTAGTGCATGATATAGCTCCGGCTTTCAATGCTATCTCTGCTTCTTCAACAGTTGGATTATTGATCCAAAGGCGGGTTTGAGTCTGGGTAGCAACTTCCCTGAAATATCCTCTTGTCATGATAAGGTATATTATGTTCTTTTAAATTTTTTCATGCAAAACTAAATATGGAAAATTATTACAATTTATTTAGAACAGGAAACAGATCAATTCAATCCCGAATATTGTTTGTCGCATAATTTTATTTAACAAGTTCGAATTTTGTGTAATGTAACCCTTTGTTTTCCATACCGTCCAGGACCTTTAAGGCATATTCAATTCCGTGAACTGCCATTTGGGAAGCATAAGCATCAATGGTTGCTATCATTTTACCAGATTGAATTAATGGGCGTACTGAAGCATCATTATCAAAACCTACCACGAGAATTTTGCCTGCTTTTTCATTTTTCTCTAAAACTCTTAAAACACCTAATGCCATGGCATCATTGCAACACATTACTCCTTTAATATCCTGATATTTAGCTAATATTTCTTCAAAAACCTTTGCAGCCTTGTCTGTTTCCCAATCTGCAGCTTCCGAAGCAATTAAGTTTAGTTGGTACTCAGCTATGGTTTTTAGAAAGCCTTGTTTACGCTGTTGGGCATTTTCTGCAACCACGAGACCTTCAATTAAAACTACATTAGCACCTTTGTGCAGCTTTTTCGCCATCACGTTGCCAACCATATATGCTGCATTTTCATTATCCGGTCCAACAAAGGTTAATTCGATATTATTTTCTATCAGCAGTTGTTCGTCGAGTTTTATATCGATATTAATTACCTTGATTCCTGCTTTAACAGCTTTCACAACTACAGGGACCAATGCTTTTGAATCAATTGGTACAATTACAATTGCATCTGCATTATCTTCAATCAGCAATTCAACAAGTTTTATTTGTAAATCAATGTCAGTTTGATTTGATGTTCCAACTACAACCAACTCAAATCCATCGTGCTCAGCAGCAAATTCCAAGGCACCTTTTTTCATTTCCTGAAAAAATTCAGCATGTAGCGACTTCATTACCAAGCCTATTATCGGTTTGTTTTTCATTATGCTCTAGTCTTGAATATATACGCAACGCTCCATCCTTTTAGCAAAATCTTTCAGAAATTCCTCCCTCCACCGGTTTACCGTTTTGGCACCAATATGTTCTCCCTCTGAAAATTCCGGATTGGGATTATCGGTCCACCAATTTGGATATTTTAAGGATGGATGGCTAACCAATTCCGCAGGTGGAATATAAGCAGTTACACTTCCCGTTTTTCCATTGAAACTGTTAATGTTGCTTTCAATTATAAAATCAAATGTTTTGGCACTTTTAGGAGAAAAACGAAACCTGACTTTACCATCACCCAAAAAATATCCGGTTAAAGCCTGATTTTCCACGAGAAGCCTTGCTACCGGTTTTTCCGGCAGATTTTCTTTCAGGGAAAGGGCAATTTCAAGAATTGAAAACTCCTGAATACTGTCAGATTTCAATGGAAGTTTATCGAATAAATAATACGGCCGTTCCCATGCTTTAACGTATTGCCCTCCCCAGTTCGAAAGCGTAGGGTCTTCGGGATCAGGGCTGTTCAGCAGCCAGGCGAGCGATGGAGTGTCTCCCATTTTTATTGAGCCACCTAACTGGGTCATAAAAAATGCCCCAAGTGCCCCTTTATCCTTGATATGCTTTTCAGGAAAACCTTCGTTACCCCATTCGCCTTCCTGATTTCCGCCTGTGAACCAACCCCGGTATGTTGCATTCGATTCGATCATCCACAACTCAGGAAAATGATCGGCGATATACTGGTACGCATCGGGAGACCATTTCTTATTTGGTCCTCCGATATAATATACCCGGAGTTTTGATAAAATATCCGGAGCATCGTGTAAAGCCTGCGCCAGGTCTTCAATGCCCCCCCAAACCAGAATATATAAAGGGCGGGAATCATCTTTCCGGGCACATTTTATAATCCATTCCGAACCTTCAGTAGGTTTGTCGAAGCCTGCAAACCCGGCAACATCTATCGCACCCTGTTTCGTAATTGACCTGAGTGAATCAGGCGCAGGGTATTTTTCAGAATAATCTTTCAGGTTGGGATAATCTTTTTCGTATTGATCGATTACCTTGAGGATATGCTCTTTTCGCCCGGGTCCGAATGGGGATGAAATTAATCCTTCGATTTCAAGTGTATCGGCATATAAAAGCAGGTGCACCATGGATTGAAAATCATCGGGATCTGTTCCTCCAATGTCGGTGGACACGACAACACGATACTTTGATTCTTCCGGTTCTGACTCATTTTTGTTCCCCTTTTGAGCACTGCACGAAACGAGCAACAAGAAGCCTGAAAGGATTATACCGCAAAGGGGGTGGAGTTTTTTAATTTCCTGCATTGCTGAATTTAATTAACATTAATAATAATTCTCCTGTAACGGGTTAACCGGGGAGAACCATGGTCCGTAACAGCCAGAATAACATGAATTGTTCCCACGCCTGGTGCCATTACCCGAGATGTTGGTACCGTAAACCATGCCTTTTGCTGATCAGAATTTTTAATTTCAATTGGCTGGCCGCTTCGTGAGTTTGAAACAGGGAAGGTTCCTGCTTCGCTGTAGCAGAACCAATTGTAAGCAAGTGCATCTCCATCGGGATCGGTTGAACCAACTGCACTTAATTCAACACGGTCGCCTATTTTTGATTCCAGATATAGGTCTTGCTCAATTTTTACCACCGGCGGATGGTTTGCGCTTTCAACAGGTTGAATAGTCCAGTCCATGCGGGCAGCAAAATCGTTTTGAAAAGCCTGACGCCAACGCCAGATGGTTTCGTGGTTGCCATCGTGCCATCGTCCATCCACCCCAAAAACCTCATCATCGGCATCGCTCCAGAATGGCCTTGTTTCAGCATACAAATGCCATTTTTGCATCCTCGGAGTGTAAAATTCGTAACGGCCTCCCCAGCCCCCCCAGTCGGGGTGTTCGGGGTAGCTCAGCCCATTGTTTATCAGGTTTAAAAACGAAGGGGTATCACCTTCCATGAGGTACTCCCATAGGGGATATTCAGTTCCAAGTGGTCCTTTCCTTCGAATGTTCTGGTCGAGCCATTCGTTGGTTACCAGGGTAAAATCGGCGCCATCGCAGCGGGCATGAAAATAGTCGCCGCTTATACCGCTCCATGTTGCGTGGTGGTAAGCTCCTCCGGCACTAAATCCGGGACTAACGATATAAAACAGTTCCGGAAATTCTTTTCGTATCCACGGGCCACTGTCGTCCTGATCGGAGATGGTATAAACGCGCAGTTTTGCCACGAATTTATTAACTTCCGCAGCCGTGCGTGTTTTTTTTACTTTCCAAAGCGCTTGCGCCAGCACATTCGGGCCACCCCACACCGAAACCCATAGCGGCCGGGGGTCATTTTTATCGACAGCCTTAATAAGAAGTTCTGAAGCAGGCGAATCTTTGCCCTCACCAACAGCTGACATGCCATATTCCGGGAGTCCTTCGGTAATAACAGAACGAATGAATTCAATGGTTGGGAAGCCGGATTCGTGTTTTTCGAGGTTATCGCGCACTTTACCATAAGCTTCCGCTATTTGCCGGATTCGCTCCGGCGCGATTCTTTTTTGCTGGTGAATGGAAGTTGTGGCAGCAAGTCCTTCAACATCATACTGATTGGCATAAACCAGAAAACGGACCATAGACATGGCATCATCTGGCTCGTTTTCAATATCAGTCAGAACGAAAACACGCTGTTTTTCATTCGCTGCTGCAACCAGGCAAAACAGTGATAAAAAGACAAAAAGAATATTTCGCAGCAGGTAATTCTTTAAAATTATCATTTTTTTGTATTTTGAAGTTATTAATATTAATCGATAGGGATTCAATCACTTACACCAGTCAGCACGTTCCCTGAACTCCGATTGAAAATCGTTCTTCCACCTGGAAATTGATGAACCCCCTGGCCCGTCAACATAATGATTTGTAGTTCCCTTTCGCACGTACTGTCCTCCCCAACCGGGCTGGGTTGGATCTTCAGGATTATTGATTCCACGGTTTGCACTTACCAGGTAAAGAAAGGAAGGTGAGTCACCCTCAATCACTCCGGGGCCGGACATTGCTTTGGGCGGGTATATCGCACAGAGAGGACCGTGGTTGTTAATGATATTTGTTTCGACCCACTCCCTGCTATCGCTGCTGAACATTCCCTGGTAGGTTTTTTTCGACTCGATGATAAATAAATCAGGAAACTCATTGATGAGCCAATCGTGTGTTGCATCCTGACAGGCAATCAGAAAGATGCGGAGTTTACTTATGAAAACCTTGAACTCCTGTTCACTACGCGTGTTTTTTACATCCCAGATTGCCTGTGCAACCTCCCGTGGACCTCCCCATACACTGATCCAAAGAGGACGTGGATCTGGCTTGTCAGCAGCAGCAATAATAGCATTCGAAGCCTCACTGTCCAGGCCCTTCCCAATAATCTCAGTATGCATTTGTTTTCCACATCCCCATTGAATTTTAACACCATTGTTATTACCCTTGCCCTCGTATGTAACAGCACGCAGAGCATCAGCAGTTGGATAGCCGGGATCATGTTTTCTCAGGTTCTCATCCACCTTGTCGTATTCATCAAGCACTGCCAGAATATTTTTCTTTTCGGCAACCATTTCAAAAGTACCCGCCGAAGCAATCAATCCCTCAACGTCAAATTCGCTGGAATAAAGGAGGAAACGAACCATCGACTGCACATCATCAGGGTCGCTGTTGGTAACCGGAAAAGGTGGGAAATCGGATGAAATTATAATACGTTGTTGAGAGTATCCTGTTTTAAATATAACAAGGAATAATGAAAATATAAGTATGTGTTGTATCCTATTCATTTTAATATTGCAGATTTCCTATTTTGCCGGTTCAAAAATTACTCTTCGGTAACTGGTCAGATTAGGCACGCCGTCATCTGTTATTTCGCATATTACATGAAAATTTTTTCCTGCCGAACCGGCCGGAACATCAATGGCAACAATGCTTGTGTTACCTTTTGCTATGGTTATCTCATTCGAGTATGTACCTGCTTCAGGTTGTACCCACCATTTGAAGGTCAGTTTATCGCCATCAGGGTCATATGATTCTGATGCCTCAAGAGTAATCGTAGTTCCTTGCCGGGGTTTCTTCTTCAGGATTTCAACCCCCTCATTTTTATCAATAACTGCGACTGGATTCCGGTTTCCCTTGCCTTCATTCGCCCAATCCATACGTGCTGCAAAATTGTTAAATGTTGCCGTGTAGAAATGTTCTTCATATTTTCGGCAGGTATTGTAGGTTGAGTTTCTGTGGTTTGTAAATGCATAAGTTGAATTGTCTTCACACAACTGCCATTCAGAGTATCCACCCCAGCCAGCCTGTGTTGGTTCGTCCGGGTTGTTCAGTCCGTTGGGCAAAATATGCAGAAATGCGGGTGTGTCACCTTCCACACCATATTTGTATTTCGGATAAACCCTGCCAAGATTTCCATGGTTCTGAATATGAGTTGCATATTCTTCCCAACTACTTTTTCCGGTTCCGTTCTGGTATTTCCAGGCACATTCATCCCAAATAAAAAACAGGTCTTTTTCAAACTCACGGCGCATCCATTGGTGGGAACTGATGTCAAAATCGGTTCTTTGGTCACGGTCCTGATCGGTAATGGTGTAAACACGAAGTTTATGCAGGAAAGCTTTTAACTCTTCGGGGCTCCGGGTTTGCTGAACGCGCCAGATTGCCTGCGCCAGTGTGTTGCCTCCACCCCAAACAGTTATCCAAACCGGACGGTCATCATTTTCATCAGCAAGTTTAATAATCAGGTCGCTGCCGGGAGAATCATTGTTTTTCCCGATAAATCTGAAGCCCCTGTTTTTACTTCCAAACATGGTCTGTTTTCTTAAGTATTCTGCACTTGGCCAGTAACCGGTTTTTTGTATTGATTCCTCTTTTAAAAATTTCTTCTGTCCTGAACGTTTCATCAGATTCGGTAAATCTTTTTCGTAGGCATCAGTTGCATCATGAATTAAATGAAAAAAATCATCGCGGGTTTTATCCAGACTCCAGCCCGTAGTAAAAATCATTCCTTCGATTTCGAAAAGGTCGGCATGAACAAGTAGCCTGACAAGTGATTCGCTATCGTCTGTTTCCCAGGTTGAGACATCAGTAAGTACAACTATTCTGGGCTTAAGTGGACCTGATTTGGGTATTAATTTTTGCTTTGGTTGAGCACAAATACCTTGCAAAAAGGTTATAACCAGTAAAAGAACCAGAGGAAGTTTAATTCTCATGAATGATAAGATTATTATAAGTATTAGTATCAATTTCCGGAAGACGGGCCTTCCAGAACAATTTTAAAGACATCCCATTGTTCAATCTGGGTTTTTTCTTTTTGCAGATTGCGCCTTTTTTCATAGCCAGAAAAAAAAACTCGGCTTCCAGTGATTTCATGACCAGCCCGACAACAGGGATCTTATTTTTCATGCCTGAATTATTATTTAATTTAAAATATCAGTTAGGCTTTATCGTGGTTATAGAGGTCCCAGCCTAAATAGTGACCGATGGCTTCATCCAGTATCTCTGCTACATGACCTCGTACCATTGCAACATGGTGTTCGTACCCGTTTTTGCACATGTATTTCATCAGTTTATTCAGGTTCCCGGTAAAATAATACTTCATTTTAACGGGTGCACCTTCTCCCGGTTTTGCTTCAATTATGAAATTAAAAATTATTCCGCCTAGCCAGGCTATACCGCTGCCAATCGGGAATGCAACAGACATTCCGGCAACAGCAATGGCTGCAACAAGTAGAAGGTTTCCGAGATTCCAGACAGTACCAACCAGCGTGGCGTAAAAAATGCTGCGGCCATTTGCCTGATTCAGATCTTCAACAAATGTTCTGCCATGCTCACCAAAACTTCCGGCGGTAAATCCCCATAACAGAGCAGTCAATACGAGGCCTAAAACAAAATCCCAGTAGAATAATTCAAAGCGCCATGTTTTTGCAGCCAGTTTTTGGGTATTTGACCACGAACCCCAACAGACCATGCAAAATACAAAAGCACAAACTGCGAGTCAGTAATTTTCAATGAGAAACATAGTGTATCCCTTTCGTTAGATTAGTTATTAAATACTTACACATTCTTAATCATTTTTTCTGCTTCATTGCTTAATCCCGGACCAGATATCCCATAATGGTTAAATACTTCCAACTGCGAACCGGTTACAGTATCTTCCTCAGGGATCCCAATCCTTCTAAATGGGACCGACAAGCCTGCTTCCATAATGACTGCTGCACATGCTTCGCCTAATCCGCCATTTATGCTATGTTCTTCAACTACAATAATTGCCTTGCACTCTTTCGCGGCTTTCAAAATGGCTCCGGTATCGAGGGGTTTAATCGTGTGCATGCTCAATACACGGGCACTTATGTTTTTTGTATTTAATATTTTCGCAGCTTCAACAGCAGGCAGAACTGTTTCGCCACAGGCAATAAATGCAGCATCATTTCCTTCCAGGATGGTCGATGCTTTTCCTAATTCAAATGTGTCACTAACTGAATGCAGGTCAGGAATTTTCTTCTTTCCGAACTTTATATAGAATGGTTTATCCGAACCTGATGCCGCTTTTATTGCTTCTCTTGTTTCGAAGTTATCGGCCGGGACAACAATGGTGATATTATTTATGGTTCTTAATACTGCCACATCGTGCAGGGAGTGATGGGTGTTTCCCAGTGCACCATAACTTACCCCTGAACTTATTCCGACAAGGTTTACCGGATAGTTGGAATAAGCTACATCATTTTTTATCTGCTCCAGAGAGCGGGTCGACAGGAAACAACCCGGAGAGCTCACAAATACTTTCTTACCTGTCGAAGCGAGACCGGCTGCCACACCTACCAGGTTTTGTTCAGCAATACCTACCTCAACAATTTGTTCAGGATATTTCTCAGCAAACGGGATTAATCGGCTGGAACCACGGGAGTCGCTTGTAACTGCTATGATTGTAGTGTCGTTGGCGGCAAGGTCAATAAGCGTGTCGCAAAAAACCTCGAGATTAGCCTTGCCTTCAATGAGTTGATCGGTTATCTTCATGAAAAGAATGTATTACTTTTTTTTTCTTAAATCATATACCATCTGTTTTATTTCAGGCTTTTCTATAGATTCTAACACGATGGCAAATTGTAGTTAAATTAATTGTGCTTCTAATTCTTTAACTGCTTTTTCATATTCTTCGTCTGAAGGAACTCTGTGGTGCCATTTTTTAACATCTTCCATAAAGCTGACACCCTTGCCTTTAATGGTATTGGCGATTATTAATGTTGGTTTGTCTTTTACTGTAGGGACTTCCTTTAACACTTTACGAAGCTCCGTGATATTATGACCATCGGCAGTAATTACATTCCAGCCGAAGGCTTTCCATTTTTCATCTATTGGATAAGGGCTGCAAACTTCGGTAGTCCTGCCTGTAATCTGCAATGTATTACGATCCAGAATGGCCACAAGATTGTCGAGCTTATAATGTGCCGCCAGCATAGCCGCTTCCCAATTCGAGCCTTCAGCAAGTTCCCCGTCACCGATAAGAGTGAAAACACGATATGAGGCTTTGTCTTTTTTACCAGCCAGGGAAATTCCTGATGAGATGGCTAAGCCGTGCCCAAGGGCTCCGGTATTAAATTCAATGCCATTAACTTTCCGTGTTGGGTGACCAATATAGGGTGATTTATATTTGCCGATAGTTTTAAGATCGGATTCTGGGAAAAAACCACGTTCTGCAAGTACAACGTACAATATTTCAACTGCATGACCTTTGCTTTGAATATATCGGTCACGGTTTTTATCATGAAAGTTCTCCGGGGAAACATTCATAACATCATTATATAGCACATTAAGTATGTCGACACTGGAAAGATCGCCTCCTGTATGTCCTGCCCCTGCCATTTTAATATACTTCAGCAGGGCCAGTCTGTACCTAATCGATTTATGCTGAAGTTCTAAATCCGTATATTTTTCCATTTTTATAGTTTCATTCTCAATCATATGGTCTTTAGCTTTTTCAGGCTTACCAGATATTTCGTTTACAAGCTTAAAACACTTTTAAAGCAAACATAAAGAAAATAAACGTAAATATAGGTAATTAATAAATAAAAATTAAAAAGACCAACAAAAGTCAGATTTTTATCCTTTGTCAGTACGATTTGAATGAGGTGTATTGGAAATAGCCTGACGTTTAAGACAGCAACATTTTCTTTATGCAATAATGATCTTAATGTCATTGTTTCTAAGCATAATGCTATCTTCCTCGCTAATATCCGGGTCAGTGATCAGAAAATCAATCAATGAAAGGGCGCCGAGACTGGCAAAAGAACTTTTACCGACTTTGCTGGAGTCAGCAACAAGGTAAACTTCATTGGCTGAATCGATCATGGCGCGTTTAACGACAATGTCACTTATACTTGGGTATGTAAGACCAGACTTCAATGTGATACCTGCAGTTGCCAGAAAGAGTTTGTCTACATTTAAACCATTAAAAAAATCAGCGGCTTTCTGTCCAGTTAATGAAAGGGTAGGGGCTTTGAATTCACCCCCTGTTACAACAAGGTTAATCTCAGGTATCTCACCGAGTATCAGAGCAATATTCAGAGAATTAGTGATTACTGTCAGGTTTTTAAAGTTCATGATCAGTTTGGCAATTTCGGTAGTTGTAGAACCTGAATCCAGAATAATAATGTCACCATCGTTAATATACTCAAGCGCTTTCCTGGCAATGGCAGCCTTTTCAGGCAGGTGGTCCTGGTTTTGAAGTACAATGTTCTTAACATTCAGTCCGATATTTTTCAGATATGCACCTCCATGCTCTCTCTCTATAGTACCTTCTTTTTCAAGCTTTTCCAGATCCTGACGAATTGTGACTTCAGTGACTTTAAAAATCTTACTGAGCTGAATGACTGTCGCATGTCCGTCTTCTGTGATCAGATCCAGGATTTTTTTTCTTCGTTCGTGTGGTAACATTGATCTTATCTTATTTATGAGTTCTGTAAATATCTATGGTGTTTGACACACTATTAAAGCATGAATATATAAAATTTCATAGAAGATTTATAATATCGAAAGATATATATTTCCTCAATTATAAACGAAGCTAAACGAAAGTTAAATTTTTCAAAGAATAAAACATCCAAAGAATAGTAAGTATATTTACGGGAATTATACGAATAAATGCAGGTTTATATACTTATAAATGGTTCCTGTGAAATCTTAAAATAAATCCATATCAGGAAATTTCTGATCGACAGTGTGAGTAAATATTTATTGCTTTTCCTGGTAATAATTTCCATTAGCTAACTAAGTTGTTCGCGAAATAAGAACAAAAACATATCAGAACTTAAAGAAAAGCCCCGGGTAGTTGTAAGTTCAGATATTGGAGGTACAGATCCGGATGATTGAAAATAATATTAAAGGTATCGGAGTAATGAGCACCGATTTTGGTAATTATTATGGCGGTTCCATCAAAATGGGAGATATCCCTTCGTTAGCTTATCTCTTGAATGGAAAAGCTGATCGAACAGTATACGAGGGAATCTGGTGTCAGGAAGCTCGACAAACGACTGGCAAAAATCGTAAGGATAACTGCCAAAAACATTGCATCTGAAACAAAATACAATCCGGAGCTTTTCGAAAGGAAACTGGGCGAAATACCCGGCCCTCCAAAATTCAACCGTGATATTTATTCCGGCAACGATCAAGCTGGTGTCGTAACTGGCCTTGCATGGACGGCGGCTGGAGGAAAGATATTGTTCGTGGAGACAAGTCTCAGCAATGGAACAGAAAAGCTGACTCTTACTGGAAACCTGGGTGAGGTGATGAAGGAATCTGCAATAATTGCCCTTGAATACCTCAAATCAAAAGCTGATCTTTTGAACCTTCCCGATAATTATGCGAAGAAGTGGAATATTCATATCCATGTCCCTGAAAGTGCCATACCCAAGGATGGACCGTCACCAGGAATAACAATGGCCACATCAATTGCCTCCGCCTTACTCAGAGAAAAGTAAGGAAATACCTTGCCATGACCGGAGAGATTACACTCAGGGGCAAAGTATTACCGAAGGAGGAATGAAGGAAAAAATTCTTGCTGCGAAACGTGCCGATATTAAAGAAATAATTATTTCCGAAAAGAACCGGAAAGATGATGAGGATATTAAGGAAATATATATTAAAGGACTGAAGTTCCATTATGTGGGAACCATTATGGGAGTACTGGATCTGGCCCTTCTGAGGCAAAAGGTGAATAATCCTAAGAATATGTCATTCGAATAAAGAAGTAAGTTTTTATTGTAAACGGCTGATTAATTCAGAGCATCTATTATAAATGACCGTCTTCAGGGCAAGCTAAGGCAACGGTGCCAACTATTAAAGAGAAGGGAAACACACGATAAGAATATGTGTGTTTCCCTCACCTAATCTGGAACGAGAAAATTTAACGATTACTATAAATACCCTTTGATATGGGTTAGTTCATACTAATATCCGTCATTCTGAGCATTTCCGGCTGTATTGAGGTTGAGTGCCTGCTGCGGTATCGGGCGATATACTTTTTGTTTACCGTCGGGGCCAATGAAGTCGGCTTCTTCACCGAATTCCGGATTGTAAAGCACGTTATACTCAACCAGTTTTTTGGTACGACGAAGGTCTGTCCAACGGAACTTTTCAAATGCAAGTTCCAAAGCACGTTCCTCAAGGAGATCATCGATATCTGCATCCGTAACCTGGTATTCTGCCGGAAGGAGACCGCTTCCCATGAAAGCGCGTTCGCGTACTACATTGATATATTGATCAACTTTGGTCTGATTACCACCAACTTTCAGCCAGGCTTCTGCTGCTATAAGATAAGTTTCGCCCAAACGGGCCAATACTATGTCACGATAACATTTATTAGCTCCAAAAGTAGATTCCGGATCGTCAAATTTCGTGATATTAACAATACCAAATGGAGCATTTCCTACAGTACAAGCTTCATAATAGCTACACGGTTGCTCATCAGGATGTATTGTCGGATCTTTCATCGGAATTACAATAGTCTGACTACGGGCAGCAGGGTCTTCAGCACGCCAGGCTGCGATATCAGCCGGGTCACTAGCATACCAGGGAGGATAATAGAAGGCTACAGAAAGACCAGCCGTACCACCTGTTATGTATGGTGCATAATAATTGCCGGTTGTTTGCTTCAGAACAAGGGTGGAAGCGTCGGTGCAATATAATTCCTCCATGAATGAGGCGTTGTAACGAGAGTCTCCTGGTTGGAAGAGCATCATCAGACGTAAGGATGGCAGTGCCGTTGAAGAGGTATATTTGTAACCCTGATCAGCGCCTCCAAGATATTGGCCGTACCAAAATTGTAGGTTGTTGCCATTATCCTCTTCAGTAATACCAGCCGCAAGAGATGAAGCACGGTCATACTGGATAGCAAAGAGTACTTCCTGATGTGCATTGTCTTTCGAAGGCCACCATAGCTGATCGTAAGTTTCGTCGAGGCCAGTGCCCATGGCTATTGCAGCTTCGGCATAAGTTGCAGCCGTTGTAAAATAAGCAGCATTGTTAAGGTCCCAGCCAGCAGTCAGATAGGCTTTTGCCAGAAAGTGCTTAATCGCCTGTTTGTTTACACGCCCATTTAAGTCTTTATCGGGCAGGGTACTATTATTAAGGATATCTTCCCATTCAGTAAAAATAAAACTGAAAACAGTCTCTTTGGTATCACGGGGCAAATTAATTACAATCTCGTTCACATAATCCTGAACAATAGGCACGCCACCAAAATGCTGTACCAGTTCATAATAAAAATAGGCGCGTAAAAACCTGGCTTCAGCTTTACGAAGTGCAATCAGAGTTGCATCCGCATCTACTTTATCAGCATAATAGAGTACGCAATTTGCTGCCTGTATCCCTATATAACAATCGGTATAAAAGTCCTCAACAGTGGAGTTAGTGGAGACTAAATCTTTGTAGTTATGCAAAGCTACATCGGGCATATCGCCACGTCCGGAGTTGTACAAATCGGTACCACTGCTGAACATAGCAATGCTACCACCGTACAGTGGTTTTAATCTTGCATAGGCGAAATTTACCAGCGTTTCAAAACCTGCCTCAGTGGTAAAATAGGTATTAGAATCTACTTTCGATTTATTTTCAGCATCAAGGAAATCCTCACAGCTATGTAGCGTAAGCAAACCCATTAATGTTGCTACTATAAATAATATCTTTTTCATATCACAGATTTTATATGTCATTAATTAGAATTTAAGGTTGATACCAAACTGATAGGTTACAGTACTTGGTCCACCCTGGTCACGACTAGCGCCGGCCCATTCAGGATCAAAACCTACATATTTGGTAAAAACGAACGGGTTCAGGATATTGGCATATAAATGCAGGGAACTGACCCCCAGCCTGGTTAAGAACTTATCGGGAATAGTATACCCAATAGTTATGTTTTTCACCTTTACATACGAAGCATCCACTAAATCATAAACATCTCTGTAAAATGCACCAGTTCCACCATTTGTAACCGCATTGGTAGGGTAAGGCATGTCAGAATAATGAGATTCCGGCTGGACAGATACCTTTCCCTCAGATGTAAGAATTGGAACACCGCCGGGAATATAATAATCCCAATCCAGGTGCATCCTTCCGCGGTCGCTATAGCCCATATAACGGTTAATGAAAGGTGATCTTACCATAAATCCCTGTTTTGCGTATACTGATGCAGAAAGATCCCAGTTTTTGTAGGTTAATGATGTACTAAAGCTTCCTGTCCAACTGGGTTCAGCAACTCCTAATATTTTCCTGTCTTTATCACCAGTGATTGATCCATCATTGTTAAGATCTTTCATAATTGGCGTTCCTTCGGTCCATCCATATGTAGCATAATAGTATTCGTAGGCATGGTCGAAAGTAACTACATCACCTGCAGCCCCTGAAAATGTAGTACCATCTTTCAGTTTAGCATTAGTAAGGGCTTTTGGAAGGGTTACTGTAATTGGTTTATCACTTACCACGCCATCATATACATAACCATAAAATACACCAACAGGTTGGCCAACAAACCATAAGTTACCAAGGTCCTCGGTTACACCACCGCCATAAAGTTCTTCAATTGAATTTTTATTTTTGGCAAACGAGATGGCTGTCTTCCACATTAAGTCTCTTGTTTTAACATTAACAGTATTAATCATTAATTCAAAACCTTTATTACTTACCTTACCAATATTGTCAACCACAGTTGCGCCACCACCAGCTTCTATAGCAAGCTTGCGATCCATCAACAATCCGTCGGATACTTTATTGTAGACATCGGTAACAATAGTCACACGATTGTCGAATGCAGAAAAGTCAATACCAAAGTCTATTTCTGATGTTTTTTCCCATTGAATGGCTGAATTCACGATTCCATTTGGCCCTAAACCATAAGCAATACTCGGTCCATAAGCATAATATGCTGAAGAACTTGCCACGGTAGATGTTGCATAGTCGTTAACATTATTATTTCCCGACATACCATAGCTCAGACGGAATTTTAAGTCATCCAACCAGTTGTTTTTCAAAAAATCCTCCTCGGAAGCACGCCACGCGATAGCAGCAGACGGGAAAGAGCCCCATCTGTAATCTTCTCTAAACCTTGAAGAACCATCGGCCCTTATAGTTGCTGTGACCATGTATCTACTCTTGTAGGAGTAATTCAAACGACCGGCATAAGACAACAGGCTATGTTCTGTATACTGACTGGCAGGTGACACAACGACAGCTGCTGATCCCAGATCATAAAAAGTAGTGTTCGCCGGGAAATCTTCACCATATGTATCAAATTCTTCCCTGGTATATTTATTCATGCTGATCAATCCCATGGCGTCAAAAGAATGATCTCCAACATTCAAGGAATAATTAAGCTGGTTATCCCATGTCCAGTCGAACATGTTTGTAATTTCAACTGCGGCCCTATCGGTTTTTTTCGACTGACGTGACGAAGTCAGTGCCTCCTCATATAAGAATTCTTTCCCCTGATAAATATTTGGAGACAGGGTAGACTTTAAAGTCAAATTCTTTATTGGAGTAAAAGCCAGGAATACATTACCCAGAATATTAAGTTTCTGGGCTCCGTTAATTGTATTTTCCATATCGATCAAAGGATTGACCATTGAGGAAAACTGACCTCCAGCTGTCGAACCAGTAGCAACCGCACTACCTGGTTGGAAAATCAGATTGCCATCTTCATCTCTGGGGATAAAGTATGGGTTACAATAGAATGCCTGATCAGCTCCTGTGTCGCTTCCCCATTCGTCAGTAGTACGAGCCAGGTTCAAAGACATCCCTGCTGCAACCACTTTATTGATTTGGGTTTGGATTGCCGCTTTGAAGTTAATCCGGTTTTCATTATCTTTCAGGTAGATACCTTCATCTTGTTGATAACCAATGCCAAAATGATAATTTGAATTGTCTGTCGACCCGCTGACACTCATGTAATGGTTTTGTTGCATTGCATTCTGTGTCACCAGATCCATCCAGTTGTATTCTTCACCGTCTGCCATTAATCTTTCAATATTTGACATACCGGTTCCACTGGGGTAATACAAATCCCAATAATCCGGCCCTACCTGTTGAATACCATTAACATCCAGTATGGGGTCATAGTTGAGCAGTAACACAAGTCTGGTGTTAGGATTTATATAATTAAGGGATCCATCCCCGGGATTATTTGCTGCCTGTGTGTAACGGGCAAAACGATATTGCATGAATTCCATCCCAGTCTGAAAATCGGGCATACGGGTTTTCCTGCGCATGCCGACATAACCATCATAGGAGATAACCGGTTTTGTGGCTTTATAACCCAGTCCTTTTCCCGATTTGGTGGTGACCATAACTACCCCTTCGGAAGCACGTGAACCATAAATGGCAGTAGACGAAGCATCTTTTAAAATATCAATACGTTCGATATCTGCAGGGTTAAGCATCTGAATATTGCTGACAACGAGCCCATCTACTACATAAAGTGGGCCAGCGCTGTTTCCTATAGATTGTATCCCTCGAATCTGAATGTCAAAACCACCACCGGCACGACTACTATTCTGCGTTATAGAAACTCCCGGTACTTCTCCCTGGATCGATTCCAACAAGGTTGCTGTTCCTTTGGTAACAATGGCATCGGTGCTGATAGATCCTACTGATCCGGTTAGGTCGGCTTTCTTCATTGTGCCATACCCAACCACAACTACTTCTTCAAGCAATTCGATATCAGCAACCATTGTCACATTTATCACCAACTGTGTTCCAACGATGATTTCCTGTGCTATGTACCCGATAGAACTGAATACAAGTATCGATGTCGTGGATGGAACATCTATACTGAAATTCCCGTTCGCATCACTTATTGTTCCACTTAAAGTTCCTTTAACTGTTACGTTGACACCAGGTAATCCTTCTGAGGTATCATCTGCTGTAACCTTGCCCGTTACTTTAATCGGAACTTGTTGAGTCTCGACTGCTCCCGGCTTAGCCCCAACTTCTGATGCAGAGGCTGACATAGTACCCCAGATAGCAAACTGTAGGAATATTCCACAGGCAGCAATCCGGGATAAAAATTTTAAACTCTTCAAAATTTTTACTTTCATAGGTTTAGTGATAAGGTTATTAAATAATGGTTAAAGAAATTGATTGATTTTCATAGTCGATAATATCTCGTATAATTGTCTTATAAATGAATCAGTACGCAAACAAATATAAAATATAAATAAATAAAAACAAAATATAAGAAAGCTAAAACAAATAAAAATAATAATAATAATGATATAATTATTGGAATGCATATTACGATAAACATATAAATATGTATATGTATATCAATTGAATAACAGAATTATAAATTAATATTCCCGTGATTTGCGGAATGAAATGTTTTTGATTAAAAGTGTGGCAGTAGTAATTTACGTATATTTATTTTTACTTTTACAGTAAAGATTCAGTAAAAAGCCCGGTAACCTTCCGTGCACCATAGCCGCTCAGATGTGTAGAATCCTTAGCGTTGTGTATGCCAGGATAATCCCCGGGATTATTTTGTTACCGTTGCTATTACACGCTGGTAGCGTGTCAGACGAGGAGTATCATGGTCTGTTACTGCCAGAATTATATGCATTGTGCCTGTATCAGATAATATTCGTGTTCTGGGCACATCAAAACAGGCTTCAGGCTGATCGTAATCATGAATCTCTACAGGATATCCGCTTCGTGAATTTGAAACAAACTCCCTGACTTCATTTTCCGACCTTGTTTCCCTGACTTTCCACAGGGCTTGTTCCAGTATGTTGGGCCCACCCCAGACTGTTACCCATAAAGGGCGGGGATCCTTTTTATCTACAGCTTTGATTAATAGTCCTGATGCAGGCGAATCTTTTCCTTTTCCCACAGCCGCTATCCCATATTGCGGAAGACCCTCGGTAATTTTAGAAAGCAAATAATCACCGGAAGGAAGTCCACCTTCATGCTTTTCCAGATTTTCCCATACCTTTGTTATATACTTCAACGATTTCTCTTATCCGCCAGACAGCAACTTTATCCTGCTGATGTACAGAGGTAATTGCGGCCATACCTTCTATTTCAAACTGATTGGCATAGACCTGAAAACGAACCACCGGCATGGCGTCGTCAGGTTTGTTCTCTATATCAGTAAGCACGAATACCCTTGGCTTTTCTGAAGCTTAAGCGAAGCTAAACACTGCAATTGATATAATTAATACCAATGTCACTTTTCTAATGATGCAGCATCCTGAAAAATTGCTTTTTGTTCTCATCTTATAATATTTTTCCAGTAAATAGAGAGGACTGGCCCCCCAGGCATCGCACAGGCTTTTACCGTATGGGCGTCCGTACATGGCCAGCTGCTTTGGATGCCCCTCATCCGGATTATATTTTTCCCAGAAAGATGTGGCTCCCTGGGCAAATACCGTTTCTAAAGATAGATGTTAAAAAAAACAGAAAAAAAACAAATGTTTCTATCTTTTTGAAGATGATTTATAGTCGTTATCATTTCGCCGGCCATTCGCTTTTCAGAAGATAATGGAAAGTACTGTTAACCGAATTACTTTTAGCTTTTTGTACTTCAATTTTATCATTTTGCAACAACCGGATCATTTCTGCACCGGCATATAGTACCGGGCCATAGCCATGAGTAGCATAAATGCTTTTACCACGATTGTAGTAATATGTGTTGTCATGAGCAAAAGTGGTTCCTTCACAAGTACCATCCACAGCACCATTGTCAAGTACTCGGGTTGTGATGGCATTCCAGCCTGTAAGTGCAACCGGACCGTAAACATGACTGATCCAATCCTCATTTATGCCCTTGGCAATTGCGAAGGTGAACATGGCCGTGCATGATGTTTCGAGGTATGTATCTGTTTTGTCGAGCATATTGTGCCAGAACCCGGTACCATCCTGAAGACCTGCAAGAGTGCGGACCATCGAACGGTATAAGTGCAGTATTTCGTCCCTTCCTTTATAGTTTTCAGGCAGGACGTCCAATAATTCCGCCATAGCCATTAATGTCCAGCCACATGCACGTCCCCAGTAGAAACGGGGATCATATTTACCGGAAATCACGCTCCAGCCATGATCAAACAGTTCTTTTTCAGGGATATAGAGCCTGGCGGCCATCTGCAGTACCTGCTTTACGGCATCATCAAAGTACTTATTATCTTTTGTCAGCACTCCCATATTCGCAAGAAAAGGGACGCTCATATACATATCGTCGGACCATACCGACTGGTATTGCGGGCGATGACGCGCAAGCGTGCCATCCTCCAACCGGAACTGCTTGTTTGATATATAATCAGCGATTGTATTTATAAGCTCCAGATAAGCATCATTCTTATTCTTTAAATAGGTTTTAATCATTGCCGCCCCTATAGATCCGCAATCATCCAGCGCCTCAAAATCAGGAGTCCTTCCCCAGCCACCCCTTGCTTCACTGCCAAATTTCTCACGGTTCTTAATGAAATAAGGAAGTGTTTCTATGACCAGATCAAAATACCTGGTATTATTGGCAAAGAATTCCGGGTCTCCTGTGATATCGTCGATATATTCGAAAGCAGAGAAAACCACTCCGTTCGTATAGGACCATTCGCTGGCGATCCCGCCCGGAATATATGCATTTTTATTAGGCCTTGTCAGGTCAGTAATCACTTGCCCGGTTTCAAAATCGACAATTTTCAATTCGCTTGTTGACTCATAATAGATCCTTACACGGTTCAGAACCTCCTTGATACTTTCTGCCGTTGGATATTCATATGGCACCTTATATTCAGGGATTCGACTTACAGCAGTTTCCTGTGCTGACAATCCTGTGTTGATTAGTGCCAGTGAAAGAAGGCACAGATACAATTTACTCTTATACATTGGTATTAATTTTAATAGTATAATTTATATGATCTTCTGTTTTTAATATAATCGCAAATTATTTAATAACACCTTCATTTGGTGAGGGAAGGATCTTTATCAATTCCTGAAAATACATGACAGCCATTTTCCTATTCCCCGAATCATTAGGGTGATACCTGTCATGATCAACACCCGGGAATCTCGTTCCCAGCATATCGCCTCCCTCGTAAGGAGGATTTGCGTCAGGATCAGGAAAGTTATCAGTATAATCCAGCCCGGCACCTTTTTCCATATCTACGAGGATGATCCTTATTCTGTCTCCTGCTCGGGCATCGACCATCCTGGTAACCTCATTATTAAACCTGGTGGTGGGTGCCTGATCCTCCACGGCAAACCGGTTTATGATCAGGCTCAGGAGTACAGTGACAGTGTGATTGTTCTTAACTGAAAAGCTGTCAATCATGTTGAGCATCTCCTCGACCTGCCGTGGTTTTTCGTCCCAGTCTTTGCCGTTTGTGCCAACGTGAACGAGCAGAATATCAGGATTATAAGATTTAAGCGCAATTCTAAGCCTGCCTCTTATTTCCGGGATTTTCCACCCCGGATAGGCCTCACAGTTCCAGTCGTACCAGTCCTTATTCCCTCTTGGCCTGATGCCATGGTTTTGCGAACCAACAAAATCCACCTCATAACCGGCTTCAGTAAGCATCTCAAAGAGATATTTCCGGTAGCCCGTACGCTCCTCAATGGAAGGAAATCCATAATGTTCTCCGGCAGTAATTGAGTTTCCTACCGGCATGATCTTAATCGTATCGACAACTCCATACAAATTACCGGAGATGATAAAAAAAAGGCAAATAGGCAGAATAGCTTTCATCTTATTTATCAAAAAATGGTTCTATGGTCTGGTCCTGACTATAATCCGCTGGTAACGCGTTAATTCAGGAGTACCATTGTCTTTTACTTCACAGACAATATGAATAGTTTGTCCTGCTTCCATATCAGCCGGAAAAGACAACGAAGCTTTCCGGTCTGTTTCATTCCTGATAGTAACCTTTCCGGGATAGGTATCTGCCTCCTCATACTGCCACCAGGTAAAGCTAAGTTTATCTTTATCGGGATCATATGTCCCTGCTGCATTCAGCTCTACTTCTTCTCCAGGTTTCGCAGTAATGTTGAGATCGTTCTTTAGTATTATCACCGGAGGATGGTTTGTTTCAGATAAAGGTAATACACACCAGTCAGCCCGTGCCGCGAAGTCGTTCTGCATTGCATCCGACCAACGCCAAATTGGTTTAAAGTATTCCTTATATTGCTCGTTGGCAACAGATGTTGCTCCTCCTCTCGTCATATGCCGACCCCAGGCTGAACCGGTATACCAGCGGCCTTCAGGATACTCATAACCCGAAACAGGAACAGGATCGAGCCAGGTATTCTCACGTACCAGGACATAGCGTCCTCCCCAGCCGCCCCAATCTGGAGATTCCATGTTCCGCAAACCGGTCACGATGTTATGAAGAAAGGATGGTGAGTCTCCTTCAGAACGGAAATCACCATCATCAAATCCTTCTTCTCCTTCAGTATGTGCCTTATAAAGTGAACAAAGCGGGCCATGGTTATGCAATATATTTTCCTTCATCCAGGCGGCGGTGAAATACTGATACATCGGTTCAGGCTGGATCCCTTTCCAGCGGTATGCAATTGCCTCAAACTGGTCTGATATAATTGTCAGAATATTATACTTGCCCCACTGTGGCCTGATATATGTCTGGTAAGTGGAATCCTGTTCCCAGATAAAGAAGAACCTTATTTTCCGGGCCACTTCAGCCATTTTTTCCGGATGCTCCTCCTCAATTGTTTTCAGCGCCCTTGCAATTGTGTTGGTCCCGCCCCAGGCCTGGATCCACACCGGCCGGGCGTCTGTTTCATCAAGAAGAACCTTTACTATATGCCTTGATCCGGGAGTGATTGAGTCCATTTCACCTTCTGTTTCCACATTCCCGAGGAAAGTGACCGATCTCAAATATTCCGGTGAAGGATAATTACCGTCGTGTAAAACCAGATTTGGATATACCTTCTCGTAGACATCCAGGTATGGATCGATCCAGTCGTCGCCGGCCCATCTGTGACCATGCCAGTGATACTGCGAACTTGATGTGATTATCCCCTCAACATCCCATTCATTGGTGTACAGGAGAAATCTCACCATAGAGCATTCATCGTCAATTTCACCGTCTGATGTAACGATAACTCTTGGTTTCATATCTGTGTCAGAAGCTTTAACCTGCCGGGTAGGATTACTGGAACATGCACAAAGTATTATTATACAGAATAACGGAAGGAGCAGGATGTTTTTCATGATCTGTAAAATTTTCTGATATGTAATGTGAAATTTTATTTGATACTGTTTAAATACCTTTCCAGCATTGTATAACCATCCGGATCTATCTTATTTCTATCTTCCGGATTCCTTTTATCCAGTTTATTCTGATCCTCCCATAAATCAGGCATCCCATCATGGTCCGCATCAGCCGGCGCAGGAGAGCTTTTATGCTCGGGCCACCCACCCACATCTTCTTGTGTATCAATAATGCCGCATACTATTAAAGAATCAAATACCTGGTGTTCTTTTTTGTAGCTTTTACCTTCGTAGGTAGCATATCCATCCTTCACTTCATTAATAATACGCTCATCAATCATATCTCTTTTTGGCATGTTAGCACCGGCATTTTTAAGAACGGATAGAAAGGCTTCTCCTGCTGTTTGTTCATTAATAGGCATCGAAGGCCAGGGTTCTTCAAGTTTAATTTCATCAAAAGAAAGTTCTGTTTGCACCCCTCCATTCCAGTTATCAGTCGAAACTTCTTTATTGCCTTCAACTGTATTTTCTGCTATATACCATTTCCCATGGTCATCTTCACTTCTGAATGACGGGTTTGCAATTCTATACATTACCTCACCTGGTCTGGTTGCTGGTCCGGATTTATAATAGTTGGAAACAATATTGAAGTTTGAGAAATTGAATTTATCATTTCCTTGTTGATACTTTTCACCACCGTATAAACTCTGATAGCCCCAATTATAAATTACATTATTCCTATAATCGGTATTTCCGCAACCGGAGGCCATACGAGGATTTCGGCTTGAATGGTGCGCCAATAGATTGTGATGATATGTTCCATAATTGCTTCCCCAGATGCCTCCGAAACCATGTGAGCCTTTAACATGATTCGATTTGCTCATACTTTCTGAGATAATGCACCATTGAACAGTTATACTGTCGCAATGATAAACCGACAGGCATTCATCGACACTCCAGCTTGCCGAAACATGGTCTAAAATAATATGTTTAACGTATCTGGCCGACACTGCATCATAGTCATCCCCGGACTCATCACCTAATCTAACCCGTAAGTATCTTACAATCACATGGTCAGCTCCAATATTAAGAGGGTGCCTTCGAATGCATATACCGTCACCGGGAGCTGTCTGCCCTGCAATTGTAATATAAGGATGCCTGATGGTTAGCGGGCTTTCGAGAATTATTGTCCCTGATACCCTGAAAACAACGGTTCGTGGTCCGGAGGCTTCAACAGCCGCTCTCAGACTTCCTGGACCGTTATCATTTAAATTCGTTACCTCGTAAACGGCTCCTCCACGCCCGCCCTTTGCATACTTTCCATAACCTTCAGCGGTTGGAAATGCCAGTTGTTGAGCATTATTGCACGATACGAAAAATATTAGAAACAGAATTCCCGCTAAAATTGGTTTCATAAGCTTTATTTATTAGATAATATTAATGATTATCCTTTTGTACCTTGTCAATTGCGGTATCCCTTTATCTTTTACTTCACAAATAATGTGAATGTTTTGTCCCTTTGCGGCATTGGCCGGGATTACAAATGAAGCATCCCGGTCATCTGAATTATCGATGGTAATATCTCCCGGATAAGTGTCAGCTTCACCATACTGCCACCATTTGTAACTGAGTTTATCTCCATCCGGATCAGAAGTACCCTTTGCACTTAGTTTTATTCTTTCACCGACATTTGCTGTTATGTCCGGATCATTCTGCAGAACCACCGACGGAGGATGGTTTGCATCCTCATACGATTTTACACACCAGTCGGCTCTGGCGGCAAAATCATTTTGCATGTCTTCTGTCCAGCGATAAATAGGTCTGAAATACTCAGCCATAAGCTCTTTGTTTGCAGGATATTCCTCCCTCATAAATTTTCTGCCCCATGATGTATTGGTATACCATCTTCCTTCCGGATATTTATAATTTGCGACAGGTACAGGATCGAGCCAGGTATTGTTGCGAACGTTCACATAACGTCCTCCCCATCCACCATAGGCTGGTGATTCCGCATTCCGCAATCCGGTGTTTATAAGATGTAAAAAAGCAGGAGAATCTCCTTCTGACCTGAAGTCTCCTGGATAAAAAGCAGTATCGCCCGAGAGGCCATGACTGCCAGGTACGTGAGCCTTGTAAAGGGAACAGAGTGCACCATGATCTTCCAGAATGTATAATCTCATCCAATCACTCTTAAAATATTCTTGTTTGTCTTCAGGCAGTATCTTGTTCCATTGATAAGCAATGGCCCAGAACTGGTCACTTATGATTGTCAGGATATTATATTTTCCCCAATGCGGCCTTATGTAGGCCTGATAGGTAGAATCCTGTTCCCAGATAAAGAAGAACCGCAGTTTCGCAGCTACTTCATCCATTTTTTCCGGATATTCTTCTTCGATAGTTTTAAGCGCCCTGGCAATAGTGTTGGTACCTCCCCATGCCAGGATCCAGACAGGATTTTTGTCTGTTTCGTCAATTAAAACTTTAACAATATGTTGCGACCCTGGTGTAATGGAATCCATTTCACCTTCAGCCTCCACATTTCCGAGGTAAGTGCAAGACTGGAGATATTCAGGTGTGGGGTAATTGTTGTCGTGTTTGATCAAATTAGGATAAACCTCTGAATAAGCTTTCAGGTAAGGTTGAGCCCAGTCATCTCCTGCCCAGTTGTGTCCATGACAGTGGTATTGTGAACTTGAAGTGATGATCCCCTCAATTTCAAATTCATTTGCATAAAGTATGAACCTAACCAGTGAACATTCATCGTCAACTTCACCATCAGAAGTAACTATTATTCGAGGATTGGTGTAATTCGTAGGTATAATATCCTTATTCGAAGTAGTACAAGAAGTTAATAGTATTGTCAGAATTACAATTGAATAATATATTTTCATTTTTAATTTCGATTTTATTGTTGCAATCTGGCACTTGTGGTTTAAGTTTTTTAAGGTTTGTAATTCATGTTAAAATCATAATGCATGATAAAAGGGGAAAAAAATCCGTCGATATAGCATCAACGGATTTTAATTCACCCAAAAATACTACCTATCCAAAGCCTAAAATTCTTATCCGAAGAATCCCTGAATAATTCGACAGGAACATAAGTCTTTGATTTTAAGTCCATACACTAACAATTTTCAAGCTATTATTGATACCCTTGGTTCTGTGTGAATTCATCCTTGCTCATAATAAAGCGATCGCGCCCCTTCATTTCAGGATTTTCCGGGTCGATGTTCATGATTGCTAAATTGCAGAGAAACCAAAATATCAACAGAGGAAAGGGAGCCACCGATGTGGCCACCGGAGGCTCTTCCCACAACTTCTATCGTTCTCCTCCTAACCAAAACAGCAAGCCTAACCAACTCTTTTACCTCTGTCATTTTATACTCTCTAAGAATTCGACATCGTAATGAATACCAGCCCAATCAGGAACAAAACGAACATAGCGACCAATAGTGCATTGGTTCCTTTTGGGGCTCCTTTAAATTCTTTCCACACAAGCACACCCCAAAGTATGGCCACGACAGGGGCAGCATTACTCAGGGCGTAAGCAATAGTAGATCCTTCGCCTGAAGACATGAAACTCACCACCATCCCCAACATCCAGATTGAACCACCCAGAACGCCCCATAAATGTGATTTAAACGAACCTTTAAAATATTCACTCATCTTTACCGGAGCCCCTTGCACGGGTCGTGCCATAAAGAAAGGATTGAAAATAAACGTGCTCAAAAAAGCTCCAAGTGCAAAAAATACTGCTCCGGAATACGGAGTTAAAGTACCTGTACCACTTAACCCGAAAGCGGGGTCCATTCCGTACATGGTAATTGTATAAAACGGAGCTATAAACAATCCAGCCAAAACCGACAGGACAATACCTTTCAGGCTCGCTTTCTTTTGGTAAGCTGCCAGTCGTTTATAGGATAACATACTCATATAAATTGCAATGATGGCCAAAGCCATTCCGGTGAAAAGCAGCCATGGATCACTGTTGCTGCTTCCTTTGGTTGCTATTTCAATGGTAAAACCAAGAATAGTACCACCCAGCCAGGCAATTCCGCCTCCTATCGGGAATCCGACTGCCAGTCCGGCAACAGCAATGGCGGCTACAAGCAATAAATTACCAATATTCCATACAACTCCACCCAACATACTGTATGCAATGCTCCTGGCATCGGCATATGCCAGGTCTTCCATAAATGTTCTGCCACCGGGTTCATTTCCCATACTTCCCAGCGTAAATGCAGCAATTAGTGAGAACATAAGTAAACCCAATACCACATCCCAGTAGAAAAGTTCGAATCGCCAGTTTCTGGCAGCAAGCTTTTGTGTGTTTGCCCACGATCCCCAGCAGGTCATGGCAACCACAAAAAAGAAAACAGCTAATGTATAATTATGAACCAGTACCATATCGCTTTATATTATTGGTGTTTATAAACTTCCCATCCCAGATAATTACCAATGGCTTCTTCGAGAATGTCGGCAACATGACCGCGAACCATACCTACATGGTGCTCGAAACCATTTTTACACATAAACTTCATGAGGGTTTGCAGATTTGGAATTTCGCAAACAGCAATTCCTCCGTCCATTCCATAAGGGTCATCAGTAATTCGTCCTTCTCCTAGGTAAGCTTTTATTATCCCTTTTGTATCGTCGGTAGAAATGCGGAAAAAGGTCATTTTCCCCGATGCAACCTTGCCTTTAACAGCGCCGAAAGTGTCCTCCTGGCCTAAAACTGTTCCCAGGATATCGAGACTTCCGATTTCAATTTCGTTTTCAAAAAACGACTTTGGGTAGTTGCTGCAATGTGTACAAACCACTTTGTTGCGTTCTTCGCCATAATTGTTGTTCCAGTCGAGCAGAGCTGAAGGTTTACCTGCCGCCAAAGCAAGTGCATACATCCCAATTGTTCCTGCTACATCCACCTCGCAGGCCGAAGGCATCAGTTTTTCTCCCATCATACTCATTGTTACACATGCTGCACAGCCGTAATTTTTTTCAATCGACTCCCAGCATTGAAGAGCAGAAATATTGATATTGTTCTCTTCAATCCAGCGTTCAACAGCCAGGCCAAAGCGTGCCTGTTTTGAAATTTGTCCTTCGTGAAGGATGGAGCAAGTTCCGTATTTTTTAATAGCTTCAACTTTTTCCACAACTTCTGGTGCATTGACATCGATTTTTTCGGCTGCGGCAATTATTTCCGACATATCAACCGGGACAGTTGTTATATCGGACTTTTGTAAAATTTTCTCGCTGAAACGCATAGTTTGAAAACCGATGGGGCGGGTTCCGATAGCTCCTACCCGCAGACCTTTCATACCTTTTACAACACGGCAAATTGCGGCAAATTTGTAAATGTCGGCAGTGAATTCATGACTGTCCAGACTGTAGGTGTGGTAGGTTGTATCAGTAAATTTTATACCATATTGATACAAGTTGTTACAAACCGAAAGTTTTCCGCAGAAAGCATCGCGGCGGCTTTTTACATCCACCTTATCGTTGTCATCGTCGCAGGCCTGAACCAGTACCGGAATATTCAGACCAGCCATTTTTATAGTATTTACCACACCCAGTTCGTCTCCAAAATTGGGAAGCACAACAATGATTCCATCAATTTTGCCGGCATTCTGTTTGAAATGACGGGCGCATTTTATAGCGTCTTCGTAGCCTTCAATGTTACCTGTTGGGGTTTCGTTTTCAGGAAGAATAATGCTTCCGAAACCCATTGAATCAAGTTTTGATAGTACTTTTTTACGTGCCTCAACTGCAAGTTTAAAGTTGAAGATGTTTCGGGTGGCGATAATAACACCAAATGATAGTTTAGTCTGATTCATGAGTATAAATGTTTTATTAGGTTTTTATACAGTTAATCTTACACGCTTTACAGCCCGTTTCCATCCTTCATACAGTTCCCCCACTTCGGATGGCGACATTTCGGGATGAAAAGTTTTATCAGCTTTTCGGAGCGCTTTTATTTCATCCAGATCTTTCCACAAACCACAGGCTAGTCCTGCCATAAATGATGCACCTAAAGCGGAAATCTCTTCAATATTGCTGATGACTACCTCCTTGCGAAGCATATCGCTTTGGAATTGCATCAAAAAATTATTCCGGGTTGGACCACCATCCACTCGCATCTCCACAAATGGAATAGTGGTTTTTTCAACCATCAGGTCAGTCAGGTCTTTTATCTGATATGCAATACTTTCGAGTGCGGCACGGACAATGTGTGCTTTTTTTGTGTTTCGCGCCATGCCCGAGATAGAAGCCCTTGCTTTATTATCCCAGTAGGGTGCGCCCAGGCCAACAAAGGCAGGTACAAAATATACCTGGTTATTATCAGCTACCGATAACGCAAGTTGTTCCGATTCAGCTGCATCTGAAATGAGTTCAGCATCGTTCACCAGCCAGTTGATTGTATCGCCGGTGCAATGAACGTTCCCTTCAAACACATAATCAATTTTTCCGGCACGGCCATAACCAATAGAAGTAACCAACCCGGCCGGAGCTGCCAATGGCTCATTCCCAATATTCATCATGATTGAAGAGCCTGTTCCGTAAGTTGCTTTGGCCATCCCAGACTCAAAACAATTCTGACCAAACAAAGCGGCATGTGAATCGCCAAGCAATCCGGCAATTGCCACAGGTTCATTAAAAACAACCTCGGGTTCGGTATAGCCAAAAATCTGGTCGCTGTATTTTACTTCAGGAAACATGGAAGGATACAGATCAAACAACCCAATAAGCTCTTTATCCCATTTCAATGTGTTTATATTGAACAGCATAGTACGGCAAGCGTTCGAATAATCGGTCGCATGTATTTTCCCGTTGGTCAGTTTCCAAAGCAACCAGCTGTCGATTGTTCCCAGCAATAAATCACCTTTTCGGGCTGATTCTTTAGCACCTTTAACATGATTTATGAGCCAACGCAGTTTACTTGCTGAAAAATACGGATCGACTATTAATCCTGTTTTTTTCCTGATTTTTAGAGCATAACCCTGGTCATTCAAGGTTTTACAAAAATCTTTGCCGCGCTGGCATTGCCAGACTGCAGCATTGGCAATAGGCTTACCGGTATTTCGATTCCATATAAGGCTGGTTTCTCTCTGATTTGTTATTGAAATAACAACCAGATCAGAAGCGCTTTTCCCCGTGGCCCTTAACACATCCAGCATGCCGGTAACTGTATTTTCAAATATCTCCTCAGCATCATGCTCAACAAATCCATCAGCCGGATAGGATTGACGGTGGGCCAGACTTACCCGATGAACCAAATTCGCAGATGCATCAAAAAGCATCACTTTAGTAGCCGAAGTACTTTGATCGATCGAAAGAATGAATTGATTCTTTTTTGTCATTATAATATATAGTAATACTAAAAAAACCTCAGTTATACTTTAATTAACCCGAAGTCTAAACATGAATGCCAGTTATCAGAGGGAAGCAGATACCTTAGATACTAACATGTACAACCAAAAACTGAAATGAAAATGCGTAGTATTATTTACAGGAAACAGAAAAAAATCTTTCAACAGAAGTTGAATCAGCGAGAATTCTTTAAATTTGCAAAGTGTAGTGTTAGACGACATTTTAATACTGCATTTTCAACAGGGAGGCGCGCCAACGTTTTCCTGTTTTTTTTCAGTTATCAAGTTAATTTCACAAAATTTCAGCCGATATCTTTTGATATTCTGAAATATTTATCCAAATTTAACCTCGTTTTTACATTAAAACCACCTGTTTGTGGATATAAATATATCGAATTCCGGGATTTTAAAAACATTTAATGAAAAACGGGATGAGTTTGTCCCCTATGGTTTAACCTGCGAGATTTGGTCTCCCTGTTTAATGAGAAAGCCAGACCGGCACAATGAGATTGAAATCAATTATTCTTCTGAAAGTACAGTTACCTATCTTATTCAGGATAAAAGAATCACTATTCCTGCTAAAAAGCTTGCAATTTTCTGGGGGTTGGTTCCACACCAGATTATAAATTTTGAGGGGACCAAGCCATATTATGTATGCACAATCCCTTTTACTCAGTTTCTGGAATGGAAACTCCCTGATTCATTTGTTGACAGAATATTAAAGGGTGAAGTTCTCTTCGAAGCTTCTGAGAATTCTTCATCGTTCGATGAGTTCCTCTTAAATAACTGGTTTTATGACCTTAACGAAAATAATTCTTCTGAAGTTGCCTTACTTGAGATGCGTTCCCGTTTACACCGGATGGCTGTAAGTAATTTGTCCAAAAGGGAAGTTGTCCAAACCCCGATACATCTGAATGAAATAAGCCTGGTGGAACGAATAGCGATATACATTGGCCAGAATTATCATAATCCAATAAAAGTTGCTGAAATTGGAAAAAGTGTCGGACTGCATCCCGATTATGCAAATACTCTTTTCAGAAAAGCTTTTGGTTGCACTTTAAGCGATTATATCACTGAAGAAAGGATATCGAATGCCAAACGGAAATTAGTGGCTACCAACAAAAGCATCACAGAGATTTCCTTTGAATGCGGTTTTAATTCAATCAGTCGTTTTAATGAAGCTTTCCGGAAGTATAATAATTGTACGCCCCGTGAATTCAGAAAGACATGTAAGTGAACTGACCCTGGATGTAATTTTTACAAAAAATCCGATTTTTCAAATTTAAAAGTTGCAACCCCCTATCAAAAAGTGTGAGTGTCAGAGCGAGAGCGAGGAAAAAGAGCGAGAGTGCTCGCTCCCGCTCTCACTCTCACTCTTTTTCAGTACCCGGAGCGGGACTTGAACCCGCACAGCCTTAATGGCCACAGGATTTTAAGTCCTGCGTGTCTACCATTCCACCATCCGGGCTCCTTTTAATAAGTCGTGCAAGTCATGCAGGTCTTGCAGGTCGTGCAGGTCTTATTACTTCAGATGGTCTGTGCAAAATTAGCAATTAATTCTTAACAAGCACCGGTTTGCCAAGTCCGACCTTTTCGAGCGGACCGAGCTGCGTCGCTGCATCACCGGCTACTACAAAATACATCCTGGCAGGATCAATATACTTGGTTGCCAGTTCAAGTACCTTGTTTGTTGTTAATTCTTTAACAAATGCTTCCTCCTTCTTTATGTAATCGGCAGGAAGATCATACAATGCCATATTATTCAACATATTAAGAAGACCGCCAAGTGTTTCAAAGCTCCTGGCATTCCCTTTAAGGAGGGCCGACTTTGTAAAGTCAACATACTCCTGAGGTATTTCCTTGCGGTACTTCTCCATCTCTGTCTTGAAAATACTGACAGACTCCAGGGTGGAATTCGTGCTTACCATTGAGGATGCCACGAAAGTTCCGTAATTCCTCGCACTGCTGAAATTCGACCTGGCGCCATAGGTGAATCCTTTTTCTTCACGAAGAATAAGATTAAAGATCCCGTTAAAGGATCCGCCAAGCTTATAGTTAGTCACAAATGCAGGGTAATAGTCGGGATTTGTCCTTGCTATTGAAGGAGCACCGATATAAATAACCGATTGCTTGGCTCCGGGCACATCGACAAAATAGATCTGCGACTTTTCAGGAGCATTCAGGAACCTTTATCTCAGGAAGACTGACATCCTTAGGCTGCCACTTCTCATTTAACCCTGCCAGCGCGGCTTCCACTCTTTGTTGATCAACATCACCTGCCACGATGAAACTGGCAAGCGTGGGTGAGAAACTACTGCTGTAGAAATTCTTAAGATCATCGATTGTTATGGAGCTTACCGATTCTTCTGTACCTGCTGTTTCAACAGCAAGGATATTACCTTCGCCATAGACAAGACTGTTAAGGGTGTTCGAGGCAAGATAGCTCGGATTGGCTTTGTTTCTCTTAAGGTTATTGATAACCCTGCTTTTTGCGAGACCAAACTGCTCCTCATCCCAGCGGGGTTCAAAAAGCATCTCTTCCACAAGTGCCAGCGTCTTTTCAAAATTGCGCGCAAGAGTGCTGACCCTGACAGTTATGTTTTCATTACCGCCGGAGAATGAGATACTGGCGCCAAGCAGACGGATTGCATCCTCAAGTTCCTCAGGGGTCTTATTTGCCGTTCCTTCATTCATGAGAGATGCGGTCAGACTTGCCAATCCTGCCTTTTCAAGTGGATCAAGCAGGTGCCCTCCCTGCATAATGATCGAATACTGTACTAGCGGAAGCTCACTATACCTTATGCCGTAAAGCTTCATTCCGTTACCCAGCGATCCTGTCCATACTGACGGAAGAGTTACTTCAGGATCAGGACCGAGGGGCGGCTGAACCGACCTGTCGATCTTTGTGGGGGTCTTGACTACCAGCTCCTCCTCTACCGCTGTCAGTTTGATCTCGGCAGCTGAAGCAAGATCTTCCTCAACAATTCCTGCATCGACCGATCCCTCAACAATAAGATTAACTTCACCTTTCGGGACAAAACTTGTCATCACATAGTTCTTGCCCTTGATGTATTTCTGAAATACGTTTTTAATGTCTTCGGATGTAACTGCCTGCTGACCTGCGAAATCATCAGCATAAAAGGAAGGATCATCCTTATACATCTGATACTGACCGAGTGTAAATGATTTGCTTAGAATACTGCTGAAGCTATTGTAAAATCCCGTCTCGTTCCTGGCTTTCAGGGCTGTCAGGTCTTCCTCGGTGAATCCTTCCTTTTCGAAAAGGTCAAAAGACTCAAATATCGCTCTCTCAACTTCATTCAGGTTCACGCCCGGATTTGCCGTCACCGATATCTGGAAAATGCCCGCCAGTTCCAGGGCCATATTGTATGCGCCTACTCCTGAAGTCAGCTTCTTGTCCTTTACCAGAATCTTGTACATGGGTGTTTTCTTGCCGCCCGACAGAAGCTGTCCAAGGTAGTCAAGTGCGTAGGCGTCCTTTGAAAACTGCTCGACTGCAGGGAATACCATTGTAAGCCTGGGAGCCCGTGCAAAATTATCTTCGTGATAAAGTTTCACTGTAGAAGCTACTGATGTGGGGACAGGACTTCTTTTCTCAATTGGTTCGCCGGCAGGGATCTCGCCGAAATACTTTTCGACCATCGCCTTGACCTCATCCTTGCTTATATCGCCGGCAATAACCAGGGTTGCGTTATTTGGAGAATAGAACTTTCTGTGGAAAGCCTTCACATCCTCAACAGTGGCATTCATCAGATCCTCCATTTCACCTATTACGGTCCAGCTGTATGGATGCCCCTGGGGAAATGCGTTTGCAAGGATCAGAGCATTATTGTGTCCGTAAGGAGCGTTGTCGACACTCTGTCTCTTTTCGTTCATCACGACATTCTGCTGATTTGCAAATGCAGCCTTTGTAACAGTATTCTCCAGGTATCCCATCCTGTCCGATTCAAGCCACAGAGCCATTTCAAGAGCATTCTTCGGGACAACCTCATAGTAAACGGTGTTATCATAACTTGTTCCCCCGTTGAGTTCGCCTCCTGCTCCCTGAATAAGTTTGAACAGCTGATCTTCTCCCACGTTCTCCGACTTCTGGAACATCATATGTTCGAAAAGATGTGCAAAACCCGTCTTGCCAGGCACTTCACGACTTGAGCCCACGTGATAGACAACGGCTACAGCCGCAATCGGATCTGACTTGTCCTCATGAAGGATTACAGTAAGGCCGTTAGATATTGTGTATTTTTCGAACGGAACAGAAATACCTGCATCGGGTTGCTTTTTTGAGCATGATAACAGGAAACCGGCTGCCAGAAGCAGGAAAAGGTAAAATGACTTTTTCATGGTTGAAATTTTTATTTCACTTTAGTTTGGGAAACGAAATTACAAAAAATATAATTTATTGAGGATTAAATTACGGATTTTCACATTAGTCACTGGTCTTATTATTCAATCCGGCCCAAATGAATAATTCCCTTCCCGTGAAAAGAATATCCGGCAAGTGAAGAACTACATCAGGATGTGAATAAATTAATCCTACTGGTACCTGAGGCTTCCGCCCAAAAGCAATATATTTATCAGGCCTTGATCCCGGAAATAGTATTATCAAAAATTATCAATGCTTTTCCGGCTGGTCAGCATAACAAATAAACCTTAACAGACTTAATGTGAAGAAAGTACTGCTCGTAATAATTGTATTTTTGATCTGCTCTTATTCAAATGCTTATTGTCAGAGCAAAGCCGGCAAGACATCGTTTATGGAATCACTGCAGGGCACCTGGGTATTTACAGGACCGGAGGCTGAACTGTGGATGAAGGTTGTCATTAAAGGCCGCACTCTTACAGGGTATGCAGCTTATCCTGAATCGGGAAAGTTCACTGCCGAATCAGCCCATAAAATAAGGGAAGTAAGGTTAGTATACAAAAGCAATATTAACAAGAACCTTAAATCCGAGACTTTTGCCCAGATCAGGAAATCAAGTCTTACAAACGACCGTATTTATCTGCATTATGAAGGAGATCAGCCCTATCTTGTTTTCGGGGATAAGGATTCACCAAGGCTGGTGAGGGTGCCGGGTGATTTTGATCCGTGGATGTAGGAGAAGAACGGTATGCGGTACGAGGTACGAGGTACGCGGAGAACCGCAGGGCAAAGAGCACAGGGCACAGGGAAAGAATTGTCGTGCAGGTCGTGCAGGTCATGCAGGTCATTTGCATGATAATGCACTGCTCAAGGTTGAATGTCGAATGCAAGGCACAAAAAAAGCTATGACATAAATCATCATAGCTTTTTATTGAGCGGGAGACGGGACTCGAACCCGCGACCCCGACCTTGGCAAGGTCGTGCTCTACCAACTGAGCTACTCCCGCGAATTCACGGGCAAAAATAAGATTTTTTTTTGATCTGCAAAAAATGAAGTCAATTTAATCTTTAGCAGGCCCCCAGTCCCTCAATGTGCTGTTCTGAAAGTAAAGTGTGGTCCTGCTGTAGGTCCATTCTTCCCTGACTGTGTTGTCGTTTATTATCCTGTTTATTTTCCTGGGCGAGCCCCAGCTGTCTCTAACCATCTCAGGATTCATTCCCTTCCAGATTTTTCGCTGTGAGATCTTTCTGGCAGCGTCCGGACCGTACTGTTGTTCAAGATACTCATATCTGCTTGTAACCTTTCCTGATACCGGCCGGGCCGACTGTGCTTCAGAAGGTGACACCGGAGAAGGCTGGCTGACCTCCTGAGACTCGGCTACAGGAGCTTTGTTGATCGTGGCGTGGGATGAATAAATGAATCCTTCATTCCCTTCAAACAATACATGAAGAAAGGTATCGTCACCTCCCTGCAGCAGATCAACAAGCGAACCTTCAGGTATTACAACTATAACCGATGTGAGATCGTCCTTGTCCTTAAAGAGGCGGCTTGAAGTTTTTAATGTGGCAGAAGATGCAGTTGTTTCATCCGCTGACCTTGTCTTTTCGAGATCCTGAAGAATTTCAGTCTTTGTTTCCTGGGAATACGTTGCTGAAAATAAAAAGGATATTGCCAGGGTTAATACGATTCTGTTCATGACAATTAGTATTTAACCCTGATGTTCAAAAATTGTACCACGGTGTAATAATCGGAACTATATTTTGCTGTGATCGAAGTATCCGGTATCCGGTATTCGGTATTCGGCATCGACAGTAAAAACCAAGTAACCAGCAACCAGCAACCCTCTTTCGCTAAAGCTTCAGAGGGCAACGCCAGCAACCAGTTTTACCAGCCGTAGCTTTAAGCGAAGGCTGGCAACCAACAACATAATGTATTATAGGTGATAGGCGATGTGTAGAATACCGCATGCAGCTAGCCGGAAAGCGCCTAATTAACTTTTCTGATCAGCATTATGCCATCCCTTACCGGCAGGATTATGTTCTCGATATTCTCCTGTCTTCGTATCATGTCGTTGAATTCAACAATGCCCCTGGTTTGCTGATCCTTCGTGTCAGACTCGTGGATCTTGCCTCCCCACAGTACATTATCGGCAATCAGGTAGCCGCCCGGCTTCACTTTTTCAATTACAATCCTGAAGTAATCACAATACTCCCTTTTGTCTCCATCGATATAAACAAGGTCGGGCTGCCGGTCAATTTCCCCTATGACATCCTGGATACGGCCAGTGATCCTGATTATCCTGTCATCCACTCCGGCCCTTTTCAGGTACTGACCGGTGAACTCTGCAATCTCGTCATTGGGTTCGACAGTTATCAGAACTCCTCCGGGTTTCAGGCCTCTGGCAAGGCATATTGTTGAGTACCCGGTGAACGTTCCTATTTCAAGGATGCATTCCGGGCTGATCATCCGGGAGATCATTTCAAGTAATTTGCCCTGCAGGTGGCCGCACGACATATTGGGATTCACGAAGCGGATATGTGTCTGCCTGAACAGATCCTCCAGCACCTCATCCTCAGGTGTGCTGTGGTCGAGGATGTACTTTTCCAGGTCGCGGTCCATGGCTATTTGTAAATAAGTGTGGATAATCTTGCAGGGTCAAAAACCTCATTTGCCATTTCCATCAACTCTGACGATGTTATTTTGTCAATCTTTTTGTATGTATCCTCGAGTCTTTCTATTTTGTTGAAGATCAGAAGGCTCTTACCCAGGCTCAGCATAAGGCTCTCGTGGTTTTCGTACCCCCTGGCGAGATAGCCCTTGATCTGGCTTTTTGCCTTGCTAAGCTGGACGATTCCAAGTTTTTCGGTTCTGAGCCGGGCCAGTTCTCCCATCGCAACCTTGATGCTTCTGTTGAGATGATTGCTTTCAGTCCCGAAATAGATTGAAAAAGCACCTGTATCCCAGTAGGGATTATAGGATGATTCAACATTGTAGGCCAGGCCGTTCTTTTCCCTGAGCGAAAGATTCAGCCGTGAGTTCAGACCCTGACCGCCCAGGATATTGTTCAGCAGGAACATTCCGAGCCGCCGTTCATCTTTCAGGTTATAGGCAACATTCCCTATTATGCAGTGATTCTGAAAGGTATTCATCTTCTTTGTCACTGAGCAGGGCTTATATGAATACTCAGTGGGATACTTCGAAGTCCGGATGTTTACCGGCACATTCTCAAAGTATTTTTTGAAGAGGCGGATCATCTTATCATCGGAAATATTTCCTGCCGAGCAAAAGACTATCTGATCGGTATTGTAATTCCTTGAAATGAAATCGAGCAGACTTTTTTGAGTGAAGGATTTTACCGTTTCCGGTGTACCAAGAATGTTGTGTCCGATAGACTGGCCGGCGAATATTAGTTCCTCGAAGTCGTCGAAAATAAGTTCAGCGGGATTGTCGAGGTATGAGTTTATTTCTTCGATAATAACATCCTTTTCCTTTTCGATCTCCTTTTCGGGCAGTACTGAGTTGAAGGTTATGTCGTGAAGTATTTCGATGGCCCTGTCGTAGTCATCTTTCAGAAAGGAGGCAAAGACGGCTGTTTCTTCCTTGGTGGTATAGGCATTCAGTTCTCCCCCGACGTCCTCAAGGCGGCTGAGAACATAGTAGGCTTTTCTTTTTCTGGTGCCCTTGAAGAGCATATGTTCGATGAAGTGAGCCATTCCCTGCTCGGCAGCCGCCTCATCGCGCGATCCGGTATTGATAACCAGTCCGCAGTAGGCAACTATTCCCGGCAGGGGGTGGTGAACAAGCCTGATTCCGTTGTCGAGCGTATGGAAGAGAAGATTCATTTTCAGCTAATAATGAGGATGCAAATGTACCATAACGGCAAATTGTATCCAAACATAAATTTTTCACTCAAAGTTTTGCTCTTATGGTTTTGAGGTTTATATTTGCAGACCGAAAATCTGGTGCCATAGCTCAGTCGGTAGAGCAACGGACTGAAAATCCGTGTGTCCCCGGTTCGATTCCTGGTGGCACCACTTAAAAAAGAGTGAGAGCGAGAGCTTTCACTCCTTTTTCACGCTCTCGCTCTCACACTCACACTGGTTTCCCCCCCTTTTTGAAAACCCTGCAACCAAAAAGGTCAGGACACCTGCAATAAAGTTGAACCCGGCGCAGATAAACATTGAGAAACTTACTCTTTGCATAATGGGATCTGAATGACCCTTATATGCCGATGCTCCATCCAACACCATAAGACTCAATAATAACAGCAACACTCCCAAACCAATAAGCAGCCCCTTCTCAATACGACCACGCCGCTTATTAAGAAGAATTGTCCTTATGAGAGTAACAACAATAATAATGTGTAAAATAATAACGAACAAAATTCCGGGTACCGCAGTTTCTGGATCTGCCTGTGAGGATGTGTCTATTAAAACAGATGGAATTACCAGAAAAGCCAGAATAAGGGCAACAACAATGACTAGTCCGGCTCCAAAATATAGAAAGCGATGCAAAACAGCACTTCTCATCTTGGATAATTCCTGAGACTTTACTTTTATTTCTTCTGACATCGGAATTAATTTTTTTTTATTATCCTAATAAACTCAAGTTACTGGTTGCTAGCTTGCACGCCATAGCTTTGGCGGAGGAGGGTTGCGGTTGCTGGTTAATTAATATCTCCAAGAAATACTTCCCAGACTTTGATCATTTCCTGTCCGAAATATCTTACCTTTTTTATAAGATATATATCAAAATAAATATTTCGATCCGTTATTATTAAAGTATCCTTCTTGCTCTCTGAAAGATATCCGAGATCACAGGTCAGTATACCTGTCCAGGTGGAATCATTTTTTAAAGCAAACGGTTTAAGTGATCTTATCTCTACAGGATCAATCGATACCGGCGTACCTTCCGATAGTAAATATTCGAGTAACTCATCCATAGTATAAAGTCCCGGTTCCTGATAATTCCTGCTCCATTTTGATAGTACGATTTTATCAGATATGAATAAATTCCTCAACAACCCGGCTGATTTCTGTCTGAATCTTAAATCAAGTGTTGTATCTGAGATAATTTTAAGATAGTCGGCAAAATCATTTATCATATCCGAAGCAGTAATTTCAAAAGCTTTTAAGAATTGTTCAGATAAAGTGTCGGACGCAAAAACCTCCTTAACTTCGTTCTTAAGATTTAATATATAATTTTCCTCCTTAAGGGCATTACTCTCATCACCTTCCTCGCAGGTTCTTGCGGAACATACTAGAAAAATCAAAATCAGAATCAATATGTATTTAAGTCCTTTCATTAATTTTCCCGCTTTGTTCTGAAACGCAGGATTGAAATTTTCCCATCAAGATAGCGGCAGTCGAGAATTTCGATTTTCCTGAGCCCTGATGAAGGCATTGTAATTTTGTCGATAAACTCCCACTTATTGTAGATTGCCATTGCATCAACGACTTTATTTTCAGGAGACTGATAAATTATTGCATCCTCACTTATGATTGCGGCAAGCTGTTCCCTTCTTTTTTCCCAGGAGCTGACGTCCGACTGTGAAAAATAGCTGATCATTAGTGCATAATAATCGACATTCAGGTTGATCTGCTCGTTTCTATCAAATTTTCTCAGACTCTTTTCTATTGTATCTGTAATATAATAAGGCGCTTTTACAACCATTCTCAACAGTCTCTTGTTTGACCTGACAGTTACACTTCCACTCTTATCTGAGACAAAATACGCCGGAGAATGATCTTCGTCAAGAAGTTCCATGTGAAGGTTTTTGTCAACTATCGGCTCTCCTGTATCTGAATCAACAAAGGTGAACCTGTAATTCTGGGTGTTAATCATTTTAATAACAATAAAGACCAGCGTCATTACAGAGATAAGTATAAGAGGGATCCTTATCAGGGGCAATATGGGTTTCCCCGATTTTTCTCTTTCCGGCATGCTTACGGATTTGCTATTGATGAAATCCTGCCAGTTTAAGTAACCGGCATAACGGCTCAGTATATTTAAAACATCAATCCGGGGTAACGATTTATTTTCTCCTTTCATGTGGTTATAAAACCACTTCTCACTAAGCTGCCCGTTTACTTTAATACGCAGATCTTCCTGAAAGTCAGTAATATTCTGGCCTTTCCAGTTTGATATTTCAGGATCAATGCCCGGGTATGACTGCATCATCATGGCCACAATCTCCTTGTTTAAGAAAGGCCGAAGAGTATTTTTTCTTCCTGATGCAAAGTTGAAGCAGGATTTTAATAGATCTATGTAAAATAGCTGTAAATTACTTTACAACTAATTTACGAAAGAATTACAATATCGATCCTTAAAACAAAGTGTAATTTAACATCTTCAATAATGTTCACGGTTTTATTCAATAATATAAATACCTTTCCAATGGCCACAGTAATGTAAATGATATCTACCGTAAAACTGGTAAGAAGACAGACGGTACAGGAACCAGTACACCATGGAATAATCAATATTTCAAAGAACCAATGCAAATAGGGTCAGTTTTAAGCACACCCGAAATCCATTTTGACAGTTTGAAAGATTACCCGTTTAAACCTCATTTTGTTGAGATTGATAATCTTCGGATTCATTATATAGACGAAGGTCCCGGTGATGCCAGACCAGTCCTGCTACTTCACGGAGTTCCGGCATGGTCATACCTTTACCGTCATTTGATAAGAATAATTTCTGAATCAGGAAATCGTGTTATTGTTCCTGATTTGATTGGCTTTGGTAAATCGGATAAGCCCCTGAAAACAAAATCACATTCTTACCAGGCACATGTTGAATGGATCACAGAGTTCATAAATCAACTTAACCTTAAGGAAATCACCTTGTTTTGCCATGACTGGGGATCGCTCATCGGGCTGCGGATTGCAGCACGGTATCCTGACCTGTTTAAAGGTATTATTGTCAGTAACGGAATGTTGCCGGCAGGCGGGCATAAAATCAGTATTGTTTTCAGATTTTGGAGATTATTGTCAGGTTACAGCCCCTATATTCCCATGGATTTTATTATTCAATACGGCACTTTAAGAAAGCTGGACAAGGAAGAAAGAAGGGCTTACCGGGCTCCCTTTCCATCATCTGAAATACAGCTCAGCTATCCGCTCACTTCCATCCAGGGTACCAATTTCCCCGGATGATCCCGAATCAATTATTAACAATAAATTATGGGAGTCATTAAGATGCTGGGGAAAAACCATTTTTAACAATCTTCAGCAATCATGATCCAATAACCAATGGCGGGGACTTATATATGCAGAAGAGAATCCCCGGAGCATTCGGACAAGATCATGTAAGGCTTGATGCGGGACATTTTATCCAGGAAGACAAATCGGAAGAGCTTGCAGAGATCATTATTAGATTTCATATTAGATCAAATCCTGAACCTGTTGTATAAATCTATCCTCATGGAATGGAAATGCCAGTTTGAAAGCATCGGAGTAAAAACTCCGGGACGAATATTAACCACTTCGGAGCTAACAGGAAGATTCAGTATCCCCTGCATAAAGAAATTAGGCCTGCTGACTGGAATAAGTGAAAGAAAAATCTGTTCAGACGGGGAAGATTCTTTCTCACTGGCAGTGGATGCCGCAAAAAATTGCCTTGCCTTTTCAAAATACAGGGCAGATGAACTGGACATGATAATCAACTGTTCAATAACAAAATACAAAGGTGGATTATCACATCTTTACGAGCCCTCCTTTTCAGCATTAATCAGAAACAGGATAGGCGCCAGCAAAGCCATGACATTCGATATTTCAAATGCATGTGCGGGAATGCTGACAGGTGTATACATAGCTGAGAAATTTATCAGACAAGGCGTTATTAAGACCTGCTTGATAGTGAGCGGCGAATACATCTCAAATTTGTGCGACCATGCAGTTAAAAATATCCGGACTTCCTTAAGTTCAGAATTGTCCTCCCTTACATTAGGTGATTGCGGTGCTGCAGCAATACTGGAGAGAACCTCAGATGCAAAAAAAGGTCTTAATATTTCCGGTTTTACAACCTTAAGCAAATACAGCGGCCTTTGCACCGGCAGGCAAAACCGGTGTTCGCCCGGAGGCTTGATGAAGACAAAAGCAAAAAAAATTCATCAGGCTGCAATAATGGAATCTGCACCTGTTGTGAAAGAAGCGCTTCTTAAATCCAGTTTGACTTTCAATGAAATCAACTGGCTCATACCCCATCAGACATCACGCAGTTCAATTTTGTCCGGAGCAGATCACTATTTTAATTGCTTCGGGGAAAAGCCGGGGCAAATTGTCATAACCCTTAAGGAAACAGGAAATACCGCATCAACAACTCATTTTCTGGCTCTTTATAAATACCTTAATGAGAAGCGATTCTGTGAAGATGACAATATAATGCTGATTTGTCTGGCATCAGGACTGATAATAGGGGTGGCGATTTTTAAAATGAATGAAATGGTCAGAAA
>CAWALO010000023.1:0-169001 GCA_963782945.1 uncultured Bacteroidales bacterium
GAAGAGATAAGCAGTAAGGTAATACGGGGAGACGCCAGCCATAAGGAAAACGTATACAATGATTTTGACCAGGAGATCCTGCTGACAAATATGCTCTCCACTGAAGGTCCGGGGCTTGTGATTGGCGATGTAAACAGGGATAAGCTTGATGATTTTATTCTCCTTGGGGCAGCAGGTGATGCGGACAAATTATTCCTCCAGCAATCAGATGGCACTTTCAGTTTTAAGGAAAACTACTTCATTTATTAAAGACAAGGGATTCGAGAGCATCTGTGGCGTCTTGGTTGACCTGGACAGCGACGGAGACCAGGATCTTATGATAGGGTCAGGAGGAAATGATGTATTGGTGGATCAGATCAGTTATATAGTGAGGGTCTATAAAAATGACGGCCGTGGTAACTTTACAGGTGATCCGTACACGATTCCGCCGGTAATCGGAAATTTCTCAGCAATGGCTGCTGAAGATCTTGATAAGGATGGTAAAAAAGAGGTATTCCTGGGTGCAAGGCTCGTTCCGGGGAATTATGGTCTGATCCCTCAAAGCTATCTTCTTAAGCTGAAAGATGGAAACTGGATTGATATAGCTCCTCCTTCTCTTGGTCAAATTGGCATGGTAACTGATGCTGTCTGGGCTGATACTGATTCCGACGGAGATAGAGACCTTGTTGTTGTTGGTGACTGGATGTCAGTGCACATCTTCCGAAATGAAAAAGGCGTTTTGGAAAGTCCGGTAATCATACCGGAGAGTGAAGGATGGTGGACACGAGTGCAGGCTGCAGACATGGATAAGGATGGTGATACCGACTTCATCCTTGGCAACTGGGGATTGAACACTAAGTTCAGGGCATCTGCCGACAAACCTTTAACAATGTATGTGAGTGATTTTGATAATAACGGGAAGAGCGAGTTTATCTTAAACTGGTATCCTCCCCTTGATGAGAAATCTTATCCTTTCGTGCAGAGACAGGAACTTTTCGCTCAGCTTCCCGGACTTCAGAAAACTATACCAACATTCAGGGACTATGGCAATATGACATATGACTCTCTCTTCCGATCTGATGCACGCGGGAAAGCAATACCCTATGAAGCGAACCAACTGGAGAGTGCGATCTTGTGGAATGAGGGTGGTAAATATAAGTTGTCAGCCCTTCCGTTGGAGGCACAGGTATCGCCAGTTTTTGGAATTATTGCAGATGATCTTGACGACGACGGCAATATGGATATCTGGCTGGGAGGCAATTTTTATCAGGTTAAACCCCAGATTGGCCGCCATGATGCCAGCAAGGGAGTATTTCTAAAAGGAGGGCCTGACAGGTCGTTCACTTTCCAGCCTCAGCCACATGACGGATTTTATGTAAAAGGCGAGGTAAGAGACGCCGCAGTTATCCGTTCCGGTCAGGAAAAAAGGATTCTTGTTGCAAGGAATAATGATAAGCTGTTGATGTTCAGGAAACGTAAGCAATAGATACTATACGAACTACCCCCTACCTCCCACTCTCTAATTCGTAACACCAATTATACACATTTATTTTGAAATCTTTAACCACCGAGTATCACGGGGTTGCGCGGAGTTACACAGAGTAATTTATTATATAACTATTAGTATGGGAGTATATTCCCGGATACAATAACACGCAAACAGTGTACCTCCGTGATAACTCAGTGTTACCCCGTGGTTAAGATTGATTATAAATTAAGAAGATGTGTATAAAGGGTAGACTTCGTAAAGAGGGGGAGTTATTCTTAATGCCTACCGGCAGGTAGGTAACCGACGGATTAAAAAAAGAGCCCCTGAAAATTCCAGGGGCTCCTTAAAATATTGTCTATCGACAAATCATGCAAAATTATTCAGCACCTCCGTCCCACCATACTTTTGTGGTGATTTCATCAGGCATTGTCGACCCTTCATAATTCGGGTTACCAGTAACTTCACTTGCAGGCAGGCGAAGTCTTACAGGTATTGTGCCGTTTGTATCATTGCCAGGATAATTAACAGGAACAAGGGCAGGATAACCTGTTCTTTTCCACTCATGCCATGCTTCGAACCACATCAGAAAATGGCTGGCCCACAGTTGTTCGCCAATCATTTCCAGTGCAGGTTTTGGTCCGCCATAAGGATAAGTTGTGAGGTAAGCTGTAACCTGTGCGTCTGTAACTACGAGTGTAGGATCATATGGGGTCCACATCTGCATCGCAGCTTTCACACCAGCATTATAATGTGATTCTGCGGTTCCAGTTATCCCAGTTCCTATACCTCTTTCAATAGCCTCCGCCAATAAGAACGCAACTTCTGAATAGGTCATTAATCTGTATGGATCAGAATTCTGAAACATCAGCGGATTTACTTTCGAATAGGTTTCTTTTACAATAACAGGATGACCTGCTGCAACATCCAGCATAGCCTGGTCAACACCCGGAGGAACTCCTTTCTGGTTAAGAGGATCTGCACCACCAGGATAGTGGATAAAATGCAGCTGCAGTCCAATCTGCGATACCTCCACTGTATATCATGAGTCTCGGATCATCATCAGCTGTACTTGTTTTATCTGGACCCATAAGCCAGTTGATAAGAGTTTCACTCATATGAGAAGTGGTTCCCTGTCCGCCATCGCCCGGATACATTGCCCGGGAGAGTCCGTTCTGGTTGACCCATTCGCTCGGACCATCTGCTTGTGGAATCCATACATTGTCATCATTGCTTTCGAAGACTCCGCCGGCAACTGCTTTTGAAACGTATGTAGCAGCCATCGCAGGATCAACATTTGACACACGCATTGCCATTCTCAGCATGATTGAGTAGCCCCATTTTTTCCATTTCGCAATATCACCATCATAGATAATATCAGCGTCAGCAAAACCTGCATCAGGATTTGATGCGCTAATCGCTGCTGTAGCTTCATCCAGCTCTTTTAAGCAGTCAGTATAAATGTCTTTCTGCTTATCATACTTTGGAAAGAAAATACCTTCGATGCCCTTATTGGCTTCAGAATAAGGCACGCTGCCATACATATCAGTCAATCTGGCGAAATTAAATGCCCGTACTATCCTGGTGGCCTGAAGCAAGTTTTCTCTCTCGCCTTCCTGGAAACCACCCGGACCGGTTTGTTTGAGTATCTCTGCAGTATTTCTTCCCACATCCTGTATCCAGTACTCGAAAGGGGCGTTATCTACTTCAGGGTCGTTGTCAATGTATTTATCACCAGTACATAATAAACCCGTTCCGGGATATTGCAGCTGCTGTGTAGCATGTGCACACATACCGATGTTGGTTCTCCAGTTTAGATAACGGTTGCCTCTCGGGTTCCCATCTGATAATCCAAGTTCAGCAGCGGTAAAGAAGTAATTCATCTCAATCTCATTCACCGCGTTCGGATTGATGTTCAGATCATGAAGGTCTTGTGTATCACATCCGGTGCCAGGATGATCGCCAGCAGGCCACTAGGAATTAGTTTAAATATATGTTTCATTTTCTTCAGTTTTATTGGTTAGAAGGTTGCCCTTAAGTTGAAACCGTATGAACGGGTCGCAGGTAACCCATAATAATCCAGCCCCTGAGAAGAGCTACTTGAATAGGATGATTCAGGATCAATATTCGGAGTATTCTTGAACAGACAGGCCAGGTTTCTTCCAACAAATGACAGATTAAGTGCCTTAAGTGGCGTTTTGCTTAAGATTTTAGCCGGCAAATCATATCCAAAAGTAACCTGTCTTAGTTTAACGAAGGTAGCATCATATGTGAAATGAGCCTCATCACGGTCACCGACAGAACTCCAGTAATTATTAGCTTGTTCGATAGTCAAAGTTCTTGTTTCAACTCCGGTTAATCCACCGCTGCCATCTTCAAATACTCCTGTAATCTGCAGATCTCCTTCGCGTCCCAAAAGAGACTCTTTTGAAAGACCCCTCTGGGTCAGACGGACATTAGTACCTGAGTAAATATCACCCCCGGCTTTGAAGTCGATCAGGAAGGATAAATTGAACTGCTTATAGGTAAAGTTGTTGTTTAGACCACCGGTGAGATCCGCAACCCCGTTACCAAGGATCTCATAACTATCTGACTGAACCACTTCACCTTCAGCGGTATAGATACGGTTGCCTGCGTCATCTCTTTTCTGTACCCATCCTGTGAGCATACCAAATGGCTGGCCTACAATATGCTTAACAAAAACAGTACGTGTTCTTGGTTCTTCAAGGATAATCTCGTTAATCCCTGGACTAAGGGCAATAACCTTGTTTTTGTTCCTTGCAAGGTTCAGTGAGATGTCCCATGTGAATGCTCCTTTAACCGGTGTTCCTGAGATCAAAAACTCAATTCCTTTGTTTGACAGCTCACCAATATTAATTGATGTTGAACTGAAGCCTGATCCGATAGAGATTGTTCCGTCAAGGATATCATCGGTCGTTTTCTGATCATAATATGTAAGGTCAAAACCAAGTCTGTTCTTATAGAACTGCATTTCAATACCGAATTCAAGCTCTGTTGACAGAGCCGGTACCAGGTTGGGGTTTGGAATATTGTTACCTGAGGAAAATTGTCCTATTGGTCTGCCAAGATGTCCCTGACCACTAAGTCCGTATGTAAGATTGCCTGCATAAGCACCAACGTTGGCAGTTGCTACCTGTCCCCATGCTGCTCTTACCTTACCAAAGCTGATTACCTCAGGCATAGCTTTAATGGCATCTGAAAATACGAAGCTGGCTCCGACAGACGGATAGAACTTGCTGGTTATTTTCGGGATTCAATACTGAGAACCAATCGTTCCTTCCTGTAGCGGTAAGGTAAAGATAACCTTATAACTTAATTCGGCTGATCCGAATAAAGAGTTGATCCCTGATGTACTGTAATCATAACCAAAGCTCTGGTTCTTGCCATTGCTGACTACCTGGAAGAACGGAACATTAAAATCACTTCCGTTTGCTGAAACTGTCTCGCTTTTTCTTGTCATTTTATTACCTCCGACGAATGCATTAACGTTGATTTTGCCAAAGGCTTTATCAAAACCCAAGTATCCATTCCTGGTTTATTTCCCTTACTTGCTGCATTGTTTCAGGGGCAGCACCGCCCCGTTGATATCCGGTACCCTGAGGAACTAATTCTTTAATTTTCCTGGTGTAATAATCCATACCTAAACTGTCCCTGAATATACAAGAAGCTTGTAATGTCATATCTTAAATTACCCGAAGTAATAAAGCGGTCAGTAGTACTATCTTTTATAAACTGGTGAGCAGCCCACCATGGATTCTGATTCCACAGGTCGCCTGAAATCTGGTATTCTTCACCAGCAGCTCTTGCCGTCAGGAGTTGTTACACCCTCAGGAACTGCGCCCAGTTTGTTTGGATCACCCTTAAGATCATTTACATCATAGTTGGTTGGAAGTCTGATAAGACCCTGAACAGCATTACCCGGGAGAGTCGGATACCATTGGTCTGTTCTTAGCCTGTTCGTTGGAATACATCACTTTTGCACCAAAAGTTACTTTCTTGCCGAATTTTCCGTTGGTACTTAATGTAACATTCTTCCTGTCAAATCCTGAGTTCCGGAATTACACCGTCACTCCTTAGATCTGCAAATGAGAAACGGAATGTCTGCTTGTCGCTTCCTCCGTTTAAGGAAAGTGAATTGGTCCATGAACTTCCTGTCTGGAAGAAGTTGTCATAATTTTTCTGAACACCAACAAGAGAATAAGGTCTTGTAACACCATCCCACATTATATGTAGGGATCCATCAAGTTTTGCACCCCATGAAGGATGTCCCCATGTCAAAGGCCTCCTGCTGGGTTTTTGGTTTTGATCCAACTCTTGGTGAGTTAGGATCATTTGGATCGGAGTTGGCTAAACCTCCCTGTCCATACTGTTCCTGTAAATCAAGGTAATTGATTACCTTCTCAAAGACATAGTTTGAGTTGAACTCAATACCAATACCTTTTCGTGCAACACCTTTTTTGGTTGTGATGTTGATAACACCATAACCACCTCGTGATCCGTAAAGAGCAGCAGCGTTAGCACCCTTCAAGAACTGTGATTGATTCAATATCATCCGGGTTGATAGCGCTCAGATCCGTCACCATGGTCATGTACCACCCCATACACCTGCCTGTCCAAAGTTGGTGTTATCCATCGGGATACCATCGACAACATAAAGAGGCTGGTTGCTTCCTCCGAGTGATTTGTTACCGCGGATAATTACACGTGATGATCCTCCAGGACCCGTATTGGGCTTTGAGACGTTAACACCGGCCACTCTACCCTGAATTGCTGCTCCAAAGTTGTTTTCCCTTGCTGAGGTTAAACTTACCCCGGGAACTTTGGTTACAGATGACTGAAGAGATTTCTGACTTCTCTCAACACCAAGAGCTGTAACCACAACTTCACCGAGTTGCTGAATATCTTCGGCCATTACAACATCAATTACAGACTGGCTGCCAACGGCGACCTCCTGTGTTGTATAACCGATAAAGGAAAAGACAAGAGTAGCATTCGGAGCAGCCGAAATGCTGAATTTGCCATCCATGTTTGTGTTTGTGCCGGTAGTTGTACCCTTCAGGATAACACTCACACCAGCCAAACCTGCGCCGTTTTGATCCTTGACGGATCCATTTACTACCCGTTCCTGGGCCATAACTGCAAGTGAGCAGGTAAGCCACAGCAACAGAAGCACGGCTCGCTTCAAATTGTTGTACACTTTTCTTATTATCATATGGTTTAGTTTTAGGGCCCTTCAAAAATCGCTTTTCTCCGGTACCGTTGTTTAAGCCAAAAATATATACTAGATTTCTCATATCCTAATTTTTGAAAAAAAAAGTTAACATATATTAACATAATATTGGCCTATATTAACATATCGTTCACTTTCCGGAATGCTATCTTGCTTAATTATAAGATAATAGATTTAGTAGGGTTAGGCAGAGGGCTGATGGCTGAGGGCTGAGGGCTGAGGGCTGATGGCTGTTGGCTGAGGCTGAGTGCTGCAGTCTGAGCGCCAATTAGGCCTTCCGCCCTGCGCCCTGAGCCCTGCGCCCTGAGCGGGAACCATAAGTGCACCTGCAACCCTAAACTGTCTACTCCACTACGATTTCATCGATATGCATCCACGCTGCCTGTCCGGCGCCGGGATGCGATTCCGGTGTATTTCCGATTGTCCTGGCCACCACTCTGACATAACGCACATCTGCCGGTTTGAAATCAGCAATAAAATCTCTCTGGTATGAATCATACTGGTCAATTGGCAGGGTATTATCTACCTGCCCGACGGAACTATATTTTTTTCCATCTTCAGAGATATAAAACTCCACTCTCTTCGGTACAATGCTGAGCCATGCAGCCAGCTGATAGAAAGCGCATTCTATATGCTGTACCTTCTGTACTTTTCCAAGGTCAATCACCGCATCAAGGTCTTTACCCTGAAAATCAACCCAGTTATTTCTGCTGTCGTTGCTTGCCCTTATACCATCTGTTAACTTAAGAATATCTTCGTCGGGTAAAATTGAGGGGTCAGGACTTTTCAGGGATACCTTCTTATTATATGCAAGATGTTCGTTCCGTCCCTGGTAAAACATCCTGTACATATCCGACCTGTAAGCTTCAGGAGTTGTACTCCACTCTCTGAGACGCGTAACACCCTGACGAAGACAGAGATCAGTAAAAGGATCTATCATAGATCTTATCTCAGGACGAACTACCCATTTTTGCCCGTCTTTTATGAAAACTCCCTGTTCACCGATGAAATTTTTCTTTGAATTTTCCATTATCGCGAAACAGAGAGGCTGTCTTGCTATTCTTACTCTTTCCAGAAGTATTGGATCGGAAACCACAGATTTTTCTGCTTCATCGAAGATCTTCTTATATCCGGAGATCAGTGCCGGAGTGAGATAGCTTACTGATGCATCAATTGGAGAACCAAAAATTTTAAGCGGCTGATCTGAACTCAATAATGCCTCCCGCATCTCATCAATGTATTGACGGATATGTTTTCCGGCTGCCCCATAATAACCATCCAGAAAATCGTTGATTATTGTGTCGGCGTTAGCATTCGGGTCCCATAAAAGCTTTGAGATAAGATAAGTACGCAGTTCGGCAAACTCACCTCCGACCTCCCTGTTGCCCTGTTCAAACATTGCTGTTACTCCATTCTCTACGAAAAACTTTAGATTCGGCTGTAATACCTGCAGGTTTGGAAATGGGCTAAGCAGGTTATTAAACTGAATGACATAATCCCATACAATAATGTCGCTGGCAATCCGGCCCCAGTCCTTAACATCCTTCACGAAGCTTATGCACATGGTATCATCAGCTGTTTCGATAGGCCGGTCGCGTCTTACCTCAATACTGCACAGCATTATATTGACATTCTTCAGAGGTTTTATTGTGGCAGGTGCTTTTCTTGTATACTCGTAGGCAAGAGTTGAAATCATATAGTCCGGAAATTGGTCAGCAACCTGGTTAACAAAATTTATCATTGTACCTGAATGTGAACCCTCCTTCTCATCAAGGGCCCGGCATTCATCACACATACAATATTGCCTGTTGTCATTCTGACTGACAGACCAGTATCTGGCATCCGGATTCCCGGCAATCTGTCTGCGAAGGTTTTGAATAACGACATTCACAACCTCAGGATTTGAAAGGCAGAGTTGTGTCGGTAACCTTTTGCCGTTCCGAAATGCATAATAATCAGGGTGATCGCCGAAGTAGGTTTCAGGCGGGACAAGGCTGTTAAAAGTGTGGACCCATGTACCCCAGGCAGGTCTTTCTCCTTCCGCATCGTGATTAAGCTTGTGCCAGTCAACATATTCAGCATCCCATGAAACCTTGTAATGAATTGTTCTGTAATTGTAAAGAGGCACCTCTTTGTCATTTATTTTCCCCAGTACCAAAGTATCTTTTTCTGGAATTATTTTCACTCCTGGGGCATACATCCTGCAACCAAGATATTTTTCAAGTAAAGTATAGACTCCGAAAAGCGTTCCCTTATCATTGCCACCGGCGATTACCAGACGCAGGCTGTCTGTTTTTATGACAAAGCCGTCAGCTTCCAGTTCATTGAAATTGACTGCAATACCCAGAGCGTCAAGCCGTTCATTCTGCCCCAGTATTATCTCATATTTACTGCCTGGCTTATTTGCTGAAATAATTGGAATTGCAGCTCCGGAAATCTGCATCAGATAGTCCTGAAGTACTGTAGCAGCCTTCTGCTCCTGAGCTGATGCAGAAGAGGGAAGAACAATCCTGTAAAGGCTGTTGCCGTTTCGGGCCAGAATTATTTCTGGTTGTAGGGACGCAAGGCCTTGCGTCCCTACAACAACGGTTTTTTTGTTTTTTTTCTTTTGTGCCGATACCGTCTGCATTGGGATTAATAATCCGGTTACCAGCAGCAATAAACTAATGGACATAAAAAATGTCCTTGTTTTAATGTTTATTTGATTCATATTCAGCGTTTTAATTATTATAAATTTAATGTCATATCACAGGTTCCAGAATAAATGCGAGATCCTGACCAATATAATTTGCCTGTGAACCGGTAATGCGCATGTAAGGCGGTCCGAATGAGATAGTTCCATTTGTAACTGTAACCTCTTTTTCTTCGAGGAATACGCCCCTCCAGGTATGGAAGATCATCAGCTTATACTTTCCATTTTTAATGGAGGATACAGTAATTTTTTCACCAGCCACATCTGAATCTGAATTTACAACCCATCCAAACACAACTTCATTGCTTTTCATTGCATAAGCATCGCCTCTCAGGCATTTTACCTGAGCGGGAGAAATGTCAGTCAGCTTTGAGAAGGGGATACGGTCAGTAAACCTCCTGATGCTGGTTATCTGTGAATTCACAATATTGTCATTTAAGAACCTGGAATGAGCCCACCAGAAGGGAGTCATTGCAGACCCTGTTGAAAGAGTCACCCATAATGCATTATGATACATAGCAAGGTATCCTGGCATGCTCGGCTCATAGAAAGTGTGGGCCCAGCCAGTTTCGCCATTAATCACAGGTTTACCATATCCATGCCAGAGTTTCTGATTTTCACTTGCATAGTTCCTGTAACTGCTGGTCAGAGGATTAACAGCTGCGGAATCGATAGAACTCGTATTGTTGATCGGAAATCCCTGGGCTTCATATATCTCCCGTGCAGCAATATCAAAAGTCTGATAGCCCTCGTGCCAGAATTCTTTTATCCCGCCGCTTCTGGTACCTGTCGTTGGTCTGTTATACGGATCATTAGTTTTCAGATAATTATGCACCTTCCTGCCCCATTCTGATGCAGCAAGACTGTCGCCTTTCACCCATCCATCGGTTCCGTTTATCTCGTCAACAATGAACCATAAGGCAAGAGATCTGCTGTAACCCCATCTCGCAATAAAATAACGGTAGAGTTTTTCCTGGTACTTCCATGCAGCATCGCTGCTGTAAAAGTCCTTTGCTTCAGTTATCTGCCTGTAAGGATTGACATACCACCTTACATTTCCTCCGCCCCACACTGTTTCGGACAGATAAGAATGGAACCAGAGATTGAGGCTCAGCAGCATGTCTCTTTCCTCGAGCATTTGCAGAAGTTCATCAAGCCGACCGGCAATATTCTGATCATAGCGGCCCACACCGGTTCCCCATGTTTCAAGAGGAGTGATGAAGGTGCTTATAAAATTAACACCGAGAGCTTTCAGGTTATCGAGCTCCTCTTTCATAACACGTCCGCTTCCGAAACCTTCATACCCATCATTATACCACAACCCAACACCATAGAAATCCTTCCCGTTTCTATAGGTGAGATATCTCTTATTTGCTGCAACCTGGATATTGCCATTCCGTTTAGAGCTGACTGCCACAAAGGAGTGAGGAGAACTGGTGATAGTCCCGTTTTTATCCCGGATTGTTACCGAATAACTCCACTTTCCTGGTTCATCAGGGGAGAACCTCACCTTCCAGAGGGTTGCCATGGAAAAGTAATAGAATCCCGGGATATTCCATTTTTTACCTGCCGGTGAAGTAAAGACTGCCTGAATGTCAATTTCATCAGGATCGAACGGATTTACAAAATCACATTTCAATTCAAGGGAGATCTCAAATTTCTCATATAACCCGACGGAATCGGGTCTCTGCCGGATATTTGTTATTTCCGGTTTCGACGCGCTGAAGGAATCAATGTTAATGATGATGAACAATACAAACAATAGAATATGCGTTGTTTTCATAGTCCTGGTCTTTGAAGGAAATTTAAAATAATTTCAGCCCGTAACACCTGTAATAAAAAGAATCACAATTATCTGAAATTTAATATTACGGTGCTCTGCACCTTAATTCACAATTTAATTATCTGCGGCTACAAATATTTCGCAGCTCTGCTGCTTTTAATCATCCTAAAAAAGCGGCTAAAAATAGTTGGCAGCCTTTGCTGCTTTGAATCATTCCGAAATAAGTTCGCTCCAAGGTAATTCTTTGAGTGCCAGCGATCCCTTTACAATTCAACTTTCATTAATTACAGCCAATGGTGCAGAGCACCAAAATATTTGTAGCTTTTTATGCAGTAATAATATAATAAGGTGCAGAGCACCGCAATATTTTAACTATTTGGGCTCTTTTTCCAGCTCATCCATTCGTCTTATACATGGCCCTGAAGGTATCCCATGGGGTATAGGAAGAATTATCCGGATGCACTGCACCTTTGGCATCTTCTGAAAGCTTTCCTGAAAATCCATCGATAAATCCATCCGTTCCCATCCATGTGGTCTGCATCATACCATAATAACGCGGCTTCATTTCAGGGGTGGCATATTTACGGAATTTTGCCATGTCTTCGGCCTGTATTACAGCAGTGGGCGGTGTCCTCCAGGGGCATGTAACAACCCGGAAACCGTACATTGCAAAATATACTGCTGTCTGATCAGGCCTTTCATAATGCCAGTCACACATAACAACATCTTTTGGTATCATATCAATTGCACGCCAGGTATAATTATAACTTGCTTCCCAGAAGCCGATGCCGGTTGATTTCCCGTTTATAAGACGGTCGGCCCATATCCAGAGCTCCCTGTTTTTTAGCGCCAGATGGTTCCTGAGTGCGGTCACCTCACCGGCAAAAAGTTCGGCCTTGTCCACACCTGAACAACGTGGGCATTTATCATCCCCCAGATAAAATATCTCATCCATGCCTGCATGAAATGCATCTGTTTCATATGCATCACAAAGTTCATCGATAACTGCAAATGTTACCTTGTGCACGTCAGGATGAAGAGGACAATAGCTTTTGCAGTATAAAAAATCATCATTTGGCCATACATATTTTTCTGGCATCTTTATATGAGGTGTTTCATCAAACTGGGGAAACTCCTGAAGCAGTTTGCCAGTATGATTTGCCCACGACTGGTGACCCAGCATGTTGATCTGCGGAATGATCCTTATTTTGTGCTTTTTACAGGCAGTCACGATTTTTTTAACATCAGGTTTTGAGAGAGCATCAGTGTCTCTCAACTGAGGATAACTTTCAAACTGATAGTTATAATCCACCAGAAGAAGCAGAGTATTGACTCCCCGGGGAGCAAGCTCATCATTTATAAATTTAACGAAGCGGTCAACCCCTTTCGGACCCGGAGCTCCGATACAGAATCCCCTTACCTGGAACAGTTTGTCATCTGAACCCTGTGCATTGGCAGCAGATTGCCAGAGTAACAAGGATAGCAGCAGCGGAAGGAAATAAATTTTCTTTTTCATATGATTTACTATTTGGTTGAATATTTGAACTAAAAATATAAATTATCAAAGGAAGAATCGTATTATTAACCACTGAGTTGCAATGAGTTTCACAGAGTTGCACTGAGTAATCCTATTCAGATCATTCTCTATGTATCTTCGTCTCTATGTTCCTTAGTCTCCCCTTATCCCCTAAATTATTTTCCCAACATTTTGCCCTGCGCCCTGCGCTCTGAGCCCTGAGCCCTTTTCTAATTTCCTGTCAGTATTTTAATTACCGGCACAAGCGGTTTCATATTCTCATCAACAATGCCAAATGCATCTGATTTATAGTTCCAGTTGGCATAGGCAATATTATATTCGTTGAAAATCGAAACCATATCAGTGTACCAGGCCAGTTTTGCAGCCGGGAAAAATTCCCTGAAAACTCCAAATTCCCCGCAGTACAAAGGGAGTTTTAGACTATCAGCCAGATGAATTGGCTTCTGCATCATTTTCAACAGGGTATCACGGTTATATACCTTCTGAAATTTAGGATCTTTGGTATTCAGAACGATCTGTCCCGGATAATTGACATCCCCCTTAAAGTCTTTAAATTCTGTCCATCCGGCCTGGTAGTGTGTAAGTACCATTGGCTCATAAAAATGGAAGCTCAATACAATATTTGTATCATTTGCAGGCACTCTCAGCTGATCAAAGGTTGCAGCCGACTGCCATTTATTTGATCCGATTACAAGAACACGCTGCGGTTCCCACTTGCGGATCGAATCAGCGATGCGGGCAAGCAAAACGTTCCATTGTTCCGCATCATCTGCAACAGGTTCATTCATAAACTCATAGGCAACCATGCTGTTAGGCCATTCCTGTAGAGAATTTGAAAGGTCTTTCCATAAACGGATGAGTTTGTCCTGCTCTTCAACTTTGGTCCAGAGTGGTTTTTCCTGTGCATTGAAATAATGTGAACGGAGAATATGTAAATCGATTATTACACGCAGTCCGGCATTACGGGACCACTCCAGACAATTCTGCATCAGCGCGAAAGCATCATCATGCCTCTTTTCATTCTCATCCCACATCTGTTCTTCATCAATCGGAAGACGGATATGGTCAAAGCCGAGAGAATCAATATACTGAATATCTTTTTCAGTAATAAATTTCTGCCGGGTTTCTCCTCTGGCCCGGCTCTGTGACAGCCAGTGACCAAGATTTGTACCCTTCATTATCTGAAAGGTTGCGTAGGGAAAGGATTTGCTCGTTTTAGCCGATTCCTGGTTCTGACATGCCATCATAAATAAAAGAGACGCCACAATAAATAGAAATGGGTTTAATCGTTTCATAGGCTGGGTAATTAAAATTAGTTAAATATATAAATATCCATTAACATAAATGTTATCAGGGATTGTTAAATTAAGTTAATCATGCGCGGATCATAAAATGTTCAGTAGGGACGAGTCGCGACTCGTCCCTACCCAATTCCCGAAATTCTTAAAATAATCACTATCTTTCTTCCATCTAATAAGATCCCAATATTTAATCTACATTATATGAAAACCATCATTAAACCATTATCAATCAGACTTATGGCACTGATATTTTTTATCTCAGCCATAACCGGAATTCAGGAAATAAATGCACAGAGGCTCTCTAGAGATCTGAATGTTGACCTGCTCATCAACCAGGTTGGATATGTGCCATCGGCCGGGAAGAAAATCGTTACAAAGGGAAAAGCAAATGGCAAATTCGAGATAACAGATCTTGAAACCCGGACAGTTGTTTTCACCGGATTCTTTCATCCGGAACCAGGGGATTTTGGCGATTATTCAGTGGGAGATTTCAGTGATCTGAAGAGAACAGGACATTATTATATAAAGTATGATACCCTCCGCTCCTGGCCATTTGTAATCTCACCCTCAGTATACAAACCTGTAATGGATATGATTGTCAGTTACTTTTCCCTCCAGAGGTGCGGATCAAGTACAACGGGTTACCTCTCTCCCTGTCATATCGATGACGGAGTGAGAATGGATAACGGCAAGCACCAGGATGTATCCGGCGGATGGCATGATGCCAGTGATCTCAGGAAATGGGTTGATGCCACTATTTACGGAATGATAGGACTTTCAAAAACCTATGAATTGCAAAATCAGACTGAAAACAACAGGAAGAAAATTCTTGAGGAGCTGATATGGGGGAATCAGTATTTCTTAAAGATGCAGGAACCACAGGGATACATAATGAACTATGTAGGCGGAGATGTACAAAAGCACTCCGACAGCAACCGCTGGACAAACAATGAGATTGAAAAAGAGGGAGGTGAACTCAAATTCGTGAAACCCAATGCCGGAACATCCACAAGTGACATGCTTCTTTTCGGCACAAAGGATGACAGGGTTATCAGAACTGATCCTGTCGGTATGATAGGGCAATACAATTTTATCACCTCGGAAGCCATCATGGCAAGGATCACCAAAACCGGGAATCCTGAATATTCACAAAAATGCCTGCTTGCAGCTAAGAAATGTTTCGAATGGTGTGGTGGAAATACAAAAGATGAGGATACAGGTGTCATCGGAGCTTCAATCCAGGCAGCGCTTGAAATGTTCAAAACAACAAAGCAGGAGACTTACAGGAATTTTGCGACGGACCAGGCAGCAAAACTAAAAAAGCTGCAGTCGGAAATTAAGGATGGCAAAATGAGCGGATTCTTCCAGATATCAGCATCTGCCAGGGAACCGTATAAGAATCTCTGGCAGGGCTGTATGGAGTTTATTTCCCTCTGCGACCTGACCGAAGCTTTCCCCCAGCATAAAGATGTTTCTGTCTGGAAAGAGATGATTGCAGGATATGCAAATAACTATCTGGCGTTTTTCTCGCAAAAGAACAGTTTTGGCATTGTTCCCTTTGGCCTTTATGCCGGAAAAGATCCGGGAGGCAACAGGAAGGAAGGGGACTACTGGTACCGTTACTTTATGTATCCGGAAGCGGAATGGTGGGTTGGAATTAATTCCAATCTAGCGTCTGCCGGTATCGGGCTGGTTAAAGCAGCAGATGTCTTAAAAGATGAAAGACTAAGAGTCATTGCACAGAGACAGCTGGACTGGATAATTGGTGTAAATCCCTTCAACAGCTCCACGATAGAAATGGTCGGACACAATCAGCCTAAGCATTTCCCTGGAAGCACATTCCTTCCAAATACGCCTGTGCTGCCCGGGGCAGTTCTGAACGGGCTGGGAGGAGACAGTATGGATATGCCTGATATCGGTGACGGAGACTGGCAGATCTCAGAATACTGGACACCGATGGTTGCCCATACCTTATGGCTAATGGCCGAAATTTCTCAAACAGATTAAATTAATCAGATAACCAAACCAGGAGGACATCCAAAAGGTTTTTTAACCACGGTGTTACACTGAGTTGTTACGGAGTAACACTGCTAAATCATTGCCGTAAGATTTTAATTTTAATATGCCTGATTTACTCCGTGACATACTCAGTGATACTCTGTGTAACTCCGTGGTTTACTTCTTTTTAACATCTATTATTAATACTATTTTTTAAAAATATAAAGTCTTACAACAGCTTATTGTGAAATTTTTGCATTTTTGCATGCTTATCTGAATATTAGAAAAGAATATATGAAAGTAGTGCCACTTAAGAACCTAATTCACTCTATTCTCATTTGGGCTTTCCATACATCTTTATTTCTGATGATCGCTCTTTCTGCAAAGGGTCAGACATTTAAGCTTTTTGAACCTGTACCCTCAAAAAAATCGGGAATAGTTTTCAAAAATTCAATAACTGAAAATCGGGAGCACAATGCCCTCACGTATGAAAACCTCTACAATGGCGGAGGGGTTGCCGTAGGAGATATCAACAATGACGGGCTGGAAGACATCTTTTTTGTATCCAATATGGAGTACAATAAATTATATCTGAACACCGGTGATTTCAAATTCAGAGATATTACTGAAAGTGCCGGAGTGAAGGGCAGAACAGGATGGAAATCCGGGGTAACAATGGTTGACATCAATGGAGATAATCTTCTGGATATCTATGTCTGCCATTCAGGGAAAGACAGTCCTGAGAATAGAAGAAATGAACTATTTATAAATAAGGGTAACCTGAAATTTGAAGAGATGGCAAAAGCCTATGGCATCGATGATCCTTCCTATTCCACAATAGGAGCTTTTTTCGATTATGACCATGACGGGGATCTCGATCTCTTTATACTTGCTACAAACGTAAAAGTTATTCGCGGCATGGAACTCGATAAGGCAAGGAACAGCAATGATCCATATGCCGGCGATAAACTCTTAAGAAACGATGGAGACCGTTTCACAGATGTTACAAAAACTTCCGGGATAATTTCCAATGCCCTTGGATATGGCCTTGGTGTTGCCATTTCCGATCTGAATAAGGATGGATGGCCCGATATTTACGTCACAAACGACTATATCGAGCCTGATTACCTTTATTTAAATAATGGTAACGGGACCTTCTCAAATAAGATGGAAGATCATATTCAGCACATATCATTGTCAGCAATGGGTTGTGAAATCAATGATTTCAATAATGACACGTGGCCCGACATTTTCACGGCAGATATGCTGCCGGCTGACAATACCCGGCAAAAACTTCTGTATGTTGCTGAAAACTATATGGAATATGCTCTTATGGTAATGCAGGGATTTTACCATGCGACACAACGGAATATGCTTCAGATGAGTAATGGCAATGGAACGTATAGTGAAATCGGGCAACTTGCCGGAATCTCAAACACTGACTGGAGCTGGGCTCCTCTTTTCGCAGATTATGATAATGACGGGTGGAAGGACTTCTCAATTACCAACGGATATTTCAAGGATTATACCAATCTTGATTTCCTCAAATATAAAAGGGATTACTATTCCCAGCAGGCAAAAGCCAGGGAGAAACCTGATACGTTTAAGCTTGTAAGCTCCATGAAATCAACACCCGTTCACAACTATATCTTTAAAAACAATAAAGATCTGACTTTCACAGATAAGAGCCTGGAATGGGGTTTTGAACAAAAAGGATTCTCAACCGGAGCAGCCTATGCAGATTTCGACAATGATGGTGATCTTGATCTGGTTATCAGCAACCAGAATGAAACTGCCTTCCTGTTCAGGAATATGCTGCGCGAGTCGAATTCATCATCTTCCGGTTATATTGATATACAGCTAAAAGGAAATGGTAAAAACACCAGCGGGCTATGCAGCAAAGTTTATGTTTACACTCGCCAGGGAGTACAGTTCATGGAGCAGATGCCGACCCGGGGGTATCAGTCAGGTGTAACATCAAGGCTGCATTTCGGATTAGGTAATACTGCTGTTGCCGATTCTATAAAGATTGTCTGGCCACTCGGGAAAGTAAGCCTTTTAAAAAATATAAAAGCAAACCAGTCGATCGCAGTAACAGAAGGAACTTCAAAAACAAATGATACTAAAGTCAGCTCACCTTCAAAAATATTTTCACCTTCCGAATCTCTCATCGGCTATGAACATACAGAATACGGATCCAATGACTTTCAGCGGCAACCTCTTTTAAAGACAATGCTGTCACCCGTAGGACCGGTAATGGCCGCAGCCGATGTTAACGGTGATAAGCTGACGGATATTTTTGTTGGAGGAGTAAAGGAGAATCCCGGTAAGCTTTATCTGCAGAGTGCCAACGGAACCTTCACCCCTTCTGTAGCCTTCAATTTTAAAGATGACTTTGGCTGCACAGATGGTGATGCACTGTTTTTTGATGCAGATAAGGATGGTGACATGGACCTCTATATTGCCAGCGGAGGATATCATGATTACCTCAGAAATGACAAGGCCCTTCAGGACCGGTTATACCTTAATAACGGAGCAGGACGATTCACGCGGCAGGCAGACGCTCTTCCCCAGATGCTGAACTCAAAATCCTGCGTACGGGCTGCAGATATTGACAAAGATGGTGATCTGGAACTTTTTGTCGGCGGACGGGTTATGCCCGGCGAATATCCTGTTGCGCAGCCAAGCTATATACTTGACAGCGACCGGCCCGGTCATTACAGGAATATTACACAAACTGTTCTTCCAGACCTGGCTGCCGCCGGTATGGTTACCGATGCCGCCTGGGTCGATCTCAACAAAGATACATGGCCTGATCTGATAATTACAGGGGAATTCATGCCAATAAGGGTATTTATCAATGAAAATGGTAAGAATTTCAGGGAATCTACAAAATCGTGGTTCGACACTTCCGAAAGTGGATTATGGAATAAGATAGCTGTGGCTGATTTTGACGGCGATGGCAATATGGACCTTATTGCCGGTAATCTCGGAACAAACTCTCAACTGAAAAGCTCTGCCAGTGAACCTTTGGAACTGATATATAAGGATTTTGACAATAACGGAACTATTGATCCGATCCTGACTTATTATGTCCAGGGAAAATCATACCCATTTGCCGGCCGCGATGAAATGGTAAATCAGATAGGTGTCCTGCGAAAGAAATTTCCAGACTATGCATCATACTCCACCGCTGTACTGGCAGACATATTCACACCAGGCGATCTGAAAGGGGCAAAAGTTCTCTCCGCCACTGAATTGCAAACTGTATTCTATAAAAATACAGGCAGCAAATTTGAGAAACATTTTCTTCCCCAGGAGGCTCAGTTTGCTCCGGTCTATGCCATTGAGATCTTCGATTATAACCGTGACGGGAATCCTGACTTTGTTCTTGCAGGCAACCAGAGTGCAAATTGCGTAAAGATTGGTGTGATTGATGCAAGCTACGGTCAGCTGTTTGAAGGTGACGGCAAGGGTAATTTCAAATATATATCCCAGGCGGCATCCGGTCTCTCCTTAACAGGAGATGTAAAATCCCTGAAATTTCTCACTATCAGGGGCAGACGCTTTCTGCTGGCCGGAATAAATAATTATGGAATTGTCACTTACAGAATGACTATAAAATGAAGAGAACTTTCTTTTATTCTATTATAGTATCGATCCTTTTCGGTTCTTTATCATGCCAAAGTAAAAAAGACAAAATCTTCACATCACTTTCACACAAACGCACAGGCATTGATTTCAAAAACTGGGTTAAAGAGAGCGAGGAGTTCAATGTACTTGATTATGGCTATCTCTATAATGGAGCGGGAGTAGCTGTCGGAGACATAAACAATGATGGGCTGGAAGATATTTTTTTTGCAAGCAATCTCACAAAAAACAGGCTTTACCTTAACAAGGGCAATTTAAGGTTCAAGGATATTACAGACGAAGCCGGGGTTGGCGGTCCCGGAACATGGAGCACAGGAGTCTCAATGGCAGATATCAACGGAGACGGATTTCTGGATATTTATGTGTGCACATCTACCGATGGCAGGGCTGAATTCAGGAAAAACCTTTTCTATCTGAATAACGGCAATCTTACCTTTACTGAATGTGCTGCAAAATATGGCATTGACGATCCTGCCTATTCCACACACAGTGTCTTTTTTGATTATGACAAGGATGGAGATCTGGACCTTTTCGTTATCAACCACGCGCTTAATGCAATGGCTGTTCCTAAGGCGGAACTTAAAAAAGTGAACGATCCAAGTTATGAACACAAATTATTTAAGAATACCGGAAACAGGTTTGTCGATGTCTCAAATGAGACCGGAATGATCCGGAATATTATGAATTTCGGACTTGGTGTTGCCGTTGCAGATTTCAATAACGACAACTGGCCGGATATCTATGTATGCAATGACTATTTTGAGCAGGATTATCTTTATATCAATCAGCATAACGGCACCTTTTCAGATCAGCTGGAAAAATATTTTGATCATATATCTCTTTCCTCAATGGGCACCGATGCCGCAGATATCAACAATGACGGGTATATTGACCTGATCACTCTCGATATGCTGCCTGAGGATAACTATGATCAGAAACTGGTTGCCGGTCCCGATAATTATGATAAGGTGAGCATATTAAAAAATACAGGATTCTATCATCAGTCAACCCGGAACATGCTCCATATAAATAACCATGGCAGCTATTTTACCGAGATAGGTCAATATGCCGGTATTTTCAGTACGAACTGGAGCTGGTCTCCCCTATTATGCGATTTTGACAACAATGGGCTAAAAGATCTCTATATCAGCAATGGTTACGGAAAAAATAACACCCATATGGATTTTATCCAATTCACTGTTGAACAGGTAATGAAAAAAAATACAGGTGAAGTGATGATGCCAAGGATGGGCTTGCTTGAAAAGATACCCGCAACAAAGCTGAAGAATTATTTATTCAGGAATAATGGGGATCTTACTTTTACAAATGTTACTGACAGCTGGGGAGAGGAAATGCCTTCATTATCCAATGGAAGCGCATATGCTGATCTCGATAATGATGGTGATATGGACCTTGTTGTCAGCCAGGTAAATGACTTTGCTCTTGTGTACCGGAATAATACAAGTGAAAAAAAGCTTAATCACTTTATAAAAATCAGACTTGACGGATCAGGACTGAATAAGGATGGAATTGGCACAAAAGTACAGGTTACCTGCAAGGATCAGACATATACGCAGGAGTTAATGCCGTCACGCGGATATATGTCATCAGGCAGCCATCAGTTGATTTTTGGTCTGGGCCAGGCCACTGTTATTGACTCTATAAAAGTCATCTGGCCCGACCTTCGGGAACAGGTACTGGCATCCATAAAGGCAGATCAGACCGTTACACTTCATAATAACGAAGCAACTACACCTGGACCAAAAATTACCCGGGCCGGTAATCCGATTTTTATCAGGGTGAATGATAAAATATTACCCGATTCGAAACATGTCGAAAATGAATATCAGGACTTCAGAAAACAGATCCTGCTGCCACATATGCTTTCCACTCAGGGGCCCCATATGGCCTCAGGCGATGTGAACAATGACGGACTTGAGGATCTCTTTATTGGCGGAGCCAAAGGCAGTCCCGGAAAACTGTACTTCCAGAAAAAAGACGGGTCTTTTGAACTGCAGAGACAGGTATGCTTTGATACCGACAGGGAAAGTGAAGATACAGGGGTACTGTTTTTTGACGCAGACGGCGATAATGATAAGGATTTGTATGTGGTTAGCGGAGGCAATGAGTTTTCAAAGGAGTCACCTGAATTACAGGACCGTCTTTACATCAATGGCGGTAATGGCAACTTTACAAAATCAACAGGCCGTTTACCGCTTATGCTCACATCCGGATCGTGCATCAAAGCCGCAGATATAGACAAAGATGGAGATGCTGATCTTTTTATTGGTGGCAGAGTTGTTCCCGAAGCATACCCGCTGCCACCAAGAAGCTACATCCTGGAGAACGATGGAAAGGGCTATTTCAGCGATGTCACGCTGAAGTATAATAAATCATTACTGAACCCGGGAATGGTAACTGATGCCTTATGGACCGATTTCAACTCTGACGGAAAAACAGACCTTATAATAACAGGAGAATGGATGAAAATAAGGCTTTTTCAGAATGATGGAAGAATGCTGACTGAAATAACTGATGAGTGCGGTCTTAAGGATTCTGAAGGCTGGTGGAATACAATCATTGCAGAGGATTTTGACAGGGATGGAGATATCGATTATGCTGCAGGGAACCTGGGATTGAATTCACAGATAAAGGCATCTGTTAACGAACCTGTTACAATATATGCAAAAGATTTTGACAATAACGGTTCGGTTGATGCAGTTATGTGCTATTATATTCTAGGTACAAGCTATCCGTTCTATGCGAAGGACGATCTTCAGGACCAGATGCCTTTCATTGCGAAAAAGTACCCTACCTATGAATCGTATACCAATCAGAAAATCACTGATATTTTTTCTGCAGATGAGCTCCGTGACGCTCTTATACTTAAAGCTTCTGTTTTGCAGTCCAGCTACCTGGAGAACCGTGGCAATAATCAGTTTAAGCTATCTCCTTTACCCCGTGAAGCACAGTTTTCACCTGTTTATGCAATAAATACCGGAGACTACAACAAAGACGGAAATACCGATATGCTATTGGCAGGAAATTTCTTCGGGACCAGAATAAAATTCGGGGAATACGATGCAAACAAGGGACTGTTGCTTACCGGGAACGGGAAAGGTGAATTTTCTCCTCTGAACGATCTGCAAAGCGGCTTTAATATAAGAGGAGAAGTCAGGGATATCCGAAGTGTAAAACTTGCCTCAGGCAAAAGTATTCTGGTCTTTGCAATTAATAACGATTCGGCTATAATATATAGGTATGCGGGGGAGGGAAACGGTAATCGGTGACTGATTCCCCCTTTGAAGGGGGACAGGGGGATGTTTAAGGTGGAGGTGCTGGGTGCTGGGTGCTGGGTGCTGGGCGCTGGATGCTGGATGCTGAGACTTCGGACTTCGGTCTTCTGTCTTCGGACTTAAAAAAAAGAAATAAATTGAAATAAATAGAAATAAATCGCATTACACAAATTATGAATACCAAACATATGTACCGACTAAAAAACACCGTAATAGTATTATTCCTCATCATCCTGGTAAACGGATCGTGTAAAAATATTTTCAGGAAAGATCTTTCACTGACATTAAAGGAATACCAGGCAAAAGGGATGCCTGATATCAATAAAGCATGGCCGCAAAGTGAGTTAATGCAGGCATATAATACATTGGTAAGTATTAAAATTAAAAACTTCGAGTCGCTTCCCAGGAAAGGGAGCAGAAAATCAGGAACTGTCTTCAGTCAGTTAATAAACAAGGAAAACCTGGATTTTTTAAATGACCCTTCAATGTCACTGAAAAACAAGGCGTTTGACACCCAGCCTGCTGCACGCTTTGTGAATGAATTAAGCCGGATATACACTGATAATTTAAAGCCAAAGCAATATTACAGTGAGGAACTGATAGAGATTTTCATTTTCGAGATGTATTTGCGGAAAAGAATGCTTGAGCTTGCAGAGCAGATAATGAACTCAAAAGATCCGGAAGTTATTGGATTGCAGGCTGGCCGGAAGGGAATAGTTAACGGATATGTCAACCTGATTATAACAATGATCAGGAATCAGGAAAAAACAGAAGCTTTTTCTGCCAGACAGCTGAAAAAACTAAACAATGAAGTAGCAATATCTTTAGAAGAAAACTTAAAATTTCTCGATTCCGATAGCAAACAGAAGATTTCCGCTGCAATAAAGCAAACATCTGAAAAATCTCCTTCAGGATATCTAAAGAAAACCAATGCTAAAATGTTAAAACTGCTTGGAGATTAAATTCTTAATCAGATAATGTTCAATATTCCCTGATATACCGGATAATTAAACTGGTATTTCATTTATTAAAATTATGTTAAAAAAGCCTAAAGAAATTAAAAAGAAAACTTGGTTATGATAAAATAAATGTCAATATTTGTTAAATCTTTGTTAAAACTATGGTAAAGTTTTAATAAAATTAGATGCAATTATTTATTCTTTTTTAAAAATTTCTTAACCCTAAATGTTTTCTTATGAAAATGAACCCTTTACTAACTTGTTTGAAAAGTCAGATAAAGTTCCTGCTTTATGCTGCTTTTCTTACTTTATTTACTTGTGCCCCTGCTCTGGCACAAGAGCGCAAAGTAACAGGTACTGTTACAAGTGCCGATGATAACTCAGCAATGCCAGGAGTGAACGTTGTTGTTCAGGGCAAAACTACCGGTACTATTACCGATGCTAATGGTAATTTCTCAATTACCGTTCCCGGTAACGATGCTAAACTGGTTTTTTCATTCATTGGCTACAACCCTCAGGAAGTTGTTGTCGGAGGACAAGCAACCCTGACTATTAAAATGACCACCTCAGCTACCCAGCTTGGAGAAATAGTGGTTACCTCCCTTGGGATCAAGCGAGAGAAGAAAGCTCTGACATATTCTGCACAGTCTGTAGATGTTGCCAGACTGACAGAATCAAGAGAACTGAACGCTATAAACTCACTGCAGGGTAAAGTTGCAGGGCTCGACCTTGTAAGGTCAAATGCCGGAGTAGGTTCTGCTTCAAGGGTTGTGTTAAGAGGTAACAGATCAATCAGCGGAAACAACCAGCCTCTGTATGTTGTTGACGGAGTTCCGATTCAGAACTCCATGTTTTTCTCAACCTATGGTGAAGGTGGTGGTATGACATCAAGTGACGGTATATCAAACATCAACCCTGATGACATTGAAAGTGTCACTGTACTTAAAGGACCTTCTGCAACAGCTTTGTACGGTACACGTGCAGCTAACGGAGCTATCCTCATCTCTACTAAAAAAGGTAGTACCAAAAAAGGTATTGGACTTGAATATGCTCTCAACTACAGCGTTGAAACACCGGTTATCCTGACTAAATTCCAGAATGTCTATGGACAGGGAAGTGCAGGGGTTTACACCCCGAACCAGGAATTTGACTGGGGACCAAAAATGGACGGCCGCATGGTTGCACACTGGACTCCGGACCCTAATTCAGAAAAATTTGGTACAACATACCCATTCGTTGCACATCCGGATAATTACAAAGATTTCTTCCAGCCTGGAACAAACATGACCAACACAATTGCTCTTACCAGTGGCAATGAAGATACCCAGGTATATTTTTCCTATACCAACACTCACTCCAAGGGTATTGTTCCTGGAAACGAATTGAAGAGAAATAACGTTAACCTGCGTATCTCCTCCAAGTTTGGGAAGAAACTGTCTCTCGATACCAAACTCACCTATTTTAATCAGGCAGTAGACAACAGGGTTTCAACAGGTGATGATTTTTCAAACCCGATGCGTGCTATCCTTCGTCAGCCCAGCAATATTTCACAGGAGGAAGCTATGGTCTATGAATATTTCGACAATGCAGGCTTCAGATTGCAGAACTATTGGAACCCTCATTCAAACGGAGGTGAAAACCCATGGTGGATAGTTAACAGGATTCCTTATCAGGAAAAACGTGACAGGGTCCTTGGAATGGCTGCAATTAAATATGAACTCCTGGAAGGTCTTACAGTTCAGGTAAGGTCAGCTATTGACTATGCCGCTGACAGAAACAGCCAGAACCGCTATAACGATACCTATACAATTGCTGACCGTGGTCAATACATCACAGGTAACCTGACCAACTATGAACTGAACAATGACCTTCTTGTTAATTACAACAAAGGGTTTGGTGACTTTTCGTTAAACTTGTCAGCTGGTGGTAATATGCTTACACAGCAATGGTATGGCCAGAACCAAAATAATGGATTTTTGCTTAAACCCAATCTTTTTACAGTAACAAATGCCGGAGGACTTTATATCTCTGAATATGGAGCTACAAAGAAACTCAACTCTGTTTACGGTTTTGCAACTCTGGGCTACAAGAACTATCTCTTCCTCGATGTTACTGCAAGAAATGACTGGTCATCGACGCTTCCTCCGGATGCATGGTCATATTTCTATCCTTCCGTAGGTTTGACATGGGTAGTTTCAGATATGTTTAAATCAGCTATGCCCGGCTGGCTTACTTTTGCAAAACTGAGAGCATCTTATGCCCAGGTAGGTAATGATACAGATCCTTATCAGCTGAAACCAGAATTCAGTTTCTATCAGGGTGGTACAAATGGTTACGCCTCCAGGGGAGGAACACAGCCTGCTACAGAACTGAAACCTGAGATCACAACCTCACAGGAAATCGGAGCTGATGTCCGTTTCTTCCAGAACAGGTTGGGAGTTGACATCACATGGTATAAATCAAATAGTAGGAACCAGTTGCTTAGTGTCGCCGTTCCTGTTGCATCAGGCTATAACAGCAAGTTTATCAATGCCGGAAACATTCAGAACAAAGGTATTGAGCTTACACTTAATATAAGTCCTGTAAAATCAACAGATTTTACCTGGGATCTGGCACTCAACTTTGCACAGAATAACAGCCTTGTAGTCGAATTAACTGAGGGAATGGACAGGTATAATCTTACCGGCAGACAATGGATGACTACAACTGTTATCCAGGTAGGCCATGAGTATGGTGAGATCCTTACCAAAAAATTCCTCAGAAATGAAGCAGGCCGGGTTCTTGTTAACGGAACAACCGGTTTACCACTGGTTTCTGACGGACAAACCGAATACGGAGGGACATACAACCCTGACTGGCTTGGTGGTCTCACAAACACATTCACCTATAAGAATTTCGACCTGAATTTCGCAATAGATTTCCGCCAGGGTGGAAAAATCTACTCCTTCACAGAGGCTAACCTTGCCAGTGATGGTTTCTCAGATTATACTCTCGAAGGACGGGATGGATTTGTTGTTGATGGCGTTATACAGACCAAAGATGCTGATGGAAATGTTATCAGTGAAACTGAAAACACAGTACAGACTACTTCAGAAGCTTACTGGCAGTCCCTTGGAGGAAGAAACACACCTACAGGTGAGCCCTTCGCTTATGATGCTTCCAACTCGAGACTCAGGCAGGCAGCTCTGGGATATACAAAACGCTTTACAAATTCACCCATCGCCTCCTTAAGGATTTCTGTTGAAGGCAGAAACTTATTCTTCCTTTATAATAACGCTGAAAGAGTGGACCCAAACCTGTCATCAGGTAATTCCAACGTTCAGGGCGTTGAAGGTTTTGGTCTTCCATCAACAAGGTCGTTCGGGATGAACCTAAGAGTAACCTTTTAATTAGTGTCCAAGCTTATAAATAATTAAATATGAAAACAAACAAATTAATTAATATCTTATTGTCCGGCCTGCTTGGTGCATTTCTGATCGGCGGTTGTACAAGTGATTTCGAGGAGATCAATACCAACAAAAGGGTATTGGCGGAAATCGATGCTGCTACAATTGGTAATGTGTATGCAGGAGTTCAATTTGATGGACTGATGCAAGGCTGGAATTTCCAGACCTCACAGAACCTTTTTGCTGACCTGTATTGCCAGTATTATTCAAACTGGCAGACAAAGTTCCAGACTGACCGTAATGTTCTGAACCGCGACTGGCTGGGCGGAGCCTGGGGTGGTTTTTATGGCGGCGCTGCAAAAAATCTTGCAGTTATAATGGAAAAAACAGATCCTGCCGTTGTTCCCGGATTTGAAAAACAGTATGCTCTTGCCCAGATATACAAAGTGTATATGTACCAGCGCATTACCGACTATTGGGGTCCTATTCCTTATAGCCAGGTAAATAATGGTGAGTTAAGCGTGGCTTATGACAGCCAGCAGGCTATCTATACCGATTTCATCGCTCTGCTTGATGCTGCAACAACTACACTGGCAGGTTATACTGGTCAAAATGCTTTCGGCAGCAATGACCAGATATACGGCGGAGACGTTGATAAATGGATCATATTTGCCAATACACTCAGGTTAAGGGTTGCTATGAGGATGTCTGAAGTTGATCCGGTCACTGCAAAGGCACAGGCAGAAAAAGCTGTAGCTGCAGGAGTTATGGAATCAAATGATGATAATGCTATATTCCAGACTTCAGGGAATGTCAATACCGGTGGATGGAATGCTCTCCCGGTCATGTTACCATGGAATGAATTCCGTATGAGCGCCTCTATGGAGAGTGTGATGGAAGGATTCAACGATCCCCGTCTGCCTGTTTACTGGCTTCCTGCTAAAAATACAGGTTTATATACCGGTATGAGAAACGGATTATCTGTTCCTCAGATTTCAGAAGCTCATCGCCATTACGATAATTTATCTACTATGGGAACAAGATGGAGCACTCCGGGAAATGAGAGTACAACTCCTGTTGAAGTGATACTCGCTTCTGAAGCATATTTCCTCAGAGCTGAAGGCGCTTTGAAAGGCTGGAATATGGGAATTACTGATGAAGCTGCCTATAATAAAGGGATTGAGATGTCACTCTAATACTGGGGCTCCGATGCTGCTGAAATTACTGCCTACCAGGAAAGCCTGGCAACTCCTCAGGCCCTGGTCGACTTCAACACACCTCCACTGAGCGATATTACCGTAAAATGGAGTACTGACCCCTGCAAAACATCTTGAACAGATCGCTACCCAGAGATGGCTTGCTATGTTTCCTGATGGATGGGAAGCATGGGCAGACTATCGCCGGCTTGAATTACCCAAGCTCTATCCGATTATTGTTTCTGATAACACTGACGTTCCTGTTGGCCAACTAATGCGCAGAGTCGGCTATGTGCCAAGTGAAATGTCAACTAACACCGATGCATTAAACGACGGTATACAGAAACTTGGCGGTGCCGATATCGCAAGTACAAGACTATGGTGGAATCCGGCTAAATAACAGCTTATTCCAATGATTTATAAAAGGGGCTTCCGTAATGGAGCCCCTTTTTTCATATATATTACCTTTGGCTGAAGCCAAAAACACCCCCAAACCCCCCAAGGGCATAGGTGACAACTTAAGGACATAATTGTTAATGGTTTGAATATACGGGAGGATCAGTTGAGATGTAGTTGTATGATGAAAAAATTTATATGTTGATTAGTCAGGTAATAGAGTTTTGACTCTGCTAAAGCCTTTAAGGTATTGAGCTCAGCGAGCTGAGAATGATAGTCTCAGGCACGATTGAAGGATCTTTTTTTCGACGAGATGTTTATAGATTATAATTCGTTTATGGTTAAAGTAGTTCCATATCATGAATAACTCCGGTATGAGGAAGTACAGTGTTTTGCTCTTTTTCATACTCTATTCTTTGATGAGAAAGAGCTGAAGCGCTATATATTAACAGAAGGCTTAAATCTCTTGTGGATAACACAGCTCCCTGTTGATACGCTTCTTTTATCATTCGAGCATAACATTCTTTCGTATGGTGAGACTGAAGAACCTTTCTCGAACATTGAGACTTCATCATCAGTTACCAGAGACAGTATTACTGGCTTGTACCTGCGCTTTTCACTATCCGCTCTGGTTCTTTGTCAAGGGCGTTCCAGACGATTTGCCCAGGTTTTAATCTTGATGACTCAGGGCAAAGAGAGTTAAAAAGATCAATAAGCGCATCGGCAATATTTTCTTTACAACAGGACAAAAGCACAGAACTCACGCTCAAAAAAGTTCACTATAGCAGGCTTTAAGAACTGTCATGTGCAGAACTATAGTGTTTTACTGACGATGCCGCTTGTATCATACTGTTTGGTTTAACTGTTCTGGCGACTTTTTTTTATAATATATCAGCTCTTCTCTGATGAGGTACCGCATCGATTGTCTGATGCAGATTGTAATACTCCTGCGCCAGGCTGGGTGAAAGTTTTACCAGGAATGCGATTGTCTTTATCTCATAGTTGTTCTTTGCCAGGCAAACAACGCGCTTGAACTTATCAACGTAGTTTGCTACAGCATCAACGCTATGATGTGTTGACCTGGCAATCTCGGTATATTCTTTCCCGGCAACAATGCTTAATGATCAATGCACGATGGTTACAGACTTACCTATATCGCGTACGTTGAACGAGAGGAAGAACTATCCAGGTCTTAAAAGCTTTGATGTCCCAGGAACGAGTTCGCTCACCGCAGTTAAGAAGCGGTTGGCTATGTCTTCAACCGTGAGTAGCCCGCTTGTTGAAAAATCGTTTACTATGTAAGTATGGTGTAATCCCTAAACCCCTAATGCTCCTTAATCTGAAGATTTCTTCACCGGCATCAAGGGTAAGTACACAAGACATCTTATATTCAGACAGCTTCTTCAGAGCGCATTCTATATCGACACCACCTCAAACACTATTTGTCCCGGCCGCATTACTCAGGAGTTTTAGAAGAATGGCTGATAGGTGTCATAGCCAGCGTTCAAAATAGCTTTAGCTTCAAATGTGAAAGTTATGCCGTAAATAGACTTTAGCAATTTCTGACTTTAATTGTACTGCTTTGGCCGATCCCCTTTCTAAGAAGGAGTTGTTATATAAGTAGTATAAATAGTAAATTTAAGTTGTTTTCGGGATAACTTTGTCTACCCTCCGTTTTTACAATTCTACTCTTAAGTTGACGGCTATGCCCCAAGGGGGGCTTTAAAAATATTACCACATTCTGTTTCAGACCAAAGAAGAAAGATGTGTAGGGACACGCCATGGCGTGTCCCTACAGACGTGTCCCTGCAGATCACAAAATCATGAACGAATAAGGCTTATATCCTTTAATATCTACCGATATTGAATTATTCTTTATTTCAAACGGACTGCCGGCAACCTCACCTCGCAGGTTCACCGGAATTGCTACCTTGCCATTAAGACCTTCCGGCAGTGTGATAGTACATTTCCCGTTATTGCCGGCTTGCTCCCAGAGTCTCAGTATTAATCCGTCACCATAAGGATTTTTACCAAAAGCTGTAACCAGAACTCCTTTCATTGACAGCTCAATTCCTTTTGCGGAGACCGGAATTGAGCCATTGCCCCCCTCTGCAAATTCAGCTATCACCGGAACCCTGAATTCCTCAGAAGGCGTTATTATTGACTTTTCATTGTCATAGCTGTCAACCGGCCAGATGTAGAATTTTACTGACCATGAGCCTTCAATCCATTCCGTGAAGTTGGTGCTCCACTGGTTATTATACAGGTTATAAAAAACATTTGGCTGTGAGGGAACAAAATCCCTTGTAAACTTCCACAATCCGGGTCTGTCAAGGCTTACACCCGGAACATCCGGTGATGAAATGCCAAATCCTTTCTTGTCAGATCCGGTAACTGCAATACCTGAATTCACAAAACAGTAATCAAGATTGGAATTCTTAATAAAATCCCGTGCCGGATCAACTATGCTTCCCAGCCGCCCCAGCCGGAAGTCCGGCTTGTCAACATTGAAAGGGAAAGAGATCCAGCCAGCCTCGGGCCATGGTTCCGGTGATTTTCCCGTTATGCCCCATTGCACCTCAACAAACGGAAGATTTTTGTACAGAGAATAGATCATTGTGTAATCATGAGGATTTGTCTCATCTCTCCTGAATTGCAGAATTGCCGAGACTTTAATGTTATCAATTTCATATTCAACAGCATAAGGTACCGGATGAACCTGCTTATACTTTTCATCTGAAAGGTTTGGTCTGCCAAGTTCAGCAGGGGCCCACTCCCACCCTCCTTTTATGTAATCCTTTGCATAACTTTCCGTGTTCTCCCTGCTGAACCTTTCATAAACATACCCTCCAAAGACATACTCACTGCCCGGTTTCACCATTTCACGTCCGATTCCTTTTATCAATTACAGATCCGATACCTCCCTTTGCCCTGTCAATTGTTATTTTCAGATATTCATTTTCAATTACATCCTGATTCCTTTTAAGCTGTGAAGCCTGATTTATAACCTTACCCTCTGCCGGAATATATGATTTATAACCCATAGCGGGCACATCCCTGGCAATAAACCGTACAACATTTCCCTTGTTTGTAAGATCAATAATATCTCCTGTAACAATATCCTTCAGCGATGTTGCATTCTTAAGATTCCCTGAAAAGGTCTGAAGATTCACAACTGCCGTCACGTTTCCATGGAAGAGGATTATAAACCGTGATATGAGGGCCCTGAATATCTACCGAATTTGCCAGCTCCCTGATCTTATCATTAAGCTCCGGCCTGATAACCCGTTCAGCATCAATGATACGTAAAGATTTTTCCTTCCAGGAAAACTCTATAGGGTCGAATACATTCCCGGTTTTTAAAGTTTTGAATGCATCTCCATAGCACCAGTAACCGGAATGTCCATGACTCATTGCAAGCCCGAAAGTATGCTCATCGAAAAGGAGGCTGTTTTCAACTGCCTTTTTGATCAAAGGTGAAATATCACTTTTTTCATATTTCCATAAATTGAGTTCAGAATTCAGCATATCGAGTGCAAAAATCTCTTTCTTTATCGTCCTTGATATCTTAATCTCTTCCGGCATTGACATATAGCCATGGATCCATGTATCGGGCATATCTTTTCTGATGACCGGTATTTCAACCTTTTCTTTCATCACCAGGTCATAAAAATCGGACATTCTGCCCTGTGTCACCCTTGCATTCGGATTAAGACGCTTTATCTCATCAACTGTCTCTTTCACAACCTCCGGTTCAGGAGCCCCGGTATTATCATTTGTATGTATTATGGCGATCCATGTTTTGTATGGCCACCCCTCAGGAGGCACAACATCGGTCCCATAGTATTTCCAGGAATACATTGTCAGGACCCTGGAACCGTCGGGTCCCTCCCACCAGAAAAGGTCAGGGACCTCAGGTGACTGTGAAGCAGCATTGCATCCAAGATGGAGAAACTTTATTCCTGCATTGGCAAGGACAGTGGGTAGTATCCATGAATGCTCAGGCACATCAGTCATTTTTGCATCACGAGGCAGCTCCAGTTCATATTCCCTGGAAATATCCGAAGAAGCCTGGAAAGCCCTTGCAAGAGTTTCGAGGTCAGAAGCCTCGGTTTCAATTGTAAAAGGGAGGGCATGAACAGCCAGGTATTTGCTTTTAAGTGCTTCCACAACCCTGGCCTTAACTTCCGGAGAGCTTCCTGTAAGTATCTGCTGCATCGGCCAGGCAGGAAGTGTCCAGGTGAAATGTTCATCTCCTGGCAATGATCTTGTCTTGTCAACAACCTTCAGAGCTCCCTCTATCATTGAAGTCTGGTATTTATTTACAACAGACCCTGCCAGGTCTGTGTAACCGATATCAAAATGTGTCTTAAAAACAACGATAACGTTGTCGGTCTTTGGATTTGGTTTCTGGGCAATCGATGGTGACCATTACAAGGAAGATCAGAATTGAAAACAACAGTATTTTCATGGTAAACGATATTTGATTTATTTTTTGATATATACCCAAACCTTTTCTTTAAGATATTTAAGCCTGATATCAACCGGCGGTAATTCCGGCAGGTTATTCTCAGGTTTATCAAGATAAAAATATGCCGTGGCAGAGACATCGTCGCTGCGATAAAAATTGGCTCCTGTTCCGGGGAAATCCGGATCGGTGAATTTATATCCTGTCCGCTCGTCCAGAAGCCTGCCCTGTTTGGTAACCGTACCAGTCTGATCAACAAAGCCTACCGGAATCAGATCAGCACCCTTCTCCATCATCTTTAGGATAGCTTCCCGTGAATTGTTACCCATCTGCTGAATTGTAACCCTGCAATCCTGATGAAAATAGACCGGATCGGCAATATGATACCTGTAGAAAGCATAGATATCATGCTCCCTGTCCGATATCAATGAACCAAAATACCGTGAGGCGTATTCGCCCTGTCCCCATCCTGATCCGATATAGTCTTCGGTTCCAGTTCCAACAAGTGTTGGGTTTTCCCTGTCACCATCAAGGTATATCTTCACCTCTCCCTCTCCAAACCACGAGCCCCGGTATACAGAATCACCTATCACAGCTATGTTTGCACCAAGATACCTGCCGGTACCCTTGACCTGAGGAAGAATAGTATAGTCCTTTCCGGTTTTCGTCTTCAGATCCCTGTTCCAGAATGCATGAAAATACATCAGATCATCCGGAAGCTTTTCAACCTCAGTATAATTAATATCATACCAGATCCATACCTCCGTTGTCGATTCATTGGTAATAATTATATATGCCGATTTACGGAATGGCATTGGGATAGTAAAATTAAAAGACCTGGCTTCCGGGCTTGAAAAAAGCTCATTGTCATATTTCGCAACCATTCCATGACCAATTCCGAAAAAATCTCCGATTGGCGCCGATACGGCAGGTTTCGCTGCTCCATCCCAGAACATGTCTATCCTGACAGCCCTCCGTTGTTCCTCGTTGATTCCAATAGTACCGCTCATCCACATCCTGTTTATTATTCCGGCACCTTTAACATCCAAAAGCATTTGCTTTTGTCCGGGAGGAACAATGAAAAAAGCATTACCCTTGGCTCCTTTATTGGTTAATCCTCCCTTGCCTTTCTCACCAGTGGGATTTTCGGGGCTGATCCATCTGGTATTTGTTTTTGGTTGCGGAGCTCTTGCCAGATCCTGGGAAAAGGCATTAAAGAAAATCATCCATGACATCAGAATGATTAATGATCTTAATATTATTGTTTTCATAATATGGTATGTTTGTTGTAGAGACACAAAATTTTGTGTCTCTACAAAATATTGTGTTTCTACGACATATCACAATCGCAATTAACCGGATCTGAAATTTTTTGATTCAGGTTCATTTCATTCAATCTGTCTTTTCTTTTTTCAAAACATTTGCTGCAGCCCGAAAAAAGATTCAGATCCCACAGATCTGCAAATACACGGCCTGAATTTAGTCCGATTCCATATTCCAGGACGCTTTCAAGTGAACGGATATCCGGTCTGGAGAAATGTCCCTGTTCCGATAAATCTTCCATTGCGCCATTACCTTCCCTTACGGGAATAACAGTGCAGCACTCTACACCTACCCTGAATGCAAAGTCAAGCGATCTTTCAGCCCAGTCAATACCCTCCTCTTCCGAAAGAAACGGAGGACGAAGCAGTATAAATGCTCTGGAGAATATCCCATGTGAATTCAGGAAACTGACAGAATGCGCAAAATCCTGAAGCGTCATTTTTTTATTAAGCCTCAGAAGCACATCCGGGTTTACTGTTTCCAGCCCCAGGGCAACCTGCAACTCCGGTTTTAGCATATCCCTGAAGCGGAGGCATATATCTCCGATCAGCTTCGGATGGCTTTCCACGATTACAGTTTCGAAATGGCTTATAAGAGAAGCTATTCTGGGATAGTCCTCTTCCGGTATTGCTCTGACGTCAAAAAAGCTGCCACTGTTATAGAGCTTCAGATGTTTTACATTGCCGATTCTCTCCAGAGCCCATTCGATCTGATCAGGTATTGCACCAGCAGGGATAGTAATATCAGTTGTGTTCTTCCAGAGGTCACACATAAGGCAATGATAAGTACACTCCCTGTTTGTCAGGAAAATGATAGCAGTATCTTCAACCTTCCCTGTAGTTGTCCGTTCTTTCTCAACAAGCCATGCATAGGGTCTCCGCGGATCAACAGTATTTTTGTTACCGCGCTTTGACACTATCCATCTGTCGCTGATTATAAGATCGCGGGGTTCATTCATAATTAGAAAGAAACTCCTTCCTGTATGCAATTTCTCTCTCAGGGAAAAGTCTGTTGAAGTCATTCCCTGATGCCGCTCCGTGCTGAAATCTTCTTTTCTCAAATACCGGCATATCCATGCCTGTTATGGCTTTTATCCCCAGTGATACAATTTGTCCCTTGAGATCATAAAGCTTCTTGTGATCCCAGTTTGTCATTTCAATATAGGGTATTCCCTCAGATATCTCTATTACATTGGGCAGTGTATACGGACTGAAACCTTCAAAACCCATAAGGTCTGAAGTGGAAAAGGTTCTCATATATCCCCTGCTCAATCCTCCTGAATATGTAAGTGAATGTTTTATTGAATCCACACCCCATCCTTCATGATAGAGCATCAGATTGTTAAGAACACTTCTTATTGTGAGTTCAGGATTCTCTTCAATCGGATAATCCTTCAGGTTTTCATCGCCTCCCTCACCGTCAATAATATATTTCCAGTCGGGATAGCGGGATCTTATTCCCTGAAGGAGTGCCAGATTCATTGTAGCAGATTGAATATCAAGCGGTTTATAATCTTCTACAATTTTTACTGCCTTTTTCCAGTTGAGCGATGAATAATCCACTTCAATTGGTTCAAGGAACAATTCGAGGTTTAGGTCTTCGAGAAATTTTCTTGCCTGAATCAGATCATCACCGGCCCCGTCAATTGTAAGGGTAAAGGCCTTGAGCCTTGAAGGGCTTTCTCCAAGTTCCCTCAGAGCATGGTAAGTCAGCAAAAATACTGCACCGCTGTCTATTCCGGCAGAAAAAGTAACACCAACAGGACCTGTTTTTGCACGGTATTGCAGCCACTTCTTAATCTCATTGTAAACAGTTCCTATATAGTCTTTTCCAATCTGTTCAGGCTTACCGGCAGAGAACCTGTTTCGTTCAGGAGTGAAAAAACGGCTGTAGACCGGATTGGGATCAGGACAGCCAAGAAGTTCAATTTTTGTAATATAATGAGCAGGAGCCATCCTTGAATAGGAAGGATGGAACTGGTCATCCAGTCCCTCTCTTTTCAGATAATCATATATCACGTCGATGCGTTCTGCTATAATCAGAACCGGACCAGCTGCTTTTTTGGCAATGAAATAACGGATCGGCCTTCCTATTGAACGGGCCATCCTGATTGTTTTACCATCAACTGAAACAAGACAGAATTGTCCGTCAATTTTGCGAACAGCTTCAGTATCTCCTGATTTTAAAATATTTACTGCTTCATCATGCGTCATGTTGTAGATGACATTCTTTTCCGGATTTGTCAGATCCACTACGTTGCTTACATATTGATGGTTCATATTTTTGTTTTTTAAATTGTTATTATATTATTTTTATTTTCAAGTTTGAAGTGCCTAGAGTGCCTAGGGCTCAGAGTTAAGAACTGCAGGGCTCACTCCGGACTTAGCTGACTCAGAGCTTCACTTCATTATACCTTTACCCTGCGATTATAGTTATATACCTGTTGCATGCAATATTTTTGTACACTTCTTTCTTCCCGTCCGACCATGTTATTTCCAGGACATCGACTGTTTTTTGCTTTCCCAATCCTACATGGAGCCGGGGATCATTGTTGGAAAGGTAGCTTGTTGCCCATTGATTTACAAGAACCTGTTTTTTTCTGCCGGCAGTTACAATCACTTTTGCTCCAATGGCGGCAGAAGGTCCGTTGCTGCCATTCAGATGTCAGTCCAAGCCAGTTGTTTGAATTGCCTCCGTCATTTCTGAGCAATGCAGCTGTGGCATCTTTATCAACATGTGAGATAATTATATCGAGGTCACCATCATTATCATAATCCCAAACTGCCAGTCCCCTGCCCGAACGTTTTGTTGAAAAATATCTTCCGCTTTCCTGTCCTGTATTTTTAAAATGGCCTTTCCCGTCATTCTCAAGCAATAACGGATACTGCAGTATAAGCTCTTCTGCTGTTCCGTTAGCAGCAACAATATCAGGATCACCATCATTATCATAATCAAAAAGCACTGCGCCCCAGCTGCCTTTACCAGCCATGGCTCCTGCCATACCGCTTGATTCTGTTACATCAACAAAAAGTCCGTTTCCTTTGTTCAGATAGAGGGCTCCATATGCAAGATCGGTAACCAGAAGATCTATCAATCCATCGCCGTTAATGTCGCCCGGCGAGCCATGCATCGAACCGGTGCCTATACCCTGGCTGTTTGCAGCAACTCCTGTTTCCACTCCAACCTCTTTATACACCCCGTTATCATTTCTGAACATAAAATTCAGCTGATGATCATTAGCCTGGAAAATATCCAGATCCCCATCGTCATCATAATCATAAACTGTCAATCCCATGCATTTTGAATCAGGATAATACAGGTTGTTTTTCCGTGTAACATCGATGAATTTTCCGTCTGGCTGTTGCTCATACAGCATTGATGGCCTGTCCTTTATATTCCGACGGATGAGGCATCAGGTCGGGTGTTGACGGTGTAAAATAAGCCGGATCGAACGCAAGAAAATTGCCAACCATGACATCAAGCCTTCCATCCCTGTTATAATCCCAGAATGCAGACACCAATGCTCCATTTTACAAATCCATTGAGCTTATCAGGACCGGCAAGTCCGAGTGAGGCGGTAATATCTGTGAAAGTGCCATTTCCATTGTTCCGGTAAAAAATATTCGGACCATAATTTAGCAAATAGAGATCCTGATCACCGTCATTATCATAATCAACAGCCGCCGGCAGCCATGCTCCAGTGAGGGTCATCGAGACCGGCTTTTCCGGCTACCTCTGTGAATGTACCGTCCCCGTTGTTCCTGTAGAGTTCATCACGTGTGTTACTGAAAACTTTTCCCTCCGGATCAGAAATACCTTCGAGATATGTGCCATTCATAAGGAAGAGGTCCATCAGGTTATCATTGTTGTAATCGAAGACCGTAATTCCGGAACCACTGCTTTCGATATATGTTTACATATGAAAAATCACCAATAGTATATTTGAAATTTATTCCTGCCTTTTTTGTAATGTCTGTAATTTTAGTTTGCTTTTCTGTGCTGAAAACAGGAAGAAGAGTAAAAACGGGAAAAAAGCAAGTCATACGATAAACATATTCAGACTCCTGTTAAAAATATCTCTAACCCTCCAATGGTTTATAAGTTCTTTTCTATACCAGAAAGTCTCTCGAGAAATTCCCAAATTACATAATATCTTTTTCCTTTTAAACCAATTTAACCACGGAGTGACACTGGGTTTTAACGGAGTCCCACTGTTATATCTCATGAATTTTTAATTATATCCTGATGAAGTCAATCCAAACTATCATAATCTCCGTGGTTTACTCAGTGCAACTCCGTGTTGCTCCGTGGTTAAAGGATTTTAAAACAGATGTATACGAAGAATACCATGTTGGAAGTATGGGAACTGGAATATTTAAATATGCCTATTAATCATTCAACCAGCAGACTTATATTTCTGGTCTCAATGCATTAAGAAACCTGTCAGGGGTAACGACCCTGGTATTGTATTCCTGGTTATACCTCTGTAAGTCAGGATCATCCGGATATGTATCACCTGGGCCGGGAGGATAGCTTTTCATCCCATGGAACGGAAGCGGTAAAACTGTATTTCCGAATGCTGTGTTTATATCACCGTCTTTTACCCATCCTACACTGCGGATAAGAAAATCGCTTTTCCATCCGCTTTTCAGTTCAGGCAGTTTCTTTGCATCAAATTTTACTGATGTTTCATCACCCGCATTGGAAATGATATATTTATTATCGGATGCTGTTAAAAGGGGCAGTACATCTCCGTAACGGGTATAATTACCTGAAAGGTCTCTCCATTTAGGGTCTTTATCCACAGCGGAATAATCAAACCAGTGAGGTCCGTACCTGCCTCCTTTTCTGAAGCTTCGGGAGAATCCCCTGTAATGAAGATCAGCTGAAACCGGATCAAGAACTGTTGAATTTACAGGTGCATCTGATAGTTCACCTGAGAAGAAAATATAGTCCCAGTATATCTCCATGTTGGTTCTGATTCTTACCCTGTGGTCTGATGACAGGAACTTGCCTGAAAGGTCTGCAATTACAGTCTTGTCCTTTCCCATTGGGAATCCAAGGTTCTCATCAACGGTTTCCCATTCACCTTTTTTATTGATCACCTGAATTAAAGGAGGAAATACTTTAAGAGCAGATGATTGTGACAGTGCAAAATTTATGCTTGCATCTGTCGGGAAGATCCATCCGTTCAGAAAGAGATATAAATTTCCGGACTGACCGATTTTTCCCGGATCAAGAATCAGATCTTGCATCTCTGTAACTCCCTGGTATTTATCCGGATTGAAATCCTGACAGATAGTTGTCATCCTTTCTTTGATATGAATGAGAGCACATCATTTCCCCTGGAATCGGTTGCCGATACAGGAAGATTTTTTTCCTGAACCACATAAATCTTTTTACCCGGGAAAGGCGGAGGAGAAAACTGTTCAGGAACGAAAATGTCAACAGAATCAGGATGGTCAACTGCCACAAGCTCCATCTTATCGAAATAGATTGTCTCCCAGAGTTCCGATGTAATCTGGATAGAGAATACTCACCATTGACCGGTTTCAGCAACTCACCCGGAATCTTCAGGTAATCATCGGAAGCATCGGGAAATGCATATGCCGTATTTCCTCCCATGATTCCCAGCGGCATCCCGAGTGCACTTCTCCACAGTATATCTTTAACGAATACATATTCATCTCCATTCCAGGTATACAGGAACGGACAGGATCCTTTAAGTGTCTGTGCTTCAACCAGTGCCTGATCGGTTCCGGGGAAGAATATGTTCTGAGGAACACCGTTTGTCCAGGTAATTCTGATTACATCGGCTGTTGAACGTTTTCCTATTCCAAAATGAATATTAGGATCAGTTACAACCATAGTCTGATACAGATCACCTGCCCTCATCTCCATTTTTGCACCAATGCCGAAATGATTATTCTTGGCACTCCCGGCTCTCAGACCAACCAGTTTGATCTTTATAAAATGGTTATGTGTTGCCTCCGTCATTCCTCAGGAGAGAAACTCCTCCGTTTAATCCTGCAATAACAATATCCAGGTCACCGTCATCATTATAATCAAAAATTGCAATTTGACTTCCTGATTTCAACTCCTCAGGCAACAGACTGTGAAACATCCGTGAATTTCCCTTTCCGTCATTATGATAAAGGAAAACACCTCTTCCATCTTTCTCTGATGACTCTCCTGCAATTAAAAGATCGAGAAAACCATCATTGTCGAAATCGAGAAAGGAAGCATCATTAGCTTTAACATTCTTCAGTGCAAGAACATCTCACTATTGTTTTTGACCTCTTCAAAGCTTCCGTTACGAAGATTCTGATAAACTGATTTGCCTCCTGTTAGTGAAGCAATGAAAAGATCGAGATATCCGTCATTATTATAGTCTCCCACAGTAACAGCACATGAACCACCTTCGCTGCTTCAAACCGCTTTCAGCGGTTATATCTTTAAAAACTCCCTGTCGCTGGTTGGAGTACAGAATATTGCCTGCATTTTCATTCACAACAATAAAATCAATATCTTCATCCTCATCAAAATCACCAAAGGCAGCATCCCTGCTGATCAGGTTATTCCCGGGTGAGCCAAGTTTTGCTGACTGATCCTGAAATGTACCATCTGAATTATTCTGGAAAAAGAGGTTACCTGCTGATCTGGCCTCAAAAAAATCAAGATCTCCGTCATGGTCCATATCAAAGAAACAGTGCCATATTTCCACCTGCCGGACTTCCTGCTATTCGCTTTTGCCGTCACATCTTCAAAGGTTCCGGGTCCGGTATTTCTGTATAAAGATATCACCATCCTCCTTAATAATATAAATGTCCTGAAATCCGTCGTTGTCAAAATCGGTAAATGTCGCAAATGATTCTTTCCCGGTATGAGTGATGCCTGCTTCAACCGATACATCCTTAAATCTTCCCATGTCATTATTGAAGAGGTAATGTTTATAAGATGATGATGCAGGATCATAACTACCGACATAAAGATCCACATCTCCGTCACCGTCATAATCTCCTGCAGCTGACGTGTGCAGAGTTGTCCCGCCGGTACAATATTCAGTCCGGCTGATTCAGAGACATCATTGAACTTTATTACTTCAAGTACTGACCTGTTATCATTAGGTTGTGTTGTTGATTGCTGGTCAAATGTGATCAGAGGAAATCCAATCAGCGATCCGCCCGGTCCTTTTAAATCCATAATTCCGGCCTGGTAAGGAGAGGTAACTTTCAGATAATTATGAAAAATTGTAAATTGAATTACTGCATTCTCCTTATCTGATTTTCTGAGCAGGTCAATTGTTTTATTGTAGTAAGTCAACAGCTTCCTTAGGAAACTCAGGGAATTGCTTGTGAATAATTTCCAACTGCTCCAGTGCCTTATCAGTTTCGCCCGTTTCTTATAAGAATATCGGTCAGGCTAAGCTGAGGAACAATATTCGCAGGAGCTTTTTCAACAAGCTGCCGTATAACATTCTCACGCAGTGTCCGGGATTGTTCATCTGATCCAGCCGAATAAAGTTCAGAAAGGTCGTATAGGGTTTTGACATGTCCGGGAGAAAATTCAAGTGACTTATTCAGTTCTGATATAGCCTTTTCACGCTGATCATTCATCTGGTAAACTGTTGCAAGTATCAGCCTTGTATCGGGATCTTTCGGATCAATTTCAATTGCTTTCAGCAGCCTTTTTTCTGCCTCAGGGTATTTGCCCATTCTCAGATATGTCAGTCCAAGGTTTGCATATCCCAGTTTTTCCTTCGGCGAAAGTTTTATATATTTCAGGAATTCTTTTTCAGCCTCATCCAGTTTAAACTCCTCCAGATAGGCAAGGCCCAGGGTCTGGGTCGTCATCAGATCGATGGATTTCTGTTTGGCCGCTTCCGGACTCTCTTTGCAACTGAGCAAAGCAAAGGTGCAAAATGCTGCGAGTAATACAATGCTGATATTTTTCATTCCTTATTATTGTCTATAACTGAATATGAAATATAATCCTTAGCAATCCGTCAAATTTACGAATTAACCGCAAAGGGCGCTAAGGTTTTACGGGAATTTCCTTTCGGTTTCCTTTGTCATCAAACTCAATTGTTCCTGTAACCCCTTCATATTTTATCTCTGCAATTGTTTTCTGAATATTTTCGCGTTCGGTGCCAGCTTTTCTGATTGCTTCGATCAATATATTCATCCCATCGAAGGCATATGCAGCAACAGCACCGGGCAGCCTGCCATATTTTTTCCTGTACTCTGAACTGAAAGCGATCCCATTTCGCCAGACATGTTTACTGAAGAAACAATATTTACATTTTCATATTCCTTCAGATCCTTACCGGTAATAAAATCTTCATTGAGAAGTGTCAAAGTACCAAAAACAGGCCGGTTCAGATGTTTAAGGTTCATCTGTTCTGCTATTTTAGTGAGGCTGGCGGCTGTAAAAACAGGACAACACAACCCGGATCTGCACTTAGTATCTTTTCAGTCAGATCATTAATATTTTTACCTGTACTATCCAGTGAAAGCTGCAATGGTTCGGGTTTTCTCTCCTTTTCAACCTGTTTCAGAAAGCTTTTTAGAGCATGATTGCGAATCATAGCCCTTGATCTGAAACAACAGCAATTTTAGTTATCTTCCGTTTATTACAGATCTCTTCAAACAAGGCGTCAGCCTGCTGAAAATCGTTGGGTACACAATTAAAAAACCATGGCACAAATGCCTGTGAAAGTGTTGGATCACCTGACCATGCAGATAAGAAGACAACTCTTGATTTAGCTGAAACCTGTTCAACAAGGTGTGCATTTCGTCCATCGTGAGAACCAAGCATTGCCACAACTTCTTCATCGAAAACCAGGTTAACAGCCTGTTTGGAGCCGGTTCCCCATGGTCCTTCCATTGACTTAACAACAAGTTCAAACATAATTCCCTTATCGTCCTTGCTGTTTGCATTCAGGATAGCCAGTTCAGCTCCGTTTTTGGCTGCAACTGAGGTCTCATTCTGAATGAGGAGACCGATTTTGATCGTGTTTTTCGCATTTACATCCCCCGTTCCCCTCCTCTCAAAGGGGGAATCAGAAAAGGAATAATAATAGCCAGAATCTGCAATAAGAATAGCAAACAGCCAGTTAAAATTGTATGAATAGCTCTCATTTAATTGTGAAAGCCACACATCATCGTATTTTTCTGTCCACCGCAAGTGCTATTTTCTTCAGATCGGTCATCAACCCGGCAAATAGATCAAGATCGAGTGACTGATGTCCATCACAAAGAGCTTCATCAGGTCTGTAATGCACTTCCATTATCAGTCCGTCAGCCCCGGCAGCAACAGCAGCCTTTGCCATTGCAGGCACCATCCACCTTATCCCTGTTCCATGACTTGGATCGACAATTACAGGCAGATGAGTAAGCTGTTTCAGCATTGGAACAGCACTCAGGTCGAGGGTATTTCTTGTAGAGGTTTCAAAGGTACGGATACCTCTTTCACAGAGGATCACATTTTCATTACCCTGACTGAGGATATATTCGGCGGCAAGCAGGAACTCTTCAATGGTTGCCATCATACCTCTTTTGAGCAGGATCGGTTTCCGTGTCATGCCTACCTCTTTAAGCAATGGATAGTTTTGCATATTCCTTGAACCAATCTGCAGCATATCTGCATATTCTCCTACCAGTTCAACCTGTCGTGGTGTCCATTACTTCGGTAACTACTGGCAATCCTGTTTCTGCCCTGACAGAACTGAGCAGTCTTAATCCTTCTTCACCAAGTCCCTGAAAACTGTAAGGCGAAGAACGTGGTTTGAATGCACCTCCCCGCAGAATGCGAGCACCCCCTTTTTTTACTGCTCTGGCAGTATCAAATAGTTGTTCCTGACTCTCAACAGCACAAGGACCTGCAATTATCACCACTTCAGTACCACCTACCTCAATCCCGGCAACATTCACAACCGAGCCATCAGGCTTTGCTTCACGGCTAACCCTTGCAGGAACTCTGAATCCAACATTTACAGGAATATTGCATGAATTTGCCTCCATTTTAAATATCAGATTAGTATTTTACATCAGTATGTTTATATATCTCATTGCTCTTCTCGAGCGGAGGAGCTGGTTTAAATTCAAATTTACCGTTTTTCACACTTGCCAGATATATAGGTCTCACATTATTCCATGTACCGTCAAAAACTACTTTTCCTGTAACACCCTCATACCCATTGAAAGTTTTCATATCGGTCAGCAGATCACGTATGAGGGCACGGTTAAGGCCAGCTTTCCTGATGGCCTCAATTAAAATATTCATTCCATCATATGCATGTGCGGCAAATACATCAGGTTTCTGACCAAATCTCTTCTGGTAATTTTCCTGGAATTTTTTCAGTTTTGGATCATCTGAATCTGGATTATACTGACAGGTTGTTTTTATACCCTCCGCCAGTGGTCCTGCAATGCTTAGAAACTCTTCACTGACTACCCTGTCAGATGCATATACAGGCTGATTAAGGCCCATGGCACGTATCTGTTGCAGGATCAGTGCTGATTCTTTGGCATTGCCCCATATTGCAATTGCATCAGGTGAGCTCTTTTTAATGCGTTCCAGCTGACTTTTAAAATCCGTCTCCCCATCATTGAAACGTTCTTCAATTAGAACCGGCACACCCATCCTTGTAGCAGTACGGTTAAAATGAAGAGTGCCAACCCTGCCATAACGGTTATTTGCCCTTATCACTGCAAGTCTCTTGTGCCCATCCACTTTTATTATCTGGTTAACCATCACATAACTGGCCTGACGGTCATCAGGGATTGTGCGGACTACCCATGGTATGTTTGTCTCTGTAAAAGTAGGATCAGGATCACCGGTACAAACATTAGGAATTTCAAGTTTTAATGTCGCCCTGATCGCAACATGTGATACTATATCATCAATTGAACCCAGCCATGCCCATACGCCTTCATCATCCATTTTGACAACCTCATTGGCTGCAGCTCCCCAAAGGCCTACATCATTGTGTACCATTAATTTGAAAGGAATACCCTTATACCCTCCTTTTTTATTTGCCTCTTCAATGGCCAGCATTGAACCCTGCAGCATCTGCTTGCCAAGTGATACAATAATTGAACCTTCGAGTGGTCCCAGAAATCCTATTCTTACTTCTTTCAATCCAACCGGGGCGGGTTTTTCGCGACCGGCGCCATAAAATTTCATCGGCTCGATAAAATGATATTTATATGCCTTCATATATTTGTCATAGCCAACCAGTTCATCCGGTATATTGCCGTAGTTCGGTGATTTTTTTTCCTGTGCGCTGACCCATGAAACGGTCATCAGAGAGATCAGAAACAACTTTACGAGATTGTTAAACAGTGGTTTCATATTCTTCAATATTATTTCATTTTACAAACTGCATAAGCTTCAATTTCAACCAGCAGAGTCTCCCAGCACAAACGTGCCTGGATGCCCGTGCTTGCAGGAAGAGGGTCAAGATTCAGCCAGCTGTAGAAAGATGTCCGGATCTTATTGAATTCTGCATAGTCTCGCTCAATATCCCTGAGATAATTTGTAGTTCTGACAACATCATGCCAGGTCATCCCTTCAGCTTCCAGAAGAGTGGTGATATTCCGGTATGTTCTCCATAGCTGTGCATTGAAATCTCCGATATGTTCTGCTTTACCTTCTTCATTTACGCTTGCTGTTCCGGAGATAAGAAGCACCTTGTAATCTCCAAAATCGAGACGCAAAGCTCTTGAAAAGGATGATGGTTTCTGGTAGTTGTAAGCTTCATTAAGCACCTGCGGTGCATGAACTACATGTTTCTCAATCGGAGGACGGTTTTTGTGAACAGCAGGCATCACTGTTTCGGTTATTTTGCTATCTGCGCTGAGTATCCCCAGTTTTCTCATCTCAACGCGTTCACCTTCCGTTAGTTTAAAAAGGTCGATCAGTATCTTTTGGTTGGTCATCAGTTGTTCAGTTAGTTTGGTTATTAATAGTTTACAATATTCGGTATGCGGTATTCGGTATTCGGTAAGTCGGTTATTTCATTATTTCGCCCCTGCTTACGCCTTTTGAAGTGGCTACCCATAGGACTCCGTCCTCGCCATCAACGCCGATAATAAAATTGTGTGCAATACATGGAGAGAGTGGTATCTCTTTCTTCTCCTTTCCTTTTGTTACAATAGCAACGCCGTTTTCATTATTATCGTTTTTCTTGTAGGTGACCCATGACTCTCCATTGGTGCTGCTCAGGCCCTTGTCACTGCAGACATAGACAACCGGGCCTTCCGCTCTGAGGAAATTGATGAAGTTGCTGGCCAGGCCGCTGTCGTGATCAAAATATCCTTTCCAGTATTTCCCGTCATAACGGCTCATTCCGAAATAAGTTGATACCCAAAGGATCCCATCTGCCCAGGAAGTAGCAGTTGTAATATCATGAACGACACCGTCATCCGGCTGAAGGTCAATTTCCATAAAACCATCAGGATCGGTATAATCCCTGAACTGTTTTGTTTTGGTATTATACTCGATGACTCCGCCTCCCCAGGCTGCAATATAAATCTTTCCGTCACCGGCAGACACTCCATAGGTCCACGGTTCATGCATCGGCGCGTTCTTCTCAGTGAATATTTCCCATTCCTTTGTAAAAGTATCATAATGACCTGCTCCTCCGCCAGTTGCAACCCATACATCCTTGCCGACACAAATAACCATATAAACAAGATCATTTGGCATACCGCTGTTAAACTGATTGAATGTTTCAAATTTTCCTGCTGACCACCTGGATAATCCTCCAAGTGTACCGATCCATACATCACCGGTGAGCTCACTTACATCTACCGAAACAACACCATTGTGTGCCAGCCCATCTTTAGTGGTGTATGTCTTCCATTTGCCATTCTGATATACAGCCAGACCGTCATGAGTGCCTGCAAAAACCCGGTCACCATCAATTCTGACGCAATAGGCCTTATCAGAGGGCAATCCGTCCTTTGTTGTAAAGTTGCGCCATTTGCCATATACAGGGACCGCAGGAAGCTCTCCCGTCACACCTGGTAGTTTCTCACTTTTTGTACCTGGAGCAGAAGATGGCGAAGTTTTTGAATCTCCATCGTTTTTATCGTTGTGCCTGAAGCCCATGGAAAGGGTTCCAAGAATGATAACTGCAATTGCTGTAATCCTGAAATACTGGTTTTTTATTACTTTTTTCATTTTTATCTGGTTAGGGGTGAATGGAAGCTTGATGAATTTTTGAAGAATTATCCTCATAATCAGGGCTTCTCAGTGATTTAAGGTATTCTATCAGGTCATTGAGCTGATTCTTTGTCATGTCCCCGACCAAACCATGCTTATCCTCTTTACCATATATTGTCCATATCTCCTCCAGAGTATTTGCACGGCCGTCATGAAGGTAGGGGGCTGATGCATAAATGTTATTAAGATGCGGGGTATCAAACAAAATTGAATCATCGCTTGCGGCAAGGGTCTTTACATCTACCTGTTTAAGATTAGTGTAATAGGGAGCCGGATGACAGGTTATACACCGGTTATTTTCAGGAATAACATTCCCAAAATTATCCATTGTCCTTTCATAAACTATTTTTCCTCTTTTCTGAGCTTCAGTAAGTTTTCCCTCAGGATTAAACCCCAGATTGGGAGGGTACTTAATTCCAGTCATAATATAAGATGAAATAGCATCCAGATCGGGATAAGAAAATTGTTCCGTCCGGGTAAGGACGGTTGAAAAACGCATTCCGTCCTGTTTAAAGACAGTTTGATTCTTACCATTCCATTTGAAGGGAGGGGTATCTGAAATATCACGCAATGACTGGGTATTTGTTATGTTTCGGCCCATATCCTTCGATGCCATATTGTAAACGAGTCCGTCTTCATGCTCATCAGGATGACAGGTATAGCACGAATATTGGTTCTGGAATGTGTGCCCTGCGTTATTGAGAAGCCTGCGACCCTTCCTTGTTACTGTAATCCTGCCGGGCCCTCCGAGATCGATTGTCTTTAGAGTTTCCATGTTATCCGTACTGATAACTGCAATTCTGTCCTCCAGGTGTTCGGCCACATAAAGAGTGCGACCATCGGGCGAAAGTGCCAGACCTTTCGGATTCGCTCCGGTTGGGATTCGTTTGATTACATATCGGCTGCTGATTCCGAGATTATCAGGCCATAATTTAAGCATTTCAGGCGTTGATTCAGCTATCAGAGCCCTGACTGAGTCAATATCGACCACAGTAATAAAATCAACTCCCGAATTCGATATAAAAGCTCTTTTCCCGTCAGGTGTAATAACAATATCAAAAGGATCGGGATAATAGGCATTCGGCTCATCTGTAAGCAACTGAATAATTCTGCCATCCTCCTTTTGTTCAATAATACCTATACCGTGGGTCATCATAAAACCTCTTTCCACCTGAATTGAGGGAACCATATTCTTTGGTCGTATAAGAGTCACAAAAGCGAGATCTCCCGAAGGGGTGAAAGCAACATTTTCCATAAGATATGCTGACTCCATTCCAACATATGTTTTTATCCTTTTTGATTTGTCATTCACGACAGTCAGCTGACTGACAAGAGGTTCTCCGTAATGGGCAATATCTGCCCTGCGGCTGGTGACAAAAAGATCACTGCCATCGGGAGACAGTGTGGCGCCTGTGGGATTATTTCCGGTAGAAAGTCTTTTTATCTCTATACCACTCTCCAGATCAATTACTGTAAGGTCAGAACTATAAGAATTAACTACGTACAGGGTTTTCTCATCAGAACTCAGTGAAAGGCCAGCCGGTCCGTTACCTGTTGACAGTGTATCGGTTATCTTATAATTTTCAAGATCAACTACCGAAACATTATCAGACCATTGATTACTTACATAAGCCTTTTCCCCGGCTTTATCGACTATTACACTGTGAGGCCTGTTCCCGACAGGGATTTTCCGGATTACTTTTCCCTTTTCGACATCTGTAACAAGGAGAGAATTAGCATCCTGTGCAGCTACATAAACAAGTTTGCCATCATTCGAAACTGCCAGGTTCAGCGGCGATAAGTAATCTGCCTGATCAAACCTTGCGAACGGGGATCTCTTATGCATGTGCAAATGACAACTGGTACATAACAGAGGATGGTCGGTGACAGCTGTTTTTAAATTAACATGTTCCCGGGCCAGTCTTTTCCCCGGAAGGAAAATAATAAGTCCAAGTACAAAAATAATTCCGGTGACCAGCAATATCTTTTTCATATGCGGAAAGCTATTCTAATTCAACTTGTTTTTCTTTGACCCCTGAAATATGGACCGGAACGACAACAGGTTGATTCTTGACTGCCAGTGCAACGCGGTTTGCAGGTACCATCTCCTGGTCTTCATGGCAGCCGGTACAACCTCTCCTTTCATTGGGCCTCAGCCAGATCCAGCTGCCTGGGCCGTTGAGAGTATTTCCATCGGCATCCAGAGTTTTTAATTTAAAGGGCATGTCTGCAGTTACCTTCAGATAAAAGGACCCATCCTGCTCAACCTTGACTACCCCGAGTGATGAATCGACTCCTATCACCTCAATCCTGTCTGCTGCAGGCAAAGAATAGATATTTTCAGGTGATGACAGGCCTGTAATTGCAATGTTCTGACAGAATAACAACCCTGTCTTCACTCCTCCATCAACTTCACTGGGGAGTATTTTGGGTCTTTCCTGCTTTCTGACAACAACTGCTTCAAGGATACTTTTATCTGCACTCTTATAAATCTGTTCACCCATGACTCTCTTAACAGGGTCAAAATTGAATAGTGCATAATTCTCATTCTCAGATGTTCTGTAAGAGACCAAAAATCTCCCCGGTTCAACCGGAAAAGCAGAATAAAAGTCCCCTGCAATATCAGATGTAAGATTACTCATGGTATGTAAAGGCCTGTTATAGTTTATTGAAACCAGGTTTCTTCCTGTGTTCTTATCTGATTCAATGAATATTACTTTCCCATCAGAAGTTTCCCGGATCCTGCTGAAGAATTCCACGGTATCAAAGCTTTTATAGAAAAGTTCTGATTTTGTGCCGTCAGGACGTAAAACCATCATGACGGGAGTGCCCTCCCGGGGAAATACCTGTCTGCCTATTGTAATCACCCGGCCATCCTTAAGTACTGAGGATGCAAAATAGGAGTGCGGATTGAAAGTTATTCTATTAAGATTTGTGCCGTCGGGGTTGCATGTAAAAAGAGTAAGACCGCTTTTCAGTGAATCATTTGCAATCGTTCTGCTGAATACGAGCCGTCCGCCGGGAAGATATGCCGGATCAATGGAATTCTCAGCGCCGGATGTGACCTGTATTATCTTCCGGCTTTCAAGGTCCATTTCCATAATTTGCCAGGGATCATCCTGATTCTTTCTGTGCTGCAAAGAGCATATATTTACCATCGTATGAGATTTCCGGAGAGCATGCGGAAAAAAAGTCCTCAGTAAGAGATTCCGGAGTTTTTCCCGGCTTACCGGGATCAATTGCATAAAGATGACTTTCCGGAACATATCGCCATGATTTACCAGTGATATAATCCGGACTAACGGGTGAACTGGAGGCCTGTGTAATTATTATCATTCCCTCCAATGACTTTTTCCCACAGGAAACAAGTAAAACTCCTGATGATATAAGGGACACTATACCTGCAACAATTAATATAGTTTTTAAACGCATTATGAAATCTGGTTTTAGGGTTCCTTCACAGTTAAGATCTGATTTGGAGAGACATTCTCCAATACCTGTATCTTTCCTGACGGCCACTTTATTTCAATTTTTTCAACTGTACTATTTTTAGCGAGACCAAAATGCAGCCTGTGATCATTCTGTGAAAGATAACCTGTTGTACTTTTTTCCTGAGTTGTCTGGGATTTTCCTCCTGAGGTTAATTTTACCCTTGCTCCTATGGCATCGCGGTTACTGGTTGTTCCTATAAGATTAAGCATCAGCCAGTTGTTCTGATTGCCCTTATTATTTCTAAGGAACATACCGCGGCTATTCAGGTTTGCAATATATATATCCAGGTCGCCATCATTGTCATAATCACCGATGCAGGCTCCCCTTCCTACATATTCTTCCTGGAAATACTTCCCCAGGTTATTTGAGACTTCGTTGAATTTTCCTTCACCGATATTCTCAAATAACTGATCTTCCTGACCATAAAGATGTTTCAAAGCTCCATTCGTTTTAAAAATATCCGCATCCCCGTCATTGTCATAATCCATAAAAGAGGAAGTCCATCCCACAAACTGCCCTGCAGCCGAAGCAATACCTGCAGCGTATGACCTGTCGCTGAAAATTCCGTTGCCAAGATTCTCATAAAGGGAACAATAGGTGTCATCTGAAAGGAAAATATCGATTAGTCCGTCTGAATTATAATCTGCAAAATCGACTGACATACTTACAGTTGCCTCTCCTGCCTGGCTGAAAGCAGTGCCCGACATTGTTCCCCTGTCTGTAAACATTTTCCCTCCATCATTATGCCAGAGGTAATTAAGTGTATGATCATTCGCAACATATATATCCACGAAACCATCATCATCATAATCGACACCTCCTACGCCCATGGCTCTGCCATCAGTATCTATGATGCCCATTTTCTGGGTAACATCTTCAAATGTCCCGTCACCATTGTTATGGTACAGATAATCTGCCTGGGGTTCATAAGCCATCGGACCAGGAAATCCGTCAGGAGCATAGAAATATTTATAGTCAGGATCAAATGCAAGGTAATTGCCAACATAAAGATCCAGGAAACCATCATTATCATAGTCAAGCCATACAGCACCAATGCTGCATTCATTACCACCTGCAACCATGGCCCGTTTTGTAACATTTGTGAAAGTCCCGTTACCATTATTTTTATAAAGAATGTTGGCTCCATAATTGCATAGATAGATGTCGGGGTAACCATCATTGTTGTAATCACCAACAGATGCACCCATGCTATATGCAGGATCATTTGCTCCCGCTTTTTTTGTAACGTCTTCAAAGGTTCCGTTACCCTTATTTCTGTAAAGATGGCTCTCAGCCATTATTTCCGGCTTTTCAACCTGGCTGAATCCTTCAATCCATGTGCCATTTGAGAGATACAGATCGATATACCCGTCCTGGTCAAAATCCAGGAAGGAAGCTCCGCCACCGCTTGATTCAATAATATTTGTTAAATGTTCCTCTCCAATAGTATGAATAAAATCAAGTCCGGCTGCAAGCCCGATCTCCTGAAAATAATCACCATCAGCAGCAGGCAATTGTATTTCAGGCTGATTTTTATCCTTTGATGATTTTTTGGAATTGGGCTGACATCCTGCCACCAATAGCAAAATTATGAATATGGGTACAATAGACCTGTATCCAATTACATTACTGTAATAATTCCACATTCTTTTCATTAGGTCAGGTTTTAGGTAACAACGCAAACTTATTCAATTAAACCATTAAATAATTGGAATAAAAAAATTTAACAGTTCAAACCCTTTTATTTAAGTCAATTTTAAGATTAGGCTATGACAGGTTAAAAATATTTTAACACTGCAATTGGGGATATAAACAATATAGAAACTCAGTATTGATCCAAAAAACTGGTGTAAATTAGCCTGATAATGTATTGTATATTTTGCTGTACAAATTTTAATAATACCCAATAATCAGTGGCCGATCAAACTAATCCGTACGAAAAAAAGACAACAGCCGAGGTATTATCTGATTTAAAAGTACAGGTTACGGTTGGTCTTACAGATGAGGAAGTAAAAAAACGACAAATCAGTTATGGGTTGAATGAAGTTGTAGAGAAGAAGCAATTAATGGTTCTTCTGTTTATGAGACATTTTTGGGGACTTACAGCCATAATGCTGGAGATTACCATTATACTTTCATTTTTACTTCAAAAATACGTAGATGTTTATTTAATTGGCGGATTGATGTTGTTCAATGCCATTATTGGCTTTATTCAGGAAAGCAAAGCTGCGAGAACAGTGCAGGCATTAAAGCAAGGCCTGCAGGTGCTCGTACGTGTGTTACGAAACAATAAATGGCAGCAGGTATCTGCCAGCCAATTAGTTCCCGGTGATATTATCCGGGTCCGGACCGGAGATTTTATTACAGCTGATGCTAAAATAATTGCAGGTCTTGCAGGTGCTGACCAATCAGCCCTTACTGGAGAGTCTATGCTTGTCAGTAAAAAAGAAGGTGAGATGTTATTCTCCGGGTCCGTAATCAAAAATGGTGAATGCAATGCGGTTATAACAGCAACAGGCATTAATACTTTTTTTGGAAAAACAATTCAGCTAGTTCAAATGGCCAAGCCACGTCTGCACATGGAAGAAGTCGTGGCCAGTGTAGTGAAGATATTATTTTCAATTGTGCTGGTATTTGTTGGTATCACCATAGCGGTTTCCTTATTGCGTGGGGAAACTATTATTTCGATGCTTCCTTTAGTACTGATTTTATTGGTAACGGCAGTTCCTGTGGCAATGCCTGCCATGTTTACTGTAAGTATGGCAAAAGGGTCACAACAGTTAGCTGCCAAAGGAATCCTGGTTAGCCGGTTAAGCGCTACAGAAGATGCCGCTACTCTGACTACTCTTTGCATCGACAAAACAGGTACTCTTACACAAAATAAATTATCGGTATTTGAAATTGTACCTGCAGATAATTTTACCGTCGACGATATATTACGATATGGTGCGCTGGCTTCAGTAGCAGCTAATAACGATCCGATTGATATGGCCTTTCTGCAAAAGGCGACAGATAATAAAACAGATGCTTCAGGTTATCAGCAAATTTCCTTCACTCCGTTTTCATCTGCTATCAAAAGAACAGAAGCAATGGTTCAAAAAGACGGCAAACAGTTTAAAGTAATGAAGGGTGCCTATAATACTATTAAGGTTCTATGCAACATGCAACAATCAGACCTTGATATGACTGTTGATCTGTGGGCTGCAAAAGGCTTCAAAACAATGGCTGTTGCCATTCAGAAAGATGATACTACAACATTGTCAGGTATTGTTGCATTGGTTGACCCCCCACTATCCGATTCTGCAAAGATGATTGCAGAAATTAAGGAATTGGGAGTAGAAGTAAAAATGCTCACAGGTGATGCGTTGCCTATAGCCAGGGAGATAGCCTCACAGGTAGGTGTGGGTGACGATATTGCTGAGGCAGACCTGTTGAGGAAACATGTAGCTGGCAACGATATTCATTCCATAATTATTGCCCATGACGGATTTGCAGAAGTTCTGCCTGAAGATAAATTTACCATAGTAAAAACGTTACAACAGAATAAAGAAATTACCGGGATGACAGGTGATGGCGTAAACGATGCCCCGGCTCTGAAACAGGCCGAAGTCGGCATAGCTGTTAAATCAGCTACCGACGCAGCCAAACAAGCCGCCAGCGTGATTCTGCTTAATGAAGGATTGGAGCCCATAATTAATCTGATAACAGTTGGCCGCACTATTCATCATCGTATCACCAACTGGGTAGTAAGTAAAATATCAAAAACATTATTTACTGTGGTGTTTGTATGTGTTGCTTATCTTATTACCGGGAAGTTCGTAGTAAGTGCTTTTGATATGGTACTGCTATTATTTATTATAGATTTCGTAACACTGACGCTATCTACCGACATAGTAAGCTGGTCAAAAAAACCTGAAACCTGGAAAATAAAACCATTGGTAAAACAAGGTTTTCTTTTAGGTTTATTTCTGATTGCAGAGGCTTTGGTTTGGTTATATATTGGCAAGAAATATTTTGAGCTCACAGACATTAATCAACTACATTCATTTGGATTCGCTACCCTGTTTTTTGCGGGCATTTTCAATATTTTTGTTGTACGCACCCCTACCCGATTTTACAAACAGCCAATAGGTAAAAATTTACTCCTGGCAATAATAGCTGATGTAATACTTGCCTGCATTATTTTATCGCTGGGATTACCTGGTTTTACCACATTACCACTTGTTGTTACGGGTAGCAGTTTATTCTACTTTGCATTCTGCAGCCTAATTATAAACGACTGGGTAAAGGTAAAAGGGAACTATTGAAATATTCGCTAACCCATATTCATTTATAATAAGGCTTTAACTTTTATATTTATAGAAGTATTTGCCTGTAATAAGCAATCCACCAAAAACAAATACAGCAAACACAAGACTGCTCAGAGAAAGTTGCATTCCTCCTGATATAATATGTCCGCTGGTACAGCCACCGGCCATCCTGGCGCCAAAGATCAGTATGAATCCTCCAATAAATGACCAGATGAGCCGTTTTGAAACTGAATTCCCTTTATACTTCTCCCAATTGGTATGAATAACTTTAATCTTAAATTCTTTTCTCAACATTGATATTACGATACCCGAAAGAAAAGCTCCCGTTAAAAACAGCACTTCCCATTTACCGGGATCTGTGATTTTTGAAAAATAATTGTTTCCTGTAGTTCCGGTAACCAGGTCTCCTACATAAGGATATGCTGATGATGCCCCTATCACCCTGTTTGTGCCAACCGACAGAAATACTATAACATTTAAAACAGCCAGACCAATTCCGGAATAAAACCATCTTAAATCCTTCGATTTTTCCAATCTGTGAACAAAAAAAGCTATACCGACAAATGAAGATCCCAGGACCAAAACCAGAATATAGAAGAGTACTGTGTTATGTCCGGTTAATGTGAATAAAGAAAATGTCCCAAGGTCAGGACCCAGTATTGATTGAACAGATGGTAATAACAGGGTGTAAACAACACCTCCGGTTAAACCGCCGGTAATTCCCAATAGAGCATCAATTGAACCCTCTCCGAGAGAAACCGGCAGTGTTCCGGGGCAATATCCTAAAATCGCCATTCCGGCACCAAAAATAATGCCCCCGATTGCAATTCCTCCAAGCAAAAATGGTTTCAGGTGATAAGTCGCAAATCCAAGACCGGTTTCCAAGGCTATTAAAACAGCGCCTACTCCTATAGCCGTTGCAATAGCCTTGGCGACAGCATAGTTTTCAAGGGTTGCCATTCCACTTATTACATTATACCTGTTCAGGTTTGCATACTGCAGTGTTGCACCGAACAAAAAACCCAGAACTAAAATTGTAACAGTCATATTACTTATTATTTAGGATACAAGAGCATGAAAGTAAAGGTATTTTATTTCCCAAATACAACAATATGATTTGTAAAAGGATGATTTATTATTTCCTGTAATGCTCTCTGATTCAATAAGACCATTTATTTGTCCGAATAACTTATCCTGAATTGGTGCAATAAACGTATCGTAAAAACAGCCATCGTACCAGTGGGTTTTATTGACCGGCATCCTCTACATTTGAAAACCTTTTATGCCTTATGCTTTTTTCGTGGTTCTAAGACCGAGAACCTGCCAGATCGGACAAAAACTCAAAAGACTTGTTACAACAAGTACTGCTGATAAAGCCAGAAGAATTATTCCCAATACACCTGATATCACATGAGTAAAATACAATACAACCAAAACGACTGCAATCAGTATCCTGATTGTTTTGTCTATTGTCCCGACGTTTTTTTTCATACCAATAATTTTAATAAATGATTAATCTTAACTATCTCTAAATCCCAATTTTAATTTTTCAGCAAAACATCCTGAATAACTTTTTCAAATGTCTGCCGGGGTAAAGCTCCCATTGCAGCCTGAGGCTGACCTTCTTTTGGAATAAAAAGCAATGTTGGAATGCTCTGGATACCGAAAACAGAGGCCAATTCCTGTTCATTCTCGGTATTTACTTTGTAAACCATAATTTTACCGGAATATTCAAGGGCAAGATCTTCCAGTATAGGAGCTACCATTTTGCAGGGAGAACACCAGTCAGCATAAAAATCAACAATAGCTGGCAAGCTGCCTTCATATTTCCATTCTTTACCTGTTTCGTAGTTGAAAACTTTTTCTTTAAAGTCCTGTGCAGTTAGATGTACTACCTGATTAATAATTTTTTCCATAATAATATTTAATTTATGGCACAAAGATAGTATGCTCCGCCTCATAAACAGAGGAATTATGGGAGCAGTTCAACAAGTTACCGGTTGAATAAGGACAACTTTTTTATTGATTTAAGTTAACTTTATACCTTATTATGTTTCCAGAGTCTAAATGCTGAAATGACAGATAGCGAGTTAATCAGACTTATACTTCAGGGCGATAAGGAAAAATTCAGGATGCTGGTAGAGCAGTACCAGCAAATGGTTTTCCGTACCTGCATGGGATTTTTACATGACAAGGACGACGCCGATGATCTGACTCAGGATATCTTTATTCAGGCCTACCAGTCATTACATAGTTTTAAAGGGGACTCCTCTTTTTCTACCTGGATTTACCGTATAGCTGTAAACGCTTCACTTAACAGGGTTCGTAAAAATTCGGGGAATCCTATCCTCAACCGCCTCGATTCATTATTTGGCTCAGGCAAAGAGAAAGAAATATCACTTCCGGTTTTTGATAATGAAAATCCTGAAAGTATCTTAATCCGGCAGGAGCATAGCACATGGGTTCAGAATGCACTGAACCGCCTTCCTGAAAACCAGAGAACTGCCATAGTCCTCAGTAAATATGATGATCTTTCTCAAAAAGAAATTGCAGAGATTATGAAGACTACAGAAGGTGCTGTGGAGGCTTTGATCCAACGTGCCAAAACGAATCTCAGGATTAAATTATCAGCAGCTTATAAAAAAAATAAAAAAATACCGTAGGAAAAATATAAGTTTTGTTTCTAACCATAAAAATAAATTAAAATGAATTGTCAGTTATGCCAGAAAGAACTGGATGCATATCACGGGGGAAGACTCTCCGACGATATGAGAACTCAGGTTGAAGCTCATCTGAAGCTATGTGCTGAATGCTATGAAAGTTATAGAATCGAGTCACTTGCAGAAAGTGTCATAAACCAGGAGAAGGTATTAAATCCGGATGATTACCTTACTTCCAGGATAATGGCGCGGATAGAAAACCCTGAAGAGACTGGTTACAGAACCATTTCTCTTTTTGGAAGGATATTAAAACCTGCTTTGATAATGACCTCTATGGCTGCAGCCATTTTTGTTGGAGTTTTAATAGGTAACATCTACAAACCTTCTGTGAGGGACATGTCAAGACCTTTTGAACTTACACTCATTGATGATGTTGCAATTGAGTCAGTTGATATACTTTCATACCAATAATCTGAGCAGGATGAAAGCAGTAAATAAAAACAACTGGATGGTTTGGGCAATTGCAGTTTTGGCAATAATGAATCTGGCAACATTGATAACTGTAGTATATCATAAAAATAAATTTAGAGAGAAGGAGGTAGTTGTTATACCGGATCACTCTCAATCAGAAAGCACTTCGGTAAAGTATAGTGGCAGATATTTCAGGGATGAGCTTAACCTTAGTGATGACCAAATGAAAAGGTTCTCAGAATTCAATCCGGAATTCAGGCAGAAAGTGATGGCAATTAACCGGAATCTGAACTCAAAGCGACATGAAATGCTTATTGAAATGGCAGAAGAAAATTGTGATACAAACAGACTCAATCTTCTTTCAGATTCAATCGGCTATCTGCATGCCAGTCTTAAAAAACAAACCTATCTCTATTACATGAATTTTAAACGAATCTGTAATGAAGAGCAACAGGAAAAACTTGAGCAATTGTTCGGTGAAATGTTTAGCAGCGATGTCCAGACAAGCCAGAAAGGCAGAGGCGGACAGCATGGCAGACGTTTTGGCCAGCGAACTAATAATTAAATATTTTTAAACATTTAAATTTCATGATATGAAAACAAAACTTATTATTTCAGGATTGGCCTTTCTTGCCATAACAGCTCTGGCAAATGGCCAGAATATGGGAGTAAATTCACCATCGCAAAATAGCACCGGAAAGGGAAGAGCTTATGTGGATGCTAATAATAACGGCACTTGTGATAATTACGAAAACCGGGCAACAAATAACTCCTCCTGCAGGAGATATGCAAATTTCAATTATTGTGGTCAGGGTCAGGGCCAGGGTCAAAGACATGGAAAGGGACAAAAAGCATGGAGTCAGGGCCAGGGTCGTGGCAAAAACTTTGTCGATGCAGATAAAAATGGTATATGCGACCATAATGATACTCCTGCCAAAAAGTAGAGCTTTTTTCTAAAAAAGATAAGTTCCCGTCAGACAAGTTCCTTCTGCATTACTATTAGATTAATTATCAACTGTTTAATATTCATTTAAACAGTTGAATGTGATAACTATATTCAATTATTTAATAAATTAAACTTCAAAAAATGAAAACAAATTTAAAAACCATCTTTTTAGTCGTATTTTTTGGTTTGGGTCTGATTAGTTTCAGCTCATGTACCAAAGAACAAATGAATTCTCAGAATCCCGGCTTTGGAAGTATTCTTGATGTTACAGAGGCAGGTGCTTCATCGGTTATAGCTGACAATCTTGAGGCGGTAATATCCAAAACAGGCGTGATCAGTGATACAGAGCTGGATATATTACTTCATATGAAGGAAGAGGAAAAACTGGCCAGAGATGTGTATACTGCATTGAATCTGAAATGGAACCGTCATGTTCTTTCAAATATTTCCAATGCTGAAAATACCCATATGAATGCCGTTATATTTCTTCTCCAGAGCTATGGACCAGATTATACAGAGGTACTGGAGCCAGGGAAATTTACAAAAAGGTTCACGCAATCACCTGAGGGCATTTAATCGCCAGCTTGTCACACTCGGATTGACTTATACTCCGGTTTATATAAGCCAGGATGAATACGACCTGATTGTCAGTTCACCGCATGAGACCGGAAAATTATATCAGATGAACAGGAATGGCAGACAGGGTAACAGGTAAGGGCAGCGTTAAGTATAAAAACAGAAGGATTATGATAAACCTTTTTATTTCGTAATCCTTTCTTTCATCCATTCTTCATCTTAGAATATTAATTTCGTTCTCACACAGAGCAAATAAATTGTATGGTTCCGGTGCATTTTCCGAAGACTAATATTAACGACAGATCAGTATTAAGCTATACATATGAAACGATCACAGTCATTTCCCGGAATAAAATTGTACAGCATACTTATGCTGATAATACCACTAAATTCATATTCTCAGACTGATACTTTAGGTTCCCTTCAAAAAACAGATACTTCAAAGGTTGTTTCTGAAGGATCACGTCATGCATTGTATACTGGCATTGGCTATGGAAGTAATATGATTTATATGGGATCTACAATATCACATAACCAACCTTTTGGATATACTGCATTGAGCTATGGCTTCAACAATGAGTTTTATGCTACTGTTTCTGCGATTCACCTCTCAGATTCGGATCCCCTTGCAGCTTTTTATACAGGAGCGTTAAATTACAATCATGCCTTTAATTCATGGTTTGATATCTCAGCAGGCGTTTACAGGTACCAGGTACATCCATCATTGGCTGATACCCTTCTCCGTAATTTCACGTATGGTGATCTGACATTGGGTATTGACTGGAGACTGATCTATTCGAAGATTTCAGTTGGAACTTTATTATCTGATGAAAACCAGACCTATTTTCAGATAAGGAATTCACGGTATTTCCAGACACAGGAGTTTTCAAGGAAGAAATTTTATTTTTCATTTGATCCATATATAAATTTACTGCTGGGACCTCGCTATAAAATTGAATCCCAAACCGAGACATATCTGGCAATTTCTCCCACATTACAGAATGCTGGATCGAATAGTCAAAATACAACAAGTAAAACCAGTAGTACTGGTACCGCTATCCCGGTAAATCCCACCTATTCCAGAGATTTTGGGTTAATGGAGATTGATTTCGGCCTTCCGGTTGCCTTTAGTACTGACCGCATATCCATAGAAGCAGAAGGCAGCTATGTTTTACCATTATATAATGATTCCTATTTCCCGGGACCAAAAGGTTTTGTTTTCATTATAAGCGGCATATTCAGGATTTTTTGAAAAAGCAATATTAGTGAATTGAAAACTTTAAGAAAATAAAATAAGATATTATCCCCAAACACCAGAAATTCATTAAATATTCATCTTCAGAGCATTACATTTGATTTATTAAACATTTATCACTAAAAAAGATTAATATGAAAAGGACAATTATTTTAAGCGCATTAGCACTGATGATCAGTGCCGGCATGTTAGCCCAGAGTATGAATCAGACTCAGGATCAGATCAAGTTGAATGATCAGACACAAATCAAGGATCAGACACAAATCAAGGATCAGACCAGGTTACAAACTACTGCACAAACCCAGGATCCGGCTCAGGTAAATAACTCAACCCAGAGTCAGCTTCAAACGCGTCAAAGAGATCAGTTACGCACTCACGATCAGACAGGTACTTCTAATCAGCTGCAAAAGAGGGACCGGACACGATTGCAGGATCCTGCCCATTCAATGGCACAGAAAGGCACCAGATCACAGATGAATTCCCGGAACAATTTCCAGGCCCGCCGAACACCAGGCATAAATGATGCAGCAAGGAACAGCGTTATGAGCCGCAATATGAAAATGTCTTCAGCATCTTTCGCTCACCGCAGATAAAATTATTAGAATTATCCGGAAGGAATAATGTGTAAAAGCCCTTTAGCGATCAAGCTTTAAGGGCTTTTTCAATTCTGACTTCCGCATGCCTGATTACTTTAATAAATTATGTGTAAATTTGAAATCTTACCTTATATAAAGGCTAAATTAATTTAATTAAGTCATGGCAAAAATTGTTGTACTAGGTGCCGGTATTTCGGGACATACGGCTGCCGCTCATATCCGGAGAAAACTGGGACATAAACATGAAGTTGTCGTTGTCAGTCCATCGGAATACTATCAGTGGATCCCGTCAAATATCTGGGTGGGAGTTGGAAGAATGACTATTGACCAGGTACGGTTTAAACTTAAACCACTTTATGAAAGATGGGGCATACAATTTGAACAGGCAAGAGCTACTGCAATCTATCCTGAGGGTGGCGAATCGAGTGATAAACCTTATGTATCAATAGAATATACAGTCGCTTCAAACAAAGGAAAAACAGCCAACATAGATTATGACTACCTTATAAATGCCACCGGACCCAAACTCAATTTTGAAGCAACTGAAGGACTCGGTCCAGGCAAATTCACTCATTCTGTTTGCTCCTGCGATCATGCCTTGCAAACATGGGAAGAGCTGAAGGTTTGTTTCACACGGATGAAGAATGGAGAGAAGCTGAAGTTCCTTATCGGAACTGGTCACCCTGGCGCCACATGCCAGGGGGCAGCCTTTGAATATGCACTTAACCTTGCAAGTGAAATTAAGGTCAGGGGATTAATGAACGAAGCAGAATTGATATGGATATCAAATGAATATGAGATCGGAGACTTTGGCATGGGTGGTGCCTTTATAAAACGGGGTGGTTATGTCACACCCACAAAAGTCTTTGCCGAATCAATCCTGGCAGAGTATAATATACGATGGATAAAACGTGCCGGTGTAACGAAGGTGGAAAAGGGCCTCGTACACTATGAAACACTCGATGGAGAAAAGCACACTCAGGATTTTGATTTTGCAATGCTTATACCTGCTTTTGCCGGTACTGGAATGAAGGCATACAATAAACTGGGAGAGGATATTTCAACTGTACTTTTTGCTCCAAGCGGATTTATGAAAGTTGACGCTGACTATTCGGGAAAATCATTCGAAGAGTGGAACATTGATGACTGGCCATCGGTATATCAGAACCCTGTGCATAAAAACATCTTTGCAACAGGAATAGCATTTGCTCCCCCGCATCAGATCTCAAAACCAATGAAGAGTCCGAATGGCACTCTTATCACCCCTGCACCACCAAGGACAGGCATGCCTTCAGGAGTTATTGGCAAGATCGTGGCATTAAACATTGTTGATCTGATAAAAACCGGACAGACAAATTTTAAACACAAAGCTTCCATGGGCAGGATGGGAGCTGCTTGCATCGTTTCAGCTGGTTTCGGCCTTTTAAGAGGCCAGGCTGCAACGATGACCGTATTTCCTATTGTGCCGGATTGGGAGAAGTACCCGCAATGGGGACGCGATTTGAGTTATACGGTTGGTGAGATAGGTCTGGCCGGACATTGGATCAAGTTGCTTCTTCACTATCTCTTCCTGCATAAAGCCAAAGGCTATCCCTTCTGGTGGCTGCTTCCTGAATAAAATGTTAAACAAATAAAATCTGCTGAAATGGCTAAAAATATAGTACGGGGTTATTATGAGGAATCTTACCCGCCTCTACCAACAAGAGCCACAAAGTTCTGGCGCCGGAGCCTGGTGTTACAGGCAATCAGGTTCATTGTGCTGAACCTCAGAATTATGAGGATCATCGTGGGAGGACATTCTTAAATATTTTCATAATAATATTTTGAACTGAAGTAATTGTCAGATGGCGATTATGTACTATTATTGACAAAAATCAAAGAATAGGGTGAAAATAATAATTGACCAAATTAAGCTGGCTGAGGTGCAAAAATGGTTCACAGGCTATGTACATACTTTTAAATTCGTCGATCAGGGAATACAGCAAAACATAGATTTGAAAGAAGACCATACCATGCGTGTATGTAAGGAAATTTTAAATATCGGAGAGCAACTCGGATTAAATGATGATGAATTGAGGCTGGCTGAAATAATTGCATTGCTTCACGATATAGGCCGTTTTGAACAGATATCGCGTTACCAGACTTTTATGGACAGCAAATCAGTGGACCATGCTGAACTCGGAATAGAAATACTGAAACATTTTGAAGTACTTAAGCCCTTTGAGGAATCGATAAGAAAACTTATCTTTTGCTCTATTAAATACCACAGCAAGCCATCACTGCCAGTTGATGAAACTGAGACATGCATGTTTTTCTGCAAACTAATCCGCGACGCTGATAAACTTGATATCCTGAACGTTGTCACAGAATACTATTACAGAAAAACCGGAGAAAAAAATGGTTCAATAGTACTTGAGCTGCCAGACTCTCCTGGAATTTCAGACAAAGTTTACAGAAATTTGATGAATAGAAGCATTGTAAATATTGAGGATGTAACAAACCTAAATGATTTCAAGCTTCTCCAGGCAGGATGGATTTTCGATATAAATTTTCAGCCAGCAATGGATTCTATAAAAAAACGTCGTTATCTTGAATTGATCCGTGAAGTTCTTCCGGAATCGAAAGAAATTGATGAAATATTCGATTTAATAAATTCAGTCCTAAAACCGGATGCTGTTTAGTGTTTTATATCCAATGGGAAGGTAGAGCACGTGGCTATTAATAAGGGTGTCGAAGGTTCTAATCCCTCCGGTCCTACTTCTTCATAATTTTTTTCTCTGCTCTTGATTTAAAGGGAATTTTTTCTTAACTTTGTTTAATATTAATTAATAATTATTCCTATCTAATAATATTTACTTATGAAAATAGAGGGAATCATTGCTGCACTAAAGAAATGCGGGCTTAAGGTAACACCTCAGCGGATAGCCGTTTTTGATGCGGTTATCAATCTTAAGAACCACCCCAATGCAGATAATGTTATAGAATTCATTAAGGTAAATCATCCGAATATTGCCACAGGGACTGTTTATAAAACTCTTGAAACACTTGTACAATGTGGCATTATAAAAAAGGTTAAGACCGACAGCGATGTGATGAGATATGACGCAATTACTGAAAAGCACCATCACTTGTATTGTTCCGAATCTGACCGCATTGAGGATTTCTACGATGATGAACTTAATGAAATTCTTGATAATTACTTAAAAAAGAAGAAGATACCGAATTTCAAAATCGAAGATATTAAACTTCAGATAGCAGGAAGGTTTACGGATAATGTAAAAGACAAAAGACAAAAGTAAAAAGACAAAAATAAATAGTAATAATTAAAACGCAGGTATTATGGGACAAAAAGGAAGATCAATTGTTAAAATGGATGTTGAAGAATTAATCAACTTGCTGAACAAGGCTTTATCGGACGAATGGCTGGCTTATTATCAGTACTGGATAGGCGCGAAAGTTGTGAAAGGGCCGATGAAGGATGCAGTTATCGCTGAACTTACATTGCATGCAACAGAGGAACTCAGTCATGCTGAATTACTTTCCACCAGAATCGTACAACTGGGAGGTACACCCGTTTTATCGCCGGAAGAATGGCTTAAGATTACCGGCTGCGGATACGATGCTCCTACTGATCCGTATGTTGAAAAGATTCTTGATCAAAACATAAAAGGGGAACAGTGTGCAATAAATTTTTACAGCGGATTGCTGGATATAACAAGGGAAGGTGACCCGGTCACTTACAATATAATACTGGCAATTCTGTCCCAGGAAGTTGAGCATGAGGAAGATCTTTCTGCTTTGAAGGAAGACCTTGATTTAATGCTTGAAAGAAGAAGGTAATGCAAAGGGAACTATAACTTAATATCTAAATAAATGGAAGACAATCATGTAACACCAATGCCACGTATTGGCGACAAAGCGCCTGAATTTAAGGCGGTAACGACACAGGGACCAATTAATTTCCCATCAGAATATTCCGGAAGCTGGGTGATCTTATTCAGCCATCCTGCTGATTTTACACCTGTTTGCACATCCGAATTTATGACTTTTGCAACTATGGAAAAACAGTTTGCAGAAGCAGGATGTAAGCTTGTGGGGCTGTCAGTTGACGGACTTTATAGTCATATTGCATGGCTCCGTACGATCAAGGAAAAGATCGAGTACAAAGGGATGAAAAATGTTGAAGTAAATTTCCCTTTAATTGAAGATATTACAATGGAAGTTGCAAAGAAATATGGTATGCTTCAGCCCGGCGAAAGTTCGACAAAAGCAGTCAGGGCAGTATTCTTTATCGATCCAAAAGGGATTATCAGGGCTGTAATTTATTATCCGCTGAGCATGGGACGGAATTTCGCTGAGTTATACAGGGCTCTTATTGCAATGAAAACAGCGGATGCATTCTCGATTGCAACACCGGCCGACTGGCAGCCGGGTGACGATGTAATAGTTCCGACAGCTGGTTCCTGCGGAGTGGCAAAAGAGCGGATGGAAAATAAAGTTGAAATGCATTGTTACGACTGGTTCTTCTGCACAAAAAAGCTGCCAAAAGAGACTGTGCTTAAAACAATCCTGAAGAGCTAGTGTTAAGTTAATTCTTTTATGTCAAAATTGAGTTAACACAACACTTGAAAGATACAATCATAATAGTTCCATGAAAAAATAATAACTAAGTTATATATACAACTGATATCATAATAAAGAAAATTTAAACTAATTGGAGATTTGATGTTATTTATTTGGATTATGAACGTAGGTTCATTATCTTTATAAAAAATATCAGTCATGAAAGCTTCAATTTTTTTAAAATTCTTCTTTGTTCTTCCTCTGATAATATTTATTGATTATTTGCTGATGACAATAATTGGGTGCGCTACCTGCCTTTTTGGTTTTGGAGAAGATTTCTATTGTGGCTCTTTTTGTCTTGCCGGTAAAATAATCCTAGCTTTGTCGGCGATATATTTCGGATACCTTATATATCCGGATATTAAAGCTGTCTTCAAACATAAAAAACATGGCGCGTCCGCATAAGAGCAGGAAGATTTCGAATCCACCAAAGATGGTTGGATTCAAACCGTACGGAATGTCAATGTGCAAGATTGACACTGTTATCCTGAAGCTGGAAGAGTACGAAAGCATACGATTGGTGAATTACGATAAACTTCCGCAGGATCAGGCAGCTATACGCATGAATGTTTCCCGTCCTACATTTACGAGAATTTACAATAATGCACTTGAACAGATAGCAAAAGCTTTTATTGAAGGGAAAGCAATCGAGATTGAAGGGGGAAATTATAAAATGGACAGAGAGTGGTACCGATGCAGAAAATGTTTTAAACTTATTGAAGGTTTGGAAAATCACACTAAATGTAAAGATTGCACACTTTATGGAGAAAATGAACTAATAAAACTGAATTAAAATTAAATAAACAATTAAAAATGGAAGATACATTCGATGGTGGTAAAGTGATTACCGCACTCTTAAACGGTCATGTTATTAAAACTGATCAGTCATTATTACGGCTGAACTCTGCGCGGTGAAAAAACAATCAATAATCCACCAAATTTTGAAATATTAACATCAATAAAATAAAAAAAATGAAAATTGCAGTTCCGGTAACTAAAGAAAACCAGATAGACAGCCATTTCGGACATTGTGAATCGTATGGCGTATTTACAGTATCTGAAAAAAACGAAATAGTTGAAATGAAGAGTGTCGAATCGCCTCAGGGGTGTGGTTGCAAGTCAGATATTGCAAGTGTTCTTGCGTCTGACGGCGTTACAATAATGCTTGCCGGAGGTATCGGCGGAGGCGCCATAAATGTACTGAATAACAGCGGAATAGAAGTTATACGCGGTTGCTCCGGGGATGCCGCGGAGGTGGTAAAACAGTACCTGGCAGGATTAGTGGAAGACGGCGGCATCAGCTGCCTTCAACATGAGGCACATCATCTATATGGCCATCAATGCAATCATAACTAGAACTTACCTAAGAAAAAGGCCGGTACATTCCGGCCTTTTATTTTATTCATTTCCCCTGGAAGAGCTCATTAATGAGATGATTCCTTTTTTGTTATCTTTTATTTAACCTTATTAATTTGTTGTAAAAGGAACTCTTTATTTTTTATACCTACAAACCGGTTAACTTCAGTACCATTTTTTAAAAGAATTAATGTAGGAATATTTCTTACCTGGAATTTTTGTGCAAGTGATTGAAATTGTTCAACATTTACTTTCCCCACATGTGAATTGCCGGCCAGTTCATCAGCAACTTCATTCAAAACGGGAGCCATCATCCTGCATGGTGCGCACCAGCTTGCCCAGAAATCGACCAGTACCAGCTTGTTTTTTGTCTGATGCTGAAAATTTTTATCAGTCAATGTCAGTATCCTGTCACTATCAGCGACTACCGGTATTTTTTTCATTCTTGCACGTGCAATAAAATAGAGTGATACCAGAATAGCTATTATTGTCATGATTACTATTAAAGTCGTTTGCATATCAAATTGTTATTAAATATTTAAACTGTTACTTCTGCAGAAAACTCTATGTTCAATATCTCTTTTACCTGATCTTTTGTCTGAATGCTTGAGGTAGCTTTTACCACTTTACCATTCCTGTAATAAATGGTAAAAGGGATTCCCATAAATCCCCGAACTTCTGGAAGACTCCGGATGACAGATGATTCTGGATTATCAAACTCCATATCATAAAACTTAATATGCTTATATTCAGCTTCAAGTTCCTCGGCTATTCCATAAACAGGTATACACATCGGACCCATGCGTCCGCAAATTACCATTACATTTTCATTTTCATTTATTGCCTTATTATGATCAGCAATTGATTCCAGGTGTTTTAAATTAGTGTACAACATGACTTATCAGATTTTAATTTATGTGACAAAAATACTTTGTGTTGTCACATAAATAAAGGAATTGTGAGTGCAGTGCGACATCTTAACGGTTGATTCATGACAACTTCTTTATTGATTTAAATTAACTTTGTACCTTTTGATGAATCTTTAAGTGATGAAAACTATTTTAGAAACTGACAGCGATTTTATTTGTGATATCCAGGCACCCTGCTTTCAGATGCTTTTACCTGAAGAGGCTGAAGTTGTAAGGGCAAGCAAAACCCAGGTGCTTTTCCGTAAAGATGATAATCTAACTAAACAGGGTGCATTCGCCTCATATGTATTATTTATAATAAGCGGATTTGTAAAACAGTATCTGGAAGGCGATGGGACCAGGAGCTATAATCTCAGAATTATAAAACCAGGTGAATTTATTGGCCTTTCATCTGTTTTTTCAGGGAATACATTTACTTATTCTTCTGTTGCAATTACTGATTGCCAGGTCTTTCTTGTTGAAAAAGATGCTATTGCAAAAGTGGCGAAGGAGAATGGGAAATTCGGCTTTCAGATAATTAAAAGGTATTGTGAACAAAATACAAACCTGCTCGGAACTGTACGCAGCCTGATGTATAAGCAGATGAACGGACGGCTGGCAGAAACATTATTATATATTGACACTATCAGGGCAGATAAAGCTGAAATTTTTCAGCTTCTTTCACGAAAAGATCTCGCTGATTTTGCTGGCATTTCAACTGAAAGCACAGTCAAACTATTAAAAATATTTGAAAAGGATGGATTAATTGAACTTCATGAGAAGGATATAAAACTTGTAAATAATGAGGCGCTGACAGAAATCAGCCGTAAAGGGTAACTTCTTGGCACTGCTGAAGAAAGTAGAACGGCTCTTACAGGAATTTTATTTTATGATTTTAAACAAAAAAATAACCAGATGAAAAACACAATCAGCAGACTGATATTTCAGTCAGTAATCTTTATGGCATTATCACTTAATGCCTTATCTCAGCCGGCAACCAGCCTCGTTAAGGTAATCGTCTCATGCGATCATAAAGACTGGACATACAAGGTTAACGAAGAAGCAAAATTTTCTGTTCAGGTACTTCAATACGGAAACCTGCTGGAGAATGTAACAATCGATTATGAGGCCGGACCAGAAATGCTGCCTGACAAGAAAAAGGAAGGTGTGATACTTAAAAATGGCAGGACTGAATTCACCGGTACCATGAAAACTCCGGGATTTTACCGTCTGAGAGTATGGGCTGTTGTCGATGGCAGGAAATATGAAGGCCTTGCCACGGCAGGCTTTGAACCTGAAAAGATACAGCCAACAGTCAAAGATCCTGCTGACTTTGATACATTCTGGAGCAATACAATTGGGGAAGCCCGCAAGATAAACCTCGATCCTAAACTTACCCTTATGCCTGAAAGATGCACCAGCGATGCAAATGTATACCACATAAGCTTTCAGAATGAGGCACAGGGCTCAAGGATTTACGGTATACTTGGCTGTGCCAAAAAAAACCGGCAAATACCCTGCAATTCTGAGAGTTCCGGGTGCAGGAATACGTCCTTACGGAGGTGATTCAAAAACAGCCGGACTCGGATTTATCACCCTGGAGATCGGGATACATGGGATACCTGTAAATCTCGACCAGCAGGTCTATGAGAACCTGATGAACGGAGCTCTTTCATCATATTGGTCAGTGAAAATGAATGACAGGAATGTTCATTACTATAAAAGAGTATTCCTGGGTTGTGTAAGGGCAGTGGACTTTGTTTTCTCACTCCCTGAATTTAATGGTTCCGACATCGGAGTGACAGGAGGAAGCCAGGGCGGAGCGCTAACAATTATTACAGCAGGACTTGACAAAAGAATAAAGTTTATGGCAGGACTATATCCGGCAATGTGTGACCACACCGGATATCTCAACAAAAGAGCCGGAGGCTGGCCACATTACTTCAGGGAGGCAGAACCAAAACCAAACGAAGTTGAAACTCTCGGATACTTCGATGTTGTGAATTTTGCAAGAAGAATTACTGTCCCCGGCTATCTTACATGGGGGTATAATGATATAACCTGTCCTCCTACTTCAATGTATGCAGCATATAATGTCATAACTGCTCCAAAAGAACTTCATCTGTACCAGGAAACAGGTCACTGGACTTTTCCGGAACAAACCGAGGCCCTGAATAACTGGCTGATGAAAAAGCTCAGGGGAGAATAGTAGGTAGGGACACAAGATCTTGTGTCCCTACACTGTGTCCCTACATTGTGTCCCTACAATATTTTCTAATCTTTATGATTGTTCGAATCAGTTAGCAAATGGGATCTCTTTTCCAGTAAGACTGATCCTTCCTGTGAGGACCTGGGTGCACTGCGGATCGAGATAGCCCTTGAAACCGGGCTGCTTGCCCCCGACAGAGATGGTGAACCAGCCCGGTTCAATTACCCGTTTATCCTTTTTATTGATTATCGAGAATTGCCTTGGTTCCAGGGTGAATTCTACCTCTTTGCTTTCACCAGGCTTCAATGATATCCTTCTGAATCCCTCCAGCTGGCGGACAGGTCTGGGAGTAGAAGCTTTTTCATCGGTAAGATAAAGCTGAACTACCTCTTCCCCGGCGACTTTTCCTGAATTGCTGACGGTAACTTTTATTTTAACCGGTTCACCGGTCATTGATTTGGCAGGAAAAGATAAATTACTGTAGGTGAATGTGGTATAACTCAGGCCAAATCCAAAGGGATAAAGAGGTTCCTGGGTAAAGAACCTGTAAGTTTTTCCCTTCATATCGTAGTTCTCAAATGGAGGGATCTGATCAATGGACTTGTAATATGTAACCGGAAGTCTTCCGGCAGGATTGTAATCACCAAAAAGGACATCTGCCACTGCATTTCCTCCCTGCTGGCCTCCGTACCCTGCAAGCAGAATTGCGTCAGCCTTCTCCTGCACACTATTTACAGACATGGCTCCACCATTAGCAAGTATTACAATTACAGGTTTTCCTGTTGCACAAACAGCATCAAGAAGCTGTTCCTGTACTGCCGGTAAATTAAGATCAGTACGATCACCGCCGCTGAATCCCTCCAGTTTAATTGGCATCTCTTCACCTTCGAGACGTTGCGACAATCCCAGAACGAGAACCGTTACATCAGCTTCCTTTGCAGCTTTTACAGCATTTTCAACAAGATTTACACGCGGCCGGGCCCATAGCAGCTTAATGTCAGCATCCCCGGCATAATTTTTATAGAGAACCTCAATCTTATATTTCTGACCTGCCTTAAGTTCTGCCGGAACCTCAATATGGAATCCGGAATCATCACTCCTTGCAGATATTACCTGTTTACCTTCAAGCAGGATCTCATAACCCGAGGTACCCCAGCTTCCCAGGTAATAAGTTCCTGTCTCGGGTGGCACAAGATAAGTGGTCCATCTGATTCCGAAATCGTCATCAGGCATGTCATACCTTGGAGAAAGGTGTTCCCAGTAGAAATTAATATTGTCATCAACTCTTGTAAAGACAGGCTCTCCTTTCATCTCCCTGTTGTTAAAATACTCTCCGAAAGCTCCCTGAATGCCGTCAGGAGTCAGAAGGTATCTCGAGGGTATCGGGGAGAGATTATGAATACCTTCAGCAAGATCGCTGCCTTCAGCATAAATAATCTTTGTATCGGGAGTGACTTTATTAGTAATCCCTTTCAATATAGTAACCGGATCTTTAGGCACTCCATTGTAATTTCCGATAAGCGATTCAAAATTATCTGCATTCGGACCTACCACTGCAATCGTTTTAATCGCTTTTGAAAGCGGAAGCATATTATTCCCGTTCTTCAGAAGAACAATTGATTTATTGGCAGCCTCCCGTGAAAGTGAATTATTGTAATCAGAACAATTTACAAAAAATGGTATTTGCGAGTAAGGAACAATTTCACCAGGATCGAACATCCCAAGTTTAAACCTTGCAGTAAACAGTCTTTTAACTGATATATCAATTTCAGCTTCGGTAAGTAAGTCCTCTGCCAACAGCTGCTATAATATTTTTATACTCTGAGCCGCACTCCAGATCAGTCCCCGCTTTAACTGCCTGTGAAGCTGCCTCAGCAGCATCTTTTGCATAGCCGTTGAATTTATAAAAATCCGAGATGGCCCCGCAGTCAGAAACGATATAGCCTTTGAATCCCCACTCATTTCTCAGGATCCCGTATAGTATCGGATTTGCACAGCATGGAAAATCACGGAATTTGTTATAGGCTCCCATTACGGAATATACTCCGGCATCCACAACCAGTGTGCGGAAAGCTGGCAGATATGTCTCTCTCAGGTCCGGTTCGCTTACTTTGGCATTGAATGAATGCCTGAGAGGTTCCGGTCCTGAATGAACTGCATAATGTTTGGCTGTTGCAACTGTCTTTAAATATTTAGGGTCATCCCCCTGCATGCCTCTTACAAATTCATACCCCATGCGACCGGTAAGGAATGGATCTTCACCATATGTCTCATGCCCTCTTCCCCATCTCGGATCGCGAAAGATGTTGATATTTGGCGACCAGAAAGTAAGTCCCTGATAAATACCTGTTTTCCCGCGCCTCTGGTACTCATTGTATTTTGCTCTTGCCTCATCGGAAATAGCATTTGCCACATTAAACATTAGTCCCTCATCCCACGAATTGGCAATAGTTATTGATTGAGGGAATACTGTTGCATATCCCGATCGGGCAACGCCGTGAAGAGCCTCATTCCACCAGTTGTAGGCAGGGATTCCGAGTCGCGGGATTGCAGGAGCAGTATAAAGAAGCTGGTCGGCTTTCTCCTGAAGAGTCATCCGCGAAACAAGATCATTAACCCTCTCCTCAACAGACAGTGAAGGATTACGGAAAGGGTAGGGATCGGATGTCTGCTGGGCAGAAGTAGTTGATGTTACTGCAGAAAGAAATAAAACAAAGAGAGATAATAAGACAATTCTTCATGGTTTGGATATTTTTATAATTGAAAAAGTATAATAAAAATTGCCGGTATAATATTTTCAGTGGATTCTTCATCTTAGTGCTTCAATTTTTGTCCTGGCAAATTCATGATCTTCCGGAGTAATGATTTCTTTGTCAAGAAAGCCGATAATGAACTCAGTATTTTCACCCTTAAGAACCGGTATTGTATTGTGAGCCCTGCCAAAACCAAAACATACCATTCCATCGGGTGATTTTTTTGAATCACCCCGTGTATTTCCCATATAGGAAAACATATCTGTTTTTTCATCAGGATGCACCTGTCTGAAAAATAAAATCCAGGGATAACTTTTCTGTCCGACATATACCCAGTTCAGATTTTTAAAAACAGCCGTATTTTCCAGTAAGTCAGGGAAATCTTCCCGTTTACCATCGAGGTTGTTTCCCCAGTACATTTTTTCAGGATCATATTTCCCGGCTGGAGTTCCCTCATAGAGGAACCAGTAGGGCGCATCAGGTAAAGTTTTTACCATTGTCATTTTCGCGAAGGAATCATAAAATGCCCAGCGGAATTTCCATTTCCCTGACTTTGTTGAGGTTTCAATTACATTCGGAGCTATTATCCTTGTTATACATTTATCAAAACCAGGATGACCGGCATCTTCATCTTCACCACCGATGCCCAGGTTTGGAATGCCTCTGTATCTTGATGCAGCGTTTCCGGGGGGAGGAAAATCGCCGGTTCTGAAACTGATCCAGTCCTTGCCGTTTTTGTCAAACATGCTTATAAATCCGCCACCGGCTTTGTCAAAAATATAGGTTGCCGCAGAGGTTTCAATTTTAAGGCTGGGGATGCCCTGTTCCGTTGTCTCTGTTATACTGATTGCAGAGAAATTAAGTTTGTCGCTTGTAAGGTTTCTCCACAAATACAGAGGGGCTTTGTCCCAGTTTCTTGGTGCAACAATATCGATATCACCATCATTGTCAAAATCTCCTGTCGTACCACCATAGCATGCTTTCTCTGAAATCACCTGCTTTTCCCATTCGAGGTTGTTTCCTTTGTTAACAAATACGGTAACCGGGTGATATCCTTCCGGATTAGGATCATTATATAGAATCAATGAACCGGAAACAATGTCTTTGTCTCCATCATTATCCATATCGGCAATTTTGAGCGTATGGGCAAAATCCATATAACCAATGACATGCTCCTCCCAGTTTTTATCAAAAGCTTTTCCGGGGTTTCTATACCAGCATATCGAATAGCCACTGTTTTCTGCATTTGAAACAATAATATCCGGACAACTATCATCATCAATGTCTATTACAGCAACTTTAGTATTATTATCAAACCATGCTCCCTTTTACCCGTTTTTTGCTGATACCATCGCGGGGCATAATCATGTTTTTCCCAAACTCCTTTAAAAAGGTCTGAGGGTGTTTCGTACCACAGGCCGTTAACAACAATGTCCGGATCGCCATCCCGGTCAATATCGGCAATATCGGTCCCATCATGATGCGGAGCGTCAATTTTTACTGTACTCCATTTAAGGGGTGAGATTTGGATATAAACTCTTACACATTCATCTACTCCACGGGCAATAATATCTGTTTTGCCGTCACCGTTAAAATCAGTAGTCAATATGTCTTTGGAATAGGTACTATAGCCGATGTCAGATTTCTGCCATGGTTTTCCATCATCTTTTTTTGAACCATATGGATTCTTCAGCCAGAAAATACTCCCCGTTTCGTTATTATCATCACCGTCAGTGTCATACCGGCCAATGATGTCGGTATATCCGTCATTGTCGATATCGGCAGAAGCAATACCGCATGATCTGTAGTTGATCTCTGCGATGACTTTTCTTTTGAAACCTCCTCCACCAGCTTTCCCCTGATCTGAAAACCAGGAAACGGTTTTAATATTCACTGCATCGCTGCCTTCTGAATCATTATAATCGTCCACAACAACTATGTCATTCTTCCCGTCTTTATTCACATCGAAAATCAATGGATGAAGCGCCACCGAATTTGTGACTAATGAGGTTTCAAATTTTATCTCCTGCCCATACGTGTAAATCGATATAAACAACAAAACAGTAATGAAAAGTATAAGTCTCTTCATGAAGTTAATATTTCCAACTCTATTTCTTTGTATCATTGATAAAGAGATCTATTCTGGGTGCATCCCAGTTGTAAGGCTTGGACAGGATGTCATAATCTCCATCACCCTCAAAGTCGAAAACCTTTCCTTCGTGACACCCAATATCTCCGTCAACAATATGGTGAACAAAATTCCCTTTACCGTCTCCAAGTAAAATCCTGATGGCTCCCGGATTATCCGGATTGAGCTTCATTTCTGCCGAAAAGATATCGGGATGACCGTCGCCATTAAAATCAATAATATCAAGCGTATGTCCGTCATACAATGTTTCTATTACTTTTTTTGGCACCCATGTTCCTGATCCTGAGAGCGTGTTGGATTGATCGCCCATTTTCTCTCTCCATTCGTAAAGAAGGAGTGGACCGAGGCCATCACCTATTGTAAGTAATATCTCAGGACGACCGCCTTCAATAAGTTGCCCGGCAGCAGCCCTTGTGAAAGTATATGATGCATCCACAAGATTGGCTCTGAACTCTCCTTTCCCAATATATTTAAACCATCTGCCTCCACCCACAATGTCAATAATACCGTCTCCGTCAATATCTGACTTTGCCAGACCTTCGTGTTCATTTCTCCCCCTCCATGCAGGGTATGCAGCTATCCCTCCCCTTGGTTCCATCTCACTGTCATCATCATAGACATAAACAGGAGTACTTACCCATTCCTCAGATTTTTTTGGATTCACAGGGATCTCTGCTATGAATAAGGTATTTGCGCCCTGGTTCCAGAAAACAAGTTCGGGATAACCATCATTATCAAAATCACCTGTCATTAAGTCGTGATGTTTATTTTCACCTGATTTCTTAATATTGTACCTCTTCCAGTTTTTATCATTTCTGTATTGCGGATAAGGGTTTTCCCACCACCATACTTCATTACTGCTGTAATCACCTGCGAAAATTATATCCTGATCGCCGTCATTGTCAATATCAATAACAGCACTTCCGGCCTCAATACTAATCGGAGAATTGTCGATAATATATGTATCCCATTTCCCCTGATTATATCTGTACCATAATACTGAAGGGGTCACGCTCCTGTCGGTGATAATAAAATCCTTGAAACCGTCTTTATCAAGATCGGCAACAAGGCAGGAAGTTTGTTCCTTCCCTCCGTTTGAAGGAGGCAATTCTCCATTCTTTGTTGATAAATGCTTCCAGCTGATATCAGATTTAATGGCATCATTTCGCCAGATATGAAGAAATTTATAATTATCCCATGCAATACTGACTATATCCGGATCACCATCTGAATCGAGGTCAGCCAGCAGGGTCCCCAGGTGACTTTCGTGTCCTTTATCGGGTGAATGCATTGCAAATTTTCCTTTTCCATCGTTTTCAAACAGCATAAGTCTGAACTCCTTGCCTTTATGTTCGCAGGTAACAAGATCTATATCACCATCATTATCAATATCCCCGGCATCAAGATTATTAATGGAATAGCCTGTAAATAATATATCTCTCCCCCATTTGCCACTAAATCCGCTTCCCGGATTAGTAAAAACCAGAAGATTGGCCATCGGTTCAAGACCAGGCCACATCTCTTCCGATACAGCAATATCTGGTTTGCCATCTCCGTTGAAATCGGCAATTTCAATCCTGTCAGCGGCATTTACGGCAGCTCCTATATGATGTTTTACCCATTCCGTTTTAATTGAACCCGGATTTTCGTGCCAGTACACTTGTCTGGATATATCCTTGTCCTCTTCAAACATATCACCCGAAGCCAGATCAAGATCCCCGTCGCCATCAATATCTCCCACTCCAATTCCTTCGGAGGAGCCGGTTTTAATTATCAGATTGAAAACCCAGTCAGATTGCAAATCGGGCTGATCCGGGATCTCTGCTGCATATATTCCTCCTTCAGCAGCCAGAATAATTTCTTCTTTACCTCCCTTAATTATTTGATCATGACGACCTCCCTGGCCATTTACATGATCAGTTTTGGGAATTTCACCAATTTTCCTGCAGGTCCAGGATGAGCCGGTCCAATTGTCAGCTTCAAACCAATAAACATCAGGCAGGGCCTCTGCGATTACATCAGCGTATTCATCTCCATCTACATCAACGAACAAATATCCATCCACATTCATACCCAGGTCTGACCGGGTCCATTTCCCCTCCATGTTGCCCCCCGGATTAAGATAAAAGTAACGTCCTGAAATAATATCTTTATAACCCGTCCTTATTTATATCCATAATATCAAGTCCAAAGTAGCGCAGCCATTCAGGCTCAGCCCAATCTCCCCATTTCCCTCTGTTATTGTCAGCCTCAATATATTTCCATTTGTCAAGAGCAAGCTTCTGAGAACAAGCCAGATTTATTGTTAACCCGATAATCAGAAATTGAAGGAAGAGACTTTTCATCATTAACTTTCTTACAGAAGTTATTACTTAACCTCATTCAACCAGATTTTTACAAAATTATCATTCCAGTTGGCCCCAAACAGGTCAAGATCTCCATCATTATCAATATCTGTTATCCTCATACTATGAGAACCGCCTGTACTGATAACTCTCTTTTCCCACTTGTTCTTTCCAAGGTTATACAATATTGCAACCTCATCCGGATCAGTACCCTGGGTCATTCCGGCATACGCAATATCTGCCTTGCCGTCATTATTAAAATCGGCACCTCCAATGAAATGAATTACAGTTTCAATTACCGGTACAACGATATGTTCTTTCCATTTGTGATTGGAAATTTCAGGAGCTTCAAACCAGGAGATCCTGTATTTAGTCCCGCTTAATTCCGAGGGTGACATTATTATATCAGTTTTCCCGTCATTATTAATATCAGCACAACTTATGAAAGCATTCTTCCATACCCACGTATCGGTGAAGATGTGTTCCTTCCATTGTTGTATATCTCCCGAATTTTCAAACCATGAACCGTTAATTAATATATCTGACCTTTTGTCATTGTTGAGATCAGCGCTTTCCAATCCTTCTCCGTCCCTGATTGGTATTTCTGAATAGCTCCAGCTATCCGGGTCAACCTGTTTCAGGATAAAGATTTTTTTCCCTGAAGCTCCGAATTCCCCCTGATTCCGGGCAGCTATATCAATCAAACTGTCTCCGTTAAAATCAGTAACTACAATATCATGTGCTGTAAGTGAGTCTTTGACCATATGCACTGACCACCCCGGATTTTCAAACCATAGTATCTCATTGTCAAATACTGCCACCAGATCATTATCTCCGTCATTATCTATATCGGCAATTTCCGCATCAGTTGACGCCCCCGTCCTGTCAGTGACCTGTTCTCTTTTAAAATCAGGAGAATAATATATCCAGATTCCGCCACTCACATGTCCCCCGATAACAAGATCATTTACTCCATCTCCATTGAGATCGCCAATTGTTTTGGTCCAGCAGTCTTTTACCAAAGCACTGTCAAGAGTCCTTTCAGTGAATTCCGGGTAAGGCTGGTTGCAGCCAACCATGCAGAAACTGACAACAATTATTAAAAAGGCTGCTATTGCCTTCACTCGCACAACAATCCAATACAGCTCAGATCCTGGGTAACTTCCAAGGCTCCCTGTACTGAGGGATAAGATAATTATTGGCTTCTGCATCGTTTGTAAATTTAGTGCCATCCCAGATGAGTTTTTTGCCCGTACGGTATGCAATGTTTCCAAGGCTGGAGAACTTGGCAATATGTGCACCAATTTCCACGCTGGCATTGGTATTCTGATTGCGGCTTTTAATACAGTCGAGATGATTCCTGACATGGTTCTTCAAGCCCCGGTCGCTACCCTGTTTCAGAGGTACAGCTTCCATACGTTTTGTCCCGCTTACAATCTCGGGAATAACCTCCCAGCCTCCCCTGTCTATTACAAGTGTTCCGTTTTCTCCAACGAAACCCAAGCCATGCTCCCTGCCATATGCACCATCATTGATACCTATTGCATGATCCCACAAAACATTGAATCCGTCAAATTCATAAATAGTCTGCAGGCTGTCAGGTGTTTCACATGCATCATCGGGATAACCGTACTTGCCTCCCATTGCCATAACAGACTTTGGCGCTGTAACATTCATGCCGAAAAGGGCGTAGTCGAGAAGATGGACACCCCAGTCGGTCATCAGACCGCCGGCATAATCCCAGAACCAGCGGAAAGTGAAATGATAACGGTTACGGTTAAAGGGTCGGCTGGTAGCAGGTCCCAGCCACATATCATAATCTACTCCTGCCGGAACAGGTTCATCAGCCAGCACCGGGATTGTGGGACACCAGCCCTGGTATGAAAATACCCTGACGAGTCTGATCTTACCAAGCTTCCCTGACTGTATAAAACTAACAGCATCCTGCCAGTGCGGATCACTTCTCTGCCACTGACCAACCTGAACAACACTTTTGTATTTTGCTGCCGCATCTACCATCACGTTGCACTCCTCTATTGTTCTTCCGATTGGTTTTTCGCAATAGACATCTTTTCCTGCCTCACATGCAGCAACCATTTGCAGACAGTGCCAGTGATCAGGTGTTCCGATAATTACCAGATTAATTTCTTTATTATCGATAAGTTTGCGCCAGTCTTTATAGAGATTTGCAGGTTTCTTACCACGAATCTTCTCGACATCTGCTGCCCGCCTGTTAAGTACACTTTCATCAATATCACACAATCCAATACATTCAACCTGGGGATGATCAAGAAATGCTTTCAGGTCTGCAAAACCCATCCCGTTGCATCCTATCAAACCAATGTTGATCCTGTCTGAGGGTGCACAACCGGCCAGAGCTCCCGATAATGCCGGTGCCAGCCCCAGAGCTGCAGATGTTATTACTGTGTTTTTTACAAATTCACGTCTTGTTGTCATGGGAATAAATAATAATTAGTTTCAGATTATAAGATTTTAAAAATAGCTAAAGTCACAGTGAGTTTGCTATTTTTCAGCATAAAAAATTTGCACAGGGCCAATCATTCCTGAAGCAGCGAGCTGACTTTCCGGGTTAAACGGATTTACAAAACACCAAGTTCTGCGCTTATTTACAGGGAGTTTACTATCTCCTATCAGCCGGTTAACCCAGGTGTTAACAATTTCAACCTCAATTCTGTTTTCGCCTTCTTTTACAAGAGTCGAGATATCCACTCTCCATGGGTAAGTCCACAAGCCTCCGGCATCATTCCCGTTTATTTTCACTCTGGCCATCCCGCTAACGGGTCCGATATCAAGATACAAATTCCCATCCGGATGCAACGTCCCGAGAATGAAGCCTGATTTGTACAATGCTGTACCTGAATAATATCTGATGCTGTCATTACTGTTTAGCGTCCAGTCTGAAAGTTTGTTAAAAATCACTGGTCTGTGTGGTCCACGGCTGGCTGAATCAAATGTAACTATCCATGGATCTGTTATTTCAGTTATAGCCTTCAGCTCAGGAAAATTAACAGATGAACTCTTTTCATCTTTTTTCTGAATGCTTTTACGAAAAATAATGAATGCACTTTCAAAAGCTTCCAGCTTCAGCGGTACAGTTGTTGTCCTTGCTCCGGAAGTATATTCCGGAAGGTCACGTATACTACCGCTTGCAGCGTCCCACAGCTCAGGTATTTTTCCGGATACTCTTAATTCCGGGGTTATTCTGATTGTTTTTTCTGACTGGTTTGATACGAAAAAGATCTCGCCTTCCACCAATCTGCGATGGATAAACAGGACTGGATCACCTTCATTGACCTTGAAGTCAGGGATAACATCAATTAAACCAAGGGCATCTTTCATAGTCATACCGGATATTATCATCCCCTTTCCAACTCTGGCGCTTTTTACCTTAATCCCATCAACATTACCCCAGAGAGCGGAGGCAAGCTTCTGAACCTGCTTATCGCAGTCAGGATAATTCTGAAGGCTTGGGGAACGGTTCGGAGCTGTTCCGAGTATTATTGCTCCCTGTTTAACCAATTCAGTGATCTTCTTCAATAGTTCAGGCCGCATACTGTTCAGCCTTGGCAGAACCAGGATCCTGTAGCTCATTCCGTCCGGCAGGGTAAGTCGACCGTCTTTTACTGACAGCCTGTTCATAATGACTTCACTGTTGATATAATCGAACGAGTAACCGGCAGGAAGGGACGGATCACAGATCCCTGTCATTTTTGGAACATCTTCTCCTATATAGTAAGCAACGTCAGCTGCATAGGTTCCCTGCTGCAGCATAAAATTGGCCCTTTTAAGATACCGGATAAAGGTATCCATCTGGCTGAACCATGTATTAAGACGGTTAAATTCATTTCCGAACCACGCATTCACCCCCGGGGGAATATCGCCCGGCTGATGAATGAAAACATGAAGCAGTGTATTATTTATTCCTTCACAAAAGAAGCGGTCTCCCCTCTGTTTCATCTTCCCGGGATAACGTGAAAAAGGAGCTCCGCCACAAGTGAATGACTCAGCCGACACCTTCCTCTTTCCGTAAATATGAGCACATGAAGAAGCTGCCCGGTTTTCTATGTTCCCCAGATCACCTTCGCTCCAGAATTCACCTCCGACCTCATCAGACTCTCCACCATATTGAAGAAATTCAGCAGGGAAGCCCCAGTGACCATAATTTTCAAGCCAGGTTGTCAGTCCGTTTTTGTGACTTATATCCCTCAAACCTCCTACATAATCTTTGGCAATCTTGTCAGCCACCAGTCTTCTGAGATCCCATAGGAAACGGTCAGAAATAGCCCTGGTGCCGATAACATATCCCCGCAAAACAGGTATATATGGCACAGGATCATATCCGTATTTTTCTGTGAAATCTTCTATAAAACCGTCTGTCCAGTTCTGACCGCCCCGTTCATAGCTGTCCTCCACCACTACTTTCCATGATTTCCTGTCTTCAGGAGGAATTTTCCGCAGGATTTCCCCAAGAAAGGAGTCAAAATGATAAGCTATATGCCTCTTGCTCATCTTATCAGCTTCAAGGCCAGTCCCTTCAGGCGTTGCAGGCTCATTTACCACTCCGGTTGTTGTCATTCCTGCATCTATTATCATCCATTCACCTTCCGGCACATCCCAGGTGAGAATTCCGTCAGCACTTATCTTATTTGTCAGGTCCTTAACATTCAGGGGATCAATTGCAAGGCTTTTATCATCAAGCTCTGGCTGCACCGGCCACATATAGGAATTCCAGTAAGGCAGGGGAGTCTGGAACATCTTTGCCAGGGATTTTTCAGGAAATCTCTCCACCATTGGCATAGAGGAAAGCTCGATTTCAGCAATGCCACCGGAGGGTTTCTGACCTGTGAACACCAGGCTGAATTTCCTTGCTTGAGTTTCAGGTACTGTAATGACTACAGGTGCATAAGGATCAAATCCGACTGTCAGACCCGGATTACTCCTGTCAATATCGAAAACTTTAATCTTTTTAAATTCGGAATCAGTTTTAACGAATAATTCAACACTTGCTTTAATGGGAAGCCTGGCTGTTTGAATAATAAGGCTGCGAACATTGAAATTTTCTGATGCTTCAATGTTGACTGTTAACTTCATACCCGGTTTAAGTAATACAAAAGTGGATGTATCATCATCCATTATATTTTTGATTTCTGCGATTCCCGGGATGGAATTGATAACCGGGTTAAGAGAGTTGAATGACTGAGTATACACTATAGGAATTTTGCAGGCAATCACCTTCACCCGTTCAAAATCTTTATTTGGAACTGTAAGCTTAGTATTGAATTTTTGCGGTCCGATGACATGAATTTCCGATGAATTGAGATAGCGCATCGATTGTTCGGGTTTTATCCATGGGCCGCCTGACTGACTCCAGCCTGGTGAATTGAAGATGCCTATATCAATTTTAAGCTCGGTGGCCTTCTTAAGTGCAGTATGCAGGATATCCCACCACTCATCTGTAAATATTTTTACGCTCCCTGAAGGTAAATCACTCAGACCAATGTTGCCAATGAATGCCCTGTTGATGCCAACTTTCTTCATTGATTCAAGGTCTTTCACAACACCCTCTTTGGAAATGTTATCAGACAGCCAGTACCAGTAGACGCTTGTCTGGACAGTATCGGGAATGTTTCTGAATCCCGATTCAATAGATGAAAAAGAAGGTTCCGGAGCTCTCACACTTTTACATCCGGATAGAGTGAATATCAGGATTAAGATCAAATTGATAGTTCTCTGCACAAGCCTCAAATGTTTTAAGTTTTTAATAATTTCCATATAGTGTTAATCTGTTTTAATAAAAGATGCTGAACAATATCTGCAAATTTAAATGAATTCCTATATAATCTTTTTAACCACGGGGTTACACGGTGTTTCACGGAGGAACACTGTTGTTTGTCCCTGAAAACCTACCTTGATAAAATATATAGTCCAGCTTTAAATGTCTTGCTAAATTTAAGCTATTATAAAGTTAATACAAAAGTAACTCGCGAGTTGATTATAAATTAGGTAACTTACTCCGTGTCTTACTCCGTGTAACACTGTGTAGTTCCGTAGTTAATAATTGAAACTATTTTCATATGAAAGCTCAAAGGATATTTACTTCGTTTATAACTATAATATTATCAATAATGTCCTTTTCATGTTCTGAAAGGGATATCAGCAATAAACAGGTCAGAGAGGCTGCAGGTGTAATACGCAGAGTATTGCCTTCATATGCTGATAATTTCATCCTTAAGATTATTGATAAAGAGGGAGATAAGGATGTTTTTGAGATAGAGGCATCAAAAGGAAAGATAATCTTAAGTGGCTCTTCCGGAATTGCCCTTTGCAGCGGGTTCAACTACTATCTGAAAAATTACTGCAATTCATCATACAACTGGCGATGCGGAAGTAATCTGAATATAAAAGGTGATCTGCCGGCTGATTTCAGAAAGATCAGAAAGGTTACGCCATATCAATACAGATACATCTTTAATTATTGTACATTCTCTTATTCAATGTCATTCTGGGACTGGGAACAGTGGGAGCGAATGATCGACTGGATGGCGATGAACGGGATCAATATGCCGCTTGCCCCTATGGGCCAGGAAATAATCTGGCAGCGGGTATATAAAAAATACGGCGTCTCCGAGAAAGAGCTGAAGGATTTCTTCGTCGGACCTGCCTATAATGCCTTTGGCAGAATGGGATGCATTGATGGTTTCGGAGGACCTTTGCCTCAGTCGTGGATTGAAGATGAAAACATGCTTCAGAAAAAAATTCTCAGCAGGGAACGTCAGCTTGGGATGACACCTGTTCTGCAAGGCTTTACCGGCCATATCCCTCCTTCCCTGGTAAAGAATAATCCTGGCCTGAAATTTACAAACCTTACCTGGCTTGACTTTCCTGCGACATATCTCCTGGATTGGGAAGATCCGCTATTCATCAGCATTGCAAAGGATTTTATTGCTGAACAGACAAAAGAATACGGGACTGATCATCTTTATGCTATCGACCAGTTTATTGAAATGCAGCCAGCCCATGGTGACACTGCGTACCTAGGAAGTATGAGCAGGAAAATCTTTTCAGCCATTGATCAGGCAGATCCCGAAGGGAAATGGGTTATCCAGACATGGCCATTCAAGGAACTTGACTTCTGGACCAGGGAGAGAACAAAAGCATATTTTAACGGTGTACCTGATAACCGGATGATAGCACTTGAACTCATGGGCGAATCATGGAAACTTACCGGATGGTATAAACATGATGGCTGGTATGGCAAGCCATGGGTATGGTCAGTAATATCAAATTTTGGCGATAATGTAAGCATGTTCGGAGGTCTGACACAAATCACTGAGAATTTTGAAAAAGCTCTCTCTGATCCGGGGAAAGGAGATCTTGCAGGTATGGGTCTTATGATGGAGGGGCTCGACTATAATCCTGTCACATATGAACTTGTTACAGATTTAATGTGGGAAAAGGGTGTACCGGACCTCAAGGAATGGAAAAGAAAATATCTGCAATGCAGGTATGGAAATCTTAACGATAGCATTATTACTGGCTGGGATAATATTTTTGATTACTATTATACCAAAAGCGGACTTTTTGAGACTAATCCTGTAATTCAACGGCCTTTCCCTGTTAAAGATGATATCCTGCCGGATGAAGCTGCAGTATCCGGAGCACGATCGCTTATCAGAGCGGCGGGTGATTTAAAAGATATTGATGCTTACCAGTACGATCTGGTGAATCTTTTCAGACAGGTATTTGGTCAGTATGCAGGACATATCTTACATGAAATCACAGTAAATTATCAGGAGAAAAATATAAGTAAGTTTGATACATCTGTAACAGAATTTCTGGCACTTTCCCATAAACTGGAAGATTTAATGGGCACCAGGGAGGAATTTCTTTTTGGAAAATGGATCGCAGACAGCAGGAAACATGCTTCAACCCCGAAAGAAGCTGAATTGTATGAGTGGAATGCAAGAGCGATTATTACAACATGGGGAGGAAGAATACTCTATGGTTATGCGATAAAGGACTGGTCGGGTTTGTACAGCAGTTATTACCTTCCAAGGTGGGAGAAATTCTTCGCAGAAATGAGAGCTGAGATCACGGGAGGAAAAAAACTTGACTATGAAAAATTTACAAAGGATATAATGGAATGGGAAGATAACTGGATAACTCTTCGTGAAGAAAAAATCCTATCCGCACCTGCAGGAAATTCAGTTGCCCTTGCAAAAGAGATCTGGGAACAATATGGAAAGAAACTACCTGACCATAAATGATAAGAAAGAAATATTACGGTGCGCTGCACCTTATTGAATTTATGGCAAACATCAAGCTACAAATATTATGGTGCTCTGCACCGTGACCTTTATAAAAGCAGCAGAATTGCAGAATATTTTAGTTTATGAAATCATAAATATCCAAAGAATACCTGATAGCAGGAGAGTTGCATAATATTTAAAATAATGTAATTAGAAAATATCCTAACGATACCAAAAAGCAGCAGAGCTGCATAATATTTGTAGAAATGCAGTCAAAAGATAATCATAAAGGTGCAGAGCACCGAAATATTTTTCCTGTTCGGATAAATCACTGAAATTCAATATCTGACAACATCTGGTGCCTGACCTGTTCAAAATGCTTATTAACCTTGCTTTTTGCCGATATATCCCAAAGATTTTCATTTAGTTCACGCAGTGCCAGAACAGTTGGGATCCATGCCTGTGTCCAGCCTGTTTCAATTGACCAGGCACCCCAACCAGAGTCTGCATTTGATCCCCAGTATTCCCACTGACTGTAATCAAATGCCCTGAACCATCCGCCATCCAGTCCAGGGTGTTTTTCACTTCTTACCTGAATACGGACAAGAAAATCAGCCAGTTTGTCAGCCATTCTTTTATACTGATCATCACCTGTTGCGGCAAATGCTTCATTCAGACCCAGAAATGTAAAATTACAGGTGTAAAGCAAGTCGGAAGCACAATCCCCGTTCATCTGAATTAAAGGAGCTTCGCCAGTACCATATGCTGCATTGGATAAGGGAGGGGCCATATCACCATGGTCAAGCTGGCCCAGCTCTTCGCGTATTGCGCCAGACTCATCCTGGCACTTTTCAATATCTGTTGCGATCTGTTTCAGCCATTCGCGGTATTCCGGCCGGTCATCTATCCTTATCAGCCAGGCAAGTGGCAGGATCATTCGTCCTCTCTCCTGCTGTATGCCATTTGTCCACCGCCATTCTCCGGGATATGCTTTCATCATCATTGCTATAGCATTCCTGGTCTTATCAAGAAGAGGCTTCCATCCTGTCTTATCGTATAGCCAGAGATATGAAGACCAGATCCATGCCTCGTAGTGTGGCTGTAACAGTATCAAATTCCTGTTATGATAGCTCTTCCAGCCTTTCCGCAGCAGGTCAGGATTTTCCAGCCTCTGGCCACGGAAGCCATTCACTCCCGTCGTTCTGAAATTTCCCAGGATGTTCTTAACCAGCACTTCATCCCACCTGTCCGAGTTCAGAATAGCGGATGTACCAATACAACCAAGTATTGCCTTAACATCATTATCCTGATAAAGAGCCTGAGCATTTCCCGGCGCCCAGTAGAGAAGCCCGTAGTTTGATCTGGTTGAATCATTCTGAAAGAGGCCTGATTTGAAATAAAGCCAGTCAAGCAGATTTCCGGAGATTGCCTTGCTGACAGAGTCTCCATCCATTTTCCATCTTAAAGCAAATGCAAGGGAGCTTTCTCCGTTGGAGTCGCTCCTGAGCCACCATCGTGTAGGCTGACTACCGTCATAATTAACCCTGGATGCAATACCTTCCAGTACTCCGTAGCTCCCGTCACCAGTCTCTGCTTCAGGTTGAGGAGCAGCATTGTCAATGGCATCAACAGTTGTATAGATGTTTGAATCGGTCAATCTCCACAGCTGTTTATACTCATTCCACCCTTCACTATTAAGGAGCATTTTTGCCCTTGAATGCCAATCCACTCCCCTCTGGACAGCCATCCGGGCAGCTCCATCAGGAAGCTTCTGATCTTTTCTATAGGATGGCCGCACTTCAGGCGTCCATTCAAGACGCCTTTCAGGAGTCCTATCGCCTTCCGTTTGTTTCAGGATATAAGTCCATATTTCCTGTATGGCCTTTTGCGGAGCGTATCTCGCAGTAACGAACTGACTCAGTTTGGTTGTTGAAACAAGCCATCCTGTTTCAGGAAGCTTAAAAAGTATTGCCCTTGTCTCAGAATCTTCATCCAGTCCATATATTGCCCTGTCAAATCCAGCGACTTTACTAACCGCAAGAAGCGGATCAGCAACGTTTAATGGAATAAAGCTGCAGTCATGGAGAGCCAGTATCTGCATTTTAGTGAGATCTCCAATTGAATCAGATGTGACAATAACTCTTTCCAGTCTGGTTGTCAGGGGTGAAGTAATCTTGAATCCGGGAATATAGGAAGGATATTCAATGTAAAGCCTCAGGTTTTTTTCTTTTGCCTTTTCACAAAGAGATGAGTCAATCATTGTTATTTCTTCCGGATATCCGTCAGCCAGGATAAATACGCCTGAACCTTGTTTTGCCATCTCAACAGCTTCAATCGGGGTATTAAACCTGAGGCATCGAATATTATTTTCAATTAATATCCTGTAGAGATCATTCCCCTCACTGCAGCTGATAATGAGCCGTTGCTGATGCAATGAAGTGCATCCCTGACATAAAGTGAAGATAAGCAGAGTACAGGAAAGAAGTTTCCGGTTGAAAAACGTTTTCCGGTCCATTGTTCATTACCGCTTAACTCCAGAGCCTGTCATGAGAACGTTTTTCGTCCCATTCAGGTGTAGGTTCAAAGTATCCTTTTTGTTTTGGGTTCAGCAGCTTTTTACAAACCTCATCGTTCAGTTCGATACCAAGGCCCGGAGCGTCTAGAGGAACATTTGCAAAGCCCTTTGCAATCATAGGCTGGCTGCCTGTCATTTTAACAATAGGTTCCCATTCCGGGTCATCCACGCTGTGATGCTCCAGTGCCAGAAAATTCTGGGTTGCAGCTGCGCAATGTACGTTTGCCATGAAGCATACAGGAGAACCTGCCATATGCATTGCCATTGCTACGCCACATTCTTCAGCATAATCACCTATCCTCTTGGTTTCAAGGAGCCCTCCTGATGTACCCAGATCAGGCTGAATAATATCCACTGCATGTATATCAAGCAATGGTTTAAATCCGCCTTTAAGCATATAGATATCTTCTCCTGTTGCTATGGGAGTCTCCAGTGCATCGGAAAGAGTTTTGTTCTGATCAGTATAAAACCAGGGCACCATATCTTCGAGCCATGCAAGCCTGTACTTATCCATAGTCTTCCCGAACCGGATAGCATTATTTACATCAAAATGGCCGAAATGGTCTGCGCAGAGAGGCATCTCGTAGCCAACAGCATTTCTGACATCTTCCACATATACGGCTAAACCTTCAAGACCTTTCTCAGTAATCTGTACCTGGGTAAATGGGTGCAGTGTATTGCCATAACCCATATAATCGCGTGTATCATACTGACCCACTGCTCCGTCCCAGAACTTTGTATTAACGAGTGCCCCGGGAAGTTTACCGACCACGTGTATTCCGAGATCCATTTTAAGCCATGTAAATCCCTGTATGTCAACTCTTCTTTTCATTGTTTCCGCAAATTTTACCGGATCATCAGCACCAGGAGTATCGGCATAAAGCCTTACTTTATCGCGGTACCTGCCGCCTAAAAGCTGCCAGGCAGGAACACCATAAGCCTTGCCGCAGAGATCCCATAAAGCCATTTCAACCGCGCAGACTCCACCTCCCTGACGTCCATGATATCCATATTGTCTTATTATCTTGAATATCATCTCCACATTGCAGGGGTTCAGACCCAGAATACGGCTTTTAAGAAAGAGTGCATAGCGCTCATCAGCTCCGTCCCTTACTTCACCCAGACCATAAATTCCCTGGTTTGTGTCTATCTTAATAATTGCCCTGCGCCAACCGGCACTACCAAGGACAGCAACCCTCATGTCTGTAATTTTCAGTTCAGAAGGAGTGGATGCACGGCTAACCTTTGCAGTGGTTTGTGCAATTGTATCCTCAATTGTAAAATTCATCATACCACCCAGTGCAATGCCTCCCAAAGCTGCTTTCTTTAGAAAATTGCGCCTGCTACCGGAAGCAGACAGGTTTTCAATTTCAGGGCTGACGATATCCTGATCAGCTCTTTCCTGTTTTCGTGAATCCTCAGCAATCTGTTTTAAAATACTTTTCATTTTGAGCTTATATATGAATTATTTAACTGAAAATCTGTAAATTGTGCGTGTCTTTAAGGTCTCTCCCGGATTAAGCGAAGTTGCAGGGAATTCAGGATGATTAGGACTGTCAGGATAATGGCCCGATTCCAGGCATAAACCTGATCTGAAATTGAGTGCTTTACCTCCATGGCCTATATTCTTCCCATCCAGGAAATTTCCGGTATAGAGCTGCATTCCGGGCTGATCTGTAATAACCTCCAGAACACGACCACTGACAGGCTCATACACTGTAACATCAACCTCTTCCTTATTATCAAGGATATAATTATGATCATAGCCTTTGCCAAGAATAAGCTGGTCATAATCGTCCCCAATTCTCTCTCCTATTTTATGGGGAGTGTTGAAATCGAAGGGAGTTCCGGCTACCTGACGGACCTCTCCGGTGGGGATCATTACCGAATCGACTGGTGTGAATGCCGGGGCTTTCAGGACGAGTTCATGATCGAGGATATCACCGTTACCCGCACCGTGAAGGTTAAAGTAGGCATGGTTGGTAACATTCACAACAGTTTTTTTATCTGTTGTGCAGGTATAGTCCATAATAATTTCATTTTTGTCTGTCCAGGTATAGACAACCGCAACATTAACTTTGCCCGGAAAGCCCTGTTCCATATCGGGGCTCTCATAGGAAAACTTTACAGAAGGAGATGTACTCTCCTTCAGAACTTCTGTATTCCAGACGACACTATGCCAGCCGGCAGGGCCTCCATGAAGCGTATTTGGACCGTTGTTGAGGGGAAGAGTGTATTCAATACCGTCCAGAATAAATTTTCCCTTTGCAATACGATTAGCATACCTTCCTACAACTGACCCGAAAGACATATCACCTTTGATCATGGCATCAAAAGTGTCGTAACCAAAAGTAACATTGTCTTTTCTTCCGTTTTTGTCAGGGACCTCAATCCATGTGATTTTTGCGCCATAATTGGTAAGCCTTATTACATTACCTGGTTTATTGGTCAGTGTGAGAAGGTATACCTCCTTACCCTGGTGAGTGCCGAAAACTTCCTGTTTAACCATCTCCTTGTTTTTTGCTGACTGCCTGCAGGAAACAAAAGCTGCTGCAATCAGTATTATTGATATAAATTGAACTCTTTTCATAATCCCTGGTTTTGTTTCTGCTAATTTAATAATTAATATACTGTCCCGATTCTGTCAGAAGTCAAATGGTGCTCATTTTCCAGATAAAAGCTGGTCGGCAGCCAGTACCAGAAACATATAATTGGACGATCCTCCTCCCATTACATATTCCTGTTGCTGCCACAAGTATGGCCAGTCAAGCAATTCAGGAAAGTCCGGACGGATCAGTGCGGTTCCGGAAGCCACACCTCCCGGAATGTATGACTCGTCAGCACGGTTGATACCATATGCAATTGTTGCAGACCGGACTCCTACGCCTGAAGCAAACGAGGAAGTATTCTCTCCGGGATGCACTCCAAGAATGAAATTCAGAGCGTTAAAGATTGGATCTGGTGAAAAGATATCAGGAAAAGCCTTATAAAGGTAATATTGCCTTACTCCAAAGCTCTGGATATTCCATCCGGCACCCCAGATATGGGGGCGGTAAGGAACACCGAAAGGTGTCTCAGCCGAAAGCTTTGTAATATCATCTGAAAGTACCCTGACAGCGCTTTTCACCGAGGCGGTGAAATCTGCATTATTTATTTCAGGAAGTGCCCTGCCGATAAGCCAGCCTGTCTGATCCAGGCCTTTAATAACAGCTGTCTTATTCTGAACCAGATAATTCCTGTATTGTTCCTCACCTGTTGTCAGCAACAGTTCAATGGCTGCATGTATCCTGGCATTAACCACCCTGTCCGAAACCTGATAATCGTGGTTATAGATGGCTTTGGCAATTTCAAGGCACTGGTTGCTCAGATCATCATTGAATCCTTTCAGGTCTCTTGCCATTGCTGCCAGATGAGCTGCAGTTGTAAGCTCCCTGAAGGGGTTGTCTTCAGTAAATACCCACCTGTCATCAGGTACAGAAGAATTTCTGCCCGTGCGCTCACCGGTTTTAAGCTTATCATCGTAAAAAAGCCCGTCAGTCATTGTTGATCCATCGCCAAGTAAAATATACTGCCGTTTATCGCCTTCAATAATTCCTCTGTAAAGACGTCCCATATTTTTATATCCCGCCACAACAGTGAGAGCTCCGTTTTCGATTTGCTGAAGGATATCGTTTTTGCCGTCAGGCTGATGAATTTCCACAACATGTGAATTCTGGTCAATTGAAGTCTCATCGGTTTTTATTCCAAAAGCTTCATACGCCATAGTAAGGATATAAGCTTCGCCGCTCTGTGATTCAACCCTCAGGTCATAATCTCCTGCATCGTGCCACCCTCCGGTATTAAGACCCGGAACATGATCACCGGGTTTGAATTGAGTAAGGGTGGATTTACCCTGAACGTAACCGTCGAAATGGTTATAATCTACAGGTGCCATCCGGGCATCGTCCATGTGGCACAATCCATGCCATACCCGATATTTTTCATTTACTTTCATATGGCACATCTGAACGGGCAGGAAATATTCCAGGACGGGCTGCCATACATTCCGCTGGAAGACATCACCCGATATTCTGAATGGCTGAGACTGCTGGCTCCCGTATTTCACAAAGTAGAGACCCTCCTTCCTGATTGAGGTGAAATCGAATTTCAGATAATTATACCTGAGAAATGAGCCCCAGGACTCAGGATTTGAATTGAGTACCTCTATATTCTGACCATTCTCTGCAATTTTACAAAGTACGGATTTCTCCCTGCCTGTATCCTTTTTATCAAGTTCAATTATTGCGACCTTCTCCTGACCAGGGAGATACCCTATTTGAGAAACATGGATGACAGGGTTGCTTTTCCAGTCCTTCACACAATTTGGCGTGATTATCCATTCAACAGCATTTTTAGCAGAACCCTCAGCCACAACCGATCTTACAACAAACCAGCCATTATTATGTACATACCGGCCATCCAGGAGCTGCAGATCACCTGTTCTTGATTCAATTACCATCCTCTGCAATTCTTCTTCAGGTGCGACGACCAACTTATTACCTGATGCCATAGGCATCGCCGCAACCACATCACCCTTTGAATCAATCATTGCAGGTCCGTTAGCCTGTCTGGGGAAAATGCCGGATTTGTTTCCCAGCATCCAGGTTTTGCCATACAGCCAGCCTGGAAATAATTCCATATTGAAGCCAACTTTCCCTATAAATTCCTTCGGGATCGGGGTATCGAGATCTACCGTTACAATTATTGATTCACCAGCCGAACGAACCTTTACAGTGTAGTTGAAATTCAGGTCGGGATATTCAATAGGATTGTACCCTTTCCTGTTGATCGCAGGATCGGGATAAGCAAGATTTACAGTAATTGTATTCCCTCCCATATCAATCTTGCGGTCAATCTGCTTTGGTATGGGCTGCCATTGCCCGGGCGTCTCATCAAGCCTCAGATCACCGTTGGTCGCAACCCTTCTCCCATGCATTATTACCGCTACGCCACCCTGGTGACCTTCCGGATATATATCCTGATAAGCCATAACATTAACTCCCTCACGCTCAAAATATTCAAGTTTATTAAGAAAAAAGGAAGCGGTTTGAGCAAAGCTGCCGGCTCCAAGAAGTACTAATCCAAAAACTATTAAAGATCTTTTCATAAGTGTTTATTATTTATTCGATTACCCATTCATAAATTCCCGCGGAAAATCCCTTTTTCAACTTAACTTTTATTTTTACAGACTGAGTTACAACAGGCTTAAAAGACAAAGTATTCCATTCATCCTTAGAGATTTTATATCCGGCTCTTGCTTTGACCGGCTCCCAGATATTACCATTCAGATACAATATTTCCCATTCATCCGGCAGCCGGCATCCACCGTCAGGAGCATCCTCGAACCAGTAAACTTTAGTTTTTGAAATGGTTAATGGCCTTTCAAAATCATATTGAACCCATTCCCATGTATCTTTTAAAGGCCACCAGTCATAATATGGTACTGACTTGTCATTTGAAAAGGAAGGTTCAAGCTGATCATTGATGGCAGTCACTGATTTTGAAATTTTGCTTACTCTTACCTTGCTTCTGAAGGCGACGGTTGCTGCAGGAAGAGGATGCGTTGACATTGCAGATGATGGCAGCCAAACCATCATCTGCCCCGGACCCCGGTTATTCCACATAGCATAAGGTATAAGAGTAACTGGTTCTTTATCCAATGTATCCACTCCACCATCCAACGTTCTCTTTGTCTGATAACCTGATGTTTTGATCACCTCTGTTCCCTGAAGGAGGGAAGGGATGTATTCAGTAGTAAAATCAGCATCCTTCAAAATCATAACATTAAGGATATTCCCTGAGTTATTATCCGGCCATTCGGCACAATATATCAATGGACCCCGCTGGATGGCGATCTTGTCCCTGTCGTCTGCTATTCTCTCATCAGCAATAACTTTCCTGACAGGCATCGGAATATCAAGTTCAATTCTGTCTCCTGTTTTCCATCTCCTTGTAATGACAATATATCCGTCTTTAATTGATATTTCAGCAGGCTTACCATTAACAAGCAGTTTAACAGAATCAGTATTTTGATCTTCAAACTTATAGAGCCCTCCCGGAATAGCTTCATTCTGAGCCCATCCGGGTATGCGCAGGTTCACCGGGAATTTCATTGTTTTTTCCGGATCAACTGACATTTCAACTTTACCGTTCCATGGGAAATCTGCCTTTGTTGACAGACTTATCTTATTATTATCAAGCACGATGGAAGCATCGTTTGAAATATAGAGGTTTACATAGAGGGCATCATTGGTTAAAGCATAGATATAACCGGGAATTGCAGGTACGAACCTGGCAATATTTGAAGGACAGCATGCACAACCGAACCATGCACTTCGCTGATGCTGACCATTGGACTCAAGAGGATTGGGATAGAAAAATCTGTCAGCAGACAAAGAGACTCCTGAGAGCATTGAATTATAAAGTGTTTTTTCAAGAATGTCAATATATTTAGACTCACCATGCAGAAGGAAGAGTCTGTGATTGAAAAAGATATCCCCTATTGAAGCGCATGTCTCACAATATGCTGACATGTTTGGCAGAAGAAAAGGGTCAGCGAAGCCTTCATTTCCACCGGTTGCACCAATGCCGCCTGTCAGGTAGATTTTACTGCAGACAATATCTTCCCATATCCTGGTTATTGCATTAAGATAGGCTGTATCGTCCTCAATAGCTGCAATATCTGCCATTCCAGAGTACATATAGGTAGCTCTTACAGCATGCCCTACAGCTTTGGTCTGATCAACGGGCTTCAGATCAGCCTGGTTATATTGCTGGCCTTCCGGTCCGCGGACATCAAGAAAAAACCTTGCAAGATCGAGATATTTCTTATCCCCGGTTACTCTGTATAGCTTTACCAGTCCCATCTCAATCACCTGGTGCCCGGGATATACTTTTGTACGATCCCAGCCAAAATCCCTGTTTACAAGATCAGCTGATTTCAAAGCTATTTCAAGCAGTGATCTCTTCCCTGTAGCCTGAAAATGTGCTGCCGCAGCTTCATAGAGATGACCAAGATTATAAAGCTCATGGCTGGAGATTGAGTCATTAAGCCATCTCTTTATATTAGCCCATTCATGTAACCCGTCACCTTCGTGCATCTCGGCAATTGTACGGTTTGTGTAGAGATAGCCGTCATCTTCCTGGGCGAGTCCGATTTTATAGATCAGTGCATCAAGATAAGCATCCAGTTTCGGATCGGGGAAGGTCTGAAGGGAATAGCTCGCACCTTCTATAATTTTAAAGACATCAGAATCATCGAAGGGAAAGATAGTCTGAAATTTACCTGTGTCGATACCTCCCGCAATCTCAAAGTTCCTTACTCTTCCTGTAGTCTCACAAAAATGAAAAGCTATAGGAATGGTTACATCGGCATTTTTTTTAATCCTGGGTGCCCAGAAGTTATCTGTCAGTTTTACAGAGGTAAATGGAACCGGCCTTATTGGATAATCTCCGGCGGATGACGATTTCCTGACGCATCCTGAAATAAGTACCGCCCCTGCTATGTATACTATCAAGAGATTGTTTAAAATTCTCATAATATTTAAAATTCAAATATCGATTACATTAATCATCCGCCTCTCCCCCTAAATCCGCCTCTCCCGGGGGAGAGGGTGACTTGACTCCTGCTTCAAAGTCCCTCTCCCCTGGGAGAGAGTCCCGATATCTATCGGGATAGGGTGAGTCTACTTATCCAGTTCAAGAACTATTACTGATTTTGAAGGCATCTTAACAGTCAGGATGCCATCCTTAAGCGTAAATCCTGTGAAACCGACCGGTTTAACAACATCGGGTTTTTCAAAACTATTAAATGAGTTCATTTCCGGTGCAGTCAGAACTTCTCCTGAGACCTTTCTGAATGTTTCACCCACAATCGGACAAGTGACAGTAATCTCTTTGCCCGGATTCAGATTTGCCAGAGAGATATGCACTTTGCCCTCATTGTCAACAGATGCTGAAGCGGTAACAGAGGGGATCTCTTTCTCTCCATTGGCATAGCCCTCACAAGTAAGGTCGATATTGAGCAGCCTTGCATTCTGATGAACATTGAACATTCTGAAAACGTGGTAAGTTGGTGTCAGAACCATTTTATCATCCTTTGTAAGAATAACTGACTGAAGAACATTAACTATCTGTGCTATGTTTGCCCCCTTCACCCTGTCGGCATGCTGATTAAAAATATTCAGATGAATTGCAGCTGTAACAGCATCGCGCATTGTATTCTGCTGATAGAGGAATCCGGGATTTGTTCCGGGTTCCACGGTGAACCAGTTTCCCCATTCATCAACGATCAGTCCCTTAGTCTTACCCGGGTCGTATCTGTCCATGACAGCTTCATGGCTCCTGATTATTTTATCTATTTCAAAATTCAGACGAAATGTCTCGAACCACTCGCGTTCATCGAATTTTGTCGCCGAACCTTTAGATTCCCAGCCGTTTACAACGGAATAGTAATGCAATGAAATTCCCTGGAACATTGCCCTGGTGCCCGGGTCTTTCATAAGTTCTTCTGTCCACTGGACATCGGCGCCATTAGGGCCGCAGGCAACTCTGTAAAGCTGATTCCCTGAATAGTTGTTAAGGTTTGTGGAAAACTGCCGCATTACATTTCCATAAAAACCTGCTGTCATATTTCCGCCGCATCCCCAGTTCTCATTTCCGACAGCAAATAATCTGACTTTCCATGGCTCTTCCCGCCCATTTTCCTTACGCAATCTGGTCATCGGACTATCCGAGCCTGAAGTGAGGTATTCCACCCACTCAGCCATTTCTCTGACGGTACCTGAGCCTACATTCCCGTTTATATAGGCATCACAGCCTATCAGTTCAGTGAGCTTCATAAATTCATGCGTCCCGAATGAATTATCCTCGGTAACGCCACCCCAGTATGTATTTACTATTGATGCTCTGCCAGACTGTGGTCCTATTCCGTCTTTCCAGTGATAAGTGTCTGCAAAGCATCCTCCCGGCCAGCGAAGGTTGGGAACTTTAAGCTCTCTCAGGGCAAAAAGAACATCGTTCCTTATACCGTATGTATTAGGTATTTTTGAATCTGTACCTACCCATATGCCTCCATATATGCAGGCTCCCAGGTGTTCGGAAAAATGGCCATAGATATCCCTGCTGATAACTGCTCCCGGATGATTGGCAACAATCACAAGTTGATTAACTGTTACAGGATTGTCTTTCTGAGCTATTGATTCTGAACCGGCAATCAATAACAAAACCAGAAAAAGTAAAATTGATTTTTTCATATAATAGGGTTATAAAATTATCTGATACTTTCTTCACGCTTAACTTAGTGATTGTGGTTGGATATTACTTTTTTCAATGAAGTTACCCAATTCCTTATATTTTCTGAAAAGTGAATCGTATTTTTTTGCTCTTTCAGGATCTGGCTGATATTCCTTTTCAAATCCGCCGCCCATTGATTTCTGGGCAGAGGCGATATCCGAATGGACTCCTGCTACAACGGAAGCTGCCATTGCTGCTCCGAGTGCGCAGGTCTGATCGGAACTCGCTACTTTAATAGGCATATTGAGCACATCTGCTACTATCTGCATCACAAAGGGATTCTTTTTGGCAACTCCTCCTATTGCAATAACTCCATCAATGCGCATGCCTTCTGAAATAAAGCGTTCATTTATCATCCTTGAACCAAAGGCAGTGGCTTCCACAAGAGCTTTGAATAACCTGGGAGCATCAGAGCCCAGGGATAACCCTGTTATCGCTCCTTTCAGTTCCTGGTTGGCATCAGGAGTTCTCCTCCCATTCATCCAGTCGAGGGCAACAACAGCCGTCTCCTCTACCTTGAGTGATTGTGCCTTTCTGCTTAGTTCTGCAATTATCTTTTCTGCACTCTCCTCTCTTATCCTTTCTCTTGTCTTCGCATCAAGCCATGTCATGCCAGAAATGATCTCAGTCACCGGCCACAGTAACAGCCTGCTGAACCAGGCATAAATATCACCGAATGCAGACTGACCGGCTTCTAGGCCCAGCATACCGGGAACTATTGATCCGTCAACCTGTCCGCAGATACCAGCAACCAGTTTATCACCCACCTCCGACATTGGTGCTATCAGCATATCGCAGGTTGATGTACCCATTACTTTGATAAGATGATAAGGCTTTATTTCCCCTCCGATCGCTCCCTGATGAGCATCAAAAGAGCCGACACCTACTTTTACTTTCGTTGAAAGACCAAATTTTTCTGCCCACTCAGGTGTAAGATTTCCGGCTTCAGTATCGCATGTATAAGTTTCGGTATAGAGTCTCCCTCTTAACCCGGAAAGGAGCGGATCCAGCCTTGAAAGGAATTTCTCATCCGGTAATCCGTTAAAGTCCTTATGCCACATTGCTTTATGTCCGGCAGCGCAACGGCTCCTTTTAAGTTCCAGAGGATTGGTATTACCGGTAAGTAAAGCAGGAATCCAGTCGCAATGTTCCACCCACGACCATACACTTTTCCTCACTTCAGGGCTCTGACGAAGCACATGGAGTATCTTTGCCCAAAACCATTCCGATGAGTAAATACCTCCTTCATACCTGGTGAAGTCATCCCCTCCCCATGATCGTGCCATTTCATTGATTTCAGCTGCCTCTTTAAGCGCTGTATGATCTTTCCACAGAACAAACATTGCATCTGGATTGCATTCAAATCCGGGTTTGAGAGAAAGCGGAACACCTTCCTTATCAACAGAAACCGGGGTAGATCCTGTAGTGTCAATGGAAATTCCCGTAATATTACTGACTATATCAGATGGCAGGCCGGAGAGAGCTCCTTTTACAGAATTTTCAAGCCCTTCAAGATAATCCAGAGGATGCTGCCGGAACTGGTTGATGGCAGGATCGCAAAAGAGGCCCTGTTTCCATCTTGGGTATTCAAATACAGATGTCCCGGCTATTTTGCCATCCGTAGTATCAACAACCACTGAACGAACTGAGTCAGTTCCGTAATCAATGCCAATTACATATTTCCTTGCCATATCTGAAAATTATTAAGTCATTTATTCTTTCCCTGCCCGTAATAGGCTCCGCTTCCATGTTTTCTTTTAAAATGTTTATCAAGAAGGGTCTTTTTTACAGGCTCGCTCTTTCCAAGGAGAACAGTAAAAAAAGCCATCTTTGCTATCTCCTCAAGAGAGATTGCATTATATACTGCGTTATCTGCATCCGTTCCCCAGCAGAATGGCCCGTGAGAATTAACCAGAACGGAAGGTATTGCAAAAGGGTCAAGACTCACCATCCGCTCAATGATTATCTTTCCGGTATTAATCTCATAGTCGTCAGCTATCTCTTTATCTGTCAGAGATCTTGTGCATGGCACCTCTCCGTAATAATGATCTGCATGAGTAGTTCCGAAAGGAGGAATATCTCTTCCTGACTGTGCCCATGCCGTGGCATATGAAGAATGCGTATGTACAATCCCGCCTATCTCAGCCCATGTCCTGTAAAGCAGAAGATGGGTGGGGGCATCCGTCGAAGGCTTATACTCTCCTTCAACCACATTACCATCAGGATCGATAACAACCATGTCGTCGGGTTTCATCAATTTATAGCTCACTCCCGATGGCTTTATTACTATCAACCCACTATCGGCATCTCTTGCACTGACGTTACCCCAGGTATGAATCACCAGTCCGTTATCTACGAGATCCAGATTTGCTTTGAATACATCGATCTTTAAATTATCAAGCATTGTCTTAATCTTTTTCTATACTATCCAGAATCCTAAGATACTGAATAAATAATACTTTTCTACTGCCCTTAAACTCATTTGACCCTAATTCCCTATCCTTCAGGAACATTTAACACCAACCATTTCTTTTACATCTGCCTCACCCCAAACCACTCTCTTTCTTCATCTGCCTCACCCCAAACCCCTCTCCCGGGGGAGAGGGGCTTAAAATCCTGATCATATAGTTCTTCCTCGAGGCTTACTTTCAGCTTACCACCAGGTTAAAATAGAATCCATTCTGCGCGAGGTGTTCATACCTCAGCTTGTTAAATTTATAGTAAAATGCTCCCTTCTTGGATGTTTCTCTCTCCTTCTCTTCGAGTTTCTCAAGGATTCCCATCGACAATATCTTTTTCCTGAAATTCCGCCTGTCAATCTTTTTCCTGTAAATTGCTTCATAAAGGTCCTGAAGCTGAACCAGAGTGAATTTTTCCGGGAGCAATTCAAAGCCCACCGGTTTGACTTTTATCTGATCCTGCAGGTCAGAGAGAGCCCTTGTCACCATCAGTGAATGATCGAATATCAGTTCAGGCAAACCGGATATAGACCTCCAGTGCGCCTCGCTCTTATCTGCCAGTTCCTGATTAATATCCCTGATCGCGATCAATGCGCAATATGCGGTAGAAATTACTCTGTCACCCGGATCACGGTTAGTTTCACCATAGGAATAAGACTGTTTGAGATAAATCCTCTCAAGCCCTGTATATCTGAGAAGTACTCTGCTGGCTGCCTCATCCAGGCTCTCTTTCTTCTCAACAAAACCGCCTGCAAGTGACCAGCAACCTTTCTTTGGGTTAAAACTCCTTTTTATAAGCAGCAACTTAAGCTCCTTCTCAATTATATCATACCCGAATACAATGCAATCAACTGCAACAAGATACCTGCTATAGTTTGAATAAAGCTCCATTCTATTAGTCTGACTCTTACATTCAGAATATATGATCCACCTGAAGTTTTATTTCAATCCCGCGGACAGATGATAGTATATCTCATTCCATCTCAACTCTTTTCTGAATGAATCAGGATCGCATTTCTCATCGATCAGGAGATATTCAATTCCCATCATTCCGGCAAAATCCTCAAGATATTCTGAACCGATGGCAGTACTGAATCCAAAATGATGAGCTCCTCCTGCCTGTATCCAGGCTGCAGCAGATCTCTTCAGATCCGGCATTGGCTTCCACAATACGCTTGCAACAGGAAGTTTTGGCATGTCAGGACATTTTACAACCTCAACCTTATTGACTATCATCCTGAATCTGTTACCAAGGTCGATTACGGAGACATTAATGGCATTCCCGGTAGCAGTCTTGAAGACAAGTCTTGCCGGGTCCTCCTTACCGCCTATCGAAAGCTGATGGACTTCAATTGCAGGTTTGCCAAGTGCAATTGTGGGACATACTTCCAGCATATGAGCCCCCAGAACTCTCATCCCTTCGGGATCTAAGTGATAAGTATAATCCTCCATAAATGATGTGCCGCCTTTAAGACCTGATGCCATCACTTTCATGGAACGGACCAGGGCAGCTGTTTTCCAGTCACCTTCCGCTCCGAAGCCGTAACCTTTGGCCATAAGCCGCTGAACAGCAATACCCGGGAGCTGTCTAAGCCCGTAAAGATCCTCAAATGTTGTTGTAAATGCTTTAAAGTTCCCGGCTTTAAGGAAGGCTTCCATCCCAAGTTCAATCCTGGCAGCCTCTTTCAGAGTCTCTGAAGAGGCTACCACTTTTGTCATTGTGTATTCTGAACCATACTCATCAAGAAGAGCATTTATCTCCCCGGGGGAAACCTCATTTACATATTTCACAAGATCTCCTACTCCAAATCCATAAACTGAATATCCAAGATCTATCTGTGCACTTACCTTATCTCCTTCCGTAACTGCGACCTCCCGCATATTATCACCAAAACGGACAACTTTCATCCCTGCCATATCAGCAAAAGCTGTCGCTGCCCTGAGCCAAACTGCAATACGGTCAATAACTTCAGGATCCTGATAATGTCCTGCAACCACTTTTCTGTTAAGCCTCATCCGTGCTCCTATAAATCCAAACTCCCTGTCGCCATGTGCAGACTGGTTGAGGTTCATGAAATTCATGTCGATAGAATCCCATGGGATATCCCTGTTGAGCTGAGTGTGAAGGTGGAGAAAAGGCTTGTTAAGTATAGACAGTCCCCGTATCCACATCTTTGCCGGCGAAAATGTGTGCATCCAGGTTATCAGGCCAACACACTCTTTTGAACTATTCGCTGATGAACATAATTCAAATATAGTATCGGGGGTTGTGAGAACAGGTTTGAAAACAACCCTGAGAGATATCTTTGAACTATTATCAAGATATGAAGCTATTTCAGCAGAATCAACGGCAACTTGTTTTAATGTCTCAGGACCATACAATCCCTGACTTCCGGTTACAAACCAAACCTCGTATTTATTAAATTCATCCATATCGTTTTACATTAATAAGTTTAGTAATCAATTCACTATATCCTACCAGAAATATACATAGAACGCCAGTATAACGGCAATAATTATTCCAGAGAACACAAGGTCCCAGCTATTCCAGCTGGCTCTTGTCAGGGCTTTCTGTTCTGCTGTTGCAGATCCGAAATACAATCCTTTGATAGCAACCTGATCAGCCTTTGGTGTCACGAAACTTGTTACAACAATAATCGCAATGACTATAAAGAACAAGGCAATTTCGTAATGAAGCCAGTTTGGTGCAAGAAATACTTTATAGATTAGTCCGTCAGGATTTATGCTACCTGAGAAAATCTTAAGACCCAGACGTAACATTCCCAGAACAAAGCCTGAAATGAGCCCTGCCAGACCTGCCATGGGGGTGGTTCTGCGCGAAGCAATACCTAACAAAAAGACAGCAGCAATACCAGGGGCAAGAAGTGACTGAACATCCTGAAGGTAAGCATATAACACTTTCCCAAGTCCTCTCATGACAGGTATCCATAATATCCCGAGTATAACCACCACCACAGTAGCAATTCTGCCTACTTTAACAAGTTCTTTTTCAGAGGCCTGAGGTTTATATTTAAGATAAAAATCAACTGTAAAAAGTGTTGCGGAGGAGTTGAATAATGAAGCAAGTGAACTCATAAGGGCTGCGAGTATCCCACCGACCACAAGTCCCTTAAATCCAAGTGGAAGCAATTCCTTTACAAGAATTGAAAATGCTGCATCGGAACTTGTGAGGTTTATCATTCCCTTGGCATTCAAAGAATAAGCTATCATTCCGGGAATGAGGAATATAAATACCGGTGTTATTTTAAAAGCTGCACCAAGAATAGCACCGCGCCTCGATTCCTGCTGGTTGCGTCCTGAAAGAACCCTTTGTACAATGAACTGATCGGTACACCAGTACCAGAAGCCTATTATAGCAGAACCAAGTAGCACTCCTGTCCATGGGTATTCCGGATCATTCGCAGAACGGATAAGATTTGTCATTGTATCTCCGTCAGCGTTTACCGGTACAGCCCGGCAAATTTCCATCATTTCACTCCACCCTCCTAGTTTTATAAGGCCAATGACAAGAACGGCCAGTGAACCTACAAGAAGAACTGGAGTCTGCAAAACTGAAGTCCATAATACCGCCTTCATACCTCCCAGGGTAGTATAAATACCAGTAAGCACAACAAGTCCGACTGCACTGATCCAGAAAAAATCTATCCCGAACATTGAATCTATTCCAAACACCTGCTTGAATACAATTCCCCCTGCATAAACTGTTACAGCAACCTTTGTGAAAACATAGCTTACCAGAGAGATTATTGACAATATACTTCTGGACTCTTTATTATATCTTTTTTCAAGGAATTCCGGCATTGTAAATACTCCGCTTCTTTCATAGAAAGGCACAAAAAACCACCCGAGAATAAGAATGAGCCAGCCATGCATCTCCCAGTGCGCCATTGCCATGCCACTTGAAGCTCCTGCGCCCGCCAGGCCAACAAGATGCTCGGAACCGATGTTTGATGCAAAGATTGATGATCCAATTGCCAGCCATGTCGCATCACGTCCGGCAAGGAAATAATCAGTTGATGTTTCATCTTTCTGCCTGACGACCCAGATAATAATCCCAACGAGGCCCAGACAAAAGATCCCCAGTACAATCCAGTCTAATGTTCCCATAATAACAAGTTTTTATAAGTATAGAAATTAATATAAATGAAATAAGTCAATTTTTTTCCAGGCTTATAATAAAGAAAACCACTACAGGTTATTTCAATCAAATCAGCATTTCGCAAAACAAATCTACAAAATATCTTTTAAATGTACATATTACACTTAAAAAATTTGCTCCTCTGCCCCCCTAAAAGGAGGAAAAATCTCGAATTTTAAGTGTAACTATCTTATACATGGTGAATTAGCCCCCCTTTAGGGGGGTTGGGGGGGCAAATATCTTTATGGTTGGGGGGGGGTAAATCTCTTCAAGAGGGTTGGTGGATTTTACTTCCACTCTTCAAGCGATGATTTAATAAAATCGATGATTTTCTGGTTTTCTTCCTTACCATTTCCCAGAATGGGGAAAGGTTCACCAAATCTTATATGAATTGGTTTATGTCTGTCAAGTGGTCCAAGTTCCTTTATCAGCTTGCCATTGCCCCAGAAATCGGTTTTTATGGCAATCGGAACAACCTCTACTCCTGCCTTCTTTGCCAGTTTCACACCCAGTGAATTAAATTCTTCAGGTTTAAAATCAAGGCTTCTTGTGCTCTGTGGAAAAATGATTATCGATATGCCCTGCTTCAGCAAGTCCATGCCTCCGTTCATAACAGCCTCAAAATCTTTTCTCGGATCGGTACGTCCGACAACGATTGGGTTCCTTGACCTCATTACATCACCGAACAGGGGATGTTTTACAAGAGTCTCCTTCACAACAAATGTAACCTCTCTTAATGGAGCAATAATGCCCGGGAATATCATTGTTTCGAGGGTACTCATATGATTGCTTATGAACAGAACCGGTTTTTCAGGTTTTGTAATATTTTCCATCCCTGTAATATGGAATTTTCCACCTGTCTTTTCAATTAATCTGAAAATTTCGAATGAAGAATCAGACCAGGCTTTAGTATCATAGACTTTTCTGATAGCCTCCTTACGTGTTCTTAAAACAAGGGCTCCATATTTAAAGATGAAATATATCCGATTGTTGAGAAGGATTTTTTCTCCGAGAGTAAAGTGATCCTTTTCGGGGGAATGATAGGTATTTGAATTAAAATATCCTTTTTGCATCTGTCTGAGATTTAGGTTCTTTTCAGTTAAAATGTTAATTACCTTCCTCACTCTTCAGAATCATTATCTCCCTGTATTTATCCATTAGCTCCTTATTCAGATAAAGAGGAGGCTTAGCCCCTTCAGGCAAAAATGACTTATAGGGGTGTACCTTTGATTGCTCGTCAAACTCCATCTTGATCGTATCGAGCAGTTTGGGGCTTGTAAGGAGGTCAATAGCTGTTGCGGCAATAACCTGCGCTCCGGTATTGAGACCTTTCCATGCTGCAGATCCGTAATTGCATGCTACTGTCGACCAGTGATGCCCGACTGCCCCCGGAACGACACCAGGAAAGAGTACTGTAGCCGTAGGTGCTATCATAGTGACCTCGCCAACGTCAGAAGAGCTTCCGTCTGTCTCGTTAAAAGATGGCTCCTTCAAAGGCTGGATTTTAAAATTATAACCTGTCACTTTTTCTCCCAATTCCTTTTGAAGATCTTTTGCAAAGAGCTGCTCCTGTTCAGTCCATTCCGGCATACCGATAAGTTCAATATTCTTCTGGATTGTTTCAGCTATACCTTTATTGCTGTGCAGCTGATGAATGGCCGTTAAAACTGTCACAGTATCAAGGATAGCTCCGGAAGCGACAGCAGCACCTTTTGCACAGTCGAGAACATGCTTAAAAGTCTCTTCCAGCCTTTCATCAGTGTTCCTTATATAATACCAGACAGAGGCTTTGTCTGGAACCACATTTGGAGCTTCCCCTCCCTCCTTAATTACATAGTGAAGCCTGGCAGTATAAAAAAGATGTTCACGCATATAGTTGACAGCAACATTCATCAGTTCAACTCCATCCAGTGCGCTGATTCCCGACCATGGAGCACTTGCTGCATGAGCAGTTTTCCCTTTAAAGGAGAAGACAACCGAGATCACTGCATTTCCTGCAACACCATATCCTGTTGACAGACCAGATGATGCATGATTATCTATAACAGCATCAACATCATTGAACACCCCTTCCCTGACCATATAAGGCCTGCTTATTAAAGTCTCTTCAGCGGGTGATCCAAAGAATTTAATAGTCCCGTGAAGCTTGTTCTGTTCCATGCTTTTCTTCACAGCTATTGCTGCAGAGACTCCTGCAGCACCCATCATATTATGACCGCAGCCATGTCCGGGGGCCCCTTCAACCACAGGATTCTGTTCCGGAGTATTAGCCTTTTGTGATAAACCCGGTAAAGCATCGAATTCCCCAAGTATCCCGATTACAGGTTTCCCGCTGCCCCATGTTGCAATAAAACAGGTTGGCATTCCGGCAACCTCTTTCTCTATCCTAAATCCTTCATCTTCAAGTGTTTTTATCAGAAGGGCTGATGATTTGAACTCCTGCATACCCAGCTCAGCAAAATTCCAGATCGAATCTGAGATAAGCCCGAATTTCCTTATGGTTAAACTGTCTCTCAGATATTTAAGGGCACTGCTTTTGGCTTGGGAGAGATCACTTTTGGCATGCAGAGTATCATCATTGCTTTTCTGAGCCGTGATCAGGCCGGAAGAAGAAAAGATGAAAATAACTTTAATAATAATTTTAAGACCGTATACAGAGACTCTCATCGAATTTTGATTTAATATCCTGGCTGTAATATATCTTTGCAAATCTAATATTTATATTGAAAATATATTTATCAAAACAGAGATGAAGAGAAATGCATTATCATTACTATTTATGGTATTAGCTGCCTCATTGTGTGGCATAAACGATTTTACCGGAGAGAAATGTATCATTAAATCGGAGTTTATCTATATGCCTGGTGATGTGGGTTTTCAAAGCTGTCATGCTTCTACGATTACAGAAATCAATGGGGATCTACTTGTGGCCTGGTTTGGAGGTACCGAAGAAGGCAATCCGGATGTCGGAATCTGGATCAGTCATTATACCAGCGGAATATGGAGTAACCCTGTTGAAGCAGCGAATGGCTTCCGTGATGACAATAGAAGATATCCATGCTGGAATCCGGTTCTTTACAACACAGGGAAAAGTATCCTGTTGTTTTATAAAGTTGGCCCTTCTCCTTCTGCCTGGTGGGGCGAACTAATCACTTCCGATGATAATGGGTACAGCTGGTCAAAACCTCATACTCTGCCCGCAGACATTTATGGACCGGTAAAAAACAAGCCTCTCCTTCTGCCTGATGGTGTACTGATTTGTCCCTCAAGTTCAGAGAATGACGGGTGGAGGGTACATATGGAATTTACTTCCGATAACGGACTCACGTGGAAACGGACATCTCCTTTGAATGAGAAGAGATTACGGATTATTCAGCCGTCCTTACTACTTCATCCCGGTGGAATGATTCAGATGCTGTGCAGGTCAAAATCATCAGTGATCTTATCTTCCTGGTCAAAGGATAACGGAATCACCTGGAGTCAACTTATCTCATCAGGTCTTCCCAATCCTGATTCAGGAATCGATGCAGTATCCTTAAAAGACGGAAGACAATTAATAGTTTACAATCATACATCCAGGGGCAGGCATATTCTGAATGTTGCTGTTTCAGAAAACGGAAAAGAATGGGAAGCTGCAGCAATTCTTGAAAATGATGTAATAGATGCAGAGTATTCTTATCCTGCAGTGATCCAGTCTGACGACGGTCTTATTCATATTACATATACCTGGAATCGGAAACAAATAAAACATGTAGTGATTGATCCTGAAGAAATCACTCCCAGACCATTCATAAATGGTGAATGGCCTGAGGGGAAATGATCATTAAGATTTTTTCAGAGAATTGCTTTTCTCCTTGTATAACCTCATGCTCTCCAGAATTATTTCGAATGCTTTTTCATGGTTCATGAATTGCTCTACAATGACATCCTTGTGTTCAAGCATTTTATAGTCTTCAAAAAATCTTTTAAGTTCAACAAGAGTATGAGGCGGAAGCTCAGAAAGATCATTAATATAATTAACTGACATGTCGTGCCTTGCAACGGCAATAATCTTATCATCACGTTCATCGCCATCGATCATTTCCATAGCTCCTATTACCTTTGCTTCAATAATGCACATTGGAATGACATCAATAGAACATATCACAAGAATGTCAAGGGGATCATGATCGTCACAATAAGTTCGTGGAATGAATCCATAATTAGCCGGGTAATGTACCGATGAGAACAAAACTCTGTCGAGACGGAGCAAACCGGTATTCTTATCCATTTCATATTTGCCCTTGGAGCCCTTCGGGATTTCAATAATGCTATTTACAAATGCCGGAGCATCTTCACCGGGATCAATATCATGCCATGGATGCATATCGGGAGGCAAATTAAAATTTCCTCTAATATACTTTTTTTCAGGGAAATGGCATTATTAAAATCAGCTGTTAAAAAGCGGGATGAAAAGAAGAGTTAAAGATAATCCGACAAGTAATAATACAGCGGTCCAGCCAATAAAATTCTGAAGTTTATTGTTAACGTAATTACCCATTATCTTTTTATTGTTGATAAGAAGGATCATACTCACAAGCACAACCGGCAGAAGAATACCATTCAGAACCTGTGACCATATTGAGATCAGTATCAGAGGGGCTCCGGGGATTAAAATAATGAGAGCTGAGATCACAAGGATCCCAGTATAGAGGATATAAAACTCTTTGGCTTCATCCCATTTTTTATCGAGTCCTGCTTCAAAGCCAAACGCTTCGGATATATAAAAGGCAGTAGCCAGTGGCAATATTGTTGCGGAGAATACAGATGCTATGAATAATCCGAAGGCAAATACCTGAGATGCAAGCCTTCCTGCAAGAGGTTCGAGTGCAAGGGCGGCATCCTTGGCCTCATTAATCTGAATTCCGTTTGGGTGAAGAGTCGAACCGCAGGCGACCATAATGAAAAATGCTACAACAACAGTAACAACACATCCAACTGCTATATCAATTACTGTGTATTTGAAATTCTTCATTTTAAGTCCCTTCTCAATAACAGATGACTGCATATAAAACTGCATCCATGGAGCGATAGTAGTACCCACAAGGGCAATTACCATGGTAAGACTCTGGGTGCTTCTTTCAAACTTCGGATGAATTATAGCGGTTCCAATCTCGCCCCATTCCGGTTTGCTCATCAAAGCTGAAACCACGTATGTCAGCAATGAAACACTGAAAATTAAAAATATACGTTCGGCAATCTTGTATGTACCTTTCACCACCAGGAACCACACAAGAATTGCAGTTACAGGTACCGAGAGATATTTGCTCACACCGAAAATCTCCATACTACCTGCCACGCCTGCAAACTCCGTTGTTGTATTGCCAATATTTGAAAACAGCAATCCTACAAATATGAAGAAGGTGATTTTCATGCCTGCATTCTCCCGTATCAGGTCCGATAACCCCTTACCTGTAACGATGCCCATTCTGGCATTCATCTCCTGTATAACCAGTAATACAATAAATGAAGGGATAAGTGTCCATATCAGTCCGTACCCATACATAGCACCCGCAACGGAATATGTTGTAATACCTCCGGCATCATTATCAACGCTCCCGGTAATGATTCCTGGTCCCAGTATTGCAAAAAACACTGCAAGATTCCTGAAGAAATTGGATCTTCTTAGTTTCGATCTGAACATGACTGCTTAGTTTCCACTTTTGTCTTCTTACTTTTGTCCTTTGTCTTTTAACTTTTGTCTTTTACCAGCCCTGCAACCCGGCTCCTTCCTTTGATCTCCGAAGGCTTGCCGAAGGAGATGCTAAATTTGCCCACAGGGGCCATCGCTTAAGCTGGCCCCTCCCTAAAATTAGCCAAAGGGCTAATTTATTATCGGTCGGTCCTAACGCTCGGCCCTGTCTTTTATCTTCTCTTGGTTCTTCTTTTATTGATAAGGTCTTCGACAACATCGTCTACCACCACCATTCCCTGAAGCTGGTTATTTTCGTCTACGACAGGGACGGCTAGAAAATTGTATTTTGAGATCAATTCGGCAATTGCGCCAACTTTCTGGTTGTCAATTAGTGAGACAGGCTTGGATTTCATAATGGCACTAACGGTCAAATATGGCTCCGAGACTACAAGATCGCGCAAATTAAAAGTGCCAATTAATTCTTCATTTGACTCGGTAACAAACATATTATACAACTCTGCTGATTCAGGTTTCCTTGCCCTTAGTTCAACCAGCACTTCTGCCACACTCATGGTGGCACTGAAAGCCAAATAGTCAGTTGTCATTATACTCCCGACAAGATCATCATCGTATTCCAGAAGTTCCCGTACCTCCTGAGATGATTCGGTATCCATCTCTTTAAGTAGTAATTCAGCCTTTTCATCTTCGAGCTCATCAAGAATATCTGCTACTTCATCGGCAGGCATTTTCTCAAGTACATCTGCAGCCTTATTTACCGGAAGATTTTCCACAATATGGATCTGAGCATGCGTTTCAAGTTCCTCAAGGACATCTGCTGCCTTTTCATCATCAAGAGTGGAGAATACCGACATACTTGACTTTTTCCCGAGATCTTCCAGTATATCGGCGATATCAGAGGGGTGAAGAGTATGAAGCTTTGAGTAACTTTTTGAAAGTCTTATATTAAGATTTGAATGATCTATTGCCTGGACATCATCCCAGAGTATGAATTTAGTCGGGATGCTTATTTTTATCAGTGAAAGGAACCTCTTAATTGGTAGTACTATCCCGATCCTTCGGAGAAGTCCTTCAATCCCGATGTCAACAGCAATTGCAAAGGTGCCCGTTGGAAGAGTTGCAAGCCTTACATCATTAACCCTTACAAGCTTACGTCCATTCATATCCACGATCTGCTTGTCGAGAATGTTTTCCACCAGGAGTAATCCGTTCTCAACCTCATCATTGCTGAGTTCAATGAGTTCAGTACAGGTCACGCTTATCATTTCTCTTGCCTTAACAACCCTGAAGGTATTGAAGGAATAGAACTTCGCAACTTTTCTGATCCTGAGCCTTACTCCTGATACCTGTTGCTGGTTAGGGTCATTCTGGCCGGAAGGGACCGCGCTAATGAGTAAATCCTTTATTACCCCAATAGCATCTCCATCTGCACCAAATGCCTCTTTACCAATAATTCCGCTTAAATAAAATGTTGTGAGTGATACCATAGTCACCTCCTTCTTTGTCTGATACAGGAGGAGCTGACCAGTCCGACCGGTTACCCTTCTATACCAGGATCTAGATTAAAAAATTCGCAGGGTCGTCGTCCATTGAAATATCAAAATTGATTTCGGTCGTAAAAGTAAATTTCATATTAATACTTTCCAAATAAAATAATACTATTCTGTAAGACTTTTTGACTTTAGTTTTTAACAGGAAAAGTGCCTAGAGTGACTTGTGCCGCATCAACTTAATTTTGACAGAATGTTATAAGTTGGCAGTTAGCAATAAGCAGTTGGCAATTTTTTAAATAATAAAGGGAAATACAGCTTTTCTCTTAACAGGATAATCACTGAATTTTGCTTTATACCAGTTATGAGTAGCAATCCCTCTTGGGAGAAGATTCGCAATGGTAAATATGAAGAAGACGAGGCCGGGAAGTGACCAGGTCATGACCGCCCAACCTCCCCATTCAATAATCTCTCCGAAATAGTGAGGAGATGATATGTAATTGAAGAGCCAGCCTTTTGGTAAAACATAGTTTCCATTGTTACCTCTTCTCAGCATTCGGAGCTTTTCATCAGCAGTCTTGTTAATAACAAATCCTGTCAGAAATATCAGTATGCCGGCTGAAAATTGCCATGATTTAATCCAGGACAAATCATATGATATAAGATGGAACACACCATAGCCGTTGAGAAAGCCATTGAAACAATTAAATATGAAAGCCATGCAAACCAGGATAAGCGGATATGATTTATTGCCGCCAGACTGTGTGAAGGGATATATGAGGGTCCTGTGAATATAATGAGCCATCCAGAGGCAGATAAAGATTATCTGCGGGAGGCTTTTCACATCAGAGGTAAGAAAAAAGATGGCCATCAGTACAGGGGAAGGCGCTTCCATTATCATCCAGGCCCATTTTGATCTGACAGAAGGACCCCAGCCTTTCCTGAGGAACTTACCATAAGGGGCAGAAATGTAGAATAACAGCAGAAAAACTATTCCAGCAAGGCTTAAAATCAAGATCAGCGAGAAATTAAAAATATTATCCATACAGGAATCTTTTCTGATACTGCTCGTCTTTTACAGATGGATTACGATCCATTATGATGAGCATAAATATATATTTTAATATGTATAATTACTTAATTCACATTTAAAATATCTCTAAAATGAGCTGTTTTCAAGTTTTGTATTCAATTTTACTTATTTTTGAAAGTTAAACCAATATACTACAGTTACTAGTGGGAATATTAAAAGATAACCTTTCAGGCTACGATGCTCCTCAGAAAGCTATAAATGCAGGCATCTATCCCTATTTCAGGGAAATACAATCGGATCAGGACACAGTAGTACTTATAGGTGGCAGAAAAATATTGATGTTTGGATCAAACAGCTACCTTGGGCTAACTAACCATCCAAAAGTGAAGGAGGCTGCGAAGGCGGCCATTGACAAATATGGCACAGGCTGCGCAGGGTCGAGGTTTTTAAACGGCACACTGGATATACATGTCAGACTGGAAGAAAAACTTGCCAGCCTCGTTGGCAAGGATGGAGCACTCTGCTACAGCACCGGCTTTCAGGTTAATCTGGGAGTTGTTTCGCTGCTTGCAGGACGTAATGATTACCTTCTTCTTGATGAACTCGATCATGCTTCAATTATTGAAGGCAGCAGGCTTTCATTTTCAAAAGTCCTTAAGTTTGCGCACAATGATATGGATGCACTTGAATGCAAACTAAAAGTCTGCAACAAAGAGAGGATAAAGCTGATTGTTGTTGATGGCATTTTTTCAATGGAAGGTGATATAATAAAATTGCCTGAAGTAGTAAAACTGGCTGAAAAGTATGATGCATCAATAATGGTTGATGATGCACATTCCCTGGGAGTTATCGGGAAAAACGGATCGGGGACTGCATCTCATTTCGGGCTCACTGATAAGGTTGATCTCATAATGGGTACTTTCTCCAAATCATTTGCATCTCTCGGAGGCTTTATTGCTGCCGATAAAGAGGTGATAAATTTTATCAAGCATAATTCCAGATCTCTGATCTTCAGCGCAAGTATGACTCCAGCTTCTGCTGCTTCCGTAATGGCGGCAATTGAGATTATGGAAAGTGAACCTGAAAGGATAAAGCATCTCTGGGATATTACTGCCTATGCACTCAAAGGCTTCAAAGAAGCCGGTTTCGATACCGGGAAATCTGAGACACCTATTATCCCGCTTTTCATCCGTGATGACATAAAAGCTCTTCAGCTCACCCAGATGCTCCTGGCAGATGGCGTCTTTGTGAATCCTGTTGTATCTCCGGCTGTTCCCAGGGAGGATTGCCTTATCAGGTACTCTCTTATGGCCACACATACAAAAGAACAGGTTGAGATATCAATTGAAAAAATAACCAGGGCAGCTAAAGCTTTGGGTATTTTGACATGAAAAAAGTAATTCTCATCACAGGGATCTCCTCCGGCTTTGGGAAAGAGACTGCCAGATTACTTGCAGAAAATGGTCATAAAGTTTACGGAACCATACGAAAAAAGGCAGTATCAGATACTCCGGTTCATTATCTTAAAATGGACTTAACTGATATAGAGTCAATTAAGACTGCAGTTTCTACTGTCCTGGAGAATGAGGGAAAGATTGATATCCTCATAAATAATGCAGGTATGCATTCCGGAGGATCAATCGAGACATCTCCGATAGAAATTATAAATCTTCAGATGGAAACAAATTTTCTGGGAATGGTTAATGTGATAAGGGAAGTTTTACCGGCTATGCGACAACAGGGAGGAGGTACAATTATAAATTTCAGTTCGATCGGGGGATTAATGGGCTTGCCTTTCCAGGCATTCTACTCTGCCAGTAAGTTTGCTATCGAAGGTTTTAGCGAAGCTTTAAGAATGGAAGTTAAGCGATTCAATATCAATGTTGTAATTATTAATCCTGGTGACTTTCGTACAAGCAACTCGGCAAACCGAAGAAATTTTCTGGCACCCTCTGGTGAGTCTGATCCTTATAATGAGCAATTCAGGACAACACTGGCTGTCATAGAAAAAGATGAATCAAGGGGATGGGCTCCGGAAGTACTGGCAAAAAAGATAGTTAAAATCGCTGAATGTAAAAATCCGCGTCAGAGATATATTATTGGATCATTTGAGCAGAAACTGGCAGTTTTATTAAAATATATCATACCAAGAAAATGGTTCAGACTAATCATTCAGGACCATTACAAGGTTAAATAAAGTGTATGAGTAATCTGAAAATAAACTTTTGCCCCTGATCTGACATCCCCCTGTCCCCCTTCAAAGGGGGAATCCAGCATCATAGTCCTCATCCCCTTCTCCCTTTCTCCTATTCTCCCATTCTTAACATCTTAAAAACTGTACTGCGGGATCTTCATCAGCTCTCCGTTTTTCAATGCCGACTGATGGGCTACAATACCGGCCACAGTCATATTCAGTGCTACCGCAATATTAACCAGGGGTTTGCGGTCCTCAATAATGGAAGTCACGTATTCATTCATTAAGTATCCATGAGAGCCTCCATGTCCGCCAGTTGGCACACCCGGAGGAAGAGGAGGTCGTTTAAAGTCCTGCAGAGTTTTCTCGATACCCTGATAATTACCATTGAAAGAGCCTCTCTCTCCCCTTACCCTTCCCCTCTCTCCTTCATCTCCCGGAGTATCCCAGCTGACACCCATCCTTGCCGTTCCCCCTTCACTGGTTCGGAATAATGCTATCTCCGTACCAAAGGGATTTCCGTAAACATTATTTTCCGGTTTCAGATGATTTATAATGCTCGGCATACCCATACAGGAGACTTCAGTGTAGCTGCCATCATTCACGCCGATATAATAGGCATTTGAATGGGTAGGATACCACTGCGGAGGCAGTCCAATTCTCCATCCCAGATAAGAATCTATTGGTTCACTCATATAATGGAAATATTCACCTTCAGAGTAAACAATTTTACCGAGTCCTCCGGATTCGTAAATTTTGCGCATCGTAAACAGATCCTCCCTGAAGCAGGATGTCTCAAACATCATATATTTAAGACCGCTTGACTTCACTGTCTCAAATAACATTTCAGCATCTTCCAGCGAACCAAAAACCGCAGGTACGGCAGAGGCAACGTGTTTGCCATGCCTGAGAGCTTCAATGGCATGCTTTGCATGACTGGGAGCATCTGTTGCCACAAATACTGCTTCTATAGTGTCATCCTTTACCATCTCTTCAAATGAAGGATATGTTTTTGAACAACCGCAAACCGCTGCCAGTTCCGCACACCGGTCCGGGAAGAGATCAGTGACAGCCACTATCTCCACATTGGGATGATTCTGAAAGCCAAAATCGGCTCCGAATTTGCAGACACCATAACCTGCAATTCCTACCCTTAATTTTTTTTCCGCGATGGGTTTCCAACCTTTGTATACCTCAGAGGTATCAACGGCCCTTTCAAAACCCTGAACGGGGGGAGCAACTACCTGCTGTGCAGAAGCCTTTCTGCTGGTGGAGCAGCTTACCTGATTAAGTCCAAGTGCTACGGCGCCAATACCGGCAGAACGTAGAAAACTCCTCCTTGTTAGTTTATTCTTCATTTTGAGCTATTTTAAGATTATCAATGTGATATAATTTGTATTCAATAAGCCTATCAGCGCGAGATTTCAACAAGTCCCTCACACCAATCATGCAGATCCCATCCGTCAAATTTTACAGTGACAAATAAGAGTGAGGTTCCAGGGGCTGCTTTTTTCGAAACACTGACTCTGAAATCCTGCTCCCCTTCGGTTTGTGGCGCGACAACGATTGAAGCTTTTTTCGGATCAACATTTAAGGCGTCTGTTTGCGATGGTGTCAGAGTAAATGTTTTTGCCTCATCAGAATGATTAAATATTTTCACGGAGTAATTAAGTGATCCGCCAGAGGAGACTTGCTGCCCGTACGGATAAATCCTTGCCCATTGTTCATCAATCCCATAGTTGATATCATCAAATGGAAGCAGCTCCTTCAATATCCTGGTTCTCTCAACCAGTACATCTGTAAGATGATCCAATTGCCTGGGCGAGAATGCGAAGAGAGGCTCCACATGCTGGTTGGAAAGCAGTACATTACCAGGCAGATCCTTCAGCTTGTCAAGGCAATAGAAGTATCCGGTTCCGGGATGAAGAAGGTTTCTGTTAAGCAGGCAATAATCATCAATTCCGGAAGGGGTAAATGAATCCCCGACAAAAAAGATAGACTCCCCGTTGGTATTCTCAAACAGAACTGCATCATGATAAATAGTCTGACCCGGAAAATAATTGAAAGTCAATGAAAATTCTTTCCAATTCATCTTTTCTCCGCTTCCCGTTATAGTAAGGTTTGTAATGGGATTTTTTGTCAGGCACGGTAAATGGTATGCCGAAGGAGCTTCAAGAATATCCTTTAATTCTGCGGTGATATAAACAGGGCAGCCAAATTCCTTAACAATATCATTTATGAAGTCGGTATGGTCATCATGGTAATGTGTAATAAATACCCCGTCAATTCGTTTAATCCTTCCTGTATTCTTCATTTTCATTACCTCATCAAAGGCATCCCTGGTTCCGCAATCTATCAGAAATGCCGAACTGTCAGCTGCCATGACAAGATTGGAGTTACTGATATGCTTATACCATCCTGGTGTATCTCTCAATATAACAGATGAATAAGGCATCCAGTCAACGCTATCTGAGGATCCTGAAATGCTGTTTGCAAGATCATCCATCTGTTCCGGGTAGTACCATCGGTATGCGCTGATTGACATATAATTACCATATAACTGACGGATTGTTCCAATGAGCTTCTGAATAGCAGCATCTGCATCTCTGATAACCGGGCCCCTCGACGGGACAATAAAATCCGGCCTAAGGTCAGCAATAAGCTGAAGGCTGGATATGAGCTGTCCGACTCTTGCAGCATAGCCATGGTAACCTCTGATATCATTGAAGGAATCCTGGAAGCTGTATAAATCAAATATTTTTCCATCTCCAAATATCAGATCCCCGACAAATGCGAATTTTTTTCCGTCTATTTCGGCTATGTATGAAACAGCTCCTCTTGTATATCCTGGGGTATCAAGCACCCTGAAATCAATACCCTGCCATTTTATAATATCTCCCCCTTTAACATACTTGTCAGCCACTAAAGGCAGAAACCTGAATTTTGTTGTCTGGCAGTAATAATCATGGTACCGTGCAAGACTATAGTCAGCCCAGATGGAATCACTTTTGGCAAAGTACAGCATCTCCTTTTCAGGTGCAACTGAGTATGAACCATTATTCACCAGTTCTTGGCCCGCCCATACGACATCTCTCCGGAAGTGTGTGAACAGGATCATATCCGATTTTTTAATATCATACCATGGATCGCCGTAAATGACAAGCTTTTTCCCGTTTTTTTCAACTATCACGCCATTTACAGCACCGGAATGGAGGGTTATACTCCTGGATATATTCTCCGGAGGTGAACACCGGGAATAGAGCATAGTTATAAATACTATAAGGGTGATCAATCCAACATGATTAGTAAACATTTCTCCTCTGTAACTTAAGTTCTCCATGGTTTTTGATTGATAAAGTTATGTTTTTTTTGATATCACAAATATTATATAACGCTACCCTATGAAATTCAGTCATTAGTACATTTGCATATACTGTTTTCAGGAAAAAAATATTGACCTTTGAATAAACATAAATAACGCTATATGAAATTATCATTTAGTATTATAATCATTGCCGCAATTATTCTTTTTGCCGGATGCAAAAACCAGCCGGCTGAATTGACCATCTATGATCTCAGATGCGAAAATCTGACACAACCTGAGGGGATAGGAACTACTGTACCAGGTTTAAGCTGGAAGATTAAATCAGGGGTAAACGGCACCTCTCAGAAAGCCTGTCAGCTTCTCGCAGCAAGCAGACCTGAACTTCTGATTGAAGAAAAAGCCGATCTGTGGAATTCGGGAAAAATATTGGACTCAAAGGCCAATTTGGTTCCCTATGGTGGCAATACCCTGAGATCCAGGTCAGTCTGCTACTGGAAAGTCAGGATATGGGATGAGAAAGACCGGATGTCAGAATGGAGCACAATCTCAGGATTCAGTGTCGGCTTGCTGGAAAAATCAGACTGGAAAGCATCATACATAGGTTTGCCGGGCAAAGAAAATGGTACTGTAAGCCCTCAGCTCAGAAAGAGATTCGATGTAAAAAACAAAGGTGAAAAAATTTTCCTGCATGTCAATTCCCTGGGATATCACGAGTTATTTCTCAATGGTGAAAAAGTTGGAAATAATGTACTCTCGCCTGCCGTTTCACAATTCAACAAACGGTCCTGGGTGATAACGTATGACATTACCGGACTTGTTAAAGATGGCCGAAACGATGTCATACTCTGGCTTGGACGCGGCTGGTACAGTAAAGGTCTTCCGGGAGTTGTCTATGACAGGCCGCTGGTAAAAGCGCAGGCAGAGCAGCTTTCTAACGGCAGCTGGGATACCGTTTTTGTCACAGATTCAACCTGGACAGGCAGGAACAGCGGCTATTCCTGCATAGGTACATGGAGGTCAGGCGACTATGGCGGTGAGAAGATTGATGCCTCTCTCCTTCTCCCTGATCTTACTCCATCTTCACTCGATGCATCTTCATGGAGCTCTGTATTTGTCGGTGAAGATACCGGTTATGATGCAACTCCTCAAACGACTGAAGATAATAGTATCAGGGAAATAATAAAAGCAGATACTGTAATTCCTTACGGAGATGGCAAATGGCTGGTAGACATAGGGAAGACACTTACGGGTTGGGTTGAGATCAAATTTCCATCACTGGTTCCGGGACAGGAACTCAAAATGGAATATTCCGACCATTTTGAGAAAGATGGTCAGCTTAAAGATCAGGGACAGGAGGACAGGTATATTGCTTCCGGGAAAGAAGGGGAGCTTTTTCACAACAAGTTCAACTATCATGGTTTCAGGTACATTTTAATCTCAAATCTTAAATCTGCCCCCAAAAAGGAGGATATCACAGCATATCTTATTCATACTGGCTACAGGCTTGCCTCCTCCTTCGAATGTTCCGATCCTGAACTGAATAAAATTCATAATATGATATTTTACACCCTCAGGTGCTTAAGTCTTGGAGGTGATCTTGTAGATTGCCCGCAGATAGAAAGGCTTGGATATGGAGGCGACGGAAATGCATCCACCCTCACTGCCCAGACAATGTTTGATCTCGCACCCCTATATTCCAACTGGCTTCAGGCGTGGGCCGACTGTATACGTGATGACGGAGGAATGCCTCACACTGCTCCGAATCCCTATCCTGCAGGCGGTGGTCCTTACTGGTGCGGTTTTATAATAACTGCTTCATGGAAAACATATATGAATTATGGTGATATACGATTTCTTGAAAAGTATTATCCGGTAATGCAGAAATGGCTGGGATATGTTGAGAAATATTCACCAGGAGGCCTTCTTGAGCCATGGCCGGAAACAGATTACCGGGGATGGTATCTCGGCGACTGGGCTGTTCCGGAGGGAACTGATCAGACTGACAAATCTTCAGTCAGCCTGGTCAATAACTGTTTCATAACTGTTTGTTACGAAACAATGCAAAAAATTGCCGGTGTGCTAGGCAAAGAGGCAGATGCTGAAAGATACAGCTCAAAAAAGGATCAGATCAGGAAACTGATTCAAAGTAAGTTATTCGATCCTTCAGGAAATCTGTACGGCAGCGGATCGCAGATAGACCTCACATATCCTCTGCTTGCAGGTGTTGTTCCTGATTCTCTGGTCGTTGAAGTCAGAAAAAAGCTTCTCGATGAAATCCGTATCAATCATAACGGCCATTTTGCCTGTGGGCTGGTTGGAATCCCCGTTTTTACAGAATGGGCTGTCAGGAATCAGGAAGTAAACCTGATGTACTCCATGCTGAAAAAGAAGGATTATCCCGGCTATCTCTATATGCTTGATAATGGAGCCACGACAACCTGGGAACACTGGAATGGTGCAAGGAGCAGGATACATAACTGCTATAACGGTGTTGGATCATGGTTTTACCAGGCAATTGGAGGAATACAGCCTGATGAAAATATTCCCGGGTACAAACAATTTGTAATAAATCCTCAGGTACCTGATGGTGTGACATGGTCAAGTACCTCAAAGGAGACACCTTACGGAACTGTTTCAGTTAAATGGAAAATTGAAGATGAACTGTTTACAATGGATCTGGAAATTCCGGTTGGAAGCACTGCAAGTGTGGCAATTCCTGAATACTCAGAAGATTATTCAATTAATGGAAAAAACATTAAATCGGAAGCACCTTATGCTGAGGTTGAAAGTGGAAAATACCACTTTGAGTGGAAATCGCCAAAGTGATCCTTTGTGCAGGTTATTAAATCTATTTCGTAATTTCACAGCCTGTTTATAAGCGCATTATTTATGTCTGAGCTCGAAAAATATTTCAGTAAATACCGTAAGAATATAATTGGCATTGACACAGAGATTGAAACTCCATACGGATCAAAGAAACTGATCTATGCTGATTGGATAGCAAGCGGAAGACTCTATAAACCAATAGAGAGGAGGATCTCTGAAGATATTGGTCCCATGGTAGGCAATACCCATTCAGAATCAACAGCTACTGGAAAGGCGATGACCGCGGCATATCATCAGGCTCAGAGGATTGTCAAAAATCATGTAAATGCAGACGGGAATGATGTCCTGATATTCACAGGTTCGGGGATGACCTCAGCGATTGCCAAACTTCAGAGAATTATTGGATTAAAAGTTCCGGAGCAGGCAAAGAAATTCTGTGCAATCACGCTTTTAAATAACATGAAATGCAGCGAGTTTCACAGTGAAAAACGTCCTGTAGTTTTTATATCTCATACCGAGCACCATTCAAACCACACCTCATGGCTTGAAACACTAGCCGATGTTATTGTACTGGACCCATCTCCTGATCTTACTGTCAATCCGGATTCCCTTCGGAAAGAGATAGTGAAATACAGAGACCGTCCACTTCTGATCGGATCTTTTTCGGCATGCTCCAATGTGACAGGATATTATCCTCCCTATTATGAACTTGCCAGGATAATGCACGAAAATAACGGTTACTGTTTTGTCGATTTTGCTGCCTCAGCTCCATACGTTGATATTGATATGCACCCCGCTGATAAAATGCAGCAGCTCGATGCCATCTTTTTTTCACCGCATAAATTCCTGGGCGGACCAGGCAGCTCAGGCGTGCTTATCTTCAGTAAAGAACTATATAAGAATGAGATCCCTGACACTCCCGGAGGAGGTACTGTAAAATGGACCAACAGATGGGGTGGTTACAGCTATATAAGCGATATCGAGGTGAAGGAGGACGGAGGTACTCCTGGATTCCTTCAGGGCATTAAAGCCGGCTTGGCAGTGACCCTGAAGGAAGATATGGGTACAGAAATGATCGGGATCAGGGAGAATGAACTCATTGAAATTACTTTCAGGGAGTTATCCAAAATCAGGAACCTTCATATTCTTGCAGGAGACATTAAGGAGCGACTTGGAGTCTTCTCATTCTACGTTGATAATATACATCACAATCTTATAACCATACTTCTTAACGACAGGTTTGGAATACAGCTTCGCGGGGGATGTTCCTGCGCCGGGACTTATGGCCATTTCCTCTTGGATGTCGATTTTAAATTGTCAAAGGAGATCACTGATAGAATTGATGCAGGAGACCTTTCAATGAAGCCGGGATGGATAAGGCTTTCACTTCATCCGACAATGGCCGATGATGAACTACTTGAAATAATCGGTGCCATTAACCAGACTGTTGAAAATATAGAAGAGTGGGAAAAAGATTATTTCTACGACAAGCATACAAATGAATTTCATCACATTGATTTCCCGGGTGCAATTAGCCCGGACTATTCTGGATGGTTTAAACTGAACCAGGAGTCCTTCAGGTGAAGATACTGAGTTCACCATTGAACAAATAGATACAGATAGTTGTATGTTTTATTGATAAGTCAGAGAAAGGAGTTTCAAAACAATGATTAAATACTTGCTGATTTTTTTAGGAACCATATCCCTTATTCTGGGAATAACCGGGATATTTGTTCCCGGAATGCCCACTACTCCTTTCCTTTTGCTGACGGCCGGATGTTATGTAAAAAGTTCAGATAAACTATATAATTATCTTATTAAAAACAAACTTATAGGTACATATATTTCAGATTTTAGATCTAGAAAAGGTATGACCGAGAAATCAAAAGTATATGCGATATGTATGATGTGGCTTATGATTACTCTTTCATGTATTTTTTTTATTGAGTCTTTTTCTTCAAAACTGTTTGTTTCTGTTACCGGGGTAATTGGAACAATAGTAATGGGATTTATTGTACCAACTATATATAATTCAAAAACTAATAAATAATCATATAAATTACCATAAGACTTAATAATTTACAAAATTGAATAGAATACAGAAGTTTCAATGCAGAGTATCGGCGGCAAAGCACTTGAATATTATTAAAACTTTCTGATCATCATCATTATGCGTATACAGAACCTGATCCTCCTGGTATTTTTTTTTTATACAATACCGGTTTACTCCCAGAAAAAATCAGATGCTAATATTATTGGACACGTTGTAAGCGGGAATGAACATATACCTTTCGCAACAGTAAGTGTCAGGGGTACCACCTTTGGTGTAACAACTGATGAAACGGGTCACTTTCAGATAATTGATCTGCCCCCAGGGAAACATATAGTCAGGGCCCAATCGATTGGCTATAAACCATCAGACAAAGAGGTGGAGATTGCCACAGGTCAGACAATTGAGATCAAGTTTGACCTTGAAGCTGATCTTCTCAATCTGGAAGAGATCGTCATCACTGCTGATAAAAGTGAGATAAAAAGAGTTGAAGCATCTTCAATTGTAAATACCATTTCAACGCGCCTTTTCACCAGCACACAATCAGTTACTCTCAGCGAAGGGTTAAGTTTCACTCCGGGCCTGCGCGTTGAAAACAACTGTCAGAACTGTGGTTTCACGCAGGTCAGAATGAACGGTCTTGAAGGCCCCTATTCTCAGATACTTATCAACAGCCGTCCGATATTCAGCGGACTTGCGGGAGTCTATGGTCTTGAGCTCATCCCTGCCAATATGATAGAAAAAGTAGAAGTTGTAAGAGGTGGAGGATCTGCCCTTTATGGAAGCAATGCCATAGCAGGAACAATAAATATTATCCTGAAGGAACCCTCTTCTGATATCTATGAGGCTGGGGTCAATTCAGCATTGACAGGAGTTGGAGTTGACGGTTCAGGTGGCCCGGCATCCGATTATTCAGTTAATCTCAATACTTCAATGGTCTCCGCAAACAACCGGACCGGTATGTCGTTGTATGGTTTCACAAGGAAGAGGGGACTGTTTGATGCAAACGATGACACGTTTTCAGAAATTGCTCCGCTCTCGAATATTACCATCGGCACGAGACTTTATCACAGGCTCGGTTTCCGGAGCAAACTAAGTATTGATTTTTTCAATATCAGCGAAGAGAGAGAAGGCGGGAATATGCATGAATACACCCTTCATGAACGGGAGATCGCAGAGTCAGTCAAACACAATATAATGACCGGTGCCCTGACATTTGAACAATACCTGAGAGATTATGATCTCCTGTCAGTATATGCTTCCAGTCAGCACCTCAACAGGGATTCATACTATGGTGCCAACAAGTCACTGAACAGCTATGGAAGCTCCGTTGAAAAAACCTCCAATTTTGGAATTCAGTATAAGGCAGTGCTTGGTAAATCATCTGTAATAGCCGGGATAGAATATACCGGAGGCGCACTGGCTGATCAAAAGCTTGGTTATCCTGATTATGCCAATGCAGTAATTCTTAACGATTCAATAATATCAGTACCACATACGGAAAATACAACAATTGCTGATCAGAAATCAACCACCACAGGAGTTTTCGTACAGTACGACCTGAAGATACAAAAGCTTAAAATCGGCATTGGCGGACGTTTTGATCATTATAAGATCACCGATTATGTCTCCACGTCAGGCAATAAGGACGGAAACGTATTCAGTCCGAGAATTAACCTCATGTACGAAGTTGCAAAACCTCTTCAGGCAAGGCTAAGTTATTCCCAGGGATACAGGGCCCCGCAGATATATAATGAAGATCTTCATATTGAGGTTTCAGGTTCGCGGAAGGTTATCAGTATCAACGATCCGGCCCTGAAACAGGAGGAAAGCCATAGTTTTATGGCATCCCTGGATTTCAATAAGCTTATAGGAACAATAAACACCGGTCTTCTTGCTGAAGCTTTTTTTACCAGGCTCAGCAATCCATTTGTTAATGATATAGGAGTCCCTGATGAGGACGGAACGGTCTATTATACAAGAAAAAATGCAGAGAACGGGGCATCAGTAAAAGGGGTAAACTTTGAATTCAAGATGAAACCTCTCAGGGATTTTACTCTTAATGCCGGATTTACAATCCAGAAAAGCCTTTATGATGAAGCCCAGCAATTCAATGAAAAGAGGTTTTTCCGGACCCCCTCCGATTACGGGTTCATTGTGGGCGAATGGGACTTTCTGAAAAGCTTTTGTCTTTCAGGTTCAATCACCTATACCGGTAAAATGCTGATTCCTTATTATGGCCCGCTTACTGACCCTGATACGGGAGAACTCATGGAGTCTTCCCGGTTTTTTGACATGGGAGTTAAACTGGCTCACACTATTAAACTCAACGGAGTTTCACTCCAATGGTTTACTGGAATTAAAAACATCTTCAACTCGTATCAGTCTGACTTTGATACAGGGATTAACCGCGATCCTTCGTATATTTACGGGCCAATCCTTCCCCGCACAATTTACCTGGGACTGAGGTTTGGTAATCAGATAACTGACTGATTGTATAGAACAAATGGATTTTTATGATATCACGAACTTAATACTCAACATCCAAATACATGAGTGAATTCGATGCAAAAGCCGGTGACTGGGATAAGAATCCGATGCACTGGAACCGTTCAGTTGCCATTGCAGATGAGATATTGAAAATTTTACCCATAAAACCATATTTCAGGGCTATGGAATTCGGTGCCGGGACAGGCATACTGAGCTTTCTGCTGAAAGACCATTTAAAGGAGATCCTTCTCATTGACAACTCAGCTGAAATGATACGACTCACGAATGAAAAGATTGAAGCGTCAGGAGTATCAAATCTGCAGACAAAATTTTTCGATCTTGAACATTTGGATCTCACTGGTGATAAATTCAATCTGATCTTCACTCAGATGGTTCTTCATCATGTTTCCGATATTGAAAATATAATCAGCAAATTCAATGCGATGCTCTCTCCCGGAGGATATCTTGCCATAGCCGATCTCTATTCAGAAGACGGATCTTTTCACGGAGAAGGTTTTAATGGACATATGGGATTTGATCCTGACGACCTGGCAGCAATTCTGCAGATAAAACAGTTCAATACTATTGCTCATAAGGAGTGTTTTGTAATAAATCGTGTAATATCTGAATCCGAAACAAGGAATTTTCCGGTATTCCTGTTAACTGCCAAAAGAATCTGATCAATTTGGTTCCGCTATTTTAACATAGCCGGATTAAGAGTATATTTACGGACCATTTAAATAATTAAACACATGAGAAAATTTCCCCTGTTAACATTGTTATGTTTTTTGCTTGGATTAGCCTATCAGGTATCAGCGCAGACAATTACAAAAGATGAAATGATATTTCTGACTTCCGAATGGAAAGGTGAGCGTTTTCCTGACGGACGGCCGAAAATCTCTGATGACCTGATTGCCCGGGCCAGAAAAATTGGGATAGAAGAGGCCTGGCAGATTCTGAACAATGAAGGATATATAAACCAGTTCGAGGGAAACTGGAAAATGATACATGATGATGTCCCGGTAATAGGTCGTGCAGTTACGGCCACATTTATCCCTACCCGTCCTGATCTTGAAAAAAACATCAAGGAAAGGGGCTGGAAAAACGGATATGCCGGAAATACAAATGCATGGCCGATTTCTGTTCTTCAGAAAGGTGATGTTTATGTTGCGAGCTGCTTTGGCAAAATAGATGGCGGAACAATGATAGGTGATAATCTTGGCACATCGATCTTTAACAAAACAGGAAACGGGGTAATATTTGATGCAGCAGCGAGGGATCTGCAGGGTCTCGCAATGATAGACGGGTTTAATGCATTTGTACGTGACTTTCATCCCTCATTTTTAAAAGATGTGGTTTTATCCGGATTAAATACTCCGACCCGTATAGGTAGTGCAGTAGTCTTACCCGGAGACCTCGTGATCTCAGAAAGAGAGGGTGTTCTTTTCATTCCGGCACATATGGCAGAAAAGGTAATAGCCACTGCAGAGTTCATTACTATCAGGGACAAATTCAGCAAGGCAGTGCTGAAGGAAAACCGTTATACTGCAGGACAGATTGATGCAGAGTGGACCAATGAAATAAAGGACTATTTTATCAAATGGCTGGAGCAGAATCCATCTCTTGGCAAGATGACCAGGGAGCAGCTGGATGAGTTTATGAAGAAAAGAACCTGGTAACCAGTAACTGATCAGGATCCTTATAATATTGAACAGTTTAGAAAGAAGTTTGTTAGTTAATCAGTTTGATGCCGGCAATGATATTGTCAGTATTAAATAACAATTACAGAAAATGGAAATAACATTCGAGGAAGGAAAAGTTGTAACAGCACATTATCATGGACATTTTATCAAAACCGATCAGCCATTGGACAACGGAGGCACGAATACCGCCCCTGCACCATTCGACCTGTATCTGGCATCCATCGGAACCTGTGCCGGCATATATGTCAAATCGTTCTGCGATAACAGAAAGATCCCGACAGATAATATAAAGATCATGCAGGAGATAATCTATGACAAGGAAACCGGATTGCCTGTTAACATAACGCTTGATATAAAACTTCCCTCTGATTTTCCTGAAAAATACAAGGAATCAGTAGTCAATGTTGCCGGGTTATGCAAGGTTAAAAAATCGATAGCTAATCCTCCTGTATTTAAAATATTAACTTCACAAATATAAACTATGAAAATTGCAGTACCAGTAACAAAAGAAAATCAGATAGACGGTCATTTTGGACATTGTGACTCTTATTCTGTTTTTACTATATCAGATAAAAAAGAGATATCAGATATTAAGAGCGTTGATTCAGCTGAGGGATGCGGATGCAAATCCGATATTGCGAGTGTGCTTGCCTCAGACGGGGTAACCGTCATGCTGGCAGCAGGGATTGGCGGAGGGGCCACTAATGTTTTGAATAATAATGGAATAGAAGTTATAAGAGGCTGTGCAGGCGATGCCACAGAAGTAGTTAAACTCTATCTTTCCGGTTTGGTTGAAGACAAGGGCAGCAGTTGTCATAATCATAATGCTCATCATGAACATGCACATAATCATGAACATAATCATGAACATAAACATGGGCATGAGCATGGGCATAATTGCAGTCACAACTAAATTAAGATAAAATTAAAAGGCCGGACAAACCGGCCTTTTTTCTAATCCAACTCCTTTGCAATCGCCATGGCAGCTATCGTGCCATCTGCAACTGCAGTTGTAATCTGCCGGTATTTTTTGCTTATCACATCTCCCACCGCAAATACTCCTGAAATGCTGGTCCTCATATCTTCATCGGTCTTGATATAGCCCCATTTGTCAAGTTCAAGCTTATCCCTGAAAAGGTCAATATTAGGTTTCATCCCAATAAAAATAAATACTCCGTCACTGATAAGTTTCTGGTGGACTTTGGTTTTTATATTTTCAATCTCAGTAACTATCTTTTCACCCTCTTTGATGAATGTCCTTGGCTCAGTATCAAAAAGGAGTGATATTTTAGGATTATTAAATACTTTTTCCTGTGCCTGCTTGTTCGCGGTTAACTTATCGAACTGGTGAACTATGGTAAGTTTATTTGCAAAACGCGTTAAGTATTCCGACTCCTCAACCGCTGAATTACCGCCTCCAATAACAACGACATCCTTACCATCCATGTATTTTCCATCACATGTCGCGCAGTAGGAGATACCCTTCCCTTTAAGTTCTTTCTCACCAGGAGCGCCTGTAAGATTTGGAGTTGTACCTGTTGCGATGACAATTTTCCTGGCTCTGACAGTTTCATATTCATCAATGACAACCTCTTTTTTATCAAGGTCAACCCGGGTAATATCTACAGCAACCTTATAAACTGTACCGCAAAGCTTCGTCTGTTCACTCATGTTGTGAGAAAGCATATAACCGGCCTGAGGTTCAATGAAACCAGGATAATTTGAGACTTCATGAGTCGTTGACACATGTCCGCCCGGCAGAGAAATGTCAATAAGGACTGTATTGACCTTTGCCTGACAGAGATAGAGCCCGGCTGTGAGACCACCAGGGCCTGCGCCCAGAATAATCACATCGTACTCAGATACTGAAGGTTTAATCTTCGATTTGATTTGCGTTACCTTTTCCTCCGGAAGCATACTATCGAGATTGCGAATAATATCACTGCGTTTAATACCTCCTGTAAGCCTGTCGGCAACCTCCTTGCCATTTTTATAAAAAAGAAGGGTTGGAGAAGATTTTACTTCAAGCTTTTCTGCAAGTTCACGGTTTTTCTGACGGAAAATTTTAAGGAATTTAATATCCTTTCCATAAATATTGGACAGGTCTTCAAATTTTGAAGCCAGTGCTTCACAGGGAGGACATTCCGTCGAATAAAAATCGAGGATTACCTTGTCTGACTGCAGTACTTCCTGCTCAAATTCAGAGGAATTGATTTCTTTCATTTGTTATAGTTAAATTAACTTCGATTAACATTACCCCCTTTCATTTTCCCCCTTCGCCTTCGCGTAGCCGCTTCGGCGAAGCAAGGCAAGGGGGAAAGGTTTTTGTGCTCCTTCCCCCCTGGGGGAAGGCCGGGAAGGGGGTCTGGTTATTAATAAAAATATTCTTTTGTCAGGTAGGCTGAGAATCCGAGCTCCAGCAATTCCTTTACAGGCCGGCAGTCAGCTGAACAAATATCGCCTGTCCGGTTTTTAGCAACAGACCCGCATCCGCCTCCACAGGCAAGCCTCACAGAACACTCTCTGCACTCATGAATAGCAGTAACATCCCGCTTTTCCCACTGATCAATAAGATCATCCCTGCGGGTGATTAAAGGATAGAAAGTACCGAGTGACTCATCAGCTTTACCAACAGTCGCAGTACAGGAATAGATCTGTCCAGTATAATCAAATGCCCATTCTGTCTTACATGCAGGACAGGCATCAAACAACGGATCAGGAAGCTCTCCCCGCTCAGAGATGAATTTTGATATTGAATATGCAGGCTTGTAAAATTCAATTATGTGTGGATGATTTTGTATCAGTTCATAAATCCTGGTGTAAAGAGATATCCTGTCAAACAGTTTGCCCGGTGCAGACTGGCAATGATGCAATTCATAATTCCTGCCGATCTGTGTTTTGAAATACCTGCTTTTTGTCCACCCCTTGTCAATTGCAAATTGAGCAAGTTCAGGGAGATTGTCAATATTCTCTTTATCGATAACCATCCTTAGATTTATGGCGATCTTATTTTCAAGACATGCATCAATGCCTCTCACAATCCGTTCAAATGTTCCTGCTCCTCCACGCAAAAAACGTCGGCTGTTATGAATTGATTCCGTTCCGTCAAGAGTAACCTGCACCTCACGGATCTTTCCTGCACTAAGTATACCCGTATAATCTTCAAGTGCATATCCGTTTGTCACCAGGCTAAGTTCAAGACCTGCTTCAACCGATTTGGCGACAATACAGCTGATGAGCTCCTTCTGCCTTGGGCTCCCCAGAAGGGGCTCTCCTCCGAATATCGTAATGTATTTATTGCGACCTGCAAATTCCTTCCTGATATACCTGAAAAAGGAATCAATAATCTCGGGATTAAGCTCCTTCCCGGGATTATTATACTGGTCCTGATAACAGTAAGAGCAGGTAAAATTACAGCTGTAATTGGTGACAAAGAAAATCTGGATCTCATCTTTATCACGTTCATCAATGAAATCCAGATATCTGCTCCTGTACAACCTGCTTTCTGCCGTTTCATCTGCCAGATAACCCTTCTCAGTCAGTTCAGCAATGAATACATCATCCGTAACTTCTCCTCCATCTCTTAATATCTCAAGTTTTTCTGCATCATCAGCATCCAGAATATCTGCATTTCCCGAGAGAGGGTTTACAATAAAATAATTTTCTGAATTCCTGATTTTAGAAAAGATATTATGCTTTGAATAATTCATTTCCTTCTTAAATATATTTAAGGAGTGCTGGTTGAAAAGTCCTGATGGATCTGGTAACGGATATAAATTTTCTACTAATCGTGGCAGCCAACTACTGTTTTGGAAGTTTTTGCACAACACTGTGCGACTTTAACTTCAGCTCTTTTCTCTTTCTTTTTAATTACGCTCTTCATAACCTTAAATATTACTTTATTAACAAAACTTCATTTATAGCTTTTACCAGACTCTCCTTCGGAATGAGTCCCATCGACATCTGTGGCTTTCCCTGGGCAGGGATAAAAAGCAGTGTCGGTAACCCTGAGATATTCATATTCTGAGCGAGTTCTCTCTCCTTTTCAGTATCTACCTTATATACAATGAGTTTACCCTTATATTCCTTAGCAACCTCTTCAAGCAGTGGTGCAAGCTGACGACAAGGGGCACACCAGTCCGCATAAAAGTCGATAATTGCAGGTTGAGTTCCCTCATATTTCCAATCTTTGTTCACTTCAAAATTGAAAACCATTTTTTTAAATTCAGCGGTAGTGAGATGAACCACATTTACTGCCCCGGGGTTATTTGCTTCAGATTTATTCCCCTTTTCCGATCTGCAATTAACGAAGAATAATGAAGAAATGAGTAATGATAACAACAATTTTCTTTTCATATTTAATAGTTTTTTGTAAGTAACCACAATTTATCAGTCTATTGGCTTCTTCCCTGCAATTGTCCAGCTTGAAACCATTATTTTACCTTTTTCATAGGGAGTTGATTCTTCGATGATGCTAACTGAGGAGAAGCCGGCATCTTTAATTTGATCCAGATATTCCTCCCTTGTTACAGATCCTGCCCAGCATTCAGATATTGCAACCGGATCTGTTCTGAATTTTTCCGGAACGGGTACTAAAGAATAAATATCACTAACAACAAATCGTCCGCCCTTCTTAAGGATCCTGAAGATCTCATTCCATACAGCCTGCTTATCATCTGAATGATTTATAGTGCAGTTGGAAATGACCAGATCGGCATTATTATCTGTCAGTTTTAATTTTTCAAGAGGGCTCTGTATGAATTTTACATTAGTAACGCCAAGCTTTTCAGCAGTACTGAGTGCCTTCCGGATCATACCTTCTGAAATATCAATGCCATAAACAAAACCATCTTTCCCGACAGTTTCAGATAGTCGCATAACATCCGTTCCACGTCCGCTTCCAAGGTCCACGCACACTTCCCCTTCGGTTGCCTGAGCATAATTCAGAGCTCCGCCACATGAAAGACAACAGCCCGATTCAGCCAGTTCACTATATCTTTTATTTATCTCTGTATAAACCATCCTTTAAAATTTGGTATTGCCTCACTGATAAAAATACTTCAGCACTTTCTGCCAAGGCAAGAGCATGGACTGCTTGTCACAAAGAATCCTAAAAATCCTCCAAACGCTATTGAACTATAGGCTTCACTGGTGATTTGCCATGATTGTGTACTGCTTTCAACAAAATGGAAATAAAGGTATCCTGCTAAAATTCCCGCCAGAATCCCCAGAAAAGGTTTCCAGAAATACCACGTTGTAAAAAGCTCTCTGACATTTTTGGGTCGGGGCGTTATACTGCAACTGGGTTCCATGTAATTTTATTTATTTCGCTGCAAATATAAGACAAATTATATGAATCGCAATAATATCACCTGAATCTTTTTAGTATCACTAAAATATTTCTATCTTTGCAAAATAAATACTCTGATAATGAGTGCCATTTTCAATGCTGAGCTGGATGATAAGAAACGTGAAGAACTGTTTAACAGTGAAGAAAAGTGTTATGAATTTCTTGCAGATCTGAAATGGAGTAATGGATTCACCTGCAGGAAATGCGGAAACTCCAATTACTGCGCTGGAAAAACTCCGTATTCAAGACGCTGTACAAAATGTAAAACAGAAGAATCCTCTGCAGCCGGCACAATTTTTCATAATTGTAAATTCCCTATCAGTAAAGCCTTTTATATTGCTTACAGTGTGTGCAAGGGGAAAGAAGACATTTCAACCTACGAATTTGCAAGGCGCCTGTCGCTCCGTCAGATGACATGCTGGAATTTCAAGACAAAGATCAGGAATGCAATCGAGCAGATGGATTCCCTGACCGACACAGAAAAGTCATCCATCCAGAAGATCCTTACATAATCCTATCTGCGCAGATGAACCAGATCAATAATGGAAAAAAGGTGATCTGTCAGCAGACGATTTTCGCAATTTGAAAAGTCTCATCAGAGGCTTCTTTCATCACGCTGGCAATATTGGCTGGCAATCCTGAAGCCAATTCTCCGGCATTTATAAGGCTTACATATGTCAATCCGTCTTCCTTTTCATAAACTGAGATACGGCAGGGCATCATTACTGAGATTATCCGTTCATCATTGAGCTCAAGCATCTGACCTGAATACTTTGGTTTACATATTTCAATGACTTTAACGGGACGGACATCTTTCCCTGATTTTGCCAGGGATTGCTGCAGATCGTGAACAGCAGGAACTTTCCACTCTCTTTTTTCTGCATCAGAGACAAGCATCTCCACGGTTTTTTCAAATCCAAACCGGCTTTGGTGTTCAACAACAATCTTTTTTTCCTTCATAGAAGTAAGTTTTAAACAATAAACATATTTATTAGCTGTTCCATAAGCTCCTGTTTCCCGCTTCTCGTTTCAGGTTCACCAATTGCCAGGGCAATATCTCTCAGGGTTTCAAGAGACATCTTGCCATCCTCAAAATCTTTACCTTCTCCTTTGTCAAAAGATTCGTATCTGGTCTTCCTGAATTTTAGATAGTCGCTATCTCTCAGCACTTTATCTGCAATCAGAAGGGACCTTGCAAAAGTGTCCATCCCGCTGATATGAGCAATAAATATATCTTCAATGTCGGTGGAATTACGGCGGATCTTGGCATCAAAATTAATACCACCGGTTGTGAACCCGCCAGCCTGAAGGATAACCATCATAGCCTCTGTAATCTCATAGATATTTGTAGGAAACTCATCTGTATCCCAGCCGTTCTGATAGTCTCCCTTATTTGCATCTATGCTGCCAAGCAGGCCTGCATCGGCAGCAACCTGAAGTTCGTGCTGGAAAGTATGACCCGCCAGTGTTGCATGGTTCACCTCAATATTCAGTTTAAAATCCTTATCCAGTCCATGCTGCCTCAGGAAGCCAATAATTGTGGCAACATCAAAATCGTACTGGTGTTTGAAGGTTCCATTGGTTTTGGTTCAACAAGGAATGTACCCTTGAAGCCATTTTTCCTGCCATAGTCCCGGGCCATGGAAAGCATTCTTCCCATATGTTCAAGTTCTCTTTTCATATTTGTATTATGGAGACTCATATATCCTTCCCTTCCGCCCCAGAACACATAATTCTGACCTCCCAGCGCAATTGTCGCAGCAATGGCGTTTTTCAGCTGAACAGCAGCATTTGCAACTACCGCAAAATCAGGATTTGTTGCAGCGCCATTCATATATCTCGGATTTGAGAACAGATTTGCTGTACCCCAAAGCAGCTGCACTCCGGTTTGTTCCTGCATTGTTTTCATTACAGGAATAGTTTTTTCAAGTTTCTTCTCTATTTCAAATACAGTACCATCTCCAACAATATCTGTATCGTGGAAGCAATAGTATCCGGCCCCTATCTTTGTGATAAATTCAAAAGCAGCATCAAGCCTCTGTTTTATTTTATCATCGCTACCGGCATCCTTCCATGGATAGAACCGTGTTGCATTACCGAAAGGGTCTGACCCGTCCCCGCAGAATGAGTGCCAGTAGGCAATTGCGAAACGAAGGTGATCCTTCATTTTTTTTCCGTTGACAACCTCTTCAGGGTTATACCACCTGAATGCCAGAGGATTCCTTGAATTCCTGCCTTCGTATTCAATTTTCCCTACACCGGGATATGCCTCTTTATTACCTTTATAAACCATAATGAATATTTTTAAAATTATCCTTTAATATTAAAATTTATTGTGTTTGAAAATTAAATTCTCACAACGATTTTACAAGCTCTTCCCATTTCTGATAAGCCTCTTCGAGTGTTTTTGAATGCGACAAATTTGGCTCCGTTATTCCAAGTGTAACAAGTCCTGTGAAAGCTTCCTTTTCAGTTCTATAATAGCCGCATCCTACTCCGGCACCTCTTGCAGCACCAATCGATCCATCTGTATTACAGAGATGGATTTCCGTCCCGGTAACCCCTGATAATGTCTCACGGAAAATCCTGCTGAGAAACATGTTTGCTTCTCCTGCTCTTATAATCCGTGGGTTAATGCCAGTCTCCTTCATTATATCAAGTCCGTATCTGAATGAGAAGGCGATCCCCTCCTGTGCCGCCCTGAACAAGTGGGCATTTGTATGAGTATTGAAATTCAATCCCTTGATTGAGGCTCCCGTATCTTTATTTCCGAGCACTCTTTCAGCGCCGTTGCCGAAAGGCAAAACACATAACCCCTCCGACCCAGGAGCGACTTTTTCAGCGAGCATATTCATATCGTTGTAGGACAACCCTGCTCCGCTATACCTTCTTAGCCAGGAATTTAGTATGCCTGTCCCGTTAATGCACAATAAAACTCCCAGCCTTGGTTGGGTACTGGTATGGTTCACATGCAAAAAAGTGTTTACCCTCGACAGCGGATCAGATTTCTTCTTATCTGTTACTCCATAAATCACACCTGATGTACCAGCAGTGGCAGCAACCTCGCCTGGATTAAGCACGTTGAGGGAGAGGGCATTATTTGGCTGATCGCCTGCCCTGTAAGATACAGGTATACCTGCCGGCAGTCCCAGATCAGAAGCAACTGATTTTAACAGCTTGCCTTTTATTGAAAATGAGGAATCAGCTTCGGGCAGTATCCCTGAATCGAATCCATAATAATTCATTAATTCCTCTGAAACGCGATCTCTGGAAAAATCCCAGAAAATACCCTCAGACAGACCAGTATAAGAGGTACTTAGCTCTCCGGTAAGCTTAAGCGCAATAAAATCGCCGGGAAGCATTATCTTTTCGATCCTGCCGAACAGGTCCGGCTCATTTTCCCTGACCCATGCCAGTTTTGACGCAGTGAAATTTCCTGGTGAATTGAGAAGATGAGAGAGGCAAAAATCTTTCCCTAGCGCCTTCATGGCTTTTTCTCCGTATCCGACTGCCCTGCTGTCGCACCAGATAATTGACGGACGCAACACTTTGTGGTTTTTGTCAATGGTAACCAGACCGTGCATCTGGTAAGATATCCCTATTGCTCCAATATTATTTTTCTTCAGTCCAAGCTTACCGGTACAATCACTTATTGCTGATTTCAGGTTTGTCCACCATATTTCGGTATCCTGCTCTGCCCAACCGGGTTTCAGAGAGATAATCTTCATCTCATCAGAGGGGTAGAATGCAGTTGCCAGGCAGATGCCTGTTTCTCCATCAATAACCGAAGCTTTCACGGAAGAGCTTCCAAGGTCAATTCCAAGTAATAACATAACAGATTTTTTATTTTATCTCTGTAAACCCATTCTGTCTCTTTGTTCAATCTGCCCCCTACCACCCTAAAATGGGACTAAAGAGTTAACCCCCCTTTAGGGGGCAGGGGGGCAAAAAGTACATAGAGAGACACAGATGTTAAAGATAAGCTTTTTATCCCTTTCGACTGAACCGGATTGTAAAAAATATTGTAATTTCCCTACTTGTATTCCTGCACTGGCAGCGCAACTAAATTATTCTGAAGATGGAAAAATCAAAACCTTCAATTTCAAGAAGGAAATTTATCGACAGCTCAGTGAAAGCCACGCTGGCATCATCATTTGCCATTGGTGGTTTTCCGACAATTGTTCCCGCAGGAATATTTGGCAAAAATGCCCCGGGCAACAGGATCAACATAGGTCAGATAGGTTTCGGCCGGATAGCAATGACACATGATCTGGCTGAAACGCTGAAGTATGATACCGCCAGAATAGTGGCAGTTGCCGATCCCGATTCGTACCGGGCAGTCAGAGGCAAACAATTCATCGAAAGCTATTATGCTCAGAAATTCGGAACAGCCGGTTACATTGATGTAAAGGTTTATGAAGATTACAGGTTATTGCTCCGGAATCCTGAAATCGATGCTGTGATAATTTCGACACCCGATCACTGGCATGCGCAACCGGCAATTGAAGCTGCCCTTGCCGGCAAGGATATTTATCTGCAAAAGCCTACCTCACTGACAATCAGGGAAGGCAGGCTGCTGAGCGATGTTGTGAGAAGGCAGAAAGTGATCCTGCAGGTCGGGACACAGCAACGGTCTATGGAACAGTTCCGTATTGCTGCAGAACTCGTCAGAAATGGCAGAATAGGGAAACTGGAGACAGTTAAGATAGGCCTGCCCGGTGATCCTTCAGGGCTATATGCACCGGAGATGCCTGTCCCAAAAAACCTTAATTATGATTTGTGGCTCGGATCAACCCCCCAGGTATATTATACTGAGATGCGTGTTCATCCTCAAAACAGTCTCACAGACAGGCCTGGGTGGCTCCGCTGTGAACAGTTCGGCGCAGGAATGATAACCGGTTGGGGTCAACACCATTTCGACTCCGCTGCATGGGGAATGGATACCGAGCTGACAGGTCCTTTAACTGTTGAAGCCGTTGCCCAGTTCCCAAAATCCGGACTCTGGGATGTACACGGTGATTTCATGGCAAAAGCAGAATATAAAAATGGAATAACAATGCTTACAAGCGGAGGATATCCAAACGGTATCCGCTATGAAGGTACTGAAGGCTGGATCTTTGTGACAAGGGGCAATTATACAGCATCCCCGAGTGATCCGGTCGCAAAGACCAGTAACAGTACCGCTCTTGATGCAAGCGATCCGAAAATCCTGGGCAGCCTGATAAAAGATAACGAAACCCATCTCTATGTAAGTAATGAACAGCATGGAAACTGGCTCGATTGTATAAAATCGCGTAAAGAAACAATATCTCCTGTAGAGTCAGGTCACCGGTCATGCTCACTCTGTCTCATTACGCATATAGCTATGAAGCTCGGAAGAAAGCTTAACTGGGATCCTGATAAAGAAGCTTTTTTGAATGACGCTGAAGCAAATTCAATGCTCTCCCGTAAACAACGTTATCCGTTTGGAACTGATTATATTCAGATTTGATTTCGTATCTTTGTATATGATGAAAAATCTGTTTTTTATCATATTGTTAGTTGCGGGTCTTTTAAAATCTGTCACTCTGACTGCTGCAAAGATCACTGCAGAAAAGGTTGGATCAAAAATTAATATTTCAGTCGGTGACAAATTTTTCACAAGCTATATCTTTTCAGAAGACGAAAAATATCCGTTTTTTTATCCTGTTAACGGACCTGTCTCAGGCGGATCGGTAACCTCCATGCGCAATGGTGAGTACCCTCATCACAGTTCCCTGTTTTTTGGGTGCGATCTTTTAAACGGGGGAAACTATTGGCAGGAAGGACTGGAAAGGGGAAGGGTTATCTCTTTAAATGCCAAAATACTAAAACAGGGAGGTGATACTGCAATTATAACAGATGAGTGTATCTGGAGCCGGAAAGAAGCATTATCGCCTGTAAGGGACATCAGGAAAATCATTATCACCGCTCCTGATGCAAATACCAGGCAAATTGATATTGAAATAAGGATGGAGATGCTGACAGATGTCACAATTATGAAAACCAATCATTCCCTTTTCAGTGTCAGGATGGCTGCAGACTTATCAGTATTGAACGGTGGAACAATGATAAACGCCGAAGGGCTTGAAAATGAGGAAGCGACTTTCGGCAAGCCATCTTCATGGATCGATTATTACGGGAAGCGGGGCAATCAAATTGAAGGATTGGCCCTCTTGCAGCACCCATCAAATCCTTGGTTTCCTTCACCCTGGTTCACACGGGATTATGGTTTTATCTCTCCGACTCCCATGTACTGGCCTGAAAACGGTTTAAGCACTACACTTAAAAAGGGAACAGTACTTAATCTGCGTTACAGGGTGATTGTACATTCAGGTGACTCCAAAGAGGCTAAGATCGCTGAGGAATTCACGAAATACAGGTCCGAGTAACAGATTCTCAGCGCCATTTTGAATCCAACCCCCTCTTTTCCTGTAAGCCCTTTGGACGGCAAGGGGTTATAGCTCCCGGTAAGCACAATCCTTCATATTGCATAATCTGCAGGTATGACGATTAAATCTTACCTTCTCCCCTATTCCGATGATACCGCTGAGTGATTTCACCGGATCCATGAGAGCCGAATCAGTTAGCCTGATCCCACAAAAGTTATCCGGAACCAGTCTGAATAATTTATGCTGCTCTGAAACATCCCACCCACAGTAACCAGGACTGTACAGATTTGTAATTTTCCTGCCGCCGGATAAAATTATCCTTTCAAGCTCACTCTTCACCAGGTCGGCAGCAGCATCCACTACTAAACTTCCAACTATATCATAGATGTATCCTGTAAGAGGGTCTCCTTCAGACATTGCTTTTCTGGTTCTGATCCCAATCTCCGCCCCTGCGGTACTGAGAATAACAGCTAAAGAATCGGATCTTTTAATCTGCCCGTAGACTGTTTTATGAATCTGGAAGTTTATATTATTAATATTCAGAGATTTGTCAGAATCAACAAATTTAATATTTTCATATATTTTATACTCAGCTCTGATATTGCGGAATAGATCCGGTTCATTCAGGATCTCTTCTATTACAGAATTGACAATCTCCCGGTCATTGCCTTCACCATAGCCTAAAACGTTTTCAATCTTCTGCAGATCAATATTAAGATCCTTATAATCAATTTTAAAGGTTGATTGTGTCATAATGAAAAGATTTTAAACTCTGGTAGAATTAGCCCCCTCCTGGGGTGGTTGGGGGTATTAAGAAGAGATTCCGCTTTCTCTTACAAGTCTCTCCACTATTGCTTCCCATCCCAGTGTCATAATATGAATTCCCTTTACTCCCTGTTTTCTTTTTATCTTATCGATAAATTCCAAAGCAATCTGAACGCCTTCTTCCGGAGCAGATTCTCCTGCTTTTTCCATCCTCTTCAGAATATTTTCAGGCACTGTGACGCCGGGTACTGAGGTATGCAGATATTCTGCAACCTTGTAACTTTTCAATGGAGCCAGTCCAACAAGGATTGACACTTTATTCAGGACATTCCTTTTATCCAGTTCTTCAAGCCATTGGTTAAGCCTGTCAGCTTCAAAAATCAGGTTTGTCTGGAAGAACTGGGCTCCGGCGTTAACCTTCTTGTGATCTTTAATAGCCTGCAATACAGGATCTGAAGCAAAAGGAGAAGTGGCAGCTCCAAGGAAAAGCCTCGGGGGTTCTTTCATTCTTCTTCCGTCAAGATATATGCCTTCATCTCTCATCCTCCTGAGGATCCATAACATCTGGACAGAGTCGAGATCAACAAAATTCATTGATCCAATGGGCGCTGGACCTATTCTTGGATTATCTCCGGAGATGCATAACACATTTCTTATGCCCATATCATTGAGCCCGATTACATCACCCTGCAGACCGCATCGTGTTGTATCACGTGAGGCAATCTGCAATATTGGTTCGGCTTCAAGTTTCAGAGCCACATTACAACATGCGAGGCTTGACATCTTAGGACGGGATGAGGCAGCATCAGTGAAGTTGATTGCAGTCACATAAGGTTTGACAAGTTCGATATCTCTTTTAAGCTTGCCTGTATTTGTGCCGATAGGTGGTGTAACCTCAGTGGCCACCACGAATTCACCGCTCTCCAGGCGTCTTTGAAATTCTGAAACTGGTCCTCCACAGGATGAAGGATGGTACTCGGAATCTCCATTCCACCATTCCGGCTGGCGGATGGTTTTAAAAACACTATCCCAGACTTCTGCCTTCCTGGCTTTATCTTTTGACAGAACACCGCTTATAAATTTTCCGGTGCCCACCTTACGGATTTGTCTTGCAACCTCGCCCCAGGTCTCTGTCCCTACTTTGTCCCAGTCAAGAGGAGGCAATATTTCAAGAAGGGTTTCAGTTCTGCCGGTTTTTTGTGCCCTTTTGTATATTGCATACCACACACATTTCCTTGTCTCGTCGACATAACAGTTCTTGTCAGGAGTCACACCGCCGCAGGGTCCGTTCCTCATCCCTTTTGGGCATTCCATAGGGCATATGAAGGCTGTTTCCTGCAAAAGGCAATTACCGCACATCCGGCATCCGAAAATCGGGCCTTTGATGAGAAGTTCTGTTTTCGCTAAAAGCCTGCGGCTGAATTTTTCCCGCTTGAAAGGATAATAGGCTGGCTGCCATCTGCGAGCGGGTTTAATACCAGACATATTTTATTATGATAAATAATAATGGGATTTTATTACTGTCCGTTTGCCTGGGAAATTTCTACAAATCTGATTGCATAGTCATCTCTTCCGAGGATCAGGTCTGATGCCCTGACTACAGTAGCAATCTTTTCAGGGTTTGCGATGGGACATGTCAGTCCGTTCATGATAGACAAAGCCATATAGACAGAGTTAAGTACCTCCCTGTTCGGCAGCCCGAAAGAAATGTTACTTGCCCCCTGAGTAATATTCAGTCCCAGCTTTTGACGGACAAGCCTTATAGTCTCAAGTGATACAACGCATGCCAGAGGATCGGCGCTCACCGCCATGGCCAGAGGATCAATAACTACATCCTCTTCCCTGATCCCTGTTTTAACAGCCCTCTCGAGTATTTTTGCTGCTATAGCTAATCTCTTCTCAGGGTCATTGGTAATTCCATCGTCATCCATTGTGAGTGCAATTATGGCGGCACCATATTCTTTTGCTATAGGCAGGAGAGCATTCATTGATTTCTCTTCGCCGTTAACAGAATTTATCAGACACTTGCCTCCGGCCACTTTCAAAGCAGCTTCAATTGCCCTTGAGTTGGGTGAGTCGAGACAGAGGGGAATATCAAATTTACTCCTGATTGCCAGAACAGTCTCGGGAAGCAACTTAACATCATCTACCCCGGGGAATCCAACATTTACATCAAGCACATCTGCACCTGCTTTTATTTGAATATCAGCCAGCTCCAGAACATAATCAAAATCACCGGCCTGTAAGGTTGACACCAGCTTCTTTCGCCGTGTAGGGTTTATGCATTCCCCAATAATAATAACAGGGCCAGCGGTATCTATTATGACTTCACTGGCAATCCCACGAAGTATTGTCTTCATTATTAAGTAGTTATTCGGCTAAGCTACAAGCGTTTTAAGATAATTGACTGCTCCCTGCGGATCGGGGGAATAGAAATCAGCACCGATCTTCTCACAATACTCATGAGTAACAGGGGCTCCGCCTATCAGGATCTTTGATTCTGCATTCTTTTCTTTAATGGCAGAAACAGTTTTTTTCATGTTTTCCATTGTGGTTGTAAGAAGAGCTGACAGACCAACAACTGCACCCGGGTTTGCTTCCAGTGCGCTGAGGAATTTTTCAGTGCTGACATCCACACCAAGATCTATAACTTCCCAGCCTCCGCCTTCAATCATCATGGCAACGAGGTTTTTCCCTATATCATGAAGGTCGCCTGCCACTGTACCAACAATGAATTTGCCTTTACGCTTTGTTTCCCCTGACTGGAAGAATGGTTTAAGATGCGCCATAGCACTATTCATAGCTTTAGCAGCCATAAGCATTTGAGGCACATAAATCTCTTTCCTTGTGAATTTCTCACCAACCCTTGCCATTGCAGGAACCAGGGCGTTTTCCAGAATTGCATCAGGCTTAACTCCCTCTTCGAGTGCTCTTTTTGCCAGCTCGTCAGCACCATCCTGATCTTTCATGTTTGGAGGGTAGGGAGAGACTTTGTTAATCTTACCAAATTCAACACAAAGTGCTAGTTTTTCAAGAATATCATTCATAGTTTTATCTGTTTAAGAAGAGTTTTAAATGAAATGACCGTTTATGCCAGATCTGTTCTCAAATTAAATCAATTTATTTTGTTTGCTGTCAAATTTATTGAAATATTTGTAAGAGACCGCTTTCTCACGGGAATATTTTCCACAACAGTCAAGGTTTATTCAGTGAATTGTTGTTTAACAGGGGCGTAATCTAAAACAATATTATCTTTGCTACCGGGAAATGCGTTTTATAATAAATAATAAAGAAAAAAACTAATCATAAACAAACTCGATAATTATGAAGTATTCAATTTTATTACTTTGCAGCTCACTTTTCAGTTTTGCTGCAGCACAAAATAGCCCTGTTGGCATTTTTCAGTACAATTCTGACATCGGCAATCCGAAAAAAGCAGGTTCTGCAGTTTATAACCCATCCGATCAAAGCTATAACATAAAAGGTGGAGGATACAATATATGGTTTGCGAGGGATGAGTTTCACTACCTCTTCAATAAAATAAAAGGGGACTTTATCGTTACAGCCAATTTTGAGTTTGTTGGTAAGGGAACCAACGCGCACAGGAAGACCGGCTGGATGGTCAGGGGAACTACAGAAGACAAGTCGCCCCATATTACTGCAACGCTTCACGGAGACGGACTGACCGTTCTGCAGTGGAGGGGAGAAAGTGGTGCTGATATGAGAGATCCACAGGATGAGCTGTTTGCTGACACTTCATGGTATAATATCATCCAGATTGAAAGATCAGGAAAAAATATTATCATGCGTGCCGCACATACCGGAGAAGCTTTTCATACAATAGGTTCCCATTTAATGGAAAATCTGCCTGATGAAGTGATGGTGGGTCTGTTTGTCTGTTCACATGATCCTGAAGTAATTGAAGAAGCCAGAATATGGAATGTAAGAATTGACAAACCCGTGAGTGAAAATTACGATCCATACAAATCCGGATTCCTTGGCTGCAGGCTTGAGACAATGAATGTATCTGACGGAAAAAGGATGGTGATTTTCGAAAAACCTGACAGGTTTGAGGCTCCCAACTGGATGCCTGATGGTAAAAAGCTTCTCTTTAATATGGATGGATTGCTCTACAAGATACCTGTCGAAGGGGGAGTACCTGAAAAGCTCAACACTGATTTTGCCAATAAAAACAATAATGACCATGGCATATCATTTGACGGTAAGCTGCTCGCCATAAGCCACCACCGGGAGGGATTACCCGGAGGAGGATCAACGGTGTATGTTCTGCCTTTAACCGGTGGCAAACCAGAGATGGTAACTGAAAATACACCCTCTTACTTTCATGGCTGGGCTCCTAATAACAAGGAGGTTGTCTATGTTGCTCAGCGCAATGGAGTCGAGATCTATAACATTTACAAAAATTCCATTAAAGGAGGCAGGGAGGTTGCACTGACAAATAATAAAGCAGGTGAACATGTCGATGGTTGTGAATATTCGCCTGATGGCAAGTATATATATTACAATGGCAGTCATACCGGGACAATGCAATTGTGGCGTATGAAGCCCGATGGCACAGCCAGAGAGCAGATCACCAATGACAAATACAATAACTGGTTCCCGCACATATCACCCGACGGTAAATGGATAGCTTTCATATCATTCGGCCAGGATGTAAGTCCCAATGATCATCCATCCTATAAGCGTGTTATGCTGAGGCTTATGCCTGTATCAGGAGGTCAGCCGAAAACAATTGCATATCTCTATGGTGGCCAGGGTACCATTAATGTTCCGTCCTGGTCGCCCGACAGCAAGAAGATCGCTTTTGTCAGCAATTCGGGGAAATAATGCCCCACTGCTCCTCTTATACCGGAGTTTTGCCCCCTTTAGGGGGGTTGGGGGGCAAAAAGGGGTTGGGGGGCTACAGGATAATAATACGTTAACTGTTATGGATTTTCACAAGCCTGTCGCACAGATCTTTTAATCCCTCCCTGGTATCTCCGCCAGGCATTTCAACTGTTGTCCAGCCATTATATCCGATATCGTCAAGCGATTTCATAACAGCTGCCCAGTTAACATCGCCTTCAAGCAGCTTTACGCCAAAACCAGCTCCCTTACCCTGCTTATCAGCAATCTTCCGGCTGAAATCCTTGATATGAACTTTTGCAAGCCGTTTATCAAGTATTTTGATCCATTGTTCAGGCCAGCCATAAACAAGAATATTGCCACAATCAAAATAAGACCCTATGTAAGGACTCTTGAATTTATCAATATAGGATGCAGCCTCCATAGGACTGATAAGAAAATTATTCCAGACATTTTCAAGGGCAATTTTAACCTTCAGCTTCTCTGCCATAGGCAAAACTTTCCCGATCTCTTCAATGCACCTGTTCCAGCACTGATCATACGACACAATTTCATTCACAATGCCAGGAACCAGTAGTACACTATCAGCTCCGTACACACTGGCATCTTCAATAGTAACTTTAAGAGCCTCAACTCCAAGTTCCCGGATTTTTGGATCAGGGTCTGAAAGAGGATACTTCCAGTGAAGTTCACCGCATACACTCGCGATTATAAGTCCTGTTGAATCGCGGGCTGCGAGGACCTCTTTTCTGTCGAGATGACTCATTGGCTCAACGCCATCAAAACCGGCCTCTTTGGCGGCCTGAAATTTCTCCATTATTGTCTTCCCCACACCTATGCTTCCCCACATTATCCCTTTCTTCAGGGTTCTGGCGGAAGGAGTTATAAGACTTGAAAACCCAGGCAAGGAAGCTGACGATATCAGTGCAGATGCCATCAGTGTACTTTTCGAAAATTGTCTCCTGTTCATATTCCTTAATCTTTACAGTTTTACTTAATAGAGTATTTAGCAATCAAATTTCAGGTGCCGTACCAATTACGGGAATAGTCTCGGGTACTCCCGGAACAGGACCGAAGGCATATGTCTTTGGGCCAAGATACAAATCTGAGTTCATAACCTCTTCCCAGGTGACATCTTTCCCTGTATATGCAGAGATACGCCCCATTATGGTTATAAGCGTTGAGTTAACCTGTGCCTCAGCATCATTAACAACATTGCCAGTTCGTATTCCGGTTACCAGGTTAATATGTTCCTGCACAAATGGATCTGTGACTTTCCATGTCTGGTCGGCGGCACCTTCCTCAGGATGCGGATATTTCCAAATCTCCTCCCCCTTCAGGTTATAAAGCATTCCTTTGGCATCAGCAAAACCTTCGGAGCATGTTATAAGTTGCTTGGTCTGGTTACTGCATCCGGTAATCTGGCGTGCTGCACAATGTGTCTGCATGCCATTGTCATAAACGTATTCAATACTGAAAAAATCATACTGGTCACCGGTTACCCTTCGCTGCCTGCCGCCCCACCCAATGGCTTTAACCGGAATTTTTCCCATGTACCAGTTCATTACATCAATCTCATGTATGAATTGTTCTACAATATGGTCGCCAGAGAGCCAGCAGAAGTTTGCCCAGTTGCGAAGCATATACTCCATGTCAGACCATCCCTTTTGTCTTTTTATAACCCAGAGTGACCCGCCATTCCTTATAATATGGGCACTTACGATCTCGCCAATTTCACCGGAAGCAACCCTTCTCTGTGTTTCCATGAAATCTTTCTGAACTCTCCGGATTGTACCACTCACCATGCATATTCCGTTCTGCTTTGCCCGTTCCGATGAAACCATTACTGACCTTGCACCGACAGGATCAACCGCACATGGTTTCTCCATGAAAATATGCTTGCCTGCTTTTACAGCTGCCTCAACATGTTGCGGGCGGAAATGAGGAGGAGTGCAGAGCAATACTATATCAACGCCGGAATCAATAACTTTCTCGTAGCTATCGAAACCCAGAAAACACTTTTCATCAGCAATTTCCACATTCTTCTGGGTCTTAAGCTCGGCCCTGCACTTATCCAGACGGTCCTGGAACACATCTCCAAGAGCAATAATCTGAAGATTTGGACCTGCATCAAGAAAATTTATCGCCGCTCCTGTGCCTCGTCCTCCGCAACCTATAAGACCAGCCTTAAGTACTTTGCCATCTGGCGCTTGACTCAGTAATTCAGGAAGCTTTATCTCCTTCTTTTTTGATTTTTCATCTTTACAGGAAGTCAGAAGCTGAGCAGCGCCTATCGTTCCAATAGCTGCCATCGCTGAGTTTGATATGAATCTGCGACGGCTCTGGTCGGGTTTGTTTGTCATATTAGGATTTATTTAAAAAATGTCGGTTAATGAATATTGATATGACATAAAAATATAAAAAAGAGTTTGATTCAGAGCTTATTTAACATTATTTCACCTTTAATGGCAGCTGTTTATCACAATTATGATATCTGATTGAAAAAAATTGCTATTTTTAATTAAGGAAACAGAAGCAGGTATGCGTTCTCGATTTTACTCAGTTATTTCAATTCCGGTTTTTGCAGTTCTCTATATCTTTACTGCAATCATTGTCTTCATAGTTTTAATCTTTGCATCCCTGAGAATGAGGAAACCAATCAGCTTTCTGTCTCAATTATGGGCAAGATCAGTATTTATAATAATGGGAAAAAGGTTCAAAGTCCAGGGAAGGCAACATATCCGGACCGGAGAAAAATATATCCTTGTTGCAAATCATTCAAGTCTTTTTGATATTGTGGCAATAATGTCATTTTACCCCGGAATTTCCTGGTTCGGGCATGAACGCCTCCTGAAAGTTCCTCTATTTGGCAGGATCCTTAAGATGACAGATTATGTGCCTTTCAGGGAACCAAACTATATTAATACCAGAAGGATGATTGAACAGCTGGTTCAGAACTCAAAAAATCAGACTGTCGCCATATTCCCGGAAGGTACCAGGACTCTCAACGGTAGAATAAATACCTTTTACAGGGGTTTCATCTATCTCTACAGGACCATGGATATTAAGATAATGCCGGTAACATTAAACGGGTTTTATGATCTGAAGCCTAAAAACCGTGCTTATATCAATTTTGGTTCAAAACTGGATGTCATTATCCATGAACCAATTAAAAAGGAGATGCTTGAAGGAAAAAGTGACAATGAAATCATTGAGACAGTAAAAGGAATTATTGAATCTGCATATAACAGAAATTAAAAAGACAAGGATGACAGATAAATGGGTCTTTATTGTGAATCCGGTTGCCGGAAGCGGATCAGCAAAATCATTGTTGCCAAAGCTTGAGGAGATGATCAGAAAGAACAACGTTGATGCTGAAATAATTTTCACAAAAGCTAAAGGGCATGCTGTTGAATTGTCAGGAATCTGTCTGGAAAAAGGAACCAGGTATATAATCGGTATTGGAGGTGACGGAACAATAAATGAAATTGCCAGGCCTTTGATTGGAAAGCCTGATGTGGTATTGGGCTTAATCCCTGCAGGAACAGGTAATGATTTCATTCAGATTTTAGGTTTTCCCAACCGCTTCACAGAAAAAGATTGGGAAATGTTTTTCAGGAGGAATACGATGCCAATGGATGTTGGAAGTGTAAATGGATTAATATTCCTTAACGGGATGGGACTTGGATTTGATGCCCAGGTAGCTGCTGAAAACTACACAATAGACGGGAATGTTAAAGAAGGAGGGAAAAACAGGTATATATGGCATATTATCAAAACACTCCTTTTCTTCAGGGAAAAGCGAATGACTGTTTTACAGGAAAACGGCAGTCAGGAAACTGATTGTTTCATAAACACTATTGCAATCGGAAGAAGATTTGCAGGAGGATTTCTGCTTACCCCAAAGGCCCTGGCAAATGACGGATTGCTTGATGTATGTTCGATAAAAAAGCTCTCTCTCCCGCAGAGATTCAGAATTTTATTAAAAGTTCCCAAAGGCAGTCACATTAATGATGTAAAAATTAATTATTTTCAGACACCGGCATTATCGCTTGAATTTCCTGAACCGGTACCTTTTCATGTTGACGGCGAATTGTATTTTTCTGATAGTTTTAAAGTGAGCCTTATTCCGTCGTCGGTGCAATTAATCTATAATCCTGATGGACCACATTTTTTCAGAAGATAGAAAAAAAAGAAAAGAGCAAGTTGTTTTTTTCGATCTCGACCGGACGATCATCAGAGAAATCAGCGGAAAGGCAATTGTCAGGATGGCATGGATAAAGGGGCTTATCTCCCTGCCTGAACTGGCAAGGGCTTTTTACCTCTATCTTCTTTTTAAGCTCAGGTTAAGGAACCCGCTGAGCGTAATTGATGATATGGTAGGATGGGTAAAAGGACGGTCTGAATCTGAGATGGAGCATTTATGCATGCTCGTTTTCAGTGAAGTTCTATTCCCGTCAGTATTCATCGAAGCCCGGAATGAAATAAATATCCATAAGGAGAATGGCGCCAGAGTGATTATTCTGTCATCAGCGCTTAATATCATTTGCAGCGCAATGTCAGACAGCCTTGGGATAGATGGTTATCTGTGCTCCTCGCTTGAATCCAAAGAGGGTTTGCTTACCGGAAAGCCGGAAGGGAGAATATGCTACGGTGAGGAAAAATTACACAGGCTGACCGGATATTGTGCTGCAAATAATATTTATCAATCAGTGTTATGGTACTACAGCGATTCAATATCCGATCTTCCGGTGCTATCATATGTAGGCAATCCTGTATGCGTAAATCCAGACAGGGAGCTTAAAAAAGAGGCACTCAAAAGAGGCTGGAAAATTCTGTTATGGGAGCACTAATTGACCTCCAGCTTTTGCCATTCGGACAGTTTTGGAAATTTTGCATGAGGCTCAGCCTGATACCAGAAGCATGCAGACGATATGTCAGACTGTTGTTTCAAATACCTTCCTCCCTGCCGCCATCCAAGATCCTGAATAGTGATTTTAAGGTCAGAATCAAAACGTACCGGATCCATTATGTGCCATCTGTACAATCCGAACCTCTGCTGAGATTTGTAGGATCCATCGGGCTTTATCACCTGAACCAGGCCGCTGTAAGGAGTACAGAATTCTGTGTATTTTCCCTCCCTGTCAAAATTATAAGACCCGCAGAAATAATCTTCTGTACCTGTTCCGCAGATAGTAGGAAATTTGGTGTCTCCGTCCATATAGAACTTTATTTCACCTTCTCCCCACCAGCCGTTATTATTCACTCCCCAGGCAAGATAAACGCCTACAAACTGGCCTTTCCCCTTAATTCCTTCATTGATGGTGTAAACTGATGTCTCATTTGGATTTGACCTGCGGAACTGTGTGTGGAAATATCCAGCGTCCGAAGGAACTTCAGTAAGGGTATAATCGACCTGGTAATAGAGTGTCATTGCATCTGCATCGCTGATATTTTCCATCGTAATTCTGCATTTCTTGCGGAACGGCATAACCCAGTAGCAGTTGAAAGCGCTTCCAGGGTTCACACAGACTGCCGATGAAACCAGAGGTGAATACTGATTCCATCCCATTCCAAAGAAGTCGCCTACAGGACATTCTACAGAGGGTTCAGCCTCATCATCCCAGTAAATGCGCAGAATTGAGAATCTCCAGTTCCCCGTGGGTGTCATCCAGATATGCTGAATGGCGCCAGGACCATCGATCACAGCCATTGTAAATGTCTCGCCTGCTTTTATTCTAACGAATGGATTTACTTTCCAGCCCTGCCCAAGGTCGCGTGCAGCATGGGTAGCGTTTGCAGTATTGGGTTTGTCCTGGTCCGCAGGATCTGCCATACCAGCTTTCCCCTTTTCACCTGAAAAATTCTCAGGACTTATCGACCTTGTTTTTGCATCTGACAGCCTGTAGAGGTTCCCTATGTTCATATCCAGTCCGTTAAATTTATTCTGGGCCGATAATACAGATGGAATAAGAATAATTATTAATACTATTACAAAAGATTTTTTCATTTTGAATTATTTTAGGATTTCTTATGCAAGATAATTCTAAAAATATAATCCGCGAATAATATCTTTGGGAAAGATTAGCCTCTGCTTGAATAATAACAAATCCAGATGAAAAAACCTCATATCAGGAGTCTTTCTTTGATCATCATAATATCTGCAATCTGTAACCTGATGTCCGGACAGGTTCCTGTTGATTATAACTCAAAAACCAACAAGATCAGAATACAGGATAAAAAAGGTAATCTCATCATTAATATTGATTGCAGGAACAGATGTGTTATCAATTATGTTGAAACACTCGGTAACGCAGTTGTCTCTGATAAGAAAGGAGTTTACAGCTCAATTAGAAGCAATGGGAAATTATATACCACAAGATCGAAGATCATGTCACCAAAAGTGATAATTGATAATGATACAATAGTTATTGATGGAATAATCTTTGGAGAAAAGGGAAAAAAGGTATATGAGAAATGGATATTCCGTGCAGATTCAGATTACATTGACTGGACAATAGAAAGATCTTTCCCCGGGCAAATGACATTTGAAGATACCGGATTCCCGGAATGGTCTTTTAACAATATGGAGACATGGACAGGCGCATTGCTTGGTACAGGCGGAGTGGCCTGGTGCAGGTTTTTCGATAAAGTTAATGCCTCCCTTGGCAACCATACAGGGAAGGTAACTTTCTGGAACCAGCAAAACAAGACCTGCCTTAGCATTGATCCTTCACAGCCGGAAGGACAACATGTGGCGGTGAGGTTCAGCCGTCAGCCGGATAACAGGTTCACCCTTAATTATTCAGTGACCGAAGACGAATTGCGGACAAAACATTTTCTCTCAAGGTTCATTATCGATCGGCAGGATATATGGGATTCATTCGATGCCATGGGTAAGACAACTATTACCTACAGGCTCAGGGCCTTAAACTATGATGATGCATATTCCAGGGGAGATTTCAAAGGATTCAGCAATGAATCGGTGAGAAGTGTTCTCAATACAATAGCAAGGGTAGGTGTCATTGATGAAAAGCTGATGGGCTCAAATAACTGGCATCTGGATATGGGATTCGTCTGCCTGCATGAGCAATGGGTTGCACAGATGGGACTTGCAATTGACGATCAGAATTACCTTGACAACTACAAAAAAACTCTGGATTATTTCCGTGATAATGCCATTTCAAAAGAAGGCAATGTGAAAGACCGCTGGGCATACAGGATCTGGGATTCTGAACCCGGCACTTTCGAAAATGGCTTTTACGAGTGTCAGTGGGGTGACCTGTTCGATGCCAATACAGATTATGTTATAAATGTTGCTGAGCTGTTCAGTCTGAACGGTGATATGGAATGGGTCAGAACACATAAGCGTCAGTGCGAGAATGCTCTCGGTTTTCTCCTGGCAGGAGATTCCGACAGCAATGGTCTGATTGAAGTGTTTGCCAGCTCTCATAGTGAGAAGAAGGGAAGTGACTGGATTGATGTCATCTGGGCATCATGGGAGACTGCTTTCCTGAATGCCAAATTCTATTATGCTCTGATGCAGTGGGCGGATGTTGAAGAAATTTCGGGTGATCTATCTCAGGCAGGATATTACAGGGATCTTGCTGAAAAATGCAAATACCGCTTCAATCAGCCTGTAACAAACGGGGGTTTCTGGAACCAGAAGAATAACTGGTATGTATACTGGCGAGACAAAGATGGTTCTGTTCATGGCGACAACCTGGTAACCCCTGTTAATTTTATGGCGATAGCCTATGGAATATGCGATGATAAAAAAAGGAAGGATGCTATCCTGAGCAAGATTGAGAATCTTATGCAGAAAGAAAAATTATTTATGTGGCCGATAAGTTTCTTTCCATATCAGCCCGATGAGGGATATAAAGTCAATTATCCGTTCCCGAATTATGAAAACGGTGATATTTTCCTTGCCTGGGGCGAAGTTGGAATCCGCGCATATCAGGATTACGATCCTTCGATACCAGTCAGGTATATAACAAACGTTCTTAATCAGTATGAAAAAGATGGGCTGGCATTTCAGAGATACGATCGGATTAAACAGCAAGGAGCAGGAAATGATATTCTGGCAAACAATTGCCTCCCCGTTGTTGGATTATACCGTGATATCTATGGGATTCAGCCTCAGTACAACCGCTTATACCTTGAACCACACATGACAAACCGGTTAAACGGGACTCAGATTAAGTACCGTCTCAGAGATCAGGATTATTTAATCCAGCTCTCCTTAAATGACTATTCAATGAGCGCAAACTCTTTCACAGTGAATTCTTCAATGAATTTCAGCATGAACACGGAAGGTAATAAGCTTTTCTACTTCAATCGGAATAGTAAAATACCTGCAATGGAAATCACCCGCGATAAAAAATCTCCCCTTTTAATTAAAATCTTAACCTGGGATGGTGAAAACAATACACAGCTAAAATGGATGACAACCTCAGAATCAGCATCATTGGTAACTGATTACGATATATTCATGCTGAAAGCAGGAAAAGCCTTCCAGCTTCTCAGGAATGGCAAGATATTTAAAACCGAAAGGAGTAATTCTGCCGGGAAAATTCATTTCAGCATAAAAACTGAACCAGGCTCCAAAGATTTTTTTGAGATCAGGCTAAATCCAAAAAAATGATTTCAGGAATTACCTTTATTTTTATTCTAAATCATTTACATTTCTAATAAATTGATGGTATACGAATTGCTGGATTTATTTATAATGATGATAAATAACATAGTATTGTGAACAAATTAACAACAATTCCGTATTACTTTTGCCCGTTATATAAATCCGGATTATTTTTGCCCGGATTTTAGGGAGCAGGGGTATTTCAACTTAAAAAAATATAATTATGAGGAAATTTAGTTATTTGATTATAGCAGGGATGTTTTTGGTCATCATGATTAGTTGTACCAAGAGTACCGATTCCACAACGCTGGCAACAAAAACTGCAACAATTTCATTAGGTGCAGGATATGCAAACGAGGTTTATTACAAGCTGAGCGACGGTCTCACTACCACAGTACCAAGGAATAACTGGGATATTGCATTCTCGGTTGATGCCCGCGAAGCTTCCATCCTGACAAACAGCACTTCAGGGGTTACGCTGAAAGTCTATCCGACCTCAGAAGGATGGAACTGGTCTGATCCTGTTGATACAACCGGTTTTAAAAGCTGGGCTCCTCTTTTCAATTCCGACACTACATGGACAGAAGGCGCATTCAATATGAATGCCACAGGGCATCCGAATTACGGATGGGGAGAATATGACTCGAACACACATAACCTGACCGGTGTTGCCTTGTATATTCTGAAGACAAGAGCCGGAGCTTTCAAAAAGATCTGGATAATGAATAAATTGTCTGCCCAGCAGAAATATACCTTCCGCTATTCTGATCTCGATGGATTAAATGAACATATAGTGAATCTCGACCTTGCATCCAGTCTGAAGAATTTTGCATACTATTCCGTAGATACAGATGAAGAGGTCGACAGGGAACCGGAAAGTGACAAATGGGACATTCTCTTCACCAAATATAATACAATAATAGAAAGCCAAAACTATACAGTTACAGGTGTTCTCCAGAATATTGATGTTACAGCTCAGGAGAGTACAGATACTGACCCATTGTCGAAGGTATTCCCCACATCAGGTTTCCTTACAAACATTTCAACAATAGGATCCGACTGGAAGATCATTGATATGGAAACATTCCAGTACAGTATGGATGATACAAGGGTTTTCTATGTAAAAGATCTTAACGGTGAAGTCTACAGGCTTAAATTCAAGACTTTCGAAGGCTCCGGTACGGGAAATCTCTCTTTCGACGTTTCTACTTTAAATTAGATTTTCTGGAAACATACTGATAGTCTTATCTTTATCAGGTTGCGATTTGTAAACAGTCATTCTATTGATGATACCATTGAGAATTTATAAAGAATTCCTTTGCAGTAAATGTGTTTTAATCCTTGCATTATTCTTTGTGATGATGCCGTTACTCTATGCGCAGTCATCTCAGATTAAATTAATCGATTCAAAAAGCAGTCTGCCGGTTGCATATGCAACTGTTCTTTTCGTCGACCTTGGCACAAAAACGGAATATTTCAAAGTATCTGATGAAAAAGGGATAGTAGTCAATCCATGTAAACACGATGCAGTGGTTAAGATCTCGTGCATAGGTTATACAGCTCTTACAGATACTCTTGAAACCGGAAGATCCTATGACCTTGCCATGACCCCAACAGTATTCTCACTTGATGAGGTAGTGGTCACAGGAAGCTTAAGACCTCAGCGTGCTGACAAATCAATATACAACATCAAGGTTGTAGGTCAGAAGAAGATTGAGGAACAGGGAGCAAACAATCTAAAAGATCTTCTCACAAATCAGGTAAATCTGAGTATCAGCCAGGATCCGGCACTTGGAAGCAGTCTCAAAATAAAAGGGCTTACAGGCAATAATGTCAAAATATTGATCGATGGAGTTCCGGTGATAGGCCGTATGGGAGGCAATATAGACCTCACTCAGCTCAACCTCTACAATATCGATCATGTTGAAATGGTCGAAGGCCCCATGTCAGTAATTTATGGAAGCGATGCCCTTGCAGGGGCAATCAATATTATAACCAAAGAGAATAAGAATTCCAATTTCGGAATTACAGCCAATACTTATTTCGAGACGGTCGGAACCTACAATATTGACGGCAATGTTAACTTCAGAAAAAACAGACACAGTGTCTCACTTTCAGGTGGCAGGAACTTTTTCGATGGCTTCTCAACTGATACACTCCGGTCACAGGAATGGAAACCAAAGGAGCAGTACAACGCAGATCTTTATTACATGTATACACACGACAGGGCAAAAATAAAATACCAGGTCTCCTATATGCATGAAACCCTGTGGGATCAGGGCAACCTCCTTGAGCCCAGGTTCTATACAGCATTCGACAGCTGGTTCTATTCAACCAGGCTTAACAACAGGCTTGATTATGACAGGGCGTTAAAAAATGGTTTATCAATAAAGATGCTTGCCTCATATTCCCTCTACCAGCGGCGTAAGATGACCTACCTTAAGGATCTCTCCACAATGGATGAGACACTTTCACCAAATGCCTCTGATCATGACACTACCGATTTCAATGCTTTTGTATACCGCTTCGTCCTTGGGAAAGAGGATCCTGCCAAAAAATTAAATTATTCTTTAGGGCTTGATCTTAACCACGAGACCGGCACTGGAAAACGTATCATCGACAATAAGCAGGAAATTGGTGACTATGCAATGTTCGCAAGTTTTAAGTACAGCCCTTCAAAGAAGATCAGCTTTCAGCCTGGATTAAGATTTGCCTATAACACAAGCTTCAATGTGCCTCCTGTACCATCAATTAACCTCAGGTGGGAACCATCAGCCAGGCTCAATGTAAGAGGTTCCTATGCAAGAGGGTACAGGGCGCCTACCCTTAAAGAGCTCTACATTTACTTTGTTGATGTAAATCATAACATTCAGCCGAACCCCGACCTCGAATCAGAGTACGGACACAACTTCGACCTTTCAATGTCCTTCAACACTGAAAGAGATAAAAAAATTCACTACTCAGGGGTCGACTTTGGTGTGTTTTATAATAATATGCATAATATCATACAGCTCGCCCTCAGGAACAATGCAGGCAGCAGCGGAGTATATCAGTATATTAATGTACTCAATTACAACACACTGGGATATCAGGCGACTTTTACATATGAGTTTTACCAGCATCTTGAAGTTGCATTGGGCCTTGGTCAGACCGGCACTTATTTTTCCTTCGATGAAAAGAGTCAGAGCCTCAGTGACTATAAATTCTCGGGAGACATAAACACCAATCTTGTATGGTCTATCCCCGCTGCCAAATTGAAGATCTCGGCATTTTACAAATACACAGGGAGATCATGGCTCTTCACTATTGATGAAAACAACATTGTGAATACAGGTCAGATGGGTGATTATCATAATCTTGATCTGACAGTACTCAGAAAGTTTTTTGCAAACAAGCTTGTAATATCTACCGGAGTAAAGAACGTATTCAACAACACCAATATTGACATTACGGGAAATGCCGCCAGTGGCGTACATACATCTGGAGACGGAAACAGCCCTGTAAATTATGGCAGACTGTATTTTCTTAAATTATCATATACCTTATTGAAGTGAAGTCTGATAAAACAAAATATTCATTAATATTACTTCCCCTTCTGCTTCTAACAGGTTGTTTTCCAAAGGATGACCTGGTTATTCCGCTCGATATTGACCTTACTGAGATCCCCTACTCGATGTACGACACTCAGACATGGTTCAGCCTTCAAAACATGTCTGTGACTTCGCATAATGCCTTTACTGACTGGGACCTGGGATTTGAGTCAAATGGCCCCGGACATCATATTATCCTGAATACATCAAAATTCATGCATGCAGGAAACACAGGCTCAACAGATTTTTATGGTATTACAACCAATATCTGCGATACAATGGTGTATGACGATTCGGGTGGCGATCTGAATAAAACTGCAATAGGAGACTGGGCAGATTTTACAGAGCCATCCAATCCTGTTTACCACCGGAAAGTTTACATAATAGATCTCGGAGCCGATAATAACGGCGTGCTCTTCGGATCGAAAAAAATCACCATTGACAGCCTTGTAAACAATGTCTACTCAATCCATTTCAGCAATCTGGACGGATCGGATGAATACCATGCAGAAGTTGTTACTGATCCTGAAAAAAGCTTCACGCTTTTTTCCTTCAGCAATGGAGGAAGCATTGTAAATGCCTGGCCGGCAGGCAACAGCTGGGACCTTTGCTTTACACAATACTCAACTATCCTGTTTGATGATAATAATATTGCAACACCATATCTGGTAAGAGGAGTCTATATAAACATGAACGGGACAACTGCAGCGCGCGATACAATTAATTCATTCTATGATATCACGGCAAATAATATATCTGATTACACATTTTCATCAGCTCAGGATATTATCGGTTATGACTGGAAGGACTACGAGGATAATTCATATAATATAAATCCCGACATATTTTATATTATTAAAGATCAGCTTGGGGATTATTACAAGCTTAAATTCGCCGGGTATTATAACAATTCCGGGGAAAGGGGATTCCCTTCCTTCCAGTGCATAAAGCTTTCAGAATAAAATCTTTCAGGGTCAGTGTCAGCAGGATTTAAATTTTCTTATACTCTACTTCTCTCCGTTTTCAAGGACAAAAGGAGTTACCTGGTAGACGCAATAATTCAACCAGTTTGAAAACAGGAGGTTGGCATGACTCCTCCATCTGACCATAGGGGACTGGCTCGGGTCATTATTCAGGTAATAATTTTTAGGGATGTTAATATCCAGGCCTTTATTGACATCCCTGTCATACTCCGATTTGAGTGTAAGAGGATCGTACTCTGAATGCCCTGTAATAAAAACTCTCTTGTTATCTCTGGAAGTAACGAGGTATATCCCTGCCTCATCCGAATGTGCCAGAATTTCAAGATCGGGTACCTTCTCGATGTCTTCTTTTCTGACCTCGGTATATCTTGAATGAGGTGCCAGAAATTCATCGTCAAAACCTCTTATTAACTGGTTGGTTTTGTTGTAAACATTGTGATTGAATACCCCGAACATTTTTTCTTTCATCATATATTTCGGGATGCCGTAATGATGATATAATCCTGCCTGTGATGCCCAGCAAATGAACATTGTTGAAGTTACGTGCTCATTGGCCCAATCCATTATCTTTACCATCTCTTCCCAATAATCCACCTCTTCAAATTCCAGATGCTCAATCGGAGCACCGGTAATTATCAGACCATCATACTTATGATGGGAAACATCATCAAAAGTCTGATAGAATGCATCGAGATGTTCCCTTGGAGTATTCTTCGACAAATGCATCTTTGTATAAATCAGGGTAATATTTATCTGAAGAGGAGTATTGGAAAGAAGCCTCAGAATTTGCGTTTCAGTTGTGATTTTTACAGGCATCAGATTGAACAGCAGAATTTTCAGTGGTCTAATATCCTGATGCTCGGCTCTGGTCTCCTTCATCACGAAAATATTCTCATTCTCAAGGATCTTTACTGCCGGTAAGTTATCTGAAATATTAAGTGGCATAGCTTCTGAAATATAAAATTAATAGATACGTTAAAAACTAAAAATTGAGCCTGACAAAAAAAAATTTGAACAAAGATAATCGATTAGCAGCAATCTTTATGACCTGTCACTGCGAATGTCATACAAGTAATAAACGGATTTAAGTCAGGATTGTTTGAAGATAAAAATTATACAGGAGTTAAGGAATCAGGAATGAACTTTAGTGATTGATTGTTGCCATTGTTCTTAACAATTCTGCCGCCCATGAAAAGATATTATATCTTACAATTATCAACCTCATTTGTTTCATTCGCTGACCTTGTTCTTCAGTTGTCATTTCGAGGGCTAACTTAATTGCATCTGCTGATTTCTCAATGTCATAGGGATTAACTATTATCGCTCCCTGGAGTTCCCGGGAAGCTCCGGCAAAACGGCTTAGGATAAGAGCCCCGTCATTCTGATTCCGTGAGGCAATAAATTCCTTTGCAACGAGGTTCATCCCGTCATGCAAAGAAGTTACCATGCAAAAATCGGCTGAAGAATAATAGGGAGCAATTTCCTCGTGGCTATGATGCCTCTTTAATAGCAGTATTGCTTTCCAGTTTTTTGATTTGAATTTTTGATTTATGCGTAGGGCTTCAATTTCAACGGCACTAACCATATCGGAGTAACTTTTCAGTAGTGTCCGGCTTGGAGCTCCGATTTGAACAAATGTAAATTTACCCAGGTATGAGGGATTCTTTTCAAGGAATCGTTCAATGGCAAGAAATTTCTCAAGGATCCCTTTTGTGTAATCAATACGGTCAACGCCTATTCCCATAAACTGTGAATTGATACCATGGTCAGCTAACAGAAGGGATGGTTTTATTTTTGGTACTGTAAGATCATAATCTTTTAATGTGAAAGCAATGCTGATTGGAAATGGTTTGACATATGTTGTTTGGCCACCCATTTTCACTGAAAAGTTCTCCCATAACACTCTTGATTCAAGAGAACTATTTACTGTTTCCAGAAAGTGGTTACAATGATACTGTGTATGAAATCCTATCAGATCAGCTCCAAGCATTCCGCGTAATATTTCTCTCTGCCAGGGACAAATACCGAAAGATTCGGGATTTGGCCATGGGATATGCCAGAATATAGCAACCTTAGCATGAGGCTTTTCTTTCTTAATGAGTTCCGGAAGTAATGCAAAATGAAAATCCTGAATAAGGATGAAAGGCTGTTCTTCATTTACTGTCTCTTCAAGAACTGCTCTCGCGAAATCCTCATTTACTTTTTTGTAAAAGTTCCAGTCAATATTTCTGAAAGTCGGACGGGTATGTGCTATATGGCAAAGAGGCCACAGCCCTTCATTTGAAAAGCCATAATAGAAATGAGTCTCTTCCTCCTTTGTAAGCCATAATCTTTTCAGAGTGTATTTTGGTTCGTCAGGAGGTACCTGCACTTTACCATTTTTGTCAACTGTTTCCTTATCCGCATCTCCTGTCCCTGCGGCGATCCACAATCCGCTGCATGCTTTTAATATTGGTTCCATTGCTGTTATCATCCCGCTGGCCGGGACAATACATTTAATCTCTTTACCTTCACGAATATGCATGTATGGTTCACGATTTGAAACCACAATCATTTTCTTTTTCTCAAGAAGATTTTCAACTTCGAATTTCAGACGCTCCGGGGTCCAGATAGCTTCTGAACTTGTTCTCAGACGAGCCTCTTCCTGGGCAGTGGCTTTGGCTTCATTCATAGCTTTGGCTATGTGCTCAATCTCCTTATGTAAAGGGGCCAGAAATTTTAAAGGCTGCTCCTTTGATAATTGGGCTATGTTCCCAGTCCGTAATGCTTTTGCCCAGATGACAATTTTATTTATCTGATTAAATATTCCCCAACGGATAATAACCACTGTGACAAGTGAGACTAAAAATGCCTGGATAAACCATCGGATGAAATTCCTCAACCAAATACTTCCAACAATTTTATCGATGTAACTGGTACCAGCGTAAACAATTACTGCACTGAATGTTTTATCAGGATTTTTTACCGGAGTTATATACTGGTAAATGTCTTCCCCAGCTACTGAAATGAAATTTCCCAAAGGAATGCCAGTTGCTATTGATTTGGAGATAGAGCCAGATGATTTGTCAATAACATCACGGGAAGAATTACTGCTCAATATGCTATCTCTGTTATAATAAATTGCAATGCCCAGCAAATCGTAACGAATATTGATACTGTCAGCAAAATGGTCAATATTTGCCTTTGTTATGCGCTCCGCGAAGTTGTTACTGTCTTTAAATATCTCTTCTGCAGCTTTTCTGGTTCTTATTATATGTTCAGTGAGTAATCTGGTCCTTTCATTTGAGATCTGGTAAAAAGTAAAACCAAATGCCACTAAGCCGACAGCAACAACAATAGAAAGTACAAGAGCCAGAGTTAATCTCATTCGGAAAAATGTTTTAAAAATAAAACTACATCACTTACTGAGTCAAACCTTTCTTTGGCAAAGGTATTACCTTTTCCAACTTTTATTGTAAAAGCATTTTCATTCGGTAAAAGTAGTTCAAATATCTCCTCATCAGTGGTATCATCTCCGATTGATAATATAAAATCATAATTATCTTTCTCCAGCAATTTTTCAACTGCTTTACCCTTTCCAATCTCCGGCGCCATTATTTCAACAACTTTATTCCCGTCGAGTATCTTTAGACTACCGGAATGAATAACATTGTTCAACTTTAAGATTAATTCTCTTGAATAAATAAAGCCTGCCTGCGAATCAGAATTTCTGTAATGCCAGGCTAAAGAGAATTTTTTTTCCTCGATATAAGATCCCTGACAGCTTAAAGTAGTCTGATCAAATATCTCAATGACCTCCTTTTTCCATGTAGCTTCTTTAGCTGCCTGATCCCGCCATACTCCTTCAGTTTTCATCATAGCTCCGTGCTCTGCGATAATATTTATTGGAAGGTGATCAACAAGGTTGTCAATATCCGAATGACCACGGCCGGATATTATCAGAACTTTTGTCCTGGGTTTGTCAATCAATGTCAATAAAATATTATCCAAGTCCTCAGAGAGTATTGCTTTTTGCGGTATCAGTTCATAGTTCACCAGAGTTCCGTCATAATCAAGCAAAATCAGTTTATTGTCAGCTTTTTTGAATTTTTCTATCAATTCTGTTATTTGAATATCGTCCATAAAAATGCAGGATTGGAATCAACTTGTATATCATTTCATAATACAAAGATAATCATGAATAAATCCAAATGTACCAGGTGCTTGCAGATACTAGGAATTATAAAATGGTCTTTTATGAAAGAAGTACTCAATATACAGATAAATTCATTACTATCTTTGTAATTGCTCATGTAAATATATTCTTCAGATGCAACCGAAATTGTTTATCAATAATCATAAAATCCAGTTATGAATAATCTTAATTACGGTGTCATTGGAAATTGCCGGAGTGCAGCCCTTGTTTCGGATAAGGGAAGCATTGACTGGTGTTGCCTGCCCGATTTCGATTCTCCTTCAGTTTTCGCCAAACTTATTGATAACGCTAAAGGAGGATCCTTTAGTATTGCAGTCGATGCCAAATACACAATCACTCAAAAGTACCTTATCTGGACAAATATAGTTTGTACAGAATTCAGATCAGTTGATGGAACTTTTGAGGTAATTGACTTTATGCCCCGGTATAAACTGATTGATGATGATTATTTTGCTCCCGCTGAAATATACCGATATATAAAGTATATTTCGGGTACTCCGTCCTTTAAGGTAAAATATTGTCCTGTTTTTAATTATGCAAGGGAGAAGGTATCCAATGTAACTGAGGACAATTATATAAGAACATATTCACGGGTAAACCCAACAGATTGTACATATCTCTATTCAAGCCTTGACTTTAACGATATTCTGGATTCAAAAGAAATTATCCTTACCCAGCATCAGTTTCTATTATTATCCTACAACCAGAAATTGATCGAAATAAATATTCAAAGGGTTTACCTTGAGTTTCAGCGTACAAAGGTTTACTGGCTTAACTGGACAAACAGATCAAAGAAGTACGAAAAATATAATGATGAAATAATCAGGAGCTTACTGGTCCTGAAAATAATGTCTTATCAACCTACAGGTGCCGTATTGGCAGCATTAACAACAAGCATACCTGAAACTATCGGCGATGTGCGCAACTGGGATTACCGTTTTTGCTGGTTGAGGGATGCTTCCATGTCGCTTGAGACTTTAATTAAAATGGGGCATAAATATTCCGCCCAACGGTTCCTGGATTATTTAAAGGGAATCCTAAAATCAAAGAACGATTCCTTCCAGATAATGTATGGCATAAGAGGAGAGCGTGAGCTTACAGAAACAGAACTTTCCCACCTTGATGGATATGAAAGATCAAAGCCTGTCAGAATTGGCAATGCTGCTTTTTCACAACGGCAGAATGATGTCTTTGGATACCTTGTAAATATTATCCATCAGTACTACGAGTTTTTCCCTGGTACATTAGACGAGATAGAAGATATGTGGGAGATAGTTCGCAATATTTCACGCACAATCTCAACTCATTGGGAAAAGCCGGATAAGGGTATATGGGAAATCAGATCTGATGAGAAACACTATGTTTTCTCAAAAGTAATGAGCTGGGTTGCCATGGACAGGGCATCCAAAATAGCCAGGTTACTCAATAAACCATACTATACTGAGGCATGGCGAAGTATTGCAGATGACATCAAAGAGGATGTATTCAGGAATGGATGGAATGAAAAGTTGCAGACATTTACCCAGACATATAATAATCACTACCTTGACGCCTCTCTCCTGCTGATGGCTGAATATGGTTTTCTCGAAGCTGATGATCCGAAATATATAAAGACCGTAATCGCAGTTAAGAATGCCCTCTTATATAATGGATTGGTTTACCGCTATAAAAACCCTGATGACTTTGGCAAGCCAACCTCTTCATTTACAATTTGTACATTCTGGTTAATACAGGCTCTTTTCAGAATTGGAATGAAGGATGATGCAAAAACCATTTTCGAATCCCTTTTAGCCTGCGGGAACCATCTGGGTTTGTTCAGTGAAGATATTGATTTCTCTACAAAAAGACTTCTGGGTAATTTTCCTCAAGCCTATTCCCACCTGGCACTTATCAATACTGCCGTTTTATTTTCTGAGGAAAAATATATTTCAAAGTTCATAAAACCTTAGAGATCATTTTTTAATCCTGACAACAAGGGATCTTTTAAAATCAGGCAGAGAGAGCTGCATCTCTTCAGCTGCTGTCTTTTCCCATTTATTCTGCCATGGATCATACAGATCAATCTGTTTGAAGGAATTACTTATTCCGAGGCTCTTCAGATCGATCTTAATTCCGGAATTGGTCAATGGCGGTTTCAGGTCTCTTAATTCAGATTGCCATGTATTGCGCATATCACGAAGCCATAGCAGGATCGTTTTCTTCCCTTTCAGCTGGTAAATTCTCAGATTTCCACTCTCTGATCCTGAGGGGGAAAAATCTTCTGCAATCGGATTAATACCTTTTATAATCTCATTGAATCTTCCGAAATGGTACCATAGTTTATTCTTATCCACATATGATTCCCAATGCCAGCTCATACCCGTTCCAGCTGATCCTGAAAAGAAAGGGGCAAAAAGGATATCGTGCAATAAGATGCCGGCAGTATCGATAGGGTAATACCTGCTTGGTCCCGCATGACTCGGCTCAACAGCCCCTGTTTCAGCGAGCATTACCGGTTTCCCGGTATTGTATGACAAAAGTTCCTCAACTGCGGAAGAGCAGATAATATCCATTGGCGAATGACATATTTCCATATTTGCACCAAGGTCGAGATACCTGTGAACCTGGGCAACCTCGTTCCCTGGCAGCAACATCATGCTCCTATACAGCGGGCGGACAGCTTCATCATCGAAGCTGCCAAGGCTCTGCATCACAAGATTCTGAGGAAACCGCTCCTTCACTTCCTTAAGCATCTTTACATTCCAGTCGAAGAAAATGCTGTCCTGAGGTCCGTGCATGGCATTCATCTCATTCCAGAGCTCCCAGCCGAAAAACAGTGTATCGCTTCCATATCTCTTCTGATAAAAATCTACCTTATCAAGGAAAAGCTTATGTCCTTCTGCAGAGGTAAGGTATTGCCGGATACTGTCAAGCGGGCCGCCATGTGAAGTGTGATAAACGAATTTTGCAGCCCACGACTGAGGGTTCTCTTCAAGAGTAAGACTACGGAAATGTTCCAGTGTAATCTTGATTCTGAGATTGTTTTCCCTCGCCATTTCGATGAAATGGTCAATTCTACCGATCTTTTCTTCGCTGTATTTACCTGCCTTATTATCTTCAATATCCCAGAATGACTCGCTTAACCATACCCTGATATAATTTCCTCCATTGGCAGAGAGCTCTTTCATCCACCTTTCTATCTCAATCATCGCCGAGTCAGGCTTTGCATGATACCTTCCACTCGGATTTATCATATTTATCCCGACCGGGATGTAGGGTGATCCGTCCGAAAACTGGAAACAGGAAGGGTTCTCCCTGCTTACTTCAATATAGCCTTTAGATCCTGATGGCAAAGGCTTTTTTACGTTGGAATTATTATTGCAGCCTGAAATCAACAGCAGCAAAAAGAGAATATAAGAGTATTGAGCCATTTAATGTGTCTGGATTTAAAGTTTCAATAATTCAACCCTTCTGTTAAGCGCTTTATTTGCCGGAGTATCATTTGGTGCAATTGGCTGGCCTTCTCCAAGTCCATCCGATTCGAGACGTGACGCATCAATGCCAAAGTTTTTTACCAGTTCATTTTTAACTGAGGCTCCCCTGCGTTTTGAAAGATCAAGGTTTGCTGCATCGGCCCCGTCGCTGTCGGTATGACCAACTATTTTGACCTTTACATCAGGATTTTCAGTAAGGATCGCTGCGATTGACTTAAGAGTACTATAGGATTCAGGCTTAACTACGTCCTTGTTTACATCAAAATAGATCCCGTAAGTCACAAGTTTGCCTTCGGTAAGGAGCTTGTTTCGCATATCCGGTGCACCAACTGCAATACGTATATTGGACACCATCGCCGCCCCGTCCTCAAACCTGATCCTGTCCATCTTAACACCCTGGAAAGTAAAAGCTTTCGGAAGATCAAATAGCTTATTTTGATTCTGATAAAGCCGCACTCTGCCCTTTTGGAACCAGAGAGCCATATGATACTTTTGATTTACTTTTTGCTTAAGTGCCTCATCATCTTTATTTCCGCTTAGACCCAGGCCTTCAGCTCCATCAAGATTAATATAAGTACTGTAACGGGGTGTTCCATAATACTCCATTTTAAAGGCAAAACCTGCTTTACCTGGAACTGAACCATGATCAAATGCTGCTGCATTAATGCTCTGCAATAGTCGGACAGTATAACCTCCCATATTGCCCTCAGAATCTTTGACAGGAACAATGTCAAATTCAATAGTATAATTATCAGGCAGTGTTAATAATGCATCTGTCCAGATAGCCTCCCTGCAGTCAAATTTCATCCAGTTGCCGGGGAAAAGGTTGGCTGTTACAATTTCAGCCGATCCGTTTGTATTCCACAAAGCCGGGAAATCTCCTACTGCATCCTGGCTGAAATCTTCATAGAATATTATTTTTTCACCAGGAATAAAGTCATACTTTGAATATGATTGCAATTCCTGCTGCTCCTGCGGGGAGTTCTTGCCTGCAGCATCAGTTTTGCCATCGGAATCAGATTGAGCATTGCCATCAGAAGAAGGATTCTCTTTTTGTTCCTTCGCCTCATCACCCTCGCCGGTAACTGCATCGGTTATGCCTTCCTCAACGGCATCAAGTCCTTTGCTGATAGTTTTGTCAGCAGCATGATTAGCCCTGGAATTGGTCTGGTTAATTACTTTGTTCTTAAAATTGACATTGATCTGGGTGTAAGCACTGATTGGGAAAATAAAAACTGCAATCAGCAGTAAAATTTTTATGTGTGATTTCATGTTACAGGTAGTTTGGTTTATCTTTATGCATGGTCTGCACTCTAAAATTATGAAATAAAGGTGATCGGTATTCGATTTTTGCAATTATTTTGATGAATAATTTTATTTCTCAACTATTATCATTCACAATAAACTATATTAATTTTACTGAGTCAACATTTCATCGCCGTGTTCAGAAAAATAAAATTATTTGCAGGGACAACAGGAATACTGCTGTTATTAAGCACATTCTCAATTGAAGCACAATTACTTCAGGATACATCAACCCTGCGCCTGGTAAAACAGAGTATAGATTATATCTATAACCTACAGTTCACAAAGGCCGGTGAGCTTAACAAAAAAATAGATGTTGCATATCCCGGACATCCTGTTGGTTACATTCTCAGGGGAATGATGACATACTGGCAGAATTACCCTTTGCTTAATACAAATATTACAAAAACCTCCTTTGAAGAAGATTTGCATCAGTGCATAAAAATTTCTGAAAAGAACACCAATCCTGCCTACGAAGTGGAATACCTTCTTTCCAACCTTTGCGCGAGAGGATTTCTGTTGATGTATTATTCTGATAATAACATCGTTATGGAAGTAATACCACTTGCATCCAATTCCTACAAATATATGAGACGATCGTTTGACTTTACATCATCCTGCACTGATCTCTACTACTTTACGGGTGTATATAATTATTATATTGAAGCTTATCCAAAAGCTTATCCTGTCTACAAATCACTGACATTTATGTTCCCTTCGGGAGATATACAGGCCGGATTAGACCAGCTGAATACTGCATCAACAGGGTCAGTTGTTCTGAGAGCCGAAGCCTCGTATATACTGACCTATATATATGAAAATTTTGAAAATGATTATTTGAAAGCTTATAAATACTCGAGATCTCTTCATGAAAATTATCCCCAGAATTTACGATTTCTCACAGCTTATTTAAAAAACCTGCTGTTTCTGAAAAGATATGATGAAGCTGAGAAACTCATAGAATCGAATGCTGCAGAATCGCCAAATCAATTTTTCCAGGCACAGATCTTCATTTTCAAAGGCGTCTTAAAAGAGAAAAAAGATCATGACAATATTGTTGCTGAACAATATTATAACAAAGGTATCCGTAACATCAGCCCCTACGGGAATTATGGAAATGAATATGCTGCCTACGGATACTTTGGACTGAGTCGTATCAGTGAGGCAAAAGGTGAAAAGCAGGCTGGCAAATTGTACAGGAAAGAGGCATTACGGCTTGCCGATTTCAAGAACAACAATTTTG
>CAWALO010000024.1:0-22819 GCA_963782945.1 uncultured Bacteroidales bacterium
CAGAGCGGAAGGCCCGGTTGTCTATGTCTGCAGTGACAAGGGCCTGAGCAGCACCAATGGAGAGTCATGGGTCACCTACAAGAAAAACGATAATAATGAAAACGGCGTTGCTATTGTAACAAAAGGAAAGGAGAAGAAAGAGATACCACTCTCTCCATGTATTGCACACAATTTTATTATCGGCGTTGATGGCGAGGACGGAGTCCTATGGGTGGCCACTTCAAAAGGCGTAAGCAGGGGCGAAATAATGAAATAACCGACTTACCGAATACCGAATACCGCATACCGAATATTGTAAACTATTAATAACCAAACTAACTGAACAACTGATGACCAACCAAAAGATACTGATCGACCTTTTTAAACTAACGGAAGGTGAACGCGTTGAGATGAGAAAACTGGGGATACTCAGCGCAGATAGCAAAATAACCGAAACAGTGATGCCTGCTGTTCACAAAAACCGTCCTCCGATTGAGAAACATGTAGTTCATGCACCGCAGGTGCTTAATGAAGCTTACAACTACCAGAAACCATCATCCTTTTCAAGAGCTTTGCGTCTCGATTTTGGAGATTACAAGGTGCTTCTTATCTCCGGAACAGCAAGCGTAAATGAAGAAGGTAAAGCAGAACATATCGGAGATTTCAATGCACAGCTATGGAGAACATACCGGAATATCACCACTCTTCTGGAAGCTGAAGGGATGACCTGGCATGATGTTGTCAGAACTACAAATTATCTCAGGGATATCGAGCGAGACTATGCAGAATTCAATAAGATCCGGACATCTTTCTACAGCTGGCTGAATCTTGACCCTCTTCCAGCAAGCACGGGCATCCAGGCACGTTTGTGCTGGGAGACTCTGCTGGTTGAAATTGAAGCTTATGCAGTTTGTAAAATGAAATAATATTGAAGAATATGAAACCACTGTTTAACAATCTCGTAAAGTTGTTTCTGATCTCTCTGATGACCGTTTCATGGGTCAGCGCACAGGAAAAAAAATCACCGAACTACGGCAATATACCGGATGAACTGGTTGGCTATGACAAATATATGAAGGCATATAAATATCATTTTATCGAGCCGATAAAATTTTATGGCGCCGGTCGCGAAAAACCCGCCCCGGTTGGATTGGAAGAAGTAAGAATAGGATTTCTGGGACCACTCGAAGGTTCAATTATTGTATCACTTGGCAAGCAGATGTTGCAGGGTTCAATGATGGCCATAGAAGAGGCAAATAAAAAAGGAGGGTATAAGGGTACTCCTTTCAAATTAATGGTACACAATGATGTAGGCCTTTGGGGAGCGGCAGCCAATGAGGTTGTCAAAATGGATGATGAAGGCGTATGGGCATGGCTGGGTTCAATTGACGATATAGTATCACATGTCGCGATCAGGGCGACATTAAAACTTGAAATTCCTATGGTTTGTACCGGTGATCCTGATCCTACTTTTACAGAGACAAACATACCATGGGTAGTGCGCACAATCCCTGATGACCGTCAGGCCAGTTATGTGATGGTTAACCAGATAATAAAAGTGGATGGGCATAAGAGACTTTCAGTGATAAGGGCAAATAACCGTTATGGCAGGGTTGGCACTCTTCATTTTAACCGTACTGCTACAAGGATGGGTGTGCCGGTTCTAATAGAAGAACGTTTCAATGATGGGGAGACGGATTTTAAAAGTCAGCTGGAACGCATTAAAAAGAGCTCACCTGATGCAATTGCAATATGGGGCAATGCCAAAGAATCAGCACTGATCCTGCAACAGATACGTGCCATGGGCCTTAATCAGCCTGTATATGCATCTGACAGGGTAGTCAGTGAAGAGTTTCTAAGCATTGCAGGACCACTGGCGGAGGGTATAAAAACAACCTGTCAATATAATCCAGATTCAAATGATCCAAAACTGAAAAAATTCCAGGAAAACTACCAGAAGAAATTTGGTCAGAAACCTGATGTCTTTGCCGCACATGCATATGATGGAATGAATATTTTAATTGAGGCCATCAGGAAAGCTGGCCTTAACCGTGCCCTCATACGTGATCTGCTGACCGATATGAAAACTTTCAATGGGTATGAGGGTGTTACAGGGAAAGTAGTTTTTGACGGTTCATGGAATAATGTGAGACCTATATATCTGGCAAGTGTGAAAAACGGTAGATTTGAATTTAAACCAGCTCCTCCGCTCGAGACGAGCAATGAGATATATAAACATACTGATATAAAATACTAATCTGATATTTAAAATGGAGGCAAATTCATGCAATATTCCTGTAAATGTTGGATTCAGAGTTCCTGCAAGGGTTAGCCGTGAAGCAAAGCCTGATGGCTCGGTTGTAAATGTTGCCGGGGTTGAGGCAGGTGGTACTGAAGTGGTGATAATTGCAGGGCCTTGTGCTGTTGAGAGTCAGGAACAACTATTTGATACTGCCAGAGCAGTAAAAAAAGGGGGTGCTCGCATTCTGCGGGGAGGTGCATTCAAACCACGTTCTTCGCCTTACAGTTTTCAGGGCCTTGGTGAAGAAGGGTTAAGACTGCTCAGTTCTGTCAGGGCAGAAACAGGATTGCCAATAGTTACCGAAGTAATGGACCCACGACAAGTGGAACTGGTAGGAGAATATGCTGATATGCTGCAGATTGGCTCAAGGAATATGCAAAACTATCCATTGCTTAAAGAGGTAGGGATGACCCGGAAACCGATCCTGCTCAAAAGAGGTATGATGGCAACCATTGAAGAGTTCCTGCTTGCCGCCGAGTATATCCTCAGCCAGGGAAATGAAAATGTGATCCTCTGTGAAAGAGGTATCCGTACCTTTGAAACCTCTACAAGAAATACCCTCGACCTGAGCGCTGTTCCAATGCTGAAACAGCTTACTCATCTGCCTGTAATTGTCGATCCAAGCCATGGAACAGGGATCAGGTGGATGGTGCCTGCAATGGCTAAGGCTGCTGTTGCTGCCGGGGCTGACGGACTGATAATGGAAGTGCATTACAGACCTGATGAAGCTCTTTGTGATGGACATCAGTCACTCGATCTTGATCTATTTGCCAGGTTGATGACCGATCTGAAGAAGATAGCACTTGCGGTAGACAGAAAAATATTATGATGTGTGGTTTCACAATTAAATGAGAGCTCTTCATACAATTTTAACTGCCTGTTTGGTATTCTCGCAACAGGTTTTTTTCAATTCTGATTCCCCCTTTGAAGGGGGCAAGGGGGATGTAAATGCGAAAAATACAATCAAAATCGGTCTCCTCATTCAGAATGAGACCTCAGTTGCAGCCAAAAACGGAGCTGAACTGGCTATCCTGAATGCAAACCGCAAGGGCGATAAGGGAATTATGTTTGAACTAGTTGTCAGGTCAATGGAAGGGCCATGGGGAACCGGCTCCAAACAGGCTGTTAACCTGGTTTTCGATGAGGAAGTTGTGGCAATGCTTGGTTCTCACGATGGCAGAAATGCACACCTTGTAGAACAGGTTTCAGCTAAATCAAGAGTTGTCTTCTTATCTGCACGGTCCGGTGATCCAACGCTTTCCCAGGCATTTGTGCCATGGTTTTTTAATTGCGTACCCAACGATTTTCAGCAGGCTGACGCCTTGTTTGAAGAGATCTGTAAGAAACGGAAGATCAAAAAAATTGTTGTAGTTTCAGATCAAGGGTATGATTCGCAATCATCTCTAAAAAGCTTTCTTAAAAAAATGAAAATGGAGAGTTATCCAGAACCTTTGCAGCTCTCACTCGATAGTACAAGTAAAAATATTAATGATCTGACTGAAAGGATATTAAGTGCAGATCCGGGTTGTGTTGTACTGTTTTTACAGCCGCCAGCATCTGCTATAATAGCAGAACAGATGAACCTTAAACATTTGAACCGGCCTGTTTTTGGTACTTTGTCACTTCTCAATGAAGATTTCATTTCCGGTAAGGATAAGAAGGAATATCAAAATGTAATTATTGTTTCTTCAGTAAAAATGTCTGGCGCGAACGGGATCGCTTTTAGTTCAGAGTACAAGAAAAAATATGGCAGGCTGCCCGGCGCTGTTGCTTCATATGCATACGATGGGATGAATATATTGATCGAAGCAATCAGAGAAGCAGGCACCGAACGTGAAAATATTCAGAAAGCAATGGCAGAGATTAAATATGAAGGGGTTACAGGAACAATTCAGTTTGATGACAAGGGAAACCGTAAGGAAATTCCCGTAAAACCTTAGCGCCCTTTGCGGTTAATTCGTAAATTTGACGGATTGCTAAGGATTATATTTCATATTCAGTTATAGACAATAATAAGGAATGAAAAATATCAGCATTGTATTACTCGCAGCATTTTGCACCTTAGCTTTGCTCAGTTGCAAAGAGAGTCCGGAAGCGGCCAAACAGAAATCCATCGATCTGATGACGACCCAGACCCTGGGCCTTGCCTATCTGGAGGAGTTTAAACTGGATGAGGCTGAAAAAGAATTCCTGAAATATATAAAACTTTCGCCGAAGGAAAAACTGGGATATGCAAACCTTGGACTGACATATCTGAGAATGGGAAAATACCCTGAGGCAGAAAAAAGGCTGCAGAAAGCCATTGAAATTGATCCGAAAGATCCCGATACAAGGCTGATACTTGCAACAGTTTACCAGATGAATGATCAGCGCGAGAAGGCTATATCAGAACTGAATAAGTCACTTGAATTTTCTCCCGGACATGTCAAAACCCTCTACGACCTTTCTGAACTTTATTCGGCAGGATCAGATGAGCAATCCCGGACACTGCGTGAGAATGTTATCCGGCAGCTTGTTGAAAAAGCTCCTGCGAATATTGTTCCTCAGCTTAGCCTTACTGATATTCTTATAAGAAAGGGCGAAACTGATAAGGCCCTGGAGCAGTTGGAAATTATTCACAAGCAGTTCCCTGAGTTTCCTAAGGAAGCTGTTGATTACTACAATAAAACAATAGGCCTGCTCAGAAAACCAGATAAGGAGAATGCAGTAATTCAATTTACAATTTTTCATAATTATATGAAAGTTACCTCTCCTTACCAGGCCGGAATTATGGATTTAAAAGGGCCGGGCGGATCGCTGATTGGATTTCCTCTGATCACATTTGACCAGCAATCAACAACGCAACCTAATGATAACAGGTCAGTACTTGAGGTAATAAAGTTCAATGATGTCTCTGAATCAGCCGGACTGAATATTGTACCGGCGGGCAACTCTGCACACGTCGCTGCAGGAGACTATGACGGAGACGGAGATGTGGATCTTTATGCAGGTAGTTATGACCCTGCAACATCATCTTATAAACACTACCTCTTCAATAATGACATGGGAAGATTTAAGGATGTATCGGTTGAAGCAGGCATCACTCATACCGGTAAGGAATCATTTGCGACATTTACCGATTTTGACAACGACGGGTTTCAGGACATTTATATTATTAAGGAGGATGGTGATATCTTTTACAGAAATACCGGACCCGGAACTTTTGAAGATGTGACGGCCAAAGCGAATACAGGAAGTCCGGCAGGTGGAAATATGGCGCTTTTCTTTGATATGGACCATGACGGGGATCTCGATTTTTTTGAGGCCAGATCAGCAGGTAACCTCTTTTTCCAGAATAATTCAGATGGTACATTTCAGGATCAGTCAGCAAAACTTGGCTCACCCGGGAATAACCTGATCAGCAGGGATGCTGCCTTTGGTGATTTTGATGAGGATGAAGACATTGATTTTATTGTTGCCAACGAAAATGCAGGCAATATTCTGTACTCCAACCAGCGACAGGGAGTTTTTAAGGACATAACCGCCGAAAGCGGTTTGAGCAGCGAAGGTGGTTCAGGTGCTGTTACTGTTGGTGATTATAATAATGACGGTTATCTCGATATTTTCATTGCTTCACTCACAGGAGGCAAATCCGGGCTTTACAGGAATCTTCGTAACGGAAGCTTTGAAGAGGTCAAAAACAATAGTGAGATGTTCTATGCACTGAAGAATGTTAAAGCGAATGATGCTTCCTTCTTCGATTTCGACAATGACGGGTTCCTCGATCTGTTAATTGCCGGAGAGTCAGCAGAGAAAGATGGAAAGGGAGTTTTCCTTTATCATAATGACGGGAAGGGAAACTTCACGGATGTTGCACAGTTGCTGCCGGAGGAATTGAAATCAGGCAGTAATATTGCAATATTTGATTACAATGATGACGGCGATCTGGATATTGTAATTGCCAGATTGAACGGAGGAGTTTCTCTCCTGAGGAATGACGGAGGCAATACAAACCATTTTATAAAGATCAAACTGGTAGGACTCAGAGCCGGGAGTGCCAAGAACAACCATTTCGGCATTGGTGCAAAAATGGAAATGAGGGCCGGGGACCTGTATCAGACTCTTGTTGTAACTGATCCTAATATTCATTTCGGCATGGGGAAACGTTCAACTGCCGATGTGATCAGAATTACCTGGACAAATGGTGTTCCCCAAAACATATTCTTCCCGGGAACCGATCAGGCACTTGTTGAATCTCAGACACTGAAGGGATCATGTCCTTTTCTGTATACCTGGGATGGTGATGAATATGTTTTCGTTAAAGATATAATGTGGAGAAGCGCACTCGGTATGCCTCTCGGAATAATGGGAGGCAACACGGCATATGCTTTCCCCGATGCTTCAGACGATTATATTAAGATAGAGGGTGAGTTGTTGAAACCGGTCAATGGTGAGTATTCTCTTCAAATTACATCCGAACTGTGGGAAACCATCTATTCCGATAAGATAGAGCTTGTTGCAGTTGACCACCCCGATACTGTTGACATCTTCGTTCCGGAACAATTTGCTCCTCCGCCTTTCCCGGGGAAAAAGATTTATTTTGTCACCGAAAAAAACATTCCGGTATCGGCAAGCGATTCCAGGGGAAATGATGTGCTCTCATTCATATCACAGAGAGATGATAAATATCTGTCAGGATTTAATCCGGATAAATACCAGGGAGTTACTGAGATGCAGGATCTGATTCTGGATCCTGGCAAGATAGGTCAGTCCGGAAAACTATATCTCTTTATGAATGGATGGATCTTCCCGACAGATGCAAGTATAAATTATGCCCTGTCACAATCATCAGAGATTAAAGTCACCCGTCCTTTGATACAGGTTATCAATAGAAAAGGCGAATGGGAAACTGTCGATGAGAACCTGGGCTTCCCGATGGGAAAGGACAAGACAGTCATTGCCGATCTTTCCGGGAAATTCTTGTCGTCCGATCACAGGATAAGGATCAGAACCAACATGGAGATCTACTGGGATTATATTTTCTTCTCAGATGAGCTTTCATCTGCACCTCTCAACTCAACAGTTCTTGAACCTGTATCTGCTGATCTCCATTACAGGGGCTTCTCCCGAACCTTCAGGAAAGGAGGCAGGTACGGACCTCACTGGTTCGATTATTCAACCGTGGATAAAGACCCAAAATGGAGAGATCTGTCAGGCAATTATACAAGGTATGGAGATGTTTTGCCTCTTTTAATATCATCCGATAATAAATATATAATCTCCAATGCAGGTGATGAAACATCGGTGAAGTTTGATGCAACGAAACTACCTGAACTGAAAAGCGGATGGAAAAGAGATTTCCTGATCCATAGCGTAGGCTGGGTGAAGGACGGAGATATAAACACAGCAACCGGAAACACAGTTTTACCGCTTCCGTTCCATGGAATGAAAAGCTATCCTCCAGGACCAGGTGATATACTATCCGCAGGATCCTGAATTACAAAAATATAATAAGGAATATAATACCCGGGTCGTTACACCTGACAGGTTTCTTAATGCTTTGAGAACAAAATAGTAATATGCTGGTTGAATGATTAATAGGTCATATTTAAATATTCCAGTTCCCAGACTTCCAACATGGTATTCTTCGTATACATCTGTTTTAAAATCCTTTAACCACGGAGTTACACGGAGTTACACGGAGTTACACAGAGTTGTATTTGGATTAAACCCATTCATCAGGACTATATTTTTTGATTCATTAGGCTGTAAACAGTGTCACTCAGTGATTACTCCGTGCAACTCCGTGGTTAATCTTGGTTGTCAAAGTAAAAAGTTGTATATAAAGGGGAATCTCTCAGAGGAGACTTTCTGTATAGAAGAAGGCATTAAAGCCCCCCTTGGGGGGTTGGGGGGTAAAAAGACGGGACGGATCACAAGACTTGGATTTTTCCTGTTTTTAGTATTCATAACTATAGTCTCTTCAGCCCAGAAAAGCAATGTAAAATTCACAGACATAACAAAAAAAGCAGGTATCAGTTTCAAATATACTATTGGTGACTTTTCGTATAAGAATATTATCGAAAGCAGCGGTTCCGGCATAACAGTCTTTGATTACAATAATGACAAGCTGATGGACCTCTTTCTGATGAATGGCACATATCTGGAGGGTATTTCTGATCCGGAGGGGAAAGTATTCAACAATACACATGATGAGCTTTACAGGAATAACGGAGACGGTACTTTTACTGAAGTTTCTGAAAAAGCCGGCCTTGCTGACCGCCACTGGAGCATGGCTGCCGGAGCCGTTGATTATGATAATGACGGGGACCAGGATCTCTATTTGCTGAATTATGGGCCGAATATCTTTTACAGGAACAATGGAAATGGCACTTTTACAGATATTACTGCCTCACTCGGACTTGCTGGTCCGGATAAGTTAAATGGATTTGTAAAATGGAGTATTGGTGTCTCATTCTGGGATTATAACAATGATGGACGACTGGATGCCATGGTTGGTAATTTCCTTGCGTTCGACCCTGCTTATTTTACCCCCTCTACGCCCGATCTGATGCCCCATCCTTCAGAGTATAAAGGTCAGGCATCAATGTTGTATGAGCAGCAGGCAGACGGGAAATTTAAAGATGTTACTGTGAAAAGCAATCTACATTATCCTGACTCAAAATGCATGGGATTAACGGTTTTTGATTATGATGACGATGGGGATCTTGATATTTTCCAGGCCAATGATCATCAACTGAATTTTATGTTCAGAAATGATGACGGGGTGTATAAGGAGGTTGGCGTGGAAACAGGAGTGGCTGCAAACAGCCAGGGTACAGGCACCGGTTCAATGCATGGCTCTCCCGGTGACATTAATGGAGATGGGTTAATGGATCTTCTGGTTACCGATCTTGCATATGGAGCTCTCTATCTGAACAAAGGAAACGGCCTTTTTGTTGATGTAACAGAGTCAAGCGGTGCGGCAGGAGCCATGGCTGGTAAAGGCAGCTGGGGCGCCGTGCTTTTTGATTATGATAATGACGGTGATCCTGATATAGTTGCTGCTGACGGCACTGCGGAAGAGCTTATCCTTCAGTATCCGTTATTGCTTGAAAATGATGGTAAGGGTCATTTTAAAAATATAGGTACGGAAAGCGGAAAGTATTTTTCGACAAAGCGTTCTGGGAGAGGACTGGCAGTATGGGACTTTGATAATGACGGAGACCTCGACATTATTATTTCACACGTGGATAAGGATGCCACGGCTGCATTGCTCAGAAATGACGGGGGCAATTCAAATAACTGGCTAGGGCTGACATTGATTGGCAGCAATGGACCTTCTGCCGCCATCGGGGCAAAAGTGGTTGTAACCGCCGGCAATAAAAAACAGGTTCTTGTAAATCAATGGGCAACAAGCTACCTTTCCAACAATGACCCGCGTCTTCATGTAGGATTGGGAAAACAAAAAGCAGTCGATACCCTGGAGATAACATGGGCGGACGGGAAGAAAGAGGTATATAGGAATGTTGCCTGTAACAGGTATTTGACTATTATCCAGGGTAAAGGAATTAGCCTGAGCCCTGAGCCCTGAGCCCTGAGCCCTGAGCCCTGAGCCCTGAGCCCTGAGCCAAAAAGTATTAGTAATAACTATTTATAAAACAGAGTAATATGAATCACGAATACATAGGAAACGTAGTGGACCTTACAAATCCCGAAAAGAATGTCATCTATAACATGACACATGAGGAAGCAGTTAATGTTTTAAAATCAGGTGATACGGAAGCTGTACGAAGCATTGACGGCCAGTTCTGCCTTGTTTCGGTTGACGGGAAAACGATCCGTATGGCGCGTTCAATCGGCAGGCCGGTCCGCTATTTCATTGCCAAAAAGGCTGCGGGTCCCGTCCTGATTATAGCAGAACGCATTGATATGATATATGATTATCTGAAAAGAGAGGGACTCGATGACCAGTTCCATCCTTCTTATTCACGCATGGCGCCAGCCCATTATATTACAAAAATTGAACTTCTTGGCTGTCCTGATCCCAATCCGGTCTACAGCCGTTTTTTCACACCTGAGCGCAACAGGTTTTCTGCCGGTAATCCTGAACAGATAGGAAAAGACTATATAGGATCAGTTTACAATGAGATTAAGAAGTGGCTTCTGTACCGTGCAAATTCAGGTCCTGTGGGAGTAACTTTTTCTGCAGGAATAGACAGTGGGGCAGTGTTCTTACTTACTTACCATGCTCTAAGAGAGCTTGGAGAAAGCCCTTCAAGACTAAAGGCATTTACCCTCACAATTGATGGTGCCGGTGCTGATCTGATACAGGCAAGAAAATTTCTGGAAGAACTAAACCTCGAGTTGTTCCTTGAACCGATAGAAGTTGATTACACATCTCTTGACTGGAAAAAGGCAGTAAGGATAGTAGAAGATTATAAACCGCTTGATATTCAGTCTGCTACAATGAGCCTGGCACTGCTTCAGGGAATCAGATCCCGCTATCCCGACTGGAAACATATTATTGACGGCGAGGGTGGCGACGAAAATCTTAAAGACTATCCGATTGAAGAGAACCCTGAACTCACAATTAGAAGTGTTCTCAATAATCTTATGCTCTATCATGAAGGATGGGGTGTGGATTCAATAAAACATTCGCTTACATATTCTGGCGGATTGAGCAGGGGATATATGAGGACCTTTTCCACTTCCGACCTTCTTGGTTTCGAAGGTTTCAGTCCTTATACACTGCCAAATGTGATAGAGATCTCTGAAGGAATACCCTATATTGAAATGACAGACTGGGATCACAGGAAGCTTTATGATCTCAAGGGACAAATTGTTTCACTGGGCATAAAAACCATAACAGGAATGGAAATGCCGGTATTTGAGAAAAGAAGATTTCAGCATGGAGCGGCATCAGGGAAAGACTTTAACAGAATCTTCCCTGAGAGAGAAATAGCATACAGGAAAGAGTTTCTTTCTAATTATGAATGAACCCCGCGATCTTATAATCAGCGACAGATGGATTGTGTCAAAGCGTGGAAGCAAAAATGTTGTTGATCCGCGGAGACCCTATGCATGGCTTGTTGAGAAAGAACGGACAACTACCGGGAAGATAGAAGATACTGCTATCATTTTCCTGACAAACAGGGAGTGTAGTTATCATTGCCTTATGTGTGACCTCTGGAAGAACACAACTGATATTACTATACCAGCTGGTTCAATACCTGAGCAGATCGAATGGACCCTGGAGAGAATCGGCAATGTAAAACACCTGAAGCTCTATAACAGTGGCAGCTTTTTTGACGTCAGAGCAATACCTGAAGAGGACTATCCCAGAATAGCTTCTCTTATAAGCCATTTCGAAACTGTAATCGTGGAAAGCCATCCGAAGCTGATCGGAGATATATGCCTCCGCTTCAGGGATCTGCTAAAACCTGAGTTACAGGTTGCCCTGGGGCTGGAAACAGTAAACCCGGATGTGCTTCTGAGGCTTAATAAAAAAATGACGCTTCAGGATTTTGCGCATTCTGTCAGTTTCCTGAATTCAAATGGGATATTCTCCAGAGCATTCATACTTCTTCGTCCCCCGTTTCTTTCGGAAGAGGAGGGTGTTGTCTGGGCTGAAAGATCGCTTGACTTTGCATTCAGGGTAGGTATAGAGTGCTGCACAGTTATTCCCGTGAGGGAAGGTAATGGCGCACTGGAATATTTATCGGAAAAGGGACATTTCTCCAGGCCGGATATCAGATCACTTGAAAGCGTCCTGGAATATGGAATAGGATTAAATTCGGGCCGTGTATTTGCAGATCTGTGGGATCTGAATCTTTTTTCGGGCTGCAGCAAATGTTTTGAAAAAAGAAAAGACAGATTGAATGAAATGAATCTGAATCAAAATATTACAGATCCGGTTAATTGCGATTGTGATATGTCGTAGAAACACAATATTTTGTAGAGACACAAAATTTTGTGTCTCTACGACAAAAATACCATATTATGAAAACAATAATATTAAGATCATTAATCATTCTGATGTCATGGATGATTTTCTTTAATGCCTTTTCCCAGGATCTGGCAAGAGCTCCGCAACCAAAAACATATACCAGATGGATCAGCCCCGAAAATCCTACTGGTGAGAAAGGCAAGGGAGGATTAACAAATAAAGGAGCCAAGGGTAATGCTTTTTTCATTGTTCCTCCCGGACATAAGCAAACGCTTTTGGATGTTAAAGGTGCCGGAATAATAAACAGGATGTGGATGAGCGGTACTATTGGAATCAACGAGGAACAACGGAGGGCTGTAAGGATAGACATGTTCTGGGATGGAGCAGTGAAACCTGCCGTATCGGCGCCAATCGGAGATTTTTTCGGAATTGGTAATGGAATGATTGCGAAATATGACAATGAGCTTTTTTCAAGCCCGGAAGCCAGGTCTTTTAATTTTACTATCCCAATGCCATTCAGTAAATCGGCATATATAATTATTACCAATGAATCGACAACGGAGGTATGGATCTGGTATGATATCAATTATACTGAGGTTGAAAAGCTTCCGGATGATCTGATGTATTTTCATACATTCTGGAACAGGGATCTGAAGACGAAAACCGGAAAGGACTATACTATTCTTCCTCAGGTAAAGGGTACCGGCAGGTATCTTGGTGCAAACATAGCTGTGATAGGTGATTCTGTATACCGGGGCTCGTGGTTTGGAGAGGGAGAGGTGAAGATATACCTTGATGGTGACAGGGAAAACCCAACACTTGTTGGAACTGGAACCGAAGACTATATCGGATCAGGATGGGGACAGGGCGAATACGCCTCACGGTATTTTGGTTCATTGATATCGGACAAGGAGCATGATATCTATGCTTTCTACAGGTATCATATTGCGGATCCGGTCTATTTTCATCAGGATTGCAGGGTTACAATTCAGCAGATGGGTAACAATTCACGGGAAGCTATCCTAAAGATGATGGAGAAGGGTGCTGATCTGATTCCGACAGGCTTTGTTGATCAGACTGGTACGGTTACCAAGCAGGGCAGGCTTCTGGACGAGCGGACAGGATATAAATTCACCGATCCGGATTTCCCCGGAACAGGAGCCAATTTTTATCGCAGCGACGATGTCTCTGCCACGGCATATTTTTATCTTGATAAACCTGAGAATAACCTGCCGGAATTACCGCCGGTTGATATCAGGCTTAAATATCTTAAAGAAAAGGTTTGGGTATATATCAAAAAATAAATCAAATATCGTTTACCATGAAAATACTGTTGTTTTCAATTCTGATCTTCCTTGTAATGGTACCATCGATTGCCCAGAAACCAAATCCAAAGACCGACAACGTTATCGTTGTTTTTAAGACACATTTTGATATCGGTTACACAGACCTGGCAGGGTCTGTTGTAAATAAATACCAGACTTCAATGATAGAGGGAGCTCTGAAGGTAATTGACAAGACCAGATCATTACCAGGAGATGAACATTTCACCTGGACACTTCCTGCCTGGCCGATGCAGCAGATACTTACCGGAAGCTCTCCCGAAGTTAAGGCCAGGGTTGTGGAAGCACTTAAAAATAAATACCTGGCTGTTCATAGCCTTCCTTTTACAATTGAAACCGAGGCTTCTGATCTCGAAACACTCTGCAAGGGCTTTCCAGTCTTCTTCGGATATTTCCAGGGAATATGAACTGGAGCTGCCTCGTGATGCAAAAATGACTGATGTGCCTGAGCATTCATGGATACTACCCACTGTCCTTGCCAATGCAGGAATAAAGTTTCTCCATCTTGGATGCAATGCTGCTTCACAGTCACCTGAGGTCCCTGACCTTTTCTGGTGGGAGGGACCCGACGGTTCCAGGGTCCTGACAATGTATTCCTGGAAATACTATGGGACCGATGTTGTGCCTCCTGAGGGGTGGCCATACAAAACATGGATCGCCATTATACATACAAATGATAATACCGGGGCTCCTGAACCGGAGGTTGTGAAAGAGACAGTTGATGAGATAAAGCGTCTTAATCCGAATGCAAGGGTGACACAGGGCAGAATGTCCGATTTTTATGACCTGGTGATGAAAGAAAAGGTTGAAATACCGGTCATCAGAAAAGATATGCCCGATACATGGATCCATGGCTATATGTCAATGCCGGAAGAGATTAAGATATCAAGGACGATAAAGAAAGAGATTTTTGCACTCGATATGCTGAATTCTGAACTCAATTTATGGAAATATGAAAAAAGTGATATTTCACCTTTGATCAAAAAGGCAGTTGAAAACAGCCTCCTTTTCGATGAGCATACTTTCGGGCTTGCAATGAGTCATGGACATTCCGGTTACTGGTGCTATGGAGATGCATTCAAAACTTTAAAAACCGGGAATGTATTCGACCCTATAGAGTTTTCCTGGAAGGAAAAATCTTTACGTATCATTGATGCTGAACGGGTTATCAGGCCGGAGCTTAATGATAAGATCAGGGAGCTGGCAAATTCGGTAGATATTCAGGGCCCTCATGTCACGGTTTATAATCCACTTCCATGGAAACGTGACTGCATTGTGAATCTTCAGACGTTGTCAGGGAATCTTAAGAATGTAACATCGCTGAAGGATATTGTTACAGGAGATATTATTGATTTTACAAACAAGGGAAATGTTGTAAGGTTTATTGCCAGGGATGTGCCCGCAATGGGTTATAAATCATATATTCCGGCAGAGGGTAAGGTTATAAATCAGGCTTCACAGCTTAAAAGGAATCAGGATGTAATTGAAAATGAATATCTGAAAATAACAATTGACCGGGCAAAGGGAGGTATCGGATCTGTAATTGATAAAAGGAATGGACGTGAAATGGTGAAACCGGGCAGTGAGTATGTCTTTGGAGGGTATGTTTATGAAAGGTTCAGCAGGGAGAACACGGAAAGTTATGCAAAGGATTACATAAAAGGAGGGTGGGAGTGGGCCCCTGCTGAACTTGGCAGGCCAAACCTTTCAGATGAAAAGTATAAGCAGGTTCATCCGGTACCTTATGCTGTAGAATATGAAATTGATAATGTTAAAGTCTCGGCAATTCTGCACTTCAGGAGAGATGAGACAAATCCTCACGATTACACAATGATCTATTCTCTGTACAAAAATCTTCCGTTTGTTGAGGTGCAATGGGGCATAACGGGAAAATCGCCGGAACCATGGCCCGAGGCTGGCTGGATCTCTTTCCCTTTCAATGTTGGCAAGCCGGACTTCCGGCTGGGGCGACTGGGAAGCATAGTTGATCCGGCACGGGATTTTATTAAGAATTCCAATCTTGATTACTGTTTTGTGAATTCAGGTATTGCAGTTACCGGATCTGACAAGAAAGGATTTGGCATTTCATCACCGGATGTTCCGGGTGTAAGCCTTGACAGACCCGGATTGTGGAAGTTTACAAGGGATTTTGTTCCAGCTCAGCCAAATGTTTTTTATAATCTGTATAATAATCAGTGGAGCACCAACTTCACGGAATGGATTGAAGGCTCATGGTCAGTAAAATTCTACATCTGGTCGGTTGACAGCTATGACAATGAAAAGTCAATCATAACGCCTTCTGAGGAATTCAGGGTTCCGGTGATAGCTGAATTTGCAGAGGGGGGCAATGGCTCAATTCCGGTCTCCGCAAAAGGAATTGAGCTGTCAATGAAAGGAGTTCTGGTTACAGCTTTTGGTAAAAATCCTAATGGTGACGGATTAATACTGAGACTCTGGGAGCAAGCCGGCAATAACGGGGAATGTACTATCACACTGCCGGAAGGTCTTAATGGCAAGGTAGCAATTCCGGTGAACCTGCGAGGTGAGGTTGCCGGCAGTCCGTTTGAAATAAAGAATAATTCAATATCGGTAGATATTAAAGGATATAAGCCTTATTCGTTCATGATTTTGTGATCTGCAGGGACACGTCTGTAGGGACACGCCATGGCGTGTCCCTACACATCTTTCTTCTTTGGTCTGAAACAGAATGTGGTAATATTTTTAAAGCCCCCCTTGGGGCATAGCCGTCAACTTAAGAGTAGAATTGTAAAAACGGAGGGTAGAAAAAGTTTCCCCTCCTTTTGAAGGAGGGGCGGCCGCAGTACAATTAAAGTCAGAAATTGCAAAGTCTATTTGCGGCCGGGGTGGTTGATTGGCCGCCTCTGCCGAAGTGGCCTTGTTCCTGGGAAATGATCTGAAAGTTTTAAGACCTTTTCTGTTGAAGAGGTTTTTGTTTTTCATAGATATAAAGGTAATAAAAAGTAATAAATCAACCACCCCGACCGGGAAATGAAGCTTGTAAAACTCAGATAATCAAGCGTCCCGGCGCCTTCACACTGGCCTGGCTCTTCGCTAACGCTCAGCCCCCTTCAAAAGGAGGGGAGAATATTATTACCTGACTTAATTTCAACATTAAATTTCGCTTACCTTTACTGATCCTCCCTATAAAACCATAATACGACTCCTTAAGTTGTCACCTATGCCCTTGGGGGGTTTGGGGGTGTTTTTGGCTTCACCCAAAGGTATTATATATATGAAAAAGGGGCTCCATTACGGAAGCCCCTTTTATAAATCATTGGAATAAGCTGTTATTTAGCCGGATTCCACCATAGTCTTGTACTTGCGATATCGGCACCGCCAAGTTTCTGTATACCGTCGTTTAATGCATCGGTGTTAGTTGACATTTCACTTGGCACATAGCCGACTCTGCGCATTAGTTGGCCAACAGGAACGTCAGTGTTATCAGAAACAATAATCGGATAGAGCTTGGGTAATTCAAGCCGGCGATAGTCTGCCCATGCTTCCCATCCATCAGGAAACATAGCAAGCCATCTCTGGGTAGCGATCTGTTCAAGATGTTTTGCGGGGTCAGTACTCCATTTTACGGTAATATCGCTCAGTGGAGGTGTGTTGAAGTCGACCAGGGCCTGAGGAGTTGCCAGGCTTTCCTGGTAGGCAGTAATTTCAGCAGCATCGGAGCCCCAGTATAAGAGTGACATCTCAATCCCTTTATTATAGGCAGCTTCATCAGTAATTCCCATATTCCAGCCTTTCAAAGCGCCTTCAGCTCTGAGGAAATATGCTTCAGAAGCGAGTATCACTTCAACAGGAGTTGTACTCTCATTTCCCGGAGTGCTCCATCTTAGTCCCATTGTAGATAAATTATCGTAATGGCGATGAGCTTCTGAAATCTGAGGAACAGATAATCCGTTTCTCATACCGGTATATAAACCTGTATTTTTAGCAGGAAGCCAGTAAACAGGCAGACGGGGATCGTTAAATCCTTCCATCACACTCTCCATAGAGGCGCTCATACGGAATTCATTCCATGGTAACATGACCGGGAGAGCATTCCATCCACCGGTATTGACATTCCCTGAAGTCTGGAATATAGCATTATCTTCATTTGATTCCATAACTCCTGCAGCTACAGCTTTTTCTGCCTGTGCCTTTGCAGTGACCGGATCAACTTCAGACATCCTCATAGCAACCCTTAACCTGAGTGTATTGGCAAATATGATCCATTTATCTACGTCGCCGCCGTATATCTGGTCATTGCTGCCGAAAGCATTTTGGCCAGTATAACCTGCCAGTGTAGTTGTTGCAGCATCAAGCAGAGCGATGAAATCGGTATAGATAGCCTGCTGGCTGTCATAAGCCACACTTAACTCACCATTATTTACCTGACTATAAGGAATAGGACCCCAATAGTCGGTAATGCGCTGGTACATATACACTTTGTATATCTGGGCAAGAGCATACTGTTTTTCAAATCCGGGAACAACGGCAGGATCTGTTTTTTCCATTATAACTGCAAGATTTTTTGCAGCGCCGCCATAAAAACCACCCCAGGCTCCGCCCAGCCAGTCGCGGTTCAGAACATTACGGTCAGTCTGGAACTTTGTCTGCCAGTTTGAATAATACTGGCAATACAGGTCAGCAAAAAGGTTCTGTGAGGTCTGGAAATTCCAGCCTTGCATCAGTCCATCAAATTGAACTCCTGCATACACATTACCAATTGTAGCAGCATCGATTTCCGCCAATACCCTTTTGTTGGTATTGATCTCCTCGAAATCACTTGTACAACCGCCGATCAGAAATGCACCAAGCAGGCCGGACAATAAGATATTAATTAATTTGTTTGTTTTCATATTTAATTATTTATAAGCTTGGACACTAATTAAAAGGTTACTCTTAGGTTCATCCCGAACGACCTTGTTGATGGAAGACCAAAACCTTCAACGCCCTGAACGTTGGAATTACCTGATGACAGGTTTGGGTCCACTCTTTCAGCGTTATTATAAAGGAAGAATAAGTTTCTGCCTTCAACAGAAATCCTTAAGGAGGCGATGGGTGAATTTGTAAAGCGTTTTGTATATCCCAGAGCTGCCTGCCTGAGTCTCGAGTTGGAAGCATCATAAGCGAAGGGCTCACCTGTAGGTGTGTTTCTTCCTCCAAGGGACTGCCAGTAAGCTTCTGAAGTAGTCTGTACTGTGTTTTCAGTCTCACTGATAACATTTCCATCAGCATCTTTGGTCTGTATAACGCCATCAACAACAAATCCATCCCGTCCTTCGAGAGTATAATCTGAGAAACCATCACTGGCAAGGTTAGCCTCTGTGAAGGAGTAGATTTTTCCACCCTGGCGGAAATCTATTGCGAAATTCAGGTCGAAATTCTTATAGGTGAATGTGTTTGTGAGACCACCAAGCCAGTCAGGGTTGTATGTCCCTCCGTATTCGGTTTGTCCGTCAGAAACCAGTGGTAAACCGGTTGTTCCGTTAACAAGAACCCGGCCTGCTTCATTTCTGAGGAATTTTTTGGTAAGGATCTCACCATACTCATGACCTACCTGGATAACAGTTGTAGTCATCCATTGTCTGCCGGTAAGATTATACCTGTCCATTCCCTCAGTTAATTCGACTACAAGGCTGTTATTCTGTGCAAAGTTGAGTGCCAGATCCCAGGTAAAATCTGTTGATTTTACAGGACTTATATTAAGTGTAAGCTCAATACCTTTGTTCTGAATGTTTCCGGCATTGATAAACTTGCTGTTATAGCCTGATGCAACAGGAACGGCGACACTAAGCAACTGGTTCCTACTATTCGATTTATACCATGTGATGTCAACTCCCAACCTGTTCTGGAAGAAACGGACATCAGCTCCGATTTCCTGTGAGGTTGTGATCTCAGGTTTCAGTTCTGTAGCAGGCTGTGTTCCTCCCCTGGAGGCGTAACCATTTGTACCACCCTGATAGAAACTGAATTCTGGTTTCAGCTGATAAGGATCTGTATCATTACCTACCTGGGCATAAGATGCTCTAAGTTTTGCAAATGTAAGCCAGCCGGGCATAGATGATTTAAACATATCTGAAACTACCCATGTCAAACCTACGGAAGGATAGAAATATGACCATGCATCCGGAGGCAGCGTCGATGACCAGTCATTCCTGGCAGTAACATCGAGGAAGAGATAGTTCTTGTAGCCCAGAGTCGCAAAACCGTAAACAGAGTTGAGTTTCTTTGTAGCTCCATATTCAGAGATATAAAGTCCTCCGGCATTTGTTACTGTAAAGAGATTGGGTTTAAGCAAAAATCCATTGTTTTGGTTCTGGCCATACCATTGCTGTGTAAGCATATTACCACCAGCTGACAAGTTTAATGAAAAGTCACCAAACCCTTTGTTGTAATTAACGAGAAGGTCATTGTTCAGTTCATAGTTGGTCAGGTTACCGGTGATGTATTGACCACGGTCAGCAATTGTATAGGTATCGTTATAGCGGTTCTGGCTGTTTCTGTCAGCGGCATAGTCAATAGCTGACCTTACCTGAACTGTAAGACCTTCCAGGAGTTCATATTTAAGTGCAGCCATTCCAAGGACCCTGTCACGTTTTTCCTGATAAGGAATCCTGTTAACTATCCACCATGGGTTTTCACCTCCGTTTGAATTAGGGTTCCAATAGTTCTGTTTTCTGAATCCGGCATTGTCGAAATATTCATAGACCATAGCTTCCTCCTGTGAAATATTGCTGGGCTGGCGAAGGATAGCACGCATCGGGTTTGAAAAATCATCACCTGTTGAAACCCTGTTGTCTACTGCCTGATTAAAATAGGTGAGTTTGGTATCGAGAGACAGTTTCTTCCCAAACTTGGAGGAGATACGCAGGTTAACGTTATTTCTCTTCAATTCGTTTCCAGGAACAATACCCTTGGAGTGAGTGTTGGTATAGGAAAAATATACCTGGGTATCTTCATTGCCATTGGTAAGAGAAATTGTGTTGGTCATGTTTGTTCCAGGCTGGAAGAAATCTTTGTAATTATCCGGATGTGCAACGAATGGGTATGTTGTACCAAACTTTTCTGAATTAACGTCAGGAGTCCAGTGTGCAACCATGCGGCCGTCCATTTTTGGTCCCCAGTCAAATTCCTGGTTCGGGGTGTAAACCCCTGCACTTCCCTGTCCATAGACATTCTGGAATTTAGTCAGGATAACCGGTGTTTCAACGCTGTAGTTGAGAGCATATTCAAGTCCAATACCTTTTTTGGTACTGCCTTTTTTAGTAGAGATGAGGATAGCTCCGTTAGCTGCACGTGTACCGTATAAAGCTGTTGCAGAAGGTCCTTTAAGTACAGTGACACTTTCAATGTCATCAGGGTTGATGTTTGATATACCATCGCTGGATGTCATACCACCACCTTCACCATAGGTTGAGAAAAACATGGAGTTCTGAATCGGAACTCCGTCAACAACATACAGAGGCTGGTTGTTTCCGCTGATTGATCTGTTACCTCTTAACACAACCCTTGAAGCAGAACCTACTCCGGCATTTGACCTTACGAGGTCGAGCCCTGCAACTTTACCCTGCAGTGAGTTTATAGCGTTCAGTTCTCTTGATTCTGTCAGTCTGGCAACATCTACAGACTGTGCAGAATATGTCAGAGCTTTCTTCTCTCGCTTGATCCCAAGGGATGTTACCACTATTTCTCCAAGCTGGGTAGCTGAGGTGGCCATTTTAATTGTCAGGGTTGCTTGTCCTCCGACAACAACTTCCTGAGGGTTGTAGCCAATGAATGAAAAAACCAGTTTAGCATCGTTACCGGGAACGGTAATTGAGAAATTACCATTAGCATCGGTAATAGTACCGGTAGTTTTGCCCTGAACAACAACGTTCACTCCTGGCATTGCTGAGTTATCATCGGCACTTGTAACAGTACCTGTTACTTTGCGCTCTTGTGCCAGAGCAGGGGCACAAGTAAATAAAGTAAGAAAAGCAGCATAAAGCAGGAACTTTATCTGACTTTTCAAACAAGTTAGTAAAGGGTTCATTTTCATAAGAAAACATTTAGGGTTAAGAAATTTTTAAAAAAGAATAAATAATTGCATCTAATTTTATTAAAACTTTACCATAGTTTTAACAAAGATTTAACAAATATTGACATTTATTTTATCATAACCAAGTTTTCTTTTTAATTTCTTTAAGCTTTTTTAACATAATTTTAATAAATGAAATACCAGTTTAATTATCCGGTATATCAGGGAATATTGAACATTATCTGATTAAGAATTTAATCTCCAAGCAGTTTTAACATTTTAGCATTGGTTTTCTTTAGATATCCTGAAGGAGATTTTTCAGATGTTTGCTTTATTGCAGCGGAAATCTTCTGTTTGCTATCGGAATCGAGAAATTTTAAGTTTTCTTCTAAAGATATTGCTACTTCATTGTTTAGTTTTTTCAGCTGTCTGGCAGAAAAAGCTTCTGTTTTTTCCTGATTCCTGATCATTGTTATAATCAGGTTGACATATCCGTTAACTATTCCCTTCCGGCCAGCCTGCAATCCAATAACTTCCGGATCTTTTGAGTTCATTATCTGCTCTGCAAGCTCAAGCATTCTTTTCCGCAAATACATCTCGAAAATGAAAATCTCTATCAGTTCCTCACTGTAATATTGCTTTGGCTTTAAATTATCAGTGTATATCCGGCTTAATTCATTCACAAAGCGTGCAGCAGGCTGGGTGTCAAACGCCTTGTTTTTAAGTGACATTGAAGGGTCATTTAAAAAATCCAGGTTTTCCTTGTTTATTAACTGACTGAAGACAGTTCCTGATTTTCTGCTCCCTTTCCTGGGAAGCGACTCGAAGTTTTTAATTTTAATACTTACCAATGTATTATATGCCTGCATTAACTCACTTTGCGGCCATGCTTTATTGATATCAGGCATCCCTTTTGCCTGGTATTCCTTTAATGTCAGTGAAAGATCTTTCCTGAAAATATTTTTACACGATCCGTTTACCAGGATGATGAGGAATAATACTATTACGGTGTTTTTTAGACTGTACATATGTTTGGTATTCATAATTTGTGTATTGCGATTTATTTCTATTTATTTCAATTTATTTCTTTTTTTTAAGTCCGAAGACCGAAGACCGAAGTCCGAAGTCTCAGCATCCAGCATCCAGCACCCAGCACCCAGCACCCAGCACCCAGCACCTCCACCTTAAACATCCCCCTGTCCCCCTTCAAAGGGGGAATCAGTCACCGATTACCG
>CAWALO010000025.1:0-53676 GCA_963782945.1 uncultured Bacteroidales bacterium
CCGGCAGCGGGGGGTGCGTTTCGTGGCTGTGGCCCTTGCCAATACCCCGCAGGAGGTCAGCGAGATGAACGCTTTGTGGAACATGACCTACCCGGTACTGGCTGATCCGGACAAGACAACATTGCATCTCTATGCTGCAGCACGCGTTCCCCAGTTTTTTATTATTGACGCGGGCGGCACTATTCGTGTACGTGAAGATTTCAAAAAGGTTAAAAAGCTGCAAAAAAAAATTGATACGCTGCTTGAGTCCGTACCTGCCGGTCCGGTTGTCGGCGATGCGGCCCCGGCGTTCAAACTCGACGATCAGTTCGGGGACGCAGTGGCGGTCGACTCACCCTGCGCAATCAAAACACCGTTCTCGGTTTTTTCGGGGCTGATGACAAGGCCAACCGGGCCTACGCAGGTGTGCTGGCCCGCCAGTACAACCAGTTGCTCGATCGGCCTGCGCGTGTTTGTTGTTTTGCCGGGCTCGTTTGCGGGCAGCATTCGCAACTTCGTCAGTGAAAACGCGATTACCTTTCCGGTGTTGATTGACCGCGGGCAGGATATATATCGTCTCTACGGTGTTGAAGCAGTTCCTGCAAATCGTCGTTATCAATGAACGCGGCCGTATTATGCTGCGCGAACATGAACGCACGGCCGATGATCTGCAGGCCCTGTTCGCCACAGCAGCGCCCATGCGAAGGGGTTTGAAAACGCTCAAGGCAGGGAGGCTTTTCTCAAGAGCATGCTGCCCGGTGTTCGTATGTTTAAACCGTTTAGCGTGGGCCGCGAAACCCTGTATCTGGGTATGGATCAGGACGGCAGCATGCTGCTGGCCCGCTTTGTGTTCAAGGATACTATGTGCGATGTGTGCTCGGATGTCCATTATGCCTATACACTGGATGCGAAGGGCATTATCACGCATATTGCACTGGTGCTTCCCTTTGAACTGTATCGGCGCGCCCATGGACGCGGGTCCGATTTATCAACCAGTTTATCGGCCGTCGTTTTGATGAAGAGCTTGTGCCCGGCACGAATGTTGACCTTATAACCGGTGCGACCAGATCAACCGTCTTTATCGAGGGTCTTCGGGAAACTGCCGAATCGTTCAGCCGCTGGTGCATGACGAATCATTTTCAAAGCAGTTCAAGGCCGACCTTTTCTGAACAGGCTGAGCTTGAATTGGCCCTGAATGGTCGGGCGCGCTGTCGGGGATCTGCGCCTTGAAGATCTGGCTCCGCTTATGCCGGGCGGCCACATACCTGTCTGCCCTGAAGGTGGCACGTATTCATAACCGAGTTTCAGGCAATACCCCGGGTGGGATGCAGCCTGCACGGGCTTGATCCCCAGTCAACGATTATCCATTGAGGTTGGCATGCGCATGTTTGCTAAGATTAGTAGTGCTATGCATAGGGTGTGCTGCAGTGCTGGGTGCGTCGTACCATCCGGCGGTTGCTGAAGGTCCGGCACGCAGGCAGCTGAACGTCAGTGTTTATGATCCGCTATCGGCGTTTCGCCCGTGGTGGGAACGCCTGATCCGTTTGAAGACCTATCAGATGCAGTATTTCAATCTGCAGCACCAGGTTTTCGAAACCCTCGTGACCATCGACTACACAACCAATACGGTGCTGCCGCTGCTGGCTGAGAAATGGGAGCAGATTGATCCGCTGACGATCCGGTTCTATTTGCGCCACGGTGTGTGCTTTCATAATGGCGAGCGTTTTAACGCTGCCGCAGTCAGTTTTACGCTTGATTTCATGAGAAACCCGCGCAGCCGTTTGGCAGGTTCCTGCTTGATACGATCGAAGCTGTCACGGTTGTGGATGATTATACGGTTGACATCAAGACCAGGATCCATGATGGTATGCTGCTCAGGAAGCTTGCTGCAATCGGTTTCATGATTCCGCCCGGATACTATAACAAGGTCGGGGATTCCTACTTTTCACGCTATCCCATGGGCACCGGCCCATTCCGCTTTTTTATGATGATGAATCCCCCTCAGGGTATAAAAAATTCCACTTTGTCAAAAACGAACAGTACTGGCGCAGCCTTGATATCAATTTCGACGAGCTCGTCTATCATTGTATCGCGCTTGACAAGCAGTGGGAGGCCCTGCGGGACGGAACCCTTGACTTGGTTGTAAGCCTTCCTTTGCCGCCCGGTTCCATTGAGAGCTCTAAAAATACGACTGTATTTTCGGAGCTGAGTCTGCGCAATGCGGCCTTGCTGCTCAATGTTGACAAACAGGGTCCTCTTGCCAGTCTAAAAATCAGGCAGGCATTGCAGCATGCTGTGCGCAGGATCCAAGGAAGGTTGCAATTTTTTCCGTTACGCTTAATTTGTCAAGACCGTATTGCTCTCCTGTTTCAAAGCTTCTTGTAACGGCATCTCTTGATGGTGCAGTTCTTATGATCAGATCTTCGTCACGTGAAACAGATCCGGCAACCAGCTCAAGAATTCTGCTTTTTTCGCCGTTTCTTTCATCTGAAAATATGTTTTCAGGTTCAATATCCGCCACTTTAACCGGCAGATAATGGAGGGCGAACTCAATCTGTCTCCGGGTTACCTCACTTACACTTCCGGCAATTACAATACTGCTTCTCCTGACTTTTATAATTTCCAGGTATTTTGCCAGGTATTCTGCAAGACCGGAACAACCGGCAAAAAGTACGTTTATTTTTATCTCTGAAATTACAGAGGCGATGAGATCAATGTCTTTCTCCTCTTTTACATCAAAGATGATAATCTCAATACCTGCATTAAGATGATGTTGGAGTTTCTCTTCCAGGGTATTCCTGCCTGCAAGAATATAGTCATATATTATTACGGCTGTTTTCTTAGCTGTTTGACGGGAAATTATTTTTGGGATAAATGATTCTTTTACAGGATTTTTAGGATCGTTTCCAAATTCAGTTTCTTCCAGTAAAACTCCATTAACAAATACATTTCCGTTCAGTGTTGTTCTGCCGTATTTTGGTAAAGCAGGTACAAGGAAAGTATGCCGGATCTCCAGTGCATCCATCAGACCTGAGATTTCCGCACCGATATTGCCCCTCATTGTCGAATCTACTTTCTTGTAGAAGTATTTTATTTCTTCCGGCAAAATAGTCTTTCCTGTATCATAGGCCTTCTTGTAAGCCATCTCCGGATTATCAAACCTGCTTTCAGTATTCATAACCAGAACATCGCATTTTTCAAGGGATTCCCTTATATAATCTGTACTGGTAATTACTATGGTCTTTAAATGATTTTTGCTGAACTGAACACCTGTATCGCAGGCTCCGGTGAAATCATCAGCAACGATTAATAATTTACCGGGATTTTCTTCTCCGGAAGATTTGATTTTATCCATTTCTGCTGATTATATGTGTTTGATAATTAATTTGTTGATCTCTTTCCCCGTCATGTAGATTAATATGTTACCGGAATTATGAAAGGTAATAAATAAACTTAAAGGCCCCATTCATGCATTAAATCAAAAATCATTTAGGAATGAAAATTAATAAAGTCTTATAATCCAGGATAAAAGTTGCGTCGGAAAGTTGAAAAGATGAAGACAAATTCAGAAGTTGATTGCCATGTTTGAAGTTATAGATAATAAGTCGAAAAGAATCTCATAGCATTTTCCGAGAATATTTTATCCATTACTATCTGAGGTGAAATCGAATGGTTTCCAGTACCGATGGGATTATTCGCATTGGAAAAATAAATTCTGGCATGCTCAAGGAGGTTATTATATAAAAGTTGAAATTCAACAGAAGTCCAATATCCGCCAGGTGGATCCACAATGCCATCGAAATCTGTGCCCAATGCCGTTATTTTCCAGGGATCGTAGCCATTACTGTGAAGTACTTCTGCAATATGTTTTATTTGGTTCCATACAAGCCCTGCCCTCAGGAACATTTTATCCTTTCTGCGGTAATATATTTTGATTTTTCTTCTCGCTTCCTTGCTCGATAATACTCTGTCATCGATCTGAATGCCAAAAATTCCATTTGTTTTGGCAATCTTTAATAACTCGTCGTCAAAAAAGTTGATATCCCTGCCCCAGAAAAGCCCATTCTCATCCGATAATGGATCCGAAGAATATATGGAACCATAACCGTTAACAGCACCATGACTTACATAAACAGGTATATCCTCTCCAGAGTATCTTGTTTCCAGGAGCTTGTAGTATTCGGTTCTTGTCTTTCGGCTCATGTGCTTAATATCAATATAGATCCTTTTGCCGTTATGAGTACTTAACAAGCTGTTTATTACCTTTTTCCCGAGGGAAGTAATGCCGGTGTCCATTCCATGTGTCTGGTCAATGGCCCTGCTGACAATGCCTGATAAGCTTCTTGCGTGCCCTCCAAACTCATTATAGAAATGATGGCAAAGATTTATAAACCGTGGCGCATAGGCCCATCCCTTAACCAGCTGAATATTCTGTAGAATTTCAACTTCCTCAGCTCTCCGGTTGGCAAATTGATTAAAGACATGTCCCCCTTCAATACTGAATATAACATAAATAGTATCTGAATTCAGTGAATTGAGTATGATATCATTATAGTCGGAAGTTAGCTTATATTTTACCTCAGGACTATTCGCTCTGCCAATTCGCACATACCGGTCATGGAGCTGGAGATAGTATTTGTATTCTTCACACAACTCTCTGAAATAGTCATTGTTTCTTTGGATAAAATCGAGCTTTTCTTTGAAAAATTCTGTTATAAAAAAGTATATTCTGTCCGCAAGACCAGATGTGCCGGGTCTGGATGAGAAAAAAGCCTTCTCCGGAGGATTAAGTGCAACCATAACAACCATTATGTTTCCATTAAAGAGAGCTGTAAAACTGGATTGTGAGAACTTAGTTACCCCCAGACAGTTGATTATTTTATCCCATGGGCTAGGAGGATCATCATGCCAGATACTGTTTTTTCTGGACACATTGGGATTATTGCGATTATTGAATTGAAATGCCCAGCTGAATGGTTTCAATGACGGATGGCAATGGAGGTCAACAAAGTGTGTCATGATCAGGAAGATTATTATTTATAAATTATTCCATTTAAAGAAGAACTTATTTATAATTCTGAAAAGACAATATTTTGACTAGCATCAGATCATCTAAGTTACAAATCTAATTTACTGAAGTCAAGTAAATCAATGATTTAATGCAGGTAGGATATATATTTCAGGGTTAATACTGAAATATGTATGTTGTTCATCAAGAGTCTACGATATTGAACAACAAATTTTTCCGGAGTACATGATTTCCAGAAATCAGATTTAGGGTATATTGCGATATTAACTTATGCTTTTCTAAGCTTTTCTATATCGAATTTCTTCATCTTAAGAAATGCTTCAGTTACTCTTCCGGCTTTTGCAGGATTGCTCATCAATTCAGAGAGTATTGATGGGACGACCTGCCAGGAAAGGCCAAATCTGTCCTTAAGCCAACCGCACTGACCTTCCTTCCCTCCATCCGAGAGTCTGTCCCAGTAAAAATCAATCTCCTCCTGGTTGTCGCAGAATATCTGGAGCGATATTGCTTCATTGAATTTAAACAGGGGACCGCCGTTCAATGCTGTGAAGGATTGTCCTTTTATTGTAAAGTTAACACTCATGGCTGTTCCTTCCTTCTGTCCATGGATCTCAAATCCTTCTTTCCCGTATCTGCTGATGCTCTCAATTTTTGAGTCCTTAAAAAGAGAGGTGTAAAACTCCGCAGCTGTTTCAGCCTGATTGTCAAACCAGAGAAAGAGTGTGAAGCGGTCTTTCATTTTCCGGGATGTTAAAAGATTATCTGTTCAATTCTGTAAATTTCCTGAAATTATCAAGGATGGACTGCCAGCCGTTTCTTTGCAGGTCAATTGAATTGATCGATTCCGCTTCGAATGTTTCAATTACTTCGGTTGTTTTCCCATTATATGAAAATGTTATTTTCACCTTTCTTCCATCAGCGAGAGTATAGTCGATTTGCTTATTGACTATTACGTTATAATAGACTCCTTCGAAATCAAAACCCATACTTCCGTCCCGGGATTCCATCCTGTAACTGAATTTACCATCCTTCCGGAGATCATTGCTTGCCTTTGGGGTATGCCAGTCATCGGATGCATTATTCCATTGTTTTATGGCCTCTGGTGTCGTCCAATGCTTCCATACCGTCTCAATGGGTGCATTGACAGATATCCTGACTGTTATAATAGTTTTAATCATGTTTGCCATGTGATTATTTCTTATTGACAATACACTTATAACAAGGCACTGGTACTTTTGTTTGGATTGTCAGGAGGTTATCAGTTTTGATCACTTCCTTTTTTGAAAATTATTTTGCAGATGCAATATGTCGGTTGGGTCTCCCTTGGAAGAGAGGTCAAATTCATTGGATTGTTTCTTTTTCTATTTCAATTTCAGCTTTATAGGCCTTAGGCAAATAGGTACTGGAGCTCATTCTGGTACAATATCAGTTCCTTCAAAAATTATTCCAAATTTATAAAAATCCAGGATATCGCCTTCAGCTGTTGCAGGTTGCTGACCTTAATGACTAATTCCATTTGCTTTTAAAAATACATATAAGAATACTGCTGAGTAAATTTAATAATTTCTGACGGTATGGAAATGAAAGAGATTCAGGATTAGTTATCAGGATTGGAATGTGGCTGAATTAATAAATTCTTTGAACCTGAACATTTTATTATTAACCACGGATTACACTGAGATCACGGAGAGCACACGGATTAAATTTTCTGTACCAATTCATTCTTTGACAAAAAGAAATTTGTAATTTTATTAGTCGTCTCGCTAAAAATAAATAATATGGAACTTCTCTACAAAGAATTGACCGGTACAATTGTTGACTGTGCTGTAACTGGTCATAGATTCTTAGGGCCCGGGCTTTTAGAATCAGCTTATGAAGAGTGTCTTCAGTATGAATTAAATGGTTATGGATTAAAAACCATTAAACAATGTCCTATGCCTTTGATCTATAAAGACAAGAAGATGGATATTGGTTACAGAATTGATTTGATTGTCGAAGAAAAAGTAATTATTGAAGTGAAATCGGTTGATGTATTGAATCCTGTTCATATGGCTCAAATTATGACCTACCTCAAGCTATCTGGTTGCAGAATTGGACTGCTTATCAATTTTAATGTGCAATACCTAAAGGAAGGGTTAAAAAGGATTATACTTTAGTTTTAACTATGGTCTTATCCGTGTATTCTCCGTGCCCTCAGTGTAATCCGTGGTTAAACATAAGGGATTTACAAAAAGAATTCTCTTTTTAAGTCAAGATTGCATCTCAGGCAACTATCCCTGTGTACACTCAGATTAGAACCACAATTCGGACAGCTCCACTTTCTGACCTCATTCGTAAGGAAAGGCTCCATGCCGCTCTCCTTTATTGTAACGAGGTTTTGGATCAGGCTTGTATGATATCTGGTCCTGTATCTTTTGTCCAGATGTTTAAGCCTGGCGCATGGAAATTTGAGGCAGTCAACGCACAACTTTGATTCAGTTTTTGACAGCTCCTCACAGTTCTTGATCCTGCAGCTCATCCTGGATACCGGGATATTCAGATTTGCATGGCGGCACCCGTGGCACCTGTTTTTCTCCCTGAGAAAGGCAATGCATGTCCCGCAGTTGATCCCGCAGGGCGCTATCTGCTCTTCATTGAATTTAACAAGGGTTTCCATTCCGGTTATGAGTTGGAATTGAGAAGCTCATTTATCTCAGACATATGTAATTTCAGATGACCTGTAAATCCGTTAATCATGGCCTCCAGAGTTATTGTCTCATCCGGACCGCCCAACCACTCATTTTTCAGTCTGGTCTCATCAACATTTCCTATTACATGGCAGAGATGAAGGAGGGAATATTTCCACAACATCAGCAGGTTCATCCAATCTTCATTCTGATAGTCCTGAATGGCTATCCACCTGTCGTTATTTCCAAAGGTTGCATAGTTTGGAAAGATCAGCGGTGATTGCTGGTACTGCAGATGGACGATCCTGTGGATGTTGTTCGACGTCGAGTCGACAGTATGCCCGAGGATCTGTTTAATAGTCCGGTTCTGGGAATTTCTGCGCATGGTAATTATATCCGGCGAAAGCGAGGTCAGTCTGGGATACCAGGCTTCGGCAATAGAGACAATTTCTGTTGTGATTGATTGTATGTCTATCATATATTTTTTCTTTTAAGCCGTCTGGTTAAACATTTGTAATTTCAGTAAATATAAAAACAATCATTCAACGCGAAATAAATATATTTGTTTAATATAATACCGAACTCATCATAATTCTCAGGCACAGAATGAAAACTTCTTCCAGGTGGTTAATATTAATCTCTGTATGTTTCTGTCTGGCAGGTATTAACGGTTCCGTTTGTGCCCAGAAGCAAAGCCTGGCAAAACCTTCTGATATCCAGTACCGGTGGCATGAGCAGGAACGGATAATGTTTGCATGTCTCGATCCCTGTACATGGCAGGGAAGGGAATATGACAATCATTCAACGCCATTATCCCGCATCAACCCTTCAAAGCTGAATACCGATCAGTGGTGCGAAGTCGCCATATCATGGGGAGCCAGGGAGATCCTTTATGTGGCAAAGCATACGGGGGATTCTGCTGGTGGCAAACGGAGACATCAGATTACAGCATACGCAAGCACACCATATAAAAACGGGAAAGGTGATGTTCTGAAAGAACTTTCCGAATCATGCAAAAAGTATGGCCTCAATCTGGGGATCTATGTCTATCCTGGTGATGAGACGTGGGGAGCCGGCATAGGCAGCGGAGGAAAAACTCAGGACACTTCAAGGCAGGAGGCTTACAACAAGGTCTTCAGGCAGCAGCTTACTGAGGTATTGTCAAATTATGGACATATAACAGAAGTATGGTTCGACGGCAGTTGCATTATTGATGTAAATGATATCCTTGACAAATATGCATCAAAATCGGTGATACTTCAGGGACCCAAGGCAACACTGCGATGGCCTGGTACGGAGTCCGGAAAGCTCTTTTATCCGGCATGGAATACACTTTCCGGAAGGGCTCTCAACACAGGTATTTCAACGCAGTATGATGATGATCCTGACGGTGATGCCTGGGCTCCGCTCGAGGCTGATGTAACACTCTATAACCACAACTGGTTCTGGTCTGCTGCCAATGAGAACAAAAGACGCAGCCTTGAGGAGCTGATGGAGATCTATTATAAATCGGTTGGTTATGGAGGAGTTCTGTTGTTGAATTCAACTCCAGATACCACAGGACTAATACCGTGCGGATGATGTGAAACTCTATGCGGAATTCGGAAAGGAGATAAGCCGTAGATTTGATACACCACTTTATGCTTTGGAAGATACATCAGGTTCATATCTGGAAATGGTGTTTAAGACCCCTGAGACGATAAACCATATTATCCTTAAGGAGGATTATCGCGAAGGTCACCGTATAAGGGAATACTTAATTGAAGGGCTTACCGAAAAGGGATGGAGTGAGCTTGCCAGCGGAAGCGCTGCAGGAAGGATGAAGATCGACCATTTCCCGGATATCTCAGTATCCAGGGTAAGACTGAATATCACAAAGAGCACGTCGATTCCATTAATAAGATCATTATCAGTATACAATGTTGCTGGTTACGTTTTCAGACCTGAGGAATATGCAACGAATGAGTGGAAGCAATGCGGTACATGGGACACAAAAACATTTGTTAAAGGTAAGGGGAACCAATCTATTGACCTGAGTCCGTTTATTACAAAACCAGGGCAGTATGAGGTTGTATTCACGTCATCTGTTGTAATTACCGGGATGAAAGTAATAAAGGCAAAGATCTTTTTCAATAACGATAAACAGACACAACAGTCGTTTGTTAAACGGAAAGGTGACTCAAATACATTTTATATCAACAGGACCTCACAGGTTGCTGATGGTAGCAGTTCGATCCTGGAGGTTGAGATGACCTCTGACAATAAAGTATTTCAGAACAGGGGAGAAATTAAGATAAGGGAGAGAGAGGCCGGGGAGTGAGATATGAGATATGAGATATGAGATATGAGATATGAGATATGAGATATGAGATATGAGATATGAGATATGAGATATGAGATATGAGATATGAGATATGAGATATGAGATATGAGATATGAGATATGAGATATGAGATATGAGATATGAGATATGAGAAGTGAGGGGAAGAAAGAGAATGGAGAATATTGAACTTCTGGCATTATCCGATTGTTGAAGCAAATGAGTATGGAGGATAATTATTCACATAGCCATGATCTGACAGGTTCACATGCAAAAGTGAATAATGCTTATATAATAGGCATTTCACTGAACTTTATTTTTGTGGTAATTGAAGTGACTGTCGGACTATATGTAAATTCTCTTTCACTGATTTCGGATGCAGGTCACAATCTTGCAGATGTAGTGGCTCTGGCCCTTTCATTGCTGGCTTTCAGGCTTATGAAGGTAAGATCCAATGAAAAATATACGTATGGTTACCGCAAGACATCAATTCTTGTTGCACTTTTCAATACAATGTTCTTACTGGTTTCCATTGGTGCCATTGCCTTTGAGGCAGTACACCGTATTTTCAATCCTTCACCGACATCAGGAGGAACCATTGCTATTGTGGCAGCTATCGGTATTGTTATCAACAGTGCGACAGCGCTGATGTTTCTAAGCAATAAGGACAAAGATATAAATATCAAAAGTGCTTACCTGCATTTAATGAATGATGCACTCATTTCGGCAGGGATTGTTGCCGGTGGGATTATAATATATTATACGAACTGGTTCTGGGTTGACAGTCTGTTCAGCATCGCAGTTGTGGTTATCATTCTGTTCAGCGCATGGCGGCTTTTAAGGTCCAGTTTGCGTTTATCCCTTGACGGAGTTCCCGGATACATCAGTATGGATGATATCGTGGCGACAGCAATGAAGATCAAAGGGGTGAAAGGGATCCATCATATTCACATCTGGGCAATAAGTACAACTGAAAACGCACTCACTGCACATCTTGTTTTACAGCCCGAGACAAATAGTGAAGATGAACAGATGATCAAGAACGATCTGAAACAGGAATTTGGATACAAAAACATACATCACATTACTCTTGAAACAGAAAAAGGTGATATTGACTGTGAAACTATAACTTGCTGAATCTTGAGCAGGCATCATCATACTAATTAATATTGGCGCTTTCTGAATTTTATTTATTAAATTAATCCTGATTTTATCATAATAAATTTCCCGTCATGAAAAACACACTGAATAGATTTCAACTGATCGTTATTATTATTCTGATCAGCAATATTATTTCCGGTCAGCAGGTAGAAAATAGTGGCACTTCCTCGGTAAAAATGTTACGTGCATCAGTAATTAAAAAGAATATCACACCCGTCAATTCTCAGAATCTTCTCGGTTACAGCGCCCGAAAGTCAACAGGAGTGCATGACTCAATTTACCACAGAATTGTGGCTTTAGATGACGGCAAGACTCAGTTCTTTCTTGTTTCAACCGAGATTTGCATCATCTCGCCAACCGAGTATGACAGAGTAGCAGAAAAGATAAAAAAACAGCTTGGAATCAGCCCGATGAATCTGTGGTGGTCCGCAACCCATACACACTCTGCTCCTGAGTGTGGTAAAGCAGGACTCGATAAAGTTTTCATGGGAGAGCGTTATCAGCATGAAGTTGACTCTGTGTATACGGAGTATGTAATACAGAAATTAATTGACGGTATAAGGGAAGCCCGTGAGCAGCTGGCACCAGCCAGGCTTGGTGTGGGCTGGGGGTTCTCTCAGGCAAACATTAACCGGCGTGCTCTGGATATTGATGGTGAAGCTTCCCTTGGACTTAATCCTGACGGCCCTGTTGACAGAAGGATCGGTCTGTTAAGGATTGAAAAGGAAAACGGTAGTGTTATGGCACTCATTGCCAATTATCCTATACATGGTACTGTATTGGGTGCTGAGAATCAATTAATAAGCGGCGATGCACCTGGAATTGTTTCGACTTATGTGGAAGAGAAGACTGGTGCTCCCTTGATTTTTATTAATGGAGCTGCCGGAAATCTTGCACCGATATATAGTGTTTATCCAAATCCTGAATCGGGACATCTGGGAGAATTTCGTGTTCTGCTGGGAGATAAAATTCTGGATGCAAACCGGAAGATTTCAACCACAACAAAAGAGGTTGTTCTAAATTCCGGTGCGATTACAGTTGAAACACCCCGAAAAGCCGGACTTGGATGGCCAGCTCATTTTACAAGCTATACACGCACAACAAATACGGGAATTAATCTGGTCCGGCTTCCCATCCGCTTCCTGCGGATAAATGAAGACATAGCTATCTGGAGTGCCCCTGTGGAACTATTTTGTGAGATATCAAATGAAATCCGTGACCGGTCACCATTTCCATATACCTTTTATTTTGGCTATACAAATGGGTGGCTGGGATACCTGTTAACTGCTGAAGAATACAAGCACGGCGGATATGAACCTACAGTTTCTCCATATACACCTCAGGCGGCAGGTGATTTAACCGAAGCTGTTGTTACATATCTGCAGGGGGAAATGAGAAACCGGAAGTAACCAGTAACCGGCTGTTGCTAAATAATCACATAAAAATGTTTTCACAGATAATGTGGTTTCTTTGATGGAGGTATATTTAAAGAATGAATGACAAACGGATAAGAGTCGCCTTATTAATCGATAAGGCCGGTTCATATGACAGGGGGCTTATTAAGGGAATAATTCACTATGCCAGTCTCTCTTCCCCCTGGGATTTTTTCCTTGAGGGCCCTTTATTCACTGTAGCTGAGGAACATAAAACCCGTTTAAAAAAACTGAAATTATGGAGACCGGATTGTATCATTATGAATGAAAGCTTTTATACTCCTGATTTCACAGCGCTGGGAATCCCAATCCTGGTCACTCCCTCAAAAAGACTTATCCCGGATGTAATTAATATTGTCGCTGATGATGAGAAGATAGGAGAGATGGGTGCAAGGTATTTTATTGACAAAGGATATAAAAACCTTGCATTTTATGGAGCCGACCAGATCTTTTGGTCAGGTATCAGGAAAGAATCTTTCCGAAAAACAGTATATTCACTTAACCTGCACTATTTCCAGTTCGAATCCCTGCTGAATGATAAGTGGCAAAGCAATGTAACCCTTATTTCAAATTGGATGAAATGTCTTCCAAAACCAGTCGCGATTATGGCCTGCAGTGATGATTTTGGTATTCATCTAATTGAGGCAGCCAACATCGCTGGCATTACAGTTCCTGAGGAGGTCGCTATTCTTGGAGTAGACAATGATGAATTTATCTGTGACCTTTATGATCCTCCCATGTCAAGCATCGACCAGGAACCTGAGAATGTTGGTTTCATGGTTGCACAGGTTGTCAGGGCAATAATCAAGGGGGGGAATAAAGTTGATGATAGGATCATTGGAAACAATTTCAGGATTGTGACAAGACGGTCTACAGACATATTTGCAATTGAAGATGATCAGCTGGTAAAAGCATTGAAATACATAAAAGAAAATACTGCAAAGAAGTCTGTATCTGTAGCAGAAGTAGTCGCAGCAACCACACTTTCAAGGCGTTTGTTGGAGATGCGGTTCAGGAAATTGCTGAACAGATCTGTTCTTCAGGAAATTAAACGGTTACGTATTGACACCATAGTTCATAAATTAATTACAACAAGGGAACCCATCAGCAAGATTGCATATGCTATGGGATTTAGCTCTCTGGCCTCTTTTTCCAACTATTTTAAGAATGAGAAAAAAATAGCCCCCGGGGAATTCCGCAAACAGTTTCTGATTAAGTAAATTAGATCGTGTCGCTAAAGGATCGATGAATATTCAGTATCCCTGATTTTAATTATAATTCACTTCTGAATTATTATTTCGCATTTGATATATTATTATCCGCAAATTGTAAAATGTATGCTTTAATTCTAGTATACCTTTAATACTGGCAATGCGCGGATTCAGATGAAAGCTTAACATATTTTCCCGGGAAGGGGTAATAATCAGAGCGTTGCATTCATATTCCATCCTTTTTACAACACTTTTGTTAATGCGATATCATAATTTTAATCATCTGATAAAATGAGAATTACACGAATCTATTATTCAGCAATTTTGCTGTTGGCTCTTCCTTTCCTGTTTATTAATTGTAAACATCAGGCAATTGTAAAAGAGTTTAAACTTACAGGCTCCAGCCTTCCTTCAACATTCCTGTTGGGTTCGCATTTATGCAGGTTCCCGATGCCCCCGACAAAAGAGTTGCTTGCAGATATGGATAACCTTAAGAGACATGGTTTTAACCTGATAAAATTACAGACTCACTGGGCTGTAGATGAGCCCCTTGAAGGGAAATATGAATTTGAGAGGTACGATACCCTGGTACAGCATGCCAGGGATTTAGGCATGTATGTCTATATGGGCTTTACGCTTGAACAGGCGCCTGCCTGGCTGTACAGTAAATATCCTGATTGCCGGATGGTAGGAAGAAACGGTTTGCCAATAAAATACGAAACACAATATACCCTCTCATCAGATGGCAAACCTGGCCCATGCTTCGATCATCCTGATGCCATGAAGAAACAGCTGATATATATAAACGCTTTCGTAAATCACTTCGCTAAATATGAAAACATCCTGGTATGGAATACCTGGCAGGAAATTGCTTACTGGGCTGAAGGCCTTATGGGATCCGATATTTGTTACTGTGAAAATACCCAGCAACATTTCAGGGAATGGCTTGAAACAAAATATGGTACCCTTGAAAACCTTAACAGTTGCTGGGGCGCTAACTATGGTAATTGGGATCAGATAGCCCCCCATCGTCAACAACCTATTGGGATGCCAATTGATAAAGACTTCAGCTATTTTATGGAAAACGATTATGTGGCTCAGACCCTGAAAGCAAGATACCAGGCAATTAAAGAAGCTGATCAGCTGAAGCGGGCTGTCTTTGCTCATAAAGGTGGCGTTAATATTGGTTCCGGTCAGGACTGGACCTATGCCCGTTGCGAAGACTTCATGGGCTCTTCCACATATCCTGCCTGGTCATCATTCGATTCCTGGGATGACCACCATCAGTCACGTGAATATCCACCTGAAAAATATGAAGCACTTTATAATGAAATGTGGAACAGGCTGGCTTTGAGTTTTGACTATTTAAGATGCGCCAATCCGGACAATAATCCGGTATGGGCTGCTGAATTCCAGGGAGGGCCCATAATGTCGGGTTTCCAGAAAGGCAGGGTGCCCTCTGCTGCCGATATGCGCCGGTGGATGCTAACAGCAATCAGTTCAGGTATATCAACAATCTCATTCTGGGTTACCAGAGCTGAAATAATGGCACAGGAAAACAATGGTTTCAGTTTACTTGACAGTAGGGGTGATTCAACAGAAAGATTATCAGAAGCATCAAAAATAGGTTTGTCACTGCGCTCACACTCAGATCTGTTCGCTTTACCTTCAAAACCGAAGGCAAAAGCAGGGATAATTATCAATGAGGAAAATTATCAGTTCTGCAAATCATTCTATGGAACTGAACGTCATCTCTCTTATAGTGTAAGGGGATGGTATCATATGCTTTGGAGAAACGGCTATCCGGTCGATTTTGTAAATATTACTGATATAAATGAAAAATCAGCAGAACAGTATTCTGCATTAATTCTCCCATTTCCGCTTTCCTTATCCGACAATCTGGCTTTAAAGCTAAAAGATTATACCTCTAATGGCGGCAACCTTATCTGTGAAGGTGCAGCAGGCAGGATCAGTGAGAATTCACTGGCCGTCAGGGGGGAAATGTCGCCGGTTATCGCCGGAATGGCAGGTGCAGAACAGAAGAGCTTCATTATGGTAAGGGAGCCTGAAAACGGACGCCGCTGGACACCAGAAGAGCGTACCTGGGGTGAATTTGCACCGGTAACTTATCTTGAAGGTACCGGTGAATTTGCCGGTACAAGAACCCTGGCTAACTATTATTTACAAACATTTACATGCAGAGAGGGAACCCCTATTTTCAAAGCCGGTGACGAAGTTGCAGCCTGCGAAAATAAAGTAGGCAAAGGGAACATATGGTTGCTGGGAACCTTTATAGGACATAATGGTACTGCATATGATACAAAGGGTACTCTTGCCCTGGTTGAAAAATTTATGCAGCTGTCAGGTATTACACCGCAGAAAATAGGTGATCTGCTGGTGCAAAAAAGAATTACAGGCAATAAGGAGGCCTGGATCATTACAAATCCAACAGAAGCAGATATTTCTGAGAGTATTGATATTACCGGCATGAAAAATCCGGAGGTATTGATCGGCGACAAATGGGAAATTAAAAACGATCGGGCAAAGATCCGGGTTAAAAGTTTGGATATTATTGTTTTGGTATTTGAGAATAGTTAATTATTCAGATAGTTCGCCAGGCTAATTTTAAATTGATTTGTAATGAAAGACAACAGATTATTATTCAGCGTTTTTTCAGTGTTTTTTGTAGCGCTTCTGTTTTTTGGTTGCTCTAATCAGCCAAAGGTCACAGAATTTAAGCTTACAGGCGCCAGATTACCTGATACATTTCTCATGGGTTCTCACCTCTGCAGGGTTCCTATGCCTCCTCTCAAAGAGTTGCTGGCCGATATGGATAACCTTAAGAGACATGGTTTTAACCTGATAAAATTACAGACCCACTGGGCTGTCGATGAACCTCTTGAAGGGAAATATGAATTTGAAAGGTACGATAGCCTGGTACAACATGCAAAGGATCTGGGCATGTTTGTTTACATGGGTTTTACCCTGGAACAGGCTCCTTCATGGTTGTACAGCAAATACCCGGAATGCCGGATGGTTGGAAAAAACGGTTTGCCCATAAAATATGAGACACAATATACAATGCCTGCAGATGGGAAACCTGGTCCATGCTACGACCATCCTGACGCAATGGCAAAACAATTAAGATATATTAATGCCTTTGTAAATCATTTCAGTAAATATGAAAATATCCTGGTGTGGAATACCTGGCAGGAAATTGCATATTGGTCGGTAGGTTCAATGGGGTCAGATGTATGTTACTGTGAAAACACTCAGAAACATTTCCGTAAATGGTTAAATGAAAAATACGGTACCCTTGAAAATCTTAACAGCTGCTGGGGCTCTAATTATGGCAACTGGGAACAGGTTGCCCCGCATCGTCAAAAACCGATTGGGATGCCTCTTGATAAAGATTTCAGCTATTTTATGGAAAATGAATATGTGGCGCAAACCCTTAAAGCAAGGTACCAGGCAATTAAGGAAGCTGATCCTTTGAAACGTACCGTCTTTGCTCATAAGGGCGGTGTTAATGTCGGTTCCGGACAGGACTGGACCTATGCCCGTTGCGAAGACTTTATGGGTTCATCGACCTATCCTGCCTGGTCATCATTCGATTCATGGGATGACCACCATCAGTCACGTGAATATCCGCCTGAGAAATATGAAGCACTTTATAACGAGATGTGGAGCAATCTTGCTTTGAAATTCGATTACCTGAGATGTGCCAATCCTGACAATAATCCTGTTTGGGCTGCTGAATTTCAGGGGGGGCCGGTTATGTCCGGTTTTCAGAAAGGAAAAATACCATCAGCTGACGATATGCGCAGGTGGATGCTTACAGTGGTGAGTTCCGGAGTGACAACCATTTCATTCTGGGTTACAAGAGCTGAAATTATAGCACAGGAGAATAACGGTTTCAGCTTGCTTGACAGTAAAGGAGATTCAACGGAAAGGTTAAGTGAAGCATCGCGAATCGGACTGGCTTTACGCAACCATTCCGGATTATTTGCGGTGCCGTCAAAACCTAAGGCTAAAGTCGGGATCATCATCAACGAAGAAAACTATCAGTTCTGCAAATCATTCTATGGAACTGAACGACATTTGGCATACAGCGTCAGAGGCTGGTATCATATGCTCTGGAGAAGCGGTTATCCGGTCGATTTTGTGAATATTACAGATATCAGTGAAAAATCAGCAGAACAGTATTCTGTATTAATTCTTCCATTTCCGCTTTCCTTATCCGACAAAATGGCATTAAAATTAAGGGATTATACCTCTAATGGAGGCAATCTTATATGCGAAGGCGCTGCCGGCAGGATAAATGAAAACTCACTTGCTGTCAGAGGTGAGATGTCTCCGGTAATTGCTGAAATGGCCGGGGTGGAACAAAAGAGTTTTATTGAGGTATATGAACCGGATAATGAACGGAGATGGACACCTATGGAACGCACCTGGGGCGAATTTGCACCAGTGACTTACCTTGAAGGAACAGGCGAATTTAAGGGGCTTAAAACACTGGCCAATTATTACCTGCAAACTTTTAAATGCAAAGATGGCATTCCCATTTTTAACGTTGGTGATGATGTGGCAGCATGTGAAAAGAGCGTCGGGAAAGGAAAGATATGGTTATTGGGAACTTTTATCGGGCATAATGGGACAGCCTATTTTACTCCCTCAATGCTTGACCTGTGTGATAAATTTATGAAGCTTTCAGGCCTTACATCTCAAAAGATTGGGAACCTGCTTGTTCAAAAAAGAGTCAATGGAAATAAAGAAGCGTGGATCATTACTAATCCTACTGAAGCAGATATTTCTGAGAGCATTGATATTACCGGGATGAAAAATCCTGAGGTATTGATTGGCGACAAATGGGAGATCAAGAACGGACTGGCTAAGATCAGAGTTAAAAGTCTGGATATTATTGTTGTAGTATTTGAAAAGATTTAATCAGGCTATAAAATAGTCAGTTAATTAATTTTATATGGAACAGAGAACATCATCTTAGAAGTAACGATGAAAAGCGAACAATTATATGGAATATAAACCTAAAATAGGAGTATTGCTGATTACTTCAGGCTGGTTCAGGAATATAGGATTACAGTCTGACGTTTCTCCATTTTCTATCGAGGTTGAAAAAATAGGCAGGGAAATCGTAACACAAATATCGGATTTCAGCGATCCTGTTTATTCAGGAGTTTTATTTTCTGAAGCATCCGCCGCTAAGGCGGCGGATGAAATTATAAACACAGGTGTCGATGGATTGATAATATCTCCATTAATGTGGTGTGAAGATCAGATACTGCGTGCTGCACTTAAAAAATTGCCTGCACTGCCAATAATATTATGCACATTTCTTCCATACACAACCTTACCTGAATACCTTGATTATTCCGAAATGTTAAAAGGGTCAGGTACAGTGGGGACACTCCAGGTAAGTGGGTTTTTAAAACGTGAAGGATTTAATTATCAGGCTGTTACTGGTTATTATAAAAACCCTGAAGTATATGAAATTTTAAACGATTATTGTAATGCCTTTAAGGTTAAGAAACAATTGCAAAATGCAATTTGTGGGGTTTTACCCTTCCCCTGCAACCAGATGTCAACAACCTGGGTTGATGAGTTTAATATCAGGAAATTATATGGAATTGAGTATAAATACCTTGAAATAAGTCGTTTATTCAAGGAGGCTCAGGAGAGTGATCAGGATGAAATTGATGAATTCAAACGGGCTATTAAAGAAAAGGGGTATATAATTGAGGTTGATGAAAGAAATTTAAACGAGGGGATCAGATACGCACTGGCGATGGAAAAAATCGTCAATGTGGAAAATATAAGTATTTTTTGCATAAATGATATTGTTGAGGAAATGCATTCAGTTATTGGTTTGCGTCCGAGTTTATATAATCCCCGTCTGAGTGAATCAGGTGTGGTAGTAGCTATGGAAGCAGATATTCCGGCTGGCATCGGAATGTATATTCTTAATGTGTTTACAGGTCAGCGTCCGATTTTCACGGAGGTCTTAACCGCTGACCTGGAGAAAAACAGCCTTGTACTGGGCCATGCGGGGTATCATGAAGCTGTGAATTATGATGAAAACTATCCGCTGAAGATTGTTCCTGATGTTGAATATAAGGCGACCGGAAAATTTTCCGGAGCAGTCTCATGTATAAAATATAAGCCAGGTGACGTTACTTTAATTAACTGTGTATATAACGGCAGCAGACTTAGGTTTACAGTATTGGATGGAGAGTCTGTTGAATGCCCTCCAAAGCTGGAAGATACCAACCACTTATTCTGCAGATTGAACCTGCCGGTCGTGGATTTCTTCAATAAATCACTAAAAATCGGAGTCAGCCAGCATTTCCTTGTTATTCCGGGCAATTATTGTGACAATCTGGAACGATTGTGTCAGTTTGTTGATATTGAATTTGTAAAACTATAGAAAAATATATTTTGTAAAACAAAAATCAATGACCTCAAAAGAAAGAATATTATGTGCTCTGAATGGACAAAGACCCGATCATATACCCCTGACAACATGGTGTTTCGGCTTTCAGCCTCCTGAACATTTGCGTTGGACCAATGGTGGAAACAATGTAAATTACTGGTATACGAAACGTCTGGAATTTTTACATACTCTGCCTCAGGAATGGTCTCTCGAAGATGATTTTAAACGGGCATTGGCATGGTTGTCACTTGGTGTTGACGATGTTCTTGATGTATCAGTACCATGGAGTTTGAGCCCTGAAGTTACATGTAAAGATAGTGTGATCCCCCCGGGTGGTGAAGGTGGTGACGAACAATATCCTGTAATGGTCCGTGAATATGATACACCTCTGGGTAAAATACGTCATGCTGTAAAACAGACCGGAAAGGAACCTGATGGCTGGCCTGTTCAACCTGATCATGTTCCTGTTATCGAAGACTATAATATTCCAAGGGCGAAGAAACATCTTATCAGTGAGGCTTCAGAGATTGATAAATTGCAGTTCCTCTATTGTCCTCCTGATGCCGGACAGAAAAACTGGTACCAGGAGCGCATGGCTTCTGTCAGGAAGTTTTCGGAGGAGAATGGATTATTTGTTCAGGCCTGGACTGCTTTTGGAATGGACGCGGTGGTATGGTTTGCAGGTGTTGATGGTGCAGTTACAATGTCGATGACAGAACCAGAGGCCTTCCAGAAGCTGATTAATATAGTTGAAGCTACCGACTATGCCCGTACCGAATTAGCTGCAAAAACTCCGGGGATTGACATGGTATGTCAGCGCGGATGGTATTCGTCTACCGATTTCTGGTCCCCGGAATTGTTCTGTGCTTATGTATTGCCAGGCCTTGAAAAGCTAACTTCACTGGCACATAAACACGGGAAGAAATTTGGATACGTTATGACAACCGGGGTAGAAACACTTGGCCCCCTTCTGGCTGATGCAGGTGTCGACTTGTTATTTTTTGTAGATCCTGTTCAGGACGGGATCCCACTTACAAAAGCAGTAGAACTGTTTGGGAATCGAATGACTATGGTCGGCGGAATAAATTCTATCAGCCTGGCTTCAGACGATATTGAGAAAATCCGGAGTGAAGTGAAATCAGCAATTGAAATTCTGGGTCCGACGAACAGATTTATACTTCACCCGGTAGATGCTATTTTCCCTGATACTCCATGGAAAAGCGTTGAGGCTATGATTAATGCCTGGAAGGAATGCAGGTAGTAATTTGAGGTAAGCTTTACATGTTAAAATAGTGTATAAACTGGGTAATCCACTACTTGAATGGTAGTCAATTATTCATTTATTTTGGGGATGAGACAGCTTTTATCTTAATTGTGGCAGTTAAACTAATTGTATTCAAAATGAGAATGTTAGAAAAAGTAATCAGGTTTAAATTATTACGGTTGCCGGGGCTTACCATAATCGTAAGTATGATCATCGTTAATTTTCAGTGCCAGAGAGCCGCTGGCCCTGAAGTTGTTGTTTATTCTTCATCTCAGGATGGTGACAGATTAACTAGGATGACTGACCTTTCATTTACTGCGGAAAAGGAGTCGTCCCTTGCAGAAATTAAGATAGATGAAGCGACAAGCTTTCAGAAGATCGAGGGTTTCGGAGCGACCTTTAATGAAGCAGGTATGGTTTGCCTTAACTCTCTTAACGCAGAAATTAAGGATAGCGTATTAAAAATGCTGTTCGATCCTGAATCAGGTGCAGGATATACACTGATGAAATCTCCTGTTGCAGCCTGTGATTATGCCTCAGCGGGCCCCTGGTATACTTATAATGATACTCCGGGGGATACATCCATGGATCATTTTACCATTGAAAGGGATTTGGGACCAAACGGTCTTGTTACATACATAAAGGCTGCATCAGAATATGGCAGCTTTGAGATTGAATCTCCCATGGACTTTGCCCCGGATTGGATGTATTTCGGTCTGAAGAAAGGAGAAAAGCATATTAAGCCTGAATACTACAGGGCGTTGGCCCGGTATTACTCAAAATATATCCAGGCTTATGCTTCAAACGGCATCACAATCAATTATCTGAATCTATTCAATGAGGGTGATAATCAGCATTATTCAAATGTAACCTACAAAGCTATGGGTGAAATGATAAAAAAGTTCGTTGTCCCTCAACTCATGGCTGATGGATTATCTACAAAAATTCAGTTGGGTGAAACCTGTACCCGTCCTGAAGCACTGGAAAAGTTTCCGCCTGTACTGGAAGATCCGGATGTCAAAAAGCATATCAGTACTCTTACCTCGCATGGCTATGACTGGGATAAATTCTCCAGCCTGACCGATTTGCACAATATGTATCCCGATATCCCGATCTGGCAGACGGAAGTTTGTTATGGGATGGATATGTGTGTTCCGCCATCTGGTCTGGTAAAGTGCCCAGTACATGAATTTTCTGATGGCGAGTTCTGGGGAAACATGATAATGAATGATATGAAGAACTGGGTTTCAGGATGGATTTACTGGAATATGATCCTTGATCAGGATGGAGGTCCATGGCTGACTTCTCCTATCCATGGCGATCCTGATCCGAACAGGCAGCATTGTGTGGTCATAGTCGATAGAAATACCAAAGAGGTTACCTATACAGGATTATACTATTATCTTGCTCATTTCAGCAAGTTTATCAGACCAGGCGCCACCCGTATTGGTTGCACCGGAGAAACCTCACAACTTAACTTTGCTGCCTTTCTCAATTCAGATGGAAGCATCGTACTTAATGTGATTAATAATGGAGATGCGACTGACTGCAAAATTTCCTGGAACAATAAAATGGCAGTTCAGAAATTTAAAGCTCACTCTATAACAACAGTAAAGTGGAATAAATCTTCAGCTGAGAACCAGGTTTGACAAAGTCAGAATTATTCAGTCATCCTGTTCCTGAAGTATATTAAACATTAAATGATTAAGAAAGTTTAACCATGAGAGTACAGGGAAGATTTATCAAAATGATCAGAGTTTTATTATTAGTGCTATTGACAGATGCTTCCTTGTTCGGGCAGCAATACTTGTATCTCGACTCAAGCCAGCCAATCGGGAGAAGAGTTGAAGACCTTCTTTCACGGATGACACTGGAAGAAAAGATCGGACAATTGAATATGCCTTGTGTCTATGAACCTCAGCTTGGCAAAGGGATCGGGAATAAGATAGAGGGTTGCAGAAAATTCGTTGCAGGAACCATTGCATCCGGTATTGGGCCGGGTGGCGGTTTGATGCAAATGCACGACATCCTGTGTCCTGAAGGACCACGCAGACAGGCAGAATTATATAATGAATTCCAGAAAATAGCTGTTGAAGGAACCAGGTTAAAAATACCTCTTATTATGATCAATGAAGGTACACATGGAGTACAGGCATCTGGTCATACTATTTTTCCGGAGGGTCTGGCAATAGGTAGTACATGGAACAGGGAACTGGTCAGGGAGATCTATTCAACCGTCGCTAAAGAAGCCAGATCGACAGGTACTGACCACTTATGTACCCTGGTTATAGAACCGAACAGGGATCCGAGAATGGGAAGAAACTGTGAAGGATACAGCGAAGATTCCTACATGTGCTCATCCTTCGCAAAAGCAATAGTTGAGGGTATTCAGGGTGAAAATATTGCTGCTCCGGACAAAGCTGTTGCCGTTCTTATGCCATTTCCCGGGTCAGACCCAGCCAGTCAGTGGCCTTGAAGACGGTGAACAGGAAATATCAGACCGGACTCTCCGGGATGTTTTTCTTCCTCCCTGGGAGCAAGGGATAAAAAAATCCGGCGCATTAGGTGTGATGGCAACCTATCCGGCCATAGACGGTGTACCTGCTCATGCTTCAGAAAAACTGCTGACATCTGTTCTCAGAGACGAACTTGGTTTTGAGGGACTGGTATTGAGTGAAGGTGGTGGTATTTCCTATCTTATTTATCATCATGTAGTTTCTTCACAAAAAGAAGCAGGGGCGCTTGCGTTGAAATCAGGTGTTGATGTTGGGATATCCTTTGAAAAAGCGTACATGGAATCAATGACAGAAAATATTAATGAGGGAAAAGTAAATATCTCAACTATAGACAGAGCTGTTCGCAGGATTCTGTTGCAGAAATTCCGGCTGGGATTATTTGAAAACCCTTATGTTGATGCAGACAATGCGGAAAGGATTGTTCATTCTGCGACTCATCAGGAACTTGCACTTAAGGCAGCCCATGAGGGTATTGTGCTTCTCAAAAATGAAAACAACCTTCTCCCGTTGAAAAAGGAGATCAGATCTATTGCAGTCATAGGTCCGAATGCTGACAATGACCTTAACCAGCTTGGTGATTACACTGCAAGCTCGATCCCTGCCTATCAGGATATAGTGACTGTTTTAGAGGGCATAAAGAGTAAAGTCTCATCTAAAACCAAAGTTACCTATATAAAGGGATGCAATGTTATGGGAAATGAGCTTAATGATATTGCAAAGGCAAAAAAAGCAGCCAGGAATGCAGATATTGCAATTGTGGTAGTAGGCGAGAATGAACGATATTCACCTAACGGGGCAACAAGCGGCGAACACAGGGATATTTCCTCATTGGATCTAACCGGTCTTCAGGAAGATCTTGTAAGGGCAGTATATGAGTCAGGAACTCCAACTATAGTGGTCCTTATTAATGGACGACCACTTTCAACACGTTGGATGGCTGAACATGTCCCGGCGATAATTGAACCATGGTATAGCGGTGAAAAAGGAGGTCTTGCCATTGCAGACGTCATATTTGGTGATTACAACCCATCAGGACGCTTGCCAATCACCATCCCCCGAAATGTTGGTCAGCTGCCTGTTTATTATAATTATAAATATTCGAAAGCCAATGAGATTGACAGATCTTACACGGATCTGAGCGCAACACCACTTTATGAGTTTGGCTTCGGATTAAGTTATACAACATTTGCATACGATAACCTGGTTATTACTCCCCAACAAACCGGACCTGCAGGAGATGTGAACATAAGTCTTGATGTAACGAATACAGGAGACCGTTCCGGATCTGAGGTGGTGCAATTATACATCAACGATATTATAAGCTCAGTTACTACGCCAGTCAAAGAACTTAAAGGATTTGAAAAAGTAGCTCTTGACCCGGGAGAAAAGAAAACCGTGCATTTAAAACTTGGTCCTGAAGATTTGTCGCTCTTTGACAGGGATATGAATCTTATTGTTGAACCCGGCACTTTTGAGGTAATGGTTGGAAGTTCATCAAAAGATATAAAGTTAAAAGGTGAATTTGAGGTGAAAAATTAAGTTAATTATACATTAGATTTATTTTACAGGAATTCAATCATTTAATATCATATATATGAAAATTCTAAGAACGTTTAAAACTGTATTAACCATTGTCGTATTAGATCTCATAATGGTTAATTTTTCCCTTGCACAGAAACCGGTTTATCTGGACTCCGGCCAGACTATCGAAAAAAGAGTGGATGACCTGCTCTCCCTGATGACTCTTGAAGAAAAACTTGGTCAATTGAATATGCCTTACCATAGAATGATGGCAAAAGATCTTTCAGCCAGGATTGATGCAGTCCGTAAATTTGCCGAGGGTAAATTTGTGCCTAATATAGGACCTGCTGGAGGTTTTTGGGCACCAACACTTATGTTCGAAGGGGGGCCACGTCCTCAGGCTGAGTTTCTGAATGAACTTCAGAAGATTGCTTTTGAGAAGAACCGCCTGAAAATACCACTTTTATTTATGGAGGAAGGAACCCATGGAGTATTAACCCCGGGTGCAACAGTATTTCCTGAAGGTCTGGCAATTGGAAGTACCTGGAATCCGGAACTGGTCAAACAGATCTATTCTGTTACCGGCAGAGAAGGAAGGACCAGGGGAATTCATTTCCTGGGTACATTGGTTATTGAGCCTACCAGGGATCCCCGGCTCGGAAGAAATGAAGAGGGTTACAGCGAAGATCCATATCTATGCTCACGAATAGCAGAATCAATAGTTATGGGCATGCAGGGTGATGATCTGACATCTCATGAAAAAGCCATTGCTTTGCTTTGTCATTTTCCGGGACAAGGAGAACCGGTGAGCGGAATGGAGAGAGGTGCAATGGAGATCTCCGAGAGAAAATTAAGGGAAGTATTTCTTCCCTCATGGGTGTCCGGTATAAAAAAGACAGGTGCTTTGGGAGTAATGGCCACCTATCCGTCAATAGACGGTTTGCCTGCCCATGTATCTGAGAAAATACTTACAAAGATCCTGCGTGAGGAGCTGGATTTCAATGGTTTGGTATTTAGTGAAGGTGCAGGAATCAGTATTCCCGTCTACGAGCAGATAGTTTCGACGATGAAAGAAGCTGGAGAATTATGTCTCAAAGCAGGAGTGGATGTCAGCATTTGGCACGAAGACGGTTATATGAATGCCATGCGGGAAAATGTACTGGAAGGTAAAGTTTCGATAGAGACAGTTGACAGGTCGGTCAGAAGGATATTAAGAATCAAGTTCCTGCTCGGATTGTTTGAAAATCCGTATGTTGATGTGGAGAGAGCTGTCAAAGAAGCTAATACAAAAGAGAGTCGTGATCTGGCACTTCAGACTTCCCGTGAAGGAATTGTTTTGTTAAAAAATGAAAAAAATCTTCTTCCTCTGGATAAAAAAATTAAATCAATTGCAGTCATTGGTCCAAATGCCGATGCAGGACGGGAACAGCTTGGCGATTATATTGCTGATACAATATTGCAAAATATAGTATCGGTATTGGACGGTGTTAGAAATAAGGTTTCTCCTCAGACAAAAGTGACATATGTGAAAGGGTGTGAAATAATTGGCAATGAACTCAATGAGATAAACAAAGCTAAGGCAGCTGCAAAAAAAGCAGATATAGCAATAGTTGTTGTTGGCGAGGATGGTGAAAGAACAAATGGTGAGCCAAATGATGTTGCAAGTTTAGACCTGACAGGACTTCAGGAGGAGCTGTTGAAGGCCGTTTACTCCACCGGGACACCCACCATTGCAGTTTTGATAAACGGAAGAGCATTATCGATACGCTGGGCGTCTGAGAACCTGCCTGCAATCGTTGAAGGCTGGATGTGCGGAGAGGAGGGAGGCAATGCAATTGCCGACGTATTATTCGGTGATTATAATCCCGGAGGAAAGTTGCCCGTTACTTTTCCACGACATTCCGGTCAGCTTCCCGTATACTATAATCATATGCCTTCAAAAGAATACTGGATAAAAGATGTGAAAAGAAATTATGTCGATATGAGCTCCTTGCCTTTGTATCCATTTGGCTTCGGCTTAAGCTATACATCTTTTGAATACAGCAACCTTCAGGTCACACCGAAGGAAACAGGTCCTGCCGGAGAGATCTATGTGAGTGCAGATGTTAAAAACACAGGCAAAAGGGAAGGCAGTGAGATTGTGCAGCTCTATTTTGATGATGTTATCAGTTCTATGTCAACACCAGTAAAAGAACTTGCCGGATTTGAAAAAGTGAATCTGGCTGCAGGAGAGAAAAAAACAGTAAAATTCAGACTCACACCTGAACAACTGGCTTTTCTTGACAAGGATCTTAACTGGGTTGTAGAGCCTGGGATATTTAAGGTGATGGTAGGCAGTTCATCTGCTGACATACGGCTGGATGGAGAATTCGAAATTAAATAGTGAAACAAGTTAAATAAAATGATAACCTAAAAATTAAAATTATGGCAGGGAAATTCAGATTTACATTCGGCCCATGGAATATTCATGAAGGATCAGATCCCTTTGGTCCTGATGTGCGCAAATCCATAGATTTCAGAGACAAGCTTACTTACTATAAAAAGCTTGGTTTTGACGGTGTTCAGTTTCACGATGATGATGCCGTCCCTGATATGAATGATCTTACTCCGCAGCAGATCATTAATAAGGCAAAATCTCTGAAAGGCATACTCGATGATCATGGCCTGATCGCCGAGTTTGTTGCTCCCAGGTTGTGGGAAGATGCACGTACCATTGACGGCGGCTATACTTCAAACGATAAGGAGTGCAGAAAGTATGCAATTGAACGCAGCAAGCGTGCCATCGATGTTGCAAATGCAATGGGGACCGATCTTCTGGTGCTTTGGCTTGCGAGGGAAGGATCCTATATCCGCGAATCAAAAGACAGCAAGGTAGCAACAGAAAGAATCGTATATGCAATCAATCAGATGCTGGATTATGACTCAAAGATCAGGGTCTGTGTTGAACCCAAGCCTAATGAGCCGATGGACCATGCATATATTCCGACCACCGGCCATGCAGTTGCATTATCAATTCTGTGTACCGATCCAAAGCGTGTGGGTGTGAATATTGAGAGTGCTCATGCTATTCTTGCTGGTCTGGATCCATCTGATGAAATGGGATTTGCCTTATCTTTTAATAAGTTATGGACAGTTCACCTTAATGATCAGAACGGGTTGAAATTCGATCAGGATAAATCATTCGGATCGGTCGATATCCGCAGGGCGATGAACCAGGTCCGGATCCTTGATAAACATGACTATGGTAAGAATGGGGAATGGGTAGGGCTCGACGTAAAGGCGATGAGAACGCAGAAGGATGCCGTCGCTACAAAACACCTGAGCAACAGCAAAGAAATATTCATGAAGCTTCTCGAAGTATCCAGAAGCCTGAGTGATGAGCTCATAGAGAAATACACTAAGGAGCGTGACTATGAGGAACTGGACCTTTATATTCTTAAGTCATTAATAAACAGATAAACCTTTCCGGGAACAGGGAATGGTTTTATGTTAAAATAGTGTAATAACTTGTTAATGCAAACTTAAAATATTTATTTCTGATACAATATATTTACGCTTGTTCATTTGTTGGCTGGTATAAAAATAAGCTTAAATTGGCTTGATTATTAGAGAGATTATGTTAATTAATTAACAACCCTGATATGCCTGTTATCAACACTATTGAAAAGACAACCTTTCCGTAACAAATAGCTTTTTTAAACACTTACCTCTAATTGATAACTTAAAATTGTTTTCAAATTAATGCATGATTTGACTACTAACCATTAATATCCTCATCTATGAAAAAAAATCTCAATCGTTATGGACTGAACAAATCATCCGGCAGTATTCATAATCTATTCCTGGTTATGAAGATTGCTGCGATGATTCTGATGTTTGGATTCCTGGATCTGTCAGCAACTCCGGCTTATTATCTTAATGATGAAGAGCCTCAGAAATTAACAATTACAGGTAGAGTCACTGATAGCCAGACAGGAGAAGCTTTACCAGGTGTAAACATCATCGTTAAGGGTGTAACTCTTGGTGCTACTGCAGACATTGATGGAAGGTACTCAATTACAGTGCCTGACAAGGATGCTGTATTGGTATTTTCCTTTATTGGGTATACAACTATCGAGATGCCTGTTGAAGGAAAAACTGTGATCGATGTAGCGCTTGTATCACAGCTGCAGAACCTTGATGAAATTGTAGTAGTTGGATACGGCACTCAGAAGAAAACATCGGTTACGGGATCTGTGAGCAGTGTAAAAGGGGAGCTGGTTGCCAAAACTCCGGTTCCCAATATCAGCAATTCCATTGCAGGAAATGTTGCAGGTGTAACCATGAGGCCAAATGGAGGACAGCCTGGTTATGATAACCCGGAAATTTTTATCAGGGGTATTGGAACCACCGGTGATAATAACGCACCTTTGATAATTATTGATGGTTTCAGAAGGAATAACATAAGTCAGCTTGACCCTTCATCTATAGAATCCATATCTGTTCTGAAAGACGCTGCTGCTGTTGCGCCTTACGGATTAGGAGGTGCAAACGGCGTTATCCTCATTACTACTAAAAAAGGGGTTACCGGTGCACCTACGCTATCTTTTAACACTTATTACGGCTGGCAGACACCTACTTATTACCCTGATCTGTTAACTGCAAAAGATTACATGAAACTGAAGAATGAAGCATATCTTAATGTAAATCCCGGCGCTCCGGACGCCGAATTGCCATTTTTGCCCAGCCTTGTAAATGATTACGATAATTTGCACGCACAGGATCCTGACCGTTATCCTGACAGTCGCGCCAAAGATCTTGTAAACATGGTTGCCCCGGTGCAAAACTATAATATGCAGTTAACCGGCGGTACCGAAAAAATGAAATATTTTGCGGGAATGGGCTATTTCAAACAGGAGGGGTTGTTTGACCAGGTTAATTACAGCCGGTTTAACTATAATATCAACCTCGAATCAAAAGTTACCAAAACAACAACAGTAGCTTTTTCTGTAATAAGTTCGATGGAGCGGAGAAACCTTCTTGATCCAAGTGAAGATGCCGTACATATGTTCAGGTCAGCTTACAAATATCTGCCTATTCATAATCTTTATTATACGAATGGCCTCTGGGGACAATCTTCAGGAAACGCCCCTGCTGCCGTACTTAATGCAGGAGGCTGGGATAAAAGGGATCTGAATACCGTATTAAGTTCTCTTTCTATAGAACAGCAGTTACCCTTTATAAAGGGACTAAGCATAAAAGGAGCTGTCAGTTATGACAGCAATTCCGGCTTTCAAAAGGGATGGCACACCCCATGGTATTACTGGGTGCAAGACCTTAGTACAACACCATATTCTTATGAAAGACGAATTAACCCGAGAGAAGGTGGCGATGCCCCGTCCTATACATTCCTGACCCAGCAAAACGGCAGGGGGCAGGCACTTACTCTTCAGGGCTATGTCAATTACCAGAGGACTTTCGGGAAGCATGAGTTTACAGGATTATTCGTTGCAGAGGGTCGTGAGAATCAGAGCAGCTATATCATGGCCCGAAGAAACAACTATGTAGTCTCCATCGATGAAATAGACATGGGCAGCTCTGATAAAAATGATTTCGACAATGGAGGTTCGTCAAGCAATGGCTCTCAGATTGGCTATGTATACAGGCTTGGCTATGTATATAATGGCAAATACATGGTTGAAGCATCAGGCCGCTATGACGGACATTATTATTTTGCCCCGGGGCTTAAATGGGGATATTTTCCGGCTTTCTCGCTGGGATGGAGGCTTTCTGAAGAAAAGTTCATGCAGAACATCGATTTTATCGACAACCTGAAATTAAGAGGTTCATGGGGGAAATCAGGTAACCTCGCAGGGGATCCCTATCAGTACCTGAGCGGGTATAATCTGGTTGGAAGTCAATATGCTTTTGGATCCGGAACAATGGTTCCTATTGCCTATTCACCCCAGGAATCAAACCCAAATATTACCTGGGAAATATCTACAAAAACAGATATCGGTTTTGAAGCGACCCTTTGGAACAGTTTGTTAACTGTTGAGGCGGACTATTTCTTTGAACACAGAACCGGGATGTTACTGCCCCCGGCTATCACTGTTCCCCAGGAATATGGTCTGCCGCTTGCAGATGAAAATGCCGGGGAAATGGAGAACAACGGCATCGAGCTTACCGTGGGCTCAAGGCGTGAACTGGCAAATGGACTGAAATTAAGCTTTATCGGTAACTTTAGTTTTGCCAAAAATAAAATGGTACAGGTATATGAAACTTCTGCCACCTATGATAATCCTGAGCGCAGAAGGACAGGCCGGCCTTATCTTACCCCATTCGGATATAAATCGTTGGGTCTCTTTTCAACGGCAGATGATATAAACAGCGATGGTGTTATCAATAGTGAAGATGGATATAATATTATCCAGTTTGGAGAACTGCATCCCGGAGATATCAGATATGCGGATATAAAAGGTCAGAATGGCGATCCGACACCCGATGGAGTAATTGATCAGAACGATGAAGTCGTTATAGGTTATCCTGTTTATCCCGAGATGAGTTATGGCTTTACTCCGTCTGCTGAATGGAAAGGCTTTGATCTTAGCCTGTTTTTCCAGGGCTCTGCAAGGGCTTCAATAAGAACTTTTGGTTTCCAGACGGTTTGTTTCAGGAATGACAATAGTAACAGCGATTATGAGTACCTGAACAATCACTGGACACCGGATAATCAGGATGCCAAATATCCAAGAGCTGACCTGGGGCCAACTGCAAATAACGGGAATGATCTGGACACTGATTTCTGGATGAAAAATACAAACTTCCTCAGGCTTAAGACCCTTACTTTTGGATATACACTTCCGAGGAGTGTTTTGAATACTCTGAAAATAAGTAATATAAGAGCCTATTGCTCAGGACAGAACCTGCTAACATTTAGTAATCTTAAGTTTATGGATCCGGAAACGGGATATGATAATCTTGAAACCTCTTATCCGCTAATGAAGTCATTTACTTTTGGCTTAAATGTTACCTTCTAACCATCTCAATACTAAAAACCAAGCACTATGATAAAGTTTAAAATTATAAGAAACATTGCGTTATCAGGATTGATACTGGTTAGTACATATTCCTGTAACCAGGAGGAGTTCCTTGAAACAACAAACAAGGAAACACTCACAGACCCGACAATGTGGGCCGGCGAAAGCAATGCAGATATTTACCTGAATTACTGTTACAGTCTGCTCCCGGATAAACCGGGAAATCCCGATTATCTCGATAATTTTACAGATGATAATGACGTCTCGGAATACTATACATCCTATAACTGGAAAAAGGGACTTGTAAATGCAGGAAGTGATTATTTCGGTCCTTGGGGGAGCCAGGTCGGTCCCGCCATGGAAGCAAACTGGGCCCAGACCTATAAGCAGATCAGGGCATGTAATACGTTTATTACCAATGTAACTAAGAATGCTGATAATTTTTCAGAGGAATATGTTGCAAAGCGTATTGATGAAGCCAGATTCCTCAGAGCATATTTTTACAGCGAATTGTTTATGCTCACCGGAGGTATGGCAATTATTACAGAACCTCAGGACAGGGCAACAATGACTGAAGATCAGCTTTATGTACCCAGAAGCACTTTCGAGGAGACCTTTAATTTTATTATCGGGGAACTGGATGCAGTAATCAACAATGCGAATCTGGCGGTCAAATACAGCAGTGGTGCTGCGGATGCCGGCAGGGCAACTCTGGGAGCGGCGCTGGCATTAAAAGGCTGGATCCAGCTTTTTGCTGCCAGTCCGTCATATAATTCTGCATCACCGGCAGTTCCGGCCAGTCCGGATAATTTGCAGAGTTTTGCTTCTCCTGACCAGGGAAGATGGGCAGATGCAGCTGCTACAAATAAACAATTCATTGATACCTGGGGACATAAAGGTACAGGCGAATATAATCTATTCCCAAAAATGACTGAATTCTGGAGAGAAGCAAATGAATATAACGAAGAAGTAATCTGGGACAGGCAATATGTTGCAACGACGATGCCAAATAACTTTGATGTTTGGGGTGGCGGTCCTACTTATGTACTTAATACATATATATGCTGGGGAAATTACAGTCCCACACAACAGCTTGTTGATGAGTTCCAGACAGCTGACGGTAAGAATATTACAGATCCGACTTCCGGTTATGATCCTCAGAATCCCTATGTAAACAGGGAGCAGCGGTTCTATAATTTTGTTGTTTATGATGGAGCTTCCTATAAGCAGGAATGGATGCCTACAGAGGACATAATCCGTTATCGCATCGATCAGGTAAATCCTTCTCTCAATGAAGTTGACTATGGCGGAGGTGATGTCGGGAATACCGGATATTCTTCAAAAAAGATGATGGATCCATATCATCCACCAAGTGCGTTAAACGGACAAAACTTTGTCTATACCCGTTATGCAGAGGTTCTTCTGAATTATGCCGAAGCTCAGAATGAGGCTGTCGGACCTGATCCTTCTGTCTATGAAGCAGTTAATGCTATCAGAACCAGACCGGGTACTGATCTGCCGGAATTGCAGCCTGGACTAAGTCAGTCTGAAATGCGTGATGCCATCAGACATGAACGGAGAATTGAGCTTTCCTATGAAGCCAAAAGACTTTTTGATCTGTTACGCTGGAAAATTGCAGAAGAAAAACTGAATGAGGATTTACAGAGGATAGTGATCACAAATTCTTCTCCTGCTGATAACAGCGGAGTATGGGTGTACACTCCAGCATCCCTTGACCGGCCGCATGATTTTACACAAAAAATGTACTTTCTTCCGATCCCGCAGGGAGCAATTGATCAGAACCCAAAACTCAAACAAAACTGGGGTTATTGATAAATTTGTATTTTTAAAATAATATTTAGAGGCTGTCCTGAATTGGGCAGCCTCTTGTTCTTATAAAAATACCTTAGATTTTTGATTTTTTTTAAAGTTCCCCCTGGGGGATTTAGGGGTGTTTACCTTCTCTGTGCCAGTATTTTTCGCATGTTCTCACCCAGTATGGGAATCAGTGTCTCATCAGGAACGTCGAGCGAAAGCAGGCGTCCCATTTCCCAGGCTGGGTCATGGCCCCACTGTGCTTCCCACGAAATGAAGTCACTGCCATAAACGAGCCGGCTGTTGCCAAGCCGGTCAAGTGTTTCCAGCCAGTCTGTGGGATTCACGAAGCTGCCACACCATTCCAGGTAAACATTTGGGTTATCTTTCACCAGCACTTCTGCATCCATCCTGTCTGCATTGCCTGAGTGACCCAGGATAAAAATGGCATTGGGATACCGGGCTACAATATCAGTCAGCATTTTTGGCGCATCATATTTATCATCCCATGTGTGAAGAAGAATTGGCAAACGGTGTTTATCAGCATACTTCCATATAGGTTCGAATCTCGGATCGGTAACCGGAATGCTCCAGTGGTTATTATGCATTTTAATGCCGACATAATACTTCCGTGAGAATAAATCGTCGATCCTGGAGATCATTTGCGCCTCATCGACTGACACGAATGACAGTCCGGAAAAATAACCGTGGAAGCGGTCGCCATATTGACTCAGGTGGTTCTCCATCCAGGTCTTGCCAGTGGATAAGTCCGGTTCATAAACTGAATACTCTGCAATTATCATTGAACTCACACCCATCCTGTCCATTCTTCGTAATGCCTGTTTTGCATGCGAATCGATATCTGTCTGGTCATGATCTTCCCATTTAGCCAGTGTGCGGGAGAGATGAGTATGCCCATCTATTATATCGGGACCTAGTTGTTCCTGCCGCAACAGGCGGTTCCACAGCCGGTCTCCGTTAACAGGCATGGTCCCGCTGAGAGGGGATTCAATGCCGAGCATCCTCTCCAGGTTACCGTGCGCGATCAGCTGAGCATTATCGGGACTGATCTCTGCATGTACCAGGGATGCTATGGAGGCGCCGTTATTTGACTTGTAGCCTGTACCAAAAATGAGGCGGTCAACACCATAATTCTTAATAAAGTATTCATGAGTAAGATACATATGAAGAAGCGATGTGTCGACAAATATATTTGGACGTGCCTCCATCAGCTTATATAGATTCTTATAGTGCCCCCACATGGCATTAGTAAAAATTATGTTTACCATAGGGAACTCTGCAGAGAAATCCATAATGCCGCTGAGGTCATCACCCATGTTCTCAAAGGAGTCCAGGAAGAGAACAGGATTGAAAGTCTGAATTAGCCGGATGACAGGAGAGATATCCCGGAGCGGCCAGCCTTCTTTCTGCGGGAAAAAATGAAAAGCACGAATATGATGTTTCGTGACAAGATCGAGGAAGTGATCCGTAGCAGCCTGCTCATTGACTATTGTTGGGGTAATGATGAAAGAAGGTATTATCCGTTCCCGGAAGGAAGATTTTTCAATTTCATCAATCAGCTGCTCGTTCCCTGCCATCGGGTTAATATTCCGTGCATTCGTATGCCATGCAACGGCACGGTCGATACCCAGCCGGTCCATGTGGGCCAGCAGGTCAGATGCCCTTGGAAAATCAGGACTTTTCGGGAAGCCCGGACCGATATATTTGTTGCAGTCAAAGAACGGGGGGATAGATCTAATCATCTGATCGTGCTTTCCTGCTGATTTGTTTGTACAGGATGGAAGAATCGCAAAAGAAAGCGCTCCTGTCGCCACCCCTTTCATGAAATCACGTCTTGAAATACTCAATTTTTTCATATGTGTCAATTTAGATCATTACCTGGGTATTGTACCTCCATACATACGGGCAAGTGCTTCGAGAGATTTTTTAGGCTTGCGGTCGACAGTCACTGCACCATAGGGTCCGTAATCATTATATGTGATTAGGTACTTACGGTGATAATAGTCCGCCCAGCACCACAGAACGCCGCCTGATACTCCGGGAACACTTTTAATACCTTCCCATATACTCTCAATATAGGCAGCCTGGAATTCTTCCGAATATGGAGCGTCGCCATGAATGTTTTTAATTCCCTGAGCTCCGAACTCTGTGATTATTATCGGTTTATTGATAAAGCTGTTACGGACAAGTGCAAGCTCTTTAATGAATGGTTGAAAACCGAGCGAGTCGATCTGTGAAATATTGTCACATAACGACCCTTCGAGCGTACCGTAATACTTATTGAAGCAGACAATATCAGCTTCATCAAATCCAAGATGATCCATAGGATTGCCATTTGCTACAAAGGTGACGGGCCGGGTCGGATCAAGCGACTTTGCCAGTCTCAGTAATTCGCGCATCACGGTTATGCCGATTTCGTTATCAGTCTTACACTCATTGCACATACTCCAGATAATTACACATGGATGATTCTTGTCCCTTCTTATCATTTTTCTTAAGGCCGGCTTTGCCTGATCCAGGATATCAAGACTCATAGTAACATCCTCACCCCACCATTTTTGCCCCCACCAGTTCAATGGAACCTCTTCCAGCATCATGAAACCGAACTCATCATATAATGACAGTAAATCGGGTGACTGGGGATAGTGAACGCGGATTGTATTTATTCCGGCACTTTTCATTAATGCTAGTTCTTTCCGCAGCAGTTCTTCAGGAACATTGACTCCAAAATTGCCATATTCGTCATAGCGGTTGACACCTTTTATTGTAACCGGATTGCCATTCAGAAGAATTGAATTGCCCTGTATGCTTATTATCCTGATGCCGGTGCGATCAGTAATATCATCAATCACAACCTCATCCTTCTTAAGCTTTCCTTTTACAGTATATAATGCAGGACTCTCGGGGGACCACAATTTTGGGTGATCAATTGAGATCGCAACAGATAATTTTGTGGTGTCATTCGGCTTGCAAAATAATTTTTCTGATTTTTTTGTAATGTCACCCCCGTTTGAAAATTCAATTTCAAGTTCCATTTCGGATGCGGCATCTGACTCATTAACAACAGCAGCAATGCAGTTTATCTGAGCTTTTCCGTCTGCCAGGTCAGACCTGAGAATAAGATCCTCTATGTAGGTATGCGATGTGCTTACCAGTTTTACCGGCTGGAGGATACCACCGTACTGTATCCATTCCACCTGTTTTGCGGCTGGCAGCCATTCAATTCTGGCTTTATTATCAACTCTTAATACAAGTTCATTCTTCTGCCCCGGTTTAAGATATTTGGTAACATTGAAACTGAAAGGCAGATAACCTCCGATGTACTCTCCTATAAATTCGCCATTGATCCAGACTTTACTGTAATACAGGACGCGGTTGAAAATTATTTCCGTCCGGTTCCCGGGAATAAAATCGGCCGGATTTATCGTTACAGCATACCAGCCAATTCCCTCATAGCCCCAAAGTGCCGTTTCATAACAATCCCATGCCTGGGGCACTGTTACATTTGCCCAGCTGTTCTTGTCGAAGTCCTCTTTATACCAGCCTTTTTTCTCTCCAATGTCTCTTATGTCCAGTTGAAATTTCCAGTTGTCGGACAATACATTTATTTTCCTGGTTGATTGTTGATTTGCAGCTGGTTTCTGGCCATCGCTATTTCCCTTTTTGCATCCGGTGGAAAAGAGACTTATTATTATGAATCCTAAAATCATTACCTTAAAGAATCGGTCTGTTTTGATACTAAATTTTGTTTTCATCGTTCTTTTATTTCTTGGATCAATTATTAAAAAGCGTTCTATATAGCTCTTATTGTATTTTCATAACCAGATTTTGTCCGTACTTACCCCCTTTCTTTCCCGATAGCTATCGGGAGGGAAAGGGGCAATATATTCCCATTACTTAATTGGTATTGAACCACCATACATATGTGCAAGAGCTTCGAGAGATTTTTTCTGTTTACGGTCTCCTGTTACAACACCATATGGTGCATAAGGAGAGGTAAGGGCAAAATGCGTCTCATGAATATAATCTGCCCAGGTCCAGAGAATACCTCCGGATATTGTAGGATTCTCTGCAAGAGCTTTCCACATGCTTTCAATATATGCAGCCTGAAACTCCTCAGAATGACTGACATCACCATGTATGTTCTTTATCCCCTGCCGTCCGAATTCTGACATAATTATAGGCTTGGTGCCAAAGTATTTGCGATAATAGGCCAGGTCGGCGGCAAGGGGTTGGTAACAAACGGAATCTATCTGGCTGATATGGGCACAGCTGACATATTTATTGAAACATACTATATCTGCTTCATCAAATCCAAGATGCTTATCCGGACTGCTTCCGGCAACGAATGTTGCCAGGCGCGTAGGATCAATCGATTTGGTCAGTTTCAATAAATCGCGCATTACCGTTATTCCAATTTCGTTATCTGTAACACATTCGTTTGCCATGCTCCATATGATTATGCATGGGTGGTTTTTATCCCTGGCGATCATATCTGTTAAATTATCCCTGGCCTGATCAAGAATATCGAGGCTCTGCTTTGCCTGTCCGCCAATAGGAATAATTCCTTTCCAGTTTGTCTGTCCCCACCAGTTTAAGGGTATTTCTTCCATCATCATCAAGCCATATTCATCATAAAGGTCCAGCAATTCGGGCGATGCCGGGTAATGTACACGTATGGTATTTATTCCGACACTTTTCATCAATGACAGTTCCTCCCTGAGAATTTTCTCCGGGGGATTCGGTCCAAGACGATCATACCCGTCATAACGATGTGTACCTTTAATAACTATTGGTTTTCCGTTCAAATGAATTGATGTTCCTTCCACGCTCACCTGTCTTATGCCAAAGCGATCGGTGAGGCCATCAATTTTAAGGCCTTTGTTTGCCAGGCTGACATTTGCTGTATATAAAACAGGTGTGTCCGGCGACCATAATTCAGCATTTTCAAGAATGAAATCTACAGTAACTTTCGTATTATCATTGGGTTTACACCGAATCTTCAGACTTTTATTCGAGATAACTGAATTCAGTGAAATATTGATCTCCAGGTCTATTTTATTTTCCGTGGCAGTTTCATTTGCAATACTGATCATGCAGCTAATACGTGCCCCTGGTTTATCTGGTACTGTCGTTATAATTAAATCGTCAATATAAGTTTGTGAAGTGCTAACCAGTTTTACCGGTTCCAGGATACCGCCATACTGGATCCATTCAATCTGTTCTGCTGCCGGAAGCCAGTTTATCCTGGGCCTGTTATCCACCCTGACAACAAGTTTATTCTCCTGTCCCCGTTTAAGATATTTTGTTACATCGAAACTAAAAGGCAGATAACCACCAATATTTTCACCTATGAATTCCCCGTTTAGCCATACTTTGCTGTAATACATTACACGGCCAAATTCAATTACTGTTTTCTTTCCGGGAATAGATTCATCAGGGCTTATTATTGTTGTATACCATCCAATGCCCTGATATTGCCACAGTGCATCTTCATAGCAATCCCACGCCCCGGGAACCGTAACGCTTCCCCAGTCACTCAGGTCCTTCTTAAACCAGTGTTCTTTTTCACCAATATCCCTTACGTCGATCTGGAATTTCCAGTTGTCGGATAATACCTGAATTTTCCTTACCGTTTGCTGATTTTCAACTTCTGACAGGGAGACCATATTATTTTCAGGCCTGAATCCGCAAAGAATCAGACTTAGAAAGGCAGCTAACAATATTTTATTAGTGACGGATCTGCCTGTCAGTGCAATGTATTTATTTTCCATTTATCTGGTGAGATTTTAAGTTGATTTGTTATTTCATTCACTTCCCTGGAATGGAACCTCCATACATACGTGCAAGAGCTTCAAGGGATTTTTTCTGTTTCCGGTCACCTGTTACAACTCCAAAAGGACCATAATTAGCATTTATGACTCCATAAAATCCATAACTTTTATGCAAGGCAAAATGCTGTTCGTGAAAATAGTCTGCCCAGGTCCACAGGATACCGCCGGATATTGAAGGATTTTCTTTCAACGCTTTCCAGTTGCTTTCAATATAAGCAGCCTGAAATTCTTCCGAATAAAAAACATCGCCATGTATGCCTTTGATCCCCTGACGTCCAAATTCTGTAATTACTATCGGCTTATCGGGAAAATTACTGCGAGACAGAGCCAGATCCCTGCTCAGCCGTTTATAAACAGCAGAATCTATCTGGCTGATATGATCGCAAATAAAATATTCATTGAAACATATAATATCTGCTTCATCAAATCCCAGGTGTCTTGTCGGATCGCCTCCGGCTACAAATGTTGCCAGGCGTGACGGATCAAGTGATTTAGTCAGTTTCAACAAGTCACGCATAACAGTAATTCCGACCTCATTGCTGGTAGCACATTCATTTGCCATGCTCCAAATGATGATACAGGGGTGATTCTTATCTCTTGCTATCATATTTGTTAATTCGGACCTGGCCTGATCAAGAATATCAAGACTTTGTTCCGCCTTACCTCCAATGGAGTCATGTCCCACTTATTGCCCCACCAGTTCAATGGTATTTCTTCCAGCATCATGAAGCCATATTCATCATAGAGGTTCAGCAATTCCGGTGATGCAGGATAATGAACACGTATTGTATTTATTCCAACGCTTTTCATCAGTGCCAGTTCCTCCCTGAGAATTTTTTCAGGAGGATTCGGTCCAAGGCGATCGTATCCGTCATATCGGTGTGTGCCTTTAATTGTAATGGGTTTTCCATTTAAAAGAATTGATGTGCCTTCCACACTCACCTGCCTTATGCCAAAACGATCGGTCAGATCATCAATCCTGCTTCCGTTCTTTGAAAGTCTGACATTTGCAGTGTATAAAACAGGGGTATCAGGTGACCATAATTCAGCATTTTCAAGTATGAATTCTATATTGACCCTGGTAGTATCATTCTGGTTTGCAGCTGACCTTTACACTTTTATTTATTTTAACGGAATTCCGGGAAATCTCAATGTCAAGGTCCATTTCATCTTCCATGGCAGATTCATTTGCCACACTGATTATGCAGTTAATCCGGGCTCCTTCTTTTTCCGGTGTTGTTCTGACAGTTAAGTCGTCAATATAAGTCTGAGAAGTACTGACCATTTTTACTGGTCCGATGATGCCGCCATACTGGATCCATTCAATTTGCTCTGACGCCGGAAGCCAATCGATCCTGGGCCTGTTATCAGCTCTGACAACGAGTCTGTTTTCCTGACCAGGTTTCAGGTATTTGCCAACATCGAAACTAAAAGGCAGATAACCACCAATATTTTCTCCGATAAATTCACCATTTAGCCATACTTTACTGTAATACATCACACGGCCAAAAACAATTTCGGTTTTCTTCCCGGCAATGGATTGATCAGGAGTAAGGCTGGTCGAATACCACCCGATGCCCTGATAATCAAACAATGCATCTTCATAGCAATTCCATGCAAGGGGAACAGTCACAGTACCCCAGTCGCTATGGTCTTTACTGTACCATTGTTCTTTTTCACCAATATCTCTTACATCAAGCTGGAATTTCCAGTTGTCGGATAATTCCTCTGTTTTCCTTACTGATTGCTGATTTTCAAAGGCAGGCTGTACATTCTTCTTTTTATCAGGCTGACATCCGGAAAGGAGAGAATAATTGAAACAATAAATAATACTGTTTTCTTAAGGATTGATCAGATTGTGTACAACAGGAATTTTTCATAGGTCTGATTTTGAGGATTAATATTTTAAGTTTACATGATATCCAATACCAAGTGGTAATAATAAATTAAGGCCACTCCGTCAGGTTAATTTATGCCCGAATACTCCTGAGTAGTCTTCTGAAGTATTCTGAATTTCGGAGCAGACTCAGGATTTCTTTACTCAACATTCGAATTTGTATTAATAAAATACTCCCGGAAAACTTTTGGCGACAAATTATTAGATGCTTGAATTGCCTGTTAAAATGTGAAAGATTTTCATAACCGCATTCAAGGCTGATTTCATATATCGATTTGTTCGTTTCAATCAACAATTTCTGAGCCTTGGAAAGGCGGATCTCATTGATGAATCCTGTAAAGTTTTTCTCAGTCCGTGATTTAAAAAATCTCGAAAATCCTGCCTCGCTCATATTTACCAGATTTGCGATTTCTTTTAATGTAATCTTCCTGTGAGAATTCCTGATAGCATGATCCATAACTTTATCAATTCTGTCATCATTTGAATGCTTGTAGTAATACTTATTTAACACAGTTTCTGATAATATCTTTACATTCTTCTGCAACGAAAGCTTATTCAGGATTACCAGCAGGTTTATAATACCATCGAGATTTTTAGCTGAGCTTATCGATTTTAGCAGATCAATGATCTCTTTGGTTGGTTTTGGAAACTGCACTCCATATTCAGATTTTTGATACAGGGCAATTAATTTTTTAGTATGAGACCTTCTCAGGAATTCACCTCCAAGGAAATCAGGAGTAAACCACAGACATGTTGCTTTCGCGGGATTATTAGATTGCTCATAGCCTTTTGGATTCTTGAAGCAATGAATGAGCCTGGGGGCAAACAGGAATAAATCTCCCTCCATGAAATCTACAATCGAATTGCCAACATACAATTTACCATAGCTTTCTTCGATATATGCCAGCTCTAATTCCTGATGGTAATGACGGGGAGAGGTATAACTTGGTTGGATATATTCCCTGATTAAATAGGTGGAATTCTCGTATGGACTAAGTCTTTCGAGGCTGATTTGCATGAGAATTATTATCTTTATTTTAAATTTTAATATTATGGAGTTTGTTACTCATTTTCTAAGAGGCAATGTTAAGACGATGTTTTTATTATTGCGGGCAATAAACATTTTCTGGATCATTCTGCCAAGTTTTACATTCAATCTGGTTAATAATAAAAAAACAGGGAAACAACACAGAGCAAATTAATTATATTATTTGAATTTCACCGATATGCAAATGGAAATAATTAATACTATTTTAACACTATTTGTTGAAATAATATAAGTAAGATAAATTGCCGGTATTATGAACCATTAATATAAAACTATGGAAGCAAATACCCTGAAATTAGCGATTGATGGAGGCCCAAAGGCAAAGACAACTCCAAATTTCCCGATGTACCCGGGAGGTTATGAAATTGGAGAGCTTGAAAAACAGGCTGTCATAGATGTGATTGATGATAAATACCTTTTCAGATATTACGGTCCTCCGGATATTGAATCCCGGGTTAAGAAATTTGAAGAAGAATTTGCCATAAAAGTTGGGGTGAATTATGGTCTGGCAACCAATTCATGTACATCTGCACTCATAGCATCACTTATTGCATTAGGTGTCGGTCCCGGGGATGAGGTTATTGTTCCGGGTTATACCTTTTTTGCATCCTGTGCCTGTATTGTTGCAGCAAAGGCTGTCCCTGTGATTGTCGAAGTGGACGATTCGCTGACGATTGACCCGGACGATTTTGAAAGGAAAATCACACCCCGTACCAAAGTAGTGATAGCGGTTCACATGCGGGGTGTACCATGCGATATGACCAGGATAATGACAATTGCGAAGAAGCATGGTATAAAAGTCCTTGAAGATGTGGCCCAGGCAACCGGAGGATCATATATGGGGAAAAGATTAGGCAGTATCGGTGATATGGGCGCTTTCAGTTTTCAGTATCACAAGATTATTACAGCCGGAGAAGGGGGAATGGTCACAACAAATGACGAAAGGCTGATTGATCGAGCCATGGCATACCATGACACAGCAGCATGCTGGCGTCCCGGAGGGCCAGCGGGTCGTTTTGCGAAAGCAAGATACGAGGGTGAATTGTTCCCTGGAGTAAACTATAGGATGAGCGAGCTTACAGGTGCTGTACTAAGGGCACAACTAACCCGTCTCGATGGTTTATTGGAAAGAATGAAATCGAACAAGAACAGGATTAAAAGCGCTATTGGAGGAATAAACGGAATAGAATTCCGCAGGTTGAATGATGCCTCAGGCGACACAGGTATTGTTTTGATTTTCTACCTTCCTTCACCGGAACTTGCCGGAAGATTTGCAGTTGCATTAAATGCAGAAGGAATCGGAGCCTCTTCGCTTCATAACAAATCTGTGCCTGACTGGCACATTTATAACCACTGGGATATGATCCTGAATAAATGGACATCTACACCTGATGGATGTCCATATACCTGCCCGCATTATGTTGAAAGAGGTGGTAAAATTGAATACTCTCCCGATATGAATCCAAAAACACTTGAATTGCTGAGCCGTTCGGTTCATATTGATATACCCCCTCAACTCTCCGGAGAGGATTGTGACATGATTGCTGAAGGTATTATTAAAGTTGCAAATGTATATCTGTAATTTAAAACATTAAAATATGCCAAAAATAGATCTATGTATTGAACCCTTTTTTACAGGTTCAAAAACAGCTGATAAAATAATCAGGGCAAATAAGCTTGGATTCAGTGCCATTGAATTCTGGTTCTGGGACCATGAATTTAACGGATCAGGACTGGAATTCAAAAAAAAGGAAATTGACGAAATAGCGGCTGTTTGCCAGGAATTGAATGTCACAATAAATGATATCGTTGTAAACTCTCCTGATGGGGCCATCGGTGGATTTCTTACTAAACCGGAAGACAGGGAAATGTATCTTGACAGACTTATTGAGACTATTGAAATAGCTCATAGATTGAACTGCAGGAAACTGATCACATGCACGGGAAATGAAATAAGCGGCAACTCTTTTAAGCAACAATTTGAAAGTGTGGTAGCAACTCTGACCAAAGCTGCTGCCATTGCAGCAAAAGAAAATATGACACTTGTTCTTGAAGCCCTTAATTCACATGTTGACCATGCTGGTTATTTCCTGGTGTCATCAAAAACCGGTTTCGATATTGTAAAAGAGGTCAATAGTCCAAACCTTAAGCTATTGTATGATGTATACCACATGCAGATCATGGAAGGTAATCATATTGCAACAATACAACAAAATTCATCTCTGATCGGCCACTTTCATTCAGCAGGAGTCCCGGGACGAAATGAGATTTACAAGGGAGAAATAAATTATCTGCCCATACTTGAGGCGATTGATAATTCAGGATACGACGGTTATTTCGGTTTGGAATACTGGCCTTCAGAGGAGGAGGAAATATCATTGACTAAAACATTGCAATTTATTGGTCCTTCAGCAAAAGTCAGTTACCCATGAATTCTCATGAAGAGCCTTTTTCATAATTCTGAATTTCAGTGTTTTCCCATTGGGTGTCAGGGGTGAAAAACACTGAAATTCAGAATTACCGGCTTTTAAGGTGTAGTCTTAATTTATCGAATCTATGAGCATAAATGAGAATGAAACTTCAGGAAAGCCAGCAGGGGAGAGTTCATCTTCCGGACCGCGTCTGAACAGAGTTTTGGGACTTTGGGATCTTGTCATTTACGGGATGATCCTTATGCAGCTTGTTGCACCTGTTCCTATATATGGTCTGATTCAGTCACGATCAGGAGGCAATGCGCTTACATCAATAATCTTCGCTCTGTTTGCTGTTTTATTTACTGCCTTCAGCTATGGGCGGATGACCACAATGTTCCCCATGGCAGGTTCGGCCTATACCTATGTCGCGAGGGGAGTAAATCTTCACCTGGGATTTGTTGTGGGCTGGGCAATGTTTTTAGATTATATGATTATTCCCCTGATAAGTATTATTATCCCGGCTCTGGCGCTACAGAGACTCTTACCATGGCTGCCATTCCCGGTTCTTACCCTGGTGGTGGCTGTTGGAATGTCAGCTTTAAACCTTGGGGGAGTAAAGGCAACCAACCGGATAAACACTTTTGTTCTGATAGTCACCGGAGCAGTCATAATTGTATTTTTAGTTCTTGCTATCCGGTTTATTTCTCTCAAAACAGGTCTGGCCGGAGTTTTTTCAATAAAACCATTTTATGACCCTGATGTATTTAACTTCAGATCCGTTATATCAGGTACATCTCTGGCAGCCTTAACATACATTGGGTTTGACGGTGTTACCACACTTGCGGAAGATACTGTTAATCCAAAACGCAATATTGTCCGGGCAACTATACTGATATGTTTATTAACAGGGGTAATCAGTGGTATTCAGCTTTATTTTTTTCAGATGACATGGCCCGACTGGACAACATTTGCCAACATTGACACTGCCTACCTGGATATAATGAAATTAGTGGGAGGCGCGCTGCTATTTGGTGTGTTTTCGGTGATAATGAGCGTAAGCCAGTTTGCCAGCGGGATGTCGGGGCAGGTAAGTGCAGCCCGTCTGTTATATGGCATGGGGCGCGATAATATTTTACCAAAAAAGATTTTTGGCTACCTGAGCAAAAGAAGACACAACCCTTCCAGAAATATTATGTTGCTGGGAGTATTTGTCTTTATCGGATCATTGGTTCTGCCGCTGGGCCACGCCTGCGACCTGCTTAATTTTGGTGCATTTCTCGGGTATATGGGAGTTAATATGGCCACAATATGGTGTTACTACATAAAACCTGACAAATCTCACCGGCGCAATTTCTTTTATGATCTTATACTTCCTCTGATAGGTTTTTGTTTTTGTTTGGTAATGTGGCTGGGATTACCATTTTTATCAAAACTTGTAGGTTCTGCCTGGCTGTTGTTTGGGCTTATATATTACGCTTTAAAAACAAAAGGATTCAGGGAGCGTCCGGTTCTTTTTAATTTTGAAGAAACTAATGAGAAATAGTTAAATTCAACCTCCATTACTTAAACAGAATGATCTTTAAAATGAATTATTTCAGAACATATCTGCTATCAGCATTTTTTATCCTGGTAAATGCAATTGCATTTTCGAACGATACTCTTAAAGTAAGTTCCCCTTCAGGCAAAATCCTTGTCAGTGTCTGGATGGGAAAACAATTGACTTACACTGTTTCATTTAATAGTAAAACTATTCTGGAACCTTCATCAATAGATCTCTTATTAGAAAATAACCAATCTCTCTCTCTAAATAATCGTATAAGGTCCTCTTCTGAAAAAACCATCAGGGAGCAGATCATTTCCCCTGTTCCGGAGAAGCGCAGGATCATTCCTGATATTTATAATCTTTTGTCAATTGGATTCAGGCAACCCTATAAAGTTGAGTTCAGGGTTTATGATGACGGAGTCGCTTACAGGATTTCAACCCTTTATAAAGATTCTGTTTATATAAAGAATGAAGTTGCCGAATTTTCTTTTCCCGGTAGGCCGTCTCTTTATTTGCCAATGGTTCAGAAAAAGGAAGATGCAGATATTTTTCATACCAGTTTTGAAGAGGAGTATCCATTGCGGAGGATGGATGCTCTGCAGGAAGGAATGATAGGTTATACTCCTGTTCTGGTGGCACCTGAATCTGATCCCAAAATCGGCATCACAGAGTCGGACCTTGAGGATTATCCGGGAATGTTTTTAGGCGGAACAGGTACCTCAAAATTAATCGGCGTATTTGCCGGCTATCCCCTCGGGGAACAAGTATCCGGAGATGCCTTTAAACAGAAAAAAGTAACAAAACGCGCGTCATATATTGCAAAAACCTCTGGGACCAGGAGTTATCCATGGCGGGTTCTCCTGATCGCCGAAAAGGATAAGGACCTGCCTGGCAATGATATTGTTTACAGATTAGGGGCACCTTCAAGGATTGGCGATGCCTCATGGGTAAAGCCCGGAAACCTTACAGATGAATGGATCATAGATCTCAATCTGTTCAATGTACCTTTCAGAGCTGGTCTTAATACTGCATCCTACAAATATTATATCGATTTTGCCAGACGATTCGGTTTTGACCGTGTAATGATGGACGCAGGCTGGAGTGATAACGATGACCTCTTCAAAGTAATTCCTGCAATCAGCATGGATACACTGCTTGCTTATGCCAGAGAGAAAGGGATTAAAATATGCATGTGGACACTTGCCATGACTCTTGACAGACAATTGGAAGCCGCTCTTGACCAGTTCAGCAGATGGGGAATTGATTTTATAATGACCGATTTTATGGATCGCGATGATCAGAAAACTGTAAATTTTTATCATCGGGTCGCAAAGGCATGTGCGGAACATAAGATCATGATCATGTACCATGGCGCTTTTCCTCCCAAAGGATTTAACCGCACTTATCCCAATGCAGTAGGGAGGGAGGGTTTGCTGGGTTCCGAATATAATATGTGGAGTAACAGGGTCACACCAGGCCATGATGTCACCCTGGCATTTACAAGGATGCTGGCAGGGGGATTTGATTATGAGCCTGGTATTCTGAATAATGCCACCCGAAATGGTACCCGGCCGGTTGCAGGTCTGGTAACCAGTCCCGGAACACGCAGTCATCAGCTCGCTATGTTTATAGTATATGACAGTCCCATGCAGATATTTGCAGGTAATCCGTCGGAAGGTATGCGAGAACCGGAATTCATGGAGCTTCTGGGAAGCCTGCCTGTTACCTGGGATGAAACCATCATAACGGACGCCAAAGTAGCAGAATATATTGTCAGCGTCCGGAAAAAGGGTAATGACTGGTTTATTGGCGGAATGTGCGATTGGAATGAAAGAGACCTTACTGTTGAATTTGATTTTTTAGATGATGGTAATTATAAAGCAACGATCTGTAAAGATGGTGTCAATGCTGACCGTTATGCTGCAGATTATGTTATTCAGAAAGATGTTCTGGTTAAGAAGAATGAATCAATTAAAATTCATCTTGCACCTGGAGGCGGTTTTCTGATAAGGCTGGAAAAGCAATGACTGTCGATCCAGGGGCTGTTGAAAAAGTCCGTTTGCACCCCCAAACCCCCCAGGGGGGCTTTCTAAATCACTGGATTTCAATAAGTCCCCCTTGGGGGTTTTAGGGGTGTCACAGAGAAAATTAACTTTTTCAACAGCTCCAAAAATCATCAGCTTACTTTTCCGACAGTATGAAAAAATAACCTGAATGAGGATCTGTCTTTCTTGTAATTGAATTCCTGAAATATCCAAGATCTTTATGAAGATAAATATCCCTTGCTTTGACCTCTCCATGAAGGTCAATATCCTTAAAATCAAGTCTGATCTCAATTCTTTCCGATGGATTGCGGTTTAAAAGCAATACAGCCACCTTACCGTTTTGCAGTCTTTTTGCCCAGATTTCAGCGTCACCTTGTTTATTTATCCGGGATCCTTGCTCCGTTGAATCCTGATCTACTCCAATAGCTTCTTTGTTCAGTATAATTTCCAGTTCAGCAGGAGTCATAAATCTTGGGTCATTTCCGAGGATTAATGGTGCAGACATAATGCACCATAAAGCAAAATGAGCTTTTTGCTCATTTACTGAGAGTCCCTGTTCTCCTGTCACCATCATATCAGGGTCATTCCAGTACCCGTTACCGGCGTATTGTGCCGACAAATTATTAATATCGGCAATAGCCATTACACTGCCCGGATTATCTTTCTCATCAAAGGAAGCCCCGTAATACTTATTTTCCCAGCTTCCATAGACTCTGCACCGAATATCATCTGTTGTCCTTGACATGTTGCAATATGCCGGATTCCAGTCGCTAAATTTGTAGGTGCTCACACTGAATAAAATATCCCTGCCGCAGTTATGAAGCAATCTGCTCCATTTCGTGTATGTATCAAAAATCAGGCTTTCACTCCATCCCAGTTCATTCTTTTCACAATCAGTACAAGGGTCACTCATATGGCGGCACAAATCAAGCTTGACAAAATCTATTCCCCATTCCACCATCTGACTGATATGTACATCTTCATGATTGTAACTTCCGACGGGATCGCCCAGACAATCATTTGTCCCGGGTACTATATGTAATCCCAACTTCAAACTATTGGCGTGTGCATATTCGGCAAGAGGTTTAATACCATTTGGGAATTTATCAGGATGGGGCAATAATTCACCACCGGGTCCCAGTTTTTTATCTCTCCATCCTCCGTCAATTACGACATAAACATATCCGGCATCGCGTAATCCTTCTCTTACTATTGCATCGATAGTTTCGCGGATAACTTGTTCGTTTATATCTTTCTTGCCATGCCAGTTCCAGCTGTTCCAGCCCATAGGGGGTGTCTTTGCCAGATCAGGATTCTTCTGTGAATAGGAATTTACAGTGACGAAAATAAATGCAATAAGGCAGGATAATGAATATATATTCCTGAGTCTGTTCTTTATAACGTTTTTCTGCTCCATTTACTCACGATTATTTTGAAATCCTTTTACCACTGAGAGCACGGAACACGGAGGCAATCCGTGTCTTCTCTGTGTTCTCAGTGAAATCAGTGGTTAAAAAAAAGTTATCTCCGTTTTGTTATCGTAAAATTATTACAGAAACATCTAAACTTTCGATTGATAATTCTATGGTTTGATCGTCAATTTTTAATTCATTATCAAACAGGTCTGATGCATGGGCCCATTCCTTACCAAGATGTAATTTTTCAGTTACCATATGGTCAGTCGGATTAGTAATCACCCATGCCTCTTTGCCATCAGTAAATCTCTTCCTTAACATTAATTCACCTTCATTTTCCGGAAATACGTTACATATTTTCATTAATTTCTTAACAAGCTCTGTGGTGGACTTATTCCTGTAAGCTGTTCCATTGTGACCGATAAATGTACCGAATAGCCATGCTTTTCCATTGCCGTGAGAATTAACCGTTCCGGCAACCTTATCTTTATAAGTTAAGATTGGCTTGCTCCCTGAGCATTCATAAGTTTGCAGATAAACATTCGCCATTGTTGAAAGACCATAAAGATCGTTCACTCCATTCAGTGAAGTCGCATCAAGGAATTCTCCCCAGGTGCGGGCATAAGGTGACCAACGATTGCCATTATCAGGTTCCCTGACCATTGTAAAACCTGATTGCCTGACTCCAAACAGTTCTGAAGCCGCCTTTGAGATCTCACCCCGTACACAGAATGTGTTTTTATCATACCTTGCCACTCCTGCTTCACTTATCAGATTGCCGCCATGACTTACATAATCGGCCATCCTGTTCATCACCTCATCTGAAATTGCCAGTGGAAAGGGCATTATAATCGCATTATAATTATTAATATCAATCTCATCCATATATGATGCCTCAATGAAATCAACCGGTATCCCTTCATCCCAAAGAAGTCTGTGCCAACCCCTTGTTGAATACTCCAGATTATCTCCTCCGTTCAACATGTTCTGACAAAACTGAGAATTCTGTTCATCAACCAGAATGGCAACTTTTGACGTGGTGAGTGATGGTCTCGAAAATATGTCGGAATGTTTTATTAAAGCTTTTCCTATTCTGGAGGCTTCCTCCAGACGTTCGGTATTGTCTCCCTCACTGTCGAGTAAACTGAATCCATTCGCTTCGCTGGCCATTATTTCGGCACGTGTCACCCAGAATGAGATAGCAGTCCCTCCGGAGCCAACAACCGTCAGCATCCATCTCCGGATATCTTCAGGAGAAGGTACTCTCCCTTTATGAAATCCCGTTGATACCGGACCACCCTGGAACTCTGCAGCCCAGACAGGATAACCTGGTCTGTTGGATGATCTCAGAAAATCAAACCTGAGCGCCAGCATTCGCCACATTTCATCGCGTAGTGATTCATATTTATTCAGATTATCAGAGTTATCGAACAAAATATCATCCCAGTCATTGAATTCTCCCCAGTTGGATGCAGGGTATGATGATGACCCTAAAAAATCCTGGGAGCGTGCATAGTTCCAATCTTTGCCGGAACCATAATTCCATGATCCGAGATGGCAAAAGACCGGACGGTTCATTTTATCAGTTTGTCGTATAATTTTTGCCCTCTCCTTAAGTGTATTTGTAATTTTAATATTGTCCATAAAATAATTCCAGTTAACATCCTGAGGCAGGGTAAATTTTTGATTATGATTGCGATTTGGTGAAATATTCTCCCATCTGGTATAATTAGTTTTCCATTGGTTATTAAGCGAATCAAGAGTCTTGTATTTGTCTTTTAACCAGTTATGAAAAGATGTCATAGTATTTTCACAATAACAGACCGGCTGGCCTACAATCCTGTCGGGCCAGTATCCCACCTCCTGCCATGTGTTCCAGACCAGTACATTATCATACTTCCCTAAGGTCTGAACTAGTTTCTCAATAAATTTATTTTGAGCTTCACGGGCTCCGGGATGGTCAAAGCATGGTCCCGGTTTACCATCAGCAGGCATAGGATTCTGAGCTTGATATACAATCGGCAATCCGTTTCTGCCAACCATTCTGCATTCCGGATATTTCCTGTAAAGCCATGATGGTGCCTGCTCGCAGGTGAGACCAACATATATATACATTCCAAGACTTTTCGCGTAGGATATCAGCTCCTCATATTTTGAAAAATCGTACTGGCCCTCTTCAGGTTCGTCGATGGCCCAGTGCTCCTGCAGCTTAATGAGGTTAAATCCTTTTTCTTTCAGGATCAGCATATCTCTCTTCATCTCATCCATAGGTGGCATTGGCTCACGGCACAGGTGAGAGCCTAATAGGAATTGATTCTGCAGGATTTTAATATTGGTTGTGTCAGTTAAAGGATTCTCACTCATCACATTTTTATCTGTATTGTTACAGCTGGAATAGATTGTAATCAAAATCACAGCAATCAGGGCCCTGACGAATACTCTCATCTCTTTATCTATTAATGTTCTATCTTTTAATTTAAATTTTGAACTTGTCTAATTCGGAATCCCCAACTTCTCGGTTTAGGCATAATATTGAATATCGAATATTGAATATCGATTTTTTATTTTAGAAACATGTTCTCAGTTCATTTCTTTCACAATTTATCAATACTCTTCCAAATATTATGCATGCAGATGAAAGAAAAACAGGTTCATGTTAATATAGTGTAATAACTGGGTAATTTACTCTTTGGTTGTGAGCCAAATGTTACTTTATTTTGAATTAATGTTTGTACATAAATAGTTTTTAAAAATTAAATAAAAAGGAGGTTATCATGCCAGGTCCGGGAGCATATTGGTTTGGAGAAGAAGAAATGGAAGCAGTAATTGAAGTAATGAAAGGTGGATATCTGTTCCGTTACGGAAGTGAAAGCGATCCCAAGTTTCTTCATAAAGTATCCACATTGGAAAAAGAATTTGCAAAGTATAGCGGAGTTAAATTTGCACTTGCAACCTCGTCAGGCACATCCGCATTACTGGCATCTGCTATTGCTTTGGGATTAAAACCGGGGGATGAGATTATTGTACCGGCATATACATTTGTTGCCAGTTATACTTCGGTTATTTTTGCAGGTCTG
>CAWALO010000026.1:0-121820 GCA_963782945.1 uncultured Bacteroidales bacterium
TGAAGGTGCCCTTCTGTGCGTGTGGCCGCAACAACCGCGCGTTCATGGCCTCGTCGAGCGGACGTCGTCGGGCGCTATGAAGGGTGGAAGTTGCGGCAGTGCGCACAGAAGGGCACCTTCATGCAGATGGTCAGGCGGAGGGGGGCGGGGACGACGGGAGCGGGGCGAAGCGGCGCAGCCGCAGGCTGTTGGTCACCACGAACACCGACGAGAACGCCATCGCCGCGCCGGCGATCATCGGGTTGAGCAGGCCGAGCGCGGCCAGCGGGATCGCCGCGACGTTGTAGGCGAACGCCCAGAACAGGTTGCCCTTGATCGTGCGCAGCGTGCGCGCGGGACAGCCGGATCGCGTCGGCCGCCGACGCGCAGGTCGCCGCGCACCAGCGTGAGGTCGCTGGCCTCGATCGCGACGTCGGTGCCGGTGCCCATCGCGATGCCGAGGTCGGCCTGGGCCAGCGCGGCGGCGTCGTTGACGCCGTCGCCGACCATCGCGACGACCCGGCCCTCGGCCTGCAGCCGCGCGACGACGTCGACCTTGTCCGCGGGCAGCACCTCGGCGATGCACCTCGCGTCGATGCCGACCTCGGCGGCGACGGCGCGCGGCGGCCGCGCGTTGTCGCCGGTGAGCAGCACCGGGCGCAGCCCGAGCGCGCGCAGCTCGCGCGATCGGCCTCGGCGCTGCGTCGGCTTGACGGTGTCGGCGACGACGAGCACGCCGCGCGGCCGCGCCGTCCCAGCCGACCGCGACGGCGGTGCGCCCGCGCGCCTCGGCTGCGCCGCGGCGCCGCGCGAGCTCGGCCGGCGAGCGACGCCCAGCTCGGCGAGCAGCGCGGCGCGGCCGACGACCACGCGCGTGCCCGTCGACGACGCCCGCGACGCCCGAGCCCGGCGCGGCTCGGCGAACGCCGTCGACCGGCGGGCAGGGCGCCGACCCGGCGCGGCGCGCCGTCGGCGATCGGCCGCGGGCGATCGGGTGCTCGCGAGCGCGTCCTCGACGCGCGCCGGCGAGCGCGCAGCACCTCGGTCGCGTCGGCGCCGGCGCGCGGTCGACGACGTCGACGAGCGCCATCGCGCCCGGTGGTGACGGTGCCGGTCTTGTCGAGCACGACGGTGTCGACCCGGCGGGTGCGACTCGAGCACCTCCGGGCCCTTGATGAGGATGCCGAGCTGGGCGCCGCGGCCGGTGCCGACCAGCAGCGCGGTCGGCGTGGCCAGGCCGAGCGCGCACGGGCAGGCGATGATCAGCACGGCGACGGCGGCGGTGAACGCGGCGCGGCGCGCGTCGCCGGTCAGCCGAGCCAGCACGCCGAGCGTGCGCGACGGCGAGCACGAGCACGACGGGCACGAAGACGGCCGAGACCCGGTCGGCGAGCCGCTGCACCGGCGCCTTGCCGGTCTGCGCCTCCTCGACGAGCCGCGCGATCTGCGCCAGCTGCGGTGTCGGCGCCGACCCGGGTGGCGCGCGACGACGAGGCGCCCGCCGGCGTTGACCGTGCGCGCCGGTGACCGGCGTCGCCCGGGGCCGACCTCGACCGGGCACGCGACTCGCCGGTGAGCAGCGAGGCGTCGACGGCGGACGTGCCCTCGACGACGACGCCGTCGGTGGCGATCTTCTCGCCCGGGCCGCACGACGAACCGGTCGCCGACGCGCCAGCTCGGTCGACGGGCACGCGCGCGCTCGACGCCGTCGCGCGAGCACGGCGACGTCCTTGGCGCCGAGCGTCGAGCAGGGCGCGCAGCGCGGCGCCGGCGCGGCGCTTGGCGCGCGCCTCGACGTAGCGGCCGGCCAGGATGAACGTCGGTGACGACCGCGGCGACCTCGAGGTAGATGCTCGCCGGCGCCGTCGCCGGCGCGGCGCGACCAGCGTCGAACGGCATGCGTCATGCCGGTCATCGCCGGCGTCGCCGAAGAACAGCGCGTACAGCGACCAGCCGAACGCGGCGAGCACGCCGAGCGAGATGAGGGTGTCCATCGTGGCCGCGCCGTGGCGCAGGTTCATCCACGCGGCGCGGTGGAACGGCCAGGCGCCCCAGACGCACGACCGGCGCGGCGAGGGCGAGCGACGACCCACTGCCAGTCGGCGAACTGCAGCGCCGGGATCATCGACAGCAGCGAGCACCGGGCAGCGCCGAGCACGGCCGAGACGACGCAGCCGCTGCCGCAGCGGCGGCGAGTCGGCGTCGCGCGGCTCGGCCGGTCGGCGTCGCCGCCGTGCGCCGGCGTCGGGCGGCGGCGGCAGCGGCGGCGGTGTAGCCGGTCGCCTCGACCGTCGGCGATCGAGCGTCGGCGGCGCTGATCGCGGCCGGTCGAGCTGGACCGTGCGCCTTCTCGGTGGCGTAGTTGACGGTGGCCGTCGACGCCGTCGAGCCGGTTGAGCTTCTTCTCGATCCGGGCCGCGCACGACGCGCAGGTCATGCCGCCGATCTCGAGCTCGACGACGGTGGCTGCGGAGTCGGTGGTGCTCATCGCGTCACCGCCCCAATGGCGTAGGCGCCCACGAAGACCGCGGCCAGCAGGACGCGACAGCGCCAGCCGGGCGACGGCGCCCAGCTGGCCGGTCACAGCGTCTGCGCCGGGGCCGGGCCGACCAGCACGTAGCCGGCCTCGTCGACGGCGTCGCGCGGCTCGACTCGCTCGAGCGGGCCGTCGCTGGTCACCGTGAGCAGCGCCGGTGCGCGAGCTCGACCCCGGCCGACGCGGACGCCGGCGACCGCGGAGACCTCCTCGGTGCACGGCGCGCACGCAGTGGTCGCAGGTCATGCCGGAGACGGTCCAGGTGGTGGCGCTCATGCGGTGCTACTCCTTCGTTGGTTCAGGAACGGACGAGCCGGGCGATCGCGTCGGTCGCCTCACGGAGCTTGGCCTCGGCCTCCGGCCCGCCCTCGACGGCGGCGTCGACGACGCAGTGGTTGAGGTGGTCCTCGAGGAGGGTCAGCGCGACGGCCTGCAGGGCCTTGGTCGCCGCCGACACCTGGGTGAGGACGTCGATGCAGTACGTGTCGCTCTCGACCATCCTGTGGATGCCGCGCACCTGGCCCTCGATCCGGCGCAGCCGGGCGAGCACCTCGTCCTTGTCGGCGGTGTATCCGGGCATGGACCTAGGATACCCCTACCCCCCTGGGGTATCAAGCACCGGGCGGCTCGAGGTTCCAGTGCACGACCACCGGCTGCTCGCGCTCCCAGCCCAGCACGCCGCGGCCGGTCGGCCCGAGCAGCAGGGTGCGGCCAAGATCGGCCGGGGCACCGATCCAGCGCGCGGCCAGCACGCGCAGCAGGTGACCGTGGGCGACCAGCAGCACGTCCTCCCCGGCCGCCAGGACCGGGAGGGCCCGACGGCGCACCCGCTCGGCCCGGCGGGCTCCCGCGGATCCTTTTGTTATAAATAATGGTCGAGACCTTAGGATGATTGCGATATAGTTCCAGTATTTCACGACTGTTGTCACTGCTGCAGTCATCCAGCAAAATGACCTCAAAATCCTGAAAGGTCTGGTTAAAAATGCTTTCCAGACGTAACGGTAAGTATTTCCCGTGATTGTAATTTGGAACTATTACAGAGACTCTTGGCATTTAAATGTATTAAGTTCCAATTTTAAAATACCGAGAAAGATTTTAATCTTCCTGTTTTAAAGAGTCTATAGAAGAAAATTGGCTTATGTAATTGAAAAAAAGGAAATGAGAAAAGATATTTTCTCAAAATTTTCCCCGTGAAGATTATCCCGTATTTTTTATTTAATGAATCAAGTTTTCCTAAAAAATCTTTAAATAAATCTTTCTTATTGACTTGTTTTGTCAGAACTCTGTACTTTGAACTAAATAAATACTTATGAAGTAATAATAGTGGTTCTATCTCCTCTAAAATAATACTCTGGTATTCATGATTATTCTGTGATGCAGAGTGCCCATGTACCCTGAACTTGACAAGTGATTCAGGAACAAAACTAAAACCAGTGTTTGATGCTAACCGGACTGCAAATTCATAATCACATAACTGAGGTATGTGTTTACTGAATTCTCCATATTTTGATGATAAAGTTTTATTAAACAAAAATGATGTCGGCTCGCCTAACACATTATTGAACAAATATTCCGAAATAGTCACTGCAAAGTTTTCTTTTGAAATATATCCGGATTTAAATAGTTTCTCCGGCTTAATTACTTTATTTAAATAAAAAGCCCTCAAGTTATCTGATACATTATCTTCCAGGATAAAATCGCGTCCGCATATGCAAAATTCAGAATTGTCTTTTTTTAATTGATCATACATCTTTCTTAAACAGTCAGGATATAAAATATCATCCTGAAAAACATATTTAATCCACTTGTTTTTAGAAAGTTCTATACATCTGTTCCAATTGCCGGTCAACCCTAAATTTTTATTGTTGATGTGCAACGATATATTATTAAATCTCTTCTGAAATTTTTTGATTATTTCAACAGTCCCGTCAGTAGATTGGTCATCCACAACTAGTATGTCATAAACCGGGTATGTTTGTTTAAAAACGCTTTCCAGACATTCTGTTATATATTTTTCACCATTATATGCAGGGATTGCAATAGTTATTGCCTCCATGTCAAATCATTAATGAAAGAACCAGGCATATTGGAATATGCTTCTTTATAATTTCTTTCTGAATTTTTTAAATGATCCACTTAAAAATTGACTAAAATAACATACAAAGCGATCAGGTATAATTTTAAATATTTGGAAAAGAAAATGTGCATCATAAATAGATAATCTTCTTTGATCCATAGTTTCAATCCACCACATTCCAATTATATTAACCTCAGAAGTTAAATTTGGAGTTAAATTTCTTGCATCTTCTTTATTAATAAAGTTTTTTTTTATAAACCTGACTATTAATAATAATTCATAATGAGGCCGAGAAGTTTTATGCAATTTATTTGTCGTAGATTCATTATGTATTCTAAAGTAATTTAGTGGTTGTGAAGAGAACGAAATAGATGAATTTTGCAGTATTTTGACCCAAATCAGCCAATCTGTATTAAGCTTCAAGGTTATTTTTGAGGGAATTGCTTTTGCTAGCAAATCTTTTTTCGTTACAACGCAACTTGCATTTGATATTATGTTATGCGTTAACATATATTTACATACAAACTCTTGCCCATTAAGTAGGAAATCAGATTCCCATCGCTTTTCGTTAAATATTGAGGTGAAATACATCCGGTTCCTTAAATGTTTATCATTTTCATCCACTTCAACTGACTGGCAGTATGCGATCCCAATATTCTGATCCGAAGAAAGATGTTTTATCATCACTTCAAGAAATTTCCTGTCAGAATAATCATCACTCTCTGCAATCCAAACATATTCTCCTCTTGCCAGTCCAATTCCTTTAATCCATTGTTTATAGGTGCTCCCGCTATTTTGTTCATTTACAATAAAATGGGAGACTTTGCTATTCCTGGAATAATCTGACAATATTTCTACGCTGTTATCTGTACTGCAATCATCCAATAAAATTAACTCAAAATCCTGATATGTTTGATCTATAATACTATCCAAACGCCTTGTCAAGAATTTTGCATGGTTGAAATTAGGGACAATGACAGATACGTCAGGCATTTAAGATGTTTTTCAACAAGAGAAGTGGTTTAAGAATGTATTTTCCTAATTTGTATTGTTTAGATTTCATAATGGAAAGATTATCATGCTCCAGTGAATAATTTTCATTTTTCAGATGCTCATTCAGGCTTCTGAGGTCTTGAATCTGTAAAATCATTTGTTGAGGACTGCCAAAATACTTAGAATATTTCTCATAATGGTGAAAGAATATTTCTCTATAACTATATTGCTGTTTTGAGATGTCCATCGCATGAATCATTGAATTTTCTTTCCTCCTGTAATAAAATAAAGTTTTAGGAATCCTGTATACAATATCATTTTCATCTAATAAACATAACCAAAAATCCCAATCTTCCCAGCCATATATCAGATTACAATTATATCCGCTGGTCTTATCATAATCTGATCTCTTAAACATGGCAGTACAGAATATTAAGTTAAATGCTAACAAGGTTTGGTAACTGTATGCCATCAACGGCCACTTACCTGATTCAGCGCCAAAAAATTCGGCTTCGCAATAAACAAGTTTTACCAAAGGATCTGAATGAAATATTTTAAGCGATTCTTCTATGTACTCATGATCGATTTTATCATCAGCATCCAATGGCAAAATATATTTCCCTCTTGAAGCTCGTATGCCATTATTACGTGCTGCTGCCAGTCCTTGATTTTCAGTATGAATTACGCGTGTTTTAGGTTTATCGTAGTATTTTAATTTTTCATTTGTAAATTCATCTGTTGACCCATCGTTTACAATAATAATTTCAAAATCCTGAAATGTTTGTGCTAAAACTGAATTAACAGCTTCATCAATATATTGACCTTGATTATAGCAGGGAATTATTACGCTTACTAATGGAGTATTTTTCACCACGATAATAATTTGTAATAAACCCTGCCTATAAAATGATATAATTGTTGAAGTATTTGTCTAAAATGATAATATTTAAGGCTATAAAAGCGTAAAAAAAATACTGAAAATATTCCTTTTTTTGTTTCTTTCGAGCTATCATTTCTTCATAATAACCTCGAAACATCGAAGAAAGTTCTGCCTTGGTAATGCTTTCTAACTGACAATTAAGCTTCTTTGTTTATTGTATTGTTTAATATCTTTAAGTGCCAATAATATGCTTTTAAGGCATTTTTTAGAGATGAAATTCCGTTCGGGTTTATTCTGTAATAATAAAGTGGTTTATCAACAAACAATACTTTTCCAGTCTCTTCCATCTTTAAGTAGATCTGATCAACAGCACGCTTTAAACTTTGATCTAAACCAATAGTTTTATCATAAAACAATCTTTTAAACGTTGCAAAGTGTGAAATACGTTGTCCATAAGGCGCTATAGATAAACTAATATCCGCAGGTAATTGTCCGACAAAATCAGCTGTTTTTTGGATTTCAAGTTTTTCATTACATTCAAAGTGTGTCGAATAAATCAAACTAGCATCAGGATTTGCATGATGTTCCTGCACCATCGTAATAAGCGCATCGGGAGCAAGCTTATCATCGGGATCAACGAATCCGAATAATTCCCCATTCGATTTTTCTATACACTTACGTTTTGTAAAACCACATTTCTTATTTTTTTTGTTTTTGTAAATATGTATCTTTTTGATCTTATCATACTTTTTAAGAATCTGTAATGAGTTATCTGTAGAGCAATCATCAATGATAATAATTTCCCAGTTTTGATATGATTGATTAAGTATGCTGTCTATAGCAACATTAATATATTTTCCATTGTTATAATTGGCCAGAAGTACAGAAAATAAGGGGAATCATCCATGATTTAAGGAACTCACTATCAATTAAATCGTAGTATTAGGATTTAATTTACTTTACAAGAAATATCTTTTTAGAAAATCTTTCTTAAACTTGAAAATGACTCTAATTTGAAATAATCAATTATTGAAAACCAGATTATATAAATTCCTAAAATTATTTGATAAAACGTTACGTGTACTTTATAATATCACAAGTAATGCATAAAGAGTTTATTTTGTGCAATAATAAATTAATTCTGAATCTATAAATCCAAATTTAAATAATTCGTCAGAAGAAAATGTTTTAACATAGTCATCCTCCTTACAACAAATCCCACTTTCGCAATCTATCTTTATAATCGTGGCCATACCATCTAACATGATCATACTGTCCAAACGCCTTTTCTCTGGCTTCGGCTGTTGTTATGTTAAAATCTTCGTAGGTCTCCTCTCTATTATAATCAATTGGCACTTGAAATACTCCCCACGCTCCTTTTTTCATCACCCGATATAATTCCATCATAGCAAGTCTATCATCAGGAATGTGTTCAAGTACATGGTTACATAAAATAACGTCAAAATAGTTTTCTTCATAAGGAATCTTAGTTATATCTACCTTTTCAATCTCTAGCTTTCCCTCATAATTATATATTTCAGGAGATAAATCACAAGGAATATATTCTATGTTCTGATTAGGGAAAAAATATCATAAAAGGGTTTTCCCGGTGCAAAATGTAACAATCTAATATTTGAAGCATTATCAAATAGATTTGTCTTATCATTAAGGTACTTCCATAATAATCTATGTCTTTCTAATGAACCACAGAAAGGCATTTTGCATTTTCTCGTTTTACTAAACCAAATGATTCAAATTTCTTAAATTTTGATTTACATATGGGGCAGAAAACATGTATCACCTAAGTAGGGTTTTTTTCTTAATTGTTTTTTATAATAATCTATAAAATCTTTATAAGTATATTACGGGTAATTTTTTTATTTATTATTGCCTTTTTAAATTTTTAAATTTTTGATTTCCGAGAAGTTTGATCATAATCATTAATTCTGCGATTTAATTTGCATTATAAAACTTGACATTTATTAGACGAATCGATTTATTCAATTGAATCTTTTAGCTTCAATAAGGAATTTAGAGATAACAGAATAATATGTATTTTCCACCATATATTATTTTAATTTTTAGACTGATTATATAAAGATTATTCAAATTATTTTGAACAGTTTATTTTATGAATAAAATATTTAAAGACAGGAAACACCAGTTAAGTTAACTATATTATCTGTTAACTTTTTCGCCCTAACCCATAAGTATCCTTCTTCTCCTTTGTTGTATGTAGGTTCCCAGAAAAAAAGGTTCATAAGGAAAATCTGCCCTGTACTTTTTTAGCTTATCCTGTATGATATTATTTTTAACTTATTTAGTAAACATTGTTTAATTATCTCCTCATTGAGTTGTTGCGGTTCACATGAGATGATGGTTCTTCAAGATTAAAGCTTCCGATAAATTCTCCGCCTGGCTTGATTACCCTGATTATTTCATCACACATTTCTGAAAAACAATCAACATGGTCAACAGCATTTAGGGTAAACATTATATCAATCGAATTCGATGGAAGAGGAATTACTTTTTCAGTAGATTTGACATATATCATCCCATGATTGATTATATTATCGGTAAATTCATCTGCATAAATATCTGCAAGCGCATCGATCCCAATTCTAAAGCATGGCTTCTCAGCCCATACGAGACTACCTCGCGGACCACAACCAAAATCAGCAATGATTTTCCCTTCGTAGAAATCTGTATCTTTCTCTTCAGCCATAGCAAGCATTATCTTTTTGTAATGACTGTTTTTTAATATCCCATTATCAATTTCCAATCTGCTTTTCCAGAATGCAAGCTCCGATTGATATTTTGAAATAACCTGGGTTTTTTGAATTTTATTTTGTAAATAATATATTTAAGTGATCTCAGAGGTCTCTTGATAAACTTCGGTACTATTTTTGATATAATCATTTTCCGTTTCATTTAACTTAAATATTTTCACTTATAAAATCCTCTAAGAATATATTCAAAGGATGGATAAAACGAGAAAGCACTCTTTTATACATCTCAAGCTGCGGTTGTACAGGCAATTTCTTCAACATGATTCCTAGTGTTTTGATCGAATATAATCAAAATCCAGCAAAAATCAAAATTCCTAAGAACATATATTATTAACAATCAACTTGTTAATAATTAATAAAAATCAACTATTTTAGAATGAAACTAACTTGAATGAATTTATTATTGAAAAAACAGGTTTTACGAATCGCTAATTTTATATGAAGATTCTATGAGAAATTTCTAAAATCTCTTGCTCGTCGTAATACATTAACCAAAAAATATAACCAAATATTTTCTATAAATTACTGTTGAGAATTTCAATAAATCGTTGTTTTTCAGATTCGATTGTAAAATAATCCAATACCCTTTTTCGCAGCATTTTGACCCATTTTTCTACGCAAACTTTGATTAAATGCTAATGCTAAAAAAGCCTCTGAGTGACTTTCAATATCAAATTGTTCAACCAAAATACCCGTTTCACCATTTATTACTGTTTCAGTTAAGGCTCCGCTTTTTGCGGAAATTACAGGCAGTCCGGCTGCCATGGCTTCAATAATTGAAACACCAAAAGCTTCCTCCTGATGAGTTAAAATCCCTTGCAATTGTGTGCCGTAAAGATATCTGTACTTCCCCTTAACACATCTGCAGTATTTAAGTCTAACCTCTCCTAAAAGTTGAATCCTATCAGAAAACTTAGAGGCTCTTTTAAGCAATTCACATGATATTTTCAACGGACCGTCTCCAGCTATTATCAAATTTGCATTTAATCCTCTTTCACAAGCCGAATTAAAAGCTTTAATAACAATGTCTGGACCTTTAAAATCAACTAGTCGCCCCAGGTATAATATATTTAGGTAGGAGTCGTTATCATTGAACTCCCTTTGGGCAGGGACAGGAACCCCAAAATATTTCAATTGAATTTTCTTTTCTGGTATTCCGATTTCCAGAAGTTTATTAATTGTAAACTTTGAATTTGCAATAAATGTTGCTATTGAACTTAACTCAATAATACTAGTAATATATTCATTTTTATAGCAAAGTATATCTGGTGTCTTTACATCTCTTAGGTCCCAGAAAACATCATATCCGTGGCAATGTATAAACAAAGGTTTTCTAGATGCCATTAAATATTTTTTATAATTCACAGCCATAACTAAATAATGAACAAGGATACAATCAATATCTCTGGAAGTGATAAGTAATTTTTCAAGCTGTTTGGAGATCTAAATTAGAAACGCAATTTCTGATTTTTTTTAGAATTCCTCGAAAATTGTTTTTATACTGGATCGAGATTTTCTTCAAATCCAATATTTCAATATTCTTGTATCTGTTTTCAAATGGAGAATAAGTAGCCACATATTTTATTTTGTCTGCAAACATATCAATTATTCTTAGCATCCAAACTTCAGATGCTGCTTTCCAATAAGGTTGAATAACAAAGAGATTCATAAGTTATATTATTTCGGAAAACAATAAATGTTTAGTACTAATTCAGGATCGTTAAATTTACTTAAATCAAAAAAGTGAAATCCGTTCGAGAAAAAGTATCGGTTGTAGTTATAATTTTCAAGTAGTGCATCTATTTCTTCAACTGAACTATTTGCTCTTAATGCGGTCGGTCTATTATATTCAATTGCTAATATTGGCCTAAGGTTTCAATGGTAGTTTTTGCACCCATTAGAGTATTATATTCTTCTCCTTCAATATCCATTTTTATAAATGAAATGTTAGTAATTCCCTTATTTTTAACATATTCATCAAGACTAGTAACATTAATTTCAATACTTCCATCTATATATTTATCTGACACATAACCAATTCCTCCGCAGTTATTTAAGAAACTTACATTTTTTGTTATCTCATCAGATGGCGGTACAAACCACATTTTCCCTGATTTACTACTTAGGCCAATGTTATTTGGATGAATCCAATACATATTATTTAGCAACATTTTTAGTAATTTGTCATAATTTGGTGGGAATGCTTCAAATGAATATACTTTCCCCTTTTTACCTACCAACTGTCCCATTAATAATGAAAACCAACCTCTTTCAGTGCCGAGATCAAAAACAATATCGCCTTCTTTTATGTAGTATTTGAATATTTGACTCATTGCCTCATCATATTCCCCAAAAAAATAGATCCCGTAACTTGCATAGTCACTGGGAGAAGCAAACATTGTAAAATTGTATTTTGTATTTGTTTTTAATTCACTATCAACACATAATTTTCTAACTTTTTTTCGAACAACTTCTCTAATTTTAGATGAATTAATTTTACAGATTTTCTTCAATAATTTAGTAAATGTAAGTTTCGGTCTTTTTAGGTGGTAGAAAATTTTCATGATTTTATTTCTTTTTAGCTACAATAAAATATACTGATGCTTCAATATTTTTTTCCGATTGTTTTTGTATTTTGTCTATTATTCTAATTATGAATTGCATGCAGATTGAAGGATTTCTTAAGACTTTGGGAGTTTTTATAGTATTGAATCCTGGAACAGATGCATTGCTGTTGCTGATAAACCCATAAGACCAATGCATTCATCAATTGTGAATCCATGTGATGTTATTATTTTTTTTAATCCGGAACTCGTCCATCTCCAATAATCAATTGGATCAGGATGATACATCCAATATCCATGTGTACTAATTATGAATAAACCATCTAGTTTTAGTATCCTAAAGCATTCCTGTAAATATAAATTTGGCGACTCAACATGTTCTAAAACTTGATTAGACAGTAATATTTCGACTGAATTATCATTTAAAGGAATAGTATTATCCTTAGCTAAAATTATGTCAGCATTTGAATTTCCATCAATATCAACACCAATATAATTTGAAATATAAGGTAGGAATAAATTGTAATATGGTTTTATACCACAACCAAAATCTACTAAATGGGAATTTATATGATTGTATCTTAAATATTTTTCAATAATATATTCCATTCTTTTCCTCATTTGAATAATAATGTGATACCTTGAGTTTGTAATCGAAGGATATAATCTTTTATTTGGATCAGTATCTCGAAGAATATATTTGTTCATTTACTCATTTTTATAGTTCTACATTGAACATATTCCATCCGAGAGAGTTTAATTTTCCATCTACATTTATAGGGATTTTTCTCCAGTAAAATATTCGGTTCATTCTATTTTTTTCCCATATGTCTATATATAAATAAGCTAAAAAATTATTTAGATTAATATCTTTTATAGTTACTGTAATTTTCCCATAACCTTTATTAAAATTGACTATTTTATTAAATGTTTTATTACTTCCCTGAAAAAATCTTATAGATGTGGGTATTGGTAAGTCTAGGACAAGATTTATCTCTGCATCATTTATTTCGTAGTTAGAATGGTAAGTTATACTAAAAGACTAAATCACTACCGCTTTTAAGTAAAATGATACTATTTTTAAGTTCTGGTTTAAATTCAACTTTTAATATTTTGAAATTATCTGTTCCAGTTACTGGTTTTTCTATTTCTCCTTCACTTTCAAAAACTCTATTGAAATATTTTAAGTAATGAGCAACTACAATTGAAACTTCATCTTGTATTATTTGGTTCCCGTGATTGATCAATATTGCTTTATTGCAATACGCATTGACGCTATGTAAATCATGAAATAATACAAGTATTGAAGCTACGCCATTTTTTTTTAGGTTGCCTATCATATTATAACATTTTGTTTGAAATCCTAAATCTCCAACTGCTAAAATCTCATCAATCAATAAAATATCAGGTTCGCAATGTATTGCAATAGCAAATCCTAATCTTACATGTCATTCCACTTGAATAGGTAGCAACAGGAGAATCAATAAAATCGCCTATTTCAGCAAAATCAACTATTTCATCGAACTTTCGTTTTAATTTCGGTTTTGTCATTCCCAAGAATTGTACCATTCAGATAAATATTTTCGCGCCCTGTCATTTGGGGATGAAATCCTGCGCCAACAGCAATTAATGCTCCAATACGTCCCTTAATTGTAATTTTACCTTTATCTGGAGGAAAGATACCATTTATTAAACGTAACAAAGTGGTTTTTCCGGAACCATTTTGACCTATTAAACCAAGCGTTTCACCCCGTTTCAGTTCAAAGTTAATATCCTGTAAAGCCCAGAATTCCTTTTTACGTGAGGTCAACATTCTCAATAGGGAAGCCAATCATGCTTTTAGCAGCATCAATGGTTCCGTAAAACATGCTCCGCTTAAGAGACTGGCAGAATTTTTTGTGAAGGCCTTCGACTTTTATGAGGGTATCGGACATTGAGGTTGAGGTTGAGGTTGAGGTTGGAAAAGACAAAAGATAAAAGTCACAAGATAAAAGTAGAAGTACAGAACCGTTACGTATTGAGAGCTTACCTTTTAACCTTACAATGTCAAATCATCTTTTCAATGACCCGTTGTTCGGTAATGTAAAAAATACGCCATGAAAACAAAAAAAGCAGAAATGATACTCCGGCGCAAATAAGATATGTATCAATGTGGTCCATCTTTCCGTAAATGATAATATCTCTCGGACCTCCAATCAGATATGTTAACGGATTCCATTTGATAATTTGTTTTAAAAATGGATTCTGCACTTTCGGTGAATAAATAACAGGGGTAATAAATAATAATAATCCCATTGAAAATGTAATTACTTTGTTTATATCAGAGGCGACTACTTCAATAATGCATGCAAATAGCCCTATTGCTGAGCCAATGAAAAATATGGGAAGAATCAGTAATGGGAAAAGGAAAATGAATATACTTGGAACTACACCAAAGGAAAACAGAACGATAATATTGATGAAAAACACAACTGCAAAATTCGCAAGTTGAAGCATAGCCTGTTTTATTAACAAGGCATCGTGAGGATAATTTACCTGGGTTATAAAACCGGTACCCGCGGTTAATGTTCCGCTGGCTGCTGTAAAAAATCCACCGAACAAGCCATAAATTGAAGTACTTAACAAAACATAGGCCGGATAAGGTATACCTACATCCCCCGGTTGAAGTACCCCGGTGGACTTATAAAACACCCATGAGATAACTCCGAATATCGGAGAAATAAAAATCCAGCCTGCACCGATAAATGATTTTTTATAGCTCATCAGAAAATCCCGCCGGAATAGCTGATAAATCAATTCCCAGCTTTGAATAATATTACGAACAAGTATTATCCAGGTTCGGATCCAACCTATTTTCAAGCGCTGGTTGGGTTCGTAGATTATGGTTCGGGATTTTTCGGAGTGGGAATCCATTTGTTAAGCTAAGGCAAAAGTCCAAGACAAAAGTTAAGACTAAGACAAAAGTCAAAAGTCACAAGACAAAGTAAGGTTTAAGATAAAAGTTATTTAACTGATTATCTTATCTTTGGACAATAGAGCCGAGTATACTTTGAGTTCACTGATTCCTTAATCAGATAATCGGTTCTGCTGTCAATATCAGCAACAGTTCAATTTATAATACGCAGCCATAATTAGATTCCCTCATCTCTCTGAGCGAAATCCTTACTTTATTTGTCAGATCAGCTTTGATGAGCCTGATCGCGATTCCTCGTAGTTAGTCCGAGAATCCATTCTGATCTTGTGTCCGAATAGTTTTGTCTTCAGTAGTCAGGTACGCTTTCTGAAACTAGCATCTAGCTGCAAACTCAAACAGCCTATCTGTAAATCATTTTATCTTATCTTCCACTTTTGTCTTTTTACTTTTGTCTTTTATCTTTAATCTTATTCTTCGTTGTAGTATTTATTAGACGACCCCCAGTACCCGTACATCCGGTCAGCATAATTGCCATAATAATTATAACCGTATGAATATCCATATCCAGGAGAGTATCCGTATCTTAATCCATAGCCATAATAGCCGGAAAGACTTATATCGTTTATAATGATCCCAAGGCTTTTCAGATTTTCATTTTTATAAAGATCATCAATCAGTTTAAGTGTGTTTTTTGAGGAGTATCGCTGGCGGACAACAAAAATGTAAAAATCGGTAAAAGCAGAACATAAAAGAGCATCTGTTACAATTGCAACCGGAGGAGTATCAATTATTATAAAGTCAAATTTCTTTTTTGCTTTTTCAATAAAATCTGTCATTGCAGGTGAATCAATCAGCTCAGCCGGATTAGGAGGAACCGGACCTGCTGTGGCATACCAGAGATTTTCAACTTCTGTTTTGACTATTACATTTTCAAACTTCTCCTGCCCGATAAGGAAGTTGCTTATCCCAGTATCATTTCTTATCCCAAACAATTTATGTATCCTTGGTTTCCGGAGATCGAGACCTACAAGCAGAACCTTTTTGCCTGACATGGCCATAATTGAGGCAAGATTGGCAGATATAAATGTCTTTCCTTCTGACAGTAATTGTAGAACTTACTGAAATTACAGGACTTTTTGTATCTTTAATAAAATATTTAAGATTTGTCCTGACCGACCTGAAAGATTCTGCAAGTGTAGAACCCGGTTTTTCAACTACAGGCATCTCGGAACTTAGACTGTTATGGCTGATATAACCTATAATTGGAGCATTTGTAGCCTTCTCAATATCTTTTTTATCAATGATCTTGTTGTTCAGAAAATCAATAAGGATAATCCCCAGAAAAGGAATCAACAGACCAAGAATAAAGGCAATCATAAGATTATTGCTTTCTTTTGGTCTGATCCTTGAAGTTGTATAAGAACCTGCATTGTCAATGATCCTGTTGTCGGAAACATTGGATGCTTTTGCAATTCCTGCCTCAGCTCTTTTCTCAAGCAGAAAAGTGTAAACAGTATTATTCAGATCATACTTCCTCTGGATATTTATCATCTGCCTTTCGGTCGAGGGCAGTTTCATTATCTCCTTCTCAGTATCAGCCAGCCTGCTGTCAGCTTCAGCAATTAATCTTTCAATGTTCCGCTGACCTTCGGTAATATTTTCGCTGAGCGCCATGACGTACAGTTACAATATTTGCTTCCAGCAAGTTTTAAAGGTTCTAGAGATTCATTCAAGATTCATTGCAAGCTGCTTTTTCTTAAGCTGAAACTGTGACAATTCAGCAACAAGTCCTGTCAATGTCTGGTCAGTCACTCCCATTACTGATGGGGCAACAATATCTCCGGTTTCTCTTTTTGAATCAACATATTCTTTAAGATATTCATAATAACTTTTTTGCATCAACAGAGCAGTTCTTTCTGCATCAATCTTCTCAAGTTTGCTCTGAACTAATCCACCTTCACTGCTTATATCAAGAAACCTGTTAACAAGCTTGAAATTCTCAAGATCTCCTTCTGCAAGATGAAGAGAATCGGAAATAATTCCCAGCTGACTTTCAATAAATTCAATTGTCTGAGCTGCAGTCTTATTCTTGAATTCCAGTCCGAATTCAAGGTAAACTTCCATAAGCTTGTTCAGGTAATCAACTTCCTGCATCGCAACAGTCCCTGAAGTTGTAAGTGTTACAAGTGAAGCATCCTCAACAATCGGTGTAACTGAAAGTTTGCTCCGGTAAATGACTTGCAAGAGTATCAGGACTTATAAAATAAAAATAATACTTGTTTGAAGTATTAGGATCATATCTGAATTCTTCCTTATCCCTGAGATTAATCGTGAAATCAAATCCCATTTCATTGAATCTCTCTCCAAAAGCCAATTCCTTTTCAAAATTTCTGTTCCCGTCAATTTCAAGTTTATATCTCTGATCTGAAAGAATTTTTATCTCCACTTTCAATCCAAAAGTTTGTTTGTCAAGAGAATCATAAACAACTACAAAAGGAGAAGTCATTGTATAATCTTGTTTCAACAATACCTCTTTTCCCAACCTCTATATAATCAATATAAAACTCTGGCAGATTCCTTCATTACCTTGTAGTTAAGACTGAATGATTTAAGTATTCCGATCTCATTGTTAAGGTTTTGCTGGCTTTTATAACCATCACTGATCCCGGAAAGATATTTGAGAGTCCTGCCATCTGATCATCTTTTATAAGCAGAGTTGATGAAACAGTATATACCTTTTCTGACCATCGGTTAATGCCATAAGCAATGGTTAATGAAATAAACAGTGCAATGGCAAACCAGTACCAGTTGCTTATGAACAGTGAGATGTAGCGTTTGAAGTCGATGTTGTCGTTTTCGAGACGGGGATCTGGGTCGGGGTAGGCAGGGGGTAGGGGGCCATGGGGTCATGGGGTTATGGTTCAGGGTTCAGGGCTCAGGGCGCAGGGTGCAGGGTTTAAGACAAAAGACAAAAGTATAAAGACAAAAGTAGTTTACTAAATAACTTCAATCTTTGTCCTCAAGAATGATTCAGTCGATTGAAGGTTTTGCCCTGAGCACTGTAGCCTTGCTTAGCTTCTGAGTCTTGGCTTTAATTTATTATTTCCCAAAATAATTAATCAATAATAAAGTAGTAGAAAGCGTTAAAAGTGTTGTGTTTATAAAAAACGAAATTGTTGGAAGGTTTAAGTTGAATATCTTTTGTTTCATAGGTTCAATAATGACCACATCGTTGGGAAGAAGGAAATAGGCTTCTGAGGTAAGAAGGTTTTTATCCTGGAGATTGATCCTGAATGTTTTTGTTCCTTTATCATACGGACGAACTACAAGAGCCCTGTCGCGGTTTCCGAAATCACCAACACCTCCTGCTCTTCCAATTGCCTCAAGAACAGTGAGATAATTATTGTAATTAATATAAGCTCCGGGAGCTCTTACCTCTCCGATAACTGTAAATTTAAAACTCAGCAGTTTACATTCAACTGTTGCATTCATATAAACTTTATCCGCTAATTCCTGTATAATATCTCTTATCTCTTCAAGCAGTAAATCCACTTACTTTTATCTTACCCATACTTCCTGGAATTACAATATACCCTTCTGAATCAACATTAAAACCATAAAGAGCACCGCTCACTTCTCCCTGTGCCATATGTTGCGTGTATGTACTTCCTGGCTGATAAAAAATCTTTTATTGTACCATCCGGAGTCATGGCTTTTGCAGTGATGTAAAGGATATCCCGTGGCTGTAATTTATAATCAGGGATCTCCATGGGGAAGGATTCCTGGCCGGTGGGTTCGGGGAGGTTTTGGAGGTAGGCGAGTTTTTTCTGGCTGGTGCAGGAGGCCACTAAGAAGGAGCTACTAGGAATATGAGAGAGGTTTGTTTCATTTTGATGATATTAAGACAAAAGACAAAAGGAAAAAGACAAAAGTAAAATTAAGACAAAAGACAAAAGTAAAAAGACAAAAGGAAGATCAAGACAAAAGATAAAAGTATAAAGACAAAAGTAAAATCAAGACAAAAGACAAAAGTCACAAGACAAAAGTAAAATCAAGATAAAAAATAATAGGCTAACTGATTTCATTCACGAGATTTTTGGACGATAGAACCGAGAATTTTTTTAAGTTCAGACGATTCTTTAATGAGATAATCCAGTTCCTCCTGATCAATTTCGGTAACAGTTCTTTTTATAATCCGCAGCCAGTAATTAGATTCTCTCATCTCTCTAAGGGAAATCCTTACCTTATTGGTAAAATCAGGTTTGGATGATCCCCCTTGAGACTCTTCATAGTTTGCACCACTTGAAGCTGCACTTTTTGATAATTGTGTTCGAATAGTCTTGTTTTCAGGTGAGTAGGGTAGCGTTTTCAGAAATTCAATTACTCTAACTGCGAACTCAAACAGTCTTTCAGCCAAATCGTATTTTTTCTTTTCTTCCACTTTTATCTTGTGACTTTTGTCTTTTGTCTTTTCTTATGTATCGAAAGTACAGATTCAGTATTACACAGATAATATGCTGGAACATAAATTGGCTTACTGTCAGATGCCCCGAATTATTTTATGACAGAGGATGTCTTCTTTTTCCGGTGAAGCTGATGTTTCCCCATAAGGGATGATAAAGTACGATTCAGAGGATTGAGAATCGTCACACCAATAATCTCTTTTGTGTCAGGACGAATCCGGATGATAGTTCCTTCACCAATATCCACTCCCTCCGCATTTTTTGGATTTCCAAAGGATATATACAATATATCTGCCTCGGCATCATAATCCCATTTTAGTTTAGTCTTTTTTTCAGAAATATTCAGGGTTTCCATACAATTTTTCTTGTTTTATTAACACTTCTACTAAAATATGAAGTCAGAATGAACCCGTCAAGGTTACCGGTTTCTTTATAAACTACCGTTAAATACTTATCATTCGTGACTGGAGTTTTTTCGAATAATCTGGTCGCAATCAGTTCTCCAAAATCACCTGCCAGAATCAAATCGGGATTCTCAATTGTTTCAAGAATCCATGAGACACAACTTTTCATTTCAGGATGATTTTTAGTAATATGCCTGATTCTTTCATCAGTCAATCGGATAAGCCGGTTATTTTTTGAATTGACCGAAATCATTGCATAGATTAATCCTGAATGGCTTATATTAAATTAAGATGACAAATTCGAATCTTGCATCAGGATGCAGAAACAGTTACAATATTTTCATCCTCGAAATATAATTGCAATGCTTCTTTTAAATTTGCGCTTGCTTCGTCAATGGTGGAACCAAAACTGGATATGTCCACATTTAAACATTGTGAAACATAGTATTTTCCTTCTTTGTATATTACATATTTAATTTTCTTCATAATCGTCGATATTTCCTTTTGCAAAAATACGAACTTTTGGATTAAGATAAAAGACTATCCACCTTCGCCACCGACTTCGCTAAAGCTTCGTCGGTCAAAGCAAGGCTACGGTGGACAAAGAAAGTCACAAGACAAAAGTCAGAAGACAAAAGGAGAGAGTTGAAGGATTTGTGTCAACATTCTCAACTATTCAGTAATAATTCAAATTCACTTAGTGTCATAACGCGGTAATTTAATCCGATTGCCTCATTAAGAAATTTTTTATCACCGGTTACAAGAGCGGTGGCTTTTCCTTTATTATATAAATTGAGTAGAAAATTATCTTTTGGATCTGTGATTTGGTGGACGTTTTCATCAGTATCCACTAGCCGACAAAGTTTTAAATGAATTGAAGTAAATTCTTTAATATCAGAATGTTTGAGATATTTCTTAAACTTTGGCCGTGACAATACCTCCTGAATTTCTTTAATAAGGTGCCGGCTTGTAAGAACAGTCAACTGATGATGGCGAATCAGTGTAATTAATGTGCCCAGCTGCCTGGTTATCAAATAGCTTATCCAGATGTTACTGTCAGGAATGAGAACTTCCTTTTGCATTCCGTATCTTTCTGTATTCTGAAACTTCAGCTACCACATCCTCTATTGTAAGATCATTGGCCTTAATTTTTTCTGATAGTTTTTGTGCCCGGTAAACGAGCGTCTCTTTTTCCAATTCTTTTTCTAATCTCACTTTATCTTCAATTGAGAATGATTTAATCAGTTTTAATACATCATTAAATGTAAAAGGTAAACTGTAAGTTCTTTTATATGATGTAGTATTCATTGTTTTATTAGTTTAATATACAAATTTAACAAAAAGTGTATTGTCTGCCAAATTGAACGTTGTGTTAAGACAAAAGTCTCAAGATAATTCTGAATGGCAGTTACGGATTGCTTCACCCTCCTGCGTCGGGTTCGCAATGATGGTAGGAAGTAAGGTTGATTCTGAATGGTGGTTAAGGGTTGCTTCGTCGTCCCGCTGCGCGGGACTCCTCGCAATGACAGATGTTCATTAAGTAAGGTTTGTTTTGGTTGTTAAGCAATCAAACTAAGTGGTACTGTCATTGCGAGGAGCGCAGCGACGAAGCAATCCCATTGTCCATCCACAACCAAACTTATATGTACTGTCATTGCGAGGAGCGGAGCGAAACTAAGCAAACTTACTTGTACTGTCATTGCGAGGAGCGCAGCGACGAAGCAATCCTTAACTCGTTTCCAGCTGCATTGATAAGTCCTGCCCCTTGCCCTCAGGCAAGCTCCCGCCCCGTCAGTCACATCGTCAAATGTCACTAACAAGGCCAATTAATCAACGTCTGCAGCAGATTTCACTAAAAATGAAACTGCAGCTTATATCTTAATCATCACGACCCGTCAGAGACGGACTGATGTAAAATCACATTACTGTCTTCAATGCTCCAGAGCGGCAAAAGATCCGACGGCTTCAGCTGAAGAAGATGTATGTCGGCTTTATCGGGTTCGAGTACCGTGTAACTTACTTTTCGCCCGACAAGCTCTTCCGCCTGGACCACCTTTTTTGCAAGGTATTCAGTGTCAATATTGGCACCGACAAGTATCAGTTCAATAACCGGACTATCAGTCCCGTGGGCAAAATCACCAACCAGGTAGACCGAAAGGAGGTTTCCCAGCCGGTGAATAACCTTTTCTATCACCCTGTCGATGCCTGTCTCTTTTAAAATAATGCTGTGAATATCCTTATAAAGGGGATGATCTGAATTTGCCTGGTAAATTTTTTTATTCCCGTCACGCAGTGATGTCAGCAGTCCCGCATCCTCAAAACGGTTCAGCTCGAGCCGTATGCCATTCGATGATTCTCCGAATTCAGATTCAAGTCCCCTCAGATGCGCCCGGGTGTTGCTGTTGAGAAAGAATTTCTTCAGCAGCTTGATACGGGTCTGAGATGTGATGAGACTATTTAACATAGGTTCGGGTTAATGAGTAACAAAATTACTCGATTATTTGGGTTTTGCAAGGGGGTGGCGATATTTGTGATTATTTTAGGGTAGAGATTAGGGATCAGAGATTAGGGATCAGAGATTAGGGAGAATCAGGGATCAGAGATCAGGGACCAGGTGAAAAAAGATAATAAATATTTCAAATATGTCCCCGGTGTGCAATAATTTAAGATCAAAATTAATTTCTATTTCATCTAACTTATTAAAACATTTTAATATGAAAACTCACAAGGATCTTAAGGTATGGCAGGAAAGTATTAAGCTGGTGACTACTATTTATGACAAGACAAAATCATTTCCAAAGGATGAATTATTCGCTTTGACTTCACAAATAAGGCGCTGCGCAATTTCCATTCCATCAAATATTGCTGAAGGTGCTGCACGGGAATCAAATAAAGAGTTTATCAGATTTCTGTATATAGCTCAGGGATCAATTTCCGAATTGGATACACAGCTATTAATTGCAAATAACCTGAACTTTGTAAGCAAAGAAGATTATTTAGAGCTTACTGATAAATTTGCTGAAATAGGAAAAATGCTATCCGGCTTAATAAAATTCCGCAAAGGAAAGCCGAATTCATGATCTCTATGATCTTTTGTTCCTGATCCCAGCCTTCGCCAAGGCTTCGGCTGGCAAAGCCTGATCCCTGATCTCTAATGCCTGATCCCTAATCCCTGATCACTAATCCCTAATCTCTAATTCCTAATCCCTGAGCTTTTTCCTCAACAGACCTCAAACCCCATGCCCCACAACCCCCAAAAAAACATGCTAATTATTCGCATTCTCCGAAATAATTCGTAATTTTACTTGCGAATAATGTCGCAACGAAATAAATCGCAACCAATGGAGACAAATCCCTTTAAATTCGGAACTGTCGTTGACGGGGAGTACTTTACCGACAGGGAGGAGGAACTGGAGAAAATTTCCTCATACATTAACGGTGAAAACCACCTTATTCTCATTAGTCCAAGACGATTCGGAAAGACCAGCCTTATCAGGAAAATTGTTGATGGATCAGGACGGAAATATATTTTCCTTGATATGCAGATCGTTCTGTCAGCAGAAGATTTTGCATCACAGCTGCTCAAACGGATTTACCGTATCTATCCCGTGCAGAAGCTGAAAAGCTTTATCAGGTCATTCCGGCTTATACCGGTGGTCAACATTAATCCGGTAACAGGAGCAGCAGAAATATCCTTTAAAACAGGTGCAAAGGAACTTTCACCCCTGGAAGATGTTCTGAACCTTATTGAAAAGCTGGGTACAGAAAAGAATAAGATCATAATTGTACTGGATGAATTCCAGGATATCCACAGAATTGATAAAGGACTTGACAGATTCCTGAGATCAGTGATGCAGAATCACAGACATATCAATTATATATTTATGGGCAGCAGCGAATCAATGATCAGGGAGATCTTTGAAAAGAAGAATTCTCCGTTCTACCGTTTCGGTTCGCTGATGCCACTGGAAAAGATCAGTCCTGCCAAATTCACTCTGTTCCTTGAAGAAAAATTTGCAGCTATTACAAAAAAGAGCAAAGAATTATCATCTGAGATCCTTGGAATTACAGATTCCCATCCATACTATACCCAGCAACTGGCATTCTCGGTCTGGGAGTTGCTGGTCCGTTCACCCTTTACTCCGGATATGGTTGCCAATGCTTCAAATGAGATCGTGCGAAGCCATGATAATGATTATGAAAGGCTATGGAATAATTTCAACCGTACCGACATGATGGTATTGACCGGAATGGCAGCGAGCGAAATTTCTCCATTATCAGACGAATTTTCCAGACAATTTGGCACCGGAGCATCCAGTACCGTCTTCAGTACGCTTCACAGGCTGACTCAAAAGGGGATCTTACTCAAAGAGAATTCAGCTTACAAGATCGATGATCCGTTCTTTAAACGGTGGATTATCTTAAGGAGGAATTATTAGAGGCAAAGGGTGTGCGGCATGGGGCGTACGGCGTACGGCATGAGGCATGAGGCATGAGGCATGAGGTTGTGAAAAATCGATAAATATATTTCTTAAAAGCCGCAAGCCGCGTACCGCAAGCCGCAAGCCAGACAGTTAAAAAACATTAACTTTGCTCTCATATGAAGGACCTCTTATTCCAGTTAATTCAATACCCTTTCGATCCGCAAAAAAAAGACCGTCTGAAAGTGTTATTGTACCAGGTTCAGGATTGGAATAAGACTGTCGAACTCATAAATGCCCACGGTATAATAGCACTTGCTGCTTATAATATTAAGGAAGCCGGACTGGAGAAGGAGGTGCCCCCAGATGCCATGGCCATTGCTGGAAAACGGTTACAGGCAGAGCGTGGTGCGAAATATATGGCTGACGGAAAGATGGAAAGAGGTTAATGAAATTCTTGAAAAGGCAGGTATAAAACATATCCTCCTAAAGGGGATGGCTCTCGAACATACTCTCTATGGATCACAAAGGATTACGGCAGATGACCGACTGTGATATCCTTGTGAAACATAAAGATTCACTGAAAGCCTGGTACCTTCTGCAAAAGAATGGATTTTCTCATAAGCCATCAAAATCTCCTCTTCATAAGAAGATGCTGATCCATACCGGAAAACACCTGCCATCTCTCTCCAAAGACGGATTTATAATTGAAATCCATCACAATCTGTTTGAATCTGAAATTAAAGCCAGTGAGGATTATATTGATCCATTTGACACTGCAGTTCAAATATCTATTGGAGACACAAAAGCCTTTACCCTCTCACAAGAGTTACAACTTAAATATCTGATAAGTCATTTCAAAAGACACCTTATTGAAGGCAGCTGTCAGTTACGGCTTTATACCGATATAATTCTGCTTGATAATACCTCTGAAATCAATATTCCTGACAGCTTCATCCAGGATCCTGACCAGGAGAATAAGCCGGAATTCAGAAAGGCTGCATACAAGGCAGCTATAAAGTCGGTACCTGCAAAATACAGGTTTCAGTATATTACTTGGGGATATTTTCCCTTCGGTAAGATGGATGAAGGGGAGGTATGGGTGCGGGGGGATGAGGGCGGTGCTTTATTATCCTCAGAGGGTGGGGAAGTTGTTGTGGCTGGTGTGAGGGGAGTGCTGAGGCATCGGGCGTCGGGCATCAGGCGTCAGGCTCAGCTTGAGCTAGGTGCTGGCTAAGAGCGTAGCATGGGTGCTGGGTGCTGGGTGTAAGCGTTTGATGGGCAGAAATTAAAGCTAAAACATCCCCCCTGCTTTCGCTGCCACCTTCACTTCATTACGGCGGCCAAAGAAAGCTTCAGCAGGCAAAGCTTGCCCCCTATAGGGGGAATCAGGACAAAACGCTCTTTTCCCTGAGCCGTGAGCCGTGAGCCTTGCACCGTCATACCATAATACCGTCATACCATCACACCATTTTTACGTTCATCAAATTTTTTGTATTTTTGTAGTCCAAAATATTGGGTTTTGCATTAGTTTGAAGTAAATTGCAGATCTTAAAGCAACCCGTCTGGTATTATTATGGTCTTCTTATAAACCGTAGATGAAATGAAAAAATCTCTCATATATATTTTGTTACTGCTGATCCTGCCGATGGGACTGTCCGCCCAGGTTACCGTAACCGGATCAACAGGCGCAGATGCAACCTATACGCGATTAGGTCTTGCCTTTACGGCAATCAATGGTACCGCCCAGACAGGGAACAAAATTGTAATCAGTATCACCGGCTCTACAACAGAGACAGCCTCCGCGGTTTTAAATGCCGGAGCATGGATCTCTTTAAGAATTACTCCGACTGTTCCGGGGATTATCATTTCAGGAAACCTTGCCGCACCTATTATTGACCTCAACGGAGCCGACAGTGTTACAATCGACGGAAGGGTGAATGGGGTGAAGAATATGATAATTGACAATTCAAGCACTGCTGCCACTGCAGGAACATCGACAATACGGTTAAGGAATGATGCTGCTTTCAACGTTATAAAATATTGCATATTAAAAGGTTCTGAAACTGCACCAGCTTCTGGAATTGTATTTTTCAACATTAATACCGGAAGCGACGGCAATCTCATTGACAATAATGATATCACCAGCTCATCGGATGCCAACCGACCAGTCAATGCCATCTATTCTCAGGCAATTGTCGTCAAGGCAGCCAGTCCAAACACAATCAGCAATAATAATATTTTTAATCACCTGAACAGGTCAGTCTCTTCCAACGGAATATACCTTGCAGCAAACAACTCGTTATGGACGATCAACGGGAAACAGTTTTTATGAGACTGCCTCATTCGTTCCGGCTGCCAGCGTTGCTTATTATATGATCAGAATTAATAATACAGGTGGAAACTACTCAATTTCTGGTAATTATATAGGAGGGAATACTTCATTATGCGGAGGCTCCGCATGGATAAAGACCAATGCCTTCAATAATATTTTTTACGGGATCCACTTTACTGCCGGAACAGGCACTTCAAACGATATCCAGGGCAATACAATCAGGAATATTGACTGGAGTAATTCCCTGAACGGCTCCTGGACAGGGATTTATGTTGTCCGGGGTAATGTAAATATTGGCACAGTCACCGGCAATACAATTGGAGCTGTAACAGGCACAGGGTCAATAGTGCTGACAGACAAAACAAATACACAGAATGTTTATGGAATTAATATTGCGAGTCCGGGAAATATCGATTGCCGGAATAATCAGATAGGCTCAATAACTGTCACCAATGCTGATGCCAACGGATGCAATTTTTACGGGATCTTTAAAAACAACACCGCAGGAAATACAACAATAAGCAATAATACAATAGGAAGCCCTGATGAAGCCAATAGTATTCTGGCAAGTTCACCAAGTACAGGATTTGCCCAGACAGTCAGGGGTATTTACAATGCAGGGACAGGAACAATTATTATCAGCGATAATACAATAGCCAATTTAAACAACGGTACTACGAATGCTACTACCTCAACCATCGGTAGAATTAACGGGATATATTCCTCGAGTGCAAACGAAACACAAACCATTTCCGGCAATATTATACGGGATCTGACAATCAGCAATGCAAACAATCAGCAAAACCTTAATGCTTCAGTGTGCGGTATTGCTCTTAACAGCACTTCTCCTAAAAACGTTACCCGCAATACAATTTATAATTTATCCAATAACTATGCTTCCTTTACCGGCCATATAAACGGATTGTTATATATGGGCAGTACAAATAATAATACAATTGACGGAAACTTTATCCATAGTCTTACAGTTCCTTCATCCGCAGGGGCTTCCATATCAGGGATCAGGATCAATACAGGCGCAAGCACATATTCCAACAATATTATCGCCCTTGGAGGCAATACATTAACCACCATTTACGGGATCTACGAATATGGCCTGGCCGGTAATAACAATAATCTATATCATAATACTGTATATATCGGAGGAAGTCCTGCCTCCGGGACCAACAGATCATATGCCTTATACAGTGCCGTAAATACCAATTCACGAGATTTCAGAAATAACATCTTCGCAAATGCCCGTTCAACCACCGGAGGTACAAATTTACATTATGCGGTTTACATTGCTGCAACCGGAGGAACAATAGCCTGTAACTATAATGACTATTGGGTTTCAGGAACAGGCGGAATAATGGGCTATTATGGCGCCAACAAAACGACACTGCCTGTTGTGACCGGGCAGGATGCAAACAGTCAGGCTGCTGATCCAGCATTCGCAAATGCCAGGAGGCACTTCAGCAGCAGATTATATACCCAGGCAATTGTTCTTTAGCTGCACCTGCAATTCCGGCTGTCCCAAATGATTATGTGCAGCGCCACCAGTTACAAGACCTGATCCTACTCTGATGGGAGCTTTTCATGTAACACCATGTCTGAGAGTTGAAGTTTATCAATCATCTGTGTTTCAGGCAGCCTACCCTAACTTAAAAAGTGCTTTTGATGCCTTTAATGCAGGAACTCATAAAACCGGCGCATTCGAAATCAGAATTAACGGCGATGTCTTTGAAATCAGTTCAGCTGTACTGAATGCCAGCGGAACCGGTGCTGCTGATTACACATCAGTGATTATTTATCCTACCATACCAGGGGTTAAAATATCCGGAAGCCTAGCAGCTCCATTGATCGACCTGAACGGAGCTGATAATGTAACAATCGATGGAAGGGTGAATGCCACCGGCACCACAAGAGATGTGACAAATATGACAATTACCAATTCAAGCAATTCTGCACGTTGCCGGAACATCAACAATACGCATGATAAACAGTGCCACAAACAATACAGTAAAATACTGCTGGCTTAAAGGCTCTGAAACCAGTGCAAACTCCGGAGTAATTTTCTTCAGTACATCCACCGGAACATCAGGAAACAACGGAAATGTTATAGACTATAATTATATCACAAATTCAGTCAATGCCAACAGGCCTGTGAACGCCATCTATTCACTGGGAACGGCAACATTTGAAAACAGCGGAAACACGATCAGCAATAATGATATATTCGATTGCCTTAACCCAAGGATAACTTCAAATGGAATCTGTCTCAGTACAAACAGTACAGGATGGACAATCTCAGGAAACAGTTTTTATGAAACTACCTCCTTTGTACCGGCCGGAAATGTGACATATTATATAATACGCATTAATAATGCAGGCGGAAATTACTCCATTTCGGGCAATTACATCGGAGGCGGCACTCCATTATGCGGAAACCCCGCATGGATAAAGAGCAATGCCTTCAATAATATATTCTTTGGGATGCACATAACTGCCGGGTCAGGCACTTCAAACAATATCCAGGGAAATACCATCAGAAATTTTGACTGGAGTAATTCACTTAACGGCAACTGGACAGGCATTCATCTTTTGCGGGGTAATGCAGATGTTGGCACAGTCACCGGAAATACCATCGGAGCTGCTCGCAGGGACAGGGTCAATACTGGTAACAAGCAAAACGAACGGAAACTATGTTTATGGAATCAATATTGCCAGTCCGGGGATAGTCAATTGCCTGAATAATAATATAGGTTCAATAACAATTGCAAATGCTGACCGTCATACCGTCACACCATTTTTACGTTCATCAAATTTTTTGTATTTTTGTAGTCCAAAATATTGGGTTTTGCATTAGTTTGAAGTAAATTGCAGATGCTTAAAGCAACCCGTCTGGTATTATTATGGTCTTCTTATAAACCGTAAATGAAATGAAAAAATCACTTATATATATTTTGTTACTGCTGATACTGCCAATGGGTTTGTCTGCCCAGGTTACCAGTAACCGGATCAACAGGCGCAGATGCAACTTATACGACGATTAGGCCTTGCCTTTGACTGCAATCAACGGCACGGCACAGACAGGGAACAATAATCTTGATCAGTATTACCGGCTCATACAACGGAAACTGCCTCGGCAGTCTTAAATGCCGGAGCATGGATCTCTGTAAGAATTACTCCAACTGTTCCGGGGATTATCATATCAGGAAACCTGGCTGCACCTCTTATTGACCTGAACGGAGCAGACAATGTTACAATCGACGGAAGAGTGAATGCACGGGTCGCAAAGAACATGATAATTGACAATACAAGCACTGCTGCCACTGCAGGAACATCGACAATACGGTTAAGGAATGATGCCGCCTTCAACGTTATAAAATATTGCATATTAAAAGGTTCTGAAACCAGCACCACTTCAGGAATAGTGTATTTCAACATTAACTACCGGAAGCGACGGAAATCTCATTGACAATAATGATATCACCAGTTCATCGGATGCCAACAGACCAGTCAATGCCATCTATTCTCTGGGAATCGCTGTCAAGGCAACCAGCCCAAACACAATCAGCAATAATAATATTTTTGATCACCTGAACAGGTCAGTCGCTTCAAACGGAATATACCTTGCCGGCAAACAACTCGCTTTGGACAATCACCGGGAAACAGTTTTTATGAGACTGCTTCATTCGTTCCGGCTGCCAGCGTTGCATATTATATGCAATCAGGATAAACAATACAGGTGGAAACTATTCACATCTCAGGTAATTTTATAGGAGGGAACACTTCATTATGCGGAGGCTCCCCATGGACAAAGACCAATGCCTTCAATAATATTTTTTACGGGATCCACTTTACTGCCGGAACAGGAACTTCAAACAATATCCAGGGTAATACAATCAGGAACATTGACTGGAGTAATTCCCTGAACGGCTCCTGGACAGGAATTCATATTGCCCGGGGTAATGTAAATATAGGCACAATCACAGGTAATACTATTGGAGCTGCGACAGGCACAGGATCAGTTCTGTTGACCGATAAAACAAATACACAGAATGTTTATGGAATTAATATTGCGAGTCCGGGGAATGTCAATTGCCGGAATAATCAGATAGGCTCAATAACTGTTACCAATGCTGATGCCAACGGATGCAATTTTTACGGGATCTTTAAAAACAACACCGCAGGAAATACAACAATAAGCAATAATACAATAGGAAGCCCTGATGAAGCCAATAGCATTCTGGCAAGTTCACCAAGTACAGGATATGCCCAGACAGTCAGGGGTATTTACAATGCAGGGACAGGAACAATTATTATCAGCGATAATACAATAGCCAATTTAAACAACGGTACTACGAATGCTACTACCGCAACCATCGGTAGAATTAACGGGATATATTCATCGAGTGCAAACGAAACACAATACCATTTCCGGCAATATTATACGGGATCTGACAATCAGCAATGCAAACAATCAGCCAAACCTTAATGCTTCAGTGTGCGGTATTGCTCTTAACAGCACTTCTGCTAAAAACGTTACCGGCAATACAATTTATAATTTATCCAATACCTATGCTTCCTTTACCGGCCATATAAACGGATTGTTATATATGGGCAGTACAAATAATAATACAATTGACGGAAACTTTATCCATAGTCTTACAGTTCCTTCATCCGCAGGGGCTTCCATATCCGGGATCAGGATCAATACAGGCGCAAGCACCTACTCCAACAATATTATCGCCCTTGGAGGCAATACTTTAACCACCATTTACGGGATCTACGAATATGGCCTGGCCGGTAATAACAATAATCTATATCATAATACTGTATATATCGGAGGAAGTCCTGCTTCCGGGACCAACAGATCATATGCCTTATACAGCGCCGTAAATACCAATACACGTGATTTCAGCAATAACATCTTCGCAAATGCCCGTTCAACCGCCGGAGGTACAAATTTACATTATGCGGTTTACATTGCTGCAACCGGAGGAACAATAGCCTGTAACTATAATGACTATTGGGTTTCAGGAACAGGCGGAATAATGGGCTATTATGGCGCCAACAAAACAACACTTCCTGTTGTGACCGGCCAGGATGCAAACAGTCAGGCTGCTGATCCTGCATTCGCAAATGCAGGAGGCACTTCAGCAGCAGATTATATACCCCGGCAATTGTTCCTTAGCTGCCCTGTTAATTCCAGCTGTCCCAAATGATTATATGCCGCCGCCACCAGTTACAAGACCTGATCCTACTCTGATGGGCGCTTTTCATGTAACACCATGTCTGAGAGTTGAAGTTTATCAATCATCTGTATTTCAGGCGGCCTACCCTAACTTAAAAAGCGCTTTTGATGCCTTTAATGCAGGAACTCACAAAACCGGTCCCTTCGAAATCAGAATTAATGGCGATGTCTTTGAAATCAGTTCAGCTGTATTGAATGCCAGCGGAACCGGTGCTGCTGATTACACATCAGTTATTATTTATCCGACCAAACCCGGGGTTAAAATATCCGGAAGCCTGGCAGCTCCATTGATCGACCTGAACGGAGCTGATAATGTAACAATCGATGGAAGGGTGAATGCCACCGGCACCACAAGAGATGTGACAAATATGACAATTACCAATTCAAGCAATTCTGCACGTTGCCGGAACATCAACAATACGCATGATAAACAGTGCCACAAACAATACAGTAAAATACTGCTGGCTAAAAGGCTCTGAAACCAGTCCAAACTCCGGAGTAATTTTCTTCAGTACATCCACCGGAACACCAGGAAACAACGGAAATATTATAGACAATAATTATATTACCAATGCAGACAATGCCAACAGGCCTGTGAACGCCATCTATTCACTGGGAACGGCAACATTTGAAAACAGCGGAAACACTGTCAGCAATAATGATATATTCGATTGCCTTAGCCCAAGGATAACTTCAAATGTAATCTGTCTCAGTACAAACAGTAAAGAATGGACAATCTCAGGAAACAGTTTTTATGAAACTACCTCCTTTGTACCGGCCGGAAATGTGACATATTATATAATACGTATTAATAATACAGGCGGAAATTACTCCATTTCGGGCAATTACATCGGAGGCGGCACGCCATTCTGCGGAAACCCCGCATGGATAAAGGGCAATGCCTTCAATAATATATTCTTTGGGATGCACATAACTGCCGGAACAGGCACATCAAACAATATCCAGGGCAATACAATCAGAAATTTTGACTGGAGTAATTCGCTTAACGGCAACTGGACAGGTATTCATCTTCTCCGGGGTAATGCAGATGTTGGAACAGTCACCGGAAATACCATCGGAGCTGCCACAGGGACAGGGTCAATACTGGTAACAAGCAAAACAACCGGAAACAACGTTTATGGAATCAATATTGCCAGTCCGGGGATAGTCAATTGCCTGAATAACAATATAGGATCAATAACAATTGCAAATGCTGATGCCAACGGAAGCAATTTTTACGGGATCAATAAGAGTGCCGCCGGAGCCACGACGATAAGCAATAATACTATCGGAAGTTCTTCCACAGCCAACAGCATTTCTGCAACTTCGGCAAGTACCGGAAATGCTCAGACAGTTCATGGAATTTACACTAGCAGGCACAGGTCTTATTACCATCAGTGGTAATACAATAGCCAATTTAAACAACAATACTACAAATGCAGGCAGTGTTATCGGATTATCTTTTACCGGGAATACAGGGAATAATGCTGTTTCCGGTAACTTTGTTCATTCTCTGTCAATAAGCTCATCCTCAGGATTGGTTTACGGTATCAAAACAAACACAGGGTCATGTACCTACTCCAACAATATCATAACCCTCGGGGGCAGTTCGCCGGCTACAATTTATGGCATCTATGAAACCGGGGTGGCAGGCAACAACAACAAAATATGGTTTAATACTGTCAATATATGCGGAACTCCAGCTTCGGGGACCAGCAGCTCTTATGCCTTCTACAGCGCAGCAACCAATACACGGGATATAAGAAATAATATCTTCGTAAATGGCCGCTCAACTTCGGGCGGGACAAATTTACATTATGCAGCGTATATTGCATCTACCGGTGGAACAATAACCTGCGATTACAATGACTACTGGGTTTCCGGAACAGGAGGAACTTTAGGGTATTTTGGCGGCAATATGACTGCATTACCCATCGTTACAGGACAGGATGTGGCGAGTCAGGCTGCAGATCCTTTATTTTTTCTTGCATGTGGTACAGCGGCTACTGATTATTTGCCCGGGATTTTCCTGCAGGGAGTGACTATACCCGGAATCACAACTGATTTCGGAGGGAATCCAAGAATTGTCCCGACTATTGGTGCATGGGAAGGATTTATTAACACATGGACAGGAGCAACCAGTACTGACTGGAATACAGGTGCAAACTGGGCAACTGGACAAGTACCTAGCCCGGATGCCTATATCATCTTTGCTTTATCACCTCTTAATGATTTGGTTATGGATCAGGACCGGTCTGTGAGAAATATCACTGATTCATCTTCGAAAAGTATTATAACTAACGGACATAAGCTTACCATAAAAGGAAATTTGTTTTTCTCAAGCGGACCGAAGATAGATGCAACAGTTTCAGGCTCAACAGTTGAGATTGCAGGTGATTCTGTCAAAACAATTGAGAGTGTTCAGTTCCTTGATAGCAGGGTATATAACCTCATCATCAACAATGGAACACCAGTATCACTCAATACTGATTTTACTGTCGATAATTCATTGACAATTAATACCGGTAATATTTTTACTATTAATCCTCCGGGAAAAGCATTAATCACCACTTTAGTAAACAATGGAATACTAAATCTCAATTCGACGAGCTCTACCGATATATTTTCCCTGATGATGGACAATTATTCCGGATCAGGGACAGCAAATGTTCAATTGTTTTTAACAGGTGGGGGCTATTCCGGAAACTATAACTGGCATTTAGTTGCAGTCCCGGTTAATGGGTTGTCAACAAATTATTTTACGAATATAAATTCCAAGAATCTGATGGCTTATAATGATTCTCGTGTTGTAACAAGTGATAATAACGGATGGTCTTATTATAATGGATACGGTGGAACACCGGGTATTCCAGCTGGAGGAGAATTTTCCACATTATTATTTGGCCATGGTTATAATTTCTGGTGCGCCAGAGATACAACTGTTAATTTTACAGATATGCCATCATTAGGAGCTACAATTGGTACTGTTCCACTTCAGTACAGTGGCAGCACTCCCAACAATCCAATTTATGGATTGAACCTATTGGGCAATTCTCTTACCTGCAGTATTGACTGGAATAAGGCTTTACTGAGCGGTCCGGTCAGTTCAACCGTAACTTATTTTATAGCACAGAAAATTTCTACTTATAATGTCCTTGTAGGAGGAACGAATGGTGCGACGAAAGATATTCCTCCACTCCAGGGATTCTTTGTACAGTCTACGGGTACCGGAGCATCCATAGATTTCACAGATGCTAAAGAACATTCCACACAAAACAGATACAAGAAATCAGGGGCAGGACAGGAAACTACTAAGGAAATAAATAATCCACCAAAAGTAAAACTTGAGCTTTCTGGCAAAGAGGGCACTTCAGATGAAACAATAGTGTGGTTTAATTATGATGCTACTTCAGGTTATGACCTTAAATATGACGGATATAAACTATTTAGCGCTGACAAATCTTTTGGCCAGCTCTATTCTATTTTGGAAGGAAAAAGCTATGTGATTAACGGAGTTCCTTTCCCTGATAATAACTTCATCGTTCCTCTTGGTTTAATAATTTCACAACCAGGAAATTATTCTCTGATAAATAAAGATTTTATACCCCCTGACGGTTATGATATTTGGCTTATAGATAAAGATAAAAGTAATCTTACTGTCAATCTCAATAATACTTCTAAGTACTCATTTAATTCTGAAGCAGGTACTTTTACTGACAGGTTCTTCTTAAGAATATCCTCCTTATCCTCAGGCACCAAATATCAAGAATTGAATGACAAACAATTTAGTATCTATGCATCACCCGGTATGATAAACATTATTCCACAGTACAGTAGTGAAAATTATTCAAATGGGGAGGTAAAAGTATTTGACTTAATGGGGAGAATTGTAAAACAAGTTCCAAATATTGAATGGAACAAAGGTAGCTTAGTGCAAATTCCATTTAATGAACAACATGGACTCTTCATTGTGGAAGTAACTTCAGGCGTGATCAAACAAGTAGGTAAAGTATTCCTTAAATGAGAAATACGTTTATTAATTTACTTATCTGCAAAGCAAATTGACCAAAACTCTAATGAAATTACTGATTATTTAATTAATTCAAAATGATATAAAAAGTGCAGTTCATTCCAAACGGACCAGTACTTTTGTTTAACTCAAACAATATTAATAACTTTATGGCCTCTTAATATGCCTTCGATGGTATTACGAAAAGGATATAAAAAACCTGAAATAAATGTTGTGAGACTTGATAATACAGTCACACTGATGATGTTATCTATTCCTGATCCATTACTGGATGGTCAGAAAAGTCCAATCCAAAAGGGGAATAATAACAACACTCCTTTCCAGAGCCCCTTTGGCGATAAACCGTTTGGATGATGTTTGGGTTCGTGATTTAAGATATTAATTAAAAGAGTTGCCTGGGGTGACTCTTTTTTATGGGGGTGGGGTGTAGCAATGGGTTGCTTCGTCGCTGCGCTCCTCGCAATGACGGTGGAAGTAAGGGTTGATTCGTTCCGCTGCGCGGGACTCGCAATGACGTAGGCTTTGAAGCCAGGTTTGTTTTGGTAGTTAACCTGCCAAACGTAGTCGTACTGTCATTGCGAGGAGCGCAGCGACGAAGCAATCCTTAACAAGTTTCCAGAAGATCCGTTAAGTCCTCCCACTCCGGATTACCGCGGTTTATTAATTCCACCTTCTTCTTCCTCGATCCCCCTTTAATCTGTTTTTCTCTTTTAATTGCTTCCGCTATGCTTGTAAACCTCTCGAAATAAACAAGCTTTCCTATACTATACTGCCCGGTGAAACTCCCCGGATATCTTTTTTCCTTATGATCTTTTACCCTGACTATAAGATCACTCGTGACACCCGTATAAAGTACCGTATTATTTTTATTAGTCATAATATAAACGTAGCCCTTCATCTGGTCTTAAAAAGCACATCTCTCCTGATTTTATACTACCCCCTTCGGCCTTTCTCCTTAATTTATCCAAGTTCCTTAAGGTAAAGGAGAACTTCTTTTTCAAGCTTCTTTTTTACATCAGCCCATTTCAGAAATGGCTTTTTCAGAAGAACAGGCCAGCCGGCAACATCAACATCTTCAAAATAAATTAAACTTTTAAGCACGTGCATATCTCCCTGCTGATTATACTTCAGCTGGTAAAACTTCAGCATATCAGATATTTTAAACATCTTCTCTTCTAAAATAAAGTATATGTCAACAAAATCTTTGGTACGCTGTCCACTTACAGATATTGCATTCAGCTTCATGGCAATCAGATCAGGGACCGACAAAATCCTGATGCCATCGATAAGAGACGGTTCGTTTAAATATGGGTATCTGTGAGCAATAATATCCACATTAACATTCCCAATGCTGCCCTTTATAGTGTTTGATGCTGTATTATAAAGTTGAAGCGGATAATCCTGCTGGATCAACTCTATTACATGGGAAGCATCAAATGTGAAATTTGAGAAAAGATCTATATCAATCGATTTACGATGACCCATATAGAGTGCAAATGCTGTACCTCCTACAAGATTAAAACCTCTTAAATAGTCTCTGCTCTGAAGTGATTTCAGGAGTTCCAGAGTGGCCGGTTCAACCGCTGTCTTGAATAACATCTAAAAGCTTTTAAAGGAATATTTAAAAGTCGTGAAACAAAATTGAGGGTTTTCGGGTCGATATAGTTCTCCTTTTCTAACACCTCTCCTACTTCTTTTGCACCGTAATAATTTAGTATCAGCATTATTTCCTTTGCAGTACCCATGGCAAAAACACGGTCTATGATTAACCGTTTTGATCCCTTCGCATCCAGAGTGCGGGAATCAATGTCCCAGAAATATTTTGGGTTTAAATCCTTTGAAATATCCAGTTTTTCCGTCATTCTTTCCTAAAGATAGTTAATTATATGCTACAAAAAAAATGTATGGGCTGGTATAAGCTGTAGAAGAGTTGCAGGGGTTGAAGGGGGTTCAGGTTCTCACCATAAACCCACCCCTAACCCCTCCAGGGAGGGGAACTTTTGGGAATTACCTTTCCACCTTTGCATCGTCACACCGTCGTACCGTTGTACCTTTGCACCGTCGCACCATCGCACCATCAAATCTTCCTCAGAAAAGCAACGGGGATCTTGACCAGCAGGTTCTGATCGAGCCTGTCGATGCGTATAACCACCCTGTTCTTTTTACCAATCTTTATTAATTCACCTCTCAGACCGACGAGCGAACCGCTTATCACCTCGACATTATCCCCTTTGTCAAAATTTTCCGAGGTGACTTCAATTTTGGCATCGCTGTCAACAAGCAGTCTCAGATTATCTATCTGCTTTTTAGGGATCGCTACAGGCTTGCCTTCAAAAGAGACAAATTTAACAATACCCGGAACCCTGTATACGTAGTGAAAATTCTTCGTCTTTGTCCTGACAAAAAGATATGAGGGAAGCAGGGGTTTTTCAACAAGCTTCTTGCGGTCGCTCCATTTCCTGTATCCCTTCTGCATAGGAAGAAAAGTCTCAACACCTTCTTCCAAAAGCCTCTGATTAACAAGCTTCTCAGCACGGGGTTTTGTGTAGATTGCATACCATTTTTCTTCGATTGTCTTTTTTGGTATGCTGGTAGTCTCTTCAACAGTTTCAGTCTCATTCACATCCATAATGGAAGGGGGTTTAGAATCGTTTCAAAGATAAGGAAATTGTTTATTTCTTTTGCTTGCTAAAAGAAATGGAGCCGAACGATAAGGAGGGTGTCTAAAAGGATACTTATCTCCAATTATTAGTTGTTCATTTCTTTTGCTTCTCCAAAAGAAAAGGGGCTGAGCGTTAAGAAATAGCCCGGTGGGCTATTTTAGCGAAGAGCCGGGCAGCAGAGGTGGCAGAAAAGGAGCCCGGAAAAGACAACCTCATCCTTTTTGTCCGCCTGCTGCACAGGCCTTTACGCGCCACCAAAAAGGCTGAGGTTCGCTCCTTTTCCGGTTTGCCTGCGCGCCGCTAAAGTATTGGTTTTTCAGACGGTCTCAGAGACTTTTAGAATTTGAAAATTAAACCGAAATGGCAGTATTTTTTCGCCCCCTTTGGGGGAGATGGCTGCGCCAGCAGCCAGAGGGGGTTAAATAAGATGTTGAAAGCTCCAAACGAAAAGGCGCCAAGTGAAGCATACCGCACACCACACGCCAATAGACTAAACTAACGTATAGTAATTAATTATATATTTGCTCTATAAACCATTCAATGACCATCTTGAAAAAAACTACTTTAATATTACTCCTTCTCAATATTTTTATATTCAATAAAACACTTTTTTCCCAGGAAGTACCTCACCCGGTCAAAAATACTGGTGTCTACGACTTCCTCGATGAACTGGCAAATAACCAGATAATTGAGATCAACTCAGCAGTAAAACCGTATTCAAGACTCTTCATCTCCAACCGCCTCAGGGAAGCTGATGCAAAGAGGGAACAACTTACTCCCCGGCAACAGAAAGAACTCGATTTCTACCTGAAGGATTTCGGAAAAGAGTTCCAGCCCGGGAAGGATTGGAAAAGACGGACTGACCTCCTTTATTACAAGGATTCCCTGTTTTCATTGACAATCAACCCGATCCTCGGGGGAGAGATGTTCTCAAATTCTTCAGGTACTGCAACATACTGGCGTAATGGCGCTGAAGCCCGCGGATATATAGGCAAGTGGGGCTTTTATGCATCGCTTCGCGATAACCACGAAGAGCCTCTGCTCGGAAAACCTGAATACCTGACAAAAAGAGAGGGAGGGCACATAAAAAACAGCACCGACTGGAGCGAAATGCAGGGAGGCGTAACCTATGGCTGGAAATGGGGTTACATAGGGCTCGTAAAAGACAGGGTGCAATGGGGCGACAACTATAACGGAGCAAATATCCTTGGAGGCAACAATCCAACTTATGTCCAGATCAAACTGAAGATCTCCCCGGTTAAATGGCTTGACTTCAATTATTTCCATGGGTGGCTCACCTCAATGGTAGTCGACAGCGCCGAATCCTACTGGGTAATGAACAGCTACGGGACAGACTACCGGGAGGTGTATCATAAAAAGTATATGGCAGCCAACATGTTCACATTTACACCACTTAAGAATCTCAATCTCTCTTTTGGAAACAGCATAATATATGATAGTGAAAATGTCAACCCGGCATACCTGATACCCGTCTTATTTTATAAGTCCGTCGACCACTCGATGACAACCGGCATCAACAATATGAACTCTCAGATGTATTTCGCAATAAGCTCACGTCAAATAAGAAAAGTTCATATATATGCCGATGTTTTCATTGATGAACTGTCGGTAAGTCGCATCAGCAATCCCGATGAATGGAACTTCCTCAGCTATAAAGCAGGCTTCAGGCTTACGGACCTTCCTTTTTCAAACATATCATTCACAACGGAATTTACTTATTCCTACCCGCTTACCTATCAGCATAATGTCCCGACAACCACCTTCGAGACAGCCAATTTCAACATGGGTCATTACCTCAGGGATAATTCAAGGGAATGGTATCTTGCGCTCAACTACCGCCCGATGCGTACGATGGATATTAACCTTTTCTTCATTGATGCGATCCGCGGCCCGGATTATGATGAGCTGGGCGGCTCACGCATCGGCAATCCTCCCCTGGCTTCAGTTGAATGGCACAATACAACACTTGGATTGAAAGCATCATACCAGGTTATCAACGATCTTTATGCATGGTTCTCAGCATCATCCAGCAACATCAGGGGCGATGAGAGATGGAGCCCGGAGTATTTTTAAAAAAAAAAAGTAAGGTGTAAAAGGATACTTATCTCCAATTATTAGTTGTTCATTTCTTTTGCTTCTCCAAAAGAAAAGGGGCTGAGCGTTAAGAAATAGCCCGGTGGGCTATTTTAGCGAAGAGCCGGGCAGCAGAGGTGGCAGAAAAGGAGCCCGGAAAAGACAACCTCATCCTTTTTGTCCGCCTGCTGCACAGGCCTTTACGCGCCACCAAAAAGGCTGAGGTTCGCTCCTTTTCCGGTTTGCCTGCGCGCCGCTAAAGTATTGGTTTTTCAGACGGTCTCAGAGACTTTTAGAATTTGAAAATTAAACCGAAATGGCAGTATTTTTTCGCCCCCTTTGGGGGAGATGGCTGCGCCAGCAGCCAGAGGGGGTTAAATAAGATGTTGAAAGCTCCAAACGAAAAGGCGCCAAGTGAAGCATACCGCACACCACACGCCAATAGACTAAACTAACGTATAGTAATTAATTATATATTTGTTCTATAAACCATCCATTGGCTATCTTGAAAAAAACTACTTTAATATTACTGCTTCTCAATATTTTTATTTTCAATAAGACCCTTTTTTCCCAGGAAGTACCTCACCCGGTCAAAAATACTGGTGTCTACGACTTCCTCGATGAACTGGCAAATAACCAGATAATTGAGATCAACTCAGGAGTAAAACCGTATTCAAGACTCTTCATCTCCAACCGCCTCAGGGAAGCTGATGCAAAGAGGGAACAACTTACTCCCCGGCAACAGAAAGAACTCGATTTCTACCTGAAGGATTTCGGAAAAGAGTTCCAGCCCGGGAAGGATTGGAAGAGACGGACTGACCTCCTTTATTACAAGGATTCCCTGTTTTCATTGACAATCAACCCGATCCTCGGGGGAGAGATGTTCTCAAATTCTTCAGGTACTGCAACATACTGGCGTAATGGCGCTGAAGCCCGAGGATATATAGGCAAGTGGGGCTTTTATGCATCGCTTCGCGATAACCACGAAGAGCCTCTGCTCGGAAAACCTGAATACCTGACAAAAAGAGAGGGAGGGCACATAAAAAACAGCACCGACTGGAGCGAAATGCAGGGAGGCGTAACCTATGGCTGGAAATGGGGTTACATAGGGCTCGTAAAAGACAGGGTGCAATGGGGCGACAACTATAACGGAGCAAATATCCTTGGAGGCAACAATCCAACTTATGTCCAGATCAAACTGAAGATCTCCCCGGTTAAATGGCTTGACTTCAATTATTTCCATGGGTGGCTCACCTCAATGGTAGTCGACAGCGCCGAATCCTACTGGGTAATGAACAGCTACGGGACAGACTACCGGGAGGTGTATCATAAAAAGTATATGGCAGCCAACATGTTCACATTTACACCACTTAAGAATCTCAATCTCTCTTTTGGAAACAGCATAATATATGATAGTGAAAATGTCAACCCGGCATACCTGATACCCGTCTTATTTTATAAGTCCGTCGACCACTCGATGACAACCGGCATCAACAATATGAACTCTCAGATGTATTTCGCAATAAGCTCACGTCAAATAAGAAAAGTTCATATATATGCCGATGTTTTCATTGATGAACTGTCGGTAAGCCGCATCAGCAATCCCGATGAATGGAACTTCCTCAGCTATAAAGCAGGCTTCAGGCTTACGGACCTTCCTTTTTCAAACATATCATTCACCACGGAATTTACTTATTCCTACCCGCTTACCTATCAGCATAATGTCCCGACAACCACCTTCGAGACAGCCAATTTCAACATGGGTCATTACCTCAGGGATAATTCAAGGGAATGGTATCTTGCGCTCAACTACCGCCCGATGCGTACGATGGATATTAACCTTTTCTTCATTGATGCTATCCGCGGCCCGGATTATGATGAGCTGGGCGGCTCACGCATCGGCAATCCTCCCCTGGCTTCAGTTGAATGGCACAATACAACACTTGGATTGAAAGCATCATACCAGGTTATCAACGATCTTTATGCATGGTTCTCAGCATCATCCAGCAACATCAGGGGCGATGAGAGATGGAGCCCGGAGTATTTTTACGGGAAGAAGAATACAGTGAACTTTGGAGTAACGGCTGGATTTTGACACCCCCAAACCCCAAAGGCCGTCAACCTAAGGAGTCTGAAAAAGGTATTACAGGGATGATAAGTAAAAGCAAACGGATTTTAATGTTGAAATTAAGTCAGGTAATGATATTCTCCCCTCCTTTTGAAGCTAATCTTCCATCACATTTATTTAGGTTCTGAAAATGCAGAGTATAATACACTGTAAAACAATAATGTAAGACTATCGTATAATAAGATAGAGATTCCTCGCTGCGCTCGGAATGACAGTTCATTTTTAGGGGAGGGGAGGGAGAAGCGGCGATTCGTCACAAATAGAATTTCAAAAAAAATATCGTTCGAATCGCCGCATCTCCCTCTCTAACTATATATTAGCTTGTCATTCCGAGCACAGCGAGGAATCTTATGCACTATTCACAATTTCTCTGAAAATTGATTCACTGGTATACAGTTTATCCAGGAGGAAAGATGTGAATAAAGAGTAGCTTCAAAAGGAGGGGAAACTTATTGACTAATAATTTCTCCCATTCTCCCCCTCTCCTTTTTTCCCCCTCTCCCTTCCCCCTTAATTCGTCAATATATCCAAACTGTTGGTCAATTTTCATTAGCTTTCATCCAATAAATCAACGAAATTTTAGTTACTTTACAGATGGGAAAAGTCAGCCCAGCCTAACTTTGATGGAGAAACGCAAGTTCAGGATAATCACTGTTTTAACCGATATTGTTATATTGACAATATCTTTCCTTGTTGTGGCAGGGACCAAACCTTCAGGGCTTAAATCGTATATTCCGTCTCATATACCTTTTTTTGCAGGACTTGTACTGTTGTGGATCATCGTATCACTGATCAACGGGAAGATGCACCGCGGCAAGATCATCAACTTCTCCACCCTTTTTACAAGAGTACTGACCAGCAATTTCATTGCAATATCAATCACAGCCCTGGCAATGTACCTCCTGAGGGAGTATTTCTATTCCAGGACGATTGTATTCGGTACTGCCCTGCTCGCGACATTTCTTGAACTTTTTTTCGGTTCGATTTACATAGCCTATAAAAAAGCTCTTGTACAGGATTATGAAGAATATGAAAAATACAAGACCTATAAAAGACCCAGTGAATATGACCTTGTAATGGGTACCAACGGAAATGGCTCACACTCTGATAATCCGGCAGAAGTTAATCCGGGCATGATAAGTGCAATAGAAAAAGAGTGCGGACCCGATATGGCAAAGGCTGTTCTGAATATTACCGGTCCGAAGCTCTCAGATCACGCAGCAGTACTTTCAACCACAACTGCATTTAACATAAAAGGCCTGCCCCATGAGAATTATGATTATATTATCAACCTTCACAGGTTAAATGATATTAAGAACCTTAACTATTTCCTGGAAGCTGTAAACAGCAAGCTTGATTTCAAAGGATATTTCTTCTGCTGTGTCGAAACAAAAGACCAGAGGAAGAGCAGGCTTTTAAAGAAATATCCGCCTGTACTGAATTGGATATATTATACTTTCGACTTTATAATTAAAAGGATCCTTCCGAAGATCAGGTTTACCCGCAAATTATATTTCTTTCTGACAAGGGGCGAGAACGCAGTCATTACACGGGCTGAAGCTCTCGGGAGACTGTCCAGGGCCGGATTCAGGATCAAACAGGAATCATTTATCGGGAACCAGCTATGCATTGAGGCAAGAAAATACGGAGATCCGATCCCCATTGAAGAAGGAAAGATGTATGGTCCGCTGATTGCGCTTCCAAGGGTTGGCCGTGAAGGGAAGATGATAAAGGTGTATAAACTCCGCACAATGCACCCATACTCAGAATATATACAGGACTATGTCTACAAGCTGCATGACCTGCAGGATGGAGGCAAGTTCAAAAATGATTTCAGGATAACCTCCTGGGGAGCCGTTTGCAGAAAGATCTGGCTCGATGAACTGCCGATGCTGATCAATTATGCAAAAGGAGAAATGAAACTCTTCGGTGTAAGGCCGCTCAGCAAACATTATTTTGAACTTTATAAAAAGGAAGTACAGGAGAGGCGGATAAAATATAAACCCGGACTTATACCTCCATTCTATGCAGATATGCCGGCAGACCTGGAACAGATACAGGCCTCCGAATTAAAGTACCTCGATTCCTTCGATAAACATCCTGTTCTGACCGATTTCAGGTATTTCTGGAAATCGTGGGGGAATATTTTGTTCCGGAAAGTAAGAAGTAACTAAAGGGAGAATGGGGGAATGGGGGAATGGGAGAAGGGGAGAAGGGGTGGGAGATGTTGGAGAATAGACTTAATTTAAGTGTCCATTTTTCAGGATAATAAATCATCATTACAAGTTTACCAATTATTTTCTCGTATTCTTCATAAAACTCATTATAAATATCTTCGGTAATATATCCGCATTCCAAGGAATAATCAAGCCAAACCTGGGTTTCTGCTGCTTCAGCTTCAGAATCTGAAAGTTTAGCAATAAAAGCCTTCTCATATCTTCGTTTCCTGAAAGCTTCTGCAATATTTGCTGATACAGACCGGGAACTCCTTCGAATTTGCGAAGTCAGTGAATAAATTTCATCCTTTGGAAAGGATTTGAGATTTATCGAAAATTTTCATAGAAGTTTTAAATGACAATTGAAAAACCTCCAACTCTTTGTGGGTTTTAATGATTTTCATAATGATTTGATTTTGCAGTGACAAATTCAAATTTATACAATATATAATAAACTCACAAAATTAATATTTCCCTTTCTCCCCATCTCCCTTTCTCCCCAATCTCCCATTCACCCTTTCTCCCCCTCTCCCATTCATAATTTTCAATCCACCAATTTTTCTCCGGACATAATTATGAACTAATATCGTTTATATCACTAATTTTTTAATTAACAAAATTTCCATACCTTTGCCCCATAATCAAAACGATCAATATCTTATACCATGGCTGAAAAGACAAGATACTCGGATGATGAGCTTGATGAGTTCAGACAAATTATCCTCATGAAGCTGGATAAAGCCAAGAAAGATTATGAAATACTGAAGTCCAGCATAACTCATGAAGAGAGCAATGATACTATGGATACCTCACCCACTTTTAAAGTCCTGGAAGAGGGAGCCACTACATTATCCAAAGAGGAGGCCGGACGTCTTGCCCAACGTCAGCAGAAATTCATTCAACACCTTCAGGCTGCACTTGTAAGAATAGAGAACAAAACTTACGGCATATGCAGGGAAACAGGACAGCTCATTTCCAAGGAAAGACTCAGGGCTGTGCCTCATGCCACACTGTGCATGGATGCGAAGATGAAGCAGAAGTGAGGAATGGCTCAGGGCGCAGGGCTCAGAGCGCAGGGCTGAGGGCGCAGAGCTCAGTGCTCAGGGCAAAGGAAAAATGGTTAAAGAAAAATTATAAATGAAGCTGCTTAATAAGACAGGCGGCTTTTTTGTTGTTACTGGTTGTGACAGGGAGAGGGGGAGAATGGGAGATGGGGAGAGGGAGAGAAACTCCGTGAAACTCCGTGAAACTCCGTGTAACTCCGTGGTTAATAAACAGTTAAATAATGTTTTAATATACCGCTGGATTACTTGAATTAACCAATGTCCTTCTTACTTTGTATATTTGCAAGAGATTTCAATAATTTCAATGCAAAACAAGCTATGAATCCGCGGTTAATCATATTTACCGGTTTACTGATACTATTTAATATAGCTGCCGGACAGGTTCCTGATTCGTTGAAGTATATTTCGGTTGGTCCTGCCGGGTTTCAGAAAGCATATCAGAGTGATTCCAATGCAGTACTGATTGATGTCAGGGAGTTTTTTGAATATAAGAAATCAAGAATTGATAATGCATTCAATATACCATCATCAGATAATCTCGACATTCCGGCAGATACTTTAAATAAAGAATCATCACTGTTTCTTTACTGCACATCAGGCTTCAGAAGCAAGAGGGTTGCAAAACAATTCTATGAAAAAGGCTTCCTTAAACTTTATTCCCTTGATGGAGGAATTAATGCCTGGAAGAAAGATGGATTGCCGGTAAACAGGAAGAAACTAAAAAATAACCGGAAGGGGTCATGAAGCTTCCTATTCCTTCCAGTTCGTATACTGGAAGAAATAGTACGGATCATCAAACCAGATATCAACACCGGTAAATTCACCATCTTTTGAATATTTCAATGAATAAGCAGTTGCCTTATTTATATGGCTGACGTTGATATGGTCAATATGGTCATCCAATTCCTCAGTACTTTTATGCGGGAAAGTCTGAACTAATCTTTCAGAAAGATCAGCATAATCCTTGTGAATACGTACAATAATATAATTTTCCTGAGCCGGGCTGTATATTACATCTAAAAAGATCATATTTTTATATTCCCAGTAATCATATTCTCCGGATTTGGATTTACGGATTTTCCAGTTCTTAACCAGCGCAAAGCCATTGTTTGTTAAGACAGTATTTAAATAATCCTTGTCATTTAATCCTTTAAGCAACTGCGAACTTGTAAGGGCTACAAATTCAGTCTGACCATAGGTAGTTCCGGCACATAACAGCGAAACTGCAAATACGATTATTATTACTTTTATTTTCATGAGCAGAGCTTAAAATATGTTATGAATAAAATATTTTACCCCAAGTTAAGAAAATTACTCATTTGTTGTTTCACAATACGGGCAATATACTTCCCTAATATATCAAATTCCAGATTTACGACGGTTCCTTTTTTTATCTGATGAAAATTTGTAACCTCCCAGGTAAAAGGAATTATGGCCACTTCAAATGATTCTGGCTTTGAATTGACAACAGTCAGGCTTACGCCATTCACCGATACAGATCCCTTTTCAACAGTGATGTAGTCATCCCGGGCAGGTTCGTACTCAAAGGTATAATACCAGCTTCCGCCGGCTTCAATAACACTTGTACAAACAGCAGTCTGGTCAATGTGACCCTGTACCATATGTCCGTCAAGACGTCCGTCGAGCCTGGTGCTCCTTTCGAGATTGACCTTGTCTCCCGGCTTCAGCAATCCGAGGTTTGACTTGTCAAGGGTCTCTTTTATCGCAGTAACAGTGTAGGTCTCATTATCCTTTCTTACTACAGTAAGACAAACACCATTATGTGAAATGCTCTGATCAATCTTCAATTCGCTTACAAATGAGCATTTCATTGTTATGTGAAGATTATCCTTCTCTTTTTCAAGCTTTACAACCTGTGCGGCTTCTTCGACTATCCCGGAGAACATAACTTTAATATTTTGAGTTTGAAAACAAATGTAACTATTTTCCCGGAATATAAGCTCCCCTGAGGGTCACAGACGTCAATCTCACATTTTAGACAGAGGTTAATTGCTGTTTATAGTAATCAAAACTGGTTCATCCCTCTGTTTAAAACTGAGATCCATGAGATCCCTCATTTCGCCATCCTTCGCAAGCTCAGGCTGGCTGCATTCGGGATGACAGGTCCATTTTAAAATCATGGAGGGAAGCGGCGGCGATTCGAAGTATTATTTACATGGCAATAATGTCCAATCGAATCGCCGCCGCTTCCCTCCATCACCACAAAAACGACCTGTCATCCCGAAGCGCAGCGAGGGATCTTATTCTCTCATAGACAATCAATTATAAAAAGTTATTCGATATTCAATGAATATTAAAATAAGATGTGTATAAAGGGTAGTCCTTCAAAAGGAGGGGAAACTTTTTCTACCCTCCGTTTTTACAATTCTACTCTTAAGTTAACGCCTATGCCCTTGGGGGGTTTGGGGGTCATAACGAACTTTTTCAACTGATCCGGGACTATCTATGTAATGAAAATATTCATTTCTTATTGTTGCCTTTCCCCGTAAGGGAGTCAGCAGCCCAGATCAGCTTTTTCCCGAAATCCCATCCTGTTATCCGTCATCTTAATATAAGTCAGCTTCACAATCCATAACCTTGTATCCATAAGGGCGGCAATGGGAAATCGTCTCAGGTAGGCGGTTCTTGAATCTGAAAGAAGATCACCTTCAGGTTCTGAAATTATCCCCTGAAATTGAATCCCACGAATTTTTCCGATAATCATGGTCTCGAGGACAACTGATCCTGCAACCAGTTGATTCTTCAAAAACTCCTGTCCATGGCGGGTATCCAGGCCTGAGGTGAAAACCAGGGCATTCTCTTTTTCAAGGTAGACATAGAAACAATTGGCACACCATGGTTCATTTTCCACTGAAGTGGCAATTGTAAGAACATGGTGCTTCCTGAAAAATCTTATGATTCTGCTGTCAGTCATTTTCCATCCACCTGAAACCGTTACTGTCAAATCCGGCAAGATCGATTATGCGGTCAACAACTGTCATCACCAGATCGTCTATCGTTTCAGGATTGCTGTAGAAGGAGGGCGATGCCGGGCAGACTATTGCCCCTGCCAGGGTTACCGTTCTCAGATTATTTATATGTATCAGGTTGTAAGGGGACTCTCTTGGAACAAGTATCAGTCTCCTTCTTTCTTTCAGCATAACATCTGCCGAACGGGCAATCAGGTCGTCAGATGTTCCGTTGGCTATCCGTCCGATCGTACCCATCGATGCCGGGCATACTATCATTGTGTCAAACTGTGAGGAACCGGATGCGAACGGAGCGTAAAATGATTTATTTCCGTATTCCTTCGCAGGAAATGCCGCAACATATTTTTGTCCTGTCTCTGCCTCCCAGATCTCCCTGGCCGTATCGGAGAAGATAACTGCAATCTCTTCGGGAGGAGATTTCAGCTGCTGTAACTTCTCCAGAAGCTTCAGAGCATAAACAGATCCGCTTGCACCCGTAATTGCAAGGACAATTTTTCTTCTTCGGGGTTCTGTGGCTCGCATTGTATTTTAATGTTCTGCTAAGATAGATAAATATTACTTCATGGAATGTTAAGCGAAGTCTTCAGACTTCGCTTCATATAAAATCGTAATGTCCGGATTATGTTTGATTTTAAGGCGAAGTCTGGAGACTTCGCCTAACTATGCGAGACACAGAGATTTACATATTCAGCAGCCTTTCCGTCAGCACCTCAACGCCCCTCGCAGCCTTTTCCTTTATCACCTCCACCTTCCTGTAAACAGGCACATCTACATCATTCGGATCAATAAGCCAGAGACCGGCTCTCTCAGGGGCATAGCCGACCAAGCCGGCTGCAGGGTAAACATTAAGTGAACTCCCGATCACAACAAAAATATCGGCCTCAGCTGCAAGTATTGCAGCCTTTTCCATCATCGGCACCTCTTCCCCGAACCATACAATATGCGGACGAAGCTGACTACCCTTTGCACATTTATCTCCATCATTTATATCCCTGTAACCAATGTCATAAAGCAGTGATGGATCAACAGTACTCCTTGCCTTTGTAAGCTCGCCGTGAAGATGAAGGATCTTTTTGCTCCCTGCCCTTTCGTGCAGATCATCGATATTCTGAGTAATAATATGAACATCAAAATTCTTTTCAAGCCGTGACAAGCCCGGTATGACCGGCATTGGGAATGCACCCTTCAAGCTGCCTCCTGCGCTCATTGTAGAATCTCAGTACCAGCTCACGGTTTCTCAGCCAGGCATCATAGGTTGCAACCTCTGTTACATTATACTCTTCCCATAATCCGCCGGAATCCCTGAATGTGCGGATACCGCTTTCCGAACTCATGCCGGCGCCGGTAAGGATAACTAGTTTTCTCATGGTTTCATTATCTGAATCAAATGTAAAGATATTGCTTTTATAAGTTACTTCAATTGCCGGATGAAAAGGAAGGGGAGAAGGGGAGATGGGGAGAGGGGGGGATGGGGAGAGCTGAGCGTAGAGCGTCTTTCTCCCATTCTCCCATTCTCCCCCTCTCCCTTTCTCATTATATATGTCTAAAATATTCTCCTTTTTTGCTATCTTTGTCCGAATTTTTAAAACAGTAATATTTATAATAACCATCTGATCCAATGGGGAAAAGATTTCCGGAATATAAAGGTCTTGATCTCTCTCTTGTAAATAAAGAGATACTAAAAGTATGGGATGACAATGATACTTTTCATAAAAGTATCCGTGAATTAAACGGAAAAGGAGAATTTGTATTTTATGAAGGGCCCCCCTCTGCCAATGGCATGCCAGGCATTCACCACGTGATGTCTCGTACAATAAAGGACGCAATCTGCCGGTATAAGACACAGTGCGGATACGAGGTAAAACGCAAGGCAGGATGGGATACTCACGGCCTGCCTGTCGAGCTCGGGGTTGAAAAAGCTCTCGGCATCACAAAAGAAGATATCGGCACAAAAATTTCCATTGAAGATTACAACAAGGCCTGCCGGACAGATGTAATGAAATATACCGACGCATGGGAGGATCTGACGCGGAAAATGGGCTATTGGGTAAATATGGATCACCCATATGTGACTTATGATAACAGGTACATTGAAACACTCTGGTGGCTGCTGAAACAACTGTATGAGAAAGGATATCTTTACCAGGGTTATACAATACAGCCATATTCCCCTGCGGCAGGGACCGGACTGAGTTCACATGAGCTTAATCTCCCGGGCTGCTACCGCGATGTAAAAGATACAACCTGTATCGCCCTGTTTAAAGTTATCAGGGATAAGAAGTCTGAATTCCTTTATAATAACCTCGACACCCCGGCTGTGCACATAATGGCCTGGACAACAACCCCGTGGACACTTCCTTCAAACACAGCCCTTGCTGCAGGAAAAGATATTGTATACATAAAAGTAAGAAGCTTCAATCCATATTCCGGTGAACCAATTACTGTTGTTATCGCCAAAGATCTGATAAGTTCATTATTCCCGGAATCGAATGCCGGGCTCGATTTTTCAGACTACAAACCCGGCGACAAAAAGATCCCGTTTAAGGTTCTCGGAGAATTTACAGGGAAAGAGCTGGAGGGAATCGGTTATGAACAGCTGATCGACTGGGTAAATCCGGGAGAAGGTGCTTTCAGGGTTTTAACAGGCGATTTTGTAACCACTGAGGATGGTACAGGGATTGTCCATATTGCCCCCACATTCGGGTCAGATGACTACCGGATCGCAAAAGAAAACGGAGTGCCTCCGCTTATCATGAAAAGAAAAGACGGCACCTTTGGACCAATGGTCGACAAACGAGGCTTCCTGGTACCAATTGCCGACCTTGATGAGTCATATGTAAAACAGAACGTCAATACAAAGACATACAGCATCTTTGCCGCACGTCCCGTGAAAAATGATTACGATATCAATCTCTCTCCTGATGCAGAATCACTTGATGTTGATATTGCCGTAATGCTTAAACAGAATGGCAAAGCTTTCAGGATTGAGAAACAGGTTCACAGCTATCCCCACTGCTGGAGAACAGACAAACCGGTTCTCTATTACCCGCTCGACGCATGGTTTATAAAGACCACTGCCAAACGGGAAAGAATGATCGAACTTAATAATACAATAAACTGGAATCCTAAGTCGACTGGCACAGGACGATTCGGCAAGTGGCTTGAAAACCTTGTGGACTGGAACCTCTCACGTTCGCGCTACTGGGGTACGCCCCTTCCAATATGGGTTACAGAAGACAGGAAAGAAGAAAAATGCATTGGGTCGGCATCGGAGCTTAAAGCTGAGATTGAAAAATCAATCAAAGCGGGATTTATGAAGAATAATCCCCTTGAAAAATTCAAGGAGGGAGATAATTCCCAGGAAAATTATGAAAAGTTCGATCTGCACCGGCCATTTGTAGATGATATATTCCTTGTGAGTGAATCGGGCAGGAAAATGCTCCGGGAACCCGACCTTATAGATGTATGGTTCGATTCAGGCGCGATGCCTTATGCTCAGGTTCACTATCCCTTTGAGAATAAGGATAATTTCCACGAAATGTTCCCGGCTGACTATATTGCTGAAGGGGTTGATCAGACCAGAGGCTGGTTTTTTACGCTTCATGTGATTGCTGCAATGATCTCCGATTCGGTGGCCTTTAAAAACATTATTTCAAACGGGCTGGTCCTTGACAAGAACGGTAATAAAATGTCGAAAAGACTGGACAATGCAGTAGATCCGTTTTCCACGATCGAGGAGTATGGCTCAGACCCGCTCAGGTGGTATATGATGACAAACTCACAGCCATGGGATAATCTTAAATTTGATATTTCGGGTATTGATGAGGTAAAAAGAAAGTTCTTCGGAACCCTTTATAATACATACTCCTTCTTCTCACTGTATGCCAATGTGGACAAATTCAGGCATGAAGAAAAAGAGATCCCGGTAAATGAAAGACCGGAAATCGACCGCTGGATCATCTCCCTGCTGAACTCCCTGGTAAAAGAGGTTGGAAATTGCTATGAAAACTATGATCTTACCAGGGCAGGCCGCGAAATACAGGATTTCGTTACAGAGAATCTGAGCAACTGGTATGTCAGACTCAACCGTAAAAGATACTGGGGAGGTGATTATGATAAAGATAAAATTGCTGCATATCAGACATTATATCAATGCCTTGAAACCGTAAGCCAGCTGGCCGCCCCCATTGCTCCATTCTATATGGACAGGCTGTTCAGCGATCTTAATAACACCACAGGCAGACACAATGAAAAGTCCGTTCATCTGGTACTCTTCCCTGAGTATGATGAATCACTGATCGACAAGGCACTCGAGGAGAGAATGGACATTGCGCAGAAAGTGTCATCAATGATCCTTAGTCTGCGAAGGAAAGTCAGCATAAAGGTGCGTCAGCCTCTGGCGAGGATAATGGTCCCGGTTCCTGATAAATATTTCAGGGAGAAATTTGAGGCTGTCAGGGATCTGATACTTGCCGAGGTCAATGTCAAAGAGGTTGAATATATTGACGATACCGCCTCCATTCTTGTCAAGAAGATCAAAGCCAACTTCAAGACACTCGGCCCCCGCTATGGCAAACTGATGAAAGAGATAAGCAATGCAATTGGCTCTCTCCTGCCACAGGAGATCGTTGCATTTGAAAACAGCGGAAGCCATCAGATAACCATAAACGGACAACAGATCACGCTCACAGCAGAGGATGTTGAGATCATCTCCGAGGATATCCCCGGATGGCAGGTAGCCAATGATGGCAGACTAACCGTCGCTCTCGATATCACTGTTTCCGATGAACTCAGATATGAAGGCATAGCAAGGGAGTTTGTCAACCGGATCCAGAATATCCGTAAAGAGAGCGGATATGATGTAACCGACAAGATCACCGTCTATATAGAAGATCATGAATATGTGAGAGAAGCCGTGAAAAGACATTCTGCATATATAGGATCCCAGACACTTGCAACAGCAATAAATCTTACCCCGACCTTTCCTGATGATGGCATAAGGGAGGTGGAGATTGATGAGGTGGTAGTTAAGATGATGGTAAAAAAGAATAGTTGACAATTATCCTTTTTGACTCCCTGCCCCAAATTTTTGCTTTTTTTTGCCCCCCCTGCCCCCCTAAACGTCAACTTAAGGTGACTGAAAAAGGCATTACTGGGATGAAAAGTAAAGGCAAACGGATTTTTAATGTTGAATTTAAGTTAGGTCATGGTATTCTCCCCTCCTTTTGAAGCTACCCTTTATACACATTTTAGAGTGATGTCAGAGTTTGAGCTGTTTATAGTAATCAAAACTGGTTCATCCCTCTGTTTATAATACTGGTAGATCCATGAGATCCCTCATTTCGCCATCCTTCGCAAGCTCAGGCTGGCTGCATTCGGGATGACAGGTCCATTTTAAAATCATGGAGGGAAGCGGCGGCGATTCGAAGTATTATTTACATGGCAATAATGTCCAATCGAATCGCCGCCGCTTCCCTCCATCACCACAAAAACGACCTGTCATCCCGAAGCGCAGCGAGGGATCTTATTCTCTCATAGACAATCAATTATAAAAAGTTATTCGATATTCAATGAATATTAAAATAAGATGTGTATAAAGGGTAGTCCTTCAAAAGGAGGGGAAACTTTTTCTGCCCTCCGTTTTTACAATTCTACTCTTAAGTTGACGGCCTTTGGGGTTTGGGGGTAAAAAGCATAGAACAAACCCGTTATCAGCAACAACTGCAACCCTTTTATTATATTTGTGTCTAATCTATAACCAATGAAACGAATACTTGTAACCGGAGGCGCCGGGTTTATCGGTTCCCACCTTTGTGAACGGCTTCTCAGCCTGGGCAACGAGGTCATATGTCTCGACAACTATTTTACCGGGTCAAAGATGAATATCGTTCATCTTCTTGACAATCACTATTTTGAGCTTATCAGACATGACGTTACAATGCCGATATTCGTTGAGACCGATGAGATATATAACCTTGCCTGCCCCGCATCACCGGTGCAATACCAGTATAATGGGATTAAAACGATCAAGACCTCGGTAATGGGTGCCATTAATGTCCTTGGGCTTGCAAAGAGGACAAAATCGAAGGTCCTTCAGGCCTCGACTAGCGAGATCTACGGAGATCCGGAGGTACACCCCCAGCACGAAGGTTACTGGGGAAATGTAAATACCCTCGGACCAAGGGCTTGCTACGATGAAGGCAAGAGGTGTGCAGAAACACTCTTCATGAATTACCATCAGCAGAATAATGTCAAGATAAAAATCGCAAGGATCTTCAATACCTACGGGCCAAACATGAATGTCAACGATGGCCGGGTTGTTTCAAACTTTATAGTACAGGCACTTAAAGGAGAAGATATTACCATTTTCGGTGATGGCTGCCAGACAAGGAGCTTCCAGTATATCGATGACCTGATTGACGGGCTGATAAGACTTATGGATTCTCCGGATAGCTTCACAGGCCCGGTCAACATCGGAAATCCTGTTGAATTCACAATGAGGTCACTCGCGGATATGATAATAGGTATGACCTCATCAAAGTCAAAAATCATCTATATGCCCCTGCCCCAGGATGATCCTAAACAACGTCAGCCTGATATCACTCTTGCCATGAAAGAGCTTGGATGGTCACCTACCGTGGATCTGGAGACTGGCCTGGGGAAGACCATTGATTACTTCAGGAAAATATTGAAGGGGTGAATGGGGGAATGAACTATGATTGACCGTCCGACAATAGAACGTATCCTTGATGCAGCACAGATCGTTGATGTTGTTCAGGAATTTGTACCTCTGAAGAAACGAGGCGCAAACTTCCTCGGGTTATGCCCTTTTCATAATGAAAAAACACCATCATTCACTGTCTCCCCGTCAAAGGAGATATTCAAATGTTTCGGTTGCGGGAAAGTAGGGAACTCGGTAAATTTTGTCATGGAACATGAACACCTCACCTATCCTGAGGCTCTTAAATACCTGGCAAAGAAGTACCATATAGAGGTCGTTGAAAAGGAACTGAGTCAGGATGAGATCGACAAGCAGAATGAGAGGGAAAGCCTGCTGGTTGTTACTGGCTATGCAGCCAGACAATTCACGGAAAACCTGTTTCAGACCGATGAGGGTATTAGAATCGGACTTACATATTTCAGGGAGAGGGGATTCCGGCAGGATACTCTCAAGAAGTTCGAAGTCGGTTACAGTTTCGATAAACGTGATGCCTTTTCAAAAAAGGCTCTTGAAGATGGCTATAAACAGAATTTTCTTGTGAAAACAGGTCTTTCCATTCAGGGTGAGGAACGCATCTTCGACAGGTTCAGCAGCAGGGTTATGTTCCCTATTCACTCTCTTTCAGGACAGGTACTGGGTTTCGGCGGAAGGATCCTGAAAACAGATCCAAAAAGTGCAAAATATCTCAACTCTCCTGAATCCGAGATTTATCACAAAAGCAGGATACTCTACGGAATCTACCAGGCAAGAAAATCAATCACCGAAAAAGACAGGTGCTACCTCGTTGAGGGTTATACCGACGTGATGTCACTGCACGAAACGGGTATTGAGAACGTGGTGGCTTCATCGGGAACATCGCTGACGCAGGAACAGGTAAGACTCATTAAAAGGTTTACCCAGAATATAACAATACTTTATGATGGCGATGCTGCGGGAATAAAAGCCTCCATAAGAGGTATTGATATAGTCCTGGAAGAGGGAATGAATGTCAAGATAGTCCTTCTGCCCGATAAGGAGGATCCCGATTCATACTCGAAGAAGACCAGCAACGAGGAATTTGCAAAGTATATAAGAGAAAATGAGACGGATTTTATTCGTTTCAAGACAAATCTCCTGCTCTCCGAGGCAAATAATGATCCTGTCAGAAAAGCTGACCTCATACGGGATGTCGTAAAATCAATTGCAGTAATCCCTGAAACAATCACCAGGACAGTATACATCAAAGAGTGCAGCACACTGCTTGAGGTTTCGGAACCGATCCTTTATCATGAGGTAAATAAGCTGCGTCAGCAAAAGAGTTTTCAGGACAGGAATAAATACCCTGCTGCGGAAGATCTCCCGATACCGCCTCCTGTGATCACCAAGCCTGTTAAGCAGGAACCTGTCACCCTCTACTCGGAAAAGGAGGTAATCCGCCTTTTGCTGAAATTCGGCAGTGTTGAATTTGAGAGAACCCTTAATAAGGAGGATGGAAGAGAGGAGATTATTACAATAGCTGATTATATCGTCAGGGAGATCATTTCTGATGAGCTGCTTTTCGATAACCATGTCTGCGCCAGGATCTTTGAGGATATACAGGTTTCATGTTGAACACGGATTATTTACCGGTGATAAACAATTTGTAAAACATGAAGATCCAGAGATCTCAAGCCTGTCAGCCGACCTTCTTGCCGATTCGCATGAGCTCAGCCGGATCTGGCAGGAAAAGCAATCTTATGTTGAGACTGAGGAGATGAAGCTAAAGGAGATTGTAGGAGATGTCGTTCTTAAATTTAAAAGCGACAAGATCATTATAAAAAGAAAAGAGATTATGCAACAGCTTGAAGAAGCAGTGAAAGCCAATGATACAGAGAAAGTTCTACTGCTTCAAAAAAGGTATTCAATACTCAGTACGGCTCTGGGAGCGATATCGAGAAAGCTGGGAAACAGGATATTGCTTTAGCGTGGGGTAATCAGCTCCCCAACCCACTACACACCCTCACTGCCCCCCATCCCCCCTGCTCACCATTGCTGCCCCCCATCCCCCCTAAAGGGGGGCTAATACTCTGATATTAAAAAGAATATATTATTTATCGTGGATTAACCCCCCTTTAGGAGGGCAGGGGGCAAAACTCTCAGACGATCCAGGGGGGCAGGGGGGCAAAACTCTCAGTGGAATTATGAGAACATTGCGAATAAATCATCTATTCTCAGAAGATTCATAATAATTATTATTTTTACTTCCCAAATTGAAATAATGAACAGGCTCTGCAATCTTTTCATAACTTTTCTTTTATTTCTTAGTCTGGCTTCATGTAAAGAAAATCCTGTTGCCAAAGAACCTTTCGAACCATCTTTCTCCACATATAAGACAGATTCAGCGGGCACAAACACCTCATTTGTAAAAAATGAGATATTCTATGGGCTTCTGACACCGATAGAGATCTGCCAGATCTTCAACAGGCTGGGAGTCACTTACAGTAATGCAATCCTGAATCCCACTTCAAACAAAGATCTCTACCTGAGTATCTCAAAAGCATCCATTAATACCGGTATTTACGGAGTTGACATGGGATATCTCAAAATGTTCGGAGTAGGACAGGAGATGATCGAATATATGATGACAATACGATCTATGAGCAACAAGCTCGGAATACCTGATAGTTATCTTACAGATCCGATCAAAAGCATTGAGTCGGATATGTCTGATCCTGACACTATTATGATTCTCATGAATAATGCCTACTTCAAAATGGAGGATCACCTGCGGGAAGGAGGACGTGAAAGCACGGCAGGCCTTATGGTTATGGGAGGATGGGTTGAAGCCGTTTATATTGCTACCCAGCTTATTTACAATCCTGAAAATCCAGACCCCCAGGTGGTTCAGAAAATTGCCGAACAGAAATATACCCTTACCAGTCTGCTTAGCTTCCTGAAAAATTACTATGATGATCCGGTTGTTGTATATTATACCAAGAAGCTCAAATACCTGAAAAACTATTTTGATACCTTCGATATATATTTCAGAAAAGGGGACCTTGAAATTGACACCGCAAAACAGGTGCTCCGCGCCTCCGGCAGCGAAATGACTGTTGATGTTGAAACCCTTAACAAGATCAGGGATTACGTCAGTAAGCTCAGAACAGAACTGGTGACGCCATAACCAACTAGTCTTAAATTGGACGTCATTGCGACCCCGACGAAGGAGGGGGAAGCAATCTTAAACTCCCATCCTGCGATTATCTTCCATCGTTTTTTTTTGTAATTTAGTTCCCCTAAACTAATATCCTCCGATCATGAAAGCTGAAAAGATCCTTCTGATATTTCTCGCCTTACTTTTTGTTACATCATGCGGCCCGAAAGATAAAAAGCCATTGCTGAAGCTCAGGAGAGACCGCCAGGGGGATTATACTGCAAACATCCCACTGGATAAGGGGTTCAGCGAGTATATTGCAGGTTATACATCGGGAATTATAGCATCAAATTCTGCAATAGAGGTCCGGTTCACTCCCGAATTTGCTGCAAAAGCTGATAAGTCAGCTACCGGATTGTTTGTATTTGATCCGGCAATAAAAGGCAAAACAGAATGGAAAGATGAGTCAACCCTCGTCTTCACCCCTTCAAGGCTGCTTGAACCGGGAACAACCTATACCGGCGGACTTAACCTGGATAAACTTGCCAGTGTACAGGAACGTCTGAAGGTTTTTCCACTTCGGATCCAGACACTAAAAAAAGATTTCCGCGTTACCGTTGGAGCACTGGAATGCGCTTCTCCCGAAGGAGATATTTACCTCCTTCACGGAGAGATAATCGCTTCAGATTTTATTGAAGCGAGGGAAGCTGAAAGCTGGCTCAGGGCAAAACTCGGAAGAAAGAAACTTGATATAAAGTGGGACCACCCGGATAATCTTATCCATAAGTTCACTGTATCAGGTATCGGCAGAAGCAGCGAATTGCAGGAACTCACCATTTCCTGGGACGGAACATCAACCGGAGTAAATCAGAAGGGTTCCTCCCTGATAAATATCCCTCCTGCAGGAGAATTCAGCATTATTGATATTGCTATGTCTGCCGGTGAAAACCAGAAAATTGATATTATATTTTCTGATCCGGTTGAAGCTGCACAGGAGATTGATGGACTGATTCAATTTACCCCTTCAACTCCGACAACTGTAAGTATCAACTCAAATATAATCAGCCTCTTTCCGTCAAACAAGTTACAGGGCACAGTCAGTCTGAATATTGAATCCTCATTAAAAAGCAACAAAGGATTAACACTCAAATCGTCGGTTCTCAGGCAGCTCAATTTCACCGCAGTACCCCCGGGGTTACTGACCGAAGGCAACGGTGTTATTCTGCCTTCATCAAAAAATCTGATCTTCCCGTTTAAAGCGGCTAACCTGAAAGCAGTTGACCTCAGAATAGTAAGGATCTTTGATAACAACCTTCCTTACTTTCTCCAGGAGAATAATCTCAACGGTAGCAGTTCCGTCAAAAGATTCGGACGTCCCGTTTTCTCAGGCAGAGTCGATCTGCTAAACAGCTCCGGAATGAATGCCGGGACATGGAATCTCTATACCATCGATCTTGCTGATTATATAGATATTGAGCCCGGGGTACTTTATAAAGTGTCGCTTGGAATGAGAAGATCCTATTCTCTGTATCCCTGCAGTGACAAGGGAGAAGAAAGCAAATATGAAGAGGAGCTTCAGCAGTCGGAGGAACAGAGCCGCGAATTCTGGGATGATCCTGAAAATTATTATTATGACAACTACGATGACCTTTATTACAGATTCAATTTCAACTGGAGCGATCGCGAAAACCCATGCAAGGATGCTTACTATTATCCTGACAGAGGCGTTTCAAGAAATATCCTTGCATCAAACATAGGTCTCATTGCAAAAAAAGGTGAGGATAAGATCCTTCATGTAATGGCCAACGACCTCATAACTGCCATGCCGTTAAATGGGGTCACTATCGATGTCTTTGATTTCCAGATGCAGCTGATAATTACAGGAACAACTGACCAGGATGGCTCCGCAGCCTTATTCTGTGAAAGAAAACCTTTCCTCGCAATTGCAAGAAAAGATAAGGACCGCAATTACCTCAAAGTCAATGATGGTTCTTCCCTTTCACTCAGTTCATTTGATGTTACGGGAAGCAGTCCTGAAAATGGCATCAAAGCTTTTATTTACGGGGAAAGAGATGTCTGGAGACCGGGTGATTCCATATTTCTTTCGATCTTCATCAAGGATATGATGAGCGATCTGCCACCCGGCCACCCTGTTCAGTTTGAGCTCATTAATCCTCTGGAACAAAAGGCTGATAACCAGGTTCAGAAAGCCAGCGGTTCTAACCTTCTTGTTTTTAAAACAAAAACGGAGACGGATGCAGTAACAGGAAACTACAGGGCAGTGTTCAGGATAGGCGGCGCTACATTTACAAAACGTATCCGCATTGAAACTGTAAAGCCCAACAGGCTTAAAATAAACCTTAATTTCCCTGCCGAAATCCTTGGGGGGTCGGATCCCGTCACCAAAGGGACCCTCAACGTAAAGTGGCTTAACGGGTCTGTTGCAAAGAATCTTAGAGCATCTGTTGAATATCTCCTGAAACATACAAAAACTGAATTCGAAAAATACGGGCAGTATACCTTTGATGACCCGGCAAAGGAATTTTACTCAGAAACTGTCAGGATCTTTGATGATGCTATTGATGAGAACGGAAATGCGAAAATTACTTTTGACCCCGAGGAGATAGATGCCCCCGGAATGCTGAATGCAGTTTTCACTGCAAGAGCAAAGGAACCGGGAGGTGATGAGAGCATTACCCAGACAACAATCAAATATGCACCATATCCTGTCTTTGCAGGTATCAATCTTCCCGGGCTGAAAGGAAAAGAGAGGATGCTTTTCACTGACACCGACAATGAAATAAAAATAGTCACGGTTGACGAAAAAGGAAAACCTGTCAGATCGGAGGTTGAGATCACTATTTATAAAATCTCCTACAGATGGTGGTGGGAATCTGACGAGGAGAATCTTGGATACTATATTTCCAGTGACGAATATAAACCCGTGATCAGAAAGACCATTGCAACCTCAGGAGGTGAAGGTTCCATCACCTTCAATATTGGTAAGAAAGATTGGGGCCGGTACCTGATAAGGGCGACAACGCCGGCTGGCCATTCCACCGGAAAAATACTCCTCGTTGACTGGCCCTGGGAATACGGGATGAAAGGAAACAGTGACGGTGCAACCCTGCTCTCTGTTAACACAGATAAGGCAAAATACAATCCGGGTGATCAGATAAAACTTTCGTTCCCTTCACCGGAAAACTCCCGTGCCATTATCACCCTTGAAAACTCAACCGGAGTACTTGAACAGATCCGCGTAAACACCAAAAAAGGTACCACGGAAGTCAGCTTCATGGCAAAACCTGAGATGGCTCCCAATGTTTACGCCTATGTAACAGTGATACAGCCCCATGCGCAGTCGATTAACGATATGCCTGTAAGGCTGTACGGTATTGTGCCTGTAATGGTTGAAGATCCTGATACCAGGCTTTCACCTCTTATTGATATGCCGGATGAGCTGAGGTCACAAAAACCTTTCACCATAAAGGTCAGCGAGGCAAACAGAAAAGCTATGGCCTATACCGTGGCAGTTGTAGATGAAGGCTTGCTTGATCTGACAGGATTCAAAACACCAAATCCATGGGACTATTTTTACTCCCGGGAAGCTCTCGGTGTCAAGACATGGGATCTTTACGACTATGTTCTCGGAGCATTCGGAGGAACCCTCGAAAAGATCTTTGCCATAGGTGGTGATGAAGCGCTGACTGACAAATCTGCCAACAAGGCAAAGAGATTTGTGCCAGTGGTCAGGTTCCTTGGCCCGTTCTAATCTGGCAGCAGGAAAGACCAATGCCCATGTCATTTCTCTTCCGCAATATACCGGGTCAGTAAGGATTATGGTTATTGCAGGAAGCGACAGGTCGTTCGGCATTGCTGAAAAAGCTGTCCCTGTAAGAGATCCTCTTATGGTACTCGTAACCGCTCCCAGGGTAATCAGTCCGGGCGAAAAAGTTGCACTCCCAATGACCCTCTTTATCCAGAAGGAGGGAATAAAAGATATTGTAGTTAAGGCGGAATCCAATGAGCTGGTAAGCTTTAAAGAGAATACTGTCAATGTATCTGCAACAGGTCCGGGAGAAAAAGATGCAGAACTTTCATTTACTGTCGGAGAAAAGAGAGGAATTGCTAAGATCAGCATCACGGCAACAGGCGGAGGTGAAACAGCCACTTATAATATGACAATTGAAGTAAGAAGCCCCAATCCTCCGGAAACAAGGTCTGAATTAAAAGTTTTAAGGAATGGAGAAAAATGGGAAACCTCTTTCCGGCCGATCGGGATCTATGGCTCAAATTCTGCAATCCTTGAGGTCTCCTCCCTGCCTTCAATAAACCTTGAGAAAAGGCTGGATTATCTGATCAATTATCCTCATGGCTGTTCAGAACAGATAACATCCGCAGCCTTCCCTCAATTATGGCTTAAGGACCTTAAGGGCACCGATGCTGTCATTTCCGAGAGTGTGTCGGCCAATGTTAAGGAAGCCATCAGTAAAATTATCTCCAGACAAATGGCTGACGGAGGTATTGCACTCTGGCCCGGCGCAATCCAGGCCGATAACTGGGTTACCTCCTATGCAGGACACTTTATGACTGAGGCAGAAAGATTGGGATACAGCATCCCGGCAGGCTTCAAACAGAGATGGATAAGCTTCCAGAAAAAAGAAGCCCAGGATTGGCGCGCTGATAAACAATTCAGGCAATCAGCAACTGACCAGGCCTACAGGCTGTTTACCCTGGCATTGGCAGGACAACCCGAGAAAGGAGCAATGAACAGGCTCAGAGAAACAACAGACATTCCGCAGCTCTCACGATGGCTGCTGGCGGCAGCCTTTGCAAAAACAGGACGTCCGGAAGTTGCCTCAGGTCTGCTTGATGTGAGAAATACCTCAACAGAACCTGAGTATTATGATTATTATTATGGCAGCAGTATCCGCGATAAAGCAATTATATTGTACACTCTTACACTTCTTAAAAATGAAGAACAGGCTCTCCCATTGCTGAAAGAGATTTGTGACAATTTCAATGAAAACAGCTGGTACAGTACACAATCAATCGCATGGGGGCTTTTCTCCTACATGAAATGGGCCGAAACCCTTACCGGAAACCAGGATAGCCCTTCAAAAATAAAGATCAGCCTGAATGGGGAAAGATCAGAACAATCGATACTGTCAAAACAGGTCTGGTCAAAGGAGTTAAAGATGACTGACGGGAATAATTCACTGATTGTTGAAAACAGCTCAGATAAACCAGTCTATCTGACTCTCATCAGAAAAGGCATTCCGATGCAGTCCGATATTGTAAGGGAAGAAAAGGGCCTGGCAATGAAAGTAGACTATATGGATATGAATATGAGACCTGTCGATCATAAAAATCTTGAACAGGGATCAGATTTTATGATGGTGGTTAAGGTTACCAATAATACTTTCACAGAGATTGATAATATAGCTCTCACTCAAATGGTGCCCTCCGGATGGGAGATCCGAAACACGAGACTGTTTGATGCTGTCACCGGAATTAAAGAAAGCAGCTATGACTACCGCGACTTCAGGGATGACAGGCTAAATACCTATTTTAGCCTGGGAAGAGGCGAGTCAAAGACTTTTCTGATGATTATCAGCGCTGCCTATAAAGGAGAGTTCTATCAGCCCTCAATCTGGTGCGAAGCAATGTACAAGGCAAACTGCTATTCCAGGTATCCGGGGAATCCTGTAAAAGTAACCGGCCGGAAAATTGAATAAAAGACTGAAAATAATTCTGATTGCAACCGGGGTATTAATAACTCCGGTTTTGCTTTCTCCATTACCCCGGTTCCGGAGCCCGTTATCGACTGTGGTGGAGGCAAAAAACGGAGCTCTCATTGGTGCCCGTATAGCTGATGACGGACAATGGCGGTTCCCCGGAACAGACAATATACCGGAGAAATTCGAGAAGGCCATACTTACCTTTGAGGACCGCTATTTCTATTATCACCCCGGAATTAATCCTGTGGCAATATTGCGGGCAGCAATATACAATATAAAAGCAGGAAGAATAATCAGCGGTGGCAGCACCATCACAATGCAGGTTGCCAGGATCTCCAGAGGAGGGCAGCCACGGACTTATTCCGAAAAGATGATCGAAATGCTTTCTGCAGTGAAGCTTGAGCTTTTCAGTTCAAAGAAGAAAATATTGCTGATGTACACAGCCAATGCACCCTTCGGAGGCAACACCGTAGGGCTGGAAGCTGCAGCCTGGAGGTATGGCGGGAAATCATCCCCTGACCTTACGTGGGCAGAAGCTGCGGCTCTCGCGATCATCCCTAATTCACCTGCCCTGGTTAATCCGGGAAGAAACCAGGAAATCCTGAGAAAAAAACGCAATGATCTTTTAAGACGTCTTTATGAAAGGGGATACTATGATTCCCTTACCCTGGTGCTGTCTCTGGATGAACCGCTTCTGTCAGCCCCTAAAACCCTGCCTTCAAAAGCGCCTCATCTTACAGACTATTTTTTAAAAAAGAACAGGGGGGCCAGGATAAGGACAACTGTTGACGAACTGCTTCAGGAAAGGGTAACGGATATAGTAAATACCCACCAGAAAGATCTGGAAAATAATTACATATTCAACTCTGCCTGCCTTGTAGTTGAAGTAGAAACAGGGAATGTGCTTGCCTATGTAGGGAACAGCACTCTTGAAGAAGCTGCCCTGCATGGCGGTGATGTCGATATCATCCGTTCATTGCGAAGCACAGGCAGCATACTGAAGCCAATCCTTTATGCCGGTATGCAGCAGTCGGGAGATATCCTGCCAAACTCACTTGTCGCCGATATCCCGGCAAGGTTTCCGGGCTTCTCTCCGAAAAACTTCGACCTGAGTTACAGAGGGGCTGTACCTGCAGGCTCTGCTCTTTCCCAATCGCTTAATATTCCTGCTGTAAAAATGCTTCAGAAATATAACCCTGAGCGCTTACTCGATCTACTGAAAAAAACAGGATTTACTTCATTCCGTAATTCCGCAGATTATTATGGGCTTTCACTTATTCTCGGCGGGGGAGAGACATCACTGTGGGAGCTCACAGGCACATATGCCTCACTCTCTCGTGTGCTTAACAGGTATAACAACGAAAAAATATATATAAAAGAAGATTACCATCCTCCAATAGTCATTCAGCAAAATGGTCCTGCTCAGACTCTGACGGAAGAGGCGGTCCCTCCTCTTTCAGCCTCATCGATATGGCTTACATATGAAGCCCTTCAAAGGGTCAACAGGCCGGAAAGTGAAACAGGATGGCAGTATTTTGCCTCATCACTTAACCTTGCCTGGAAAACCGGAACCAGCTTTGGATTCCGCGACGGATGGGCAGTAGGCACAACACCGGGGTATGTAGTAGGGGTATGGACAGGTAATGCTGACGGGGAAGGAAGACCAGGACTTACGGGTACTTCAGCCGCCGCTCCGGTATTGTTCGACATAGTAAGCATGATGGGATCACAGACATGGTTCAGCACTCCTGATGAAGATTTAACAATGATTGATGTGTGCACCAGCAGCGGCTTCAGGGCAGGACCCGACTGCCCTGAAACGGAAGCTGTACAGGCCTGCGTAAATGGATTGAGAAGTGAAGTGTGCCCATATCACAGGATCATTCATCTGAACAGGGCAAAAACTCTTCAGGTAACCACAGATTGTGCCTCACCAGACGACATTTTAAATGTGCCATGGTTCATCCTTCCGCCTGCAATGGAATATTTCTACAGGCAGAAACATCCGGAATATATCGTGATGCCTCCTGCTGCTCCCGGATGTGCTTCAGGCAGGAATATCCAGGTGATGGAATTTATCTATCCTACTCCGGGAATAAAAATTTTCATCCCGCGTGACCAGGAAGGAATGCGTACCAGGATAATACCTGAAGTGGCTCACAGGAACCCATCAAAAAAAATATTCTGGCATCTCGATGATACATATGTAACCACCACAAGATTCCTGCACCAGATAAATATCCAGGCAGAGCCCGGCTATCATGTGCTGACAGCTGTCGATGAAGATGGCAATTCAATACGGTGCGGATTTACAATAACCGGGAATAATGTCTGGTAGGGACGTTGCATGCAACGTCCCCACAATATGCATGCAACGTCCCTACAATGCATTTAATTTTTAATTTTGTGTTTTAATTTTTTTAAATGAATTTATCTCTCCTGAAAAAAATGCTGCCGGGGTTGGTACCCCTGCTCATCTTCATCCTTGCCGATGAGATCTGGGGAACGATGGTTGGCCTCTATGTGGCTCTGGGAACAGGGGTAGCCGAATTTCTGTTTTACTATATAAAAGACAAGATCATCGACAGGTTCATCCTGCTTGATACACTTTTACTTCTTGTATTGGGAGCCGTATCCATTCTATTTGAAAATGACATTTTCTTCAAAATAAAACCTGCCCTGATTGAAGCTATACTTCTTTCAGTTATTGCCTTTTCACTCTGGGGTCCAAAAAATATTCTGAAGGCGATGTCGGAGCGGTATATGGGAGAGATCCAGCTCAATGCAACACAGGAAAAATCAATGAGAAATAATATGATCGCTGTTTTCTGGATTACTGCATTTCATATCATACTTGTCTTATTTTCTGCTTTTTACATGTCGAAAGAAGCCTGGTTCTTTATAAGCGGAGGTCTTTATTATATATTTTTCGGAATATTTTTTGCCTTTATGATCATACAGAACCGGCTTATGAAAAGGCGGTACAAAAATGAGGAATGGTTCCCTGTCGTGAACAGTGAAGGCAAAGTAACCGGAAAAGCTCCGCGGTCGGTCTGTCACGACGGCAAGAGCTTTCTTCTCCATCCTGTTGTACATCTTCACATATTTAACCGCTCAGGGAAATTGTATCTTCAGAAACGATCGGTGAAAAAAGATACCCAGCCAGGAAAATGGGATACATCTGTGGGCGGACATATAGGTATTGGTGAATCTGTAACAGAAGCCCTGATAAGGGAGACAAGGGAAGAGCTTGGAATGAATGGATTCACTCCGCATTTCTTAAGAAGCTATGTCTGGGAATCAGACCGGGAAAGGGAACTTGTGAATTCGTTTTCAACTGTGACAGAGAAGATCCCGGCCATAAACAGGGATGAAATTGATGAAGGAAGATTCTGGTCAATGCAGGAGATCAGGAATAATCTCGGGAAAGGGATTTTCACCCCAAATTTCGAACACGAATTCAAAACCTTATTTGCCAAACCTGACAAAATGGTATCTTAATACCAAAAGAACTTTACACAAGGGAATATTTATACCTTTACCAGTAAATCTCAAACCTATTATTATAGTATGAAGCCGGATAAAACAACTCTTTCTCTTGCACTACTGATATGCTTCTCCACCTTCTCATGGATAAATTCCTGCACACATAAAACCGATATAACTATACCGGAGATATGTTTCAAGGATGTCTCGGCAATAATAGGCAGTAATTGCGCCATACAAAACTGTCACGACGGAAATGGAGAAGCCATGCCTCTGATTACCTATGCGGATATTCATAATGCCGTAAGCCCGTATAATCCTGATAAAAGCCAGTTATATAAGGCAATAACCACTGTATGGGGAGAGAATAAGATGCCACCGGATCAGCCTCTTTCAGAGGAAAGCAGATCAATAATCAGATTCTGGATCGAACAGGGCGCCGTGGATAGTACAGAAAATTCATCCTTTTGTCATACCAGCCAGGCGAAAGGCAGAATTGGCAGTAACAACTTTTAAATCAAAACTCAATCTGACCGTCATGAAGCGATTATTCATGTTAAGTATAACTGCATTCTTATTCTCATCATTCTTCTTTTCATGTTATTATGACAGTGAGGAGGTTTTATATCCTTCATTCGGATGCGACTCAACAAATATCACCTATAGTTCTGTTATTGCCCTTACAATGGATAACTACTGCACCGGCTGCCATGGAGGACCAGCCCCGCAGGGAGCCATCTCCCTGACCAGTTATGCCGATGTTGTACATTATGCCCCTCAGATAACACCCGCGATAAAGCATACAGGTTTGTATCCGATGCCAAAAAATGCAGGGAAATTAAGTGACTGCGCAATCAGACAGTGGGATCTTTGGCTAATGGCCGGAATGCCTGAGTAATTTTATAATTGCATTAATCTTCAGAATATGAGACAATTATTTCTTATTGCTATTCTATCACTCATTACTCCTGGAATTTTTGCCCAGAATGATCTTATGGACCTTCTCAACGACAGCACAGCCAGCGGGATCAATTACACTACAGCTACTTTTAAATCTACCAGGGTAATGAATGGCCATTCCATCGAGAAAATGGCTCCCGGACAACTTGATTTCAGGATATCTCACCGCTTCGGGCCTGTAAACTCAGGTGCATATGAGTTTTGGGGGCTTGATCAGGCTAATACCCACCTCAGCCTGGAATATGGAATTTTAAAATGGCTTATGGCAGGCCTGGGCAGAGGAACCTATGAAAAGACATTCGATGGATTTGCAAAGTTCGCTCTACTGAGGCAATCGTCCGGTGCAAAAGAAATGCCGGTATCTCTTTCACTGTTTTCTTCAGTTGCCCTGAAATCCCAGAAGTGGCAGACAGATACTGTAACAAACTATTTTTCATCAAGGCTGTCTTATGTTGTTCAGGCTCTGATTGCCCGGAAATTCAATCAGTCCCTATCTTTACAGCTTACTCCCTCTTATGTTCATCGTAATCTCGTGCCCACCGAGCTTGACCCAAATGATCTGTTCGCTATTGGTGCGGGCGGAAGAATAAAGCTTTCAAAAAGAATCAGCTTCAACGCAGAGTATTTCTATGTCATAAATCAAAATCCCTATAGTAATCCCAAATATTATAACCCTTTATCCATTGGTGTTGATATCGAAACGGGAGGACACGTATTCCAGCTTCTTTTCAGCAATTCAGTACAGACTATTGAAAAGGGATTTATCGGTGAAACAACCGGGCAATGGATAAAAGGTGATATCCACTTTGGATTCAATATTTCCAGGGTGTTTACTTTGAAAAAACAAAAGGCACCGGCGGTACAATACTGATGTCGTGGAAACTCAATATAAAAAGTTGGCAGTGGGCAATTGGCAGTGGGCAATGCCTTTTGCCAACTGCTTTTTGCCAACTGCCAATTTTAGGAATGTAACATCATAATTATTCCTTGGCACCAATTTTGTTTATTAATAATTCTCTTACACCAAATTAATTTGATTTATTATGAAACACATAGCTATAATATTTTTTCTCCTGGTTGCTGGTTATTCAGCAAATGCACAGAAATATATGACCAAAAATGGTTTTATAGGATTCTACTCACATACTCCCCTGGAAGACATTAAAGCCGAAAATAACCAGGTTGCTGCTGTTCTGGATGCAGGAACCGGAGAAATGGTTTTCCAGGTACTGATTAAATCTTTCCATTTTGAAAAGGCTCTGATGGAAGAACATTTCAATGAAAACTATATGGAATCGGAAAAGTATCCCAAATCAACCTTTAAGGGAAAAATAACCAACCTGTCATCCGTTAATTTTTCAAAGAACGGAACATACGATGTTACCGTCGAAGGCGACCTTACATTGCATAATGTGACCAATAAAGTCAACGCCAAAGGCACAATTGAGGTAATCACAGGTGGAATAAATGCAAATTCAAAATTCAATATTGCTCCCGAAGACTATAAGATAGAGATTCCTGGTGTGGTAAGAGAAAAGATCAGCAGGAATCTTGAGGTAACCGTTTCGATGAAGTACACTCCTGTCGAAAATAAGTAGTATCTTGTATAGATAACAGAACAGAGTGCAAATGTAGAATATTTTTACCCTGGGAATATGAAAACATATGTTAAAGTGGCATTGTTTTTTGTAACATTTATTGCTTTGGCAGCAATATTGGCAGCCTTGTATTATTATAACCTGAAGGCCACCGATATGTCTAAAGCCAAACCTGATTTTATTCTCACGGCTTCTGCTCTTCAGAAGGCCTTTGAAGATGACGAGGCCAAAGCTTCCTTAATATATATTAATAAGATCGTGGAAGTAACCGGGAATATTGCCTCTGTTAAACCGGCTGAAAACAATGTGGTAAGTATCTCACTGGCAACTGACAGTGATTTATCATCCGTCATCTGTACCTTTCCGGCAATTAGTGATCCGTCCATATTCAGGGTTGGTGAAAAGATAACAATGCGTGGTGAATGTTCAGGCTTTCTTATGGATGTCCTGCTCAACAATTGTGCTTTAATAATGCAGAAAAAGGAAAATTAAAAATGAATGTAAAGGTCCTGGATTTCAATAATGAGTTTGAGGCTAAGCTTCTGGATGAGATACTAAATGAAAAGAATATACCTCATCTTATAAGGTCATATCACGACTCCGTTTATGATGGATTGTGGCAGATGCAATCAAGCTGGGGCCATCTTGAAGCACCAGAAGAATACAGGGAAGAGATACTTCTTACCTATAGTCAAATGTCACCTGAATCATTGGAAGATCAAAATCTGTAATATTAACTTTTCTTTGTACATTTGTCCCTCATTTATAAATTTGCAGATTTAATACTGACAACAACCTGGCGCAACCTTAAACTTATGAAAACAGATCATACCCCGGATGATAAGCCCAGACTGTTTAATAATCTTTCTGACCACCTTCAATCTTTACTGCCCGTTTTAAAAAGCCGTCATTTTTACCTTGGCATAGCCGCATTATTAGCCGGAATATTACTCAATAATGCTTCACAGGCTTATCTGCATAATTACATGAGCGAGGGGAAATCCCTTCCGGTACTGTCGGACCTGATCCTTGACAAACTGCCTGTAATTAATGTTTCCCTTATTTATGACATAGTTGCCATTGTTCCTATAGTCCTGGCCTTTGTATATATAATACACAAAAGGGACTATAACAGGATCCCTTTTATCTTCCTGATGATAGGCATTTTTTACATTGTAAGGGGAATATTCATAATTCTGACACCATTTGGCAATCCGCCAATGTTTAACGGGTCCGATCCTCTTTTTCACGGGTTTGCAAACTATGAGCTTGGAGTATATCCTTCAGGTCATGCCGGAAATGTCTTCCTGATATTGCTGCTGATGAACAGCAGAGTGTACAGATGGATCATAGGGATCTGCCTGATAGTGGTTATCCTTGCATTGTTCCTCGCACACGCACATTACAGCATTGATATTCTTTCAGGTCTCTTCTTTGCCTATGCCATCCGTTCCTATGGAGAAAAACATTTCCGGAAGTTTGATCTCGGCAAAAGCTGCTGATCTGATAGTTATTCGTTAAGGCGATTCTCTTTTCTTTTTTCAAGCCGCTTTATAATCAAAAATGTAATTAACGCCAGTACCACCATTCCCAGAAGGAATAATGGGTATGATATTTTCCAGTTTTCAGGGCCTGTCATCATCGACCATTCTGACATGCCTCCGATACCCGCGATAAGAGTAAGAGGCATACAGATAGTAGCTATAAGGGTGAGCCGCTTCATAGAATAATTAGTCTCATTAGACATCTTATTCATCTGGTTGCTGAGAAGAGAAGTATAAAGCTCCATCAGGCTTGTTTCAATCTCACGATATGTCTCGGTAAGTTCAAAGAATTTAGCCAGATGGTCATAGACATCCCTGTAATGAACAATTGCTTTTTCGCTGATAAAAGGACAGTCAGACCTGCAGATCTTTACAAGTATTTCCCTTTCATGGTATAATCCTTTCCTGAGTGCAAGAAGAATTTTCCGAAGATGGATCAGTTGCCTTGGCTGGAATCTTTCTACATCACCTATCAGAGATTCTTCAGCTTCCTCAAGGTCATCTTCCATCCTGTCAAATGCCTGGTATTTCTCATCAACGAGATGATCGAGCACACTGTGCATCAGAAAGTCGGGCCCGGCCTTTGCATTCTTAGGGTCGCTTTCTATCATCTTAACCACATCACTCAGTGGTTTTCTTTCACCTGAATTAATCCCACTTACAGTAATGAGGAATTTGGCTCCCAGAAACAGGTCAATCTCATCAATAAGAAGTTCATCATCCACATAAGTATAAGCATTGAACAGAATGAATGTATTATTGCTGAAATATTCAATTTTCGGAACCTGCTTATCATCAAAACAGTCCTCTACAGATAAAGGATGAATACCCATGGTGTCAACCAGTGATGAAAGTTCCTCTCTTGAAGGGTTATAGAAGTTGAGCCAAAGAAAGCCCCCTTCCTTCACTGCCTCTATCGCCTCTGCAAGTGTAGGAACGCCATAGAATAATCCAGCTGCCGTAAAATGGTAGAATTTTGATTCTGACATATTCGCGATTTTTCAATGTTTATAATCAAACCAGTTAAATAATAGTATCCAAATTACAACAAAAAACCGGAAGTGAAATTTAATTCTCCCTATTTCATTAAGCCTCATGATTTGAAGATAGAAGATAAATATCATTTTTAATATGGCGTTGCAAGCCTTAACTTTACATCCAAAATGCAAACAGAATGAATAACGCCATATACAATTTCAGGGAACCAAAAAATGAACCGGTTTTATCTTACAAACCAGGAAGTGAGGAACGGAGTCTTCTTGAGGAAGAACTACTGGTTCAGAAAAACAGTATTATCGATATCCCTCTTATTATCGGAGGGAAAGAGATCCGAACCGGCAATACTGGTCATATTGTAATGCCTTCAGACCATAAGCATATACTTGCAACCTATCACAAGGCTGGTGAAAAAGAGGTTACATTGGCAATCAAGGCAGCCCTTCAGGCAAAAGATGAATGGATGAACCTGTCCTGGATGGAGAGGGCAGCTATAATGGCAAAAGCCGCTGAACTCATCTCAAAAAAATACAGGTACCGGATAAATGCCGCTACTATGCTCGGACAGGGAAAGAATGTAATGCAGGCAGAGATCGACTCTGCATGTGAGGTGATAGATTACCTCAGGTTCAATAATTTTTTTGCATCACTTGTATATATGGAGCAGCCTATATCGGAAAATGAGACAATAAACCGGATCGAATACCGCCCCCTCGAGGGGTTTGTGTATACCGTTACTCCGTTCAACTTCACCGCAATAGCTTCCAATTTAAATACAAGTGTTGCACTGATGGGCAATACAACGGTCTGGAAGCCTGCCACTACTTCCCTTCTTTCAAACTACTATCTTATGAAGATCCTGGAAGAAGCAGGTTTACCATCAGGTGTAATGAATTTCATCCCCGGTTCAGGTTCCCTCATCAGCAGCGTGGTACTGAATCACAGAGAACTGACCGGTATTCACTTTACCGGTTCAAATCCGACATTCAACACTCTCTGGAAACAGGTTGCAGAAAATCTTTCAACTTACAAATCATATCCAAAAATAGTTGGTGAAACCGGTGGAAAGGATTTTATTTTTGCTCACAGATCGGCTAACCCTCAGGAACTTGCTACCGCCATTGTAAGAGGAGCCTTTGAATACCAGGGACAAAAGTGCTCGGCCGCCTCCAGGGCATATATCCCCGCTTCATTATGGGAAATAACAAAACAGCATATAATGCGGATGATCAGCGAGATAAAAACCGGAGATGTAACTGATTTTAAAAATTTCGTAAATGCAGTGATCGATGAAGAATCCTTTGATCGGATAATGTCGTATATCACTAAAACAAAAGCAGCTCCCGATGCAGAGATAATTGCAGGCGGAGAGGGCGATAAATCAAAGGGATACTTTATAAAACCCACTGTTATTGTCACGGGAAACCCTCACTTTATTACTATGGAAGAGGAGATCTTTGGCCCGGTAATGACAATCTATGTCTATGAAGATGATAAGTTTGAGGAGACACTAAGGCTTTGCGATGAAACATCACCTTTTGGCCTCACCGGGGCAATATTCAGCAATGACAAATATGAAATGATTAAAGCATGCAGGTCATTGAGGTATGCAGCCGGAAATTTCTATATAAACGATAAACCAACAGGAGCAATGGTTGGACAGCAACCCTTTGGAGGAGCACGGGCATCAGGCACAAACGATAAAGCCGGAAGCTATCTGAACCTTCTCCGCTGGGTCAGCCCGAGAACTATTAAAGAGACACTTATGCCTGCAACAGATTTCAAATACCCGTTTATGGAATAACCTTATCTAACATATTAAATAAAGAAACAGGAGTTATCAGTAACTTCTTTCCTGATCATAACAGACTTTGGAAAAATCTTCTGTAAATTTGAGAATGAAAATACCCACCACAGAAAATCACAATAAAGCTCTGTTTATTTTGAATCCAACTGCGGGTATTCAGCCGGTAAACTTTTTTGTGTCAAAAGATCTGGATCGCCGCAAAAGCCAATTATCCATTTACAAATCATTGAGTAAAGCATACACCGGGCCCTTTATCAGGAAAAACTTTGATAAGCATGATGTCTATATTGCTGCGGGCGGAGATGGCACAGTCCATACAGTCGCCTCAGAGCTTGTCGGCACCGAAAAGATCTTTGGAGTTCTTCCTCTCGGCTCAGGTAATGGCTTCGCAAAAGAATTTGGATTTAATCTTAATCTCCGGTCTCTGCTGGCTTACATCAAAAAAGCCGACAGCATGGACATCGATGTGATAGAGATCAATGATAAATTATGCCTGAATGTAGCCGGAATCGGCCTTGACAGCTTTGTTGCGCATTCATTCAATGACCTTAAACTACGCGGATTTCTGCCATATATCTGGTTAACCTTTAAAACCTTTTTGCAGCTACGCCCTTTTCATGTAAAAATAAAATTCGGGGGTGAAGAAATTGTTTCTGAAAAATTGTTTGTCCTTACCATTGCAAATACCCGGCAATTCGGCAATTATGCCTTCATCGCACCCGATGCACGTCCAAATGACGGTAAGATTGATCTTGTCCTGATAAAACCTTTCCCTAAGATCTTCGGACCTCTGTTTGTAATCCGTCTTTTTACAAAAAGAATAAATAAGTCAAAATATGTCAGACAAATAAGGACAGATAAAGAGATAATTATTGAAACAGATGAAACCAGGTTCCATATAGACGGAGAGCCTGTTTGTATTTCCGGAGAGGTTGTTGTCAGGATCAAAAAAGAGGTCCTTAAAGTTCTGAAAACATCCGGCAATAAATTTCTGCCCCGCACCTGATATTGTAAATAATTGAGGCTAACAAAAATTCTTAATCATGAAAGTGCGATTTTCACTGGTCTTTCTCCTTTCCTTTTTCGCTATGACTGCAGCTTATAACCAGCAGACAGGCAATAAGCCTGAAGGAGAACAATGGTTCATGGATATGGGATTTGGAATGTTTATCCACTGGAGCATGGATTCACAGGTTGGAGCTGTAATAAGCCATTCCATGGCCGGTGCTTCGGAGGATTACCTGCAAAGATTCATATACGAATTGCCCAAAACATTCAATCCCGGAAAATTTTATCCCGACGACTGGGCAATCCTTGCAAAGCTTGCAGGAATGAAGTATGTTGTCTTCACTGCAAAACACCATTCGGGTTTTTGCATGTGGGATACCAAAACTACTGAATTCAATATAATGAACACCCCTTTCAAACGGGATATTCTGAAAGAGGTCCTTGAAGCTTTCCGCAGGCAGGGGCTGGCAACAGGAATATATTTCTCACCGGAGGACTTTCATTTCTTCCATGAAAACAATATCCCTGTAGGCCGGCTTCAAAACCCTCTGCATTACCCGGTAAATAACAGGGAACTGATGGCATATGATAAGGCTCAGATCAAAGAATTGCTTACCGGTTACGGGAAAATAGATCTCCTCTTTTTTGACGGTCCTGCAGAAGAACTTAAGGAATATGCATGGAAGCTTCAACCTCAAGTTGTTGTCACAAGGGGACAAATGGAAACACCTGAACAGGAACTGCCTGACAAACCCATAGCGGGACCATGGGAAGCATGTTTCACTATGGGAACCGACTGGCAGTATAAACCGACTAACGACCCCCATAAAAGCGGAACTGAGATAATAAACATGCTCATTGAGACCAGAGCCAAAGGAGGAAATCTGCTGCTTAATGTAGGACCGAAACCTGATGGCGAATTGCAAATTGAACAGGAAGCTCTCCTTCGTGAAGTGGCATTATGGAATCTTGTTAACCAGGAAGCAATTCATCTGATACGTCCCTGGGAAATTATCAAAGAGGGTGATGTATGGTTTACAAAGGCAAAAGATCAGAATACCCTGTATGCATTTATCCCTGCCGGGAATGAATGGAAGTATGGGGAACGGAAGGATTTTGTCTTCAGAACGCTTTCAGGGAACGACCAGACAAAAGTGACCATCCTGGGTTATGCAAGTGAATTGGTGGAATATAAACCAGGCTTTGATGCAAAGATCTATACCAGTTCAACACCAATAGGACTGGTGATCAGCGCCGTAAATGGTCACAGGCTTTATACAAATAATCAGTGGCCAAATCCGGTAGTTTTAAAGATTGAAAATGTGAAGTTTAAACCTTCCGTACTGGAAAAAGATCTAAAGGACAAAATTGACGGTGCGAAATAAATTCAAGAACAGCTATTAACTGATTAAACTGAATAATATGAAAATGAATCGGATAACTACCAGATCTCTCATTCTTCTGAATATATTTCTTATCGGCCTGAATGCAAATCTAACGGCACAGACTTCCGGGGATATTGAATCTCACCGGATCTCGCTTCCAAACGGCTGGAGTCTTACTCCTGCAGGCAAAACCCTGACTCTGGGCGATCTGCCGCTGAATATCGCCATATCACCCTCGAAAAAGCTGGCAGCCATCACAAATAATGGCCAGAGTGACCAGTCAATTCAGCTTGTTGATATTGAGAAAGAAATTGTTGTTGATTCTGTTTCTATAGGAAAATCCTGGCTGGGACTGGTATTCTCCGGAAACGGAAAGTATCTCTATGCTTCCGGAGGAAATGATAATATGATACTGAGGTATTCGGTAGTAAATAATCAGATCTCTGTGTACGATACAATAATCATTGGCAAACCCTGGCCCGAAAAGATCTCAATTGCCGGGATTGCCCTTGATGATTCAAAAAACAGACTATATGCAGTTACCAAAGAAAATAATTCCCTGTATGTCGTTGATACAAAATCAAAGAAAATAATCTGGAAGTACGATATCGGAGGCGAGGGATATACCTGTATATTATCTCCGGATAAGAAAACCCTTTTCATCTCCTGCTGGGGCTGTGATAAAATAATTGTTTTTGATACTAAAGTCCTGAAAATCATCCGATCAATAACTGTCGGCGATAATCCAAATGACATGTGCATAACCGGTGACGGCCGTTATCTTTTTGTTGCCAACGCCAATGACAACAGTGTTTCTGTAATAGATGCAAGCAGGATGAAAGTTATCGAAACGCTGAACTCTGCACTTTATCCTGATTCCCCGGCAGGTTCGACAAGCAACAGCGTGGCTTTGAGCAAGGATGATAAGACTCTCTTTATAGCCAATGCCGATAATAACTCTCTTGCCGTATTTGATGTAAGCACACCCGGGTCCTGCAGGAGTAATGGATTCATCCCGACAGGCTGGTATCCTACGTGTGTCAGAGTTGCCGGAAATAAAATCCTTGTCAGCAATGGAAAGGGTTTTTCATCAATGGCAAATCCGCATGGTCCCGATCCTTACCGTAATGATGATGAGGTGCTGTACCAGGAGGGTGGAAATGGCCAGAAAATAAAAGTACAGTATATAGGAGGCCTCTTTAAGGGAACACTGAGCATAATAGCATTACCGGATATAAATAAAATGGCTTTGTATTCAGAGGCTGTTTATAAGAATTCCCCTTATTCAAAGAAGAATGAGATGACATCTGAAGGTGCCGAAGGGAATCCAATACCTATGAAAGTCGGTGAGCCATCTCCCATTAAGCATATCTTCTATGTTATAAAGGAAAACCGTACATACGACCAGGTACTGGGCGATATACCTGAAGGCAATGGTGACCCCGGCCTGGTGTTATTTGGTGAAAAAATCACACCCAATCAACATGCAATTGCAAGGGAATTTGTACTTCTGGATAATTTCTTTGTCGACGGTGAGGTCAGTGCAGACGGACATAACTGGACGATGGGAGCATATGCCACAGATTATACCGAAAAAAACTGGCCGACCAGCTATGGTGGCAGAGGCGGATCATACGATTCTGAAGGAGAAAGGGAGATTGCAAATAATAAAAGTTACCTGTGGGACAATTGTAAGCGGAATGGTGTCAGCTATCGTACCTATGGTGAATTTATTGGGGAAAACGGTCCCAACATCCCTGTCTTAGAGGACCACTACTGTAAGGATTTCTCACTTTGGGTACCTTCAATCCGCGATACAGTCCGTTTCGCACAGTGGAAAAGAGATTTTGACTCACTGATGGCAATAAATTCAGTACCTCAACTGAATACTCTCCGCTTCATCAATGATCATACTGAGGGATTAAGCCTTGGAAGACCAACACCTTTTGCTCATGTTGCTGATAATGACCTCGCAGTGGGAATGTTTGTCGACTACCTCAGTCATAGTCCAATATGGAATCAAAGTCTTATCGTTATAGTTGAAGATGATGCCCAGAACGGACCCGATCATGTGGATGCCCACCGGAGCACTGCATATATTGCAGGTGGTTATGTGAAGAAGGGGTTTGTGGATCATACCGCTTATTCAACATCCTCCCTTCTGAGAACCATTGAGCTTATCCTCGGACTACCCCCCATGAGCCAGTATGATGCAGCAGCAACCCCGCTGTGGAGATGCATGAACAGCACAGCTGATCATCCTGCGTTTGAAGCAAGACCCTGTCAGGTTGACCTTAATGAAAAGAACACAGCTGAAAATATCTGGCAGCAAAAGAGTGAAAAATTTGACTTTACAAGGGAGGACAGGGTTAATGATGCAGAATTCAATGAGGTGATATGGAAAGCTGTAAAGGGAATTGATTCACCCTGCCCGCCTGCTGTAAGGGCTGCATTCTTTAAACCGGATAATGAAACAGGTAAGGATTAGGTAATTCCACAGGTCGTATTTAAGAAGATCTGTATTTGGATAAAATGCCCCCCTTTTATTCCCCCCGGAGGGGGGAAAAATTCTCACTGACCCAGTACAATTTACTTAAAGACCAATTTTTTTCTCCCCTCCAGGGGAGATGTCATCCGCCAGCTGGCGGATGACAGAGGGGTTTTTCTCCCTGCTGGTAATTGTCTGAACTTCGCTCTAAATTTAAGGCAACTTAAACGCCACCGGCAGTATCATCTGAACAGGAACCGGTTTACCATTCTGGCTCCCTGGTTTCCAATCCGGCATGCCTGATACCAACCTCATTGCCTCAAGGTCAAGCATGGGATGAAGAGATTTTTTAATCACCGGGGTACTTATTTTCCCTTTACTGGTTACAATAAAAGTCACATAGACCTCCCCGTCTATTTTTTCATTAATCCCTGGTCCCAGATCTCTCTTGTTTTTAGTGATCCATGCGTTCATAGCTTTGGCGCCTCCCGGAAATTCAGGAAGCTCTTCAACAACCACAAAGAGATTCTCTTCCTGCATCCCATTTCCTGCGGAAGGTGGTACACCAGAGGCTGGAGGTGGTGTTTCCTTTGTTGAAGTTCCTGTACTTTTTGAGGCAGGTGGCGGCGGAGGCGGAGGAGGAGGTGGTGGCGGCATACCAACGGAAGAGTTCTGATAGCTTATTGTATCTCTTTCCATTTTAATCGTTGCACCGGAGACGAATTCAGATTTAATGACCTTCGACTTATAGCCTACGAAAGTGACAACAATTGCTGCATCTTCAGGCACATTATCAATGTTGAAAAAGCCCTTTGCATCGGAGGTTGATCCCATGGTTGTTCCCATAACAATGACAGAGGCCCCCTGCAAAGGAGTTCCATCATTCTCAACAATGGTCCCTTTGACTTTTCTATCCGACGCCGGAGAGTCAAGGTTTTGGGTTCCCGGATTATCAGACAGAGAAATATACTGATAATCAGGCTTCGCAAATGCATAAAATACAATCGCAAAGACAGGCAGAATAAAGAGTATCTTCATCTTCCTGTATGGTGAGCTTATTATATTTTTCATCATTGTAAATCTTTTTTTGTTAAGTGAATAATTGAAGGAATTCACCAGGCTGATGACTGGAGAGCCAACAATCTGGTTCAACAGGGCTGCCCTGTATATTGCCGGGTCTGATGTCCGCTGCAGCGCCACCTTATCAGCAATATATTCATGGTTTTGCCTTATCAGCCGGATATAGATCCAGACAACAGGGTTAAACCACTGCAGGATGCAGAGCAACTCAACAAGCAACAGATCGAGCCAGTGCTTCTGCCGGATATGCACCATCTCATGATTCATGATCTCCTTAATTTCAATTTCTGTAACTGAAGGATTGACAAAAACATAGGAGAAAAATGAAAATGCAGAATCGTATTCGGCAGTTTTGATAAGCTTAACCTGATCGGAGGAAATGGGTCCTGCCCTCCTTATAACTTTAAGCAGAGCCCTGCTCTGTTTAACAATCATAAATGCAACAAACAGAAGTCCTGATAAATAGAGATAAAATAACAATAATCTGAAATCAGGTTTACCTATACTGTCACGTGCTGTAATGAGACCATTAACAATAGTGGCTTCAGACTGACTGCTGCCTGGAACCGGAAGAATAACCTTGTAGCTGATTGTAACAAATGGCAAGATAAAAGCTGCGAGGATGCCTGTTATAAGGAATATCCGGTTCAGTTCAAAGAATCTTTCATTCTTCAGAAAAAGAATATATACCAGTGCAAAACCGGTAAGCCAGATAACAGATTTAAACAGATATAGTGCCAGATGTTTCCATCACTTCTTCTTTATGTCATTCGATAATTCCACTTTAGCTGCCTCAAGCAATTCATTAAGCTCCTTGACTGTCAGATCTTTTTCCCTTGCAAAGAATGATGCCATTGCAGGAAAGGAGTTATTGAAATAGTTTTCCAAAAGTCCGAAAAGCTGGCCCTTTGAATAATTGCTCTTTGAAATGAGAGGAAAGTAATGATGAACATTTCCATACGCCTTATGCCCCACATAACCCTTCTTCTCGAGAACTCTCAATACCGTTGATACAGTATTCCTTGCCGGTTTGGGATCACCGAAGCTATCGCGGATATCCTTCACGAGACCTGTTTCCATCTCCCATAATATCTGCATTACCTGTTCTTCTGCTTTTGTAAGTTGCATTTTGTAACTTTTGATTTTTGTGAAATAAACCCGCCCCTAACCCCCTTCGCTTCGCTCAGGGCATGCTCTCGATAGTCCCTCCGTGTTTTACTCCGTGGAACTCCGTGTAAATCCGTGGTTTATAAATACTAGTTTAACCCACCTCTTTCTCTGTCACTTAACACCCCCATACCCGCCAAGGGGGGCTTTAAAAACTGTACTTATACATGCTTTTGTCTTTTGCCTTTTGCCTTGTTAAGTCAATCCTTCAATACAAATATATGACTATTTTTATAGTCATGCAAATATTTTGCAATAAAAATGACTATAAATATAGTCTTTTTTGTAACTGACTGTTTTTATGGTCATTATAATTACTTTTATGAATAGAATCTTTTGTGTACCTTAGTGAAGCCCTTGGTGTCCTTAGTGTTTAATAAATAATAACTTAAACACAAAGGGTCACAAAGGGTCGCACAAAGGAACACTAAGGAAAGAACTCCCTGATCCAGATTTACGATCAGTAAACGTCTTTGGATTTTTTTGATTAATTTGCACCTTATAAATCTTTTAATAATCATACAATGAAAAGAAACATTTTTTTATCATGCATAGCTTTAATGCTAATCGTGATGCCAGGTATCGGACAGGATGTGAATAAACTCACGGCACAGGAGCAGAAAGATGGCTGGAAACTTCTATTTAACGGTAAGGACTTCAGCGGCTGGCGGCAATGCAACGGAACATCAATGCCAAAAAACTGGGTGATTGAAGATAACGCCATGAAGGTTGTTATCGGTGAAGGGAAAAAACCCGGGGAGGGCGCAAACGGGGATATCCTGTTCAGTGATAAGAAATTTAAAAACTTCGAAATCTCGATTGACTGGAAAGCAAGTAAAATGGCAAACTCAGGGATATTTATCAATGTAAGGGAAGTTCCGGGGAAACCAATATACTACGCCTCCCCGGAGATCCAGGTGCTCGACAACGTCGATGCTACCGACAATAAAATCCCCAGCCATCTTGCAGGTTCACTTTATGACATGATTGCTGCTGATCCAAAAACCGTTCATCCAGCAGGCCAGTGGAATACCATTGTTATCCGTGTACAGAACGGTAAGGTCACCCATACGCAGAACGGTGTAAAAGTCGTTGAGTATGAATTGTGGACACCTGCATGGGATGCACTGGTAGCAAACAGCAAATTCAAGACATTCCCGGGATTTACCGAAGGAATTTCCAAAGAAGGATTTATCGGTCTTCAGGACCACGGATACCCGGTCTGGTTCAGGAATATTAAAATACGGGAATTATAATACCGGAGGATTCCGGTTCTTCGTTATATTTATGATATAAACCGTATCCCTTTATTATTATAAATCCATGAACTCATTTACAATAATATAGTTATGGTAATCAGAATCCTGTGTATTGTCCTGGGATTGGCTTTGTTCAGTTGCAAAAACAAGAATGATTTAAATGTAACAGTAAAGGATAATAAGGATTCAATAATTAATATTCCTCCTGAAGATTCCGGATGGATGCGACTCTCCTTAAGGGAAAAGATCGGACAGGTGATGCTGATGCTTCCCGACAGGAAATTGGAAATGGAACTTGGAGGAGGGTCACTTGAATCGTATTTTGAACGTTATCCCGTCAGCGGGTTTTTTATGGGATGGAAACTTTTTGACGGAGTAAAGCCCGAAGATAAAGTTGCTGTCCAGCGGTTAAGGACACTGGAATACGCAAAAGCGAGCAAAATACCGTTATTCTTCCAGGAGGATTATGAAAGCGGCATATCAATGCCCGGAATGACATCGTTCCCCAATATGATGGTATTGGGTGCTGCAAATTCCGAACAGCTGGCTTACGATTACGGGAAAGCTGTAAACCTTGAAACGAGATCGCTGGGTATAAATTATGTTTTGCATCCCATTGTCGATTTAAACCAAAACCCTTTTAATCCGCTGATTAATGTCCGAAGCATTTCCGACGACCCCGGCAAGGCAATAAGGCTCCTGTCTCAACAGATCAAAGCCATTCAGGATTTAAAAGTAGCAGCTACCATAAAGACATTTCCCGGGGATGGTGTCGATTACCGTGATCAGCACCTCGTAACCGGTGTAAACCCTTACACTATGGAACAATGGTGGAATAATCACGGAAAGGTATTCCAGGCTCTCATTGACATAGGGGCAAAGTCCGTTATGCCTGCACATATTACCCTGCCTGCATACCAGAAAGAAAAGATAAACGGGTTATTCCCTCCCGCTACTCTCTCAAAGGAACTACTCACCGGATTGCTGAAGAATGAAATGGGGTTTAAAGGAGTTATTGTTTCCGATGCTATGGTGATGGGAGGTTTTCGTGACTGGTATCCCGATCAGATGGAAGGAGAAATTCAAAGTTTCCTGGCTGGCGTCGATTTAATGCTCTGGCCTTCATACAGTTTTATGGATACTCTGGAAGCCAGGATTAATCGTGGCGAATTCCCGGTTGAAAGGTTGAATGACGCAGTAAAAAGAGTTTGGGCTTTAAAAAAATGGATTGGCTTATTTGATAAAGACTACCAGATAATAAGACCATTAAGTGATAGTGAGAAGCAATTTGTTGAACTGACTGCCAGGGCTGTTTGCGAAAAGGCCGTTACCCTGGTCTGGGATAAAACACAAGCACTGCCAATTTCGCCTCAGAAGGACAAGAAAATCCTGCTGGTTGGAGTCACACCTGTATCGCGCAAAGGGGGCTCTTTCAATCTCGATATGCTCCGGTATACTAAAGAAGCATTTGAGAAACGAGGATATAAGGTAGATTTTCAACATAATATTCTTTACGAAACCCAAAGCTGGACAGAAGATGTAACTACAAGATACGACCGCATAATTTTTCTTCTGGTACGTACCCCCCACTCGCCATTTGGGTCATTACAGTTCTACGATGACGAAGCACAAAGCATCTGGGCTATAAATGCGATGCCGAAACAAAAAACGATTGTTGTTTCTTATGGCGATCCTTATACTCCCAATGAATATTTCCAACGCGTAAATACCGTAATCAATGCTTACAGTATTGCAAAACCTATGCAGGAAGCAACTGTAAGGGCTTTAACGGGTGAAATTCCTTTTAACGGAACGTCTCCCGTCAGTTTAGACATAAAATGGCCGGTAAATACCAGCTTTTAAATCAGGATACCATGAATCAAAACAGACGAAGTTTCTTAAAGTCACAGGCCATCGTGGGGCTGGGAGCCCTTGCATCCGGAATGGCGATAACTGAGTCCTGCAAAACTCAGAATAAACCAACAGTCGCTGATTCCTCAGCCTCTGTGGATTTACTCGCAAAGTACCAGGAATGTCTCGGAGGACCGTTCCCGGAATCGGTACCCCTTAATCCTCAGATCAGGGAAACTATTAAGAAGGATGGTTATCGTATCGAATCCCTTACTTACGATGTTCAGCCCGGTGAAAAGATCCCTGCCCTGCTCCTGATCCCTGATGAAGCAACAGCATCCAACCCTGCCCCCGGAATCGCTGTCTGGCACCAGCATAACGGAGAATATCACCTGGGAAAATCAGAGCCTGCAGGCCTTGCCGGAAATCCAATGCATCATACTGCTGTCTCGCTTGTCCGGGAGGGCTACGTGGTACTCTGCCCCGATTCACTATGCTTCGAGGAACGGCAGGATCCTACAGGAATACTCCAAAGGGGAGATTATGAACGTTTCGAATTCCTCCGCGAAATTGAAAGGGGACGTTCTCTTGCCTGGAAGGATATTCTCGACATGAAAGTCTCTGTAACCTACCTCTCTGAAAGAGCTGAAGTTCAAAAAGACAAGCTTGGCTGCTATGGCCACTCAATGGGTTCAACACATGCATGGCTGGTAGGCCCGCTGGAGCCAAGGCTGAAATGTATAATCGGCAATTGCTGCCTTCCTACATACGAAGCAATAGAAGAGAATCATATCCTGCACTGCTTTCCGAATTTTGTCCCGGGGTGGCTGAAGTATGGCGATACCCCTGAAATTGCTGCACTGATCGCCCCAAGGGCCCTGCACCTGAATTTCGGTGAAAAAGATTCAGGCAGTCCCATTGAGTCTGTCAAAAGAGGGCTGGGCAGAATTGCAGAAACCTACAAAAAGAAAGGTGTACCGGATAACTTCACATATTTCATTGAACCCGGAGCCGAGCATGTACTCTCAGATGCTATGTGGCAGCATGTGAAAGAGAGCTTCGCACGACATCTTAAATCAGCATAGAAACAAAATGAAAAAAATCAGACCTCTTCAAAAATATCTGGCCGTCTCAGCCGTACTGATTCTGAGCTTTATTTCCGTTAATGCCCAGATAATCACCTCCCATCAGATCGACAGTCTTGTTGAATTAACAATGAAAACATTTGATGTCCCGGGGATTGCTGTGGCAATCGTTAAAGACGATAAGGTCATTCATTCCAAAGGATATGGTGTCCGCTCACTCAATACCAGACAAAAAACGGATGCCAATACTTTGTTTGCCATCGCTTCAAACAGCAAGGCATTTACTGCGGCAGCTCTGGGCATACTGATGGATGAGAAGAAATTAACATGGGATGACAGGGTTATAGATTATATACCCGAATTCAGGCTATATAACCCATATGTAACCGAAGAGTTTACTATAAAAGACCTGCTGACGCACAGAAGCGGTTTGGGATTAGGGGCAGGAGACCTTATGATCTGGCCGGGCCTGAACGATTTCACAATAACAGATATCATTCATAACCTTCGCTACTTAAAACCTGTTTCAGGTTTCAGGACAAAATATGATTATGACAATCTGATGTATATTATTGCCGGGGAAGTTGTAGCAAGGGTTTCAGGAATTAGCTGGGAGGATTTTATCGAAACACGGATAATGCAGCCACTGAAGATGACCGGCAGTGCCGCATCATACAGCAGGTTAAAGGATAAATCGAATGTAATTGATCCACATGCGCCGGTGAATGGCGTGGTTCAGGTCATCGATCGCGATTTTAACTTTAATGAAGTTGGAAATGCAGCAGGAGGTATTTACAGCAATATCACCGATCTGTGCCGGTGGATAATTATGCAGATGAATAATGGCAAATATGGTGACGGACTTAATTCACAACTTTTCACCGAAAAGGTACATGAAGAAATGTGGTCACCACATACGATAATCCCTGTAAGGAGTTCAACAGTCTATAATACACATTTTGCGGGCTACGGACTGGGCTGGAACCTGAGCGATGTGAAGGGATACAAACAGGTTGGGCATACCGGAGGCCTGGCAGGCATCGTGACACAGGTAACACTCATACCTGAAATGAAACTTGGAATCATTGTGCTGACGAACCAGCAATCCGGGGAAGCATTTACGGCAATCACCAATACGATAAAAGACAGCTATTTTGGTATAAAAGGAGTTGACAGGATAAAACAATACCGGGAATCTGCTCAGAAGAACATTGCGGAAGCGGAAATAATAACTGACGAAATCTGGAAAGATATTGAAGCACAGCAAAAAAGTTCATTAACAAAACCGGATTACGGTTTATATACCGGGATATATTCTGATAAATGGTTTGGAGAAGTGACAATCTCCCTTAAAAACGGAAAGTTGTGGTTCGATTCAAAGAGATCCCTGAAACTTACGGGCGAATTGCTGGCATATAAAGGCAATACCTTTATTGTCCGGTGGAATGACAGAAGCATGGATGCTGATGCCTATGCAATGTTCAATCTGGACAATACCGGTAAAGCCTCAGGATTTAAAATGAAAGCCATCTCACCAATGACTGATTTCAGTTATGACTTCCATGATCTGGATTTTAGCCGCTGACAGTGTTTTGTGAAACAAATTGTAAATTTGATACCAGCCTATTCAGAAAGATTTATCAGTTCAAAAAGGTATTATCATGAAACTTCCAATAACGGGACCAATTATTGTTTTACTTTTTATTATTGCAATTGCAGTTAATAATTCATGTAAAAAGGAAGAAACTCCTAAAATGCCTGTATTATCAACAACTGCAGTCACTGATATCACAGCTGAATCCGCTGAAAGTGGGGGAAATATTATATCTGACGGAGGGGCAGCAGTAACCGGAAGGGGTATATGCTGGAGTGTAAATGCAGCACCTTCCATTTCAGATTCAAAGACTAATGACGGAAAAGGCACAGGTCAGTTTGTCAGCATCCTCAGCGGATTAACTGCCGGCACAACATATCATATCCGGGCCTAGGCATCCAATTCTGCAGGAACAGCGTACGGAGCTGATCATATCATTTACAACTCCGGGACAAAGTCCTGAAGCTCTGACTCAGGCTGCAACAAATATAACCTCATCCGGGGCAACTCTGAATGCCACTGTTAACGCAAATAATTTATCTGCTGCAGTTACTTTTGAATATGGTGCAGATCTGAGCTATGGTCAGACTATCGCCGCTGATCAGAGTCCGGTAATGGATTATCGTTGAAAATATTCGTGCTATGACCAATTATGGTACACTGGATTTTCGGGTAATATCCAATTGCACCCACAGTTATTCAAATTAAACCCCTTCGGGGTTGTGATACAACTGTATGTTGTTGAATAACAACAATATATAGCGTAATTACAACTATAAGTATATGTATTATTTTGATTAGGGAAATACATCAGTCTATCTTTGACGTATCAACTAATTTAAAAAACAGAACTTATGTTAAGTACAAAAATGATTGGCAATAAAATTGCCGAAGCCCGAAAGAAAGTAAATATTTCTCAAGCCCATCTTGCTCAGAGTCTATTCATCAGCTCACAGGCAGTCGGAAAATGGGAGCGCGGGGAATCAATGCCGGACATCATTACTTTTAACCGACTTGCGGAAATTCTGGGTGTTGACCTTAATTATTTTTCAGAAAGTATACAATCTGCGGCCACTGAATCCGATCCCGATAGTTATCGGGACAGGATGGTACCCGTCGAGTCTTTGGTTAAGCAATCGGCGGAATTGCTCTCCGGAAAGCACTATCGGGAGAATAAGCTTAGCTGGGATATGTCACATGGAAACTGGGTGGACGCTGACTTTTCCGGGTTGAAAAACCTGCATGAAAAATTCAGTTCCTCCAACATGCAGCGATGCCTGTTTATCGGTTCAGATATGTCGGGACTTCTTCTAAAAAGCAATAATGTTGATGGCTGTGACTTTTCAGGTTCCGACTTCAGCAAAAGCCACATTCAAAATTCCAACCTGGCCAACAATCTATTTAAGGAGTGTTCACTGAAAGAAACTGAATTTTCAGAAAGCTATATCTACGGATGCGATTTCACCGGCGCCGATTTTAGTGGAGTGAGAATAAAATCAGGTGGCTTAGAGAAAAATACAATTGCTAATGCTGTTTGGAACCGCACCTCTTTTATTGATACACAGATTGCCGATATGGTTTTCGCCGGCACATTGGATGACTGCTATTTTGCAAACTGCGCATTTACCAGGGTGACATTCCAGAATGCAACGCTTATTAACACTTTCTTTAAAAACAAAAGCTTGAAACGGATCCGGTTTATTGACTGTCAGGCCGATCGGATGACTTACGAATTCCTGAAAAACGGGAAAGCAGATTTAACCGGTATAACATTGTTAACCACGTAATCCCCTTCTCATGGCAGCTTAATCACCACGTGTTTTCAGCCACGCAGTGGCTAAATATGAATAACCCCCGGCGCTAGCCGGGGGCACGGCTAACTCTCTGATCTAAAGCCCTGAAAGGGCTTAATATAGTTGGAAATGAATAAATACTTTTGTAATTTAGTGACCTCGTGCTATATTACTAACCTTTAAAAACTTACATCATGTCGAGCTATCGTCAACATCTGTATCATATTGTTTTCAGGACAAAAGACAGCTTACCAACCATCAAACAGGATCATGTTAATGAACTCTATGCCTATATTACAGGTATAATAAAACATAAAAACAGTCACCTGTATCGCATAAATGGAGTTGAAAATCACCTTCATATTCTTACTGATATGAATCCATCCCTTGCACCTATAGATTTTGTTAAAGACATCAAGGTATCATCTTCAATTTGGATGAAAAGCAGTAATTATTTCCCGACATTCAAGGGATGGGCAGTTGGTTATGGATCTTTTACATGTTCATTTAAGGATATAGATAGATTAATTGATTATATAAAGAATCAGCAGGAACATCATAAAAAAATATCATTTGAGGAGGAGTACAGAAACCTACTTTTAGAGTATGGTATAATACCGGATGAAAAATATTTTCCATAACAAATATATTCAGCTCTTTCAGAGCTGCAAAAGATTGAGTAGCAGTCTACCCCTGGCTGCGCCAGGGGTTATTCATATATGGCTCTTTCAGAGCCTTATGGAACAATGAGGCGCGTTGTTAAACAATGACATAGCTTTTCATTTCTACTTCAACTCATTCAAACTAACACAATAATCCCTGAAGTACAAAAAAATTGTTTTTGGACTCGGAAAGCCGAACAAAGTGAGGAATCGGCAGGAGCATATCAGAGCAAGAAAACTGAAGAAAATTTGCTAATCTTGCAGAATGAAAGAAGATTATATTTTCAAAAGTATACCTCAGTCAAGGATAGCAACATTTGATATTTTTTCAGTTGGATTACTTAAACATCATGTAAGCGCTTTGCTCGAATTTGATGTTACAGAAAGCAGGACCAGATTACGTGAAATGAGGAAAAATGGTTTAAATATTTCCCTGAATGCCTGGATCATAAAAGTAATTAGCACTATTCTTAAAAATAACCCGGAAGCTTCAGCATACCTTTATAATAAAAAGAATCTCATCCTTTTTAATGACATCAACATCTCAATTCTCGTTGAAAAGAAAATCGGCGATAAAAGAGTACCTATACCAGTTGTTATTGAAAAGACCAATTTGAAAACAGCCCTGGAAATCGCCAATGAAATCGAAAACGCCAAAAATAAAGAATTATCAGGCAGTGATATTGTCATTAACAAGCAATCAAAGATTTCAGAACGATTATATTACCATATGCCGGGATTCATTAGAAGAGCGATATGGAAGTTTATGCTTGGAAATCCAAAGTTGGCTTATAAAAAAATGGGTAATGCAGTAATTACTTCAGTTGGCATGATGGGAAAGATAAATGGTTGGTTTATTCAAAAATCAGTACATCCAATTTCCTTTGGCATTGGTTCCGTCATTAAAAAAGCTGTTGTAATTGAAAACGAAATAAAAATCAGAGAGATCTTAAACATGACTATTCTTGTTGACCACGACGTTATAGACGGTGCCCCTATGGTCAGATTATTGAATGAATTGACAAAAAGTCTTGAATCCGGAGATTTCTTAAATAGCACGAACGCATAACAATGTAGGGTTTTCAGGTCGGGGGTTCTTTTTAATGTTAATCTATGTTAATTATGTTAATAATTCTTAAATGCCAGAAAATAAATTGATTAATCTTTCTATGGTAATTAAATAAGTTGGAAATTACATATCATTTTTAGATTATCTCCCTTCTATCGGGAAATAGGTTTAGGTTCAGGATAGGGTGACCCCTGGCAGCGATGCCGGGGGTTTTTACTTAAGAATACAAGGCTGCAGAGGTGGCAAAATGAAAGCCCGCCGTCGCTAAAGCTATGGCGGGCAAAGGTGGGTTGTACTGGAGTCGAACCAGTGACCCCTACCCTGTCAAGGTAATGCTCTAAACCAACTGAGCTAACAACCCTATTGGCGCAAAAATAATAATTTTATTCAATCATTTGGCTTACTGCAATCAGATTGTTAAATTTCGGTATTATCTAAAATTCAAAACAATTAAAACAGAAATGCTATGGTATCCCATGAGATTGATTATAAGATTTTTGGTGACGACATCCAGTTCGTTGAGATTGAACTCGATCCGGGAGAAACGGTAATCGCCGAGGCCGGAACAATGGTCTATATGGAACAGGGGATCACCTTCGAAGTCAAGATGGGTGACGGTTCCACACCTAACCAGGGATTGATGGGGAAACTCCTCTCCGCCGGTTCCAGGATCATTACCGGAGAGTCGCTTTTCTTAACCCATTTTACAAATCAGGGTCACAGTAAAAGCAGGGTCGCATTTGCTGCACCATACCCCGGAACAATTATCCCTGTTGATCTGAGAGAGCTCAGAAATACCCTGATTGTTCAGAAAGATGGTTTCCTGTGTGCAGCCTTCGGCACAAAACTCTCCGTCACCCTTAACAAGAAAATTGGAGCAGGATTAGCTCGGTGGCGAAGGATTCATTCTTCAGAAACTTGAAGGTGATGGAAAAGCTTTCATACATGCAGGAGGGACAGTAATTGAAAGACAGCTGAATAACGAAACACTCCGTATCGATACCGGATGTGTGGTCGCATTTGAACCATCACTTGACTTTGATATTGAAACGTCAGGAAGCCTTAAATCTATGGTCTTCGGTGGTGAAGGTATCTTCCTGGCCACAATGCGCGGTACAGGTAAAGTATGGCTGCAGTCAATGCCGATACGCAAACTGGTGCGCGCCCTTTCTCCCTTCGGCAGAAACCGGGGCAAGGAAGGAAGTTCAATACTGGGGAGTTTTCTGGAATAAAACTGCTGACCTTAAAACGTCGCCTTCATTACCCATACATAGTTCGAGGGCGGCATCTTTTTTATCTTCTCAGGTATCACTACTGAGAATCCTTTTTCAGTTTTCTTCCATTTAAGAGATGTATCTGTACCAACCATTTTTATCTTCGCTCCCTCTGGCAGAGAAAATGACGACATCCCGATTTGCGAAGGCATCTTCTCACCATCATCAGCCAGATAATAAATATATATCGTATTATCTCCCTTTTTTGAGATGCAAACCTTGCCCTCTTTGAAAGGAGCCAAGGCCCTGGTACCGTATATTGCCTCTCCGTTCATCTTCATCCATGCCCCTATATCATCAAGCAGCTTGTATGCATCATCATGCCACTGACCCTCCGGACCCGGCCCAATATTAAGAAGCAGATTCCCTCCCTTTGTAACAATATCGACAAGCATCTGCACAACTGCCTTTCCGCTCATATATTTTGCATCAGGAGACCAGGACCATCCTCCGCCGGCAGTAATACATGACTCCCATGGATAAGGGAGAGCTTTTTCAGGAACCCTGTTTTCAGGTGTCAGATAGTTTTGATTCTTACCATAAACTGCCCTGTCAACAACAATTAACCCCGGCTGTACTCTTCTTGCCTTTTCAACCAGTTCATCCATCCTTATATCCTGACTCTGAATTTTGGAAGCTTTATAACCGGTAGCCATTATATAGTTGTATACTTCCTCCCTCGACATATTCTTAATCTGGTCAATATACCTGTAAACCTCCTCCTCTGCCAGTTTCTGCACCTGTCCGCCATCGAGCCAGAGAATATCTATTTTACCATAATCTCCTCCCAGAAGTTCCATTATCTGTCCCTGTGTGAATTGTACAAAAGCTTCCCACCTGTCAGGATATCTGGCTATATCATAATTAACGTTCCTGTCAGGAGTGGCAAAATTTGGCCACCAGTAATTTTCAGAGTGCCAGTCAGGCTTTGAAAAATATGCACCTGCCCATAACCCTTGTGCCCTGAAAGCATCAAAAACCTCTTTGGTAACATTGGCCTTCGGATCTGAATGAAAAGGAGTCTTGTCGCCTGTTATCCTGTAATCAGTCAGCCTGGTATTGAACATGCTGAATCCGTCATGGTGCTTGGTTGTGAAGACTACATATTTCATCCCTGCATCCTTTGCGGCTTTTGCCCATCTGGAAGGATCAAACAGTACAGGATTGAATGTTGTCTGAAGGTTTTCATAATCCTTCTTGTACTGAACATAGTCCGGGTTATTCCTTCTGCACCATGGTTCATCCTCGGCACAGATCGACCATGATTCAACAACTCCCCACTGGCTGTATGGCCCCCAGTGCATCAGCAGGCCGAATTTCAGATCCTGCCATTTTTCAAGTTTTTCCAGTACAAGCGGATCCGTTTCCGGAACATATCTGCTATCCTCTTCCTGCGCAGAAACAGGGACTAAACTTCCTGCAAAAATTGCAGCTGTCAGAATAATAAGAAATTTGATTCTCATCTGATAAATAATTTGATATTAATTATACTTTAACAGAGGTCTGGCTCTCAGGAAAAGTCAAAACCGGAAATATATGCCGGCGAGTCATAAAAATACTCCTTCTCATCTTCAGTCAGATTAATGAACTTGGTATAAACAAGTCCGGGTTTTGCATTCAGCATCCTGTTCAATGCACCCATCCTGACCACTGTCCTTATGATATTGTAAAGCTGGCTCCTGTCGTCAAGCCATATAAGTCCGGTATTGAAGTTCTCAGAAGCACAAGCAGATTCAAAGAGAGGCGCAAGCAATTTTTCACTTCCCTTCTTGCAGTAAATCGCATCCAAAACAAGGTACCTGAATTCCCCTGGTCTGAAAAGTCTGCGGAAATATGGTATTTTCGGAAGCACTTTCATCATCACCCAACCCCATACGCCCGGAACATCATATACCTTGAAAGCTGCAGGTATGGCTGAAACACCGGCAATAATCTCTTCGTTATCTTTCAATACATAATATTTATCTCCGTAAAAAGAATATTCCGTTGTAAAAAACGAGTATCCCCTGTAATAATCAAGAAGCAGTTTCTCCATTGCCGGTCTATCCTTTTCATTGAGCCGTGAGACACGTTTATCAATCACGGGTGAGAACCGGCTGAATGCAACCGTCAGGAACGATCTTATATATTCATATCCTGCCTGCTGCACCAGATTTTTCGATCTCTCATTCATGCTTTCCACGAACGCATACATAACATGCTTATCTCCTTCAAATACATTCTGCAGATCAAGAAGATGAGGCTTGCTGAAGATCTCAAGGGTTTTTTGCTTGAAGCTATCGTCTTTTTCAGGTTTTATAGTTTCATTGGTACGCTTTCTCCATGTTTTATCAGACTGGTAGGTTGACTGAAAAGCAAGATATCTCAGGTATGATGTAGGATAACGAAGCTTGCCCTGCCCTGAAATACGGAAACATGATCCAACAGTTCCTGTAATCTGGTTTTTCTTATAAAGGGAAACAAATCTGATCTGGTCCTTGTATGCTGCAATGCGTTTTGCAACATCCTGAAGGGAGAACCTCATTCCGCCTTCAGATCCCTGTACCGCACGATTTAAAATGTCAATCACTCCTTCATTCGCATGGTCGGAAACTCTGACTTCCAATCCCTTATAATTAAAAACACTCTTTTCAAACATTTCTCTCTGCTGTTGTTTTATTTTTGCTTGTTATCCAGACTCCCAAACACTTTCTGAAGTATGGGAGAGATTCGGGCTGAAACATCCTTTCGTATCTTAAGTTCCTCAAGTTCAACCTTTAAAAACATTCCATCCAATGCTTTTTTTGTAAGGTAATCATCGAGGTCAGTGTTGACAGGCTTCAGACCTGCCAGCCTGCCTGCTGCTGAATTGGAAAGTGTATTCCATTTACCTGTCAGGGCAACCCACGAATCCTTTGTTGAAACGGAGCCTGCCAGCTTCTTTTCCGTTGAAGCGGCTAATTTTAGGTTTATATAAAGCATACAGTTCATTATAGGTTGTAAGCCTGAGGTATTGTGTTGCTGCATTATCGGCTCCGTTAAGGATATTAAATGCGTCTTTTATTGTCAGCTGTTTAATGCTGCCGGCAAAAATAGGAGCAGCCTCCTTTGCTGCGTCCTCAGCTGCCCTGTTAATCCTCAGCACAACGTCCTGTACAAGCTTTTCACCGCCGGGAAATTTCGAGAGATTATCAATAATTACTTTTGCATCATCGGGAAGAAGAATTTTAACAGTTGCATCACCAAAATAGCCATCCTGTGCACCAAGTATGCCCGACGAGTTTTTAGCCCCTGTAATAAGTGCCTCCTTAAGTCCGCTTACAACATCATTTTCTGTAAGAGGAGCCGGCCCGGTTGTCTGGAGAATTTTTTGCATTTCAGCACAAGCAGATGAAATTACAAGGAGAGTAATAAATATTATTGATATTGATTTCATTACAATTATTATTAAATAAAAATAGTGATCCGATGGGATCCGGCCATTCCGATGCAAGATAGGAAATAAGTCTTATGTCACAATGCCGGGAAGTGACTCTCAGGAGATAGTAGGTAAAAGTGCATTCGATATAAGAAGGTCTTCAGGATTGGTGATTTTGATATTTTCCCTGTTTCCCTCTATAAGGTTTATCTTTTCACCGGTCCCTTCAAGAACTGTAGCATCATCAGAAAATTCGGGTTTATAATCCTGCAGATATGCTTTCTTTATAAGCTCAGCATTGAAGACCTGAGGGGTCTGGATCTGTTTAACATGTAAGCGGTTAACAGGCAGGTTCCCTGTTTCAGTGACCATTCTGAGTGATTCAACAGGAGAGATCGTCGGAATGGCATTTCCAAGCTTTTCAGCAACAGAGAAACACCTCTGAATTGTGTCAAGGCTCACAAATGGTCTTACCCCGTCATGTATCGCTACCAGAGAAGGTGTGAGGACAAACTTAAGTCCGTTCCTTACCGAATAGTACCTTGTGGAACCTCCCTTAACGATTGTCTGAGGCACATCAAAGGAGTATTTTTTCTGAAGGTCGATCCAGTGCCTCAGCTGATTTTCGGGAAGAACCGTAATTATTTCAATAGATTCGTTGAACGCCTTGAATCGCTCAATAGTATGCATCAAAACAGGCCTCCCGGCAAGTTCAAGAAACTGTTTCGGAACCTCGGCTCCCATCCTCTTCCCGCTTCCTCCCGCTACTATTACAACGTATAACTGCATATATCAGTGGCTATTCCTTTGTATACAAAAATCTCTTTATGCTTCTCTTCGGTGTTTTTGCAAACTCTTCCGGATGGATCCTGTATTTGCTGACAGACATAAAATCAGGGAGCCTCTCATTGACCTCTTTCCTGGTCTGGTCAAGGATGGAAGCAAGCTGTTCCTCCGAAATATTATCCCTCTTCATCATTTCATAATCCGGGAAAATAAGTCCGATCAACTTATTATCTTCAGATATAACAACCGACTCCATAATATAGTTCTTGTTATTTATTACAGATTCAATCTCCTCAGGATAGATATTTTTTCCTGATGGTCCGAGTATCATACTCTTGCTTCTGCCCTTAATGAATATATTCCCCTCTTTGTCAATAACACCCAGATCGCCTGTATGCATCCAGCCTTTACTGTCAATCATCTCTTTTGTTGCCTTTTCATTCTTGTAGTAGCCAGTCAGAACATTCTCTCCTCTCAGTATGATCTCTCCGACAATCTTCTCCGGATCGGGAGAATCGATAGTCACCTCAAGGGTATCAACCGCCCTGCCCGAAGCACCAAGCTTTGTTGTATTCCATGAAGCATAGCTGATAAGCGGCCCGCACTCGGTCATCCCGTATCCAACAGTAAACCTGAATCCTATCTTCTTAAAAAACTTCTCTGCATCAGCATTGAAGGCGGCTCCGCCTATAACTATTTCATAAAACTTCCCGCCGAAGGTATCGGTCAGTTTCTCCCTGATCTTCTTATACAATATTTTATTTATACCCGGAATGGCAAGCAAAACCTTCATGTGCGGCTTGCTGATTACCGGAAGCAGCTGCTTCTTGAAGATCTTCTCAATTACCAGTGGAACAGAGAGAATGAGTCTGGGTTTTATTTCCTTAAATGCCTGAACCAGAATTTGCGGTGAAGGAGTTTTGGTGAGTATTGTAATATGGCATCCGAATGTAAAGGGAAAAAGGAATTCAAAAGCACAACCGTAAGTGTGGGCAAGAGGCAGGAAAGAAACAAGCGGATCTCCCGGTTTCAGTGGCATATGATTCTGTGCAAACCTGACATTGCATGCCAGACTGTTATGTGTTATCATCACCCCTTTTGAAAAACCTGTAGTGCCTGATGTGTAGCTGATAACTGCAAGGTTGTCGTTAGAAATATCTGAGAATTTAATATCTTCTTTCCTGAGCTCCGGGTAGGCTTTTGAAAATTTCTCATCCAGATGTTCAAAACTCTCTTTCATGGCCGGGCTGAGTGAAGTAATCATGCTGAAGTCATCAAGAGAGACCACACCAATAATCTCTGCAATCCTGCTGAGCTCTATGCTCTCATAGATCTTGTCATCAACAAAAAGCAGCCTTGATTCCGAATGGTTGATAATATTTATCAGATCCTCAGGCTTAAAGTCAGGAAGAATAGGAACAATGACTGCTCCATATGTGACTGCAGCCAGATATGTAATGCACCAGTTGGCAGAATTTCTTCCGACAAGGGCAATTTTGTCACCCTCTCTTATGCCGGATTCTCTGAAAAGTGTATGAAATTTAAGGATCTTTTCTGCTATATCCTTGTAGGAATATTCTTTTTCCCTGTAATTTGACAAAGCCTCAATATCCCAGTTCTGAGTGATGCTTTGTTCTATATACCCTATTAATCTTTCCTTGATCATGGCCGGGTGTTTTAGGTTGTCTTTATATTCAGATAAAATACATCACAAGTATTGATATAATTGAAAGGAGGTTAACTGCTGTAAAAAAGTAGTTATATCCCTCTCTTTTCTTGCTGAACTGTCCCAGCTTACGGGCAAAAATTCCAATTGTCGGGACAAACAGCACAACAAGGAAAGCAAAGAATTCCACACCGATAAAAACTTTATCCAGACCGCCGTCAACGAGTGCTGAAAGATAGACAACTATCAGCAATATAAGAAGGTAGAGAAGGTAGCTGCCTTTAAGAAGCAATGTTGAAACAAGCCTGCGCTTATGAAGCTGATGTGGTTTCAGGTAAGCATAGGCAAGAGAAAAAACTATTACAATAAAAACTATTCCCAGAATGTGATTTAGTATCGCATTGAAATTGGCCATATTAAAGGTGGATATTTTACAGATCACGCTTCTTTAATTGACCAGATTAGCGAACTGGCTCCGAGGACTGCAGCGTTCTGTGTACTTAATTCCGAAGCGAGGAGTTTAACTTTATCCTTATAGATGCTCAGGAGGTTTTCCTCCATATAATCCTTAGCCGGTTCAAAGATCAGGTCTTTGGCCAGGGCAAGACCTCCGAACAGAAATATTGCTTCAGGATTGGTATGGGCCACAACGTCGGCGAGTTTAAACCCCAGCATCCTTCCGGTATGGGTAAATGCCCTCTTTGCAATGTAGTCACCCCTCACAGCGGCGTCATGGATAATTTTCGCGTCCAGTTCATCAAAGCTGTACTTTCTCAGTTCACTCGGTTCATTACTGTCGGCCATTATCTTAAGAAGAGATCTTTTAAGTCCGGTTGCTGATACATATGTCTCAAGACACCCTTTCCTTCCACATCCGCAATCACGGTTTGAAGGCCCCGGACGAATTGCTGTGTGTCCTATTTCACCGGCAAATCCGTCATGCCCGTAAACAAGTTTTCCGTCAATGACAAATCCGCTGCCCAGGCCTGTTCCAAGAGTGATAACAACAAAGTTTTTCATCTCCTTGGCCCCACCGTAAACCATCTCTCCTACAGCTGCTGCATTCGCATCGTTGGTAACGATGACTGGAAGAGCGGTGTGCCTTTTAAAAACATCTGCAATAGGGACAATTCCCTTCCAGGGGAGACCTGCAGCATGTTCAATAGTTCCTTTGTTGATGTTACCCATAGGTGCGCCAATCCCGAATCCCACGACCTCAATTCCATTCCCGATCTTCTGACCGGTAACAACTATTTTTTCGTACAAAGCCGCGACGAATACTTCAATCTCATCATAATGAGAAGTCTTTAAAGTATCCTCTCCAAGGATATTACCTTCCCTGTCAACAAAACCAAAAACTGTATTCGTTCCTCCGATATCAATGCCTACTGCTACATCTTTCTTTGCCATAATTCAGTATAATTAACAATAAGTAAAGGTAAATATAGATCAATAAATCTAAAGTTAATCTAAATTCCTTTATTCTATATATTCATTGCCTACCTTTCGTGCACGCTCCGGTTTATCAAGGTCAATCCCAAGTGAAATTCCTGTCTCCACAAGAATATTCCATCCTGCTGCAAGCTGTACATACTCAGCATACTGACCTCCATCAGGAATAATAATTGTCGGGAACATTGTTTTCTTAGTAGATACGGCAATGATATTCATCCCTACACCTTTCACCAGACACTCATTAAACTTTTCCTGTTCTGCGGCAAAAGGTTCTATCCAGATTAAAACCTCACTTTTATCCATCACCTCTTCGATACCATGAACGGCAAAAGTGCCTTCAAGATAATCTGATTTCTTTCTTGTTATCTCATTGGTTTTAAGGGCAAGTTCCTCAGCGACACCATTATTTCTGCCTGCAAAATATATTTTGCTTGATTTTCGAATAATTTCTGTAATGGATGGATCAATTTTGAGCGTCAGAGCCTCTTCTGTTTTTTCAGCGAATTCTTTAAGCCCTTCCATTTTTACACCATGAAGATTCCTGAGCAGGGCATCATAAAACATTCCCTGTTCAACAACAGACTTGGTTGCAGCAACAGCATCTTCCTTGCCGCATTTTAAAACGTGGGTTCCGTCTGCAATCTCTTCAAGCTTTGTATCCGGATTTGCTGTCAGTCCAAATACTGCATTGTGATTCTTCTTTTTCAGAGCTGTGGCCAGTCTGATCACCTCTTTGGTCTGTCCTGAGTTTGATGCTGCAAACACAGCAAAATCCTTCAGGTTATACTCCTCTGCCTGGGTGCATCCTTCTGTTGTTACCGGTCTTGAAAAATCCCATTTAAGGGAGGCACATATAGCTCTTTTTGCAGGAAAGATCCTGCTGCTTCCCTCACCTGTAAGAAATAATCCTTTACGGCTCTTTACAGCATCTGCAAATTTAGCTGCAACTCCCGGGTTAAAACCATTGATGATCGCCGGTGTCTGCATCATCTCCCTTACCAGGGCATACTTGTTATACTTTTCCTCTTTTAAATTCATAGCATTTACTATTTATTGATAAGAAATTCTGAAAGATCTCTTTGAACCTGCTTCTCCTTCTGAAAGCCTCCTCCAAGATGCTGCCAGTAAACCTCAGCATATTCAACACCCACCAATTTACCATAATTCCTGTTACCTTCAAGAACAAACCCGAAGAAGTCATCCATCTTATGCATATGCTTCATAAGATCGATCTGGGAAATATGATACCCGAGCATTTTTTTCTTTGTCTCTATAACAGAAGTTACATCGACATAAAAATGAGGAGGAACTATCTGAGAGCCCAGAGGATCGGAAAGGGTGAGCGGTGAGGAGTGATAGAGAAGAGGCGTAATCTCAACCGGCTTTTCACTTACGGGGACGGTATCAAGAGATGAGACCATAGCTGCTACCTCAACAATATTTGCCGTTGTCCTGTGATCGGAATGATAATCGTTTGAAAGATGTGTGAAAATAACTCCGGCTTTCACCTGCCTGATAAGAGATATAACTTTTAATCTCATCTCCTTCGTATCATAAAGGAATCCATCCACTCCTCCAAGGGTATAATACTCCGCATCAAGTACTGCAGCTGCCTTTTTTGCCTCTTCATAACGGACGCGTGCGGTCTCTTCCATGTTCATATTACAACCCCCGAGATCTCCACCCGTCATTGTTGCTATGATAATCTTATACCCTTTGTCCTTAAGAAGCTTAAGAGCTCCTGCATTCCATGCTTCAGCGTCATCAGGATGTGCGTTGATCGACAATACTACTTTATTAAATTCTTTACCCATGCTTATCGTTTTAAGTTATTTTGCAAATATTTTCTCGAGTCTTACAAAATCAGGCAGATCTCCTGCCAGTGGTCTCATATAGTCAAAGAACAGGGGAGATACATGATTCCCTTCAGCATTAAAATATTCCGCCGGCATAGGCTTCGCAGAGACAGCCACTTCTCTGAGCGGCACTTTCCCGTATTTAACTGAATATGGAGAATTTGATATCCTCTGTATACTTACCATGACTCCGGTTTCTTCTCCGGCTGCCAGTTTCACAGCCTCAACTCCGCACTGATATGCCTCTTTAAGATCGATTTCCGAGGATCTGACAAAATCACACATTATAAGTGATTCAGTGATCTGAAATTCTCCCCTGAATCCGAATTCATCAACAATCATCCTGTGAAGACTGGTGGCTACGCTTGCTCCGCCCATAGCCCCGAATTCAGTATTGTTAAACTTGTCTTTTGTTGTTGAGGCACTTACCGGACTACCATCAGCATATTTTAGTCCTTCACCACAGACAATGGAAACCCAGCCGTAAGCTTTTTTGCATTTATCAACATCACTGAGGAATTTTTCACGGCTGAAATGAAATTCCGGAGCATATATCAGATGAGGAGCATCATCTTCATCTTTCCTGGCAAGAGCTGTTGCTGAGGCAAGCCATCCTGCATCCCTTCCGATTGTCTGATAAATGACAAACTGGTCCACTTTCTGCATGTCGCGCGCAAGCACTCCTGCCTGCATCACATTAAGGATGTTTGACCTCGCTGCTGAGGCAAATCCCGGAGTGTGATCCGTCCCGAAAAGATCATTATCCACAGTCTTGGGAATCCCTATCCCCTTAAGTTCATATTTCTGACTGCGGCAGTAGGTTTCAACCCTGTGGATAGTATCCATTGTATCGTTTCCTCCAATGAGGAAAAAATAGCGGATATTGAATTTTTTCAAGACATTAAGGATTACAGGCAGATCATTCTCCTGGACCTTATGACGTGATGATCCAAGCGCGGAGGATGGAGTATGGCGCAGTCCTTCAATTACATTACGCGATTGTTTTCCAAGATCGATCAGCCACTCCTTCATGAAACCCTCAATTCCAAAATTCATCCCGTAAACATTTTCAATAAAGGATGAAGCCAGGGAAGCTTCAATAACTCCTGCAAGGCTGGAATTAATAACTGATGTCGGCCCTCCTGACTGTCCTATTAGTGCATTACCTTTAATCATATCTTTTTCTTTTATACTTTTTACTTCGGAACTTAAAGAACCAAATTTACAATAATTTTTAATTCACAATCAATGCCCCTCTATTTCTTCAACTCATTCCATGCAAGTGCCGCGGCTCCAAGAACGGCAGCATTGGATTCTGAAATACCTGAAGGCAGGATCTTTACACTTCCCCTGAATATTGGCATTACATTCTGATCAACATAATTGCGTACCGGTGCCAGAAGCAGCTCTCCGGCTTTCACCAGACCGCCGAAGAGAAATACTGCCTCGGGGCTTGAAAAGGTAATGGCATTGATAATTCCCAAAGCCAGCATTTCAGCAGTATAGTTAATCGCTTCAAGAGCTATCCTGTCTCCTTTTACAGCCTCTTCGACAATCATTTTAGAAGTTAGTCCGGAAGGTGGAAGATCTCTTAATGCACTCTCCTCTCTCCTCTCGCTTAAAAGATTAAGCACTGTACGGACCAGTCCTGATGCAGATGCGTAGGTCTCGGAACATCCCCTGCGTCCGCATCCGCATTCTCTACCTCCAGGCACGATAATAACATGTCCGAGTTCGCCGGCAAATCCGGTATGCCCGTAAACAACCTCTCCATTTACAACTATCCCGCTGCCGAGCCCTGTGCCCAGGGTAAGCACAATAAAATCCTTCATTCCCTTTGCCCCTCCGAAGATCATCTCTCCCATGGCTGCAGCATTGGCATCATTTGTAACGATAACCGGAACATTAACTTTCTCTTTCAGATATGCTGCCAGCGGAACAATGCCTTTCCAGGCCAGATTGGGCGCCAGCTCAATGGTGCCTTTATGATAATTGGCATTGGGAGCACCTACTCCAAGCCCTATCAGCCTGTGACCGGAGTTAGTGTCAAGCATTTTATTTATTGCTGTATGCTGAGCAGAGATGTAATCTTTAATGTCAGGGAATTCAACTGTTTTCAGCCTCTCTTCAGCAATTACATTACCTGATTTATCCACCAGACCAAATATAATATTGGTACCTCCTATATCAATTCCTGCTACTACATCTTTCATCCCGGGAAAATTTTTATTAAGTTATATCAATTTTATTTTTCTAATAAGACATTACTTCCTGGAGGTCTTTTTCGCCTTCAGTTTATCCTCTTTAACCAACTGTTTCCTGATATCCCAGTCCTGATCAATTTCCCATCCGGTCTTTAAATCAATTTCTACCGGAAAATAAGAAACAGGTTCCGGTTGCCTGCCTTTATCAAAATCGCCTGTGGTCCATTTCCCGTCGCCGTCAAGATCGTATATAACTTTAAGCCTGTAAAGCCCTGCGTCAAGCAATGGGAAAACCACTTTCCCGTCAGAGGTCAGTGAAGCTTCACTTACAAGTTTTTCCTGTTTATCAAGCAGCTGGATAATACAACTGTCTGTGCAATTACTGATGGCTAAAGTTATTTTACCGAAAGCATCCGGTTTTTTTACTGTAAAACTGATCCCGACAGAATCTGAATTCTCATTGTATATGTTTCCAAAGGAGGCTGAATCAGCAATAAAAAGATATTTCTTATCCTCAGTAAGATCTGCCTTTAAATGGTATTTGCGGGTAGTTGAGGTGTCTTTGACCAAACTGTATTTAACCCTCAATCTTAAAGAATCCGCAATCTGATAAAATTGTATTTTAGCAGTATCAGGTTCTCTGAACGGCGTTCCTGAGGTAAAAACAATCTGCTGACCGGGTTTTAATGAATTGGCTTTTACATTGGATTCAAAAGCAAAACTCGTCTTTTTAATTTTTGTCCCTCTTGTTGGCCTGGGAGCAAGAAACCTCATTCCTATTGTATCTTCCTTGTAACCTGTGATCCCAAGAGTATCAGTAAATGGATAATCAACAATTGCAGAAATGAGGCTTTGTGAATAGAGTGAAGTGTCAGTGAGCCATACAATGATGGTATCTTTTTCCCTGCTTTTTTCAATAAAATAACTGCTCTCCCCGATCTCCGGAATCCTGAACCTGAAATCCATTGTGTCAGGAGGAATTGAAAGAGTATAGTTAAGCTGATATTTAGACGGCCGTGCTGATGAAGTGAGATAATGGTTTGTCTTCTTTGCGGCAAAGAGTAAAAGAGGGAACTCCCCGATCGGAACTATAGTATCCTGGATTTTGATCTCCTTTTTTGTATTAAGGTCTCGTACTTTGATCTTTGGCACCTCTTTCTTTACTTTGACAGTATCCTTCACTACGGGAATGAAATTCTTCTCGGGAGTGATCTCCACCAGGGAGTTCATAAATGCAAATTCCTCCTCGGGAAAGTTATAGTTTTTGCTGTTATCAGCATCCGTTAAAGCATAAAGCCTGTAGATCCCGCTTTTAACATTGTTTATCCGGAAATAGCCTTTCTGATCAACCCTTGAGATATAATCGGGAAGATGCTTAACCACAAATGAATCGGCAACTTCCCTGTAAAGAAGGACCATTGTTTTTTCGGGTGTTTCAAGATCGAAGGCTTTGTAAACATTCCCGGTGACTGAGAGAGAATCAATTACAGATCCTGTTGAAAGAACAAACTGATAATCGTCTAGAATGTTCGCTTCATTCAGATCCCTGATCGCATCCTGAAAATAAAAGGTATAGGTAGTGCTGTCCCTTAGATCTTCCTCAAATTCTGTTCTCACATCCTTCCCCCGGACATAGACTTTTGGCTTCTTTTTCATCGGAGGTGAAACCATGAATTTTTCATTTATGTTATCGAGAGAAACATACTCATCAAAAGTGATAGAAATACTCTTCCCCCTGAAATTTTTTGAGCCATACTCCGGAACTGTCTCAATCACTACAGGAGGGGTTCTGTCCCTTGGACCACCGGACGGATTACTGACTTTTGCACAGGCCCCGATAAGAATAAAGAGTGTTGACATAACTGATAGACGTTCAACTGTTCTCCTTTTCATAAATTCATCCTCCTGTTTAAGAAATACAAACTTACATCATTTTTTAAAGAATCATTTCTATAATGAATGAAAAACCTGTAAGGCAAGTGCCCCCCAATTCCCCTAAAGGGGGGCTAATCTAAGAACTGGATTTCACCCCCCTTCAGGGGGGCAGGGGGGCAAAGCAGGGTAAAACTCCCTGATAAGGCAACCACTTTTAAGTTTATAATAATTTTATTTTCTACCTTTGGCAACAATGTAATCTTAATATTTATGCATTTACTTATTATTCCATGGGATGTAAATCCGGAAATATTCCGGATCGGCTCTTTTGCCGTTAGATGGTATGGACTATTATTTGCCTCTTCCTTTCTTTTCGGTTACATAATAATGAACAGGATTTTTAAAAATGAGAATCTTAAAGAGGAAGTTCTCGACCGTCTGACAATATATATGGCAATCGGAGTGGTTGCAGGAGCAAGGCTTGGCCATTGCCTTTTTTATGAACCCTCCTATTATTTAAAACATCCCCTGGAAATCCTCATGATATGGCATGGAGGACTTGCCAGCCATGGCGCTGCTGTTGGAATCCTTACAGCTGTCTGGCTTTTTGCCAGGAAGGAGAAAAAAGATTTTCTCTGGGCTATCGACCGCATTGCAATTGTTGTCGCCCTGTCAGGATTTTTTATCAGGATGGGCAATCTGATGAATTCAGAGATCTATGGTGTGGAGACGACTCTTCCATGGGGATTTGTCTTCCTGAGAAACCACGAGGTCGCTCCCAAGCACCCAACGCAGATCTATGAAGGCCTGGCCTATCTCGCTATCTTTTTCCTGCTCTACAGGATATACTGGTCCAAAAAAGGAGAACATATCCAGGGATTATTAATCAGCCTTATATGCATACTCGTATTTTCAGCACGGTTCCTGATTGAATTTGTCAAGGAAGACCAGGTTGCCTTTGAAGCAACAATGAAAATCAATATGGGCCAGATGTTAAGTATTCCCTTTATTCTGATGGGGATTGCCGGGTTGATATGGAGTATCAAAAGAAATAAGCGGGCAGTAATAAAAAGGTAGAGGTAAATGGTTCTTCTTTGCTATTGGGAATAAAATTTGAATATTTATTTTCTATTTTTTAAACACGGAGTTACACGGGGTTTTCGCTGAGTAACACTGTTAAATCAGGAACTAACTAGTTCACATTCAAACCGGACTTTATATTTCATATAGAATCAGGGTACGTAGAATAGGATAAAATATATTTGTAAAATTTGCTCCGTGTATTACTCCGTGCCACTCCGTGCAACTCCGTGGTTAATAAAATATTATATCCTATTCTACTTTGAATTCGTGATTGGATTTTCCGGAATAAAGACCAACAAATGACTTTAGTACAATCCTATTTCTTCACTATCCCGTAGAACAGAACATCAAGTATAGCATTGAGCCTGTTCTCAATATTTACCTCCTTCTTTTTCCAGAAAAGCGGGACCTCCAGCCCTTTGAGCGTTGTCTGGATTGCAAGCGCAGTGTATTCACTGTTATCTACATTAAATACCTTTTTCCTCGTTCCGTCATACAGGATCAGCCTGAGCATTGCCAGCTCCTCCCTGTCATATTGTGAACGTATATGTTCAATAAAATCAAAATGATCAAGGTTCTTGTCAAAGATGGCATTGTAATAGTTTGCCAGTTTTTCGAACGATTTCATCCTCACGAAAACATAGTTATTCATTTTATCAATCGGCGAATCAACTGATTTTATAGCCTTACTTAGCTCATTTCTAAGGATATTTGCCTCCCATCGAACAACAGCTTCAAATATCTCCTCCTTGCTTTCAAAATAGTAATAGATAGAACTTTTACCCATTTTCAGCGCTTTTGCAATCTCATCCATAGTGGTTTTCTTAAACCCGTAACGGCTGAATATCTTTCCCGCTGAAACAATAACTTTCCTTCTAAACTCCTCTTTGTTAATCATATCCTCTGATATTTCGGAAATAATGTTACCTCCCGCAAAGATATGACAATAAAAAAAGAGTTCAAAATTTTCGAATTAACTGGTCGACAATTCGAAAACTCACCCCTCTAATAGCCGGGAGTTTTAGCCCCCCAACCCCCCTAAAGGGGGGCTAATACACTTTATATAAGGAAATTATTGACGGACGGCTGAGTTAAACAAATTCGGGATAACTGTCCTTCAATTTACTAACGACCAGTTTGTTTATGAACTCGATAAAGTAATTCTCAGTATTCATGGGGTATTAACCAAATTAACCCCCCTTTAGGGGGGCAGGGGGGCAATACTCTCGGGAATCCGTGGAACACGGTCTTCGGTCTTATTATTTACAAAATCCTTTAATATTTATTACTTTTAATGTTTTATTGAAAGAGAAAAGAATAATATTCACCAATGAAAATCGGCAATAAAAACTATCAGACCATATGGCTTGATGAAGACGATCCGGCTAATGTATGTGTTATAGATCAGCAGAAGTTGCCTTTCTTCTTTGAGATAAAGAACCTCCGGTCGGTCGATGATGTTTATGAGGCAATAGAAAACATGACAGTCAGGGGAGCTCCATTGATCGGTGCGGCTGGTGCATTTGGATTATATCTTGCCACACTGGAGATCACTTCCCAGACCAATATCCGGGAACATCTCTCAAATGCTGCCAGATATCTGATATCATGCCGTCCGACGGCTGTCAACCTTTCATGGGCTGTAAATTATGCTCTTGAAAAACTGAACAGTAATCTCTCTTCCGGATCACTGTCAGAAACAGCGCTGAGTGCGGCAATTGAAATCTGTGAACAGGACAAGGAATATTGCAGACAGATAGGGGAACACGGATTGAAACTTATTGAAAGTCTCAGTGAAAAGAAGAATGGAGAAGCTGTTAACATTCTCACCCACTGCAATGCCGGCTGGCTTGCCACAATAGATTACGGAACAGTAACCGCTCCTGTCTATCTGGCTCACGACAAGGGAATTCCTCTTCATGTGTGGGTTGATGAGACAAGGCCAAGGAATCAGGGTGCAAAACTTACTGCCTGGGAGCTTGGACAGCATGGCGTTCCCCATACATTAATTCCTGATAATACGGGAGGCCACCTGATGCAACAAAAGATGGTCGACATTGTTTTTATAGGTAGTGACCGCACAACAAGGGGCGGAGATGTTGCAAATAAGATCGGGACATATCTTAAGGCGCTCGCTGCATCTGACAATAATGTCCCGTTTTATTCCCTGTTCCCATCAACGTCAATTGATTTCAGCATTGTGGATGGGGTAAAGGAGATAACAATTGAAGAGAGGGATCCGGAAGAGGTAACACATTTATCCGGACTGGCGGAAGGGAAGATACAGTCAGTGAGAGTTTGTCCCGAACATACGAATGCGGCGAATTATGGATTTGATGTTACCCCTGCACGCCTTATAACGGGACTTATAACCGAAAGAGGGATATGCGGGGCGACAGAAAAAGATATCAGGGAAATGTTTTCAGATAAATTCAAATAGTATGCAAGGGGTAGTTAAATTCAATTGCCATTGGAACCAGTCGGGTCCGGTAATATCTGACGAACAGTATGAAATTATAAATTACTGGAGGGAGATTCTGTTTAACATGGACCTTATCGGAGCTTATGAGAATGGAGTTGGTTTCGGCAATATAAGCATGAGAATACAGGGCGGCAACCAGTTTGTCATCACAGGTTCCGCAACCGGAGAAATTCCTGAACTTGAACCTGGTCATTATGTGAGGGTCAATTCATTCAATATTGACGATAATGCAGTACAGTGTGTCGGACCATTGAAAGCCTCTTCCGAATCGCTTACCCATGCGGCGATATATTCGGCTGATCCGGGAGCAAATGCAGTAATTCATGTTCACAGCCAGGAGCTCTGGAATGAACTTATTTATAAAGTTCCCACCACCAATCCTTCGATGGATTATGGCACAGCCGGACTTGCAAAGGATATCCTGAGGCTTTTTGAAGATTCCGATGTTATTGAGAAAAGGATCATTGTTATGGCGGGCGACAGGGCGGGTATTCTCACTTTCGGCAATGATATGGACGAAGCAGTAAATGTATTAATGGAATATCTCAGGAAGTAAGGATGGTCAAAATTGGAATCATTGGCGGTTCCGGACTTGATAAGCCCGGTATTCTCGATTCACCGGAGGAATTGGCAGCGGAAACTCCTTATGGCGTTCCATCCTCTCACCTCTTATGCGGCAAACTAAATAGCGCTGAGATTGTGATATTATCGCGGCATGGATGGCACCATACAATTCCCCCTTCAAAAGTAAACAACCGGGCCAATATCTTTGCCCTGAAGGAGGCCGGATGCACTCACATACTTGCCACAACAGCCTGTGGAAGCCTCAGGGAGGAGATCCGTCGCGGGGACCTGGTGATTCCCGATCAGTTCATTGATTTTACAAGGCACAGGAATATTACATTTTTCGAGGAGTTTGAGCCGGGGAAGATGAATCACACCCCCATGGCCGATCCTTTTGACAGGGATTTAAGGGATCTTATTATCACATCTGCGGGTAAAATCGGGCTCAAGATTCATGAAAGAGGCACGGTTATAACAATTGAAGGTCCGAGGTTTTCCACAAGGGCTGAATCGAGGATGTTCCGGATCTGGGGGGCGGATGTTATCAATATGTCGGTTGCTCCGGAGGCGACTCTTGCCAATGAACTTGGGATACCCTATGCAGCCATTGCCATGAGCACCGATTATGATTGCTGGAAAGAGGATGAGGAGCCTGTATCATGGGAAGAGGTCATTAAGGTTTTTAATAATAATGTTAATAAGGTTCTGAGTCTTTTACAGGATGTCATTCCTGCAATAAAATGAGATTGGGATTTTTCTTTTTATCAAGTTCTTGCAAAATTACATGTAAATAGCTAATATTGCAGTCCGTTTTTCAACGACAGGGCCCATAGCTCAGATGGTTAGCAGCACCTGACTCATAATCAGGGGGTCGCTGGTTCGATCCCAGCTGGGCCCACCTTCGCCCGCCATAGCTTTAGCGACGGCGGGCTTTGCTTTTAAAAACAGCTCATTACTGCTAAAGCTCTGTCGGGCTTCGGCGGGCAAGGCCCACTCTTCTCCGCCAAGCTTTAGCGTAGGAGGGCTTTTGCTTTATATGATAAATTGCGGTCGCTAAATCTTCTTCGGGCTTCGGTGGGCGAAGCCCACTGAAACCTGAAGTAAAAGAACGCATATATTACCGTCTCTGAATAATTATATTTATTTTTGATATATGTTTCATTGGTTACTCTGCCAAGATACCTGATGAAGCTTCTGTCATCCCTGTAACTATGTGGTTTGTATATATTTTAAAATGTGCCGATAATACTTATTATACTGGCTGCACATCAGATCTGGATGATAGGTTAAACCGTCATTACAAAGGTGAGAATACTTATACAAAAGACAGGTTGCCATTTACCCTTATTTATTATTCTGCTTTCCAGGATAAGGACAAAGCTTATGAATTCGAGAAATACCTAAAATCAGGTTCGGGTAAAGCATTTGCAAGGAAAAGATTCCTGTAGTTTTTACTATCTGGTTTTCTTTATGCGCCAGGTTTACGCCAGGTTTTGGAGAAAATGAAGTGTTTTTAACTGAAAAATGAGTTGGAAATATTCCTCCGCCAACAAGAGCATCATCTGACATATATTGATGTGGTATTTTGTAAGTTAAATAATTATAAATGAATGCCTTCCGTAAAATTATTGACTTACTTTAATTTATGTTGTATATTTAAGGTACAAATTACCAATTAACTGTAATATTTATCAAATCCCAAAAACATGAAATATGTAATTCGTTTATTATCAATTCTATTGCTACTTGCAATAGCGCTGACTGCATGCCAGAATAAAAGTAAAAAAGCAAACCTTCAGGCGTTAAACGAAGTCAAATCAGAAGGTATCATTGCCGTTGACGGAATTGACCTTCATTACAAAATTGAAGGTACAGGAAAACCAATAATAGTCCCAAATGGGTCAATATTGTCACCTACTCTCTCAGCAAAATTGCGAGAGCAATGTCAACTAATTTTCGTTGATACAAGGAGTTTCATACCTATCGAAACACCTTCAAATCTTGATTCATGGACTTTGGATACATATGTTGATGATATTGAAACTATCCGTAAGGCATTAAAATTAGAAAAGGTTGGAGTTCTTAGTCATTCGGGATTTGGATATTTATCTCTTGAATATGCTATTAAATATCCAGAAAATATATCCTATGCTATTGTAATTGGGACTCCGCCATTTATATGGAATAATAAGTATAATGAAGAAGCAGAAAATTATTGGAAAACACAGGCATCGGAAGAAAGGAAGACAGCCTACCAAAAAAGTTTGAAAGAACTTGAAGTAAAAAATAATGCGCAAACAGAAAGAACTCCCGCACAGATTTGGGTTGACAATTATTTGTCTAACACTCCCAAGTTTTGGTATGATTGGAATTATGATGCTACTTGGGTTTTTGGAAATCCTAATTTTAATGTTGATGTAACAAATAATTACTATGGCAAAATCGTTGGGGAATTTGACCCTTCGAGTCGATACAAAGAAATTAAGTGTCCCGTCTTTATAGCGAATGGCAAATATGATTTTTTTGCAGTTCCAATACTATGGGAATCAGTTGTGGGTGAATTAGGAAACTTTTCAAACAATATTTTTGAAAAGAGCGGTCACTTTCCAATGTATGAAGAACAGGAGTTATTCGATAGTAAACTTCTTAAATGGATTGCTGAAAATTAAGAGTCTTAAATTGCAATTCTGAACTAAAAAAATTCATCACATAATAAACTACTGCATCATCAGAAATTGTATGCTGTAGTTTACTGAAATGTTAAATGTTCTCAGACCTTCTTTTGAGGTGGTCAAAGAAGGACGGATTTTACACTTCGTTCTAGGCTCCAGTAGGTTTTATTCTTCTCTTAGGTCAAACAAAACTGCATAATGCTGCTACCAGATGTCACCAGGTTAATTCTGCTTGCATCTGGGATGCTTTCAGCGGATGGTCAGGTAAGATGATTGAAAGAAGATGATATTTTACCAGAGACCTTTAAAACACCTATTTGGAAAGGTCATTCTTCAGAGGTTCGTTTAAATTTAAACAAACTTGAGATTTTCCTGGCATAGAATTAAATTATTGTTGTTTACTCATTTATGTTTTGAGTTACCAGACCGTCTTATAGTGGTCAAAAAGGACTGATTTTGAAGAAAATCAAAGAATGAATAGGTGTGTTTTTAATATAGATTCTCTTCCTCTCAGGTTACAGGAAGTTTTATGTTGAACATAAGCATTTCACCAGGTTAATCAAGACTCGCCTCTTTTTAAAAATTGAAAGTACGCATAACCTAATGCGAACAGAAGATAGATCCCAACAACTGGCCAACCGTTTTTCATTACACCAGAAATTATACCCGAAATTGAAATAATAACACCAAGGATATTGGTAATCAGGAAAGCAAGGATGATTGCTCGTTGAGCTTTCCTGTCCTCAACATTCCTGGCAAACCAGGCTATCAATGCCATGGCAATCGTTCCCAACGCTGAGTATTGTCCCATTAATGATGCAGCTGGATTGGAATCGACACCATACATTGACAACACCTTTTCACTAAACAGGATAGCTGTCAACGCAGAACCTGTAAAAACAACAGCGTTTAAAACCAGTAGGGTTTTGAGTTTCATAAGATGGTTGCATTTGAGTTTTATGGTTTTACGACCTTACCCTCATTATCGGGAAGAATCCATCTTTCCAAGGTTTATCAGGTAATAACCAAACCAGAGCAAAAACACCAGATGCAGGATAACAACACTCCAGCCCATGGCATTCATAAGACCTTTTATTTGAGTAATCAGAAGAATAATTGTACTTGCAAACAGATAAGTAAATATACAATATACTACTCCTCTTTTAAACTCTGAGCTGGCTGATTTGCGTGCAAAAAACAGCAGAACAGGTAAACTGATTATCAACGAACCTAGCATCCTGGCAAAGGTTGTTGATGTTTCATCAAGGGTCAAACCCATTGGATCCATCAAAAGACCAGGAACAAAGAGGAAGCCAATACCAAAAATCGCTTCAACAATAAGATAAACAAGAAAAAGTGTGTTCATAGCAATCCCTCCATTTTTAATTTATTACTATATCAAATGTCAGAAATAATTAAATACGAGTCAATTAAATCTAAACATTCTAAAATTTCTGCAAATCATCATTAAGCGGGTTATTGTTATGCTTGTTATGTTTTCAGACCTTCTTCTGAAGTGGTCAAAGAAGGACGGATTTCCCATTATTCATTATTTCTATATGTTTTAAGGATTCTGGTGATAGATCATCTTTTGCCAAGCTTCTCTCCTTGCCATCACCAGAAACTACCCCAGAAGCAACCAGAATTAGTCTGGTGACATATGGCAAATTACAGGATGAAGCTCTCATACCAGAGTTTGGTTGAATTTTTGATAATCTGTTTAAATTTAAACAAAGGTCGGTAGTAGTTGCCACCAATCTTTCCTATACGGTCAAATCTATAAATCATATCCCGATCAGCGTTACCTGATTACATATTTGCATTTTGTTTAACTTAGGTTTAAATTTGATAATGAAATAAATAGACATCAGATGCCAAGCATTATTGAAGGATATAATTACGACATCTTTATCTCCTACCGCCAGAAAGACAATAAAGGCGACAGGTGGGTGAGTGAGTTTGTGGATGCCTTAAAAGACGAACTGGAATCTACATTCAAAGAAGAGATCAGTGTCTATTTTGACATCAATCCGCATGACGGACTCCTGGAGACCCACGATGTTGATGCATCGCTTAAAGAGAAACTGAAGTGTCTGATCTTTATACCAATAATTTCCCGTACATACTGTGATCCCAAGTCATTTGCCTGGGAGCGTGAGTTCAAGGCATTTGTGGACCAGGCGTCCGATGATCAGTTCGGTCTAAAAGTAAAACTTCCAAACGGGAATGTTGCAAGCAGAGTATTGCCTGTTCAAATACATCATCTGGATTTTCAGGATAATCAGGAATGTGAATCAGTTCTAGGTGGTGTTATTCGGGGAGTTGAATTTATTTACAAAGAACCCGGAGTTAACCGACCCCTGACAACAAAGGATAATGAGGAGAAGAACTTAAACCATACCAATTACCGAAATCAGATTAATAAGGTTGCTCTTGCTGTTAAAGAGATTGTCAGTGGATTGAAAGGGGAGCCAATGGTCGATGCTGGTGAACCAAAAGAAATTGTTTCAACAACTGGAAAACCACCAATACAGGAAAAATCAATTATTGTCCTTCCATTTGAAAATATAAGTTCTGATCCTGAACAGGAATACTTCAGCGATGGGTTAACTGAGGAAATCATTACGGATCTTTCACATATACATGATTTATTGGTGATTTCAAGAAGTTCTGCAATGACATTCAAAGGGACTAAAAAGACTATTCCTGAGATTGCTCAGGCTGTAAAAGTCCGATATGTTCTCGAAGGTAGTGTCCGCAAGGCTGGAAATAATCTGAGAATTACAGCTCAGCTTATTGATGGCACTAATGATTCTCATGTCTGGGCTGAGAAATACTCAGGAACACTTGAAGATATATTTGATATTCAAGAAAGGGTTTCGAGTTCCATTGCAAATGCCCTGAAAATAAAATTAAGCTCAAGGGAACAAAAGAAAATTCATGAAAGGCCGATAGATAATGTTTTTGCCTATGACTGCTATAAAAGAGCCTATCCCGAAATGATGTCGATGTCATTGGAAAGGTTGGAGAACGGATTAAACTTACTAAAAAAGGGACTTGATATTGCGGGTGAAAACGCAGTAATATATGCTGGTATGGCTTTTGGTTATTTCCAATATGTTAATCTGGGTATCGAGCATGAGAAAAATATAATTAAAGCAGAAAGATTTGTACAAAATGCACTTGATCTGGATCCTGAATTAGCAGAGGCACATTTCGTAATAGGATTGATAAACATGTTAAATGGCGACATGGTCAAAGGTATTAATCATCTAGTACAAGCTCATGCAGGTAAACAGGAAGACCCTGAAATAATGGTTTGGTTAGCTTTAGGGTACAGTTGTGTTGGCCAGTTTGAAACAGGAAGATCATTAATTTCCAGATGTATTAAAGTTGATCCTATTAATCTATTGAATGATGCAGTCACGGGTTGGAACCTGTTTTTTGGTGGCAAATTCAATTTGGCACTAAATCCGCTGTTTGCTGCATACAATTTAAATCCTGATAATGGTATGCATAAATTCTGGAAATCTCTCATTCTCTTTTATAACAATCGCGCAGACGATGCTTACGATTTCATCTGCAAATTTGTTGAGGAACCAGGTAATGATACCTGGACTCGACTGGCAATATTTTTAAAATATACAATAAAAAGAGATAAGGATAAATTAACTTCATTACTAACCTCTGACTTTATTACAAGTATTAGAATAGATCTCCAGAACTCTTACCATATTGCAACTTTCTATTCATATCTTGGTGAAAAGGAAATGTCTCTGGAATTTCTTGAAAATGCAGTAAATCGAGGCTTAATCAATTACCCGTTAATTTCGGAAATCGATCCATTTCTTGAAAACATCCGTGGCGAGAAGCGGTTCAAAAAGTTGATGGAACGGGTAAAATCCGAATGGGAGACCTTTGAAGTATAAAGTTGGATAAAACGGATCATCAGACCACCTGCCACCGGTATAAGCTGACCACCTTATGCAATTATCAATCAATTAATTGAAATGGTCTGTCTTTACCGGAGAAGGCTGGTCTATGCTAGCGTTTTTTCCAGGCTACTGGAAAAGCATGAGTTATTTAACCGGATTGTATGATAGATTTTTCAACCACCATACATCTTTCCTTTCAACTTTTCTTACATAAGATGTGAATTCTTTATAAATTTCCTTAAGTTCTTCACCAAAGAGGGAATCATACTTTTTTTCCTGTTCATAGAAATCAGTAATATTTTTGCCAAATCCCCAATTAAATAAAACAGGATTTTCATATCCGACTTTCCCATATCCAAAATAAATTGCATCATTATATTTTTTATCCCTGAAAGTGGCAGTTGCTTTATTAATTAATGATTCAACTTTCTCTTCAGAACCCTTCTTTAGATAAAACTCCTGCCAGTAACAGTATGTACCTTCGCCATCTATTAATCGGGATTCCGGTGGTTCGTAACTTAAATCAATTCTTGAAACTGTAATCTTTTCAATGCTGTATTCAACACATTCACTGAACCTTTTAAATTTTTCAGTACCATAATGAGCAACAATTGAATCCCAGGCCGATGATATCTTTGCAACATCATTCATAGATTCAATCGGATACCATAAGTAGTACCTGAAGTCTCCACTTGTCCAAAGATAGAAAGTAAAGGGGAACTTTTCCTTTATGCATAAATCAAGAAGTTCTTTGTTCAACTCCAAATATTGATTTAACATTTCAGGCTTAACTACTTCTTCACCTACCAGGTATAGTTGTTCTTTCTTACCTTGTGCATTGGAGTCAATTGCTAAAATTTCAATTAATAGCATAATCGTTAAAAATGCGACTGATCTTTTCATGATAATTGGATTTAATTAGAACGATTAATAATTATTGCTGTCCAAAATTCCTAAACAACTTCCAACTCCCGTCTTCCTGTTTCCGGGAGACAGACATACCTCTCATTTTAAATAAGATAGTGTCCTGTTTGTCATTTGAGATCCACTTCTGTTCAAATAATACCACCATAAAAGCAAGATTATGGTCAACAATACACTCCACTGGTTCCCATTTTACACCCTCAATTGAATAATTGCTGAAAACATCTCCGAAAGATTTTCTGCACTGCTCCAGGTTTTGAGCCATACCATACGAAAACATATTTACCATGTCTTTGTCAAGAAAAGACATGTAGGTTTCAAGATCCTCTTTTTGCCAGGCTTCTAAAGATTTGGTTAATGATTGGGATAATTCTTCACATACTTTGTCCTGATAATTTTCTGGAAGCTTAGCACCCTGCTGGCAGCAGGAAAAAATAAAAAGGCACAGCAATGCCGTTAGAAATGATACCCTTTTCATGATAGTTGAGTTTTTATTAAACATCAGATGTTGTATTCAGGATTGACCCTGTTGTGTCAGATCTTACAGAAATCCTTTACCCTGGGGTAAGTATTCACCTCAAGTCGCTGATTGAATGTATATGGATTAAAAAGTACAACCAGCAACTAATGACCAATTTAAGTGCAAGTTACACTATTAAAAATCCGAAGTCAAATAAATCTAAGTCACATTATAATAAATAATTGTGTATAATTCAATAATCCGCGTACGAATGGGCTGTGTAAATTAACCCTGCATATCTGGAGTTAATCCCTTATTGTCTCGCTGTGTATGTCAAGCATTTTCAGACGGTCTATTGAAGTGGTCAAAGAAGGACGGATTTTACAAAATCAAATCTTTTTATACCAGTTTTGAGCATTATCTGAAATGTATTTTCTAATTCGGACCAGTTGTACGGTTGTACAAATTATATTATCATGGAATCCGCGTTGCCAGGAAAAATTACTGTCATATATGTGTGCTTGCTTTGTTACTGCCGATTTATATGAACGTACAACCACCGATAATGAACCCGGTTTCGGTGAAATGAATGACATGGTTTCGTTTACCGGATGCGGTGCATCATACGGCGGGAGGGGCGTTGCATGCAACGCCCCTGCATCCGATGGTCCGGCATATTTGTTAATTACGATGATCCCATGTATATGGTCCGGCATAACAATAAATGCATCCATATCAATAAACGGGAAATGATCCGGTAATTCATGCCACATTTGAGAGGCAATGTATCCGATCTCAGACCGGCTGAATGTGGTCAAGGCTTCCGGCTTTTGCTTTCAGGCCAGACCAAGATCTATCTTTCTCCCCACTGCTGCAAGATTTTCAAGAACCATTTCTTCAGTATACATGCCGGCATTGACTGCAGACAGATCCTGATTCTGAAGTGCCCACAGGAATGCCTTCACCTGGAGTTTCATCTCTTCAGGAATTATCCTGTTGAGCTTGCTTACTCTCCATTCAGGTACAGGAACCTGTGCCGGATCGTAAGGTGTTGCAACTGCCATGGCTGCCTTCATGGCTATGAGGCCGATACCTTTTTCTCTCGCACTTATAAGCAGATGATCGAGAAAAGCATGGTTTATAACATTGTATGCAAGCATAACAACATCAAAATAGTCAAGTTGAATGGCTGCTTTAATCAGTTCCGCCATACCATGATGTGAGGAGAACCCCAGAAAACGTACCTTCCCCTGCTTTTTCAGTTCATTGAAAGTTTCAATTATAACGGGATTGCTGATCTCTTCCGGTGTTGCTGCAGCATGAGGGCAATGGAGGACATCAAAATAATCTGTACCAACTCTTTTCAGGGATTCTTCAACACTATTTGCTATGGCTTTCTTTAGTTCCGGGCTTCTTTCAACTTTGTCCCCATATTCATCTTTCATGGCATCGCTCAAAAAGGTTCCATCCAACTGCTGCTGTTGTCCGGGCCAATAAACCATAAAATATTCAGATTTCTCTATGCCGCATTCCAGACGAAGATTTGTGGCTTTCTTCATTATCTCATCCTGTCTGGAACCGGAAAGCTTGTCAAATATTTCCCGGTAAAGACGGTTTCTTGTCGGGGTAAAAGCGGTAACCTTTGTTGCGATGAAAGCTTTATCTCTTTTTGATGGAGTGTTAAATACCTTTGCAAGAGCAGCTTCCGCCAAACCTTTATTGTAAGAAGGTGCTGTATCGAAATAATTGATCCCTCGCTCAAATGCAATTTCAACAGGGCGGATATTTTCAGGATTGTTCCTTTCAGTGCCGTAAATCAGTTCTGAAACCATCAGTCCTGTTCTTCCCAGCTGGCGGTAAGACATTCCTTCCTGTTTGTTTCGCCATTCAGGCGTTACTGTTTTATTTTGGCCTGTCTCAATATATTTTGCTTTTTCAGAACCAAGGCTTCCTGTTAATGGAACTGCAATGGCCGCCAGAGAGCTTTTTTTTATGAACTCCCTTCTGCCTATCGTATTTGATTCTCCTTTTATTCGCATATGGCTATTATTTAGAGTTTAAAAATGAAAATTTAGGAAAAAAAATCCATTCCGGATCTTATAGCGGAAACATTTTATCAGTATGAATATTATAATTAAGAGGCCTGATCCGGTTCATCTCTTCTGACCAACGCAAATAAGAACAAAATTCTTGCAGAAGACAATATTCTTGCTTATATTTTGGGAACGGATGACTATTACCCAGGAAGAAGAATAATTGTTTCGATAAGCACGATCAGGAAATATATTCCGAATAAAAGACCTGAAATTTATTAACCTTAAATGCCTAACACCATGCACCGAAGAGAATTTCTGAAGCAGGGCGCAATTGCCACAGTTACCGGACCTGCCGTTATCAAGGGACTTTACATGAACAGCTTGTTTGAAAGCTCCACCGGCATTCCTGTCAACATTGATATCCCTAGTCCATATCTGGACAAACTTATCGTCAAACCTGTCATGACGGCCATGTATCACACAGCTGTATGGGAAGGACCGTGCAGATGGAAAGGTGAATCGAAAGAGGCTGAACTCAGGGCAGCCACAGACCAGTTTGATTCATTCAAAAAAAGCATTGATAGCGGAATTTATGATAAATCACTGGCAACTTTTCTCGAGCCGGGACAGATAAACTTTGTTGAAGATTTCAAAATTACCGAAGAAGAGTTCCGCAAAATAGATGAAGATGCCCGTAAGGCAGATGTAATTTATCTCAATCCTTATGGCTGTTCAGTGGCAGACTATGCTGTTGCCGCCAGGTATAACAAACCGGTAATTCTCAGCTGGGGTCCAAACTGCAGAACCGTTGATGTGGCAGCATACTGCCGAAGCCATGGACTGGAATGCTACATACCGGATGAAGTGGAGAACCTGACCCAGATTCTGAGTCTTCTGAAAGCAAGGAAAAATTTCTCACAAACAAGGATCCTGTTTCCGACTGACTGGAAATGGCCTTCAGTCTGCAGTGTGGCAGGGATCAATGACCCTCTCTTTCTAAAAGAACAGTTCGGAATTGAGCTGGCATTGATCTCCTATGCAGAAATGGCAAAAGAGATGGACAGGATAAGAAGTGACAATTCTGCCAGAAAAAATGCCTCGGGAATGGCGGATACTGTATATGAAGGTGCAAGCCGTTCATTCATTGACAAAAAATATGTAGCCAACAGCATGGAATTCTATCAGACTGTCGTAAACCTGATGAAAAGACATAATTGCAACGCCTTTACAATCGAATGCTTTGAATTCTGCACGAGCAGGTTGCCGCAAAAATGGAACATCACTCCCTGCCTTGTCCATACGATGCTGAAAGATCTTGGAATTCCATCTGCCTGTGAAGGAGATCTTGGGGGCTTGCTTCCAATGCATATGCTTATGCTGCTATCAAACAAATCTCCTCACTTCGGGAATATGTTCTATTACCCGGAAATGGGCAAAGGTACCATGGCGGTTAACCACAGTGTCCCCGGTATTAAAATGAATGGGTTTGACAAACCCGGATTGCCCTACCAACTTTCACATTTTGTCGATTCAGGATGGGGTACCAAAGCCATTGTCGATTTTATGAATAATGACACAAAAGAGATCACAATAGCCAGGATGAATCCTTCAGGAAAAGGAGTTTTAGCCCTTAAAGGGATCCTTGTTGATTCAAAAGGATGGGATGATGAGACCATCGGGTGCCATGACATCGCCTACATGGTCGGCAAAGAGAGCGGCACAGCCAGGGAGTTTGTGCGACACCAGTCTGACTACGGGAACCATCTGCCGTGGGTGTATGGCGATTATTCGGAACAACTGGTCAGACTTGGCAATCTGCTTAACATTGAGGTTGAGGTTATAAGCTGAACCAACCTGGTCTTACCAAACCATTGTTATTAAGAATTGTGTGCTTTGTATTTTCAGACCTTCTTATAAAGAGGTCAAAGAAGGAGGGATTTTACACTTC
>CAWALO010000027.1:0-234483 GCA_963782945.1 uncultured Bacteroidales bacterium
TAATATCAAATTACTGCTCACTATGGAAGGCATAATATTAAGAGATGAAGAAGTTGCCGAAAAGACTAAAGCATCATTATTTGGATCACTGAAAACATTATTCAGATTTGCAATAACAGATCAAAGAGTTTTGACTCATTGATTGATAAGGAATCCTTGAACCACTATTGGATCCCCGGTTGAACTTATAACATTATAAGTTAGCCCATTACTGGGTCCATTGTCATTTACAACAAAAACATTTCCATTTTGAACGCCGTAAGGTACTTTGCAAATAATTTGTGTGTCAGTCCAACCCAAAATTATTCCGTCACGATTATTATAGAACCGCACAGTTTTCTGACTTGTGCCAAAATTAGTACCTGATATAGTAATTTGGTCATCAGCAGAGAATGAATCTTTGCTTAAATTACTTATTTGTGGAGGAGCTGCAATGACATTAATTTCAAGTCGTGTAAGATGCTCTTCAGGAATATTTGAATCGGAATAAGGTGTGGCTATATAAAAAAGATAATTATCCAGAGTGGCATTTGCAGGAATTGTAAATGAAATTGCAATATTCTTATCGCTATTTGTTGTTGAAACACCCGAGAACCATTTTCTAACAGTTAAAACATCATTACTTGTGCCTGGTTTAAAAATGTTTGTAGTGTCAAAGGAATCAAAAGGTCTCGACCCAGGTGAGGTTGCCGTAAAGCTAATGGTCTGACCTGAGTAACCAGTAATAGCTTTTGTATCAAAAACTGGTCCATTTGTTACGGATTTTCCTGATTTAATATTAACCGCACCTGAAGAACTCACAGCACAAATTGCTATAGTAGAAGCGTAATTATTCCAAACTTTATTATGAAGTTTAAAAAAAGTGGTTTTTGTCCCAGATGGATCCTGGAATGTTGCGGATTTTTGAGATGTATTTATCCCAGTTAATATAAATGAGTTCCCATTAATACTAACTACATCATTAAGGAATATTGTTGTTAACGAATAAGTTACTTCATATTGTTCATTTGTTCCTGAAGCTCCGATAACCACACCAAGAGTCGCGCTATTATTTGATGGGATATTATCAACTAATGGGAATGCTGTGACAACGATCTGGTAACTGCCATTGCCAGCATTTGAGGGCATTGTTAATTTAAGAGGATATGTAGTTGAAATACCCGACGCTAGGTTAGCGATAACAGTTGTTGGGCTTTCAGCTATTTTATTCCCAGTTGGATCGAATAATTCAGCCAAGAGGGACACATTAGCATATGTATTACCGCTATTACTACTGTTTTTCACACTCGCACTAACTGTAATTTGTGTGCTTGGGCTAACACTTGCAGGAAGATAACTAGTGAATGGTACGGGTTGAACAATTAAATCCCATCCTTCTGCACTCTGTGTAACATTTAATGTTAAATTCCCACTCTCTGGATACCTGATAATCTGTCCTGTAGATGTTTTGGCCTCATAATAATAAGAATAAGTCCCTGCGATAGGAAAAAACTTGTTTGCAGTAAATAGAACTCCATCGCTATAGTTGCCGCTTCCACTCATATCAATTGACCAACCTGTACTGCCTATAGTTCTTACATACTGTGGTGCTTGTAAACCCCGAAAATATGCTGAAAACTGAAAATTAGTTGATGTGTTACCTTGTTGAGGTGTAACATTTCCGTTAGTTAAAGATCCTTGCAAATTGACATGAAATGAGTAAGATTCATCTTGTGCAAGCCTGTTTCCATATTTATCCTGAATAAAACGAGAAACAAATAGTTCAATATTCTGACCTGGGGAGAATGTCAGATCTGGAGTTATTAATAATCGCTTAGTACCATTTTGCCAGGAATATGAATAATTAGTATCTTCATTTATCTGAATTGTTTTTGGCGTTATTGTATATGTACTAATATCTTCACTAAAATCAATTGTAATTATGTTAGTTAATTCATCAAATTTTACACTTGAAATATATGGTAACGTAAAATCTTCAATTGCATCAAGCGTATAAATGGGTCCAAAGGTTTGTATTACAACTGGAGGGGTAAGTATACCATCTCCCTTGTAAAGCCAAAAGTAGAACTCTCCCATTGCATCTGTTGGTTTGACAGGGAAGTAAAACGTGGATTTAGTATTTGTAGCAATATATTGTGGTCCAGCAACAGGAGAATTATTCCATGTTGTATTTGCCCATGTCCACTCAGGAATTTTAGTGGGAAGACCTTAGCCATGAATCCTCCCAAACCTGTACCCGATATTCATCACTTAATACTGGCACAACATCAACCTCAATATTTCCCCAGTCGTTTACCTTAAGATTTTTATATCTTAATTCCATTTCTATTTCTGTAAACTCATCTGCTACTGTAGTTCTTCTGACTTCACGTGTTAGAATATTTCCGAAATACTCATTGTCATTTGTAATTTTATTGTCAAATACATTCATTGCAAATGATAAAATTGAATACCCTGGAACCAACGAATGATTGAAAAATTCATTAAGTTCCTCCTTCTTCATCTCAAATGTTAAAAGCTTAAAAGATACACCAGCACCAATATTCATATTTAGCAGTGAACTTGTTTGAAGACCGTCAATTTGACCAAATCCACTTCCCGAATCATATACGTTCCAATCAAGCCAAGTATAACCTGGTGTACTTAAACCTACAGATGCATTAATAAAACCCCCAAGATCATCATTTTTAATATGTACCTTAATTGACTTGCATCCAATATCCGCCCCCAATATAGCGTCGAAATAAAGCCAACATGTTACCCAGCCATTTTGTCCTTCCCCCGTAATTCCCATATAATCAGACATATCTACTGAGAAAGTACCAACCACAGCTGAAATACTAAATATCCACTTATCACCGTTGTTATAATCACTAACAGGATTGTTTTTTAATTTAATATCATACTCTGCAATACTCAAAAGGGAAAATGATTGACCAAACGTTTTTCCGATTATTAGAAAGGTAGTCAGAGTTATGATTAATATCTTTTTCATATGTAGATAATTCATAAATTAGACAATATCAGGCTATTGATAAGAAACAAGAAGTTAATCATCAGCATTTTTGAGCTTTGAGAAATTATGGAGTTTTATTGGGTTAAATTTCTATTAAATATACTATTAAATTATTCATAGTTTGTTAAACGAAACAGTTAATTTGATAAATCATATTTTTAAATGGATAAAATATCATTTCCTAGTGATCTTAGGCAGTAAATAAGAATGCATTAATAAGATTAAAGTTTTGGACAGTTGTTTCAAAAACCCTGGCAGGAATCTTTTATGGAAGATCTTATTGAGGAGTGAAAATAAAGTCTTTAAAGAATATCATCCAGATTTGAATGGAATTAGCAAGAGGCAAATTTTTCAGGATATCATGTTTATGGAGAGTAACGAAGGATGGAATAAAAACATGATAAGATATAAGGACGGATTTTATAATAAGGGATTATGCCAGATTTTTACATATCGTCCTTTTAGCTAGTCCAGAACGAAGATCATTTCTAGACATTAGGAAGCCCGATATATTGATGATATTGTCTCCAGAGTCAAATTTACGGGTCTGGTTCAGTTTAATGACCCACCACCACCGAGTACAATCTAGGAGATTTATAACTGTTGCGTAATAGTCGTAAGACGCCATTAATTCTGGTTCTCTGACATTGGGCATCTTCAAAACAAAGGCTTACTTTGGCCCGATTATGAAAAATCTTATCATCCATCCAGAAGATCCCACCACAGAAATTCCTTTCACAAATTTATGCCCGACTAACTAACAAAACTGTAATAACAGGTGATATATCCAAAGGCAGAAATACCGAAATTGATTGAATCCCACGATAGAGTTCTGATGCTCGGCCATGGGTCTCCTTCTGGATTACTCAGTATTGATATGTTCCCCGATGCCGGTTTCCACATAATTGATGATTCCATGGCAATACTGTTAAAAGCCAAGACAAACAACTTGTACATCTGGTGCCATGCCTGATCAGTTCGTTCAGAGGCATGGACTTCGGGGCTCTACAGCGCCATGTTTATTAGCGAGGAGTTGGAGAGGGTTTCTATTATGGTTTCGACGATTTAGATTTAAATATGATTGACCAATCAAATGAGAGATTCGCTTCAGTCGTTTCAAAAAATGCTTAAACGGCGTCTGGAGATCCTCTACAAGAAAAATACTGGTTACATGGGAGGATGCGCCAGAACTAACCCAATTGCGAGATTTAATCTCGAACGATTATTTCTTACCTGTTTGGGAACCAATAAAAATCCATTAAAGTGCAATTCTTCATCTAAAAATGAGGTTGAGGAGGACTTTAAATCCGATCGGTGTTGGTTACTAAAGTCAAAAGGTTTATTTCCTAAATACGGCTGGAAATTTTCATTTCAGTTTTCTCTCTTGAAGTCGATTTCTTGAGATTTTCGGAAAAAATATTTTTTCTCATTTTTACCTATATCTTTGAATATCCCAAATTTCAGGAAACTTTTTCAGTTTCGGGAAATTGTACCCCTTAACCTCGAAATCACCCCTTCTTTTTTTGTAAGAAAAAAACGGCGAGGGTCGGGACTAAGTGGCCCGGGGAATTTTAGCCCGGGAGGGTAAATTATCCAAATCAATCCGCAATGGAAACTTCGTTATTTGCTCTGCTTAAATTTATCAAACGCCCCGGGAACCTAGTGGATCCGAGAGAGTCAAGTCAATCGGCAGAACCATCGTGCGGTTTGAGTTGTCCTCACATGTGGATTTGATCTCAAGAGGTTGTGAAAATTGTAGTCTACCTGGCTTTGGTTGGAAGAATCTTAAATCCTTTTCAACCTATCCCAATCATTCAAGAATTCGGTATAATTCCATTCCGTTTTGTCGGCCATTCTTCCAATTAGTCCTTTACTCAAATAATACCACTCACCCTCAATACTTATGTTTGTACAATTGTAAATAAATTCATCTGGCATTAGCCAAAAGACAATTTTATGTGTATGATTTCATTGCGAGTTCTTTTCACTTTAGTGAGTTTTTGATTTAACTCATCCGTAGGTATAATGATGAATTCAATTTGATGTTTTATTGAATTTGGGAATGCAAAGAGTGCCTGTAAGTAGACTTCGGCATTCGCTGGATCTTAATTTAAATTTAAACACTCCGATGGATTCAATTTCGCGTCCCCATCTGCTGCCATATTTTCTTTCATCGACAGCTTCAGAACAAATCAATTGAACATCAGTAGATTGGTGTCAGATATCATTATTGGGAACAAGATGTAAAAATCATCAGGATCGGTTTTTTTCAAACCATGCTCGATTAATTTCGATTCAAATTTTGTTTCATTGATGGTTGGAAAATCTGATTAATCAGCCCAACAAAAAAAAAATTATATCCTAATATAATAGCTATCCTATTTTAATCCCTAAATCAGTTAAAATGGGATATCAAAACGGATGGGAAATGTCCTACAATAACTCAAAGGATTAAATTATGATTAAACCGTACTATCCACATATAGTTTCTTCAATTTGGTAAGGGTGTTTTTATTTGTTTTACTTAACTTATTTATATGGGTGAAACTGTAGCCCTTCCTCAACATCTTAATCTCCTCACTATATTCTTCCCTCATCACCTCATTACTTTTCGAAAACCAACCTTACGACCGACTACTCCTCCAGTGGCACGGAAGTTCTGATATCCACTTTGGAGCCTATTTTCTATTGACTTCCTTTCCATACGTGCAACTTCGGCTAAAATCGTCATTAAAAACTGGCTCATTGGATTAATATCCTTATCCTCGGTCAAAGTCTCAATATTGAAATTTTGGATGTAGAGGGAAATCTTATTTTGATTCAGAATTTCCAGCGATTGCAATATTTGCAGAGGATCTCGGCCTATCCGGCTTAGTTCGGTACATAAGACCTTATCAATATGATTGTTATTCACATATTCAATCATATTCATGGACTTCTTTCCTTCTGAGTTCTTCTTTGCACCTGAAACCTTTTCAGCGAATATCGCCTCAATTTGGTAGTTAAGTGAGTCGGCAAGTTGTGTCAAATCATTAATCTGTCGCTCATAATTTTGACGATCATTGGTTGAAGATACTCGACAGAAGAGAATACTTTTTTCATAGAATAATAGTTCTTGATGCATCGTAAATTTACAGCCAATATATTAGAATAGCAGCATTTGTAATGTAGAATATATGCTTATATTCAGCATGTTATAATAGTTTGTGCAAGGTCTTTATGATAAAATAAAATAGTAAATTAGAGTATTCGACTTTTATTATAAGTCGGACATGCCGAGACTTAATAAGAATTTGGATTATTTCTAAACTTTAAGCCCGGGAAGACGGTAACTCAATCAGCAACATTCTTTACTGCCAGTAGTAGAGATATGCCTATTACGCTGCACTGAGATACCTCAGATGTCAATCAGCAACGGAATTTACTTCAATATTTGCATGCCTGTGATACTTACTACCTATTTGGTTTGCGGATTGATTTATTCCTCTTTCCCCCCGGGTGACTAATTTTTATCAGATCCCTGCCCCCCATGTACGAATGATATTCCAAAATCATAGAGAAAATGAAATATTGAAAAGTCTTAACATCCATCGGCTCCAGATGAATTCTCCCTGCTTCGATGTCATAGACCTGTATTTTATTTAAAAAGTATTTGGCAAAGGCCAGCTTCATTTGGTCTTTTTTATTCATATTGGATAAGATCTGCTCCATTTTCAAATTGAAGTCTTCATCATCTTTCATCATATGGTGGTTCTTCTTTATTGGATTTATTTTTATTATCAATTGCTATTTTCCTGTCATTACGCTCTATTAATAACCAGTCAACTAACTTTTTTACCTGATTCTCTGTTAGTATGACCATTACCCGTGCTTTCATTTTTAACATAACCATAAATATATAGGGGGGGGGGAATTATTTTACCTAATTCCTGCTTTTAAATCTTATTTGATCCAAAATCCGATTTTTTTAAAATATTGACTGAGTTTGTCGTAAGGGTCAGTATCTTTTAGGTTTCAAAGGTCTGTTATTACAACAAAACGCAGATTGGATTTCTTGGCCTGCTGTATTAATAAGCGGAAATAAATTGACTCAGGCTACCATATATTATGTTATAAAAACCTTATTCTCTTGTACGACAAAATATTCATAATGATTGAAACTCATTTTATTGGAATAGAATTATTGACCATTTCGACTATTTCATTCATCACAGTCAAGGTTGAATTAAGATGAGTCCGAACAGTTTTAGGTGATAATCCCGATATCGCGGCAATCCGCTTTTGGGTCATCTTTTGGCCCAAGTGTTCCAACTCATGCTTTGCATCATTATTTTCTGAATAGATTCATTCTTGCGTTTATATCCATTTAACATGTTTGAAATATTAATCTTCTCTTCTTTGGTAAGTTTACAATCGGGGTGGAAATGAATGAATTTCAATTCTTTATTAACATTGGTTTTACCTGTTTCTTTAATTCCATTATAGACAAGATTAAATAATCGAGTGAATTCTCTCTTCTCCATCTTTGGTCTGGCAAATCTATTATTCACATAAACCATAGAAAGGAGAAGATGTATTCCTTTTCTATGGATGGATTCAAATAGACCAGAGCATGGATCATGCTGGTATAAATAACATGCTTGGTTCCATCTTTTATCAGCGGGAATATATACCTCCACATATTCAACTGGTTTAAAATCAACTATGGGATTAATTACTTCTACGGAGGTTCTGGTCGCTAATTTCTGTAGTACCTGGTCAATGGATTTAATTGAAAAAGGGGAAATCAGTGTATTATTAAAATCTTTACAGGTTTTAGACTGTTTTCCCCTTTTTTTTTCGGGATTCACCGGAGGAATTCTTTATTTCAACCTCTATCTCATTCTCATAATTAAAGAAGACAGCTGGGTCATGAGAAATAAACATCGCCCGGCCAATATCCTTGCATTTCTCATCAACGGGTTCAGTAACTAATATGGTATCTCTGACCGTCTGCCAGATTTCATCGAAATTCTCCTTGGTAATGGTATTCTTTGACCTTGAATAGTACAGAAATCCCTCCACCGCTTGATGAGATACAGATCATACAGCCAAATGACCGTATTTGTTAACAAAATAACTCTTGTAATTCTCGGCGTTCCAATTATCAATATCGTAATACAGATATTGTGAAAACTGCATGAAATTCTGGTCAAAGTGATCCTCCTCAAGATTCCTGACCTTACTATACAATTAGGGGTGATATACGGCAGTTTACTTTTTAATTCTTTGTAAAACTCATCACCGTTTTTTCTTAGGTTCCTTATTGTTTCAATTTTTTGCTCTTTCGGATTGTTGCGTACGATTTGAATTAATTCAGGCAGACCGATGATTTTTGAACATTTTGTGTCTTTTATTCCCTTCTCAAATTGACTGAACATTAAAAAAATGATCCTCCCAAATTTCGCTGGAGTTGGCAGCTACTTTAAGGGAGGAAAAAAATCTTTATGAAACTTCAGGTCAACACCACCCCTGTCGACTGTTCAGTATTAAATAATAAGAAAAAAATGGGAATAGTCAAGTTAATGGGGAAATTTAATTTTAGCAAATGATTATTTCTTTAATAGTTAAGGCAGGTAGATTCCATTGACAATTTCACATTTACACTTTCTCTCATCAAACACCTTTTTCTGCTCCGCTGGCAAGCATTAACCATAAGTGATACCAAAAGGGTACTTCTGATATAGATCTTACTGCATTTGCAATGCCCTGAAGCACGATATCCGCCGTTGCAAGTTTTGCTTCTGAAGGTTACTGAATTCCATGCCTATAGATACCAACATGAAAATTTTCTTGCCAACGGATTTGGTTTTCTGGATTTTATTTGGTATATTTTAACTCGGGGTACTATTGTGCCAAAAATTAAAAAATATATTTTATGACAAACAAAAAAAATGAAGATGTAAAAACGCTTGATGATCAGATGCTGGAATATTCCAAGCATCAGGAAAAAGTTGAAAAACTAAAAAAAGAACTGCTGGTGAACCCCTTTTTAAAATTGGACTTATGAAAACGAAAAGTAGAAATGTAAAAAACAGAATGATGGATGTTCGAAGAAGAATTGACCATCGAAAAAAAATCAACTTCAATTATGATGAAAAAAAGGAAAAATCGGAAGAACGAAGTAAATAAAAGTTTGGTACATTATCCTGATTACCCTCAACGAGAGGGAGTATCGAATTATCCCCTTCCTGCCTATCTGTCGTGGGAATTGAAAGTACTCGAATCAAGAATGTTCAATGAAATAGATGAATTTTTTCCGATGTCGAGGTATGAAATATTAACCCAAACTCAGTATTCAATTCTTGGGGGAGGTGTTGTCAATAACTTCAAGGAATTTGTAAAAATAATGAAGAAATTTGGAAAAATAGGTTCACTAATGAAAATAGTAGTGATTTCATTACTTCTCATCCGTTTAACATATTGGTTGATGTCTGTTATCGGATACATTTGGAAGGTTTACGACTTATTACAGGTAAGTCATTAATGGAAATACTTTATCTTGGTGAGATATCTGTTCAGAATGAATTATATGATACTGGTGATATGGAATTATATCTAAGTGCCTGTAACAAAATTTTTGAGAGACTTCAAGAAAATCCTGATTTGGATATAACGACCTTAACACTCAGAGATCTCGAAAACTAATGAAGATAAAAAATGAACCACAGAAAAAAGGGTATATCAACCGGGTACACCCTTTTTTATTTCAATTATGTTCATTTATTTGCTCCTCTAAAAGTTACAACCTGCGGAGCAGGGAAAAAAGGCATGAGGCAATTAAATTCGCTACCATTCTTTTCAGTCAAGGCCGAATGGAAGATCGTTCGAGTTGCAATTAGACAATGTTTCTTAACAATTGGGAGATAATCCAAAAGATAATATTGTTGCCTCAAATATTTGATTAGAATCACTTGACTATGGCTACCCTCTTACTGTCAAATATCTATTTGCGTTCGTCTTATATAACACTGAATAGGAATGATACCACATATCGGAAAAAACCATACCATACAAACCCTTCATTTCTTTCATTTTTTGGCAATCTCCGCCTAAAGAATAACGGGAAGTTGAAAAAAAATGGAAATCTTCATCAATTGACAAGTGGTATCAAAATTCCCCATGATGTGGTATCACTTTACACAGTCGTTAAAAAGTATAGCTCAACATGAGCGGGAGTTCTCAATTTTTTGGCTCTGCCTACGTCTTTTTTGGGTATTACAAGGAATATTTAATGATTTCTACAATCCAACCCATATCTAATCCCAGATTTAAAATTACCTGTGCCAGTTGAATTAAAATCTCTGGTTGGAGTATCACATTCAATTTTTATCTAAGCGACCCAGAATTGATTAAAGATGTACTGGTTGAAGTATTCAGATTACTTACTTAAAATTATTTTTCCCAGTAATTATTATACTGGGTTCCAGTAAGGATTTAAGGTTTTCTTAGGAAATGGGAACAGTTCGTTTTATCCTATGTATATGACTACAAAGGTTGAAACTGTCCCTTGGCCTTCTTGAGGGGTCTGGGCCTATTAATCACGCCGTGTGCTAATAGGTTGGAAGCAACTGTTCAGGTCTATCGGTAACCTGGCGTATGCAACGACTTCTTCCTTTGTTCTATCGTTTCCCTTTCTACGCAATCCAACGGTAGGGTGATGAATGGTAGCCGCCGCTAAAGCCCCTAACCCCCATTCACATTTTGTTCCAGCGTGCTGGTATTTGATTGATGAAGTTTACTTCAATAATAAATATACGGAAAAGCAAAGTAAAAATCAAGTCCAAAAAAATAAATATAATTTATATTCTTTCTAAATAAGACGGAAATCCCCACTGGATGAGATAAAAAGTTTATGTCTTTACATTTCGGATTTGACTTTCTGAAAAAAATAGTTTACCATTTATTCTAAGCCGTCATGTTGCTGGCCGTAAAAAAAATAAAATTTTATGACAAACAAAAAATCAATCGAAAAATCGAATGAACGAAAAGAATTGGTACTACCGAGAGATGTATCATTCGCGTTGAAATCATTAATTAATGGTAGGGAAGGAATGTGTATCCCATCTGGAGTTATTGAAAAACTTTGTAAGGATGAAAAGGAATTTGCCATCTTCGCCATTGGTGTTGAACGGCATTTGAAACAACTGGGTGTTGACTGAAGAAATTTATCATAACCTTCAGAGTCTGTCAAAAGCCATTGCTTCTGGTGAAATTCCCAACATCGTATATAATTATAAATTGGATGAAAATATTCCCACTGGTCTAAAAAGTGTGTACCTATTAAATGGTATGGATTGGTGGTATATCCTTTGGAAAGGATGGGGTAATCTTTATAATGATCCTGAAAAATACGATGAGAATTATAAAATTGCTAACAAGATTCATTTTATGATTAATCTTCGTGGTGTGAAATATAATATTAATGATATCACAATGGTGGATGTTGAAAAATTTAACATTCCAAATTAAGATGTACCACTACCAAGAAATGCCCTGCATGATTCGTGCAGGGGTTATTTTTAAATGATGGTTGCTCAAAATTACCTGCCAAATCTGTCGCTTCGAAATAATGAATTACACCATTACCCCGTTAAATCTACATAATCCAAAAAATGGGAAGTTGAAAATTTCATGTGTGAAACTTTGCATACATCGCGGTTAATAAGCACAAAAGTGTAATTTTCAAAAATAGCTGCTCTGAAATTTGATTTTAGTAAAAATTAAGGCTATATTTTATATTGGGCGATATTGCCCAAAATTTTTAAACCTATTATTATATGACAGAACAAAAACTTAATGTACTTGAAGAAGTAGAAAAACAGTATGAAGAATCAAAGAATGAAGAATCCCCAAGATGGGGTAAAATTGACCGAAAATATGGTGGATGGTATTGGGATGAAAATGATATGGAAGCGTGTAATGAATACAACATTGATTATCCTGATGATCCTTTTGAACTTGCGTATGATTATCACCTGACCCAAACATATAATAGTTATTGGTTAGGAAATGGATTTGAATTAGATGAAAGATATTATAGTATCCTATATGAAAATCATTGGGGTGAGGATTATAGAAGGGAATATGATATGAATGAACCTGCCACCGTTGCGGATGAAATGTTCTGGGATTGTTATCACGAATACTATAAGTATTCAGATGATTGATTTCCATTAATATTTCCATTACTTTCTACCTGAAATGAAAAACCCCTGTAAATCATGTGTTTACAGGGGTTATTTTTAATAATTGTCGAGGTGGCAGTATTAATTAGCAACCATAGCATCTTAAAATGGTGCATGCCTTTATGACACACCGCATGATGAAAACAATTCCTACTCAAAATTCATAAAAGATCTGTCGACTAAACCCCGCCCGACTTGGCCTGGCAAGTTTTCTCGAAACAATGATAGTTATAGACGGCAGAAGATAATCTCTCGGGAAATCATATTAGGATGAATCACAGGCTACACTTTATTTAAACCATCGGCCATTGCGCATTTGGAGATTTAAATTTACAACCTTAACCCAAATTCAATTAATCATTCACGAGACTAGGCATGCCACGAGTGTTTCCGTGTGATCCACTAAATGCAATAAACATATATGAAAGTAAAAACCCCTGTAAATTCATGTTTACAGGGGGTTTTTGATTTCGTCGCGGTGGTGAGGTTTTTGCCAGTCCTGGTAGATGGTAGAGAAACCAAGGGTCACGGTGAAACTGCGAAACGGTAACAAGTCCAGATAGACGGCAGTGAAGTTCGTGTCACGATGAAATAGTCTCGATGACGAGCAAAAAACAAGGCGCCAGCGCGGTGGCCGGCAGCCCGACGTAGACTTTGTCCCGGGAGACGAAACTGTCGCGGTGCAGTGAATTGAATAAACGGCAGAAATTTTTCTCTCATAGACTTTAAGGGCTAACTCTGAAGCAGTCCGGGCTGCCGAAGGCAATTAATTAAACCGTCCGAGTTAGGCAACTGTATTTATTTTAAGTCAGAATTGGCAAACTGTCTCCTACTTGTCTCTTTAAAAGATGTAACCATGGTTTCTTTATTATCTAAGACAGTTGTATCATTTTTAAAAATTGAAATCTTTTTGATGCCAAAAAAGTCGGGATGGGTGCCAACCCCTCCTTCGATCTTGAAAGACTCATTTGGCATAGATAAAATATCAGTTACTAATGAAATGGTGTCAAATTTTAATACAACTCCACCACCTTTGAGTCTACCCTCTAAATAGGGTAAAAATGGCCTACTTTGCCAGACTGAAGTTATTTCCGATTTATCAAATTGAATCTCTATGACAGCATCGTTACTTGTCTTATTGTTAATTCTTGTCCAAAAAACTGGGTCGCATGAAAATGTTACTATTAGAAGAATTGTTCCTAAAAGTATTTGTCCCCGTATACTATGTTTCATATTAAGTAGATAAATCTTATTGTTATAAATAATTGTCAAGATGATGATTCTATCTCGTGGCGGAATATATGTTACCTAACGGTGCGGGTATGAGCAGAAAGCGTTGGTGGCGCAGTCCAGCCGGCCACCGGTCCAGGTACCTTAGCCAGTAACTTGTCCCGGCTGGCAAGACACCATGGCGCAATTTTTGCAAGTCCCGGCAAAAGATAATTTTGTCCCGGTTCGAGGAATTGTCCAGAGCCGGCTTTACGAAACTGATAAATGGCTCAAAGTTTAGTGTCATCATGAATCTGTCTCGATGGCAAGCAAAAATTGTGACAAGCTTTTTGATTATACCCGCCGTTATGTGGCGTTTATATTTTTTTAAAATTCTTTTAAAAGGTTAATTTCAATATCATGAAAAGTTAATAATAAGTCATAAGCATTTGTATCAAAGTGAATTTGGTAAAATTTAAGTCCATAAATTTTCTCTAATCTCTTTAATTCATCATTTTCTTCTGTCAATACCCACCCAGGATAAACAACTGCATGTTTTACACCCCAAACAAATCCAGATGGATAATCTAATTCATCTTGTCTATCAATGTCAAGCAACCTGTCATCCATTGAATAATTTTCTGGTGCAACTTTTATTTTGCAGTCAACTTTAAGACAACCTTTAAAAATAAATTGAACCTCTGCGTCATTATTCATTACTGATAGGTACCCAATAACTTCATAGTCACGGATGCAGTCTAAAACGCCATGTCGGGTTATAGCTTGATCAAAAAGATTATATTCTTCTAATTTTTCCTTTATTGTCATATTTCGTTTTCTAAGATCCTGATAACTGAAATCATATCGCTTTAACATAAGCTAATCTGCGTTGACCGTCTCCCAAGCAATGGTTTCTATTACTTGTGCATTGAAAATAAATTTTATTAGGGTATCTATTTGTCTAAAAAGTTCAATAAGTACATAGAACAAGTTTTTTATATAATCTGACTGGGTTGTAGTTCAACCCCGACTAATTGCCACTACCAATAAAAGAATGCTTAAAAAAGTATATATCAAAACAAAAGCAAACCTTGATATTCTTTTGCTTCTAATGAATTCAGAATTTATTGTCTATCCGTAGAATATCGTGCATTATAAACAAAATAAAAGTAATTAATAACCAACATTATCATAAAAACAGTTATTGAGAATAAGAGACTGATTTTATCAAAGCTAAAACACAATTTTCTAATCAATCCAATCAATGATATTACATTAATTGAAAATAAAATACTTATCTGAATCCATGCTGCAGCAATGCCTGCCTCTTTCCCATAGTTTATTGATGAAACTCTTCAAAGAATATAAAACAAGTACGGGTGTAGTTCAACACCGACTCATCGCTGGGTCTTGCAGACCGCTCGAGTCCTATTTATTAGCATTCGTATTTATTACTTTTGATATTGGTAGTGACCGATAATTTTATATTCAAATAAGCAATCAGCCAAAATTTGACCTCCTCCAATGTTATGAACTATTAGGTTTCTGTTACCATCTGTGGACTTTCTATTTACAACGAGGCCAATATGTGTGACTGCACCTCCAAGATTCCAACAAACTATATCTCCGGGCACATAATCACTTGCATTGTTAGTAATTGGCTTAACTGTCCCTTGCCGAGTAAAGAAGACCATGAGGTTTGGAACCCTTCGATGACCAATATTCCTATCGGTTTTAGATAAGCCCCAAATCTTTGGATACTTACTAAAATTCGCTTTCATATCCTCATGAACTTCCTTTTGCAGATCGATCCCGAGTTTTCTATATGCCCTAATAATTACATCGGTACATACACCTTTATCAATTGGAATATCACCATTTGGGTAAGCAATCGTAAAGTAACTTGGATCATAATAAACCAACAGCCTGGTTAATTCCAATGCTGCTTTAGATAGTCTATCAGAATAACTTTCCTGGCAATCAGCGCTGTTTAAAACTGCAGTAAAAAATATGAATATGAGTGAAATCGGTTTCATAATATTAGCGGAAGATTGTGACAAGCTTTTTGCTTATAGCCATTGTGTGGCGTTTTTATTTCTAGTCGTTCAGTGAATTAAATCGATAAATGTCAACATCTGTAATAGTTTTTGTTCGGTTAAGAAATTCAATTGTTTTCAAATCATGCCCAAGAGCAGGTGTAGGTCTATCTGGATTAGTGTCAATGTCCAATACTATTTCCAAGACCGAATCAAGGTAAAGTTCTTTCTTTAGTTCATTAATGATGTCAACTTTATCAATAAGTTTTGATATTATTTCATCAACTAACTTATCAATTTCAATATATTCTTTCCCTTTCTCAGTTGATAATTGCCAACAAGAATACTTCCAATCTGCATTATACCTTCCTCTGTCTCCTTTTCGCCATGAAGTGGTTGGTTCTAGCCCAATCTTGTTTGTAATAGTCTTAGGGTCGAAATCATCCCCACGTAAAGCGAAATAGACATATGAGTTAAAAGTTTCCATTATTCATTTTTTTAAAATGCCACAACACGTGCGCGTGTATGAGCCGTTGCGTGGTCAAAGCGCTTTGTGCCTTGCCCCGTCCGGAACGAAGTGAAGGCGGGGTCCAAGTTAGCACAGGTAACCAGAAGTGATGCCCACCGCAAACCTACGGCCAGCTTCTGTATTAATAGTCATTCTGCGAAAGTCAATTGGTCATCGAAACAGCTGTAATAAAAATAGTGACTATAAAAAGTCCGATAAATAAAAATACATAAAGAAGTGAATATACTTTAGGTACTTGAGCCATAATTTGTATTGTTCTTCTTATAGTTTTTACTTTCTTTCTAGTCAGTTTATTTGAAATAAATAATATGAGAACTGGTAGGAGTAAAATTAATATACCCTTAATAATAGGTCCCATTGGAATTCTATATCTATAAATATTTCGTAATACTTCTTTGTCAGTAAAAAGTATTAGAATAAAAAGAACCAAAATAGTAAGACATATGATAGCTAAATTGTCTACAGCTATTTTCAGATTCTTATGTCGCTTCTTGTAAATACCTTTTATCAAGGCATAGTGAAATATCCATATAGAGTAAATCAATGTGTATGTGTTTTTATAGCTTATTGCTAACGCCCGCATGTATGAACCGTTGCGTTGCCAATGCGCTTACTTATCTAGGTATACGAAGGTAACCAAAAGAACAAACTTCCGCAACCCTCTTCCAGCAATGGCTTATACACGCCGTTGAACTAAATCCCTGCGTGATAGATCTCATTAAATGTTTTCTTTTGTAAGTAGCAACTTTGAAGTACCACTTTTTCGCAATCGAAAAGTGCCAGTTTAGAAAAGAAAAAAAGCTTTCATATTAGAGGTGACGAAACCCGGACAATATGAAAGCTTTAAGAAGTAAACACCTTAAAAAGGCATTTATGTGGTACAAAGTAAAGGAATTAAGTGAAAAAGGACTCAACAAAACTCAGATTTCTTTGGAGATTGGGATACACAGGAAGACTGTAAGAAAATATCTAAACATGAGCGAAGAAGAGTTTTTTAAATGGTTGGAGCATCCAAAAAAACTACCTAAGAAGCTTGGTGATTATTATGATTATGTGCATAGGCTGTTGAAAAACTACCAATATCTTTCTGCAGCCCAGGTTGAAGACCGATTAAAAGAGGAATATCCTCAATTGCCAGTTGTACACAGTAAAACTGTATACAATTTTGTACAGAACATTAGGAACAATCACGGAATAAAGAAACAGGCATCCGAGCCAAGGCAGTATCAGAAATTACCAGAACCGCAGTATGGACAGCAGGCACAGGTAGACCTGGGAGAATACAACATGCTGACAAATGGAGCTAGTCGGAAGAAGGTTTATTTTTTGATTATGGTTCTTTGCAGGTCACGTCAGAAATTTGTGTCCTTTCGGCAATCACCATTTACTTCAGATGACGGTATAACAGCCCATGACAGAGCTTTTGAGTATTTTGAAGGGCAGCCCAGGGAAATAATTTATGATCAGGATAGAATTTTTATTACGGAGGAAAATCTGGGCGATGTGCTTTTGACCAGGGAGTTTAGCTCTTACTGCGGTCAGATGGATTTTAAGCCGGTCTTTTGCCGCCGATCAGATCCGGAGAGTAAAGGAAAAGTAGAGAATGTAGTAGGTTATGTAAAAAAGAACTTTCTAAGGGGGCGTATTTATGAAGGAGAAGACAAGCTCAATCAATCAGCCTTGGCATGGCTTTCACGGACGGCAAACTCAAAGGAACATAGCGGCACAAAGAAAGTTCCGGTACAAGAATGGGAAACAGAGCGCAAATATTTACTTCCACTAAAAGCACATCCTTTGAAAATGGCCCCGGTGAGACTTCCGAGATATAAAGTGAGAAAAGACAATACTATAAGCTTCAGGAGTAACTTCTACACTCTTCCTATTGGTACTTATAAAGGACCTGAAACGGTGGTATTAGTTAGAGAAAACAAAGAGGATTTATTGTTATATACAACTGATGAGGATCTGATTGCTGTTCATCCTTTGTGTCTGGGCAGAGGAATGACAGTACGCAATATTGATCACTTCAGGGATAAAAGCCAGAGTATTTTAAGACTTAAGCAAGAGATTTTAGGCATGATGCCTAACAAAGAAAAAAGCGAACAGTATATTGAGATGATCTCAAGAGAAAAACCTCGATATGTTCGGGATAATCTGCTATTGATGAAAAAGCACATTCCCGGTCTTGAAATGGACTTTTTAATGCAGTCACTTGATTTTTGCCTGGGAAACAGTCTCTACAATGCAAATAATTTTATTGAGGTGGCGAGGCATTACCAGGCAGAATCAAAAGTATCAAAAGCAACAATGATCTTACCTGAAATAACTATAAAGGACGGGTTGGATGCATTGGACATCATACCAGAGACAAGCAACATATCCATTTACGAAACTATATTGTGACAATGGAACAGATACAAAAGGTAAAACAGTATGCAGATCATTTACGACTGACATTAATGCGTAATCATGCCGAGAGATTTATACACCAGGCACAAATAGATAAACCTACTTACCTGGCCTATACATGCGATCTGCTGGAAAAGGAGGTCCAACAGAGGCAAAAAAGCGATATGGAACGCAGAATAAAGTTAGCCCGGCTTCCAAAAAATCACGATCTGGACCAGTACGATTACAACTTCTCAGCAGGCATAACAAAGAATCAACTGAAGGAAATACGTGAGCTGATGTGGTTGGAGCAGGCCTATAATGTTGTTTTAATGGGACCTAGTGGAACGGGTAAAACATTTATTGCAGCCGGGCTGGTGTATGAAGCTGTTTTGAAAGGTTATAGGGCTTATTTTACAAGCATGGAAGATCTTATTAATGTTCTAAAGATGAAGGAGATGACTTCTTCAGCCTTGAATGCATACAACAGATTTATGCGGGCGCACTTGATTGCTATCGATGATATCATGCTCTTTCCGGTGAAGAAACATGAAGCAGTAGCATTTTTTAACCTGGTGAATCACTTGCATGAACAGGCATCCTTGATAATAACAACCAATAAATCACCAAAACAATGGGCTGAAGCTTTAGAGGATGAGGTACTAGCGACCGCTTTACTTGATAGAGTGCTATACCATTGTGAGGTCATAAAACTTGAAGGAAACAGTTACAGGATGGAAAACCGAAAAGATATACTGAAGAAATAAGCAAGATCCATGTGATCACGAAGGAGGTACGACTGAGGGATCACATGGATCTTTTTAACATGAAACAGTGGTACTTTAATATTGCGAAAAAATGATACTTTTTTATTTGCTAATTACATCTTTCATTGTGAGTACCAGGATTAAAACTTATTATCTCAAAATTCATATATTTGAGTTCGTATTTTCACTTGTTTTTATCGTCGTCTCTCTATTTTCCTGACTGGAAAAACTCAAAACCGTCAATAAGTACATATAACAAGTTTTTTTTAAAATCTGACCGGGTTGTAGTTCAACACAGACTCATCGCTGGGTCTTGCAGACCGCTCAGAGTCCAATTTATTGCCAGTAGTTAATTGCCATCAATGATTTTTCTATTATTTAATTCTTCAATCAAAATCTCTAATTCTTGTTTACTTATAAATTGTCTATCATGAAGCCAAAAAAATGTTTGTTCTTGACCTTCCTTTGGTCTCAAGTTATCAATTTGCATATACTTATTTCTCATAAAATCTCTTTGTTTAACTTTCAAATTATCGATGAAAGAATCAACTTTAGTCTGTTCTCTTGTTTCGTAAAAAAAGAAGATATTTTGAGCTCCTTTTAAAATCTTCTCTTTGCTCCGTTTAAACATATTTATCATACAAACACTTAATCCTCCGAGTATCCCAAATGCAACAATTGAAATAATTGTCTCGTTGCCACTGGTCTTTGTCATCCAATCAGAAAATATGACTAATAAAAAAATCAAGTTTAAAAAAACAGAGATAAACAATCCAACCTCTGTTGAATTCGGTTTCTTCGTTGAAACAATCTCATTAAAATCAATCTCTTCAAATCTAATTTTAAAGGACTGATGATTTCCATTTGATTTAACTTCCGCATCAAGTCCTTCGTTGGTGATTTTATATCCCCTTATCTCTTTTCCCCTTTTTTGATAAATTTCAGTCATTTAACTATCCTTTTTACCAATTTTTAAAATCCTATCAGCTTCATTATCTCAAATTCAAATCCTCTTTAATGTTTATCACAACTCCAATGCTTTTAATTACTGGCAACTTGTTTATCCCACTGAATTTTTCAGATTCACCTACCTCTATAGCTGTGTGACCCAGAAAAATATCAGGTATTATTTCTCTGCGAAATCAATTATTCATTCACCGAAACATCCCCCTAACCCCCTTCAAAAGGGGGAATCTGTTCAGTTCACCATGCAACTTCCAATAAACCCATCCATGCCCCCTTCCAGGAAGTGAAATTCATAATTCAACCTTTTCAACTTTTGTCTTTCTCCTTTTGTCTTTTGTCTTAAGTCTTTTAATGCTCCCGCCCCGTCAGTCCCATAAGTAAAACCCATCAACGCACTGATTCAGATAGCAATACTCTACTTATGCCCAACTTTTAACAATCACAATCGAAACTAAGGTAAATAAATTCTGAGATATATGGAATCAGATTCATCATATTATTGATAAAACCGGGAATCCAGTCCATAAATGACTGCAGGAGATTGACCATTTTTAAGAATATCCAGCCAGAAACCGCCAGAACCTAGCACAAACCTAGCACCAAACAAAAACCACCTACATTTTTTACTATGTAAGTGGTTGATTTTCAGTGTAGCGAGAGGGAGGAATGATCTCCCGACCTCATGATTATGAATCATGCGCTCTAACCAACTGAGCTATCTCGCCGTGTCCGCTGTAGCCTTCTTCGACCACCGAAGCTTCAGCAGAGGTGGTGGCGAAGGCGGGTCCTTTGTCCGCCATCCCTGGTTTTGCGGGTGCAAATATAATCAGTTTGATACAAATTAACAATAAGATGTTTTAGTTTCAGTTTTTTTTCTAAATTGCAACGTAAGAAGCAAATTACTTCAGAAAGATTTATAATGAGAATCAAATTCGAATTGGAATATACCCTGAACTGTTCGCCGAAGGTTCTTTTTTCCAGGCTTAGTACTCCTGAAGGACTGGCAGAGTGGTTTGCGGAAAAGGTGGATGCCGAGGGGGATCTGTTTACTTTTTTCTGGAATAATTCCGCTTCGAAAGCCAGACTGTCTGCAATAAAGGAAAATAAACTTGTCAGATTTGAATGGACAGGAATGGAGAATGAAGAGTGCAACTACTTTGAGTTCAGAATAAATGTTGAAGAGCTTACCAGCTCTCTTGCCCTTATTATCTGTGATTTTGCAGAAAAAGATGAAAAAGAGGATTCAATATCCCTGTGGGATTCACAAATTACCGATCTCAAAAGGCTTCTGGGGACTTAGTAAAATAATTAACGTTTCGGCAAACTGGACTTTTTTGAAAGAAGAAAATGAAACATCCTTAACGCTGATTTTTGATAAAAATCAAGTACTTTTGCCCTTCAAATGAAAGCATGAGGTGAAAAAGGTTGACAAATTTCTTCTAAAATCATTTATAGGTCCTTTAATATTCACATTTTTTATCGTGCTCATCATCCTGATTTTACAATTCCTGTGGATGTATGTTGATGAGCTCGCCGGGAAAGGCTTGGATTTCAAAATAGTCAGCGAATTACTCTATCACTTTGCAATGACGTTTGTTCCAACTGCCCTTCCTCTTGCAATTCTGCTGGCTTCTCTTATGACATTCGGTAATATGGGAGAATTCAGTGAGCTCTCCGCACTGAAAGCCTCAGGGATACCTCTTCAGAGAATAATGCTGCCATTGATGATCCTGATAGGTTTCATTTCAGTGATCTCGTTTTACTTCTCGAATAATGTACTTCCCTATTCGACCTCCAAAGCCAGGACTCTTCTTTATGATATCCGCCGAAAGAAACCAGACATCAACATACAGGCCGGAACCTTCTATAACGGAGTACCTGATTTCAGCATCAAAATAACTACGAAGGAACCAGTTACAAACAGGCTCAACAATCTGATAATATACGATCACAGGGATAAAAGAGGCAATACCGCAGTAATACTTGCCGATTCCGGCTATATGAAAACCACGCCTGACGGTACAGGACTTATAATGGTTCTTTACAACGGGTATTCATTCAACGAGATTGAGGAAAAAAATATAGCTCAGGCCTCACGTAAATTCCCATCCAGGAAAGATTATTTCAAGGAACAAACAATAGTAATATCCCTTACCGGTTTTGATCTGGAACGGAGTGAGGAGGGCCTGTTCAAGTCAAATTCGGCAATGCTGAATATCTCTCAGCTTACTTTTTTCATCGATTCGCTCAACATGAGGCATAATGAACGTATTTTAAACCAGTTCAACGAGTTTAACAGTTCCAGGATCTATACCCAGAAAAATTTATTCAAGAGAAATTCAAATATTGTCGGGAAGCCTGATACTATTAAGGAGATAAGGCAATTTGAGACAAGGGCAATCTTCGATTCACTGCCAGTTTCTGATAAGAGTATTGTACTGTCAAGAGCTATCTCAAACCTAAAGGATGGTACCAGTTACCTCTACGAAAGAAATGAAACAATCCACTGGGAAGTAAAAGCAATAAAAAAATATGAAGTTGAATGGAACAGGAAGCTGACAATGTCATTTGCCTGTCTTGTTTTCTTCTTTATAGGTGCACCACTGGGAGCAATCATCAGAAAAGGAGGTCTTGGCACTCCTTCTGTAATATCAATTTTTTTCTTCGTTATTTACTATGTTATTTCAATTTCAGGGCAAAAGCTTGTTGAAGAGGATGTTGTTGGCACATTTGCAGGGATGTGGGCATCCTCATATATTTTATTGCCAATTGGTATCTTCCTGACATACAAGGCTACCACCGATTCAGTTATCATGAACATTGATACTTATCTGGTGTTCCTTAAAAAGATTAAAGATTATATATACAGGTTAGCCATAGGCGGGAATGTAAGGAAACCTGTGTCTGACTAAATTATTACTTAAAGATGAGCGATTTTAAATTAAATACAATTGAGGATGCGATAGAGGATATCAGGACCGGTAAGATTCTGATAGTTGTCGATGATGAAGACAGGGAAAATGAAGGGGATTTCATCTGCTCCGCAGAGCTTATAACTCCGGAAATAGTTAATTTCATGGCAAAACATGGAAGGGGTCTCATTTGTGCAGCCCTGCCGGAAGAGAGATGCGAGGAGCTCGAACTGGACCTGATGGTTGGGATAAATACCTCTATTCATGAGACTCAGTTTACTGTTTCGGTAGACTTTATAAATGAGGAAACGACAACAGGAGTATCTGCAAAGGACAGGGCACTGACAATAAAAGCGCTTGTCGATCCTGTTACTCTGCCAAAAGATCTTGCACGCCCCGGCCATATCTTTCCTCTTAAGGCAAAAGCAAAGGGAGTTCTGAGAAGAGCAGGGCATACGGAGGCAGTTGTCGATCTGACAAGGCTTGCAGGGTTAAGACCAGGAGGTGCGCTCGTGGAAATAATGAATGATGACGGATCCATGGCCCGGCTAAGGGATCTTCAGAAGATAAGTGAGAAATTCAATATCAAGATCATTTCCATCAAAGACCTTATAAAATATACCCTTGAAAGAGATTCTATCATTGAAAGAGGAGAAAGAGTAAAACTGCCCACCGAAAGGGGCGATTTTGAATTTATACCCTTCCGTCAGACCAGCAACGGTCTTGAACACTCCGCTCTTGTAAAAGGTACCTGGACTAAGGATGAACCTGTGATGGTAAGACTCCATTCCTCATGCTTCACAGGTGATATATTCGGATCAATGAGATGTGACTGCGGCTCGCAGCTCCATAAGGCGATGGATATGGTGGAAGCTGCAGGCAAAGGAGTGGTCATTTATCTGAACCAGGAGGGCCGGGGTATTGGTCTGCTTAACAAGATAAAGGCGTACCGCCTCCAGGATGAAGGGATGGATACCGTTCAGGCCAACATCAAACTTGGATTTGGGGAGGATGAACGGGATTATGGGGTGGGTGCCAGCATTATGCGCGAACTCGGCCTTGGCAAAGTCCGCCTCATCTCCAATAATCCTGTCAAAAGAGCCGGCCTGGAAGGTTATGGGATTCAGATTGTAGAAACAATTCCCCTTATTATCGAATCAAATCCTCACAATAAGTTCTATCTCGAAACAAAGGCTAATAAAATGGGGCATGATCTTACATGCTATAAACATCTTGCGAAGGAGTAAGTTTTTTATTAGGTTTGTATAATAAGAAACCATCTATGAAGAATCTCAGGATCGTTTTTATGGGGACACCTGACTTTGCTGTGGCAACGCTTGGGGCATTGCTGATGAATGGTTTTAATGTTGTCGGGGTAGTTACAGCCCCTGACAAGCCTGCAGGCAGAGGAAGGAAAATAAATAAGTCTCCCGTTAAGGAATTCGCAGAATTCAGTCAACTGCCGATAATGCAGCCGGAGAATCTCAAAGATCCTGAATTCATTGAAGATCTCAAGAGGCTCGAGGCTGATGTTTTCATTGTTGTTGCTTTCCGGATGCTTCCTGAGGTAGTCTGGAGAATCCCATCAACAGGTACTTTCAATCTGCATGCCTCACTACTGCCCCACTACAGGGGAGCTGCTCCGATAAACCACGCTGTAATTAACGGAGAAACCGTGACAGGCGTGACAACTTTTCTTATCGATGACAAAATCGACACAGGAAATATTCTGCTGAGGGAAGAGGTTCACATCTTTCCTTTCGAGAATGCCGGAGATATTCACGACCGGCTGATGAAACAGGGAGCCAGGCTGGTAATAAGAACGGTGGAGGGGCTTGCCGATAATATAATCAAGCCGCAGCCACAGACTATGTTCATCGAGCCGGGTGAAGTTCTGAAACCGGCGCCAAAGATCTTCCCGGATGACTGCATTATTGACTGGAACAATGACCCGGTAAAAATTCATAACCTTATAAGGGGACTTGCTCCTGCTCCATGTGCCAGATCAGTACTTAAAAACGATTCTTCAGTATTATCCTTTAAAATATTTGAGAGCCAGCCCGAGAGTATTAAACATAATATGAATCCGGGGGAGATAATTTCCGATGGAAAACATTTTATAAGGATTGCCTGCAAGGATGGATTCTTAAGTATTGTCAGCCTGCAGCTTGAAGGGAAGAAAAGAATGAATACCGTAGAATTCCTGAGAGGTTTTAAAATAAAAGAGTACACTATACCTGTCAGTTGACAGGCTTGATGCTTCTAAGCCATATAGTACTGCCTGGTTCCGGTTCACTATTCTCCGGCATCCTGTTCATTTTATAGAGACTTTTCAGTTTAATACCATATCGCTGTGATATCATGTACATTGTATCTCCCGGAATAGTTTTATACACCTCATTACCCGAAGCAGCCTTTTCTTTCTTTGGCTGAAGATAAAGGATCTGACCCGGTGTAATTGTGAAATCATTGCCGAGTTCATTGTATCTTGAAAGTTCCCCGCTCAGCAGCTGAAACTCTTCCTGAAGTTTTTCCCTTGTATCTCCATCCCTCACTATTATATATGTGAGATTGTTATTTTCCATCATCCTTGGAACACGTGCCGCAACCATTATCTTCTCATCCACAGGATATACAGGTGCCAGTTCTTTATTGCTATCCTGAACTGAAACACTCACTTTGACAGGAAGTTGTTTATTCGCAGCTGAAACGGCAGATCTATTGCCATTGTCATAAAGGTGAAGGTCCTTCTCTTCAATTTTCCTGATGAGCATATTTGCATAATCGGGATTTGTGGCATAACCAGCTTTTTTTAATCCCTGGGCCCATCCTTTGTAATCTGTAGCTGACAGATCAAAAAGAAAACGATATCTGGAACCTGATCTTAAAAACTCAGAATGGTCAAAAAACGAATCTTCCGGTTTGCCGTATTTTCTGAAACATTCATTTCTCCTGTCATCATGATGGTAAATTTTAGGCCCCGTCCAGTCGCTGTGACATTTGATGCCAAAATGATTATTCGCCTCCCGTGCAAGAGTGCTGCGTCCATAATCAGATTCTATCATCCCCTGTGCAAGAGTGATACTTGCAGGGATGCCGGCCCTCTTCATCTCACTGACAGCAATATCCTTATATTTGTCAATATATGTTTCCTCAGAAAGTGTAATTGTCTTTGAGGCAGGGATCTGCCTTGAGGCTCTGCATGAATAGAGACCTGCTATCAGGATAAGAAAGAGAATAAACAGAACCCTTACGCGCATATCAGATTTGTTTTCGCAATACCTATTCCTCATCTCTGACAATAAGCTGAAAACCAGCACCATGGATATTCTTGATATTAAGAGCTGGATCTTCAGACAAAAACTTCCTCAGCTTAGTTATATAAACATCCATACTTCTCGCCGTGAAATAATCATCAGATCCCCAGATCTTCTTGAGCGCCATCTCCCTGCTTATAAGAGTATTTGGATTAATAGCAAGTAGTTCAAGAAGTTGTGCCTCTTTAGGTGAGAGCTTGTTCTCAATTGCTCCAATAGTGAGTGTTCTTAATTTCGAATTGAAAATAAACTTTCCGATCTCAAATATATCTTTTGTCCCGCTCTGAAAATCCCTCCTGGAGAGAATTGCCTTAATCTTTGCGAGAAGAATATCGGTATCAAATGGTTTAGTAATATAATCATCACCTCCTACTCCGTAACCTTTCAGGACATCTTCCTTCAGCTTCTTTGCAGTAAGAAAAATTATCGGTACATCATTGTTGATCTGCCTTATTTCATTGGCAATTGTAAAACCATCAACATGCGGAAGCATAATGTCGAGAATGCAGATATTAAAAAGCCCTTTCCTGAAATGATCGAGAGCATATTTGCCATCGTCTACCCATTCAACTGAATAGTCATTAATTTCGAGATAGGATTTGAGAACTGATCCGAAACTCAGGTCATCCTCAACGAGGAAAATCTTAACAGGTTTGTTACTCATCTTTATTATCTCCATTATTTAACGGTAAAAAAACATCGAACCGGCTGCCTTTTCCAGGTTCACTGAAAACGGAAATATTTCCCTTGTGCGCCTCAATAATTGCTCTGGCATAGTTTAAGCCAAGACCAAATCCCTTAACATCATGTACATTGCCTGAACTCTGCCTGTAAAATCTTTCGAATATTTTGCTTTGCACCGATTTGCTCATACCTATCCCCTTGTCTTCAACAGAAACAATAATACCACCATCGGCATTTTTGGTCCTGATTGTTATCTCAGGTGAATCCGGCGAATATTTCAGGGCATTATCCAGCAGATTGTTTACAAGACTTGACAGATGCTCGCTATCACCAAATACAACAGGGTCAGCAGCTTCATTATAGATTGCAATCCTGCCATTTCTTTGCTGAACCTGTATATCAATGGTCTCCACTGCATGTTCAATAATTGTGTGCATCGAAACATTCTCAAACCTGAATTCGATCTCCTTTTTGTCAAGAGAAGCAATCTGCAGGATACTCTCAACTTTTTTATTCATTCTGCTGTTCTCCTTCTTGATCATGCCAATAAAATGCCTGATGCTGGCCTCATTATTTATGATCTTTGGATTGGTTATTGTATCAGCTGCAAGGGAAATGGTGGCTATTGGTGTCTTAAACTCATGAGTCATGTTGTTAATAAAATCAGATTTTATTTCAGAAATTTTCTTCTGCCTTATAATGAAGTAGATGCTCAGTCCAAACGTTGCCAGGATAAAGAGGGAAAAGAGGAAAGACCCTACCAGAAGCCATGAGATTGATCCGAGGACATAATTCGTCCGTTCAGGAAAGACTACAGACAAAATCAGATCCTGCCTGATTATGTTACCCGGGAACAGTCTGACTTTATAGCTGGTTTTGAGAAAATCCTGTTTGTCAGATCTTTGAAATGTACCGGACTGAACAACACCGTCTTTAACAACTGCATATTCAAAAGGCGTCTGGATTCCCGCAAATGAAAATGATTGTTTAAGTGAATTGTCAATCTCTTTATTATCAAGCTCAAGGGTCTTTTCCCACTGATATATTTCAGAAATGATCTTGTCACTCATATTTTGAAACTCTGCCGATCTTTTCTTCACCCATTCTACAAAATCACTCTGACGAACATACATTGACTTTGAATTTGATTTAAGCTCTTCGCCAGGTTCTGCAACACTCATCTTTCCCGGTAACTGGGTTGCGGAATAGATAACAGTATCCGAATCAGAGACTATTGTGGTATCTCCTTTAATTGAATAAGACCTGTCATTTATAGTTAACCTTCCGGTATCATTGTTCCCCGGGAAAGATTGATTTGTGATCTTAACCCTCATGTTTGTTCCTGCATCAGAACTATAACTATTAATACTCAGATAACTTGAGGATCCTACTACATTATTGTTATACAAACCGGGATCATCCATAACAAAGTTATTGAAGAAATTCAGTTTCCTTGATGACTCGATGGCATTGGCAGCATTGGTAAGACTTATATAGACCGCGTTATTGAAAGATTCATTTCTGATTTTGATTGCATTCCTTATCCACACGATCTGAACCCAAATAATGCCGAGAATAGATAACAGCATCATTATAATCAATCCTGCAAATTTCCTTTTGTTCATGTCGCAAAAATAAATCATAAAGTCTTCAATAATACATTATTTAACTTTTCATTAACGCTATTTAACCGGGTATTAACGCAACAGTGAATACATTATAATACTTTTACTCATGGAAACAATAAAAAAAGTCATCATGAAAAGTATTCAAAGGATAATTACAGCTTCAATAGTTACAATCCTCATCCCGTTTGCCATTGCTGCCGGACAGGATATTAAGAATGAGCAGCGGATTAAAATTGTGATAGCCGGGGATGATGGTTCTGAAATGATCCTTGATACACTTATTACAGGTAGTTCTATAAATGATTCAATCGTTCTTAAAGACGGTCATACGGTCTACCTGGCGAAAGAGAACATTGATGATGCACCGGGAAATAAAGGTTCCACAAAATATATCATCACTTCCACTTCTCCGGAAGGAAATAACGACAGGAGACAAGTCAGCAAGGAGATAACAATAATTAGCACTGATTCTGATATGGCTGACCAAAAAGGAATGGATAAGACCAAACAGGCCAACTGCGAATCACTTGTAAATGAAAAGGAATATTCCTATAACATTAAATCAGACAGCAGGGAAGCGGATTCAGAAAGAGCAAAATATGTTATTTCGCGGGATGGCATAGTGATAACCGTTGAAGGCAGCGACTATACCAGGGTAAAGGAGATCATAAAAGATATTGAAAAGACTCTTGATACAAAGAGTGAAGTCAGATAGAACCGACAAAGACAGACCATATATCGCCTTCGGGGAAGTGACCGGTAATAATTAATGTCTCTTTTCTGACAGGATGTATGAACTCAACACTTCTGGCAAAGAGGCTTATGCTTCCATCTTCGTTAGATCTTGGATAACCATATTTCAGATCACCTTTGATCGGACAACCTATTCTTGCCATCTGGGCCCTGATCTGATGATGCCTGCCTGAATGAAGTTCAATTTCAATGAGATAGTATTTGTCAGAGCGTGCTTTTAACCTGTAAGTCAGGCTCGCCTCTTTCGATCCTTTAACCTCACTATCATAGACATAGCTCTTGTTTTGTTTTTCATTCTTCTTGAGATAATGTCTGATTGTGGCTTCATCATCAGGCGGTCTTTCCTTTACTATTGCCAGATAAATCTTTCTGACCTGTTTTGTGCGGAACATTTCATTCAGTCTTTCCAATGCTTTGGATGTTCTTGCAAAAAGAAGAACACCGCTTACCGGCCGGTCAAGTCTGTGAACAACACCAAGAAAGGCCTCACCTGGTTTTTTGTATTTCTCCTCAATGTACCTTTTTATCTCATTATCAAGTGATTTATCACCTGTTTTGTCGCCCTGGACAAGATCTGAGGAGCGTTTATAAACAGCGATTATATGATTGTCTTCGTACAATATTTCAACCATATCTCCCTTATTAATACTGTTCCTTCTCGTTTGGAAAATCCCTTGATCTGACATCGCTTATATAGGCCTGAACTGCGCCTTTTATTTCTGCATGGAGATTATGGTACCGGCGAAGGAAGCGGGGAGAGAATTCCTGTGTCAGTCCAAGCATATCATGGAGTACCAGTACCTGCCCGTCTGTCTTGCCACCGGCGCCGATTCCGATCAGAGGAATCTTAAGGCTGCTTGTCACCTCTTCGGCCAGTTTGGCCGGAATTTTTTCAAGGACAATTGCAAAGCAGCCGGTCTGTTCGAGCAGCTTCGCATCTTCCATCAGCCTCCTGGCCTCCTCTTCCTCCCTGGCGCGTACCACGTAGGTCCCGAATTTATGAATCGCCTGGGGTGTCAGACCAAGGTGCCCCATCACAGGAATTCCTGCAGACAATATCCGCTCAATAGACTCAACAACCTGGCTTCCGCCTTCGAGCTTAACTGCATGTGCACCTGTCTCCTTCATTATTCGTATTGATGAAACCAGTGCTTCCTTTGAGTTGCCCTGGTAGGTACCAAAGGGGAGATCAACAACAACAAGGGCTCTTCTCACCGCTCTTACTACTGATGCAGCATGATAAATCATGTTATCCAGAGTAATTGGAAGGGTTGTATCAAAACCTGCCATTACATTGGATGCAGAATCACCAACAAGGATCACATCAATTTCTGCTTCATCCAGAATCTTTGCTATTGAATAATCATAAGCAGTGAGCATTGCAATCTTCTCACCCCTGAGCTTCATCTCATTAAGCACATGAGTTGTAACTCTTTTTACCGTTTTATGTATCGGCATAATAATAAATATATTAATTACAGTTGACAAAGTTACTGATTTGTAACGGATGATATCTATAAGACTTTAGATCTTTTTAACATGTCATACTTTACTATTTTTTCTGTCTTTTTGTCACACCATCAATCAAGGGGTGCCATATTTACATAAAAAGCAACAATCACTTTAATGGCATAATCATTGCATATACATGACATAATTGTTAAACGGTATATTAAGACCTTTGGATGCAAAACGTACAGGGTTAAAAATATCAGAATGAAAAATTTTAAATTAATATAATATGGGAAAAATAATTGGTATTGATCTGGGCACAACAAATTCATGCGTTGCAGTAATGGAAGGCAACGAACCTGTTGTAATACCCAACAGTGAAGGCAAGAGAACCACTCCATCGATAGTTGCTTTTGTAGAGAACGGTGAACGTAAGGTAGGCGACCCTGCCAAAAGACAGGCAATCACCAATTCAAAGAAGACTGTTTTCTCTATCAAGAGGTTCATGGGTGAGACTTATGATAAAGTTACCAAAGAGATCAAGAGGGTATCTTACACTGTTGTAAAAGGCGACAATAATACACCCAGGGTGAAAATTGATGACCGTAATTATTCTCCGCAGGAGATATCTGCCATGATTCTTCAGAAGATGAAAAAGACAGCTGAAGACTATCTCGGACAGGAAGTCACAGATGCAGTGATTACAGTTCCTGCTTACTTCAGTGATTCTCAGCGTCAGGCGACTAAAGAGGCCGGAGAAATTGCCGGTTTGAATGTCAAAAGGATAATTAATGAGCCTACTGCTGCATCACTTGCATATGGCCTTGACAAAAAATCCCAGGATCTTAAGATCGCTGTATTCGATCTGGGTGGTGGAACATTTGATATATCTATTCTGGAACTTGGTGATGGCGTTTTTGAAGTCAAATCCACGAACGGTGATACTCACCTTGGCGGAGACGATTTTGATCATATGATAATTGACTGGATGGCTGAGGAATTCCTCAAGGAAGAGGGCGTGGACCTGAGAAAAGATCCAATGGCACTGCAGCGACTGAAAGAGGCTGCTGAAAAAGCCAAGATAGAGCTCTCAAGTTCAACTACCACAGAGATCAATCTTCCATACATAATGCCTGTTGACGGAATTCCCAAACACCTTGTAAAAACCCTTACCCGGGCGAATTTTGAAAAAATCTGTGATAAACTTATACAGGCTTGTGTTGAACCTTGCAAGATCGCACTTAAAGACTCCGGACTGTCAGTTACTGAAATTGATGAAGTCCTGCTTGTCGGAGGATCTACCCGTATACCTGCGATACAGCAGCTTGTTGAGAAATTCTTCGGCCGGGTGCCATCAAAAGGGGTAAACCCAGATGAAGTTGTCGCAATAGGTGCCGCCATTCAGGGTGGTGTTCTGACAGGTGAAGTTAAGGACGTTCTTCTGCTCGATGTAACTCCATTGTCACTTGGTATTGAAACAATGGGAGGAGTTATGACTAAACTCATAGAATCAAATACAACAATCCCTACCAAGAAAACTGAAGTGTTCACTACTGCCGCTGACAGCCAGCCATCAGTTGAGATACACGTTCTGCAGGGGGAAAGGCCAATGGCAGTTGGAAACAAGACAATCGGCCGCTTCCATCTCGATGGCATACCACCGGCTCCAAGGGGTATTCCTCAAATTGAAGTAACCTTCGATATTGATGCCAACGGCATACTTCATGTCACAGCTAAGGACAGGGGAACCGGAAAAGAACAGAGGATCAGGATTGAAGCTTCATCTGGTCTGAGTGATGATGAAATCAGGAGAATGAGGGAGGAAGCTAAAGCCAATGCTGAAGCTGACACCAAGGCTAAAGAAAAAGTCGATAAGATCAATACCGCCGACTCAATGATATTTACTACTGAGAAACAACTCAGGGAATTTGGTGACAAGCTTCCTGCAGATAAAAAACCCGCAATAGAAAGTGCACTGGCAAAGCTCAAGGAAGCTCACAAGGCTCAGGATGTAGATGCAATAGATAAAGCCCTCGCTGAATTAAACTCAGTCTGGCAGGTTGCCTCGGAAGAGATGTATAAGAATACTGCCCAGAACCAGGGACAGCCCTCACCGGAACCCGGACAGGGTCAGCCGGGAGACAGCAGCGGAAAGTCAGGCAATGATGAGGTAACAGATGTTGATTTTGAGGAGGTCAAATAAAATAATTGATAATAGATTTATACATGTAGGGGCACAAAATTGGTGCCCCTACATTTTTTTGTACTTTTGAACAACATTTCACGTTTCATTGTCATGAGCATTAAAATAATCATTACCGCATCGCTTATTGCTTTCTCTTCCATTGCACTCTGCCAGACTGAAACATCGATCAATCAGGTAGATTCAAAGGGCAGAAAACAGGGACACTGGATAAAGATGTACCCGGATGAGACGATCCTTTATGAAGGTTATTTTAAAGACGATCATCCTGTCGGCGAATTTAAAAGATATTATGAGAATAAAACTCTGAAATCTCTCCTTCAGTTCAGCACAAGCGGTATAGAGGCAAACGCAATTCTTTATCACCCTAACGGGAATATTGCATCAAAAGGAAAATATGTAAACCGGAAGAAAGAGGGGAAATGGCAATTCTTTTCTGAGAGGGCCAGGGATTACCTCATTTCTGAAGAAATCTATTCCGCAGATCTCAGGAACGGGATGTCAGTTAAATACTATCCCGACAGCACTATTGCTGAAAAGGTTGGATATGTCAATGATATAAAGCAGGGGGAATGGACAAGGTATTATCCAAATGGATCCATTCTGCTTAAATCAAATTATCTCAACGGCAGAATTGATGGCAAATTCGAAACCTGGTTTGAAAATGGCAGGATTGAATACTCGGGTCAGTATAAAAATGATGCCAGAGATGGATTATGGCTCATCTATAGTGCCGATGGAACGGTTAAATACAAAATGGAATACATTGATGGTATTACGAAAGACAGGCAGATGGACATAGATGAATCCAAAATTCTCGATTCAATTGAAAAAAACAAGGATAATGTACAGGACCCTGAGAAAGCAGGGCCAATAAAGTAGGCGGTTCTGAGGATCAATATGAGTGAAAGAATATCACTGTCGGAATTACAGCTGATAATAAGAGATTCCTTATATCTCTCATTACCACAGATGTTTTGGGTTGCTGCAGAAATTTCAGAGATCACAATTAACTCATCGGGTCACTGCTACCTTGAACTTATTGAAAAAAATTCTGACGAGAAGAATATCAGGGCAAGAATAAGAGGTATAATCTGGAACAGCCGCTTCAGTTTTATCAGGTCATTATTTGAGAACTTAACCGGAGAATCTCTAAGAGGAGGGCTCAGGATTCTGGTTAAGGCAAAAATTGAATACCATGAGCTTTACGGATTAAGCCTGGTAATTAATGATATAGACCCTGCATTCACTCTGGGTGAGATGGCAGTAAAACGTCAGCTCATTATCAGGAAGCTTGAAGATGAAGGCGTTTTTACAATGAACAGGGAAATTGATTTTCCCCTGTTGCCACAGAGAATTGCCGTAATATCTTCAAAAAGTGCGGCCGGCTATACCGATTTCATCAATCACCTCAACGGAAATAGCTTCGGATATGTCTTCTATACTGCACTCATTGAGACACCGATGCAAGGAACAGAAACGGAAAATGGTGTTATTAAAGCTCTTGATAAAATTGCAATTCATTCAGGATTGTTTGATCTTGTAGTTATTATTAGAGGCGGAGGTTCACAAACTGATCTCAGCTGGTTTGACAGTTACGATATAGCCTACCACGTAACGCAATTCCCGCTGCCGGTAGTTACCGGAATAGGACATGAAAAAAATATTTCAGTAACAGACATGGTTGCCAGCATGTCACTTAAAACACCAACTGCAGTGGCTGATTTTCTTATTGACGGAATGACTGCTGCTGAGAATGAACTTAACGGGCTGAGTGCAGGAATAAGGGATGGTACAAGAATTATTATTGAAGAGAATATTAACAGGCTCGAATCCTATAGTATTAAATTATTGCCGCTCGCAAGGATGATGATATCGGCCAGTAAGGAAAAACTTTCCGGGAAAATGATGGAACTCATCAGAACCGGTCGTGAAAACACTTCCCGATCGGGTGTTGTTGCAGCAACCCTTTTGTCAAGACTTTTTTCTTCTGTAAAAACATTTTCATCAGAGCGGATAAAAATAATTGAAGCTTCAAGAGAGAAATTGATTTCATACACGCTGAATACTGTTAACAATAACAGGAGCAACTTAACCGGACTTGAGAAAACACTCAATATTCTCAATCCTGAAAATATTCTCAGGAGAGGCTATACCATAACCTCCTTTAAAGGTAAAATATTAAAAAACATGAATTCGTTGAGAAAGGATGACATAATTGATACACTCTTCACCGATGGTAGTATAAAAAGTAAAGTTGTTGACAATAATAAGGATGTCTGTAAATAAAAACAGGAATATTAAATTAAAAATAAAGTAATACTCAGAAGAATGGCAAAAAGAGAATTTTCATTCAGCGAGGCTGTTGTTGAGATCGAGGAGATCCTGAAAAAGATTGAAAGCGGGGAACTGGATGTGGATAAGCTCTCCGTCGAAGTAAAACGTGCATCGGAGCTTATCAGGCAGTGTCAGAAAAAACTCAGAACAACAGAGGAGGAAATCAACAGTATCTTCAAGGACCTGGTATAAAAATAGTAGGGACACAAAATTTTGTGTCCCTACATTGCGTTAATACCCTAAACCTAAATCCATGAAAAAACTAGTACAACTATTGTTACTAACTTTAAATGTTAAACGCTATTTATTATGAAATGTTTCAAAATTTTCAAATAAAATAGTGAATGCATCTTTTTTTTTGATGAATGACCTATTTCTCTACACCAAGCACATCCTTAAATGCTTTAATAAAGGTATCTTTTGGCAATGCTCCCATAGCCATTTGCGGTTGTCCCTCAGCCGGCACAAATAAAAATGAAGGTATACTCCTTATTCCGAAGGCTGATGCAAGTTCCTGTTCCGCCTCTGTATCGACTTTGTAAACATTAATTTTACCATCAAAATCGCTGGCAAGTTCTTCAAGTACCGGGGCTACCATTTTGCATGGTCCGCACCAGTCTGCATAGAAATCAATAATGCATGGTTTATCTCCTTCAAATTTCCAGTCTTTATTTGCTTCGTAATTGAAAACCTTTTTCAAAAACGTCTCTTTCGTCAAGTGTTCTACCATTATAATTTTATTTATTAAACATACGGAACGTCAGTTTGTTTATAAGAATGGCAACCTTTATACCAAGGCCCTATAATCACGATAATTTACATAAAATAAAGTATTAATTGTAACTTTGTCATGAATAATTAACAAATTGTCATATCTAGATATGAATATATGTCTTAATGACAAAATTTTCGAAACTCTTTGCAGCGTATTTACATCAGAGAATGTAAGAGCTTATGTAATAGGAGGTTGGGTAAGGGATTGCATCCTCAGACGTGATCATTCTGAAAAGGATATAGATATTGTTGTCATGGGAAGTGGTATAGATATGGCACAGAAAGCTGCAAGGCGGATAGGACCCAGGATTAATGTAACTGTATTTAAGACTTTCGGGACCGCGATGTTCAGGTATAATGAATATGAGATTGAGTTCGTCGGTGCCAGGAAGGAGTCATATGACAGGGGATCAAGAAAACCAGTTGTTGAGGATGGAACCCTTGAAGATGATCTCAGGAGAAGGGACTTTACAATTAATGCTCTGGCAATAAGCCTTAATAAGGAAACCTACGGGGAATTTCTCGATCCGTTTGGAGGGATGGAAGATCTAAGGAATAAAATCATTAAGACCCCGCTTGATCCCGACAAGACTTTTTCAGATGACCCGCTAAGAATGATGAGGGCAATAAGATTTTCTTCACAGCTTAATTTTGCGATAGAAGACAAAACATTTGAATCAATAAAAGAAAATGCTGACAGGATAAGGATAGTTTCTCCGGAAAGGATAGTGACTGAGCTGAATAAAATAATTATGTGTGAACATCCTTCAAAAGGTTTTATCCTGTTGGAGAAGTCAGGTCTCCTTAAAATTATATTTCCTGAGCTTGACAACATGAAAGGTGTTGATACAAAAGACGGGAAGGCTCATAAGGATAATTTCCTTCATTCTATCAAGGTTCTGGACAACATTTGTAAAAAATCAGATAATCTCTGGCTCAGATGGGCAGCACTGCTTCATGACATAGCAAAACCCCTTACAAAAAAATATATTGCTGACACAGGATGGTCATTTCACGGGCATGAATATCTGGGTTCTAAAATGGTACCTGATATATTCAGGAAATTAAAGCTCCCTCTGAACGAGAAGATGAAATATGTACAGAAGCTGGTTGACCTTCATCTGAGGCCGATTGTCCTATCTCAGGAAGAGGTAACCGATTCGGCAGTCAGAAGGTTATTGTTTGAAGCCGGCGACGATGTCGATGATCTTATGCTGCTTTGTGAGGCAGATATTACATCGAGGAATGAAGCAAAAAAGACAAGACATCTTGAGAACTTCAAAATCGTCAGGAATAAGCTTAAAGAGATTGAAGAAAAAGATGCCATGAGGAATTTCCAACCACCAGTCGACGGGAGCGAAATAATCTCCGCTTTTGGGATAAGGCCAGGGAAAGAGGTCGGTATTATCAAAAATGCAATCAGGGAAGCCATCATTGAGGGAATTATTCCGAACGAACATGATGCTGCCAGGACATTGATGTTTGAGAAGGGTATAGAGCTGGGGCTTACTCCCGCTGAGCCACTTGTCTGAATCCAAGATCCAGCAATACGGGCAGATGATCGCTGAAGCCCCCCTGGTATCTGTATCCGCGGTATGTTGACCATGGACTCATCCCCGGATACTTTGGATCCTTTTTCATGAGAAAATCAGGTTTAAAGACTTTTAACATCATTGGAGTGGTGAAGAGACCATTTTCAGACGACAATAGTGAACGTGAAACTATTACCTGGTCAATCATTTCCCAGGCACCCATATAACGGTAAGTACCAATGCCCTTTGAGGCGAGACCTTCAGAGAGGTCGGTGAGACAAATGTCTGAATCACCATGGCCAACTAGCGTTTTTATCTCGTGATCATCAGGAGTGCAGTTAAAATCACCGGCAATAATAATCTTGGCTCCGGAAGAATATCTTCTGCCAATGGAATCTGCCTTCTCCCTGAGCATACCGGCGATTTTATTACGAAGCCCCTCCCCTGCCAGTGCACCGCCCCTGCGGGATGGCCAGTGATTTAAAATTAGGTGCAAAGTGTCGCCATTAAGTCTTAGTCTTGCACAAAGAACACTGCGGGTAACAAAATCCTCTTTCTTTATCCCTGCCGGAATCCAATATCTGAAATCAATAAGGTTTAACCTGTCTGCCCTGTAAATAAGACAAACGTCTATACCTCTTTGATCGGGAGAATCCTCATGAATAATTCTATAGTCAAATTTTGCCAGGTAGGTACTGTATATCAGGTCCTCCAGGACCTTCCTGTTTTCCACCTCGCAAAAGGAAATAATTTCAGGAGGGGACCATGATCCTGCAGCAACAATTGTTTTGTACAAGGCATTGATCTTTCTTTTATACCTCGGGTAAGTCCAGTTCATTCCTCCACCTGGCAGGAATTCATTATCCGCTCTAAGGCTGTCATCAACTGTATCGAAAAAATTCTCAACGTTATAAAACATCAGCCTCACAGGCTTGATTTCCGCCTCCTGTGAATATCTCCTTTCTGCAAATGCAAGAAGGACGAGACAGACGGCCAGTACGGATGCTATACCTTTGGCCATAATACCGGAAAATTCAGCTATAATAAAAATTAAGGTTTGCGAGACCTGTTTTTCAATTCATTAAAAATAGAATTTCCCGGGGACATAATAAGGAAAACAGATTAAGAAAATAGCAAAAGCCGTATTGAGAAATACTGGATTATAACCCATTCAGCCATCTGTACCGTCTGGCGCTCTCACCAAACTTAACGGCCAGTGTCAATTCATGTCCGCCAAGCGTTTGAGTTCTTATATCCGTCATTGCGAAGTCGAAGGCATACCCAAAGTAGAACCTGTCATATCTCAATCCTAACATTGCTATAAGGGCATCACTTGTTCTGTATGACAGCCCTACCCAGTAATCATCTTTATAATAAACTCTTGTGGTGAGATCTAACTGGATTGCTGTGAAAAACATATCTGAAGATTTTATGAATGCCGAAGGCTCAAGCTTCCAGTCAGAATTTAGGGGAATCTTAATCCCACCTGTAAGGAAATAATGGCCAAGTTCATTTCTGTTCACTGAACTGGTATCAGCTATCATCAGGGAGCCTCTCAACAAATTTGTCATGGAAAACCCAACATAATATTTTGTTGTAGTAAAGCTTGCCCCGAAGTTAAAATCAGGAATAAAAACCGACCTGTCGTATGTCCGCAGTAATGGATCGTCCTGATTATATATTTCTCCGTTGGTATTAATTGCATACTGATAAGCTGTAAAGGCGAGGCCAAAAGAAAGGCTGTTCGGAACCCCCTGAGTCGAACCCATGGGTATATGGTAAGCATAAACTGCCTGACCACCTGTACGCCGCATTATCCCGTTATAGTCGCTGAAAACGTAACCGCCCAGACCTACCCTGCTTCCCTTTGTTGGTTTGACCAGTTTCTTTCGTACTGCAGTTGATTTTGAGATGTAACTATTACGCAATAAACGAGTCTGAAAACTTGCTGCATAGGTGCTTGGAGCATCTTCCATGCCAACCCACTGCTCTCTGACGGTAAGGTTGACCGTAGTATAACCATCGCGTCCGGCAACCGACGGATTAATCAGAAATCCGTTCATAATATACTGGCTGTACAACGGAACCTGCTGCGCAACGGCATAACCGGAAATACAGCTGAGAACAATTGCCAATAATATGCTTCTGGTAGATCTCATAAAAATTATATTGATGATATTACAATATTTACCTTATAATACTTATAACGCCTGACCTCGATTCTGATCCGCTGTTCAAATGGAGAACATAATGGTATGAATCAGTCGGCAGCTGTTTCCCATCAGAAGTACCATCCCATGGATTAGCAAGGAGGTTTTTAGTATGAAAAACACGCTCTCCCCACCTGTTGAAAACAAACACCTCAGCATCCGGGAAGAGATCAATATTTTTAATTATCCATGTGTCATTATATCCATCATTATTCGGTGTAATAATTGTCGGTATTTCAAGACATCCTGTTGTACCAGTATAGTCTACAACAATGTTGTCAGGAACTGTACATCCATTCATATCTGTAACAACCACACTGTAAGTTCCCGGAAGAAGTTTTGTCCTTGATGCATTTATATCACCGTCAGACCAGATAATGCTATATGGAGGTACTCCTCCCGCTATAGCCAGTGTAATGCTACCGTCAGCAGCATCGGGACATGAAGCATCTACTTTTGTATGGTTAACTGTGAGTGTTACAGGTTCTGTCAGAATAGCAGTGACTTCAACTGTGCATAGATTCGCATCCCTGACTGTAATTGTATATGAAGCAGCATCCAGTCCGTCAAATACGCCAGAGAGCTGGAATGGACCACTATTCAGACTAAATTCATAGGGCAAGATACCTCCCGAGCCGGCAGCTGTTATTGATCCGTTTGCTGCCCCTCCGCAGTTAATATTGGTCTGTGATAAAATGCTTCCTGTAAGCGCTTCAGCCGGCTGGGTGATAGTTGACATACCGGTAAAAGTACAGCCCCTGGCATCAGTTACGATTACATTATAATCTCCTGCCACTACATTTCCAAGATCTTCAGTTGTCTCTCCGTTGTCCCAGAGGAATGAATAAGGTGCTGTGCCTCCGGCTACAGTAAGGTCTACTGATCCGGAAGCTTCACCAAAACAGAATACGTTAATAACTGTCAACCCGCCATTAAGAATCGCCGGTTCAGATATTGAAGCAGTCAGGTCAGCAGAGCACCCGCCGGCATCAGAAATAGTTACTGTATAGTCACCTGCCGGCAATCCTGATATATCTTCAGTGCCTGCGCCATTACTCCAGACGAATGTGAATGGAGCCAATCCTCCTGATACTGTAAGATCAACCGACCCGTCAACCAGGCCGTTGCAACTTATGTCATTGACAATAAGTGCACCGCTTAACTCAGTGACAGTAGTGGCTGTAATTGTTGTACAACCACTGGCATCAGTAATAGTGACACTGTAAGCCCCAGAGGCAATATTACTTAAATCTTCACTCGTATCTCCTGAACTCCACAGGAAAGAATAAAGGGGTGTACCGCCTGATACAGTAAGGTCGATAGTACCAGTGGATGTTCCCGGACATGGAATGGCTGTAACGACAGCTGATGCTGTAATAGCTGAGGGTTCTGTTATTGTAAACTGAGCCGATGATGATGCGCAGCCGGCAGCGTCGGTGACAACAACCGTATACAAACCTGCACCCAAACCTGACTGATCCTCAGCTGTGGGTATAACTCCTGACCCTGTCCATGTATAAATATAAGGAGAAATTCCTCCCGAGACTGTAATATCTATAGTTCCGTTTAAATCGTTGGTGCATAAGACATTAGTCGGAACACCAAATACTAAAGGTTCGGGATTAACAACAACTGTAACTGGTTTAATATCAGAGCATCCGTTTGAATCTGTTCCCCTGATATAATACGTACCTGATCCGGCAGATGCAGGTGTTCCGTAAGGAACTGTTGCCCCTATATCTGTCCAGTATGTAAAGTTAAGTCCGGATGTACTCCCTGCTGTAATTGCCGGAGCAGTAAGATCAACAGTTGAAGGGGCACAGACTGGTGCAGGATCATTTATTATTATAACAGGAATCTGATTAACAATCACAATAGTTGTGGCTGTTATATTACCACATGCAACTGAAAACATATTATATGACACTGTATAGGTACCTGCGGAACTGCTGGCCGGGGCAATCTCGCCTGACGAAGCATCAATATTCAAACCTGCTGGCAGGGCTGAGAATGAGCCGCCGGGTGTTCCGGTTATTGTAACACTTTGAACGCCTTCATTACTACACCAGGGCGATCCGGAATAGGAAATTGTTGCAGCAGATGCAGCTGTTATTGTTATACTGGTTGAAGCTGTGGCAATACCTCCACATCCTCCTGTAATTGTGTAAATTATATTGCATGTACCCGGAGAAACTCCGGTAACTGATCCGGCAGCACTGACCGTTGCAACCGCAGGGTTACTGCTGATCCAAGCTCCTGCGCCTCCGCTAAGTACAACTCCATTTGCATTAAATGCTCCCGAGGCTCCTATACATAATGGTGTTGGCCCGGTTACTGAGGCGATGCTGGCATTGGGATTTATTGTCACCGCGACTTGTTCAGACACTGTTCCGCCACACCCTCCTGTTATTGTATAAATTATATTGGTTGTGCCAGCTGACACACCTGTTACCAACCCCGCAGGGCTGACCGCTGCTACTGCCGGATTGCTGCTGTTCCATGCGCCTGACCCACCGCTCAGGATAACTCCATTTGCGGTAAAGATGGCGGTGCCTCCAATACACAAAGGACTTGTGCTGGTAATTGATGAAATACCTGCATTTGGGTTAATGCTTACCAGTTGCTGTGCTGATACGGTACTGCCGCAACCTGTTGTTATTGTGTAAATAATATTAGAGGTCCCGGGTGATACACCTGTCACTACTCCAACGGCATTTATCGTGGCTACCGATGGATTACTGCTGCTCCAGGCACCAGTGCCACCGCTCAGGACCACTCCATTAGCAGTATAGGTTGCTGTTCCTCCGATACATAGTGGCGTTGTACCTGTTACAGAACCAATACTTGCATTCGGATTTACTGTAACTGCCTGCTGGGCGGTAACTATTCCTCCGCAACCTCCGTTAATTGTATAAATTATATTGCTGCTCCCTGCTGAGATCCCTGTCACCAAACCTGCAGCATTTACAGTAGCAACGGCAGGGTTGCTGCTGCTCCAGGTTCCGGTGCCTCCGCCTGTCACAATTCCGTTTGCCGTGTAGGTTGATGTTACTCCTATACACAATGGAGTCGCTCCTGATACCGAGGTAACACTGGCATTCGGATTTATCGTCACTGATTGCTGTGCAGATACTGCAACTCCGCAGCCGCCGGTTATTGTGTAAATAATATTACATGTACCCGCTGTCACACCTGTCACTAAACCGGCAGCGCTGACAGTTGCGATTGCAGCGTTACTGCTGCTCCATGCTCCTGTGCCGCCGCTTAGAATAACTCCGTTTACCGTAAAGCTGGTTGTTCCTCCGATACATAACGGTGTCACTCCGGTTACCGAGGTAACACTGGCATTCGGATTTATTGTCACCGATTGCTGGGCGGATACAGTTCCTCCACAGCCTCCGGTAATTGTGTAGATAATATTGCATGTCCCGACAGAAACACCTGTCACTAAACCGGCAGCGCTTACTGTTGCAACTGCCGCATTGCTGCTGCTCCATGCTCCTGTCCCTCCGCTCAGAACCACTCCGTTAGCCGTATAGGTTGCTGTTCCACCGGCGCACAATGGTGTTGAACCTGTTACCGAAGTGATACTGGCATTCGGTGTAATTGTCACTGGTTGCTGTGCAGATATCGTACCTCCGCAGCCTCCTGTTATTGTGTAAATTATATTGCATGATGCCAGCAGATACGCCTGTCACCAATCCCGCAACACTTACTGTGGCTATCGCAGGGTTGCTGCTGCTCCAGGCGCCGGTGCCACCACTGAGAACAACTCCATTGGCAGTATAGGTTGCCGTTCCTCCGATACATAATGGTGTCGCACCTGTTACTGAAGTGACACTTCCATTCGGGGTAATTGTAACTGATTGCTGTGCAGATATCGTACCTCCGCAACCTCCTGCTATAGTATAAATTATATTACATGTGCCAGCCGACTGGCCTGTCACCAATCCTGCAGCACTTACAGTCGCAATTGCCGGATTGCTGCTGCTCCAGGTTCCTGTTCCACCTCCGAGGAGCACTCCATTTGCTGTATAAGCAGAAGTGCCTCCAATGCATAACGGACTGGCTCCGGTCACTGAAGTTATAGCACCATTAGGATTTATTGTCACGGCCTGCTGACGGGATACAATGCCTCCACATCCACCTGTAATAGTATAAATGATATTGCATGTTCCAGCAGATACACCAGTCACTAATCCCGCAGCACTGACTGTAGCCACAGCTGCATTGCTGGTGCTCCAGGCCCCGGTTCCACCGCTCAGAACAACTCCATTTGCAGTATAAGTTGCAGTTCCTGAAATACATAATGGACTGGTTCCCGTTACTGAAGTAATACTGGCATTAGGATTTATAGTCACCGCTTGCTGGGCTGATATTGTTCCACCGCAGCCACCGGTAATGGTATAGATTATATTGCAGGTCCCCGCTGAGACTGCCGTCACCAATCCTGCAGCACTGACTGTGGCAATTGCCAAATTGCTGCTGCTCCATGCACCTGTTCCCCCGCTCAGAACAACTCCGTTTGCAATATATGGTGACGTTCCTCCGATGCATAAAGGGTAGTGCCGCTTACTGAAGTGATGCCTGCATTCGGACTTACTGTCACTGCACGCAGGGCAGATACCGTACCTCCGCAGCCACCTGTGATTGTGTAAATTATATTACATGTGCCTGCTGATACTCCGGTCACTAATCCGGCTGCATTGACAGTAGCCACTGCTGGATTGCTGCTGCTCCATGCTCCTGTACCTCCTCCCAGTATCACTCCATTTGCAGTGTAAGTTGTAGTTCCTGCAATGCATAACGGGCTGGTTCCTGTAACAGAGGTAATGGCAGCATTCGGATTTATTGTTACAGTACGGAGAGCAGACACTGTGCCTCCGCAGCCTCCTGTAACAGTGTAGATAATATTGCATGTACCTGCGGAGATCCCTGTTACTAATCCGGCGGCACTCACAGTAGCCACTGCTGCATTGCTGCTGCTCCACGCACCTGTACCGCCGCTGAGAACAACTCCATTGGCAGTATAAATTGAAGTTCCGGCTATACATAATGGAGATGCTCCTGTTACCGATGTGATTCCAGCGTTGGGGATTACAGTTACTGCCAGGGTTGATGCGGCGCTTGTTCCACAGACATTTCCTGAAGTCACTGTTATATTACCATTTTGTCCGACTGCACCTGTTGTGACAGTTGCAGCAATAGTTCCCTGACCTGAAGTTATGCTCCATCCTGCAGGTACAGTCCATGTATATATAGTTGCATTGGGAACAGCACTTATACTATAGACTTGTCCTGCCAATACCGAACATTGCAGCAAGGTCCCTGTAATAGCTCCGGGAGTTGCGGGGGTTGCGGGCAGGGTAGAATAAGTGATTGTGAGTGAGTTTCCGGAAGTACCGCAGAAATCTACAGCTCTGACCCTGTAATAATATGTAACACCGGCCGTCAGTCCGGTAACATTAAATGTGGTAACATTCCCAACATTCCGGTCCTGGTATCCGGTAACATATGTAGCAAATGTATTAACTGTTGAAACATCCAGCCTGTAAGAGGCTGCACCGGCTGATGCTCCCCAGTTGGCTGTGATCTGAGAGCAGGTGGCCCCGGTTCCTGCACCTGACAAAGGAGGCAATGGTATTGAAAAGATCAATGCTGTCACATCAAGCCTTGTTATACTCTCACATCCGGTAATTGTCTGACTGGCATAATAATGAGTATTATTTAACAAAGGTGTCGAAGGGAGCAGCGGAGCTCCTCCCAGGGCAGAGGAATACCACAGTATGCCTGAGCCTGATGCATTAAGGTTTGCAACTGCAGGTGACGTTTCGGAACAGAAATTCTGAATGACAGTTCCTGTTGGGGCAGGAGGAGAAAGAGTAACAATTGTTGGGTTTGATGCAGTTGGTGCAACAGCTGTACATCCACTAGAATTTGTATAGTTTACTGTGACGCTTTTGCTTCCTGCAGTCAGCCATATAAGGGTTACACTGTTGTCAGTTGAACTTCCTCCGGAGATTATGGAATAGTCGGTACCGGAAACACCTGTGAATCCCCAGACATAGGTTGACTGTCCCGGCTGGGTGGAATATGTCGCATTTACTGAACTGCATATAGCAGCTCCGGGTTGTACCGTAAAGGCAGGGACTGGTAAAGCATTCTGGATAACAGTCTGAGAACCAGACATATTATTTGTACATGATGTAAGATTATGGATGGCAACCACAGTATAAACTCCGTTTTGCTTATTGGTCCAGGATAAGGGAGATCCCGTTCCTGCCACAGGAGTGCCATCATTTAAACCGTTCTTAAGCAGCTGGTAACTAAAACCTGCTTCAGAGCTGCTAAGGGTTATATTAACACCAAATCCTGCACAGTATGAATTTGCTGAAGCTCCAACGATAAATACCTGCGGCACGGTAATACTTGTCTGAATAACTTTTTGATTGGTGCAATTCGTGGAAGGATCTGTATAAGTATATGTTATATTGTGAGTACCCTGACCGGCCGTTGCCGGAGTAAAGGTGCTGCCACTAATTCCCGGACCAGTGAATACACCGCCGGAAGGAGAACCTGTAAGTGATACAGCCGGGGAATTAATGCAGTAGAATGCGTTCAGTCCGGAGAAATCCACGACAGGCAGGCTATTAATATCAACAACAATTTTACTGGAATCTCTTGACCCGCAACTATTTACCTCCACAACATAAATATATCCGGTTACATCTCCGGCCGGATCCCAAGTAATATCCAGGTTATTTGTACCACCAGGCAGACTGGCAGGTGTCCCGTTAATGACGGTCCAGTTATAGGTTGAACCGGCATGCAGATTAACTGAGTAATTTATTGTTGAACCGGCGCACTGATACGGGTCTGAAGGAAGTATTGGTGATATAACTGGCGGAGGGCAGCATGAGATGTTCGCAGCCCAGCCTTCGCGTGTAAAGACACCATTTGATACAAACCTGAATGTCATACAGGTACCAAATGAAACCAGGGATACTGGTACTATTGTATTTGAGTATTTTCCAAGCAGCGGTGCTGAAGTGTCAGGACCGTCATAAACATACAATGTATCACCTGATCGTACATCAAAACTTGAAAAAGTAAATTTTACGGCATTGCCATTCCCTGAACAGAAGGTAAGTGTATAGTTTTCATTATTTTTATAATCAGAACCGAGGCCACCGCCGCCGCTGTCATAAAAAGTACCTGCACAGGATGTTACTGTCTGACCATTGTTTGCGCTGTTTAATAAGTAAATCTGGGAATAGACATTCATACCCAGGGGCAGAATCAGTATAAGCATCATCAGCTTCCCCCTCAGAGAAAACTTACTATCAGATATGAGATGTCTTCCAGCAACCGATTTATTAACAAAGGGAATCAACCTTTTCAAAAAATCTAAAATTGCCTTGTTCGCTGAATTTATATGCTTCATATTGATCTGGTTCAATAGTTCTTTATTAAGACGCAATATTCAATATATCAAGTAATTAAAGCGTTAATATATTTTAAATAATCAATGAGTCAGGGATAAGAATTCCTGACCCAGCCGCTTATATTAGCGAATGTAATAATTATTTATTAAGCATTTGTATGTCAATTTCTACTTATTATCAACATATTAACAAGACTTATAACAATTACAAAAGGTTGTAATGAAAACCTCATTTTTTTCAGCCTGACTTAATCCGTATTATAAAAAGGATTTTCTTAAAAGAATTTATAGATCACTCTATAAATAGATATATTTTAGCTTATTTATTTGCAGAAAGGAAAATCTAATCTATATTTGCACTCGCTTTTCGGGGGATTAGCTCAGCTGGTTCAGAGCATCTGCCTTACAAGCAGAGGGTCGGCGGTTCGAACCCGTCATCCCCCACAAAACGAAAACCGGCCACTTGCGTGGCCGGTTTTCGTTTTTAGCGTACATTCTATTCCTTCTGCATATGGTCTTCAATAGCTTTATCAATCTCCTATATTTTAAATGACTTCTGGAAATTTTTTAAAATCAATCCATCAGATAATGATTCCTGACGGTTACTAATTATTCTTCATGCAGCGAACTGAAAAGCCGCTCTCGTATATCAGGTTCCCTCTGTAGATGGTCGTTTCACCACTCGAAATGCCTCTGAACCATGCATTTTTATCATCATATATTGTGGAAGACCACCAGGATGCTCCCTGATTAAAATTCTCAAATCCGCCTGTTACGCCAAAACGGCTGCCTGACGGCAAGGCTTTAAATCCATAAATATCCTGAATGCCATTTAAGACATACCAGCCGTCTGCCGCTTTTAATTGGTTACTTGTGCCCTCTCCTCTCCAATTTATCATATCTGCTTCAGCCTGCGGCATGCCTAAGAACATTTCAAGTGTCTTCCATTCTTCATCTGAGGGCACAATCCAGCCGACAGGACAAATCTTACCGGTCTTAACAGTACTGAAATTATACAAGGCACCATTATTCCCCTCAAGCGGTACAATATTATAATACCATGAATAACTGGGATTTTTAGCAGTTGTCCACTCAAGATCACTGGTTATCAATTCAATCTCCGATCCGTCATTTAAATGAGTAACTCTAAGATTTTCAACCATCCAGGTTTGAGTTCCAATCGATATTGCATGATATCCATTTCCATCAATGTCACTGATGCGCGTTGTAAACGAAAGCTGATTGCCATAGGCGGTACCCATGCTATTTGTGGCATAGGCTCTTACAAAATATGTTGTCGACTCATTCAAACCGGACATGCTGCTTATGTAATTACCTGTTCCTGATCCGTCGAAAGTTTTATTTTCTTCTGTCAGCTGATCAGGATTTGTACTCCAGTATATTCCACGGGCTGTTACAGTTGCTCCGCCATCAGAGGTTATAATACCTCCGCTTGTCACAGATACTCCTGAAATTTCAGTAACAGCAGCAGTTGAGATTACAGGGATACCGACAAATTCTTCCTTTTTACAACTGTAAAGAAGAGAAATTGTAAAAAATGATAAGTATAATAAAGATGATGGTTTCATATTAATCTGATTAAGATTTCATACTCTGCTCAATATGATCACGTTGCAAAAGTAGGCTGCCGATTCTTAAAAATGTTACACAATTCTTGAAATAAGTTATATCTTCCACTTATTGACAATTTCGCTGGAACGTTCTGGCATTTAAGGATGGGATAACCACAAAAAAACCATCCACCCCTTTTCCGGAAGGGATGGATGGTGATAATTTGACTGCAAATAACTGGTCCTAAGTCTTACGACATTGGTCTTTCAACCTCAGTCTTCAACCTCGGGTCTTCATACATACAACTTACAACCAGGTTTTTACTGACTCGCTTTCTTGAACCACAAGTACCATGCCGGACTGTAGTAACCTGCAGGAACGTCAGTTGCAGATTTACTTTCCTGTGCCTTTGGTGGAATAGATACCAAGAGGTCTTTCCCGGGATTCCAGTTTACTGGAGTCATAACATGTGAAGCGTCAGTAGATTGCTGAGCTGAGGTCTCAAGTGCAGAAACAGTTCTTAATATCTCATCAATATTTCTGCCAACATTCATTGGATAGAAATATATCGCCTGTACTATGTTATTCGGGTCGATTACAAATACCCCCCTGACACTCTTCGTAGAGTTAGTTTCAGGATGAATCATGCCATACAGTTTAGCAATTTTCACATCATCATCACCTATAAGCGGGAAATTTATTTTAACTGTCCCCTTGTTATCGAGATTAAGTGATTCCAGTGACTTTTCCCATTGAAGGTGAGTCTCAACAGGATCTGTGGAAATAACGGCTATCTTCACACCCAGCTTGTCAAGTTCGGCCTGCATATGAGCAAGTTCCAGTATCTCGGTTGAGCAGACAGGTGTAAAATCCTGCGGATGGCTGAATAATATTTTCCATTTCTTCCCATAATCTGAAGGGAAGTTTAATGTTCCGGTTGTAGTTTCAGCTGTAAATGAAGGAGCCTTTTCCCCGATAAGAGGAATCCTGAAGTTCCTGTCTTCCTTTGAATCTGAAGACTTTGAAGAATTCTGTCCAAAAATCTGCGTCAATGATAACGCTAAAACAATAAGTAAAAAAATCTTTTTCATTTGCCCGATAATTTTTAATTAATATTAATTTAGACTAATTAAACAGAGCATATGGAAAAATGTTCAGATTAATATCAGAATTTTTTGAGCTTAAATAATATTTTTACAGATAAATTAGATTATCAGAGGAAAACTGGTCCCGATAATTATCGGGAGCAAAAGGCAGTTTGCAATTGGTTTCAATTAATACCAACTGCGAATTGCTCTCCATACTTATAGGGACCAACTTAAATCTAGCGGAAAAATAAATTCAGCTCCGTACTAGTCTGCCGGCAAATAAGGAATCGTAAAAACGAAACTGGTCCCTTTATCACTTGAGGATAAGACTGAGATATTGCCTCCAAGAAGCTGAACGTATGCTTTGCAGATAGAGAGCCCCAATCCGGTTCCTCCGAACTGCTTTGATATTGTTCTGTCAACCTGATAAAACCTGTCAAATATTTTTCCGAGACTTTCCTGAGGAATACCTATACCGGTATCTTTCACGAAGAATTCCAGCCAGTTTTCCTTTAAGGTATATCCAAAATCGATCTGCCCCGCCTGTGTAAATTTCACGGAGTTATTTATAAGATTGGAAAGTATCTGAATCAGTTTGGTATTATCAGTCATAATAACTGCTCTTTCATCCGGCAGTCCGGCTGAAAGGGTTATTGGGATCTTATACTGCTTTTCGCTATAGGTGAACTGTTCATCGAGGCTTCTCAGTGAGAAATTAAGATCTGTTTTCTTAATATTGACTTTTACCTGCCCGCTTTCAATATTGGCAACATCTACTATATCGTTAATTATTGAAAGCAGCTGGTTGCTGCTCTGGAAGATAATTTCAGTATACTGCTGGCGATCAGACTCATCCAGCCCAGGTTCATTCAGAAGGGAAGAGAATCCAATTATTGCATTCATCGGAGTTCTTATTTCATGTGATACATTATGAAGGAAAGCCGTTTTCAATCTGTCACTCTCTTCAGCTTTTAATTTTGCTGAAATAAGTTCTTCTTCTGCCTTTTTCTTCAGTGTAATATCCTCTACCATCCCAATGAAGTACTGCACTTCATCGCTCATATTGTGTATGATACTTATTGTTGATGATCCGATTATAACTGATCCGTCCTTTCGCAGGTACCTTTTTTCATTATGATATACAGGTATATTGCCGGCAGTTAACCTCATGAGGTTAACCGGGTCGTCGGCGATATCATCAGGATGTGTCAGATCGCTTAAGGTATGAAGCTTAAGCTCATCTTCATTGTAACCCGACATGCTGCAGAAGGATGCATTGGACCTGATTATCCCGAAGTCCTTACCTGTAATAACCATCGGAAACGGACTCTCTTCAAATATTTTCCGGAATCTCAATTCACTTTCACGGAGGGTTTCTTCAGCCTTTTTCCTTTCAGTTATATCTCTCCCGATTATCTGATAATAGTTTGATTCTTCAATATTCACTATCCTGGAGCTAATCTCAAGAGGAAATACTGTATCATCCTTACGCTTATGGATAGTTTCGTATGTTGCGGAACCATTCTTATTCACCATGGCTATCTGTTCTGAGAATTCAGATAAGCTCTGTGGCGCCTGAATTTTCCTGAGGTTTATTCCTGTCATCTCATCGCGTGTGAACATATAAACCTCAAGTGCACGATCATTGGCCTCGACAATTCTGAGATCCTTGTCGAGAAGCAGGATGATATCGTTGGCAAATTTCAATATATAATCAAAATGTTTAAAAAGGGCAAGCCTGTTAAGCTCATCTTCATATCTCTCCCGATAAAACCTGACCCTCTGGCTCCACAGGAGAAAACCTAAAAACAGGCCAATAGTTACTATAAAAAGGACAAGAAGAGTTATTACCAGTCTCATCTGACTTTTAAGAACAGAAAACACCTCCTCACGGTCTGTCTTGGCTATCATGTACCATTGCGTTCCCGGAATTTTTTTCATTGATGCCACAACACTGACATTTCTGTAATCAACACCGTCAATTGTTCCCTTTATTCCTTTGAATGCCAATGCCGCAGGCAGCTTTTCCTGTGAAATGGGCTTTCTCAGAATAAGTTCTGTTTTTTTAAGATGTCTAAGCTCATTCAGGAAAACAATTTCATCTCCCTCTTTTCTTACAATAAGGGTTTCAGCACTTCTGCTTGCAGTGGGCCATGACTGTATCAGCGGATACAGAACCTTTCCCGGATCAATCCTTAAAATAAGAAATCCCTGCAGAAGCGAATCATTAATGTTCAGGTCAATAATCGGTACAATGAGGTTAATATGAGCATAATTGACTGACCGGTTGATTTGAAGGTCGGTCATTACAATCTTTCGGTCCCTGGCTATTGTCTTAAACAATGGCTGCATATTATCTCCTATTATCGTATCCCTTGCCGGAAAAGCCAGTCTGACAGCTCCCTTTCTGTCTGCAAGTATGGCGCTTTTGTAATCAAAATTCTCTGTGAGCGATTGAAGGTTCTGCAAAACCATCTGGCGTGATTTGATCCGGGTGGGATCATCGAGGAAATCAGCTATTTTCTCCAGAAACATGAGGTTATCTCCGAGAAACCTGCCATCTGAGAGCCTTTCAAACCTCCATTGGGTAATCTGCCTGATCTTAAGATCTGATATAGATGAGAGTTCCTGTAGTTTCTCGGTTAACAAATTATCTTTCTGGTATTTGTAATACAAAATACCGACTACACCCACACTCACCATGATAATGAAAAAAAGAATAATCAGCGGCCATGATGCTGATATTTTTTGTACTTGCGGATTCATTCTTTTTCCCGGATAAAATTACTTTACTGCACTCTCTCCTATCTGATCCTCAGACAAAAAAACTGACTGGGAAAAGCAATAACAGTATTAAGATCAAATTGCTTCTTCCCTGGGTTTGATAAATACTGAAGACAAAACTGATATCAGTAAAATTGAAATTATTATAATCAGAGATAAAACAATAGGGATCTCAAAATGGAAGAATGCCAGAAGCATTTTCAATCCGACGAAAGTAAGCACGAAGGCAAGCCCGATTTTCAGATAACGGAAATACCCCATAATTCCTGCAACTGCAAAATAGAGTGACCGCAGACCAAGAATGGCAAAAATGTTTGATGTATATACTATAAAAGTATCCTTGCTAATTGCCAGAATTGCAGGAATGCTGTCAACCGCAAAAATCAGGTCTGATGTTTCAATAATAACAAGAACCAGGAATAAAGGTGTTGCGTACATTCTCCTGTCTTGTTTAATAAATAACCTGTCTCCGTGAAACTCATGGGTAACAGGAAGAAACTTCCTGAAGAATCGAACAATAGGATTCTTCTCCGGATCAGCAGGAGCTTCTCTCTGAAACAACATTCGGATCCCTGTAAATACCAGGAAAATACCGAAAATAATTACAATCCAGTGGAAGCGGTTTATAAGGGCTACTCCTGCAAAAATAAAAGTTGCCCTCATTATCAATGCACCCAGAATACCCCAGAATAAGACCTTGTGCTGATATCTGTCGTCTACTTTGAAATATGAAAAAATCAGGATGAATACAAAAATATTGTCCACACTGAGAGAGTATTCAATAACATACCCAGTAAGGAACTCCAGAGCTTTGGTCTTTCCGAGATCAGGGTCAGGATATATAAACAAATGGATACAAATGCTGAACAATATTGCCAGAGATATCCATACTGCACTCCATATAATAGCCTCTTTAACAGGTACTTTATGGGTTTTCTTGTGAAAAACACCCAGGTCAAGGGCAAGCATCAGGAAGATGAAAATATGAAACCCTATCCAGAAGTAAATGTTAATTCCCATTTTCTAAATATCAGACTGCAAACTTATAAAAATTCTCCATAATGTGGATCCCCTCAAACTTCAGGCAGACGGAACATCAATAATAATCTGATTTTTACACTTTAACCTCCACCAGGGATCTGTTTCTGATCCCCGGGCGGCAACAGGAGTTCTGATCAGACAACATCTGCAACTATAAATGTACTTCCGCCAATGAAGATCAGATCTGATTTTCCTGAAGAAGCCATTGCGCGATAAAGTGCGGCTTTAACATCCGGATAGCTGTCTCCCACCAGCCCGAACCTGGCAGCTTCAGCCTTAAGCATCTCCTCATTCAGGGCTCTTGGAACTGACGCTTTAGTGAAGTAATACTTTGCATCAGACGGAAAGAGCGGAAGTACTGAGTTAAGATCCTTATCATTAACAAAGCCCAGGATCAAGTGCAATGCACGCTTCGGGATCATTCTTATCTGTTCAATTACAAATTCCAGCCCTTCTCTGTTATGTGCAGTATCGCATATTGTCAGCGGATTAAGATTCAGAACCTGCCATCGGCCGGCAAGACCGGTATTTCTGATAACATTCATGATGCCATCAGAGATATTCCTGTCGGAGACTCTGAAAATATATTGGAGACTCAAAATACTGCTGAATACAGCCTGAATATTTCCTGACTGATAATCTCCGCACAGCACTGTAGTTCCATCAAATTTACTATTAGTCAGCAGATCTGTTACGGTATATCTTCTTTCACTTCTCACATTGTCGGTTTCATGAAGAGAACATAAAAAACGTTCGTCGGCAAATGAAATCACAGATCCGGATTCTAATGCCCTGGCTACAAATACTTCCCTTACCTCTGGCTGTGTTTCGCTGATTATGACAGGAACTGATTTTTTTATTATTCCGGCTTTCTCAGCTGCAATCTTTTGGGGTGTGTTGCCGAGCAGATCCATGTGATCATGACCTATATTAGTTATTACCGATAACAGCGGATGGATAATATTTGTAGAATCAAGCCTGCCACCCAGTCCAACTTCAATAACTGCAACATCAACAGCTCTTTGTGCAAAATAATCAAAAGCCATGGCAACAGTCATTTCAAAGAAGGAGGGCTTCACTTTTTCAAAAATCCTTTTATGCTTATCTGCGAATACAACAACGGAATCTTCCGCGATCATTTCACCATTTACCCTTATCCTTTCGCGGAAATCCCTGAGATGCGGAGAGGTATACAGGCCAGTCTTATATCCGGCTTCCTGAAGAACAGAGGCTAGCATATGTGATACAGATCCCTTGCCATTTGTACCGGCAACATGAATTGTATTGTATTTCTTATGGGGATTGCCAAAATAATTATCGAGAGTGATTGTGGTAGCCAGATCTCCCTTATATGCAGCTTTGCCAACCCTGTGATAAGCAGGAAGCTGGCTATACATAAATTCAAGTGTTTGTTCGTAATTCATTTCATTTTCCCCCACAATATTAACAAACTTAATTATCAGATAATAATATATACCTTAATTTAGTTACTTTTGCAATTCGGCACGAGCAAGGTTCCTGAGATGTATAGTATTTATTATTAAGCAATTAGAATGAGAAGGAAGCGCAACAAGAAACTTTTTATACTCGACACAAATGTTTTACTTCATGATTATAAATGCATTTACAATTTTGAAGAGAATGATATAATAATTCCAATAGTAGTGCTGGAGGAACTTGATAAATTTAAAAGGGGCAATGATCTTATTAACTTTCATGCGCGTGAATTTACAAGGGAACTGGACAAGCTCTCCGGCGATTTGCTTCTCACTGCAAATATCCCGTTAGGTGAAAACCTGGGGAATATGCACATTGAAACAGGCAAGGATTTTTCCGAAAAGGTGAACCAGTCATTTCCTGAAAGAACCCCTGATCACAGAATACTTGCAATAGCAGAGTGGGTTTGCAGTAATAACAAAGACAAGACCGTAGTTCTCATCACAAAGGATATTAACCTGAGGATGAAAGCAAAATCGCTTGGTATTATTGCGCAGGATTACGAGAACGATAAAGTTGCAAACATCGATGACCTTTATAAAGGGATACGGATACTTGAGGGTGTAAATCAGGAAGCGATAAACAAACTATATGAGTCGCCTGAAGGTGTAAGCATATCAGAATTAAGTATTGAATCCAATCTTCTTGGACACCAGTTTTTTATAATGAAGAATAACGGGTCCAGTGCACTGGCTCATTATAATCCTGTAAATAAAATGCTGAACAGGGTTATCAAACAGACAACTTATGGCATTGACCCAAGGAATGCAGAACAGACTTTTGCCATAGAAGCTCTCTCAAATCCTGATATTCAGCTTGTTTCTCTTACGGGAAAAGCTGGAACGGGCAAAACACTTCTTGCCCTGGCAGCCGCACTTTCGCAGCATAAAAGATACAAGCAGATCTTTCTGGCTCGTCCGATAGTACCTCTTGCCAACAGGGATCTGGGATTCCTGCCAGGCGATCTGAAGGAAAAAATGGACCCTTATATGCAGCCTTTGTATGATAACCTTACAGTCATCAAGCATAAATTCAGCCATCAGAGCCCTGAATTCCTCAGGATAAATGATATGATGAAAGAGGAGAAGCTGGTGATTACACCCCTTGCCTATATAAGGGGCAGGAGCCTTTCCAGCATCTTTTTCATAGTTGACGAAGCACAGAATCTTACCCCGCATGAGATAAAAACAATTATTACCAGGGCAGGGGAAGGAACCAAGATGGTCTTCACAGGAGATATAGAGCAGATTGATTCACCTTATCTCGATACCGCATCAAACGGCCTCAGCTATTTGTCGGACAAAATGAAAAATCAGGATATCTTCGCACATGTGAACCTTGTTAAGGGTGAACGGAGTTTCCTGGCAGAACTGGCAAGTAAATTATTATAAGACAAAAGACAAAAGACAAAAAGAGAAAGAATCATGAAAGCAACAACCACCCGGCTAGTTACATTCTTGTTAATGTTTACATTAGCAACCTTTAATATTGCCAATGCACAAACGAAAGAAAAAAAATCCAAAAGCAAAAATCCCAATCAGACAGGAGAAATCCGGCTATTTAATGGTAAAGATCTGACCAACTGGGCATTTCATCTGAAGGACAAATCAGTTGATCCGGCCACTGTTTTTACCGTCTCCAACGGGGTGATTCATATCTCCGGCAATCCGTTCGGCTATATGCGTACAAAAGATATATATTCTGATTATAAGCTTCACGTTGAATGGCGCTGGCCTGCGGAAGCGACAAACTCGGGAGTGTTTGTTCATGGACAGAAACCTGATACTATCTGGTTAAAATGTGTGGAATGCCAGCTGATGGCAGGTAATGCAGGAGATTTTGTTTGCATGAACGGCGCAGATATGAATGAAAGGAGTGATAAATCAACTCCGGTTGTCAGAAAAATGTCAGCTTCTTCAGAAAAGGCCACCGGAGAATGGAATACAATGGAGGTAGTATGCAACGGAAACACAATTGAAGTTTTTGTAAACGGTGTTCTTCAGAACAAAGGAACAAATGTATCGGTGAGCCAGGGCAGCATATGCCTGCAGAGTGAGGGCAAGGATATTGAATTCAGGAATGTGTTTCTTCTGCCGGCAAATTGATGAACACAAACAGGAAAAAAGTTGCTTTTCACACTCTCGGATGTAAGCTTAATTTTGCCGAGACCTCTACTATGTCAAGATCATTTCCTGAAGATAAATTCGAAAGAGTACCTGTAAGTTCACATGCAGATATTTATGTAATCAATACATGTTCGGTGACTGATGCTGCAGACAGGAAGTGCAGACAGGCAATTAAGAAATTCATCACTCTGTCACCAGGAGCCTTTATCGCTGTAGTTGGCTGCTATGCTCAGCTCAGGCCGAAGGAGGTTTCATCAATACCGGGTGTTGACCTGGTACTGGGAACGAACGAAAAATTTGATATAGCGGCCTATATGTCCGATTCAGGGAAAAGATCCATCGCAGAGATCCATTCTTGCGACATCTCATGCTCTGCCAGCTTCAATACCTCATATTCTCTTGGAGACAGAACACGCTCATTCCTGAAGGTACAGGATGGATGTGACTATGGCTGCTCATATTGTACAATTCCCATGGCACGCGGACAGAGCAGGAATCCTGACATTGCAAGCCTTATCATTGAGGCTGGGAAGATTGCAGAAAGAGGAGTAAAAGAGGTTGTTCTAACAGGGGTAAATATAGGCGATTTCGGAAAGTCGACCGGCGAGTCATTTTCATCCCTTCTGTCTGAACTTGTTAAAGTGCAAGGCATAGAAAGATACAGGATATCCTCCATAGAACCCAACCTGTTAACGGATGAAATAATCAGGATGGCAATGGTAAATGACAAAATCCTTCCGCATTTCCATATCCCTCTCCAGAGCGGATCAGATAAAATTCTTGGGCTTATGAGAAGAAGATACACAAGAGAAGTATTTCTGGACAGGGTTAACACAATCAGGAAGATGATGCCTTTTGCCGGTATCGGGGCCGATGTTATTGTGGGCTTCCCCGGCGAATCTCCATCCGATTTTGAGGATACCTTCACTTTTCTGGATGGATTGCCACTCTCCTATCTTCATGTTTTCACATTTTCCGAAAGACCCCATACCGTTGCAGAAAAATTGCCCGATAAAGTTTCTTCGGCAGAAAAAACGCAAAGGAGCAAACGTCTTATCACTCTTTCAGAAAAAAAAGTTCTTGAATTCAATAAGAAGAATATCGGACAAACAACGAAAGTGTTATTTGAAAAAACACCTTCGGAAGGTCTTATCACAGGTTTTTCATCAAACTATATTAAAGTTGAGTACCCCTGGCAGACAAAACTTGCCGGACAGGTAAAAAGAGTTAAATTTAACGATATATCCTCATCGGGAAGGATGAGAGCTGAGCTAATTGAATAAATCATGAATCTTAAAGATATTTGCAAAGAGATCGAAAAAGCTGCCCGGGAAGCGGGCACCTTTATTAAGCAGGAGGCTGAAGTATTTGATATTAACTGTACCGAAAGGAAAGGACTGAATGACTTTGTCAGCTATGTTGACAAAGGGGCAGAAAAGCTGCTTGTTGAAAGATTGTCAATGATAGTTCCTGAAGCAGGATTTATAACAGAAGAGGGAACTTCAACCAAAATCGGGGTGAGATATTGCTGGGTAATAGATCCGCTCGACGGCACAACAAATTTCCTTCATGGTTTTTATCCATATGCAGTAAGCATAGGACTTATGGACAATAATGAGGTGATTGCAGGTGTAGTTCATGAAATTGGCAAAAATGAAACATTCAGCGCATGGAAAGACGGAGGTGCCTGGCTTAACGGAAAACCTGCATATGTTTCAGGAGTTACGACACTGGCCGACAGCCTTATAGCCACCGGACTGCCATACAGTGATTTCCATCGTCTTGACCCATATATGGAAAGCCTTGCATATCTGTGCAGACATGCGCAGGGAATCCGCAGACTGGGATCGGCAGCTACAGACCTTGCCTATGTCGCATGCGGAAGATTTGAAGGCTTTTATGAGTATGGGCTTCACCAGTGGGACATTGCAGCAGGAATGCTGCTGGTAAGAGAGGCAGGAGGCAGGGTGAGCGATTTCTCAGGCAATGAGAATAATCTGGGGGGAGATGAGATTGTTGCATCCTCTGCCCTGGTCTTTTCAGAGTTTCTTGAAAGTGTGAGCAGGTTTATAACTAAATAACTCCTGAAATCTGAATGAGCGCATTAGGATTTTATATCTTTTACGGGATAAACTGGGTAATTACCCTTCTTCCAATGCGCATCCTGTACGTTTTTTCCGATTTTCTTTACCTGGTTCTATATTATGTTCTGGCATACAGGAGAAAGGTAGTGGCAGAAAACCTGAGGAATTCATTTCCTGAAAAGAGTGCTGAAGAACTTAAAACAATCGGGAAGAAATTCTATCGCCACCTTGCCGATCTGATGGTTGAAATTCTGAAGCTTACCCATATGAGCAAGGCTCAATCACTCAGGCGAATGCCAATAACCAATGTTGAGCTTCTTGAACAGGCTCCACGCTGAAGGACGCGATGTAGCAGCTGTTATCGGGCATTACAACAACTGGGAATGGCTGAAGAGTCTTATCTTTCATACCAGATTTCAGACAGTCTCAATTTACAAGCCTCTCCAGGATAAACGATTCGATAATTTTCTTCTTAACCTAAGGAATCGTGAGGGGATGATCCTTACACCCATGTCGCTGATAGTAAGAGAGATCCTTGAAGCCAGAAAAGCCAACAGAAGGTCTATCTATTCATTTATAACCGATCAGACACCTCCAAAAGGAGATATAAAATACTGGACAAAATTCATGAATCAGGATACGCCTGTGTATCTGGGCGTTGAAAAGATCTCATCAAAATATGATATGGCTGTGGTCTTTTTCAATGTTCAGAAGATTAGAAGAGGCTATTATCAATATACAGCCGAATTGCTCTTTGAGCATACATCCGGTTTGCCTGAACATGTCATAACTGAGAAGCATGTAAGAAGGCTGGAGGAGATCATCAGAGAAAAGCCTGAATACTGGATCTGGAGTCATCGCCGGTGGAAACACAAAAGGCCGGCAGAAACATGAATAAGACTGCCATTGTAATATTGAACTGGAATGGTCTCGGCTACCTGAAGAAGTTTCTGGGAATAGTCGCAAAACATTCAATCAGCTATGATACAAGTATTTATGTTGCAGACAATGGTTCTTCCGACGGGTCAGCGAACTGGGTTGAAGAGAATTTCAGTGAGGTGAGGCTCATCAGACTTGACAGGAATTATGGTTTTGCTGAAGGTTATAACAGAGCAATTGATCAGATTGATGCGGAATATTATGTCCTTGTCAATTCGGATATAGAAGTTACCGAAGGGTGGCTCCGGCCTCTTGTCACTTTCATGGATCTAAATCATGGTACAGCAGCCTGTCAGCCAAAAATTCTTTCATATAACCGCAAGGATTTTTTTGAACATGCTGGTGCAGCAGGCGGCTTCATCGATATCTATGGTTATCCCTTCTGCCGCGGAAGAATACTGAATATAACCGAGAGGGATGAAGGACAGTACAATAATCAGACTGATCTTTTCTGGTGCAGCGGGGCATGCATGATAGTCAGGGCTGATGCATGGAAAAGATGCGGAGGGTTTGACGCAGATTTTTTCGCCCACATGGAGGAGATTGATCTCTGCTGGAGGTTCAGTAAGGCAGGATTTAGTGCAGTCTATATTCCGGGGTCCACTGTATATCACATTGGTGGAGGATCACTTGCATATGAATCACCATTTAAAGTATATCTTAACTTCAGGAACAGTCTGTATATGCTTTATAAAAACCTCCCGGATGACAGACTGTTTCAAATCCTTTTCGTGAGAATGATCATGGATGGTCTTGCAGCCTTCATGTTTCTTTTCAAAGGCCGGCCGTCTTATAGTAAGTCTGTACTTAAAGCTCATATAAGTTTCTACAAGAGTATCGGGGAGCTGAGAAGAAAACGGAAAAAGGTGAAAAAGCTCGGAAAGGAGATTTTTCCCGGACTTATTTTGAACAAGAGTATTGTTTTTGAGTTTTATGTCAGAGGCATTAAAACCTACAGCCGCCTTTGAACTGTAAACCAAATTAAAAATGAAGAAATACCAGATGATAATATTTTTCTCCATAGTTCTTACAATTTATTCCTTGGTAAATATTTACATTTATTACAAGGGATATAAGTCTTTGCCTGTACTTCAGGAAAACAAGCTTCTCTATACACTTACCTTTTTTTTGCTGGCTGCAGTATTTGTTGCAGCCAAGTTCCTCGAATCAAGACACTCATCGCTAATCACTGATATACTCAACATCATTGGAGGGTTCTGGCTTGCATTCATGCTGTATGGATTTCTCTTTTTCCTTCTTTCAGACATAGTAATATCCGGATTGAGGATTACCGGTGTTGTTGGTGGTGAGAGCATACTTATTTTCCGAAAATGGTCGTTAATTATCACGTTGTCATTATCAGCCTTGCTAATAGCCGGTGGCTTTATCAATGCAGTCATACCCGTAGTAACAAGATATGATATAGCTATAAATAAAACAGCAGGCGATATAAAAAACTTAAGGATAGCAGCCGTTTCAGATATCCATCTGGGAAGCATAATCAGGGAAAGAAGCATTAAAAAACTTTCGGCAATGTTAAAAGAGCTGCAACCTGATCTTGTATTGCTCCTTGGAGATATTGTTGATGGGGAGATTGGTCCTGTCCTCAGAGGGGACCTTCTTCAGTACTTTACCTGTCCGAAATGCACTGACGGTCTTCTTGCAATTACGGGAAACCACGAATTCATTGGTGGAGCCGGGAAAACCATCCCATATATAGAGAGTAAAGGAATAAGGGTTCTGAAGGATGAGATAGTCACTCTGGAAGGAGGAATTCAGATAATAGGAAGGATAGACAGGGATTCTTTCCGGTTTTACAGAAAGGAGAGATTACCATTGGATTCGCTTATGGAAAATGTTGATATAACTAAACCGGTCATTCTTCTTGATCACCAGCCTTTCCATCTCAATGAAACTGCCGAAAGAGGTGTTGATCTTCAGCTCTCAGGGCACACTCACAACGGGCAGATGTGGCCTCTGAACCATATTACCTCCATGATATATGAGCTGAGTTACGGTTATCTGAAAAAAGGCAATACTCATTTTATTGTTTCATCCGGATACGGTCTTTGGGGCCCGAGAGTCAGGTCAGGAAGCAGGTCAGAAGTTCTGCTGATAAATATAAGTTTTACAGGTTCAGATCCTGTTAAGTGATCCGTTAAAGCAGGTCATAAATCCTTTCAAGGCCAATTCCTCTCGATGCTTTTATAAGGATTGTCATACCCTTAATCGGCTTATTTTTAAGAAAATCCCTGAGGTCATTTACATTCAGGAATGACAGGAATGAGGATTCTTCTGATACCTGGCGGAAAATTGGTCCAACCAGGATTACCTTTTCAAGATTCATCGATTTGATTAAATTAAACAATCGTATATGTTCCTCCTCACTCTTTTCACCCAGTTCGAGCATATCGCCAATAATAACTGCTTTTGATCCGGAGCTGAGTCCTGCAAATGATTCGAGAGCCAGTTTCATACTTGTGGGGTTAGCATTGTATGAATCGCATATCAGCGTATTTCCCGGAGTGATCTTAACCTGTGACCTGTTATTTGCAGGCTGATAATTTTCAACAGCATCAGCTATATCGTTTATTTCAACACCAAAGAACAAACCCGCAGCGATTGCTGCTTTAACATTTTCGACATTATAGCTTCCGAAAAGATTTGTACTTAAATTATACTTATGATGCTGATAGGTTACGGAAACCTTAAGGTTGAGGTCCGAAGGCATCTGTTCAATAAGAAGTTCAATACCAGCAGGGTCAGAAAAAGGGATAGCCCTGTTAATTATTTTGAATATTTTCTCTGCAAGCAATGGATTTTTGTCATTATAAAGTGCTATTCCGTTCACCTTGCGAAGGTATTCGTATAATTCTGTCTTTGCCCTTATTACACCCTCAAATGAACCAAATCCTTCAATGTGGGCGGTACCAATATTTGTTATAATACCATAATCAGGCTTTGCTATAAGGCACAGTGTTCTGATCTCACCAATATGATTTGCTCCCATTTCGATTATCATCATTTCCGTATCAACTGGTGCTGATAATATTGTGAGCGGTACTCCTATATGATTATTGAGGTTGCTTTTTGTATAGTGAACTTTAAGCTTTTTTGCCATAATAGCGGCAAGAAGTTCTTTTGTGGTTGTCTTGCCATTTGTGCCGGTAATAGCAAGCACAGGTATGTCTAAGGTTTTCCTGTAGTGTGCTGCCAGGGCCTGAAGTTCAAAGAGGCAATCATCGACCAGGATCGTTTTTTCACTTTCAAAAAGAGGATCATCTATAACTGCAAAGGAAGCACCTTTTTCGAGTGCCTCAGCGGCATATTTATTCCCGTTATAATTCTCTCCCCACAATGCAAAGAAGATCTCTCCCTTCTTCACGCTCCTTGAATCTGTGGTTATCCCAGTTGAATCTTTAAATACCTCGTATAGCAGTTCTGTTTTCATATCTCAAAAAAATGCCTCATTATGGTTTCATAATGAGGCTTATCAATTAAATAAATATAATACTAAAGTCCTGAAGGGCTCCCTACCCTTATCATGGCACATCTGAATCCAATGTCATCGCGGGAACTCTCCTGATCGAGGAATCTTCTTGTTGACGGGTTTAGCCAGTATGCCCTGTCTTTCCATGATCCGCCTTTATAAACCCTGGCATTATCATTGATAAGAGTAACGAAATCATTTTGTTTTGAGTCATCCTGAGCATACATTCTCTGAGAGCCTCTCTTATTATCTTCTGTATTCCAGTCGGCGCCTTCGGGAATAGCCGACTGAAGGTCTCCATCCCTGTAATTTCGGTAATCGCCTTTCTGATAATTATACCTGTTTGCCACATCAAGATCCTTTACAGTGTCAACGTACAGGCGTCCAAGTTTATCTTTTGCCACCACACCACCATTCACATCTCTTTTCAGATCGGTAAAAACATTGCCCCTGAAAGGATTAAATCCGTCCATATCATCAGATGTAAGAGGGCGGTAAACATCCTGAACCCACTCATTGACATTACCAGCCATGCAATAGAGTCCATAATCATTCGGCCAGTAAGATTTCACATCAGTGGTTATGCTTCCATTATCGTTCAGGCTACCTGCAACTCCCATCATATCTCCCCTGCCGCGGACAAAATTAGCCATCATCTCACCCCGGTTTTTTGGAGCGGCATTTCTGACATTGTGTCCATCCCATGGGAATATTCTTCTTTCGTAAACTCTTTCTTCATAAGTGTTACCTCTCAGTGCATAGGCTGCAAATTCCCATTCGGCTTCTGTAGGCAGCCTGTAAGCCGGTAACAGGATCCCGTCTTCAAAGTTAGTCCTGCGTTCTGTCTGATCCGGATTAAGACTTTCGCGAAGTTGGTTGACAACACCCTCATATTGTCCGGCGAGATATGCTTCAGTATTGAAATTCTTCTCGTTCAGCTGATTTGGATCAGGATTCAGTTCACCTTCATCAATAAGTAACTGTTCATTTACCCTGTCTGTTCTCCATAGGCAATAATCGTTAGCTTTTAACCAGCTGACTCCTACAACAGGATAATTATTATATGAGGGGTGTCTGAAATAATATTGAACGTATGGATCATTGAACCCCATCGGACTTCTCCAGACCAATGTATCGGGAAGCGCTCTTCTGAAAACCTCCGGATAATCTTTGTAGACTCTCCGCAGCCAGAACAGGTATTCACGGTAATCAACATTCTTCACTTCAGTCTCATCCATATAAAATGATGAAACAGTTACTGTTCTCGGTTTATTATTCCAGTCATACATGACATCCTGCTGCACCTGACCCATAGTAAAACGACCACCTTCGATAAGGACCAGGCCCGGACCAGTCTTCTGCTCGGCTCCAAGAGCTACTTCAAATCCGCCATTATCGGGACTGTTATATTCCCAGCCTGTTGAAGAAGAAACATTTGAATCTCCTTTTTTCTTCGAACCACATGCTACAAGAAACAGACAAGCAACTAAAATAATCGGAAAGGCTCTGAATTTATACATAACTCCTTTAGTTTTACGGCTTTTAAGAATATCCAAATATAATAAATTAACTAAAACAATCTTTTAAACATCAAATATAACTACAATTTAGGAAAATTTATTGTTTTAAATGCTTTTCTTTTTTCAACATTATTTAAACTGAATGCAAGTCCTACCTGATGAAGAAGCGACAATGGGAGGAGACTGTTTCCTGAAAATGCATTGAACATATAGTTATAATAGACACTTACAACGCTGAATTTGAATGCGAAACCGGATTGTACATTTACATTGTTTCCGTTATCACCGAATAAGACAGCATTTACTGCAAGATGGCTGCTTTCCACAGATGTCCCGGCGCCCGCAGAGAAATAGTCTCCCTGTTGAATAACCAGAACCAGAGGATCTATTTTAACATTTCCGTTACTTTTTAGGGGAAAGTCCGCTGACAGATTCATGGAATATTTTCTGTCTATTTTTTCCGTCGAAACAGCCGAAGACGACAATTCAGGTTCGGAGAGATGGTTAACGGCAAAACCTCCGGTCAGCCTCCCTGAGATAAAAATGATTCCGGCTCCAATATCAAAAACTGTATTTCCTTTATTATCGAGAGTTTCCGAGGAAGGGAATGAAACGCCTCCGACGGGATCAATCTGGTCGGGAAGCACTGCATTGCCAAAATTATACCCCCTGTGAAATACAGAAGCTGTCAGTCCCGCGTTTATGAACAGATCTTTGCCCGCCTGAAGAAAGTAAGAATAGGAAAAGCCTCCCCTCATATCATTTAAAATACCTCCAAGATAATCCTCGGAGAGATAAAATCCTACTCCCCCATGCAGACCAGGGAAATATGAATCATATGACAAATAGACAGAATTCAGGTCGAAACTATTGCCCGGATAGTAATTAAGATACGACATCCTCAGGACACCATCTCCTTCACTTCCCGAAAGCGCAGGATTATCCATCAGCAGCTTCTGATAACAGGGACCGGAACTCAGACCCTGCGCATTGGCTGCTAATGCACTGCCAGTAATGATAATCAGTATTAAAAGATATTTCTTTAACATATCGGAATACCTGCAATATCAACGTGATGATGACGTTATTATTATCAATTGCAACAGCATATAAAAAACAAATTTAGCTAGCAAACAAAAAGTACATTTCTATCTTTGTCAGACTTAATGATAAGATTTTTAAATATACTGACTTTTTTTCTGTTGCTGTTGCAAATTAGTCTTTCCGCCCAGATACCCGCAGAAAATTCTGTGCTTTCCAAAGGTAAATGGTTTAAAATAGCGGTTACTGAGGATGGAATATACAGGATTGATTATTCGCGTCTCAGGCAGATTGGGCTCGAAGATCCTTCGAATCCGATACTATTCGGCAATAACGCAGGGCAGCTCTCATACTATAATGATGATCCGAAACCCGATGATCTGAAGGAAATTACTATTTACATCTCAGGAGATGATAATAAACTGAATGATGGGGAATACCTCCTTTTCTTCGGACAGGGCAGCAGCAGGTGGATTTATAATTCTGAAGCAAAGGATTATAATTATCTGAGGCACAATTATTCGGATACAGCATTTTATTTCATCACCTCCGGCACTGTCCCGGGGAAAAAAGTAATTCCTGCCATAATCCCAACCCTGCCTGTCAGCTTTACTTCGTCGGAATCTGATGCACTTTACATTCACGAAAAGGATCAGGATAATCTCATTAAATCGGGCAGGGAGTGGTTTCAGCGGATTTCAGATATTACAATAAACCCGGAGTTCACAGATATCCTTACCTCTAAAGGGATTAAATTCAACCTGAAGGTTGCTGCCAGAGCATCCGTCCCTACAATTTTCAATCTCTACGAAGGAACGTCACTGAGAAAAACTGTCCGGGTACCGCCGGTGAACCTTTACAATTACACAGGTACATATGCAGAAATAACGGATTCAACCGGAATAACAGAAGCAGGATCGACATCACCGGTATATCATGTAAGTTTCAATAACAACGGGGACCAGGGTGCATACGGATGGCTTGATTATTTGCAGCTTAAGGCAAGAAGATCGAATATATTCAACGGAAAACCCTCTGTTTATTTTGATTCAGAATCTGTCACCGAAGGAAGGATCACGGAATTCACAATCAAAAGCAAGATCAGTAATACAACAATATGGGATATTACAGATCCATTCAATGCAGCTTATGTACAGTATTACAGGTCAGGTGAAGAACTTAAATTCAGATTCAGCAGTGACTCCCTAAGAAAATTTATTGCCTTTACAAATGACAAAGTGCTGAGTCCCGTCATCAAACCATCCGAAATTCCCAACCAGGATCTGCATTCATCGGCCGCCGCCGATATGATAATAATTGCACACCCTCTTTTCATGAAGTATGCTGAAAAACTTTCCGGCATTCATTCAGCAAAAACAGGCCATTTATCACTTGTTGTCACCCCTGAGCAGATTTATAATGAATTTTCAGGTGGAATACCGGATATATGTGCCATAAGAAATTTTCTGAGAATGAAATATCTGAAGCAAAAAGGTACAGTTCATCCATTGAAATATCTTCTTCTTTTCGGAGACGGGTCATATGAGAATAAAACACAGCCTCCTTCCAATCCGAATTATATACCGACATACCAGTCCCGGAACTCAAATGTCGCAACAGCCTCCTTCACCTCAGATGATTTCTATGGTTTGCTTGAGGATGGCGAGGGTGAATCTGAAGGCACCGAAGATCTTGGTATAGGACGCCTGCCGGTGTCTGACACAATCCAGGCCGGTATAATGATCTCAAAAATAAACAAATACCTCGATCCGGCCTTTATGGGAGATTGGAAGAATATTGTCTGCATATCTGCAGATGATGAAGACGGAAATACTCATATGTCAGATGCCGAGGGTCTTGCATCGGTGCTCCGGGATAGTGTTCCGTTCATAAATGTTGAAAAGATCTATCTGGATGCCTACAAACAGGTTACATCTGCAAACGGACAGTCATATCCCGATGTAAGCAAAGCAATCAACGACCGTATAAATTCAGGATGTCTTGTTTTCAATTATGTCGGGCATGGAAATGAAAATGGTCTGGCACACGAACGTGTTGTAAAACCCGAAGATATTAACTCGTGGAATAATAATGGGAAATTACCTCTGTTTATAACTGCGACATGTGAATTCAGCCGTTTTGACGATATGGAGATCAACATTATTTCAGGGGAAATGAATGGCAGGACCTCAGCCGGGGAAATGGTTCTCCTGAATGCTAAGGGCGGTGCCATTGCACTAATGTCAACAACACGACTGGTCTATTCTGCTCCTAATTATACTCTTAACAGGAATATTTTCGATTGCGCCTTTGATCGCGACGAGGCAGGCAACACCCTTTGTCTCGGTGATATAATAAGAATTGCAAAAAACAAAACGGGAAACGGCACAAATAAAAGAAACTTTACCCTCCTGGGGGACCCGGCACTGAAACTTGCCTTTCCCTGGCACGGCAATATTGTAACAGACTCAATAAATGGAATATCCGTATCTGAAATCACTGACAGCCTGAAAGCTCTCTCGGTTATCTCAATAACCGGTCATCTTGAGGATCCACATGGAGAGCTTATGACCAATTTTAACGGGATGCTCACACCAATAATTTTCGACAAGGAAGCCAATGTAAAAACGATGGCAAACGATGGAGGGGAGATAATGGAATTTGGTGTCAGCAAAAATATTATATTCAGCGGAAAGACAATGGCAGAAGATGGCAGATTCAAATTCACTTTTGTAGTCCCGCGCGATATTGATTATTCTTTCGGAAATGGCAAGATCAGCTACTATGCAAGTTCTGGGAATGAAGACATGTCAGGGTATTTCACCGACCTGATTATCGGAGGATTTGCTGATACAGCCAATACTGACAAAAGGGGTCCGGAAATTAAGCTGTATCTTAATGACACACTTTTCAGAAGCGGAGGGATAACCGGCAATAATCCCCGATTGCTGGCGATAATAGAGGATAAGGCAGGAATAAATACAACAGGCTCTGCAATAGGACATGACCTGACAGGATTCATCGATAATGACCCCAACAGCTCATTTGTGCTCAATGGATATTTTGAAAATGATTTCGATAACTATACAAGGGGAAGTATAACATATAATCTTGGTTATATGAGCATTGGAAGCCATTCAGTTACCGTTAAGGCATGGGATAATTTTAATAATTCCTCTGAAGCATCAATTGCTTTTAAAGTTGAACCGGATGATAAATTCATCGTCACAAATCTTATTAATTATCCTAATCCCTTCCAGGATGAAACCAGAATAACTGCAGAACACAACCGGCCTGATAATGAATTCTATGTCACAGTAAATATTTTCAGTCTTGACGGAAGAATAATAAAAGTAATAAAGAACATCGTATCATCATCTGGTTTTGTACTGCCGCCTTTTGTCTGGGACGGTACTGTTGAAGGAGGAAAAAGGGCTGGGAAAGGTGTTTATCCTTATTCAGTCACAATTAAAACAGATAAGGGGGAAACAGCGATCAGCTATGGAAAAATGATGATTCTCTAGATGTTATACAATATTATAAATAAATAATAGTTTATAAACGAAAACAAGGTGTTCATCAACGATATGTTTAATATAATCAAAATCATCTCATTTATTGAGCCTGAATCGATAAACATATTATAAATTTAAACGTAATTTTGTAGCATTCTAAAACGAAAACAATATGAAGAAAGTCGCTCTAGCAGTTTTAATATTTCTGATGCTAATGTCAGGAAATACGAAATTGTACTCACAAGATGATCTTAATCCGATTCAGACCGTCGTTCCGTTTCTTACAATTGCACCGGATTCAAGAGCCGGAGGTATGGGTGATGCCGGCGTAGCTACATCTCCTGATGTCTTCAGCATGCACTGGAATCCAGCTAAGTTTGCATTTATTGATGGAAATGGGGGAGTTGGATTATCCTATACGCCATGGCTCAGGAATCTTGTTCCTGACATAAATATCGCTTATTTGTCAGGTTATTGGAGAATAGACAGCAAGCAGGTAGTAAGTGCAAGCCTGATCTATTCATCGCTTGGAGATGTTCCCTTTACCGATGATTTTGGAAATCTGGAACGCGTATTTAAGCCGAATGAATTTGCAATTGACGCTGCATATTCCAGACTTTTCACCGAACACTTCTCAGGAGGCGTAGCTTTCCGATTCATATATTCAAATCTTACCGGAGGATCCTATTCCGGTGGCGCAGCAACAAAACCAGGACTCTCTTTTGCAGCAGATATATCGGGGCTTTACCAGAAAGACATTAACCTCTTCAACAAAAACGGATTATGGGGATTCGGATTTAATTTTTCCAATATAGGATCAAAGATGACCTATTCCGACGCCCAGGTTGCTGACTTCATACCAATGAATATGAGAGTCGGAACCTCCGGTTCATTATTTATCGATCCGCACAATAAACTTACTCTTACACTCGATCTTAATAAACTTCTTGTTCCTACACCTCCGGTTTATGATACTACCGGTAATATTGCTGATGGGATGGATCCGAATGTCTCTGTTCCCGTTGCTATCATACACTCATTCTATGATGCCCCGGGTGGTTTCAAGGAGGAGATGCATGAAATTCAGTATGCAATGGGCATTGAGTACTGGTATAATGAACAATTCTCTTTAAGAACCGGATATTTTCATGAGAATGAAACCAAGGGAAACAGGAAATATTTTACAGTAGGTGCCGGATTCAAACTGAAAATGTTTGCTCTCGATTTCTCATATCTTATACCTACTACTCAGAATAATCCTCTTGCCAGAACATTACGTTTCTCTCTTGCATTTGATTTTATAAGCTCTAAAGGCCAGACCAAATCAAAGGGATGAAAATCAGGATAGGCCAGGGGATTGATTTCCACCGGCTTGAAAAAGGTCTGAACTTATGGCTCGGAGGTATTAAGATCCCATCCGAAAAAGGTTGTGTTGCTCATTCCGATGGAGATGTGCTGCTTCATGCAATATGTGACGCCCTTCTCGGTGCAGCAGGACTCAGGGATATCGGATTTTATTTCCCCGACAGCAGCAATGAATTCAAAAACATCGACAGCAAAATCCTTCTCAGCAAAACCTTTAATCTGATCAGCGAAAAGGGTTTTTCCGTTATAAATATAGACAGTACAGTATGCCTTGAGAAACCAAAAATTTCATCCTTCATACCTGAAATGAAGAATGTCATCTCTGAAATTGCCGGAATTGAAAAAGATGATGTGGCAATAAAAGCCACCACAACTGAAAAGCTGGGATTCACAGGAAGGGAAGAGGGAATTATGGCAACCGCAGTAGTACTTCTTTCCGGGAAATAATATAATAACTGATAATCGGACGGTTATGGATAAGACGACGCTGGTTCTTGGAGCGAGTGCAAATACCGAAAGATTCTCCTATGATGCAATAAGAAGCCTGCAGAAAAACAATATTCCCGTTATTGCAATTGGCCGGAGGGATGCAGATCTTGGTGACATTAAAATCAGCAAAAGGATTCCGGTCGGAATCACAGGTGTACATACGGTAACTCTTTATATGTCAGCTGCAAATCAGAAAGAGTTTTACAGTTTTATTATGTCGCTGAAACCCAAAAGGATAATTTTTAATCCTGGTACAACCAATCCTGAGCTTGCCGAAATGGCAATGAGAAAGGGTATAACTGTAGTAAATGAATGTATGCTCGTTATGCTCAAGCAGGGGGTGTTTTGATCGCCTCGTCAATTAATTTATCATCAGCTATATAAGGAACTGTCACAACCAAACCGGGAGTTCTCTCCATTTCTCTTTTCAGGGTAAAAAGTGCCTCTCCGTTCCGTGCCCAGCTTCTTCTTGCGATCCCGTTGTTAACATCCCAGTGAAGCATCATCCTGAGCTTCTTACCTGCGTCAGCCGATCCGTCAAGCATCATGCCGAATCCGCCGTTTATGGCCTCCCCCCAGCCGACTCCTCCGCCATTATGCAAGGATACCCAGGTTGCACCGCGGAATGAATCACCGATAACATTCTGAACAGCCATGTCGCTGGTGAATTTTGAGCCATCGTAAATATTGGACGTTTCCCTGTACGGTGAATCGGTTCCTGACACATCGTGATGGTCCCTGCCAATTACTACAGGAGCAGTAATTTCCCCTTTTGCAATTGCGTTGTTGAATGCTTCGGCAATTGCTATTCTGCCCTCTGAATCAGCATAAAGGATCCTTGCCTGGGAACCTACAATAAGGTTGTTTCCTGATGCTTCTCTTATCCAGTGTATATTATCTTCAAGCTGCCTTTTTATCTGATCGGGAGCTTTCTCAGCAAGCCTGACAAGCACTTCCTCTGCAATTTTATCGGTAACAGCAAGATCAGCAGGATCATTTGAACAACATATCCACCTGAAGGGACCAAATCCGTAGTCAAAACAAACGGGTCCCATAATATCCTGAACATAAGACGGATATCTGAATTCGCCATCTGGTTTTAATACGTCAGCGCCTGCCCTGGAAGCCTCCAGCAGAAATGCATTTCCATAATCAAAAAAATATGTACCCCGGCCTGTGTGCCGGTTTATAGCATCGACCTGCCTTCTCAGCGATTGGCAGACTGCTTCCCTGAATTTTACAGGATCATCGGCCATCATCCGGTTAGATTCCTCAAAGCTGTGTCCTGCAGGGTAATATCCTCCTGACCATGGATTATGCAGTGAAGTCTGATCAGAACCTATATCAATTTTAATATTTTCATCGGCAAATGTCTCCCAGATATCAACTATATTGCCTTCATAAGCAATAGAAATAACTTCACCGGATGAAATTACCTGCCTGACCCTGCTGACAAGCTTTTTCAGATCGCTGTAAACTTCATCAACCCATCCCTGTTTATATCTTGTCTGGATAGCTTTTGGATTAACCTCGGCAACAACAGAAACAATACCGGCTATACTGGCTGCCCTGGGTTGTGCACCGGACATTCCTCCCAAACCGGAAGAGACGAAAAGCCGGGAGTCTCCCTTGTCTACGGATTTGCCAATCAACCTTTTGGCGTTAAGTATTGTAATGGCAGTCCCATGAACAATGCCCTGCGGTCCTATGTACATGTATGAACCGGCAGTCATCTGGCCATACTGGGATACTCCGAGAGCATTGAACTTTTCCCAGTCCTCCTGTGAGGAATAGTTTGGTATTACCATTCCGTTTGTAACAACTACTCTCGGCGAATCACAATGTGAAGGGAAGAGTCCGAGAGGGTGGCCTGAATAGATTACAAGTGTCTGTTCACTTGTCATCTCTGATAGGTACTTCATGGTAAGCCGGTATTGTGCCCAGTTCTGAAAGACAGCTCCATTTCCTCCATAAGTTATAAGCTCATGGGGATGCTGGGCAACGGCATTGTCAAGGTTATTGGAGATCATCAGCATTATTGCGGCAGCACTCCTGGTGCGACTGGGATAGTCATCAATATTGCGGGCCTTAATCTCATAATCAGGCCTGAACCTGTACATATAAATTCTGCCGTAATCCTCAAGTTCGTGTGCAAATTCCCCTGCAAGCACCTGATGAAATTTTTCAGGAAAATATCTCAATGCATTTTTTATGGCCAGTCTCTTTTCAAGACTGTTGAGTATATTCCTTCTCTTTGGCGCATGATTCATATTCTGATCATAAGATTTTAGAATCAGGAAGATTATCGATGGAATACCTTCGGCAACAATCTCTTGAAATCGTTATTGTCATAAGCCATATCATGAATATTATTGAAAGGAATTAGGTTAAGAAAAACACTCTATTTGAATGCTTAATACGAGAATTCTCCGCCAAGGGGGAGTGCCCGAAGGGTGAGGGCATACAACAAGAAGCTGACTCTGTATGAGTCAGCTTTCTTGTTTCAAAAGTCCCACTATTACAGATGACCCTCTTTTATTATTTCATCATCAACAAGTATCCTTCCGCAATACTCGCAAACAATAATTTTCTTCCTTGATTTGATATCCAGCTGTCTCTGAGGTGGTATCTGGTTGAAACAACCACCGCAGGCATCTCTCTGAACAGGGACAACTGCGAGACCATTACGGGCGTTGGCACGGATTCTCTTATAGGCGGTAAGTAATCTGTCTTCAATTATCTCTTCAATCGTTTCAAGCTTCTTGTACAAGCCCTCTTCCTCTTTCTGGGTATCGGAAATTATTTCATCAAGCTCTGACTTTTTATTATCAAGATCTGTTTTACGTTCCAAAAGTGCTCCTTCAGATTCAGCAATTACAACCTTTTTTTCCTCTATCTGGAAATTGAACTCCTTGATTTTTTTGTTAAACAATTCAATCTCCAGATTCTGGTATTCAATTTCTTTCGAGAGTGAGTCAAATTCCCTGTTATTCCTTACATTTTTCTGCTGTTCTTCATACTTTTTTATGAGTGCTTCGGCATCAGTGATCTCATTATGCTTCTTTGAAACAGATTTTTCAAGGTTGACAACCTCCTCCTTCAGGTTACCTAACCTGGTCTCAAGTCCTGCAATCTCATCTTCCAGATCCTGCACTTCAAGGGGTAATTCACCTCTCAGTGTCTTAATTTTATCGATCTCTGAATCAACCAGCTGCAAGCTATATAATGCTCTTAGTCTCTCTTCTACAGAAATTTCAGACTCATGTGCTTTTACTTTTTCCATTTTTACAAATAATTTATCGGATTTGTATTTGTTTCTGAAAACCGGACTGCAAATTTAGGGAATTTTTTGATAATTAGGTCGTATAAAATCTCTGTTGTGAATTTTTCACTTTCAAAATGTCCTGAATCAACCAGAAGGATCATATTATCAGCATCAAAAAAATTATGGTATTTGATATCAGCTGTAACAAAAGCATCAGCTCCTGAACTTATGGCATTACTAATAAGTGATGCTCCGGAACCTCCGCACAGGGCAACTCTTTTCACCCGACGCCCGGTCAGTTTTGAATGACGCACTCCTCTGGCTTTAAATGTTGAGGAGATCAGATTCAGGAATTCAGATTCAGAGATTGGCTGATCAAATTCTCCGGTGCAACCCAATCCAGCCTCACAGTTCTCATTATCAAGAGTGTAAAGATCATAGGCTACTTCTTCATAAGGATGAATGGCCAGGAGTGCTTTAATAACACCCTTTTTGGCATGAGAAAAGAGAATAGTCTCCAGCCTTATCTCATTCTCAAAATGGGTTTTACCAATCTCCCCGGCAAATGGGTTTGCACTGTCTCCGGCTCTGAAGCTTCCCTTCCCTGCAACAGTGAAGCCGCACTGATCATAATTCCCGATAATTCCTGCGCCGGCTTCAAACAGCGCGCTCCTCACCTTCTCCAGATGGGATTCCGGGATAAATGTAACAAGTTTCAGCAGCCTGTTCTTTAGTGGAACTAAAACATTAACATTTTTAAGATTAAGTTCTGATGCCATCTTTCTGCTTACTCCGAAATTAACAGAATCAAGGTTTGTATGGGCAGAATAAATTGAGATATCGGCTTTTATTGCCCTGGTCAGGATTCTTTCGGTATAAGAGCGTCCGGTAATTTTTTTCAAACCTTTAAAGATCAACGGGTGATGAGAAACAATCAGGTTACATCCTTTTTTAACTGCTTCATCTATCACCTCTTCGGTAATATCTATTGTCAGCAGAGCAGAAGAGACATCACTTTCGGGAAACCCGACCTGCAAGCCTGAATTGTCATACTCTTCCTGGAATGAGAGAGGAATTGCGGTATCAAGATAATTACAAATTTCTGATAGTTTCATGGTTGCATTACATACTATCCTTTATATCGAGGAGCATCGATTTAATCTTCTCCAGCGATTCGGTTATTTCATACTTATGGTCGGTCTCATCCCATTTCTCAGTGAGTTTCTTTTTTGTGCCGGCAAGGGTCATCCCCTCCTCTTTGACAAGGCGATGAATTATCCTGAGATTTTTAATGTCCTGGGGAGTGAAAAGTCTGTTGCCCTTTTTGTTTTTCATGGGCTTGAGTATTTCAAACTCATTTTCCCAGAACCTGACAGTTGAAACAGGAACTTCAAGCATTTCAGCTACTTCTCCAATTGAATAATAGAGCTTTTCGACCTTTTTTTCCTTATACGGCATATAAACTACTTATAAGATATTTCACCATTCACTGACAGATTGATTAATGCATCGGGAAAATCCGCCTCCATTAATGCCATTATTTTTTTAATGACTGCCCGGTTATAATCATATTTAACTCCTCCCGGCCATGTTTGGTAACATGGGATAATCCGGCCTGAAAGGAATCTTCCGGTGGTATCAACATTAATCCTGACTATCGGTGCCAGCCCGTTAGGGCCAGCAAGATTTATTCTGCCATAGGTGCAGAAATTGCCCAGGCTGTAGCTTATAAAGCGATCACGGTAAACCTCGATAGCACGTGTAACATGTGGTCCGTGTCCAAAGACTACATCAGCTCCATTGTCAATCATAGTGTGTGCAAAATGATAAACATCTCCGCGGTTTTCACCATGAAAAACTTCCTGAGCCTTGGGTACATACTGAAAATCAGCGCCTTCAGCGCCTCCATGGAATGAGACAATAACAACATCACATGTATCATCCAGCATTTTTACAATAGCCGCAGCTTTATCTGTCTCATTGAGATTTACTGTTCCCGAGTTTGGTGCAAAGGCACAGAAGCCATAAAGGATTGAATCTTTCTGAAAGATTGCCCATGGGTGTTCCACCAGACCAGCATAGTGTATCCCTACTGAATCGAGGATCTGTTTGGTTTTTGTTCTGCCCGGAACTCCAAAATCACCGAAGTGGTTATTAGCCACACTCAGAATATCAAAACCGGAAGAGGTGAGTGCAGAAACGTATCTTTCTGGCATTCTGAACAAATAGCAAATGGTTGTATCCCTGCATTTTTTCCAGGGGTCTCCGCTGTCAAGGAATGAGCCTTCAAGGTTTCCGAAAGTAATATCAGAAGAAGAAAGAGTATCAGCAACACTCGCAAGAAGCAAAAATGGATTATCCGACGGAGGGAGTTTCCTGGTATCAGGGTATGATGATCCCAGCATAATATCACCGACACCGGTAATAATTATCTCTCTCGGAAGAGTTGTTGAGTCCGTAGCAGAGCAAGTGTCAGCAATATTCGAAGATAAAGGAAAGGCGGTTTCAAAACCATTAATCAGAAATAAAGAGAGCAGAAATAGCCGAAATGATTTTGTCATAATATTATTTAATTTCTGCCTAATCAAAAGACTGGCCGGTCTTTGATGCGATCTCAATCACTCTTTCATACTCAGCCGGACTGAGATCTTCAAAATAGTAGTTGACAGGATCAACATTCACCCCGTTGAGTTTTATCTCATAATGCAGATGGTTCGCTATTGATGTCCCTGTATTGCCTACATAACCTATCACGTCACCCCTCTGGACTTTCTGGCCCACCCTGACATTAAAATTACTAAGGTGGGCATAGATACTGGAGTATCCGAATCCATGATCTATAACAATGTTTTTACCAAGGCCTCTCTGTGAAGACTGAACAGAGGTTACAGTGCCGTTCCCGGATGCATATACATCAGTCCCTGCAGGGGCAGTGAAATCCATACCGCTGTGAAATTTGATAATTTTATATATCGGATGTATCCTCAGCCCAAAACCTGAAGCAACACGTGTCAGATCCTTACCGGAAATGGGAATTATAGCCGGTACCGACCTGAGCATATCTTCCTTGTTCCTGGCAAGACCTATAAGATCATCAAATGATTTGGACTGGAGATATACCTTCTTCCTGATCTTATCAAGCCTGCTGGCAGTCTCAATAACAAGATTTGAGTTTCTGTAGCCCTCAAGGGATTTATACCTGTTCACTCCACCGACGCCGCCCTCTCTCAATGTAGCAGGAATTGGTTCAGCTTCAAAAATGGTCCTGTAGAGATTGTCATCGGTCTTTTGCAGGTCGTCGAGAACACCTTCAATATCTCCCATTTCCCTGTTAATCAGATCGTATTGGATTGTCAGCTGTTGTACTTCACGTTCCAGCGCTTTTTCTTTCGGAGAATCGAAGAAAGCAGCAAAAATAATCCAGTAAATCACCGCAATCAGAACTGAACCTATAAAATAAGCCAGAAACCTCATCAGTATTTCTCCGATACCCAACCTTATTTTGTCAAAGCTGAGTGATTCGGGATTGAATTTATATTTTGTTCGTGGCATAACGCAGCAAAGATAAATCAATTCTGAAAATAATGAAAATCACGGGCCGGATGGTTGGAATTTAAATGGTAATGAGATTTCCGATGAATGATATTATTTTAATTTTGACATTGATCCCAGTGCCTGGATCATCTCATTATATTCATCTACTGAGATATCATTATTGAAAAAGTTAACCGGATTTTTGTGTTCTCCGAACTGGTTAATCTGATAATGCAAATGAGGACCGGAAGAGGTTCCGGTATTTCCGCTCAGTCCTATCAGATCTCCTCTTTTTACATTCACTCCCTTTGGAACTTTTATCTGGCTCAGATGACCATAAGTTGACTGAAGGCCATAGCCATGATCTACCACTATATAATTTCCGAAACCTCCGGAATTCCAGCCCGACTCAATAACTGTCCCGTCACCGGTTGCATAAACATCTGTTCCGTAGGGAACAGAAAAGTCCTGACCATAATGCATCCTTGGTGTTCCATATACAGGATGAACTTCCCTGAACCTGAATCCGTCGCCCAGGCGATATTTCACATCTACCGGACTTATCAAAGGCTGATGATCTACTTCTCTCTTCCATTCGATAGCCATCTCGGCTATGGACTGAAAAGACTCCTTCTGAATATTCGCCCGGTTCTTAATTTCTTCAATCTTCGACTTGTAGGAAATGAGAAGATCCGAATTCATATATCCTGTCAGGTCCCTGAACCTGTCAACACCACCGTATCCTGCCTTTCTGTATGATTCTGGCACACTATCCATATCGAGTATTGGGCGATAGCGTCTGTCATCAGAAAGTCTGTAACTGTTGAGGGAAGCTATAGAATTGTCGAGTTGCCTGCCGATAATGGAGTATTGCAGCTTAATATTTTCAAGCTGCATTGCCAGAAGCTTTTCCTTAGGCGATCCGAACAGGCTTCTGAAAATGGAAACATACAATAAGGTGACCATAATTGAAATTGCAAACCACGCAAAGAGACGTAATACCTTTGCTTTCCAAGGAAGCCTGATCCGCTTATATTGCAGATCTGTCAAGTCAAGGACATATTTACTGTGACGCGGCAAAGGCAGACAGTTTTTGAATTTTTTTTATGTACAGGACAAATCTAAATCAAATAAACTAATTTTACAAGCCAATTTCAAGTTATATTTAATTAACACAATGATTATTAAAATGAAGGCACAGGAACTGAGGCAAATGTTTTTTGAATTTTTCGAATCGAAGGGTCACAATATAGTACCGTCTGCACCAATGGTTGTAAAGAATGATCCCACTCTTATGTTTACAAATGCCGGGATGAATCAGTTCAAGGATATTTTCCTGGGCAATCAGCAACCTGTAAACAAAAGAGTTGCAAACTCGCAGAAGTGCCTCAGAGTATCAGGCAAACACAATGATCTTGAAGAGGTAGGACACGACACCTACCACCATACAATGTTTGAAATGCTTGGGAACTGGTCATTTGGTGATTATTTTAAAAAGGAAGCGATTGAATGGAGCTGGGAACTTCTTGCGGGAAGGCTTGGCATACCGGAGGACAGGCTTTATGCAACAGTATTTGAAGGAAATAATGAGGATGGTGTTTCGCGGGATGATGAATCATTCGCGATCTGGAAAAAATGCTTTTCACAACCTGAAGGCAGGATAATTGAAGGGTCAAAAAAAGATAATTTCTGGGAGATGGGAGAAACAGGGCCTTGCGGACCTTGTTCAGAAATTCATGTTGACATAAGGGACGACGAGGAGAGAAGGAAAATACCAGGCAAAGAACTTGTGAATAAAGGACATCCTCATGTAATCGAAATCTGGAACCTGGTATTCATTCAATATAACCGCCGGTCGGACGGCATTCTGGAACAACTCCCTTCAAAACATGTCGATACCGGAATGGGGTTTGAAAGACTATGCATGATAGTCCAGGGCAAAAAATCAAATTATGAAACTGATATTTTCCAGTCAGTAATTAAGGAGATATCAGCAATTACGGGAAAGGAGTACGGTAAAAATGAAAAATGGGATATCGCCCTCAGGGTAGTTGCTGATCACCTGAGAGCAGTTGCATTTTCAATAGCCGACGGCCAGCTTCCCTCCAATAATAAAGCGGGATATGTAATAAGGCGTATCCTTCGACGTGCAGTAAGATATGGGTATAACAACCTTGGTATTGAAGAACCCTTTATGTATAAGCTTTTACCCGTGCTTGCGGATACGATGGGAAACCAATATCCGGAGCTGATTTCAGGTAATGCGCAGATCTCAAAGATTATTTTCGAAGAGGAAGCTGCCTTTCTAAAAACACTTGGCAAAGGACTGAAAATGATTGAAATAATGATCAGCGCCCTCAGGAAGGAGAAAAAGAATATAATGCCAGGCAAGGTTGCATTTGAATTGTATGACACCTTTGGTTTTCCGGTCGACCTTACACAACTCATACTCAGGGAGAACGATATGAATCTGGATTTTAAGGGCTTTGAAGAAGAGATGAAAAACCAGAAAGAACGTTCCAGGGAGGATGCTTCAGTGACAGCAGGCGACTGGACAATTTTAAGCGATACTGAAGGAACTGAATTTACCGGCTATGATAGATATGAGGATGATATATTCATAACCAAATATCGGAAGGTCAGGATAAAAGGCAAGGAAAGTTACCACCTTGTTTTTAATAAAACACCATTTTATGCTGAGTCAGGTGGCCAGGTCGGCGATACAGGAGTGATAATTTCCTCTAAAGACAGAATTACAATTACTGATACAATCAAAGAGAATAACCTTATAATTCACCTTGCCAGTAGCTTACCGGTCGATCCAAAATTGCCATTCAGGGGAGTTGTGGACATCGGAAAACGGCTATTAACAGCCAATAACCATACCGCTACACATTTGATCCATAACGCATTAAGAATTATACTTGGAAAACATGTGGAACAAAAAGGTTCCCTGGTAACACCTGACAGACTCCGTTTTGATTTCAGCCACTTCAGCAAGGTGACAAAGGAGGAACTTTCGGGGATAGAGAAACTGGTAAACAGCATGGTGCGCGACAACCATATATGCAGGATTACAAGCGGAATTCCCATTGAGAAGGCAAAATCACTGGGAGCTATAGCACTCTTCGGGGAAAAATACGGTGACACAGTCCGGGTGGTTGAATTTGGCGATTCAGTGGAGCTTTGTGGCGGAACCCATGTAAAATCAACTGGTACGATCGGAATTGTAAAAATAGTTTCAGAAGGCGCCATTGCAGCCGGAGTAAGGAGGATCGAAGCCGTGACAGCCCTGAAGGCTGAGGAATATATCAATGAAAAACTAAATGAGATGGAGGATATCGCTTCCCTTCTGAAAAGCACTGGAAGCTTAAGTGAAAGTGTTGAGAAACTGCTTTCTGAAAACTCATTACTGAAAAAGTCAGTTGAAAAATACCAGGCACAAGCCTCAGTATCAATGATAAAAGAACTTGAAGAAAAGTCAGTTATCATTAATAATATAAGATTTGTCTCCGGGAAAGTTCAGTCCGATTCTGCTGAGGTCCTGAAAAATATTGCTTACCAGATCAGAAATCAATCTGACAATACAGTACTTGTCATTGGCTCTGAAAATGGAGATAAAGCCAATCTGCTTGTCATGGTCAGCGATAAACTCGTTAAGGAGAATAATCTCAGTGCCGTTGCAATAATAAAGGAAATTGCAGTAGAAATCAACGGAGGAGGCGGTGGCCAGCCTTTCCTGGCAACTGCAGGAGGAAAAAATCCGATGGGAATCCAGAAAGCTATCACAAGAGCAGCAACCCTTCTTCAGAAAATCTGAACATCAATTCCGATTTCCTGAACAAAAATTTGCGGTTCGAAAAACTTATCAGGATGTGCTTTTGCAACATCCTTATTTACTTTATGTTGCAAAATTTTCCCAAACCATCATCATTAACAATACAAATTGTTCGAAAATAATTATTAGAATTGTCTGCCGATAACTTATAATAATTATGGAAGTAAAGAGAACTTTTGATATTATTCAGTGGAATCTTGAAAAATATCCAAGACCAGTAATGTACGGGGGTAAAAGAGATAATGACTGGATTACATATTCAACTGAAGAGGTCAATGATTATGTTAACTGGGTAAGTTACGGGTTACTTTCCATGGGTTATAAGAAGGGAGACAAGATTGCCACAATAAGCGCTAACAAGCCTGAATGGAATTTTGTAGATATGGGGCTTGCCCAGGCAGGAATGATACATGTCCCGATATATCCGACAATCGGAACGGATGAGTATGAATACATACTTAAACATTCCGATGTTAAAATCATTATAGTCGGCAATAAAGCAATATATGCTAAAGTTATTCCGGTAGCGGATAAGGTAGAACATTTAAAAGAGATCTATTCATTTGACCAGGTAGAAGGGGTAAAACCATTCAGTGAGATCATTGAGGCAGGCAAAAGGCATGCTGACAGGCTGCATGATGAACTGATAAAAATCAAAGAGAGCATATTGCCGGAAGATCTTGTCACAATTATTTACACCTCCGGGACTACAGGTAATTCAAAAGGAGTTATGCTTTCGCATAATAACCTCGTAAAAAATGCAATCACCACCTCCAAGGCGCACCACCTCGCCTACGGCCACAGGGCAGTTAGCTTTCTGCCTCTCTGCCACGTCTACGAGAGAATGGTAAATTATCACTTTCAGTATAAGGGCATTAGTGTCTATTATATTGAGAATATGGGCACTATCTCAGAGGCAGTCAGAGAGATCAAACCTCATATTTTCAATACTGTTCCTCGACTCCTTGAAAAGATTTATGACAATATTATTGCCAAAGGACGAAATCTTCCATGGATAAAGAGGAAGATCTTTTTCTGGGCTGTAAACCTGGGACTTAAATTCAGGCTTAAGGGAAATTCACAATTTTACAAATTCCGGCTTGGCATTGCAAGGCAGCTGATCTTCAGCAAGTGGAAGGAAGCCCTCGGAGGCGAATTGCAGGTCATGGTTTCAGGTGGTGCCGCTCTTCAGTCGAGGCTTGAACGGATCTTCTGGGCAGCCGGACTTCCAGTAATTCAGGGCTATGGTCTTACGGAAACTTCTCCGGTGATAGCAGTGAACCCATTCAGGGTGGATGAAATAGGATTTGGAACAGTAGGACCCGTTATAGATGGTGTTGAAGTTAAAATAGCAGAAGATGGTGAAATTTTATGCAGGGGAGTTAACATTATGATGGGATATTATAAAGCACCCGACCTCACGGCTGAAATGATTGATTCTGATGGTTGGCTTCATACCGGCGATATCGGTGTTATTGAAGACGGGAAGTTCCTGAGGATAACCGACAGAAAAAAAGAGATGTTTAAACTTTCGGCTGGTAAATATATTGCTCCCCAGGTAATAGAAAATAAGCTGAAAGAGTCATCTTTCATAGAACAGGCAATGGTAATCGGTGAAAATCAGAAATTTGCCAGTGCGCTTCTCTCACCAAACTTTTCATTTCTCCACGACTGGTGCTCAATACACAAAATCCAGTTCAGGGACAATGGCGAACTTATCGAACTGACTGAAGTGCTTGAAAGATTTTCAAAAGAAGTAAGAGAGGTCAACAAATCGCTTGGTGAGTATGAACAGATCAAAAGATTCCGGCTCGTCACAGAAGAATGGACGCCTCAGACAGGAGAGCTCTCCCCTACTCTTAAGCTGAAGAGAAATTATCTTGCAAAAGAGTATGAGAATATTATCTCCGAAATATATTTCGCCGGAGAGAAGGACAGCAATGTAATAGGCAGGATCAAGAATGGACTTAGCGGTATACTTAAGAACCTGCCTAAATTCTGATAAGGTTCCGGTAATTTTCGTAATTTTGACGCTTTCCGGAGAGTTATGAGAAACCTTTTTTTTGCAATCACTCTTTTCATACTTGATTTTACCTGTCTGATTTTGAATTCATGCACGGCCGGGTCGTGCTTTGATGAGACGGAATCAAGGGTAAAAGGGACTTTTTACAGTATGACAACCGGTAAAGCTCTTGCTCCCGACAGTGTGACCCTTTATGGGGTCACAAAGGATTCCCTAGAAATCTATGATAAGACTACAAAGTTACAAAGCGCTGAATTACCATTGTATGCGGCTGAACAAACCTGTAAATTCGTCATCAGGATCAATGGGATAAACGACACACTGGAATTCCGTTACAGCAGTTATCCCCACCTTTTATCAAAGGAGTGCGGATATACATTTTTCTTCACACTTGATACAGTGGTTAATTCGGCTAATATCATCGATTCAATATCAATTGAAAAAAAGACAATAACAACATTCAATGAGGAGAATCTTCGCATATTTTATTAGTATCCCGGCAATAATCCTCAGCACTCTTTCGCAGGTAAAAAGTCAGGACACTCTTCTTATTCCGCTGAAGATAAATGCAGGTATTGAAATATTGGGTCCTGCAACCTATTTCATTGACAAAAACACACTCAGACTGGAAGGATACGTTTCCATGGATCTGAATGAAAAGTGGGCTGCTGCATTGAATATGGGTTATCTTGATTACGAATACTCCCAGTATAATTATATCTACCTGAATAAGGGATTTTTTATACGTGCCGGAGCTGATTTCAGTATTCTTAAGCCCAAAAAGTCCCTCGGCAAATACTGGGGAGGCATCGGGCTCAGGTATGGTTTAAGCCATTTCCAGTGGGAAGTTCCCGAATTCAGTCAGTCAAATTACTGGGGTGAATCCAGATCCTCTATTCCCCTTGACAAAAGCTGGGGCCATTTTATCGAAGCTTCACCCGGCATGAGAGCCGAAATATTCAGGAACTTCAGCTTGGGGTGGTCAGTCAGCCTGAGAATGTTGATATACACGGGCACAGGCAGTGATCTCAAACCAATTTATTTTCCAGGTTTCGGAAACGGCGAAAAAAGATTCAGCACTGGCTTCAGCTATTTTATCGTGTGGAATATCCCGTATAAAAAAATCAGGGTTATAACAATAAAAGAGGAGCCCGAAGAAGAGCCCGAAGAGTACGATGATTCCCAGGGACAAAACGGATCAGGCGGAACAGGCAACCCCGGTTTAAGACAGCAGCAATCAGGGAATAGCCCAAGGTAATTGGACATACTCAGGTAAGCAGTGCTGGTTCTCAGGTATTATCTTTTTTGCTGCTGAAAACCAGCAACCCTGTAAAAGTAAGCAGCCCATTCAGTAAAAGCAATTCAAAACCAAACTTATAGCCGTTAAACAACTCCTGCGAGTATCTGCTGAGTAGATAACATGCAAGTGGAGATACTATCGCAATCACAGGTGTTAGTCTGTCTTTCACTTTTCTCTCCGTAAACAGCCCGAAAGAATATAACCCCAATAGCGGACCATAAGTATATCCGGCAATAGTGAATAGCTTGTCAATAACTGCCCTGTCACTTAATTTACTAAATATCAAGACACTGATAAAAAAAACCATCGCTATTGAGATGTGTACTATATATCTGATCCGGGTCTTTGCCCGTTCCGAAATTCCATCCCGCTTTTCAAGTCCCAGAAAATCAATGCTCACAGATGTGGTAAGTGATGTCAGAGCCCCATCTGCACTTGGAAATGCAGCGGAGATAAGGCCAATAAGGAATACTATTCCTGCAACAGGGCCAAGGTACAACAATGCAACAGTCGGGAAAATATCATCGCTTGTCTTCACGTCAACTCCCCTGTTCTTAACATATATAAGCAAAAGCGCTCCGAGAAAAAGAAATAACAGGTTCACAAATACAAGGATTCCGCTGAATGTGAACATATTTTTCTGTGCCTCTTTTATATTTCTGCAGCTCAGATTCTTTTGCATCATCTCCTGGTCGAGACCTGTCATAACAATTGTTATAAACATCCCGCTGAGGAACTGCTTAAGAAAGAATCTCTCATGGTGCCAGTCCATATTAAACATTCTGGATACCGGACTGCTTTTTACTTCTGATACAAGATCTGACAGCGAAACATTAAGATTCCTGCTGATGTATATTACAGATAATATAACTGCAAGCAACATGAAGGTAGTCTGAAGTGTATCGGTCCAGATAATTGTTCTGATCCCGCCTTTAAGGGTATACAGAATTATAAGAAGAATAAAAACCAGGACATTTATCCAGAATGGAACATGCCATGCATCGAAAACAAATATTTGCAATACATTAATAACAAGGTACATACGCAATGAAGCACCCAGTGTTCTTGAGAGGATGAAAAAACCTGCACCCGTTTTATAGGACCAATACCCAAAACGCTGGTCGAGATAGGAATAAATTGATGTCAGTTTAAGTCTGTAATATAATGGTAATAATACAGTTGCAATTACAAAATAACCGAACAGGTATCCAAGTACCACAACCATATAACTGAACTGGGTCTCTTCAACCCATCCGGGAAGAGACATAAAAGTCACTCCAGAAAGAGATGCTCCGATCATTCCGTAAGCGACCACAAACCATGGAGAGACTTTATTTCCGATAAAAAACGACTGATTGTCCGCTTTTCTGGAAGTAACCCATGTAACTGCAAATAGTAATAGTGTGTAGAGAAGAAAAATTCCTAGAATAAGTATCGGAGGCATATCTGGTTCTATTAGTTTACAAGAATAGCAAAAAGTACGGAATAGAGAAAATCCTGAACTGTTTAATTAACACCGGAAAATTGGATTAATTTTGTATAAAAGATTACGATATGAGTTTTACCGAATTTCCGTCAAGGCTTCTTGAAAATGCTGTTAATGAATTTGCCTCGCTTCCGGGAATAGGAAGAAAAACAGCATTCAGACTTGTGATGAATCTCCTGAGAAGAGATTCAGAAGATGTAAAGAGATTCGGAGAGAGCATCATCAGACTACACGGAGAAATACACTATTGCAAAGTCTGCAACAATGTTTCAGATACTGAAATATGCAATATCTGCATTGATGAAAAGAGGGAGAAAACGGTTATCTGTGTTGTTGAAAACATCCAGGATGTTATGGCCATTGAGAACACAAGGCAGTTCAATGGATTGTATCATGTACTGGGGGGCATCATTTCACCTATAGATGGTATCGGTCCTTCTGATCTTAAAATCGACACCCTTGAGGAAAAGGTAAAAGCAGGTGGCATCAGGGAGATAATATTTGCACTGAGCACTACCATGGAAGGTGATACAACAAACTATTATCTTTATAAAAGACTCAATAAATATAATCTTATCCTTACGACACTTGCAAGAGGTGTTGCAGTCGGAGATGAACTGGAATATACCGATGAGATCACCCTCGGCAGAGCCATAAACAACAGAAATCCATACCAGCAGCACTGAAAGATACGATGATTATTTGTTATAACTGCTAATGAAACATTTATTCTTCACGTTTGTTAATCTGATGATTAAATTGTAATTTGCTCGTGAGGGTTTAGCTAAGAATAGAGAGGGTTTAATCCTTTTATATTTAAAATCTCTATTCAAATTTAATACTGAAAAAATCAGGAAATATGGCAAGGATGAATATTGTTCTACCTGCAATGGGAGAAGGTGTTATAGAAGCCACGATCAACAAGTGGCTTGTTGAGGCTGGAGCACAGGTTAAGGAAGATGATCCGCTTGTGGAAGTTGCGACTGATAAAGTCGATTCTGAAATCCCTGCCCCAATGGAAGGCATCCTTGTTGAAATAGTTGTAAAAGAGGGGTCCATTGCAAAAATAGGTGAAATAATTGCTATAATAGAAAATAATATAATTCCTGCCACTGAAGAGTCGGTGAAAGTTCTGAAGGAAGTTGAACGAATCAGGGAGACAATTAATGCTGTAAAAATTGAGAAAAAGGAGGTGACGGAATTGTCACAGCAAATGAAGAGCCGTACCCCCTCAGGGAAATTTGTATCCCCGCTGGTAAGGAGTATTGCAGCAAAAGAGGGGATCAGCTATTCCGATCTTGATGTGATACAGGGTACCGGAATGGATGGCAGGATTACAAAGGATGATATTCATGCAATAATTGATAGCCGTAAAAAAGCATCAGAAACTGCTGATTCAGTTATTAATACACGCGGTGCAGGAGATTTGGTTCAGGAGAACAAGTCTTCAGGTGACGAGATAGTCCCAATGGACAGGATCAGGAAGATAATTGCCGAACACATGGTATTATCCAAAAGGACATCACCGCATGTGACATCTTTTATTGACGCTGATGTAACCCGTCTCGTCAACTGGAGAAATGCCAACAAGGAGAAGTTCCTGGCAACTGAAGGACAAAAACTAACACTGACTCCAATCTTCATAGATGCTGTAGCCAGGGCACTCTATGAATTTCCAATGATAAATATTTCTGTTGAAGGCAATAATATTATAAAGAAAAAAAATATCAACATCGGGATGGCAACAGCCCTTCCAGATGGAAATCTTATAGTCCCTGTTATTAAAAATGCCAATGAAAAGAACCTTACCGGCCTTGCAAAAAGCGTAAATGACCTTGCAGAAAGAGCCAGGAACAATAAATTAAAACCTGATGAAATTACCGGAGGCACTTTTACCATAACAAATTTTGGAAGTTATGATAATCTTGCCGGAACTCCTATAATTTATCAGCCGCAGGCGGCCATTCTGGGAACAGGTGTTGTCAGAAAAACTCCGGCGGTGGTTGAGACTCCTGATGGTGATATGATAGCAATCCGTCAGATCATGATACTCTCAATGAGTTACGACCACAGGGTAATTGACGGAGCCCTTGCGGGAAGATTTCTTCACAGGGTCAAAGAGATTCTTGAGAACTATTCTCCTGAGTGAAACCGGCCGTTTTATCTCTGTTTAGCGTAAAATAAACTATCCTTCTCCTGAGAAAATTAAAAAATTTCAGGAATAGTTAATAAAAAGGATTGCAGCCAGTAGCTGCTTTTTGAATTTTATCCTATATTAGTAACTTTGAGGTAAAAATTAATATATTAACCTCTTTCTTTGTAATTTTATGAAAAAAGGGCTTTAAAATTAATGCTGATTATTTTTGTGCCACGGTCCAATAAGATTAATTAAAATATGATGAAAAGGTTAATTCTTCTAATGTGTCTCCTGGTTATATTAACCTCTGGTAAATTGTTTGCCCAGTCGAAGGCAGAGTTAAAGAACAGTTTCTATGATGCAGAAAGCTGGATTCTGTTTGAAGCCTATAAGGATGCTTTGCCATTGTATATGCAATTGAATAAAAGCTATCCGGATAATTCAAATTTTAAATACCGTATCGGTCAGTGTTATTTAAACACTCCGGGCGAAAAGGATATGGCAGTAAGGTATCTTGAAGATGCCGTCAAAAATATCAATCCAAACTACAGGGAAGGTAAATTCAAGGAAGCAGGAGCTCCCTATGATGCACTGTATTATCTGGCAAATGCATACAGAATTAACAATCAGCTCGATAATGCTCTTGAAACATACTACCTTTTTAAAAGGAATATGGATGCTGAAGTTTATGATTCGGCAGTTGTGGACCTTCAGATCCAGTCGTGCCTGAATGCCAAGGAACTTATTGGCAGACCCAAATTTATAAGGAAATATAACCTTGGAAATGTTATCAATGAGAGCCTCTCAGAGTACAATCCGGTAATGTCAGATAATGAAAACCTGCTTGTATTTTCAAAGAGTGAGGCATTCTACGATGCCATACTCTATTCCGTAAAAAACAACGGAACCTGGTCGGCTCCTGTAAATCTGAATGAAATACTTCAGGTTGACAGAGATCTGTTCCCTACATCTCTGTCAGCTGATGGAAAAACACTATATCTCTACAGTTCTGCAGATTATGACGGTATTATTTATTCCACTCAGTTTGAAAACAACAGCTGGTCTCCGCTTGTTAAACTAAATTACAATATCAACACAAAATATTGGGAATCACATGCAACCATCTCACACGACAATAACAGCCTCTATTTTACAAGCAACAGAAAAGGAACATACGGAGGGCTCGATATTTGGGTATCTACCAGAGACAGTATTGGAGACTGGGGACCTGCTGTAAATCTCGGACCTGTTATCAACACACCTTATAATGAAGAATCCCCATTTCTGAGTAAAGATGACAAAACCCTCTTTTTCAGCTCACGCGGTCATTTCAATATGGGAGGTTATGATGTTTTCTCTTCCAGACTGTTGAGTGCCGGAGAATGGTCTGCACCAGTGAATGCCGGCTACCCTCTCAATTCAACGGATGACGATATTTTCTTTAAACCCGCTGTCGAGAGTTACAAAGGCTACTACGCTATTGACAGTCCGGATGGTTACGGGAAACAGGATATCTTCCAGATTGAGATATTTTCGGACGATCATCCAAGAAAATTCACAATTAGCGGAATATCAAGCGTTGCTGACCTGGTAAGCTTATTTAAGGACAGCGTCAAAATAAGTGTCCTGAACGGACAGCAGACAGGACAGGCAATGATAGTCTACACCAATCCTGATACACGGAAATATGAATTCAACCTTCCACAAGGGGATTATGAGTTAAACTATGAAGGGTATGGAGGTGAAAAAGAAACAAGAAAGCTGAACCTGCCTCTCACCTATCCGGCTGACAGCATTGTATTGCCTGCAACATTGCTGCGCAGGAACGACCATACTGCTGATCTTTATGTCGAAGGCAGCAGGGATATCTCTGTTACAAATGGTGATTCCATAAAGCTACCTCTGAAAGTTGAGCCCCAATCTTTGCTTACTGTTGAAAACTGGGCAGGCAATTCGATGGTTTCTTCTGAAAAACACCAGATTGCATCATCCGAATTTGATTACATGATGGCACCACAAAAAGGAGATAACAGGGTGGTCTTTAAACTTACTGACAGATTCAGCAATACTGCAACTGCTGACGTATTTATAAACAGGAAAGAATTACCCTCACAAGAAATAATAAGGCCGGAATACAGCACTGTTATCTCAAAAAAACAGACTGCTGCCTACCTGGCACTTCTGAAAAACCGTGCTGACGAAAATCAATTGAAGCTGATATCAGGGTCAGGCGTCGAAAAACAGGAATTTAAAAAAGCTGATGATCTTCTTGTATTCCTGAAAACAGAAGCCTCAAATAAAAACTCAAAACCGGAAGATATCGATAAACTGGCACTTAAAGTTGCAGTTATGGATAATGTACTGACACAGGCTGCAGTTGACATCACATCTAATTATGCCGATGGCGAGCTCAAGAAAATACTCACCGGACTCGACATTTATCAGGCTGATCTCAAAACCTGGTCAGATCTGCAACGGTATATTTCAGAAAAGAGCGGAGAAAAGATCACATCCCAGGATTTGAATTATCTGACTTCCATGATACTCTCCGAAGAAGATCCTGCAATAGCTGTAATAAGAGAGAAAATCCTGACTTTCAGCGAAAACGACAAAGCAGGTTCTGTTCTGCGTGATGCAGTAAATGCCACAGACCTGAAAAAAATAAATCCAAGGGGAAAATGGCTGAACTCATTCTATTCTGAAGCTGCCAATCATGGACTTACTCCTGAAAAGCTTTCGGAAATGTTTGTAATAATCAGCACGATGCCTGATACCAAATATGATCTATTCAAAGCTTCACTTCTTGAGAATTCAGAAGAACCGCTGAGCACATCCATAAAATCCATAGATATCAATAAGGAGCGACTCAAATCGCCGAAAGATCTGCTGGTGTTCCTGATAACATCCAAAGACCAGCTAAAATACCCGGAAGAATCAGTTTTTAAATCTATTGCCAATCTTATTGCCTCACAAAATATACCTGCCGGCACAATTAAATCCCAGCAGGTTACAGGTGAAGGTAACAGTCTTTGGATTCTGTGGGTAATCATCGGAGCAGCAATAGCATTATTCTTTATAATATTCGCAAGAAGAAAAAAGAAGGAAAAAAAATAAATCTTTAACCAGTTAAAATCCGTTCTGCTATAAATAAGGGTGTCATTAATATTTCTTGTGCCATTATTTTTAATAAATTTGTTCATCAAAATCTTTCAGTATGAGCAAAAGATTTGTCTGTTTGTTTATTTCAGTAGTTTTTAGCCTTTCACTTTGTGCACAGGAAAACGACAATCTACAGCCGGCTTTTCTTGAAGCAGAATACTTCCTGATGAATGAAGATTATTCAGATGCCCTCAGCAACTTTCTTCAGATTTATGAAAAGATGCCGGATAATGCAAATATTGCATACTGCATTGGCGTCTGTTACCTGAACATCGCTGGAAAGAAGAATCTGGCTGTAAGTTATCTTGAAGCTGCATCAAAGAACATGTCAGCCATGCATAAGGAGGGAAATCTAAATGAGGTTACCGCACCATACGAAGCATTGTTCTACCTGGCTACCGCATACCGGATAAATTACAAGTTTGACAAAGCGAGGGAAACATTCGTAAAATATTCCGGCACTCTCCTTCCTGACGATCATGAAAATCTTGATTTCATCAATCATGAAATTGAGGTTTGTGATATGGCAAAGACGCTGATAGCAAAACCTGTATCATTCACTGAAGAGAATGCAGGACAACTGTTTAACGATGAAAAATCAAATTTCAATCCTGTCATATCTGCTGATAATAAATCTTTCGCCTTTATGGTCTCTCTTAAATTTTATGATGCCATAATGTTTTCAAGATTTTTAAACGGGAAATGGTCAGCTCCTGTAAACATCACACCTGAGATTCAATCTGACGGAGACTTTTATATCTCCTGCCTCTCCTCAGACGGAAAGATGCTTTTTCTTTCAAGAGATGATAACTATAACAGTGACATCTATTCCAGCTCGTTTAATGGAGATACCTGGTCCAAGACCGTCAAACTGAACAAATATATAAATACAAAATACTGGGAATCACATGGATTTATCTCCGAAGATGGCACACAGCTTATTTTTGCCTCCGACAGACCAGGTGGATTTGGAGGGCTCGATCTTTACATATCCCGAAAAGTTAATGGCGATTGGGGACCTGCTGTCAATCTCGGACCAGAAATCAATACTCAGTTCAATGAAGACCGGCCGTTCCTTATAAATAAAGGAGTTACACTTTTCTTCAGCTCCCAGGGACATGAAAACATTGGAGGATATGATCTCTTCCGTTCAGATGTCCAGACAAATGGCTTGTGGAGCAAACCTAAAAATCTGGGGTATCCGCTGAATAACCCTGATGATAACATGTTTTTCATGCCTGTTGGCGAAGGGAAATCGGGATATTACTCAATAATGAGAGAATCAACAGGTTATGGTAAGGAAGATATTTACAAAATCACTTTCAGGTGAATTTAAATTATAACAACCTAAATAGTATTTAAAAATCACTAGATTTGTTTTAATGGGCAACCTCAGAGTAAAAATTTCAGGCACATTGTTGCAGCTATTGACTCTGGCTGTCTTTCCATATGCTGCCTCGGCTCAATCGTCTGCTGAGAATAAAAATATTTTCAAACAGGCTGAAAGCTACTTTCTTTATGAAGAATATGAGCTCGCCAACCAGTTATATATACTGCTGGAAACTCCTGACAATTATTATATTAAATACAAAATCGGAACCTGCTATCTGAACATCCCGGGGGAAAAAGAGAAATCCGTTCCATATCTTGAGGAAGCTGTAAAAGATGCCAGTTATGATGCAAAAACCGACTCTTACAAAGAGAAGCGGGCACCGCTGGATGCCTATTTTTCACTTGGGAAAGCATACATGATCAACAATAACTTTGACAAAGCACTCAGCACCCTGGAGACATTCAAGAAACTGGCTATGGAGACCACTGAAAAAGGCGGCATGAAAAACCAGGAGTTCATTGACCAGCAGATTCAGGCTTGCAGGAATGCCATTGATCTGAGGAAGAATCCGGTTATTTTCATAAGGAAAAATCTTGGCAGTGATTTCAGCCAGGGCGCTATAAACGAGAACGCTGCTGTAAGCTTTGACGGTAATACATTGGTCTATACTGAACGCCGTGGAATTGTTAATGCCATCTTCTGTTCAAGAAAAGAAAATGGAAAATGGCTCACACCGGTCGATATAACTTCGGAACTTGGTGGCGGAGATGATTGTTCAACCTGCTCCCTGAATAGTGATGGCACTATTTTATTCATATACAAAACTGATAATTATGACGGAGTGATATATTCATCAACTTATAAAAACGGAACGTGGACTCCTGTCAGCAAACTCAATAAGAATATCAATTCCAAATATTATGAATCTCATGCAGCACTTTCTGCTGATGGAAAAAAACTTTACTTTACCAGTAACAGGGACGAAGGCCTCGGAAATCTGGATATCTATGTCTCCGAAAAGGACGGATCAGGAGAATGGGGGCCTGCAGTAAATCTGGGAGCTGAGATTAATACTCCCTATAACGAGGATACTCCCTTTATTACCGAAAATGATTCTATCCTCTATTTTTGTTCCGAAGGCCACAATTCCATGGGCGGTTATGACATTTTCAAAAGCCTGAAAAAAGGCTCTTCCTGGGAAACGCCTTCCAATATCGGATACCCCATAAATTCATCGGATGATGACAAGTTCTTTCAGCCATGGAATAATGAAAGGAATGCCTTCTATACATTGACTACAGATTACAAGAAGAGAGAAATATTTTATCTTACCCTAAGCGGGCCAGGAACAGACAAATTTTCCGAAATAACAGGTAAACTGAGCCTCGCCGATACAGTAATGTCTTTCGACAAAAATTTTAAAATACATCTCCTGGATCCTGAAACCGGTGATACTGTTGATGTAAGCTATCCCAACAAATTCACCGGAATCTACAGCTTTTATGTCCTGCCCGGAAAATACAGATTAATTTATACCGGTACCGGGTATTATTCTCAATCACTAGATACCGTTATTAAAAGGGATAACCGAAACCTGGAATTGAAAATTGATATCTCCCTGGTAAGAGACTTATCATCGAAAAGAGGCAATCCGATCTACGAGAAGATAAATCTGAATGAGATACCTTCAATTGCAGAGGTTGATACCAGCATACTTATTAAAAACCTGTATGTTAACGATCTCGGCGATAAAAATATCAACGACTCAGACATCCTCTATTATACTGTTCAGGTTATGGCTTTGCTGAAACCCGTAGATATGAGTTATTTCAGGTATATTCCTGACATAAAGGTGATGTACAATGATCAGGATAAATTTTACCGCTATACAACAGGTATCTTTCAAAACAGGGAAGAAGCATTTGCCTTAAGGGCAGAGCTGATAAAGAAAGGATATCCTGATGATATATTTATCAAGAAAGTCTCAAGATAACTCATGAAGTACAAAGAAATAAAGCTCAGGGCCCTGGAACCTGAAGATCTGGAACTGCTCTATGAGTGGGAGAATAACGAATCATACTGGACAATAAGCAATACTATCTCGCCCTTTTCAAAATATACTCTCAAAAGGTATCTGGAGAATTCCCATAAGAATATATATGAATCTGGCCAGCTGCGCCTGATGATAGAGCATATTCACGACAAGGTGACGATAGGAACAATTGATATATTCGATTTCGATCCCTTTCACAGAAGGGCCGGACTTGGAATTCTTATCGCCACTGAGGAATACAGGAGAAAAGGCTATGCGGCAATGGCTCTTACAGGTCTTATTGAATATTGTTTCAATACACTCCAGCTTCATCAGTTGTACTGCAATATCCTGGCCAGCAATTCTGAAAGCATGGATCTCTTCAAAAAACTTGGATTTATACAGGCTGGCATAAAGAAAGAGTGGATCAAATCATCAGATGGCTACCTTGATGAGTATCTCTTCCAGCTGATCAAAAAAGAGTAGAGCGTAGGGCTGGTGAGTTTGCAGGAGTTATAAACCTCTGGCGAGCAATCCACATGCAGCCGATATATCAACTCCCCGCGATTTTCTGATTGACGCGGAAATACCTGAAATTACCAGATTATGTTTGAAATACAGCAACCTTTCCGGCGATGATGGGGTAAACGGTTCCTTTCCAGCCTGATGAAATGGCAACAGGTTCACGCGTATTCCAGAACCTCCGATAAGTGCTTTAAGTTCAGAAAGATGTCTGTCGGTATCATTAAGACCCTGAATCATCACATACGCAAGGCTGAATCTCCTGCTTTTCCTTACCGGATAATCTTTAAGCAGCTCCAGAATACTTTTCACAGGGTATTTTACCTCAGCCGGAATAAGGGCTTTTCTCTCCTCTTCAAAAGGAGAACAGAGACTCAGTGCAAGATTGCAGCGGGAATCTTCAAGGAATTTCTTAACGCCGGGAGTTATCCCTACTGTGGAAACAGTAACGTTTCTGGGACTGAGTGAAAGCCCCCAATCTGATGTCAGTATATGGCAGGCTTTCAGAACATTATCAAGATTATCCATTGGTTCACCCATCCCCATTAGCACAACATGTGTTACTGTACCGGCACCGGGCAAACTGATAACCTGGTTAACAATTTCCCCGGCAGTCAGATTGCCATGGAATCCATAGCCCGCAGTAACGCAGAAGGAGCAGCCCATCCTGCAGCCAGATTGAGTGGAGACACAGACAGTATTTCTTTTATTATCAGGAATATAAACTGTTTCAAACAATTTTCCTTCACCCGTCCTGAAGAGATATTTTATTGTCCCGTCAACAGACAGTTCAGATCCAACCGGAGCGAAAATGCCTGTGGAGAAATTCTCTTTCAGCATATCTTTCAGTTTTTTAGGGATCTTCTTAACCAGTTCGGGATCAGTGGTTCTTTTTTTATAAATACTATGAGCCAGTGCAATTGCGAGTGCAGTATTAAATCCTGCAGCGCCGATAAGCTCTGAAATCTCCATTGCCGACAATCCAATAAGACTTTTCTTATCCATACTGAACTGATATTTGTTAAGATTAAGGCGATACTCACCGCATTCCCATGCAGAATAATAAACTTCTTTCTAAAAACTGAAAGAAAACCGGATCCAATGTAATAATGGGACTACTGCTTAAGGCCTCTGTTCTTAAGAAGAGGTTCTATGACAGGCTCACGGCCGCGAAAGTTAATAAAGCTTTGCCTGGAATCGGTTATACCCATTGGTGCCAGGATATTTTTACGGAATGAATCTGCTGTAGCCCTATCAAAGATCCCATTTTCCCTAAAGGCCTCATAGGCATCATTATCAAGGACTGCAGCCCAGGTATAGCAGTAATATCCTGCATCATAGCCCCCGACTATATGGAGAAAGTAGGTGCTTTTATACCTTGGTTCAATTTCTTTGATAAGGCCAATCTTTTCAATATATTCCTTTTCGAATTTCTCGATATCGATATCGACCGGAGCTTCCAGAGTATAGTAAGCCATATCAAGCATCGAAGCTGCCAGGATCTCTACATTATCAAACCCTGTATTGAAATAGCGGCTCTTTTGTATCTTGCTTATCAAAGCATCAGGAATGATTTCACCCGATTTATAATGTTTTGCATACATCTTTAGAACCTGTGGCTCTGTCGCCCAGTGTTCCATTATCTGAGACGGTAATTCAACAATATCCATTGCAGCATTAGTCATGCTGTATTTATTTATTGAGAAGAGACCCTGCAGGCTATGACCAAACTCGTGGAAAAGCGTATTAACGTCATCGAGGCTCAGTAAAGAGGGTGTCTGACCTGAAGGATTTGTAAAGTTACATACCATGGTGACGACCGGTTTTACCTCATTGCCATTCAGCCACCGGTGATCACGATAGCTTCCGCACCAGGCGCCCTGACCTTTACTGGCCCTGGTATAAAAATCCATATACAGAACTCCAACAGGAGAGCCGTCAGCTTCTTTTACTTCAAATGCCCTTGCATCCGGATGAGGAAGCGGAATGGCATCAATCGGAGTAAACGTTATACCGTACAGCTTGTTTGCTACGGAGAAAGCTCCCTCCCGGACATTTTCGAGTTTGAAGTATGGTCTGAGTTCACTGTCATCAAGATCATATTTCTCTTTGCGTAATTTTTCTGCATAATACCACCAGTCTGATGGCTCTATCCTGAATTTAGCTCCCTCCCTGTCTGCAATCTTCTGCATTTCGGTAAGTTCCTGTCCCGCAACCATTAGTGCAGGTTTCCAGAGCTGATCAAGAAGTGCCCATACATTTGCAGGTGTTTTTGCCATCCTGTTTTCAAGATTCAGGTCGGCATGTGATTTATAACCAAGAAGCTTTGCCCGACTGGCGCGAAGAGAGATTATACTGGCAAGTATCTTTTTATTATCGAGTTGGTCATTATGATTACCTCTTGTGAGGTATGCATCATAAAGCTTCCTCCGAAGGTCACGGTTTTCATCGTAAGTAAGAAAAGGGAGCATGCTGGGCTTCTGAACTGTAAAGATCCATTTTCCTTCCAGACTGTCCAGTTTTGCGATTTCTGCTGCACCGGCAGCAACAGTTTCGGGTAAACCCTTTAAATCTGATTCATTACCAATAATAAGTTTGAACTTGTTTGTCTCTGAAAGGACATTCTGGCTGAAATTGACAGTGAGGAGAGAGATCTCCTGGTTAATTTTTTTAAGGGTATCCTGTTCTGCAGCATCAAGAAGAGCACCGTTTCGAACAAAATTACTATAAAGGTTTTCAAGTAGGAACTTCTGTTCATCATCAAGCTTAAGGGTATCGCGGTTCTCATAAATTGTTTTTACCTTTTTAAAAAGCAAAGGACTGAGCAAAATCTCATCTCTGTATTCAGAAAGCTTAGGCGATATTTCGACCTCTATCTTCTGCAATGAATCGTTTGTATTTGCAGATGTCTGACTGAAGAAGACCGATGAAACTCTTGTAAGCAGAGAACCAAGGCTGTCGAGAGGATCAATTGTATTCTGAAAAGTTGGTTCCTCACTGCTATTCAATATTATCCCCAGTCCTTTTCTGCCTTCTTCCATACCTTTTTCGAATGCAGGCATATAGTGTTTCGCCATTATTTTCTCAAAAGGGGGAACATTAAAAGGGGTATCATATTGTGAAAAGAATGGATTTGTCATATCAACCTCAGGTTTAGTCCTGCATCCTGCATTTGCAATAAGAGCAAACATAGCGATCATCAGTAAAAAGCGAAATATTTTCATGTATTATTTTATTGAAGTTTAACTGATTTATTATAGAATGAGCAAAATAAGCTTAAAAATCCTTCAGTCAGTTAAATATCAGACAATTTTTTATTAAAAATCGTTATGAGATAAGGATATGCGGTCACCTTATTCACAGGTCGGGACATTTAGAACCCAAATATTTATTATTTTTGTCATCCCTGAGGAGTTAAAGGAGAGATGGCAGAGTGGTCGATTGCGGCGGTCTCGAAAACCGTTGTTCGCCTTCCGGCGAACCGGGGGTTCGAATCCCCCTCTCTCCGCAACACCAAATTACTCCCGCAGATTTCTGCGGGATTTTTATTTTACAGATGGCTGAGCCATGCTTGCATGAGCGAAGACAGATGGAAAATAAAAACCCTTGCGAGTGAAACGAGCAAGGGAGTAATTTGGCGTTGCAAGGTGCCCCCTTGGGATCACCGCAGGTAATCCCCCAAAAACCTATAAACTCATCCCCTTTATCTCGTTTGCCTCACCCTAAATCCCTCTCCCGGGGGAGAGGGACTTAAAGACATTTAAAATCAATATGGTACTACCAGGAAAATGAATAAAACCGTCGGGGGTGGTTTTTCTTTGCAGGTAATCCCACTACAACAGAATCCCGGCAAGAGCAGCTGAGATATATGAAGCCATTGTGCCGCAGAGCATGGCTTTGAATCCGAGTTTTGCCAGGTCACTCCTGCGGTTTGGAACAAGTACACCTATTCCGCCAAGCTGAATAGCTATGGAACTGAAATTTGCAAATCCGCATAATGCAAAGCTTGCTATTAGTACTGATTTTGAGCTCAATAAACCCTGTTGTATCATAGGAGAAAGATCCGAATAGGCGACAAATTCATTTATTACCATCTTTGTCCCCATGAGTGCGCCTACATTAAGTGACTCCGCTGGAGGCACTCCCAGAACTATTGCAAAAAGACTGAAAAAGGCTCCTACAACATCCTTAAGTCTGAGATTGTCGGCATTAAGCCCCAGTCCATTGAGTGAAAGGCCCATCCACGACAGGAGATGACCAAAATATCCGAACAGGGCATCGATCATCGCTATCAGGGCAATAACACCTATGAGCATGGCAATCACGTTAAGGGAGATCTTCATGCCATCGCTGGCGCCATGTGAAATTGCATCCATAATGTTAGAATGCTCCTTTTTCACTTCCAGACTGACTTTCCTGTTTGTCTCAGATTCTTCAGTCTCGGGGAAAACAATTTTCGAGATTACCAGCGCACCCGGAGCTGCCATAAGGCTTGCTGCGAGAAGGTAGGATGCAGGAACACCCATTGAAATATATACAGCCATTACACCTCCTGCTATGCAAGCCATACTGCCTGTCATGGAAGCCAGCAGTTCAGACATTGTCATTCCCGAAAGATATGGTCTTATCATTATCTGTGCCTCCACCTGGCCTACAAAAACGCTGGCAATATTCGAAAGGGCCTCGCTCCCGCTCACTCTCATTGCCCAGTGCACAAACCGGGCCATAAAGGCGACTATCCTCTGCATCAAACCAATATGGTATGAGATGGCTACAAGTACACAAACAAAAATAATAGTTGGCAGAAGGATAAAGAGAAAGATTCCGCTCTTTACGATACCTTCAGGCAGGATTTGAGTAACTTTAGTGAGATCTCCAAATACAAAAAAGCTGCCCTCGTTTGAAAAATCCAGGAGTTTATTAATTGCTTTACCAAGCCAGTAAAAAATCTCTTGTCCTGCCGGAACCTTAAGGATAAAAACTGCGAGGGATACCTGCAGGATAAGGCCTGTCAGAACCAGCCTGTAATTGATTCGCTTTCTGTTATTGGACCACAGGAGTGCCAGTCCAAGAATTATTAATATTCCTATCAGACCTGTAAATCTCCCCATAAGTCCAAGAGTTTAAAAGGCAGCACCCCTACCTGATGCAGATTACAGAGGATTAAAATGAATCTGCCCAGTTTTTAATAATTTCAACCTGTTCTTTTGTCGGTATAATATCCGGATTTGCTTCCCGGGCATCTTTAGGTGGCATTGCATTCTTTTTCAGCTCCTTGTACATATGGGCTGCTTTCTTTTTTTGTTTATCAGCCGAATAATCATCCCACTCAGAGAAATTCAATTTAGTTCTTGAAAGATATCCTCCGTTCGCAGAATGGCATGGCATACAGGATACAGATACAATTTTATTGATGTTGTCCGGAAGTGAAGGAGAAGCTTTCGATGTTTCCTGGCCTGTAATGGCATTGCACACTATCAGTAAAATGAAAATCAGGAATATATTAGTTCCTTCTGAGAACATGTTTGAATATTTCATGATCTTATGATTTATGTACATCATAAAGATACAGGAAATCCTTCAGGAAAAGAAGAGTAACAGGACTTAATTATTATATAAAGATGGATATCTGTCCGTTCTTCGGAATAGCACGGTAGATTATCTTCGCGTCTGATCTTGGCAATCTTATTTTGATGAACGGATGATATTCCGGTACTTTGAATACCGCTACACTTTTCAGGGCAACCCAGGTCTGACGTAACCTGTCATTAAGATCGAACTTAAAAAGCGCCAGCTTGTCGGAAGGCTCAAGTTCCTCTTTCTGGTAAACAAATATCCTGATTCCATTTGTCATCTCGAGAATATAATCTACCGGCTCTGTAATTGATGTATCAGGCATGATATCAGGCTTATACTCTGAAGTATCCTTTGGTGCCATTTTAATCAATACAGGTTCTTTCTTAATTGTTGCAAATGCAGATGCTATTGTTAAGGGAGTGGATAGCATTGTGGAAATAGTATTTTCATTCCCGTTTGTGAGAATCCTGCTTGCTTTGAAGCTGCTCATCCTTGCCATATGAACAACCACTCCGCTGATTTCAAGATTTATGGTGCTGTCAACCAGATTGATTGTAAGATATATGGAATCCGTCTCGGCCATTATTATTCTTGACTGCAGCATAGCTCTCTCTTTAATAAGCTTTAAGTAGGCCGAATCGCTAAGCAGTTTGCTGTCATCTTTCTTTGCATCTGACTTCTCAGGGCTGTATTCCTTTTTCAATTCTGCCATTTTTCGCGATGGAGCAATCATGGACATAACAGCATAATAAACAAGGAATGATGAACAGATAATCATCAGGATCAGGAAAGTTATTTTTCCGATGGAATATTTATTGGCATTTTCAGTTTCCATACTACTTTTTTGAATCAGATCAGAAAATATATACTTTCGACCCTATATTAAGTGTATTGTAAATCACTTCAAGATCTTCATCATTCAGCCTCACACAACCGTGAGTAACAGGCATTCCGAGGAAACGCTTGTAAATAGTTCCGTGTATAAGATAACCATCTCCAATAGCCAGAGCATAATCACCCAAAACACCATACTCATATCTTGAAAAATCATCTTTTGAGGGGATAGGCAGGCCTTCTTCAACAAAAGCCCAGTCGGGCTTTTTCCAGACAGGGTTAGTTGTTTTGCCATGAATCCAGTACTTTCCCTTTGGGGTTTTGAATATCCATTTTTTATCGCCCTCTGTCTGTAGCATAGTATAGCTGCCTGAACTGCAGAAACCTTCTCTGACCAGTTTTTTGTTGCGATACAGGAAGAATCTGTTATCAGTTGTATTGATAACAATATATGATTGTCCGGAAGTATATGCGTTGTATTTCCTTGAAAGACGCTGAATATCTTTTGTTATCAGAGCTACCTGTTTCTTATAAGCAGCACTCTGCACAATCTCCTTATCGTTTGTTATCTGTGTTCTGTGTCCTGAAGTCATTTCAGCCAAGGCAGGTACGGCATAAAGAACAAAGACTATTGAAAAAATGGTGATCAGGACTGATGCGATAAGGAATAAAATGGTCCGGACAGTCCTGATAAGTTTTTTGTTTGCCTGGACCCTTTTCAGAAAGGAATCATTTTGTTTAAGGGGCTCAGAAAAACCACCTGAACCGCTTAGGGGCTGAGGATTCCCGGAGTCCGGTGAAATATCACTATTTATATAATTATCATTTCCCATTTAGAAAAATTATCTTTTCATAGCATTTTGAAAATCAACAACAGACCCCACAATTGTAACCGGAGTGCCGACTTTAACTTTTCTGTAGACCATATCTATTTCCTTGTCAGTCAGGGCAATGCAACCTTCAGTCCAATTAATTCCTTTGCCGCCGTTGCCATGTATCTCAATGAGGCCGCCTATTTTAGATGTTGACGGCAATGATCCATTCTCAATATCAGACTTGAAGTTTCTTTTATCTTCATCATTCGGATAATCAAGTAATAGCGCTTTATAGTATTTCGTTCTTCCGCCGTCGAACTTTTTTGTTATTTTGTACATTCCTTCAGGTGTTGCCTTATCTCCTTTTACTCTCTTATCTCCGACCCAGTTAGGTCCCAGTTCGGCTTCGAATTCATATTTTTTTTCACCATTATGATATACAAAACATTTCCTTGAAAATTTATCAATAATTATTGAATAATCACCATTTTTTTCTGATTCTTTAATAGTGGCATTAATCCATTTTTTCCATATGGGAAAAGATTCGAAATAGTTTTTCAGATGGGTTGTGGCGTATTCATAGGAGGACGTAAGCAGGTATTCAGAATCTGTCAGCTTCCTGTTTGACTGCAGATATTCCCCTTTATTATAAGCGACGCGGGCCTCTTCCAGCAACATCTTGCCTTTTGATATCCGGGTCCTTGTCTCAGCACTGAGAGGGTAATCATTAAAATACTTTATGATATTTGTGACGATAATATCCAGAGTATCGATTTTTTGTTTTATGCTTTTATTGAGGTTTGTTGTACTGCTGATTGAGTTCTCAGCCGCCTGATCGGATTTTTTTGCAGATTTTTCAGCAAAGATTGCCACCTTTTCATAATTCCTGACGAATATAAACCGCTTATTTTCTTTCTGCCAGTTTACCATTGCAGAATCATAAAATGTTTTAGCCTCTGTAAATAGCTTTTTTGAATAGGTATCGGCCTGCTTTGATCCTGCCAGTGAAAGTTTAGTCCGTGCAATTTCCATTCTTTCCACCGGCGGTCTGGGAGTGATCCTTATAAGCAACAAAATAAAAAGGGGTACAAATACTGCAATGGCAGAAAGAATAATCAAATCTCTCCAACGCTTTTCCATGAATCAGTGTTATAATTTTATAAAAAACCCCGGGCAAAATTCCCGGGGTCTTTATATTATAAAGAAAGTGATAAGAATTAATTCTTACCTTTTTACTTTTGCAATAGCATCTTTAAGTTCTGTATTGATTCCAACAGCCCTCTCATTAGCAGCCTTAACTTTATTAAGAGCGTCCATGTAGGAGCCTTTATCATATGAAGCCTGTGCTTCAACAACGGAAGCTTCAATGGTAGCCATTTCAGTCTTCATCTGCTCCAGAACAGCTGCTCCTTCTTTACCCCTGGGAGCTTTTTTCATAAGAGTTGCATTCTCCTCAATTACACCTTTAATACCAGTCATTAAGGTTTCAGTCTCTTTCTTAACTTCTTCTTTCTTAACAGCAGCATTTGCAGCTACCTGATTTGCCAGAGCTAAAGTAGCATCAAGCTTAAGTTTTGCAGGTCCAAATTTTTTGAATAATTTTGATTTCTGAGCCTCAACATCAGCCATAACAGCTTTCATTGAATCCTGTACAGCTGCAAATTCAGCGGGTACATAAACTGCTGCCTCAGCAGTTTGAGCAGCTGTAATAGCGTCATTAGTAGCATCAATTTGTGCTTGCGGAACTTTTCCACAACTTGAAAGGAAAGCAACCATCGCGATAGCAGCTAACCCAATTAAAACTTTGTTCTTCATTTTTCTAACCTTTTTAATACTTTGTTTATTAAAAGACTTCCGATTTTTTAAGAATCGTTTTTGTTTAAAATTACGGTGCAAAGATATCAATAATATAGAATATTACAACATCAAAATCGAATAATATTTAAAAATGTTAAAAAATGTAAAAATCCTCTGGTAACAACATGAGCATAACCTCACATACGCTCTGTTTTACAAATACTTATATGGGAGGCTCCGGGGAGGGAGGGGGGGGGATTACCTGCGGTGATCCCTTTGGGGGCACCCTGCAAAGCCAAACAAACCCTGTCGGGTTTTTATTTATTTTCCTTCAGCCCCAGTTGAAAGCAAGCTTTCAACTGGTCTTCAGTAAAATAAATAACCCCGCTGACGCGGGGTTTGTTTGGCTTTGCGGAGAGAGGGGGATTCGAACCCCCGGTACAGTTACCCATACGGCAGTTTAGCAAACTGCTGGTTTAAGCCACTCACCCATCTCTCCAATAAAATATGAACATCATCCCTGGTTTACACACTGAGCGCGACAAAAGTAGAAAAACATGGGTAAAGTGCAAAATAAATCAAATTTTTATTTCAATCCCCTCAGGAGATTTGTAACAAGCCTGAAATTCTCATTAGTCTCCTCATCAAGATCGCCCAGGCTGATCTTTCCTTCAGTGACATTATTCAGGAACCTGCTCAGTATAAAATTCCGGGGAAGCTCTTTTTCCCTTATATAAACTGAGTTGGGCACTGTAATACCCTCCCTGCTGTTTAAAATAAAATTCTTGAAATCAAGTGTCGATATCAGATCTTCAGAATTCAGGAATTTATCCGGTACATTTATTATTAATTCCCTTGCCCCGGAATCCTGCTTAAAAAGAGAGTTGTTGAGCATCTCGGCTATCTCAATCTCCTCATCATTTTCAAAGATCAAAACCGCAAAATCCATACCCCACCCCATTAGAATATTACACAATAATGGTATGGATGATACATTCGTTGAAGGGATAACACAAATTTTCCCCTTGAATCCTGTCAACTGGATTATTGCATTAAGCATATAAAACGAACCTGTATCATTAACTATGAGATTTATTCTTTTGGTCGAAAAGCCTTCTCCTGCCATGGGATTTCCCAGTATACTCTGAAGTGGAGTAAGTGTATCAGGAGAGGCTGCTGACAGGCTTAACGGATCCAGTATCCGGGTATTGCTTCTCATGCTCTCAAGATCATCCCGCTGAACTGCAAGGACACGATGGAGCTTGTTAATTTCAACCAGATGAGGTGAGTGGGTAGTGTATATCACCTGGATCCGGTCTTTGATATCATCGAATACTTTCAGGACGTCCTCCTGAGCTCGTGCATGAAGGCTTACACCAGGTTCATCTACAAGAAGTACCAACTGCTTTTTATTGTTACTGGCGGAGGCCTTAAGCTCCATATAGAATGATAAAAACCATCTGACACCCCTGCTCCTCTGCTTCGGATAAAGTCTTTCTCCCTCATCTTTGATCCAGAATTCCAGATATGGTTTCCCGGCTTTAGCCCCATAGGAAGAATTGTAATGCTCAAGCTCAAATTGTATATGGATTTTATTATTACTTCCTATCGACTGCTGCCAGAAGTCATGAAAATTACGGGTAAGATTGTAGTTAAGGTTTTCAATTTTCTGTTTGAGAATACGGCTCGAAGACTGCTGGAAGAATGAATAGTCAAGCTGTGCTATTGAGAGAAAATTCCTTGCGGCTTTATATCCTTCAACTTGTTCATTACCGGAAATTATATCATCCATGTCAATCCTGTTTGGCAACAGACTGCCAAAGTCCTCGAACAATTCAAAAGCAGGACAGTACTCAAAAAAATTCCTGCCGAGTATCTCGCTGTTATACTGAGATCTGTATGAATCTATGATCCTGTCAACCTTTTGCTCGGCCACAAGTTCGGTTTCTCCATCGATGATATAACCTGAAAGGGCTACCTGCCGGTTCATCTCGGCTTTTTTCAGATCCCTCTCACTTCTGGTTTTCCGGAAATCATTTACAACACCTCTCCATTCAGTATCAGACTCATCTTCAATTGGTTTCATAAGAAGGGTCATCTTCTGATGTCTCTCTTCCAGTCTGGTTGAAAGTTCCCTAAGATGAGTATCCAGGGAATTAAATCTTTCCTGGAGCTTCTTCCATTTATCTCCGACTCTTTTTATTGCCTGCTTTGCTGAAAGTTCTGCAGAGATCTTTTCTTTATCTTTCCTTAACCTGTTCAAGAGGTTTTTTAGCTCACTGTTATCATTATCAGATGAAAGTGGTGGAGCTGCAGATCTTTTCCTGAAGAATCTGAATGCCAGTTTACTTCCGTTATTACCAGAAAGCTTAGTTCTTACAGCATTTTCCTCCTCGGACAGCTTTGCAAAACCAGATTCCAGTTCCCTTATCTCATTCAGCTCATTTTCAAGTTTTGAAGATACATCAGTAAGGTAAAGCTTCCATGCATCATCCAATGAATCAAGATACTGGCTGATTTCGCCACTTACACTTATTACTGATGAGAAATCCTGAAGCCATTTCCGTGTAAGTTCCAGCTGATCTAGCCTTGCAAGAAGTTCAGTCAGTTCAGCACCGGGGTTCTCAGTCATTTTAAGCAGCCATCCTTCCGGAATGCTAAACCTGCAGCTGACTTCCGGCAATGAAAGATCGCTCCGCAAGACATCTTCAGAAATAATTCCTGAGTGAAAAACCTTCAGGGCTTCAAGCACAGAAGTTTTTCCTGATTCATTCTGGCCGATAAGGCATGTAATATTATCAGGAGAGAGATTCTGCCATTCTGTGTCAACTATTGACCTGAAGTTCCTGATTCTAAAAGCTATAAGCCTCATCATGATAATAGAAGTTATAATTGAAACCCAAAAACAAGGACATCATCCACCTGCTGGGTATCACCCTTCCAGTCCATGAATACCTTTTCAAAATACTCCTTCTGCTGAGGCATCGGGAGATCCTTGAAGGACTCAATTAGTTTCTTAAACTGTTTATGTTTGAATTTCTTATTTGTTATTTCGCCAAACTGATCAGAGAATCCATCCGAGAAAAGATAAAATACATCACCGGGCCTTGTATCAATCAGAATATTTGTGAAAGGAGTCTCTTTAAGAGGTGCAACCCCGATTGTCATCTTGTCGGGTTTGAATTCAGTCAATTCACCCTCCCTTAACATAATCAGCGGCCTGTTGGCCCCTGCATACTGCATCTTTCCCGAGAAACAATCCACAACGCATAATCCGATATCGATACTGTCTTTAGTCTTGGATCCATATCCGGTCTGGTGCAGAGCCTTCATTACCTTTTCACGCATCATGTTAAGGATCCTGTTTGCATTCAAACTGATACCAGATTGCATTATCTCATTCAGAAAGCTTATACCAAGGATGCTCATTAATGCTCCCGGTACACCATGTCCCGTACAATCGCCGGCTGCCAGAACCATTTTCTGCTTGTTGCAGACGGTGTAATAAAAATCTCCGCTGACAATATCGCGGGGAAGGAAAAGAACAAAAAAATCCTGAAGATAGCCCCTGAGAAATTTCGGATCGGGCATAAGCGCATTTTGTATCATTCCTGCATACCGCAGGCTTGCTAAATGATCGCTCATCTCCTGTTCAGGAATCATTGACAAAAAATCCGGATCCGGTTGTTCAGTTGCAGTCATATATCGTTCTCACCAATACAGGCATTAAATATACACTTATTTTGAATAAAGACTGACTTGTGAATATCTGTCAATGAGGTTTTCGCATCAGAAGGACAATATTTTCAACATGATGTGTATGAGGGAACATATCTACAGGCTGAACTCCTGCAACCTTATAATCGTCAGAGAGCAGCAGTATGTCGCGTGCCTGAGTAGATGTATTACAGCTTACATATACAATTTTTTCAGGAGAAGCTTTAAGAATAGCCTTTACTACATCTTCATGCATACCTCCCCTTGGGGGGTCAGTTATAATAACATCCGGCTTCCCGTTCGACAAAATGAAATCATCATTCAGGATATCTCTCATGTCACCGGCAAAAAAGCGGGTGTTCCGGATATTGTTCAGACCAGAATTGATTTCCGCATCCTTTACAGCTTCATCCACATACTCAATACCAATGACCCTTTCAGCCGACCCTGCTACATAATTTGCTATTGTTCCCGTGCCGGTATAAAGATCATACACTATCTCTCTACCTGTAAGCCCTGCAAAATCTTTAGCGATACGGTATAGAATTATGCCTTGCCTTGTATTGGTCTGATAGAATGATTTTGGTCCGATCCTGAATTTCAAGTCATCCATCTCCTCCATAATATGGTCATCTCCCCTGTAAAGTATAGGGTTCTGGTCATTCAGGGAGTCATTCTTTTTTGAATTTATGACGTACATAAGGGAAGTAATGGCAGGGAATTCTGCAGCCAGGAAATCAAGCAGTTGTTCTCTTTTTTTTGCATCCTCATGAAAGAACACCACTATAACCATAACATTGCCGGACAGAGAGTTACGTATCAACAGATTACGCAAAAAACCCTTTTGCTCCCTGAGGTCAAAAAACTCAAGATTATTGCTGACAGCGTATTTCCTGACAGCATTCCTTATGGCATTTGAAGGTTCCGGCTGAAGATGACACCAGTTAATATCCAGGACCTTATCAAACAAACCGGGGATATGAAACCCGAGTGCATCTTCTCTTTCAAATTCGACACCGGATGCCACCTCTTCCTTCGTGTACCATCGCCTGTTTGAGAAGGTGTACTCAAGCTTATTCCGGTATAAATATTCTTGTTCAGACCCGATTATTGGATTAATCCCCGAAAAATCTGTCTTTCCGATCCTGGTTAGATTATCGCTGACCTGTTTTTCCTTGTGCTGAAGCTGCATTTGATATGGCAGATGCTGCCACCTGCACCCTCCGCAAATACCAAAATGGCTGCACCTCGGCTCAATCCTGTCCGATGAATATTCATGAAACTTCACCACTCTCCCTTCAAGGAATTTTTTCCTCATTCTTATAACCTGGATGTCAACCACATCTCCAGGAATAAGCATCGGAACAAACACCACCTTGTTTTCAACCCTTGCCAGAGCATTCCCCTCTGCAGCTATATCAGATATCCTGATTTTTTCCAGCAAAGGCAGACTTTTTCTTCTTCCCACCTGTGAAAATTTATTTTTTTATTAAGTCTGGATGAATCTTAAAGTTATCTTGCTGTCTTCAGGTCATTCAGAAACAATATTCCCTGTATCATTGCAGGAATAATCCCGCTTCCATGGTCAGCACCAGGTATTATTACCTTACTGCAGGTATTTTCAGAAGTTCCTGCATCAATCATAGCGCTATACATATTTTCAGTTGCAGCAGGATCCACATCGTTATCATCTGATCCATGCAGAAGGAGAAGATGCTTATAACTATGCCATGCCGGTATGCTGTTCCTGTTCAGGGCCTCTCTCACTGAAGAATATTCAGCGGCAGATCCGAATCCGGCCAGAAAATCAGGATTTATTAAACCTGGTATCGATGTCGTAAGCTGATTGTTGATCTCTGATGAAGAGAGCATTCCTGTATACAATGTACTGATCCTTGAAGCATAAGGTTCGTTGAAAATATCATTAACTGAATTGGTGAATTGATCGTAAGAAGTATAAGCATTTACTATATATCCAAGGTACACAGGCATCGGATAAGTCGCAGCATTTATCATTTCTTCCATAAGCAGGTAAATATTATAGGGCCCTGCACCACAGGCGCTTCCGATCAGATCGAAATCCTCATTGAAATCTTCTTCAAGCGCTTTGTGAAGTGCCAGGCTTGCCCATCCTCCCTGGGAATAGCCAAGAAGGTAATATTCATTTATCAGATTAATGCCCGGCAGATCTGAGGCAGCCATCTCTTTAACAGCATACAGATTGTCAACAAGTGATCTGACAGTAGGCTCTTTTACGAGATAAGGATGAGGTAATGATGCAGAGGCACCGAATCCGGGATAATCAGATATCACAACTATATAGCCAAGTGAAGCAATCAGTTCGATCATCTGGTAAGAATAGTCCGACGGGAACTGGCTTGGCGCATATGCGTTTACAGTGTTTGTCCCATTCTGAAAGGAGAGCACAGGATAATCACCGGGTGTTGCAGGAACACACACCAGCCCTGACGCATTTATATCCTGATTATTGACAGTGGTTTTAAAAACAATTTTATATACAGTAACATCATTGACAATAAGTGGCTTAATTTGAAGAACTTCCGGATTGTTTACAGAAGCGGCTTCGACCAGGAAGCTTAATTGTTCCATTGGAATCTGTAAAGCAACCTCTTTTGAAACATAATATTTGTAAACAGGGGAGGTCGTCTCTTTTGTACAGGATATGATAAAAACCTGGAAAAGGATCAATGGAATCCAAAACTTTATAAAGTATCTGTCACTTCTCATAATAAAATAAATTTATGATTAACCCTGCAGTTGATAGATTAATATAATGCAGGTGCAAAGATAACCTTTCTGCATTATATATAATTCAGCATTTACTTCAATATTGGGGATGCTTCATTTTTTCCGGGTGATATTCTTTTTCTATATTTGCAGTCGATTATTTTGGTCTCTTTGCATCCATATTATCCAGATCTATGGTTTCTGTTCAGAATATCTCAGTATCATTCGGAAGTTTTGACTTGTTGACAGATATCTCTTTTTTGATAAATGAACAGGACAGGATAGGTCTCGCCGGAAAAAATGGGGCAGGTAAATCAACTCTTCTTAAGATTATTGCAGGGCTGCAGGCGCCAGCATCGGGGACTGTCGATATGTCCAGGGACGTTACTATGGGCTATCTGCCGCAGCAGATGAGAGTGGATGATACGACCACCGTTCTGAATGAAACCGTTACTGCTTTCTCTGAACTTATAGGACTCTCTGAAGAGATGGAATTCTGTAGTGCAGAAATTATGCGCCGCGAGGACTTTGAATCGGCTGAATATCTTAAACTCTGTGATCATCTGACTGTTGTGGAAGAGAGGTACAGGATGCTAGGAGGGGCAAATTACATGGCGGAAGCGGAACAGACACTTTTCGGACTCGGGTTTGAGAGAAAAGACTTTGACAGGCCAACCAGGGAGCTGAGTGGTGGATGGAGGATGCGTGTGGAACTGGCAAAAATCCTTCTGAAGAAACCCTCTCTCCTTCTCCTCGACGAACCAACCAACCACCTCGATATTGAATCCATACAGTGGCTTGAATCCTTTCTGGCAGGATATTACGGAGCGGTTCTCATGGTCTCCCACGACCGGGCTTTTCTTGATAATGTAACCAAAAGGACTATAGAGATCTCCCTGGGAAAGATCTATGATTACAAGGCCTCATGGTCGAAATATCTTGTACTGAGGGCAGAAAGAAGGGAGCAGCAGATAGCCGCATACAGGAATCAGCAAAAGATGATTGAGGAGACAGAAAAGTTCATAGGACGGTTCAGATATCAGGCGACAAAAGCTGTACAGGTGCAGTCAAAGATCAAGCAGCTTGATAAAGTTGAAAGACTGGAGGTTGATGATGAAGATACCAGCTCCATCAGCCTCCGGTTTCCGCCGGCACCCCGTTCGGGTACTGTCGTCGTTGAGTCGGAAGAGCTTTCAAAAAGCTACGGCTCTCTTAATGTCCTCAATAGGATCCACTTTAAAATATCAAGGGGAGAAAAAGTGGCATTCGTAGGCCGCAACGGGGAAGGAAAGACAACCTTTTCAAAGATAATAATCGGAGAACTGGATTATACCGGAGTCCTGAAAACAGGTCATAATGTTAAGATCGGGTACTTTGCGCAGAACCAGGATGAATTGCTGGATGAGAATATAACTGTACTTCAGACAATTGACAATGTGGCAAAAGGTGACATAAGGACTAAGATCCGCGATATGCTCGGCGCCTTTCTCTTCAGGGGAGATGATGTTGAAAAGAAGGTAAAAGTATTGTCAGGAGGTGAGCGATCAAGACTTGCCCTTGTGAAACTGCTCCTGGAACCAACCAACCTTCTGGTACTTGATGAACCGACAAATCATCTTGATATGCGTTCAAAGGATATACTTAAAAAGGCGCTTATCAAATATGATGGCACATTAATTGTGGTCTCTCACGACAGGGATTTCCTTGACGGTATAATAGGAAAAGTATTTGAATTCAGGAATAACAGGATAAAGGAGAATATTGGCGGAATCTATGATTTTCTGAGAAAAAAGAAGATTGATAATCTCAAGGATATTGAAAGAAAGGAGAAGATAAGGAATGAATCGGTACAGGTCAATATTTCAACCAATAAGCAAAAATACCTGGAAAAGAAAGAGTACGATCGCACCCTTAGAAAACTGAAGAGGAATCTTGAGGAATCGGAGACTTTAATTGAGAAGCTTGAGGCAGAGATACAGGCTGTCGATAAAACTTTTATGGAAGCAGGAAATTACACTCCGGATCATGAGGCCAATTACGAAAAGTACAGGGACCTGAAGGCTCAGCTGAATGAAGAGATGAACAAGTGGACAATTCTTAGTCAGGAAGTTGAAGAGTTTTTACAAAAGAGCAACAGTGATGGAATTGATGCAGTTTGAGAAACAATACAGGGTGCATGTTTATGAAACCGGGCCGGATGGTAAGCTTAACCTCTGCTCTCTTTTCAATTACCTGCAGGATATTGCTTCTGATCATGCAATCAGGCTTGGATTCGGCAGAGATGACCTGATGATGGATAACCGTTTCTGGGTACTCTCCAGAATTTATGCTGAAATAACACGAATGCCTGAATGGGAAGATTCAATAATTGTCAGGACATGGCCTAACGGAACCGACAAATTATTTGCCCTCAGGAACTTTGATGTAAGCTTTCCTGATGGCACTCATATTGCCTCAGCAACTTCGTCGTGGCTTATTCTTGACATGACAACCAGGAAAGTACAAAGACCTGACAATACACTTTCAAAGTTTTATTCCGATCTGCATCCCAACCATAGCCCGATAAGGTATGCCTCAAAGCTTGAGCCTTCATCATATGAAACCCATCCATCGAGACTATACACTATACGGGTGAGTGATCTGGATGTAAATCTTCATGCTAATAATGTAAAATATCTTACCTGGGTATCAGATTTCTATGATCTTGATTTCGTGATGAAAAATTTTTCCCGGTCAGTTGAAATAAACTATCTTGCAGAATCTCAGTTTAACGAGGAGATTGTAATAAAAACATCAGAGGAAAAGATTAATGGTCCTGTTTATAACCATTCAATCTTCCGGACCAGTGACAATAAGGAACTATGCAGGATAAGAATTGAATGGAACCAGATTGACAATTCATAAGTTAAGTTTATTGGGCATGAAGAGTAGTATTACCATAAAAAGCTCCTGTTTAATTCTATCAGTTATTCTGTCTGCCATCCTTTTTAATTCATGCAGTACAACTCAGCAGGCTGCCGATTCCAAAGACTTGTCATACCTCTACAACCCGACAAAGAACTCAATCAATCCCAGGTATAGTATTTATAATCAGTCTGACGAGCAGTCAGTGCTGTCGATCAAATTCTTTGCCAGTGATCTTTTCTTCTCTGAGGCAAATGCCCAGGGAGTCCCCACTGCACAGATGCTCTTCAACATTAAACTCTACAACATAAGCATGGGGAGACAACTTGCTGATACTGCCGTTTACAATATCAGCATTGTCCAGGAGAAAGGAAGGCCTGAATATGTTTTTGAAGTGCCTCTCAGGGTTGAGAAGGGTAATGAATATGTTGCCGAACTAAGGATCCTTGACAGGCTCCGTCTCTTTGTGGTTCAGGCTTTTGTTCCGTTTAATACGCTTTCGTACAATAACAGGTACAATTTTAAATTTGTGAGCCATTTTGGCAAGAATGAACTTTTCAATCCTGTTTTGAAAGTCGATGAATATATTAATATTTTATATTCAAGGGGGGGCATTGACAGCCTCTACATATCATATTTTAAACCTTTCAGGGAGGTGCCTGATCCTCCTAATATGATACTGCCTGTTAAAACCCTCGATTATGAACCTGAAAGGACAGTTGCCCTGGCCTACTCTGATACCCTGCCAATAATGTTTCCCAGGGAAGGGATATATCATGTTACTCTGGGCAGGGATATAAAAGAGGGCTGCACATTTTTTAATCTGGGCTCTGCATATCCTTCTATGCGGTCTCCTGATGTTATGATAGAACCTCTTGCATATCTTGCAACACAGGATGAATTGGATACAATGCGGTTTGCACTCAGACAAAAAATGGCGCTCGATGATTTCTGGATCAAAATGGGAGGCAATGTAGATAAGGCAAGAGAACTTATCAGGATTTATTATATGCGTGTATTATACACCAATTTCTATTTCAGCTCCTACAAAGAGGGATGGAGAAGTGAGAGGGGAATGATCTATATAATTTATGGTCCGCCTGACAAGGTCTATAAAACCCCTGAAGGGGAAAACTGGGGTTACAGAAAACCTGTGATAAAATCATCATGGGGAGGCAGATACAGTGTTACTGAAGATTATCTCTTCTTCAACTTCAAGAAAGATGACAACCTTTATTCTGATAATGATTATTACCTGAGCAGAAACGAGACACTCGTAACATATTGGGACAAAGCCATTGCCAGCTGGAGGAAGGGAGTAGTATTCCGTCTGGATAATCCGGAAGGTTTTTAGATCTGTTATTTAGGTAAAAAAATGGAAAAAGAGAAAGATTGCATATTCGGATTACGACCAGTCATTGAAGCCATTAAAGCAGGTAAGCAAATCGACAGGTTACTGATCAGGCAGGGGTTGCAGGGGTCTCTATATCATGAGCTGATGACCCTTGTAAAAACGAATAATGTTGTATATCAGATAGTGCCTGTTGAAAGGATTGAACTGGTAACGCGGAAAAACCATCAGGGGGTTCTGGCTTGGTTATCAGTTATTGAATATCAGTATATAGCCAACCTTCTGCCTATGATATATGAAAAGGGAGAAGATCCATTAGTTATTGCACTTGATGGAGTATCGGATGTCAGAAATTTCGGTGCTATAGTCCGCACAGCCGAATGCCTGGGAGCTCACGCCATAATGATCCCTGAAAAAGGATCTGCAAGGATAACTGCTGATGCTGTAAAGACATCCGCCGGTGCATTGCATTCGTTCCCGGTATGCAGGGAGAAAAGCATTGTCCGAGCTATAGAATATCTTAAGGAATCAGGTCTAAAAGTATTCTGTGCAACAGAAAAATCGGGTATACTGGCTGCAGAAGCTCCTCTGACAGGTCCGTCTGTACTGATCCTTGGTTCGGAAGACAAGGGGATCAGCCGCGAACTGATCTCACTCTCCGACCATCAGCTAAAAATCCCTATGACGGGAACTATTGAATCACTTAATGTTTCTGTTTCCGCAGGTATCCTTATATATGAAATTGTAAGGCAGCGTAATGCAGTTACTCTATAATATTCCTGATCCTATCATCAAGCATAGCCTGATCCGCAGTAAATGACGCAAGTCCGGCGAGAGTAAGCAATGTATCAGGAGCAATCTTCCCTTCACTTATCTTTTTGGCCCATCTTGAGTGGACAGGTATTTTGCCATCAGATGCAATGAAACTTTTCTCCTCTTTTGTCAGGAAAGGAAACATATCCTCGCAACCCTCTTCATGAGCAATGTGGACAAGTTCCGATCCGGAGGCCGGAAGCTTTGCAGAAAGCCTTTCAGCAAGATTCAGCACTTTATTGTTAACCTCCCAGCAATTCTCAAGGCCTGCCCCGGTTGCAGCATCATAAAGATTCACTTCATAATTTTCATGAATACGGGATGTAAAATTCCCGCTCAATTCCCGGCGACCTGCTGCCGCCACTTTCGGGGGCATTGTAAAAACATCGGTCCCTGCCAGGAGCTCAAGCTGGCCATGATTTCTCAAACTGGCGGCAATCAGCTTTGTCTGCCATGGATTGTCGGCTGACAGTCCGGTTACCCAGTTTTGTGATGAGATAACTGTCTTCTCTCCTGCCCATGAACCATCGCCCAGATTATTATTAATAATATAGGCTCCTATCCGGCCAAGAAATACATTAAGATAATCGGGTCTGGCGACTTTTGTTACAAGGACATTCTCCCTTGCACTGAACTCAAGTGTGAAATTGATCCTTACGCCCGAATCCTTAAGAAGCCTGGCTCCTATTAATCCTTCTGCAGTATATGGAACCTTAACAATAAATTGTTCGGGGCATATTTCATGAAACCGTCTGCCATAATACTGTATCGCCTTAATATCATGAGCAGTATCAGTATGCAATTCAACACTCACATAACCGCCGAACTTTGAAGCAAGTCGGAGTCCATGACGGGCATTCAGGATAAAAGCAATTTCCTTCACCCTTTCCTCCGGAGGAAGATCCCTTACAATACTTTTAGCCTCAGAAATAAAAATATCATAAATTCCTTTCTGTATCTCATTGTTAAGCAGAGTATTGTTAGTAGTTAACGCACTCATTTCAGCAGACCAGTTGGCCTCAGCCTCTTCCATATCCCCGGTGTCAAGCCATAGCTCGGTCCCTGTATTTGCAAGCGATTCCCAGAAAGGGTCTCTTTTTCCGGTAACATGCTTTTCATTTATGTTCTTCCAGACAAAGTCGCTAATTCTAGTATTCAAGTCAGCCATAATGTTCTCGGTTATTAAAATTTAAAATAATTTACTTCATACCCGATAAAGCAAGAAGGTCATCTCCTGTCGGTTGTTGGAATACTCTAAGGCCAAATAAACTCATTATTGCCAGAAGATGTTCAAATATTTCGGATTGAATGTTCTCATAAGGATTCATCTGGTTATTCTGAGTAAAGGCGTAGATCTGAAGAGGTAAACCGTTCCCTTCGGGAGATCTGTGTCTAACAACAAAGGCCTGATTTTTATCTATTAATGGATGCTGCTTTATGAAGGTTTCTGTATAATGCCTGAAAACTCCCAGATTGGTGAGACGCGAAGCATTGAAAAACAGGCCGTCTTCTGCCAATGAACCCTGTTCAGATCCTTTTCTTTCAAAGGATTCAATATATTCCTTCAGGATGGGAATACTGCAAAGCCTGCCTCTCAGCTCATTGTCAAGGAACCTTATGCTCCTCATATCAATAAAAATGGCTCTTTTAATCTGCCTTACCCCTGCCTCTTCCATCCCCTTCCAATTCTGAAAAGAGTCATTTACAAGTGAATATGTTGGAACATTAACTATTGTCTTGTCAAAATTCTGGATCTTGACATTGCTCAGTGTGATATCGACAACCACTCCATCAACATCCCTCCGTGGTACTGTAATCCAGTCACCCACCCTGAGCATGTTGTCTGCAGAGAGCTGAATACTTGCTACCAGGCCTAATAGAGCATCTCTGAAAACAAGGATCAGAACGGCAGCCATTGCTCCAAGACTTGCAAGAATAGCGCTTATATCTTTCTTGAATATTACCGATATAACAACCAGGAGTGCAATAATTATCACTAAAATCTTTACAAGCTGAACATAACCTTTGATATGACGATGCTGAGAAACTGCCAGGGTATTATAGATCTGATGCCATGCTTCAACAAAAGCGAGGAGCACTGCCATGCCGGCAAATACCATATATATATATGCCATTTTATGAACAGCAATTAGCCAGCCCGGATATGCTTTCAGAGCCCAGGCTGCCATGAACCATATAACGAGGGCAGGAGCAAGATGTGACAGGCGTGTGAAAACCTTCTGCTCAAGGAAAATATCATCCCACTGGGAAGAGGTACTTTTTACAATCCTTGTAACAATTGTATTGATGATAAATTTTGCAATAAAATTGGCCACCCAGCTCAATGCAGTGACAACTATTACCAGAGTTATTGTGCTGAGCAGTGAAGATAAACCATAACTGAGTCCGGTCTGAATAAAAAATTCCTTTATCCATATCGATGGATCATTCATGAACCGCATGATACAATTATTTAATTTGTCGCAAAAGTAACTAAATTATCAATTGGTATTATTGAAAATCTTTAGCTTTACAAATATCTAATGGTAATAATTATCACAATGAGAATAAGAATAATTCTATGCATGATGGTCATTTCAGCTTCTGTGGCAGGCCAGATCAGGTTTGAAGATTTTTTCACTGACAAAGTTCTAAGATATGACTTTATGTTTTCAGGTAACAGCCGGGAAACCTCAGTATTCCCGATGGCGATGAAGGAAGAGCCATTCTGGGCAGGCTCAGGTAAAGGTCTCATAGATCCTTTTGATTTTGGAAATTTCAGATATGAAGCCTTTGACGATTCAACAGATTTACTCATTTATTCCAGGGGATTCTCTTCGCTATATCAGGAGTGGCAGACAACTGCAGAGGCAAAAACAATCTCCAGAAGCTTTTATGAGGTAGCTACATTACCTTTCCCAAAAAACAGGATTAAGTTTGTGATCAGCGAGAGAAAAAGAGACGGGTCATATAAGAGGTTATATGAGACAAAAATAGATCCTGCAGATTACTTTATCATAAAAGAGAAGCCTCTGAAGGTTAATACAAGCAAGATCCGTGGGAAGGGTGACCCCCACAAGTCAGTGGATATTGCATTTATTGCAGAAGGTTACAGAGCTGATGAAATGGATAAATTCCATAAGGACGTAACCAATTTGGCAGATGCCCTTTTCAGGGAAGAACCATTCAATAATTATGCAGACAAGTTTAATATCATGGCTGTGGATGCCGTTTCACAGGATTCCGGAACCGATGTTCCGGGTGAAGGAATTTACGTTAACACAGCATTGAATTCAAGCTTCTACACATTTGATATTGACCGTTATCTGACCACTCTGGATATCAAATCTGTAAACGATTATGCTGCAGCGGTCCCTCATGATGTGATAATAGTTCTTGTAAACAGTCAGAGATACGGCGGCGGCGGCGTTTACAATTATTACAGTGGAACAACTGCAGGGAATAAGCTCTCACAAAAGGTTTTCATGCATGAATTAGGTCATGGATTTGCAGGACTTGCAGATGAATACTACTCTTCGGAAGTTGCATATGATGAGTTTTATCCCCTGGATATTGAGCCATGGGAACCCAATATAACAACGATGGTGGATTTCGGTTCCAAATGGGACAAAGAGCTTCCTGCAGGAATTCCGGTTCCTACGCCTGCAGAAGAAAAATATCAGAGTGTTACCGGGTTATTTGAGGGGGGAGGATATTCTGCCAAAGGGATCTTTCGTCCGGAGATGGAGTGCAGGATGAAAAGCAATGGACAGAAAGGGTTCTGCACCGTATGCAGAAATGCGATTAAAAATATGATAGAATTCTATATAAAATAACATAAACCACCCGATCCTGATTGATTTTGCCCTTCTCAAAGGAAATTTTTACTCCTTAGTCTTGCCCCCCTGCCCCCCTAAACTACCCTTTATACACATTTTAGAGTGATGTCAGAGTTTGAGCTGTTTATAGTAATCAAAACTGGTTCATCCCTCTGTTTATAATACTGGTAGATCCATGAGATCCCTCATTTCGCCATCCTTCGCAAGCTCAGGCTGGCTGCATTCGGGATGACAGGTCCATTTTAAAATCATGGAGGGAAGCGGCGGCGATTCGAAGTATTATTTACATGGCAATAATGTCCAATCGAATCGCCGCCGCTTCCCTCCATCACCACAAAAACGACCTGTCATCCCGAAGCGCAGCGAGGGATCTTATTCTCTCATAGACAATCAATTATAAAAAGTTATTCGATATTCAATGAATATTAAAATAAGATGTGTATAAAGGGTAGCCCCCTAAAGGGGGGATTATAATAGTTTTTAGAAGGATTTTTTTAGCCCCCCCTTGGGGGGGTTGGGGGGTCTGAAGGATGGAAGTTTGGGTGGTTACGGAGGAATGAAATTTATTTGTTTTTCCTGTCAATTACATAGAACAGGACAAGGCTCAGTCCTCCGAAGAAAAAGATCATAGCCGGATAGTTTGCATCTTCATCAAGGATTCCTGCATTGGACATTAAAGCGCCAACAAGAATGCCAAGTGCTACACCCATAAAAAGCATCCCGATCTTCAGTGTAAACTTTCCCCAGTTAATGGCCGACCTGGAAGCCTCTTTACCTGTATTGAAGAGAGAGGCATCGGCACCTTTCTCTATCAGGGCCAGTCTTTCCTTGTGACGTGTAGAATAGTAGACATACAATATGCCAAAAATTGCGGCGAATAAAGCGATAAAAGTAATTGCTGTTGCTCCCATGATAAAAGTTATTGGTTTAAACTCATTTTATCAATTAGACTACCTGCATAACAACCTGGTTACAAAAAGTGGAGCATTTTATTCTGCAATTACGAATTAAGAAATTCCAACAGCACATCTCCCAGACTCGAAATGGGGAAAAGATAATTTATATTAAAAACAAAATCGATTTATCTGTAACCATTTAATAATTTTACCGTCAAATGGTCAGAGTGAATGATAAGGATGACATATTACGTTATATAGACCAGGTTCTTCAGGGAAACATAAATGCTTTCACGTATATTATTGACCGGCATAAAGATAAAGCATTTAATCTCGCCTTCAGGATATGCTGCAACCGTGAGGATGCCGAAGAAATTGCACAGGATTCATTTCTGAAGGCCTACAGGGCATTAGGCAGTTTTAAAAGGAAAAGCAGTTTTTCTACATGGCTCTACAGAATTGTCTATAACACTGCTGTTTCTTTTGTAAGGGTAAAGAAAAAGGAGATCCTGTCACTTGAGGATTTCCCGGCTGATGCCAGGGATTTTATGGGTACAGGCATCAGCGATGAGGAGGCAGATATCGAATACAGAAGATCTTTGATTAACTTTGCCTTCCAGAAGATAAGTGAAGAGGACAGGAGTCTGATCACCCTGCACTATTACCAGGATATGAGTACTGAGGAGATATCGCAGGTAACAGGAATAAGCAAATCGAATGTTAAAGTGAAGCTTTTCAGGGCAAGACAGAAGATGCTTCAGATTTTTGAATATGCTGAAAAGAAAAGAATTATACCATATGAATACACAGCCGGAATATGATAATGACCCGTTGAGGGAGCACTTAATACCTGAAATGGCTGAACGAGCTCCATCAGGTTTCACCGGGAAAGTAATGACCATTGTGAGTCTGGAGAGCAGACCGGTAAAAATCCGTGAAAAATTAATTAAAAGGACCCTCGTTCCTCTAATATCTGTAACTGTCACATTGATCCTTACCGGAATTGTACTGTTACTTCCCGCGAACAGCAATGAATTTGGCGACATGCCATGGATGAAAATAATTAAGGATATTAGTATACCAGCTTTCAAAATTAATCTTGATTCCCTCTTCAGTTTTGCAGTGCCGGGTTATTTGCCATACCTGTTTATCTGCATTCTCTTCCTGACATTTTTTGACAGGGGGCTAAATAGTCTGTTTCACAGGGGGAAATATAAATCATAATAATTTCAGAAACTCCTGACAACTGAATTGAGTCCTTTGGCATTGAGCGATCTGCACATTGCATTAAGTACTTCAATAACACCGGTTTTTATTTCACAACTGCCTTTAAAATGTACAATAAGGGCACATTGCTCAGCCTGTACAGGGTCGTGGCCACACACCTCAACCAATGATTTTATAACATGATCAAAAGTGTTAAAATCATCATTGTACAGTACAAGGGTGCTGGTCTCACTTCTTCTTTTAAGCTTATCATTTCTATGTAATGTCCGTTCCTTCATTCGAGATCATTAAAAAGCTGCCTGGCCGTCTCAACCGGAACCTCCTTGTTACCCAGCCAGGCAACAACTTTTGCTCCGCGGTAATTATTTCTAATCAGTAAGTCAGCATACTCTGCAGCACTTTCAAAAGTAATAAATTTTCCAATCAGATATACATTATTTCCGTCACTGAGGTGTAAAATATCCAACCCCCTGCTCCCTGCCATCGCTCTCAATGTTTCGACAGCATCCGCCTTCATAGGCTTTAAAGACCTTGCTACTTCGACCCTGAAAGCGAGTGTTGGAGGAATAGTATCAATCGCTGCACCGGGCAGTGCCAGATCAACGAGAGGTTTCGTACTCCACTCATTTTCAAGGACGGTGGCCCTGTCTGCCGACACCACCTTATTGTCTGACATTGCAACAATAAAGGCATCCCTGAATCCTGCCTCTTTCACCCGCTGAAGAGCTTTTTTTGCATCGGCTGATCTGCGAAACATCCCTGCATAATAGTTTGTTTTGTCAGTTCCAGCCACTTTAAACCCATAAACCGGATTAATTCCCTTGAAATATGATGGTGCAACAGGATTTCGGAAAACGGCGAGCTGAATACGATAAATCAGACCTGAAGGAACTTCAGGATCAATAATGATCTTCTCGTAAGGATAAGCAGCTTCATTAGACAGCACTTCAAAAAATGAGAATGTTCCCGCTGATTTAATTGCAACAGGTACATCTTGCTTTATCTGTTCAGCCTCTCCGGCGTTTTCAGGGATTTTTTTGTCTTCCTCCGCCTTCACCGGTTCCTTCTTTTCGACCTTAGGTTCTGTATCTCTCTTTTCAGGAGCTGTGTCATGCCCGGGATCCATCTTAGACTGAGCTTCACTGTATTTCAAATCAGCAGTTTTCTGATAAGATGCGGCAAGCATTTCATTCTGACCAATTTTCATTTTCATGGTAGCTCTTTCAGATTCCGGAAGCTTCTCCAGTTGATTCTTCTGCTCACCTGCAAGCAGATTCAAAGAATCTGCCTTATATTGCAATCTAAGAGCTTCGTCAAGAAGATTTTCATACTCGGCGGGCAGTTCCTTCCTCTCTTCAATCTCTTTGCCAGCCGTCTTTTTATCTGCAGCATTTGCAGATGGCTGATAATCAGGTTTGCTTATCGCAGTTTTTTCAGCTGAGACAGCTGCTGCAGGTTTAACAGCTGCGGCTGTAACAATTCCCTTCCCGTTCTCACACTCCTGAATATATCCCGGTACTCCCTGTTCCCTGGATGTTTTCTTGCCAACCTGCTCACTATATAACGAATATGAAGTTATGGCATCGGAAAATCTACCAGACATTTGCTGCGCCCTTCCGAGATAAAACATGGCATCTGGTGGAAGTGATTTTACCACAGATGCGCCATTAAGAGATTGCTGAAGAAGAGTAACTGCTTCCTCCGGATCTTTCTTCATCATAACAAGGCAGGCTCCGGAATAATACTTGTATAAAGGGTCTTTGGGATATTTAACAAGCAACTGGCTGAAATCAGTGTATGCCTGCTCATAATTCCCTTTTGAAAATGCCTCAATGGACGATTGACGCGTGGAAGATGGCTGACTGTTCTGAGCAAAAATATTAGTAAAGGCAGAAAAAGCAACCAGCATCATTACTAACCTGACTGTCAGTTGTCGGCTTTTAATGTAATACATATTTTATTTTTTTCACAAGTACCTTATAATCAATAATCTATTCGAACAAATCATTATTATTCATTATGGTTTGTGTTAATAACAAATCCATACTTTCTTGCATAATACGATTCAAACTTCGTAAATTTACCCATAATAACAAAATATTTAATCCATGGGACAACTAAAAGAGGGATCAAAAGCCCCGATATTTGAAGGGATTGATCAGGATGGCAAGACAATTAAACTGACCGACTATATCGGGAAGAAGGTAATCTTATACTTCTACCCGAAGGATAACACACCGGGATGTACAGCTGAAGCATGCAACCTGCGTGATAATTATGATTCTCTGATTAAAAAAGGATTTGTAGTAATAGGAGTAAGTCCCGACAGTGAAAAATCACATAAAGGCTTTGCAGGGAAATATTCGCTCCCGTTTACGCTTATAGCCGATACTTCACAGAAGATAATGAATGATTATGGCGTATGGGGCGAGAAAAAAATGTACGGGAAAAGTTATATGGGTGTACTCAGGACGACCTTCATCATTGATGAGAAGGGCATGCTGGAAAAGATAATCGAAAAAGTTGATACCGCCGGCCATACGGAACAGATTTTCAAGTTGTATAATTAATAAAACCAATAATATGAGCAAAGAACGAAAAGAAATAAACAAGGATAAGCTTAAGGCACTTGAAGTTACGCTTGGGAAAATTGAAAAGGATTTTGGCAAGGGAACTATTATGAAACTCGGTGATCATGCAATTGAAGATATACAGATCATTTCAACAGGATCTATCGGACTGGATGCTGCCCTGGGCATTGGAGGATTGCCCAGAGGAAGAGTAATTGAGATCTATGGCCCTGAGGCATCAGGAAAGACTACTCTGGCTATCCATGCCATTGCAGAGGCACAAAAGAACGGAGGAATAGCTGCAATAATAGATGCAGAGCATACATTCGACCGCAATTATGCAGAAAAACTGGGAGTCGACGTCGAAAATCTTCTTATTTCCCAGCCTGATAATGGGGAACAGGCACTTGAGATAACAGATAACCTTATACGTTCAGGGGCACTCGATATTATCGTTATCGATTCAGTGGCAGCACTGACACCCAAGGCTGAAATCGAAGGTGAAATGGGCGACTCGAAGATGGGCCTTCAGGCCAGGTTAATGTCCCAGGCATTGAGAAAACTGACAGCCAACATAAACAAGACAAATACATCCTGCGTATTCATCAATCAGCTGAGAGATAAAATAGGGGTTATGTTCGGTAATCCTGAAACCACAACAGGAGGCAACGCCCTGAAGTTTTATGCTTCAGTAAGACTGGATATACGCAGGACCAGCCAGCTTAAAGAAGGGGAAGAGATAATTGGCAGCCGCACAAGGGTTAAGATTGTAAAGAATAAGCTTGCTCCCCCGTTTAAAAAAGCTGATTTTGATATCCTCTATGGAGAAGGAATATCACAGTTGGGGGAAATAGTTGACCTCGGTGTTGACTTTGAAATAATTAAAAAGAGCGGTTCATGGTTCAGCTATGGCGATACAAAACTTGGACAGGGACGTGACGCTGTAAAACAGATCCTGAAAGACAATCCGGAATTATATGATGAATTGAAAAACAAAGTATCCGAAGCCCTGAAAAAATAATCCTTATTTATTAATTTATACCACTATGAAAAGATATCTGTTGCCGGTATTTCTTATGTCTTTGCTATTGTCAGGATCATGTAAGCAAAAAGCCGGTATAAAACCTGAACCTTCTCCCCAATTCAATAACCAGCTCACCGATGCAGAGAAGTCTGGCGGAGTAATGACACCTGAAATAATGTGGAAATTCAGGAGGCTGGGAACGTTTACCCTCTCACCAGACGGGGCATATGTATTATATACAGTAACGGATATCGATCTTCAGAGTGAGACAAGAAAAACAAATATATATAAACTACCAGCATCCGGAGGGAACGCTGTTCAGCTCACCAGCGAAGGAGGATCTGCTCCTCAGTGGTTTAATAACGGCAAGTCAATAGCCTATATAAGTGATGGCAGCCTGTGCAGCATGAATGACGACGGTTCAGGGCAAAAGATTATATCAGGGTTAAGTGATTTTGAGATTTATAATATCTCCCCTGCAGGCAACAAAATATATTTTACCAGGAGGGTGAAACTGGATCAGACTGCAAATGAAAAACACAATATGCCCAAAGCGCAGGTAAGAATCATAAATGACCTAATGTACCGCCACTGGGACAGCTGGAGTGATTATTCCTACAGTCATATCTTCGTTGCAGGATTTGACGGAAATAGTGTTTCAGGCGAAAAAGATATATTGGAAGGGCAAAAGTTCGAATCCCCTACTGCCCCATATTTCGATGAAGGTGAGATTTCCTGGAGCCCCGATGGCAAATCCGTGGCATATACTACCAAAAGGCTTAATGGCAAAGCAGACGCTGTAAGCACAAATTCAGATATTTATCTTTATGACATAGAAACAGGCAGGGAGATTAATATCTCTGAAGGCAATAAAGGTTATGACAGATACCCGGCATTTTCTCCTGACGGTTCGAAGATCGCCTACCAGAGTATGGAAAGAGACGGTTATGAAGCGGATCTGGACAGGCTTTTTGTCTACAATATTAAAGATGGTACCAGAGAATGGAAATCAAAAGGATGGGTCTTTGATATTACTAATATTACCTGGGAAAATAACGAATCACTGTACTTTGCCTGTTCCCATCTGGGCACTTCACAGATATTCAAAATTGATTCTGCGGAGGAAGGAGTAACAAAGGTGACGGAAGGAGTTCATAATCTGGGTCCGTTTAATCTAAAATCAGGTGTTCTTGTCTCACAAATACTCTCAATGTCAATGGCTCCCGAACTCTCCACTGTTGATATGAAATCTTTCACAATTAAGCAGATAACCTCAATAAATAAAAGCATCTACGATAACATAAGGATGGGAAAGGTTGAGGAGAAATTTACTAAAACCAAAGATAATAAAGACCTCCAGATGTGGGTAATCTATCCTCCTGACTTTGACCAGACAAAGAAGTATCCTGCCCTGCTTTTCTGCGAAGGTGGTCCACAGTCATCTCTTGATCAGTTCTGGTCATACAGGTGGAATATGCAGATGATAGCAGCAAAAGGCTACATAGTATTTGCTCCAAACCGTCGAGGTGTTTCAGGGTTTGGTCAGGAATGGAAAGAACAGATTTCCGGTGATTATGGAGGAAAAAACATTCAGGACTATCTTGATGCAACCGATGCGATGGCAAAAGAGCCTTATATTGATGCAACCAGATTAGGTGCTGTGGGAGCAAGTTACGGTGGCTTTTCAGTCTTTTACCTTGCCGGTGTTCATGCAGGAAGATTTAAAGCATTCGTTGCACACTGCGGGGTATTCAATTTCGAAAGTGAGTATGGGGCTACTGAGGAGCTATGGTTTCCAGACAAAGATTATGGAGGTCCTTACTGGAAAGATCTGCCAAGCTATAAATTTTCTCCGCATCTTATGGTTGATAAATGGACAACACCAATACTTATAATTACCGGGCAGAATGACTTCAGGATACCATATACTCAGAGTCTGGAGGCATTTCAGGCTGCAAGGTTAAATGGGGTTCCCAGCCGGCTGCTATTCTTCGAGAATGAAAGTCATTGGGTTACTAAACCTCAGAATGCAGTCATATGGCAACGTGAGTTTTTTGAGTGGCTGGATGCTTATCTGAAGTAATGAAGTAATTCCATAACCCTGTTTATCTTTTCCTCCAAAGGCAGCTTGCTGTCCAGCCAGTTGATCCTGACTCCCCTCCTTTCCATTCCACGGAACCAGGTCATCTGTCTCTTTGAAAACTGATGAATAGCTGTTTCAAGGTCCCTGACCATATCTTCATAGATCATCTTACCTGTAAGATAAAGTGCGATATATTTATATTCCAGACCGTAATAGATAAGGATATCACTCTTTATCCCCTGTTCCATCAAATTCTTAACTTCATCTACCATTCCTTCATCGAGCCGTTGTTTGAGTCTTTTTGAAATATTAATACGTCTCGACTCCCTGTCAGGAAGTATCCCAACTACAAGAGACCTGATTTCCGGGAAAGCACTGACAGGTTTCGACTTATTCTTATTAAAATGTTCAATTTCTATTGCCCTGATAACCCTTTTTTTTGAGTCAATATCTGTAATGTTATGAAGCTCTTTGTAGGTTGATAATATTTCTGTCAGCTCCTCCATTGATTTTTTTTCAAGATTACTTCTGAGACCGCTGTCTGGTACAACCTCCACCATCCTGTACCCTGAAATGATACTATCGGCATACATCCCTGAGCCGCCACACACCACCGGAAAAATATTATTGGACTTCAGACTGGTATAAACTCTTATAAAATCCCTTTGATATTCAAAGACATTATATTTATAACCAGGGGGAGCAATATCAATAAGATGACAGGGTATACGTCTTCCATCAAGAAGATAATCATCATAATCCTTCCCGGTACCAATGTTCATTCCCCTGTAAACCTGGCGTGAATCCGCACTAATTATCTCACCTCCTATCCTTCCGGCAATGGCTACAGCCAGCGAGGTCTTGCCGGAAGCAGTGGGTCCGGTAACTATCAATAAGTCATAGTTTGAATTTAATTCCACAGCCGCTTGATTAATGATTTCGGAGGTAAAAGCAAGTTACCATAAATTTAGTTAATTTTGCCGCGCATTCAAATCTGTTTTTTCATGAACTTCAACTTTTTCTTTAATAGAATTACCAATATTGTTTCCTCCCCGGCAAAATTCTGGGAAAAAATAGTTTCAGAACACCCATCAACAGGACTTATAAGAAATAGTTTTCTCATTCCTCTTGTTCTGCTGGTTGCCTTGTCAGCTTTTTTTGGATCGCTCCTGTTCGCCAATGCTGAACTTGCAAAATCTTATTCTGTTCTCCTGAGCATTAAATGCATAATGGTTATCTTACTTACGGTTTATGCATCAACATACCTGTTAGGGGAAGTAACTTACCCCCTCGATCTGGGAAGAGATTTCAACATCTCTTTCATGCTGGTTGTATTTTCGGCGGCCCCTTTTCTTTTATGCCAGATCTTAAGCCATATGTTTGAATCGCTGCTCTTTGTTAATATAATAGGTCTTTATGGCCTCCATATCTTCTGGATAGGGGCAGAAAAGATCCTGAATCCTCCACAGTATAAAAAAATGCCTTTGCTTATTGCGGCAACAATAATATTTGCAGGAATATATATTACGACAAATCTTCTTTTAAGTATGATCACCGACAGGGTATATTATTCATTTTTCGCATAATAATTAAGGATGAAAGGCGGCAGGGGAGATATCGTAATCAGGAACAAAAAAGCTTCTCATGATTATGAGTTTCTTGAAAAATTCATAGCTGGAATAAAGCTCTCAGGGACGGAAATAAAATCCATCAGGCTTGGGAAAGCAACAATAGCTGACTCATATTGCTTTTTCAATAATGGAGAGATGTTTATTAAGGGAATGCATATTGCTGAATACTGGTGGGGTAATCTCAACAACCATGATCCTTTCCGTGAAAGGAAGCTTTTGCTTACCAAACGTGAGATAAGGAAAATTGAAAGGAAAGTAAAAGAGACCGGTTTAACTATTATAGTAATTAAAGTCTTTATTAACGATAAGGGGCTGGCTAAAGCTGAAATAGCAATTTCGAAAGGCAAGAAGGAATACGATAAACGTGAAACCCTCAGGCGCAAGGATGCCACTCGTGAAATGGACAGAATGAGAAAGGTTTAGTCAGAAGTTCGGGCTGAGAAGATATCTTGAATAGAACTTTACAATATTTTCGACAGCCTCATCTGATGTATCAACAAGGGTAAAAAGATTCAAATCATCGGGTGAAATATTTTCTTCTTCGGAAAGCATTTCCGACTTTATCCATTCTATAAGTCCTCCCCAGTATTTTTTCCCTACAAGAATGATCGGGAACTTTCCTATTTTTCTTGTCTGAATCAAGGTTATAGCTTCAAACAGTTCATCAAAAGTTCCGAATCCGCCAGGCAGTACTATGAAGCCCTGGGCGTATTTCATGAACATCAGTTTTCTTACAAAGAAATGGTCAAAAGTGATCAGTTTATCGGGGTCGATGTACTGATTAGGCCTTTGCTCAAACGGAAGATCAATGTTAATCCCAACTGATTTTCCTTTTCCTCTCTCAGCTCCCTTGTTGGCTGCCTCCATGATACCGGGGCCACCGCCGGTTATAACTCCGTAACCATTCTGAGTAAGCTTGAAAGCGATCTCTTCTGCCAGCCTGTAATATTTGTCGTTATAATGGGTTCTCGCTGATCCAAAAACTGATACACAGGGACCAATACGGGCAAGTTTTTCAAAACCTTCCACCAGTTCTGAAATAATTTTAAATACACGCCAGGAATCGGTGGTGTGAATCTCACTCCATGTCTTCTGCTCAAAAGCATCCTTAATCAGATCTGCTGGTTTCTCCATGTCTATGCTATGAAATAGAAATTTATCTCAAATATAATTAAATTCTTATGCGTTAAGTTCAGCCTTGATATAAATCCCTGTATAGCTTTCCCTGCATTCAGCAAGTTCTTCAGGTGAGCCTGAAAATAAAATGTTTCCTCCAGCTTTTCCACCCTCCCTGCCCAGATCAATTACATGATCCGCCATTTTTACAACATCGAGGTTATGTTCTATGACGATGACAGTATTACCTCTTTCGACCAGCTTATTCAGTACCTCCAGCAAAACCCTTACATCTTCAAAATGCAAGCCTGTAGTAGGCTCATCCAGGATATAGACTGTCTTCCCGGTATCTCTTCTTGCCAGTTCAGTTGCGAGCTTGACACGCTGAGCTTCCCCGCCGGATAGAGTAGTTGATTGCTGACCCAGCCTTATATAACCCAGACCGACATCCTGCAATGTTTTTATCTTATGATATATCGACGGGACATTAGAGAAGTATTCAACTGCAATATTTACAGTCATTTCAAGAACATCGCTGATTGATTGTCCCTTATATTTCACTTCGAGTGTTTCCCTGTTGTAGCGCTTGCCATTACACTCGTTGCAGTGTACATAAACATCGGGCAGGAAATTCATCTCTATTGTCTTCATCCCTGCACCTTCGCATCCTTCACACCTACCTCCCTTTACATTGAATGAAAACCTGCCTGCACCGAATCCTCTGATCTTTGCCTCTGTTGTCTGTTCAAACAGCTTCCGGATGTCAGTGAATAATCCGGTATATGTTGCAGGATTTGAGCGTGGAGTTTTGCCTATCGGAGACTGGCTGACCTCTATTACTTTGTCAATATGTTCAAGGCCTGTTATCTCTTTAAAAGGCAAAGGTGATTTACCTGCACCATGAAACTTCTTTGCCAGTGCAGGGTGGAGCGTCTGGTTTATAAGGGATGATTTACCGCTTCCTGAAACTCCTGTCACACATATAAGCGTTCCAAGGGGCAGATTAATATCAACACTATTAAGGTTATGTCCTGAAGCTCCGGTAAGTACAAGGAACTTCCCGTTTCCTGATCTCCTTTTCTCAGGGATATTAAACTTCCTGGTATTATTCAGATAAGATGAGGTAAGTGTATTTTTAAGCAAAAGTTCAGAAGGTTTGCCATGAGCCACCACAAGTCCTCCGTGACGACCGGCTCCCGGCCCCATATCAACTACATAATCAGCAGATAGTATCATTTCCTTATCGTGTTCAACAACAATTACTGAATTCCCCGCATCCCGTAATTGTTTTAAAGCAGCAATCAGTCTCCTGTTATCCCGCTGGTGAAGCCCTATACTTGGCTCGTCGAGAATATATAGCACATTTACAAGTCTTGAACCAATCTGGGTAGCAAGCCTGATTCTCTGGCTCTCGCCTCCTGAAAGAGTTTTGGCACCCCTGTTAAGTGAAAGATACTCCAGACCAACCTCCAGGAGGAAGCCGAGCCTTGGCCTGATCTCTTTAAGTATTTCGGAAGCGATCTGCTTCTGCTTCGGGTACATCCTATCCTCTATATTGGCCAGAAATACAGATAACTCTCTGATATCCAAGACAGAGAGCTCTCCTATATTTTTATCGTCAATCCTGAAAAACAATGATTCCTTCTTCAGCCTGGTTCCGTTGCACTCCTGGCAAACATTATACTGAACGTACTGGTCCTTAATACGTGTGCTGCCTTTCTTCCCGCTAATAGTCTCAAGATTACCGACAAAATTCACAACTCCCTCAAATGTCAGGAAATAATTGGAGGTCATGCCCAACGGCGTATTTGAAAGCTTCAGTACCTCATCAGATCCATAAAGCACTTTATTGAGGGCATCTTCAGGGATCTCCATTATTGGTGTATCGAGGGTAAATCCGTTTTTTTCAGCAATTGCCTCAATCTGCCAGAAAATCCATATATTCCTGTATTTCCCCAGAGGTTCAATGCCTCCTTTTCTTATACTAAGCTCCCTGTCAGGAATAAGCTTCTTCTCATCAATGCTGGAGATCTCCCCCAGACCATTACAATGGGGGCATGCTCCGTGCGGTGAGTTAAATGAAAAGGTGTGAGGTGCAGGTTCGTCATACGACAGACCTGTAACAGGACACATAAGATGTCTGCTGAAATATCGCGGTTCATTGTCAGAGGCATCAAGCACCATCATTATCCCGTCACCCTGGTCAAGGGACATCAGAACGGAGTCGTAAAGCCTTTTGTCTGAAATCTCACCCACGATGAATTTGTCTATCACCAGCTCTATATTATGAGTTTTATAACGGTCAAGTTTCAAACCCGGGACAAGCTCCCTGATCTCACCATTTATCCGTACATTAAGGAATCCTTTTCTCCTGAGCTGCTCGAACAACTCCTTGTAGTGGCCCTTCCTTCCTTTTATAACGGGTGCAAGGAAGTAAACCTTTTTTCCCGTAAAACGGCTCTTTACTAATCCGAGTATCTGATCATCAGAGTATTTAACCATCTTTTCGCCCGACAAATAGGAATAAGCATCAGAAGCCCTGGCAAAGAGAAGCCTCAGAAAGTCATATATTTCAGTTATAGTGCCTACTGTAGAACGCGGGTTCTTGTTTGAGGTCTTCTGTTCAATGGATATCACCGGGCTCAATCCTGTTATCTTGTCAACATCAGGACGTTCCATTCCGCCAAGAAATTGTCGGGCATATGCAGAAAGAGTCTCCAGATAACGTCTCTGTCCCTCTGCATAAATTGTGTCGAAAGCAAGGGATGATTTACCGCTGCCGCTCAAGCCGGTAATAACAACCAGCTTGTTCCGCGGGATAGTCACATCTATATTCTGTAAATTATGGACCCGTGCTCCCAGAACATTTATCTCTTCACTCATCTCAAATCTTCCTTGTCAAAAGATCCGATCTCACTCTCTCCTTTCTCAATATTTCTCATACCTTCTGCCGGAATCTTGATTATATATTCCTTGTTTGGTTTTGGTGTCAGAAATGGTTTTCTGAGCCATGGATTAAGGAATTTCAGCATTTTGTAATTAGTCCCGAACTTCCCTGCAAAAACCGACATATCAGTTACTGCACTATCTACCCTGACCTCGTAATATTTCAATTCGGGATACAGGTCATCGTTGCCGATATTGAAACCATAGCTTACCGGATCAGTAATAATCAATTTATAGGCCACCACTCTGAATATATACCTTGCTGTCTCTTCAGCCAAAAGAAGATCATAATAATTATTCTGATGCTGAAGGTCTATCTGTTCATCAATCCTCGCTCTTCCTCCGTTGTAAGAAGCTGCGGCCAGCGTCCAGCTGCCATACTTTTTATATGATTTGAGAAAGTATTCACATGCAAACCGGGTTGATTTCTCAAGATGGTACCTTTCATCTACAACCTGGTTAATTTCCATGCCTTCCTCTTTTCCTGTCTCGGGCATTATCTGCCAGAATCCCGTTGCACCTGCCGGGGATACCATATTACTGTATTCACTTTCAGCTGCTGCAAGGTATTTGAAATCATCCGGAATATTATATTCTTTAAGAATCTTTTCTATTACAGGAAGATACCTGTTAGCCTTCTTGATTATAAGAATTGTTGAAGAGTGTCTGTATGCACTAATCAGGATCTCACGCTCGAGGCTTTCCCTGGTATCAAAGTTGTCGAGCGGCATCTTTTCTCCCGCGAATGTTACGATATCCGGAAATTTGAAAGTCGAGATACTGTACTCAGTATCAGAATGCCTTAACGAATCAGATGGGGTGTTTCCAAATCCCTTAAATCCCTGTGCAATCGAGAATACCCCTATGATGGCACCTGTCAGGGCAATAGCCGTTATCACACTCTTCCTGTTTGAATATATCATTTTCAGCTGGTAATTTAAAAAATAACTGCAAAGTTAACATTTTTATACCTGATAATCAGCTTAAGCAATAGTTAAATGAGAAGCAGTGGAATCAGGCCAATGCGGAAACAAAGCCAGGTATTGAGTATGGACAGGTGGGAAAACAAATAAAACGAATAATTCAGAACTTATATGAAATCCCTGAGAAGATCCCAAAGGAATAGGGATGAAAATTTGAACCGGCGACATTATTGAAAGTATTCAGGTAGTATCTGAAAGTCGGTTCCAGATTCAGAGAGAGTTTTTCCGAGAATTTATACTCCATGCCCATCCCCAGGGAACTGCTTAAAGAGAACATGTTCAGCCCTTCAGTTGTTCCGATCATATATTTATTCCCGTCAATTACAGTATAAACTGAATTATCAAGTAGGAGATTATATGATAATCCTCCAATAAGGTTAAAATCTACTACTCTGTCTATAAGCTTATATCTGAGGAAAACAGGCAGTTCAAGATAGCTGAAGTCCTGCCGCATGGTATTGTTGATATAGTCGAGACTTGCTTTCTGAGGGTCGAATACGTCTTTATTGAAATTAGTAACTATCCTGTCGCTGTTTCCATCAGCAAACAAAAAGACATCGGCATTATTTGTGAATACTGTTCCGTTGGTGGTAAGAACTTCAAAGTTGTGGTCGCCTTTTGTATTATCATATTTCTGAAATCCTGCAAAGGAATTGATTCCATCAATCTCCTGTCCTACCGATGAATAAAACAGGCCTGACTGTATGCTGAATCTTTTATTAACATTATAAGCGAGGGCCACTCCTCCTGTATAAGAAATAACAGATTTCTCAGATTCCATAATCTGTTTTGAAAGTTCATCGGAACCTGAATTTATCTTACCGTAATATGTAGGGGTTGCCAGTGCCGCAATTGACCATCGTCCTGACTTATCCTCATTGCTATTGTCGGACAGATAATCCTGGTACTCCTGATTAAGATCGTCAGCAGTAAGGCTATTTATTGGTTGTCCGGTAAAACTTTGCTGATGATGAATAATATCAAGTGATGCTGGTTTTAAAGGTGATCTGAGATTTGTATAAGGCAGTTTTGCAATCGATGAAACTCCTGTATCTGCAAGAGCTAATTGGGATACTTCCTGTGTATTTTCGGCAACTATCTCCTTTGTGGTGCCAGCTGATTCTGATTGCGGCTTTATTTGCATAACAGGATCGGATAGGTTGTCGGAATTGAATTGAGCTGTTGGTTCCTCATTAAGAGCCAGTACTGTCTCTGCAGGCATAGTGGAAGTTTTTCCTATCCAGCGGTAAGCAAGTACACTCATCGTCATTGCAATAGCCAGGAATGCCGCAGCCCGCAGGAGATAGGGAGGCATTTTCTTCCTCATGACTCTGCTTTCAATACAATTCCAGACATCAGGAGGAGGCAGCACCTCGTAATCCTTCAGCCCGTTTCTGAAAGCAAGATCAATATTGGCCATTCTCTCATCCATTTGCAATTTTTTTCTTAATTCCTGTAAAAGACCCTACCCTTCTTTGAAGGATAACCCTGGCCCGGGAAAGGTTTGATTTAGATGTACCTTCAGATATATTGATCATTTCGCTTATCTCTTTATGGGAATACCCCTCTATTGCATAGAGATTAAATACCATTCTGTATTTAGGGGGCAGTTCCCTTATTATGTCCAGCAGGTCAGCTGCTTCCAATCCTGCATAATCCTGATTATCAGGCTCTGCATCAGGTTCTGGTACCATGTCTATGTCGTCGACTCTATAGAGGCTGTTCCTGCTTCTGAATTTTTCGAGTGCAGTATTAACTGTTATACGTCGCATCCACCCCTCGAAAGAACCCTCATGCTTGTAACTTTCAAGATTCTCAAAGATCTTAATAAATCCTTCCTGCAATATATCCCTGGCCTCCTCATTATTACCGGAATACTGCAGGCAAACAGCATACAGTTTTGCTGCATGCCTCCTGTACAGAAGTTCCTGATCCCTCCTGTTTCCCGCGAGACAACCTCTAATGATTTCTTTAATCTCTGACAAAGTTTTGACAGTTTGAGATTATAAAAATAAAAAATAATTGTCTCAAATACTAAAAAGTATTCATAAGAATGATGCTTTTAATTAAAAAAAGGTTGCGTTAAGCGATTCTAAAGTTTCGTTAAGCGATTCTAAATATGAATTACTTCACCGTATGCCGCGGCAGCAGCCTCCATAATTGCTTCTGACATTGTGGGATGAGGGTGGATTGCTTTGATTATTTCATGTGCCGTGGTTTCAAGTTTTCGTGCAACCACAATCTCAGCTATCATTTCTGTTACATTTGCTCCAATCATGTGAGCACCAAGAAGTTCTCCATATTTTGCTTCAAATATCAGTTTTACGAATCCCTCTTTTGCTCCGGCAGCACTTGCTTTTCCTGAGGCGGTAAACGGGAATTTGCCTACACGGATATCAAAACCTGCCTCTCTGGCTGCCGCCTCTGTCATTCCACATGACGCTATTTCCGGGTTAGTATAAGTACAAGCAGGAATGTTGCTGTAATCAAGTGGTGCTGTATCCACTCCTGCCATCTTTTCGACGCACGTGATCCCTTCAGCCGAAGCCACGTGGGCAAGGGCTGGTCCATGAACAATATCTCCAATAGCAAAGATACCCGGAACAGATGATCTGTAGTAATCATCAACAAGGACTTTTCCTTTTTCAGTTTTTACACCAGCCTTTTCCAGCCCTGCATTTTCGATATTAGGTGTCACTCCAACTGCAGAAAATACAATATCCGTTTCAATGACTTCTGTTCCCTTAGGCGTTTTTACAGTGACCCTGCATTTTTGCCCGGCAGTATCTGCTGATTCTACTGAGGAATCAGTCATTATCTTCATTTTCATCTTCTTAAAGGATCTCTCAAGCTGTTTTGAAACCTCTTCATCCTCATTCGGAACTATCCTCGGCAGAAATTCCACAAGTGTAACATTTGTTCCGATTGACTGATAGAAACTTGCAAATTCGCTGCCTATGGCTCCGGATCCGACAACAACCATCGAGGCAGGCTGTACCGGTAGCGTCATTGCTTCCCTGTAACCAATGATCTTCTTGCCATCCTGCTTAAGGTTTGGGAGTTCCTTTGATCTGGCACCGGTAGCAATAATTATGTTTTTAGCGGTATAGCTTTTCTTATTTCCTTCCTGATCCTCAACCTCTACACTGCTGTTTCCTGCTAACTTCCCATGACCTCTCAGGTGAACAATATTATTTTTTTTGAACAGGAACTGAATACCCTTGCTCATTGAGTCCGCCACACCCCTGCTCCTTGTAATTATTGCACTGAAATCAGGTTTAGCCTCACCGCTCAATGTAATCCCGTATTCGGAAGCATGGCTTATATATTCGAAAACCTGTGCGCTCTTAAGCAATGATTTTGTGGGAATGCATCCCCAGTTAAGACAAATTCCCCCTAATTCAGCCTTTTCTACCACAGCAACTTTCATCTTCAGCTGTGAGGCCCTTATGGCGGCTACATAGCCACCAGGTCCGCTACCTATTATTATAAGATCGTAATCCATATTATTTGTGAGTTAGTTAACATTTGAGAGTTTTTTAATAAAATGATTTATCCCTTTTACTATTATCCAAATTATTACCAGGGTAAAAATAATTGTTGCCCCAACTGGCACGCCGGCAAAATACGAGATCAGATAACCGGTGGCAGTTCCAAAAAATCCTGCGATGACAGACCATACTACAATTTTGAAATATACCCTTGTGAATATCATCGCAATATTTGGCGGTATAGTCAGAAGCGACAGCACCAGGATCACCCCTGCCATTCTTATATTCAGTACTATCGTAAGAGCAATCAGTGAGGTTGTAAAATATTTGAAAATGTCAACATATGACGAATATGTTCTTGCAAATACCTCATCAAAAGATATATAGAGTATTGTCCGGTAAAAAATCCCGAAGTACAGGATGAGAATCACTGACATAATCCCGAGGGCAATAATATCAGCATTCGTAACTGTCAGAATACTTCCGAAAAGATAGCTCATCAGATTTGGAGTATAACCTGGCGTGAGGTAAATGAATATTATCCCGATAGCCATACCAAATGCCCATAGGATACCGATTGCGGAATCCTCCCTGATCTTCTGCCTGACGGAAAGATATTCAACGCCAAGCGCTGAAAGAATTCCGAAAACAGCGGCTCCTATAACCGGATTTATCCCCATAAAATATCCTATACCGATACCTCCAAATGAGGCATGGGTTATGCCCCCGCTTAGAAAAACCATCCTCCTGGAGACAATATAGGTTCCGGCAATTCCCGCAGTGATACTGGCGAAGATAGCTCCAAGTAGACCTTTTACTATGAATTCATATTGAAAGATATTTGTTTCCACGATTAATGGCTTTTCAGTACAGTATGAGGGACCATGCCATGAGTAATAAGTTGAATCGGACATCCATATGCAAGCAGGTCATCATTGGTGATCTCATGCGATGGGTGGTAATGAAGAGTCCTGTTTACACAGGCAAATGATTTTATATGTGAGGAGATTGTCCCAACGTCGTGTGAGACCATAAGTATTGCCATCCGTTTATTTAGCTCCTTCAGCTTTTCATAAAAATCATTTTCAAATGTAGCATCAACGAAATTTCCTGGTTCGTCGAGTAATAGCAGCCTGGGATCTCCTATTATGGCCCGCCCGAGAAAGACTCTCTGTATCTGGCCTCCTGACAGTTCATTGAGTGTGGTACCCTTCATCTCTGAAAGGCCAAGCTCGTCAAGCACGATTGAGGCCTTTTCCCTGTCGGAAGAGGACATCCTTGTTATGATTCCCTTCTTAATCATAAGTCCGGACAATACAATATCCATGACGGTTACAGGGTAACTGACATCTCCGGTGGATATCTGTGGGAGGTAACCTATGCTTTTATTGTCAAGAAGTTCCGAATTAAAGACAAGCGTTCCTTCAAAAGGTTTGAGAAGCCCTAGAATAACTCTGAGAAGGGTTGTCTTGCCTCCTCCGTTAGGACCTATCACTCCTATAAAATCATTCTCCATGACTCGTAAACTTACATTCTGCAGAACTATGCTGGTGCCATAGGAAGCTGACACGGAATTCATCTCAAATAAACTCGACATATAGTAAGATCATTTTGAACTTTCATTTAAACTGGTGTAGAGAGCAGCGATAATTTCAGAGGTTGAATCCATCCAGTCTGCCGACAAAGGATCAATTTTCTGCATTTTAGCGCCAATTTCATGTGCGATTGCCCTTGCATTTTTCGTATCATACTCCCTCTGCACAAATACCGTTTTTAGATGCTCATTACGTGCACGGTCAATTAGTTCCTTCATTCTTGAAGGAGGAGGCTCCTTTCCTTCATATTCCACTGCAATTTCCTCAAGACCATAATCCCTGGCCAGATATCCAAGGTTTGGGTGAAATATCATAAAGGACCTGTGTTGAATTGTTGAAAAGAGCCCGGCTGCCCTTTCATCAAGCTCCTTTATTCGCAGTATAAGTTCCTGATAATTGGCTTCATATTTACTTCTGCTGACAGGGTTCAAGTCACACAGGAAATCCCTTACAGACAATGCTATTATCAGGGCACATTTCGGGGAAACCCAATAATGAGGATCTGCTCCTTCAACATGGTCTCCATCATGATGATGGCTGACTCCGAGTGGCTCAATATCCTTACTCAGCGACAACTTTTTCATTGTCCTGTTTGTATCATAGAAACGGTCCAGCCACGTAACTTCAAACCCAAGATAACCATTGCTGATGTAGCCGACTGACTTTCTCAGATTGAAAATCTGCTTCGGGAATGGTTCATATATATGTGGATTTGCACCGGCAGGTACCATGACATTCACAGTGAAATCGTCACCTCCGATCTCCCTAACAAAATATTTAAACGGCGCAATGCTCACCGTAATAATTCTTTCCCCGGTATCTGTCCCTCCCGGGGAACATGAAGAAAAAAAGATAATTGCAAGTAAAAGGAAAATCTTTCTCACGTCACAGAAAATTGTTAATTGATACAAATTTAACATATAACAGAACAATTGGTTTATGTGTTGTAAATAAAATATTATAAGCTAATTTTGAATATGGTTTACATGATATGTTATCAATGGCATGAAGAGTAAAGGAGAAATACTTGCATCAATCCTGAATGACTTCAGGAATTGTTTCTTCTTCCTTCATAACACAAGAGAACCAGGAGTAGTTGAAAAGATCCTGAAGGAAGGATTCATTTTTGAAAATCAGCTTGTCCATTCTACTGACAGGGTTAATCCTCGTGAACCTATTGAGATCACCTATTTTCTCTTTCAGCGGAAAGATTATGGCCCTTATACCATCGCAATTGTTATTCCAAAAATAACCTATGACAACTATTCTGCAATCTCTGTAAAAAATGATGTAAGCATCGAAGAAGTCATAACGATCACTGAACCATATTCAGGCGAAAATGACGAAATGATTTATATGGTATCGCCAAAACATATCCTTGGATATTTCAATAATGAAACAAGTGAGTTTTTTCAAAACACCAACTGGGATCCTTTTTACAGCAATTGCGGGTCTCAGTCTCAGAGGAAGATATCTGCAAAACGTGGAAATAAATGACCTCTTTTACAATCAGGATCATCAGCATAACGCCCATGGGAATAACTTTGATGACAAAATAACTGCCCAGTCCATTCTATCAAACAATAATTTATCTGATAATGAAAATAATTAAAAACGTTATAATACCGATTATTGTTTTCGCTGCCATCCAATCGCAGCTTGCTGCCCAGAATCAGTACAATGATTATAAATCGATGGTTCGAAAAATCCAGTCTTTGTCCGGAGATCACCCGCAGGTATGTTCCGTGAGATCACTTGCAAAAACTGCAGGAGGTAAAGAGATATGGGTTATCTCGATCGGATCAGGCAATAAGGAGAGCAAGCCTGGAATTGCAATATTCGGAGGCATTGGGGGAAACCATATCCTTGGCAGGGAACTTTCCATGGGATTTGCAGCTTCACTGCTCGGAGAAGTAACATCACCTGAAATAAAGGAACTGCTTGATAAAATTACCTTCTATGTGTTCCCGGATGTAAGCCCCGACGCCTCAGAACAGTTCTTCAGTGGCCTTAAGTATGAAAGAACAGGCAATGCAAGGGCGACTGATAATGACCATGATTATGTAGTTGATGAAGATGGGTATGAAGACCTGAATAAAGATGGAGTAATAACCCTTTTAAGGATAAAGGATCCCGCAGGAAAATTTATTAAATGTGATGAAGATGAGCGTATCATGGTTGAAGCAGATCTCTCCAAAGGGCAATCCGGTAATTATCAGGTCTGTTCTGAGGGCATCGATAATGATAAAGATGGACGTTTTAATGAAGACGGACCCGGTGGCGTGGACTTCAATCGCAATTTTACCTTCAATTATGAACCTTTCGGGCCCGGAGCCGGTATGTATCCGGTATCTGAACCCGAGACAAAAGCAGTAGCTGATTTTCTCTTCGAAAGATTCAACATTTATTCTGTGTTCATATTCGGACCGCAGGATAACCTTGGAGAGCCTTCGAAATCATCAGGAGGCCCCGACAAAAATGGAATAATAAGATCTATTGTTAAAGATGATGAACCAATTTATAAACTTATATCAGACAAATACCATGAAATTACCGGAGTTTCGGGAGCTCCTGATCCGGATACAGGTCACGGTAATTTTAATGATTGGGCTTATTTTCATTATGGAAGATACAGCTTCAGCACCCCTGCATGGTGGTTCACAACGGAAAAAGGAAAAAATAAAGAGGCTGCATTTCTGAAATATTCCGAGGACAGGAAGATGGGAAATTATTTTGTCCCGTGGACCCCTGTCAGCCATCCTGACTTCCCCGGGAAAACAATTGAGGTAGGAGGCATTAACCCATTTGCACTGGTAAATCCTCCGGCTGATTCTCTTGAACATCTTATCAGTAAAAATTTTAAATTCATTAAGGCAGTGGCAGCGATGCATCCTGAGCTCGAATTACTCGATATCGAGACTGAGAGTGTCGGCGATGGCATCTGGAGAATTTCTCTTAAACTCCACAACAAAGGTATATTTGCCACCTCTCCCAAAATCGGTGAAGATAACATGTGGACCAGAATAATGAGAATTTCAGTTGAACCTTCAAACGGGCAGTCCATTCTCAGCGGTCAGAAGATCCAGAAGGCTGAAAGGCTTGAAGGCAATCAGTCAGCCGAATTCAGCTGGCTGATAAACGGAAAAGGGCCAGTAAAAGTTACTGCAGGTGCCCTGAACACCGGATCAGTAACAACAGTCATTGAACTCAGGTAATAATAAACAGATCAAATTCCAGGAGATGAAAAAAATAATTCTGATAAATATTCTTTTTACACTTGCATTTTTGCCGGCAATAACTCTGAAGGCACAGAATGAGGAGATGTTTTACAGGGCAGCCGGATCTCCTGCAAATCCTAAAGTTCAGGCCTCCTGGAATAAGTATTACACTTATGAGGGGGTAACTGATATCTGCAACAGGCTGGCAAAGGCATATCCTGATCTCGTTAGAATGGAATCGGCAGGGAAGTCCTACCAGGGACGTGATATCATTGTCCTGATAATCACCGACAGGAATTCGGGGAACGCTGAGCAGAAACCTGGATTCTGGATTGACGGTAACATCCACTCAGTAGAACTTCAGGGGACTGAAATGGCACTTTACACAGCATGGTACCTTTGTGAGATGTTCAACGATAATGCATTTATAAGACAGCTGCTTAAGGATAAAACTTTTTACATCTCTCCAACCATCAACCCGGATGCCAGGGAGTATTTTACTTCAGTAGGCCTTCCGCCCAGATCAGGATTGGTTCCCACTGATAATGACCGTGACGGTCTTTTTGACGAGGACGGATTTGATGACCTCAACAACGACAAGAATATCAATCAGATGAGAAGGAAAAACCCTTATGGTAAATATAAGGAAGATCCAATGGATCCTCGCAGGATGATTCATGTTGAACCGGGAGAAAAGGGAGAATATGAATTGCTCGGCCCCGAAGGTCTGGACAATGATGGTGACGGTCTTGTTAATGAGGATGGCCCTGGCGGCTATGACGGTAATCGCGACTGGGGCTTCAACTGGCAGCCGGAATATATTCAGAACGGGGCAGGTAAATATCCTTTCTCATTGCCTGAAAACCAGGCAGTCAGGGACTTTACAATGAAACACAGGAATATAACCGGAGCACAGTCGTTCCATAACTATGGAGGAATGATCCTCAGAGGGCCATCCGTACAGGATGGAGGATCTGAGATTTATACCGATGAGGATGATGCAGTAATAAACACTATTGGGAAAAAAGGTGAATTGATTATTCCAGGGTACAAGCTCCTTTCAATCTGGAAGGATCTCTATCCCGTTTATGGAGGGGAGCTGGACTGGTGGTATGGGGCAATGGGATGCTTTGTATATTCGAATGAGCTATGGAGCAGTTACCTCATGTTCTATGATACCACAAAGAACGACTCATATGAATTTGATAAGCTGCTGTTATTTGAAGATGCCTTCATTCCCTGGCAGAAAGTCAATCACCCTGTTTATGGAGAAATAGAGATTGGAGGCTTTGGCAAAAATTTCGGAAGACTACACCCGGGGTTCATGCTTGAGACCGATGCTCACCGGAATGCAGCTTTCTGCATTTACAATGCGTATCAATCACCAAAACTCGAAATATCTGAAGTTAAAATAAAGAAACTCTCTGGCGACATTAAAGAGGTAACTGCTACAATCGAAAACACAAGGATGATGCCAACACACTCAGCCAATAATCTGAAATTCAAAACCGATCCTCCCGATTATATTTGCCTTGATGGCGGAACAATTATAGCGGGCATGATTGTGACGGATAAAGATAATAATGTCAATATCGAGCAGAAAAAGAATCCCGGACGTCTGGAGGTCAGGAACATTCCGGGTTATAGTCATATTTATGTCAAATGGATTGTAAAAGGAGGCAGTACATTCGCAGTCAGGGCGGAAAGTATCAAGGGTGGTTGGGCGTCCGCAAAATCCAAATAAAAAAATATCCCGGGGACGTATTTGTCCTAATAGGCCTGAAGGGAAATTTTAAAGTATCCTGTTGCTTTGTTAGACGAAATAACGAATTTCCATGCACCTGCTTTATCCTGATTCTCGGTCTCGGAAATTGTGAAAGATTTCCTCCAGTTAAGATTTCCGAATTCATCAATTACAATATCAGAATAGGTCTTGCCTCCTGGCATGACAATTTTGACTCTTATTTCACCTGCCTTGCAATCGCCCATCACGGACATTACAACTGAATTTGCCGTTTTCTCAACATCGAAGGCGTATTCACTCTTCAGAGTTTTTTCCTTAACCTTCCTGGAGAATTCCCATGAGGTGCTCTCATTGTCTCCATCAAATCCATGGAAATAAAATGGTTCAACCCCGGGAGTAAAAACATGTGGTTCTTCCCAGCGGAATGACCTGTCGATTCTGTTAACATGAGCTCTTACAGCCCGATCGGCCTCGTCAGAAGCTTCGACCTCTACCTCAACATTAATATCCTTAAGGGATTTATCAATGTCGTCCTGTGCCTTTTGCAGATTCTCAAGAGCTTCCGCCTGAGCTTTCTTCTGGTCCGCCATTGATCTTTTCTGATCTTCAATTTGCTGCTGGAACCGCATTTCTCTTTCCTTTTCCTCTCTGGATTTATCCTGTGCAGCTACCTGCTGTAGGGAAGTAACCAATGTTATCAGGAAAATAATTATTACAAATAGTACTGACTTTTTCATTGCTTTCGTTCTTTTTAATTTTACAATGTAAAGATACAACCGGATTTTGTTCAGGTTTGTTAACACCCGGTTAACGTCAGGTTAATGTTTGAATGGCTTAGGTTTACTAATAAAAAAATAGATAAATTTGAAGTAGCAAAGCCTGTTAAATGAAAAAGAAGGATACTGTTCTGATTCTTGGGATTTTTTCCATTCTGATCTTAATCTCATTCCAGCTATATATGGTAAGAGGTATCTGGAAACAAAAAGATGAGATGTTCGTCCTCAGATATACACTCCGCTCGCAGGAAGCTCTCAACTTCATCAACAGGAGAATGCAGGGTGACGGCTTTGACACTGTACGGTATATTCTCGACAGATATTCTGAACAGGCCAATAAAGAGATCCATGCAGTAAAGGATCTGAAGGAGCTGGAGGCAAAGAAAATTGAGATCCTCGACTTTTTCAAACAGGTTCTCAATAAAGAACAGGATCTCTCAGATTTTTTATCCTCCTACTTTGAAAGAAGGGGATTTGAAAAAAGATTTAATTATACGATTATAATCAACAGTCTTGAAATGATAAGCAATGACACGATCAGTGTTTACCATAGCCAGGAATTTGATAAGCGGATTACTCAGGAGAGGTCAGGGAAACAACCTCTGCCAGAAATCTCCAGTTCAAAAATACTTGTCAACTGGTTCAGATGGGAAGGTAATAACTACAAAATAACATTTGAGTATTTTATTGATTTTTCCGACAAACAGAAAATGCTTCTTAAAGAGACCTCGTTTTCATTTGCACTGAGTATTCTAAGCATTCTTGTGGTAATCATAATATTTATTGTCACCTACAGGAATCTGAGGGAAGAAAAGAGGCTTTCCGATCTCAAGACCGACTTCATTAATAATATGACTCATGAATTGAAAACTCCATTATCGACTATAACTGTTGCAGGCAGAACACTGGAAATGGAGCAGATACGGAAGAATGAGGAAAAAATAGTGGAAACAGCCAAGTTAATCGGGAAGCAAAGTATCCACCTTAACCAGCTCATTAATATGATCCTGGAGATAAGCATGTGGGAAAGAACCCAGTTTGAGCTCGACAAGAAGGCTTTTGATATTGAGGAAGTTATGAATGAAATATTGGATTCCTTCAGTAATGGCTGTGGCAGTTGTGCTCACATAGAAAGGAAGTACAGCTTCAATGGAGTTAAAGTTGACCTTGATGGTGTCTATTTTACCACTATGATAAATAACCTGCTTTCAAATGCTGTTAAATACTCCGAAAGAGATCCTGAGATCAGGGTTGAGGGATACCACACTGATGAAGGTATAACTGTCTTAGTTGCAGATAATGGTATCGGAATCAGCAAGACTGACCAGAAACATATTTTTGATAAGTTTTACAGGGCATCGACCGGCAATATTCATAAATTCAAAGGTCTGGGCCTGGGGCTCTACTATGTTAAAAGGATAGCACAGGCTCATGGCGGTGACGTTTCAGTCAGCAGCAAGCCTGGCAGAGGGAGTACATTTACTATAACATTACCATATTAATAATTCAATCCGGATATGAAAGTTTTAATAGCTGAAGACGACAGGGATTTTGGGAATATCCTTGCTCAATATGTGACAATGAATGGTTTCGATGTTACACTTGGTCGCAATGGCAATGAGGCATGGGACCTCTTCAACACTGAAAAGCCTGATCTTTGCGTTCTGGATGTAATGATGCCCGAGATGGACGGATTTACACTTGCTGAGAAGATCAAGGATATTGATAACGGTGTACCTGTCATTTTCCTTACTGCCAAAAGTCTCAAGGATGATATAATAAGAGGACTGAAGATCGGGGCTGATGATTATATTACAAAACCATTTGATCCGGAAGTGCTGATTCTTCGGATAAACAATATTCTGAAGCGTGCCTATTCATCATCAAATGATGAGTATAAGATCTCTCAAACGATACTGAAATACAACAGCCTTGAGTTGGTCTGCCCCGATTCAAAAGTCAAGCTGACACTCAAGGAAGCGCAGCTCCTGAAATATTTTATTATTAATAAAAATAAGGTCCTTGCACGTGAAGATATCCTCACTGAAATATGGGGAGAGGATGATTATTTTCTTGGTAGAAGCATGGATGTCTTTATCAGCAGGCTGAGAAAATTTGTTACAAACGACAAATCCATTGATATCAGGACAGTCAGGGGTACCGGATTTATCCTTGAAGAAATTACAGAATTGTAGTGACACAATATTTTGTGTCTCGAAATGTTATTTCTCCAGTATCTCTTTTACTTTTTTGTACAGGTCATCTCCCCTCAGGTTTCTGCCAATGATAGTTCCATTTTCATCCAGGAGGAAATTTGACGGTATTGAATTTACGGCATATAATCTGGCAGCTTCATTCCCCCAGTATTTAAGATCCGAAAGGTGTGTCCATGCAAGCTTGTCATCAGCAATGGCCTTTAACCACTCTTCCTTCTTCTGGTCGAGGGAGACTCCAAGGACATCAAAGCCTTTTTTGTGAAATTCATTATATACTTTCACAACATTTGGATTCTCCTGCCGGCAGGGGTTGCACCATGCAGCCCAGAAATCGATCAACAGCAATTTGGTACCCAGTTTTGAAGAAAGGGAAACCGGTTTGCCACTGGTATCATTCATTGTGAAATCAGGAGCCTTCTGTCCCACAGCAACAACTTTCATTGCCACCAGCCTTTCCTTCATGCTTTTTATCTGCGGTAATGCAGCTATTGCAGTATCCAGCCCATTTATCATCGATTCCAGCTCCTCAGGTTCCATCTCATAACTCAGGCTGGCCAGTATGGAAGGTGTAACATATGAAGATGGGTTATTCTTTACATATACTTTCTGGAGCTTCATCATTTCATTCTGGAGCGAATCAGCCTGCTTTTCGATCTGTGCAAGACGGGCAGGATTGTTTGTATTCCTGGCAGCCTGGTACTCCTGATAGGTCAGGGAGTACTTTTCGCTCAATGATTTATTTAATTCAAGAAAGGCATTGTATTCATCCTGCGTTTTTGATCCTGTGATCGTGGCATTGAATAAAGAATCCAGGATTCCTGTTATACTAATCTCAGAGTTTTCAAGATAGAAAGCAGTTCTTTTCCGGGTATTTCCTGCAACAAGCTGAACCAGCTGAGGATATTCAATTGTCCCTCCCTTTATTGTAAAGGAACCTTTCTTTGAAACCGCGGAATCTATTGTTATTGTCTTTCCTGCGTCTCTTTTCTGCAAATAAAATGTAACGCTGTCTGATCCGGCAATATCCCCTTTCACAACATAATGGGGTTTGGAGCTGCAGGAAGCCAGGATTAGAATAATAAAAAACAGATTGATACTTCTTTTCATTTCTAAGATTTTGATATAATTACTGAATACTGATTACTGATTACCGATTACTGAATAATGATTACCGATTTCGGTGCAAAGATATTATTTATTAAGAATCATCTTCACCTTTTAAAGTATTTGTCAAGCAATTTAACCGCAGCCTTATAGGATGTCATCTTACCTTCGTATAGCTGATGTTCGATTTCCAGCCTCAGTCTTTTAACCTCCTCATGATTATAGAATGCATTGTTAAGGTTATCAATTATCATGCTGTCCATCCTGATCACAGCCTGTTGCTTCCTGAAATCATCAAAATATCCCGATTTTTTTGTTACATTAAAATATTCAAGGATAAGTTCCCATAGTTCCCTGATGCCGGTATTTTCCAAAGCTGAACAGGTAAGTACCCTTGGATTCCATCCGGGTGTTTTTGACATAAAAAGGTGAAGAGCATTCTGATAAGAGACCCGCGCACTTTCCGCAGTCAGCTTATTACGACCATCAGCTTTGGTTATCGCGATCAGATCTGCCATTTCCATTATGCCTCTTTTGATTCCCTGAAGTTCATCGCCGGCACCTGCCAGCATAAGCAGGAGGAAAAAATCTACAATTGAGTTGACCGCTGTTTCCGACTGTCCTACTCCTACCGTCTCAACAATTATAGTATTGAAACCGGCTGCCTCGCATAAAATAATAGTCTCCCTTGTTTTTCGTGCAACACCTCCCAGCGAACCTGCCGAAGGTGATGGTCTGATAAAAGCTGAGGGATGGATACTTAGCTTCTCCATTCTTGTCTTATCTCCAAGTATGCTTCCCATTGAGTTCCCGCTGCTGGGATCTATTGTCAGAACGGCCAGTGTTCTTCCTTCGTTTGCAATATGCAATCCGAAGGTTTCAATAAATGTGCTCTTCCCGGCACCCGGCACTCCGGTTATCCCTATCCTGATCGACTCTGAGCTGTATGGCAGACATTTTTCGATTATTGTCTGGGCCATTTCATAGTGTTTTGGCAGTGAACTTTCCACAAGCGTAATAGCCTGACTCAAAATAGTTCTGTTGCCAGAAAGGATAGCCTCAACATATTCATTAACTGAATACTTCTTGCGTCTTTTCCCCGCTGATCTTCCCAGTACAGCCGGATTGACACTCGGAGGCTGACTAATTCCCGGCTTTACCCTCAGCGCACTGTTATTCTCCGTCTTCTCTTCCATAAGAGCCATTTAAAATTATCGCAAAAATAAAAAAAGGGTGCCGGATAATTACCAAACACCCTCAACTATTGTATTTTCTTTTATTCTATTTTGCTGCTTCAGGCTGTTCAACATCTGCGTTCAGCATCAGTACAACCTCCGAGTTTTTTGGATCGTTGGTATAAACATAGATTGCCTTTGTAACCTTGCCTTTGTAACTGCCTGAATTGAAGGTTGCCTTGATAGTACTTGACTGGCCTGCCTTAATGCCAACTCCCTGATTCCCCTGCTGAAGAGCAGTACATCCGCAGGTAGCTCTTACATGCCTTAAAATCAGATCATTCTTGCCTTCATTTGTAAATTTGAATTCAACCTCATTCTGTGTGTTCCCCTTTATTTTACCAAGATCAACGGTTGTTGAGGCAACTTTAAATACCGGAGCGTTCTCAAGATCCGACTTTGACATTGAAGAAAAGTCCTCTACCAGGTTCGCAGATACATAATAAAAAACATTTTCCTGAGGCACTCCGTTAAGAGAAATTTTTACCATATCGTTTACATTGCCCCATCCTGCATTTTTTGTGGCATCATAGGTCCCTTCCACCAAACCTTTCTGACCCGGCTTAAGAGTTTCAGGATTGGCTTTGAGCTGAAGATGTGCCGGCAATCCCGGAAACTCTATCTTCACAGCCTCTTTGGATGTATTTACAAGCTGCATGACCCTTATCTTCTTTTCTGTTTTCTTTACGTTTGTGAATGCCATATGGTTGCTTTCAAACCTTATTGCACCAACTGGAAAGGTAAATAACTCCTCAACCGTTTTTTCTCTCGGCAGTACCTCGCCCTTGATTATCAGGACCACCACCTCCGGTTTCGAATTTGAATATACAGAGAGAGTTTTATTAAAAGCTCCGGGGCGGTCTTTAGGATCATAGATAGCCGTAACCTTACCCGATCCGCCTGCGGGGATTGGTTGCTTTGTCCATTCAGGAGTAGTACAACCGCAAGATGCAACAACATTCTGTATCATGAGAGGATCAGTTCCGGTATTAGTAACAATAAAGTCGTAGGTTTGCCTTCCGGCTTCTTCCTTAAATTTACCAAAATCATGTTCAGTCTCTTTTACCGTCATCTTTGTCTGCGCAAACTGAGCATTCAGAGCCACACAAAAAACAACGAGCAAATTAATAGATAAAAACCTTTTCATAAAAACTTATATTTTAGAATTAAAATAATAACAAAACACTCCTGCTTTTGTTGTTTATAATCATGCAAAAATCAGACCGAAATTAAAATTCGATAAAGTCATGTAAAAATAATAAAGTTTATCTTTTTTAGGTACTTTAAAACAGATTATCATTAGTTTTGCCGACAGGACTGATATTTTGGAACAGATTTTGTTATTTTTTTAACTCCGGTCCGCCTCAAGATGGTTTTACATATGAGAAGCATTAAAAAACTGATTATTATATTAATAACATGTGCATTATATCTTAATGCAAATAGTCAGTTTTATAATGGACACCAGATGACCTTCGGTAAAAACAGGGTACAGTATATTGATTATTACTGGCAATTCTACCGTTTTGACGATTTTGACTGCTATTTCAATGAATTCGGCCGTGATCTTGCTCAGTACACGGCAGAATATGCAGAGAAAAAGCTTGCTGAAATAGAGGATTATTTTGATTATTCCCTCGAAAAGAGAATTATCTTCATCATTTACAATAAAAATGCTGAATACAAACAGTCAAATATCGGCCTTGTCACCTCTGATCAGGATAGTTACAATACAGGCGGATACAGCAGAATAATCAAAAACAAGGTTATGCTTTATTATGAAGGCGATCATCAGTCATATCAACGCCAGATTTCCGCTGCCATAACAGAAGTGATAATCAATGAAATGCTGTATAATGCTGATTTGAAGGACAGAATAACAAGTTCTTCATTAATTCAGATGCCTGACTGGTATCTTAAGGGTCTTGTACGCTATGTTTCATCCGGCTGGAGTTATGAATCCGAAAACAGAGTTAAAGATGGTCTTAAGTCAGGCAAGTTCAAAAACATCAGCCACCTTGAAAATGAGGATGCAATAGCCGCAGGTCAGTCATTCTGGAGATTCATCGGCAAGAAATACGGAGATGTTCTCGTTCCGAATATTATTTATCTTACAAAGATCTATAAAAATGTTGATGATGGCTTCCTCTATGTTATTGGCAGTGACCTTAGTGAACTATTAAAGGAGTGGCAGAAGTATTACCTTGATGAATTTGCCGATAACAGTAATCTTCCGTCGGATGATGCCAATACCATACGAAAGTCTAAAAAAGATCAGATCTTCCAGCAGGTAAAAGTCAGTCCTGAAGGAGAATATATTGCTTATGTTACCAACGACTGGGGAAAAAAGAAGATCTGGCTCTATAACCAGGCTACCGGCAAACGAAAGGTCATTTTCAGAAAAGAACCAAAATTCGAGCATGTCACTGATAATACTTACCCCGTACTTGCCTGGCATCCGAGCGGTAAGATTCTCACTTATATAAACGAACAGAAGGCTGATCTGGTAATGTTTTTTTACAGGATCAATGAAAAGAAGACTGAAAAAAGAAATCTTCTGTACTTTGATAAGGTCCTCGATTTTTCTTATGCTCCCGACGGCTCAAGGCTCATCCTTTCTGCCGTGAAGGATGGTATTACCGATCTGTATATCCATACCATCTCTTCAGGAACAAATGAGCAGATCACCCGCGATATCCCTGATGACCTGCATCCTTCATTCATAAAGGATTCGCAGGATGAGATACTTTTCACTTCAAACAGGCTTACAGATACTCTTTCAAATACCGGAGATCCCTTCGAAAAACCAGCACTTAACTTTGATCTTTTCACATACAACCTGACTAAAGGAAATAATATCCTGATGAGGCTTTCTGAAGATAAATACACGGACAGGGTTCAGCCCACAGCCATTGAAAAAAACAAATTCTCATATATCGGCGACCAGAACGGCATTCTCAACCGTTATATTGCCAGGTTTGACAGTACAATCAGCTTTATTGATACGACAACTCATTTCAGGTATTTCATAAAATCACATCCTGTAACAAATTATGACAGGAACATTCTTAATCAGTCAGTCGCCAGCGGATCTGATGCTTTTGGCGAAGTATTATTCACAAAAAGGAAATACAATTTAAGAAAGGGGCTTACCGGAGAGTCCGATGCTATTGATCCTTCGGAGATAAAAACTACCTCATTCCGAAAAGAGAAAACCCGGTTTCTCCAAAAGGCTGACAGTGTTGAACAGTTAAGGCAGTGGCTTATTGCAGAAGACCGTAAGAGAAGGGATACCCTTACAAAGCCAATATACGAGTACTATATAAAGAATGAACCAATTGATATCACTCATTATATCTTTGAAAAGGAGAAAGAAAACTATTATGAGCAGTTATGGCGGAAAAAATATATGGATATTGATATTGATACGGGAAACATGGAAATGCCCCAGATCAGGATCTATGAAAAATCATTCTATAACAATTACCTTGTTACCCAGGTTGACTTCAGCTTTCTGAACAATACTTACCAGGTATACAGCGGGGGTGCTCCCTACTTTAATCCGGGAGTGAATATCCTTACAAGATTCGGAACAGTCGATCTGTTTGAAAATTACCGTATTACAGGAGGATTCAGACTGGCCGGCGATTTTGACAGCAATGAATATCTTCTGAGTCTGGAGCACCTGAATGGAACCTTCGACAAGCAGCTGATATACCACCGCCAGGCATTTCTTAATTATAACGATTCCGTTCTCTTCAAAACAATATCTCAGAGCATATATCTCTCGTATGCGAAACCGCTTACTGAGGTATTTGCCGTAAAAGGCACCCTATCATACCGGTACGACCGACAGGTTATTCTTGCAACTGACATTGCCTCACTGAATTATGGCGATATTACAAAACATTGGGCCAGTCTGAAAGGGGAATTGATTTATGACAATACCCGTAAGAGACTTGTCAATATTTACTATGGTACAAGGTTTAAAATCTTTGGAGAATATTATAAAGAGCTGACAAGTGCAAAATCCGACATGGTGGTACTTGGAATTGATTTCCGGAAATACACCCGGATTCACAGGGAATTGATATGGGCTAACAGGTTTGCAGCCAGTACATCGTTTGGGCCGACAAAACTCCTTTATTATCTGGGAGGTGTTGACAACTGGATGGGCTATTGGTTCAATGATACTCCAATGTTCAACAGCGCAATTCCTGTAACGCCCAATGTGAACTATGGCTTTCAGGCACTTGCTACAAATATGCGAGGATTCAGCCAGAATATCAGGAACGGTAACAACTTTGCCCTGATAAACAGCGAATTGCGCTGGCCGATTATCAGGTATATTGTAGGACATCCGCTCCGCTCCAATTTTCTCAATAGTGTCCAGGTCGTTGGGTTCGGTGATATCGGAACAGCATGGTCGGGGAAATCGCCCTGGGATGACTTTAACGGCTATGCTACAGAAAAACTTACCAATGGACCGGTATCCGTAACTCTTGATTCAAACAGAGAACCAATAGTTACAGGTTTTGGCGTTGGGGCACGGGCTCAGCTTCTCGGATACTTTATCAGAGCAGATTGGGCATGGGGAATTGATAACAATTATATTCTTCCAAGAATCTTTTATCTGTCATTCAGCCTCGATTTCTAAAATTCATTCCAATATATATTTATCATGTTTATTTTACAATTAAAAAAATTAAGTAATTTTGTGCACTAATTGTAATTAACCAATCAAAAAATAATCGAAATGGCTTACAAAATTAATGATGATTGCACCGCTTGCGGAACATGCATTGATGAGTGCCCGGTAGAAGCAATATCTGAAGGTGATATTTATAAAATCGATCCGGATGTTTGCACCGATTGTGGTGCCTGCGCAGATGTTTGCCCTGTTGAGGCTATTCATCCTGAATAGGATTGCAATTTAAAAATTGTAGTAGAGCCGCAATGCATTGCGGCTCTACTTATTTTCTACAGGAGGTTCTTCCTGATTATTTTGGATTATATTTTGCCTTCTCCAGAATTAACTGAATATCAGCATTCTTCATCAGATCATCCAGGGAAATATCAGGATTACCCATCATATACGATTCAACAATCCTGAATCCAATCCAGACTGCTGCCCTTCCGGGAGATTCATTGGTAAAGTAACTTGTAAATGGCGCCTCTCCTGTCAGCTTGCGTATGGTAAGCTGATCAGTGCTGAATAACAAGTCTTTCTCAATAAGATATTGCCACATCTGATCTTCATTGTTCCTGCAGAATTTAAACTGGTCCGCTGAGAAACCGAAAATTATCTCTTCATTAACCTCGGGAAGCATGCATTTTTCAAAGTATTTCAGCTTACCTTCATGTATCATTTCTGAAAGAACATTGTCAGCCTGGTACCTGAGATCAGAGAACTGCCATTCGGAGCTGCCCCATCCGTAAATACAATCCGGGACAATATTCTCAGGAGTCATTCTGTCAGCCAGATATTTGTAGATCTCAAGCCTCCGGTAATATTCACTTCCTGAGCCAAGATACCTGTCCAAGCCTATTCCAAGTACTGAATCGCCTGTTATGATACTGTTATTGAATCCTGTTATGCAGGTATATACTGCCGGGACTTTCCTTCCCGGGAAATAATGCAGATAATGACGGAAGCCATTCTGAAGATCCCTCTCAATCCATGAGATATCGGGGTAAAGCTTCATCACTGATAAATAAACGTCATTATTAAGCTTATCTGTACAAAATCTGACAAGAAAATCCCCAAACGATGGATCATCTATATCACCTGTATTAATTACATAACTGAAGAGTCTGAGGAAATCCTGATATTTGCTTTTCAGTAAAGGTACCGACTCTGTAATATCATCGGGACTCAATGAAAAAAGATCCTTTTCCAATCTTTTTATCTCAATTCTGACATCGATAGAAGAGGTATTAATCCTGTAGTGATTTTTTTTACAGGAAGCAGCCACTGCAGCAATCAGTACCAAAAAAATTATTAATACAATTCGCGACCTCATAATTTCATATTGTTAAGGCAGTCAAAAATAAACACTTTTTCTCATTTAAGGCATCTACAGGAGCCTATACACTGAAGTCTCTTATTATTTATTATTTTTACGCCTGATTTGTCAATATCAGAGAGAAGATGAGAATCACTATTGCACAGCTGAATTATCATATTGGTAATTTTTCCAGGAATAAGGAATTAATATGTGATGCAATAAGTAAAGCTAAGAATGAAAATTCAGACCTTATAATCTTTTCCGAACTCTGCATCTCCGGATACCCCCCACTGGATCTTCTTGACCGGCTTGATTTTATCGATAAGTGCAACTTTGCAATAATGGAGATAGCAGAAAAATGTACAGGGATAACGGCAATTGTCGGCTCCCCGACGATGAATAAAAGGCCCGAAGGCAAAAAACTCTTTAATTCAGCACTTGTATTATCTGAAGGAAAGATAATTTATTCTGTAAACAAAGCTTTGCTGCCAACCTATGATATTTTTGATGAATACCGCTATTTTGAACCTGAAAAGAGCTTTTCGGTTTTCTCATTCAAAGGGTTGAAAATAGCAATAACTGTATGTGAAGATCTCTGGGATGAACAGCCATTTGACAATGAATTTGAAAAGTCAAGGTTATACTCTCTCTCTCCTATGGAGGAGCTTGCCAAACTGAATCCTGACCTTACTATAAATATCTCGGCTTCACCATTTTCCTACACAAAAACCGAAGCAAAAGTAAATATTTTCAGATCCAAAGCACTGAAATACAAGATGCCTGTCATAACAGTAAATCAGACAGGTGCAAATACGGAGCTGATTTTTGACGGTGCCTCACTTATTGTGAATCAGCATGGTGAGATTTATAATCAGCTTCCCTTTTTTGAAGAGTCAGTCCAGACATTTTCATTTGACGAGATATGTTCAGGCAAAATCCTGAAGGCGTATTCCAATCCTGAACCAATTCCCCTAATCCATAAGGCCCTTGTAGGGGGTATAAGGGACTATTTCTCAAAAACCGGTCTTAAAAGTTCAATAATAGGACTCTCAGGTGGCATCGATTCTGCAATCTGCCTGTGCCTGGCTGCAGAGGCTCTTGGCAGAGATAATGTGAGAGTCCTGATGATGCCTTCACGCTATTCATCAGATCATTCGGTAAAAGATGCAGTGGCGCTTGCAAGATACCTTGGAGTACATTTTGACATCATAAGTATTGAAAAGCCATTCAGCGCTTATGAAGAGATACTAACACCGCTTTTTGAAGGTAAAACCAGGGATGTGACAGAAGAAAATATCCAGGCACGGGTAAGAGCAACGATCCTGATGGCAGTTTCAAATAAGTTTGGCTCTATTCTTCTGAACACATCGAACAAAAGCGAAGCTGCTGTAGGCTATGGAACACTCTACGGCGATATGGCCGGAGGATTATCTGTAATCGGTGATGTTTATAAAACAGACATCTATCGCCTCGCAGAATATATTAACCGTGAGAGAGAAATAATACCTCTTAACATAATTAGAAAGATGCCATCCGCTGAACTGAGACCTGATCAGCTTGATACGGATTCCCTTCCTGACTACGGAACCCTGGATTCGATCCTGTATCAGTACATTGAACTGCAGAAACCGGCAGAACGCATAATAGATGACGGCGCAGACAGAGAAACTGTGAACAAAGTAATACGAATGATAAACTTTAATGAATACAAGAGATATCAGGCCCCGCCTGTTTTAAGAATCTCATCGAAGGCTTTCGGGGCAGGCAGAAGAATGCCGCTTGCAGCCAGGTACTGACCTGTATTTTAAATGTTCTCAGCATGCTCAACATGAATTCCAGCATTGAATTATGTCTTGAAAGTTCCTTATCACCTTTCATGGGATTAAACCAGAAGGATAAGGAGGCGATAGTGCAGCATCATACAGTGAATAAGATAAAAAAAGGAGGATATCTGTACAGGGAAGGAGAAAAAGCCCGTGGCCTGATATGCCTGGTTTCCGGAAAAGCAAAAATATTCCGGACAGGAGTTGCCGGAAGGGAACACATAATAAAGCTGCTGAAAATTAATGACATGACAGGGTTTCAGACTCTCTTTACCGAAAGCATATGGCCGGATTCAGCAGTTGCCATTGAAGAATCGATAATCTGTACCATTGAGAAACAGTGCCTTCTCAGGATATTGAGGAATGATGCAGGTCTGTCAATGAAGATCAGTAAAGTTTTGTCTGAAGAGCTCAGCAATTCATATGACAAGATGGTGTCACTATCTCAGAAACATGTGAGGGGACGCCTTGTGGAATCGCTTTTGATGATATGCAAAATATATGGTTTTGAAGCTGACGGAAAAACAATCAATGCCCGTCTCTCCCGCAATGATATAGCTCATCTGTCAAACATGACCACCTCAAATGCTATCCGAACTCTTTCCAACCTTGCCGCTGAAGGAAATATAAAAATCAAGGGAAGAAGGATAGCTATCCTGAATATTGAAAAACTTGAACGGATAAGTGAGCAGGCTTGAATAAAACTGTTGAATGCAGGTAAAGCTACTCCCTGAAAAAGACTCTTTTAACCCTTACCGGAATTGATGTGAGTATCTCATAAGGGATAGTCTCACATTTCAAGGCTATCTCATCAATTGTAATATTATCACCGAAAATCTCAGCTTCATCGCCGGCTTCAGCCCCCAGACCGGTAACATCTGCCATGCACATGTCCATGCAGATATTCCCTATAATGGGCACTCTCTTTTCTCTGATAAAAAGATTCCCGGTCCTGTTTCCGAGCTTCCTGCTCAACCCGTCAGCATATCCAACCGGAAGAATAGCTATAATCCTGTCAGAGTCCGACACATCAGAACAGTTATAACCGACCGGTTCACCTGCCCTTACTCTCTTTATCTGTGAAATCCTGGTCCTGTACCGTCCCGCGGGCCGCAGGGAGAAGCCATCAGAATGGCCTATACCATAAATCCCAAGTCCGGGACGCACCATTTCAAACTGATACTGGGGCATGCGTGCTATTCCTGATGAATTAAGAATATGACGAATGAATGGATAGCTGACAAAATCCTGTATTTGTCCGGCTGCTTTAAGGAAAACCTCAACCTGTTTCCGGCTGAAATGATCCATTGCAGGATCTTCACTGGCAGAAAGATGTGAAAAGACAGAAACGATCTTTATGCACTCCTTTGTCTGAATTATTCCGGCCAGGGTTTCCACATCTTCAGGCATGAATCCAAGCCTGTGCATACCGGTATCAATTTTGATATGAACCGGATAATCTATTAATCCGTGCCTGGCAGCTGTTTCAGTAAAAGAATTAAATGATTCAAAGCTGAATAATTCAGGCTCCAGATTATAGGATATCATCACCTCTGACGCAGAAGGATCAGGATTCATAACCATTATGGGAAGGGTCACTCCGGCATTCCTCAGTTCAACGCCTTCATCTGCATAAGCAACACCGAGATAACTTACCCTCTGGTATTCAAGCAGCGTTGATATCTCGGCCGGGCCAGCACCATATGCAAAAGCTTTGACCATAACCATTATCCTGGTATCAGGTTCAAGATGGCTGCGAAATTCATTCAGATTGTGAACGACAGCATCGAGATTAATTTCAAGTACTGTCTGATGGATCTGCTGTTCAAGCAATTTGCCGATCTTTTCAAACTCATAAACTCTCGCCCCTTTGAGAAGGATTATCTCATTTCTGAAATCAGCGGGGTTAAAACTTCTGACGAATTCATCAGTTGTACTGAAAAACAATGCATTCATTCCGAATAACTCCCTGTTCCCTGAAAGAGCCGTTCCTATGCCGATGAATTTTTCAATTCCTGTTTTCCTTATCAGCGACGCCACACCACCATAAAGCTCTTTCGCATCTCTCCCGCTCTGAACAAAATCAGAGAGTATCAGTGTCGGTTTCCTTCCTGTCTGCGACCTCAGATATTCAAGGGCCATTCCCAGAGAACCGGGATCAGAATTGTAATAGTCCTCTATAAGCTGGCAATTGTTGATCCCGCTCTTCATTTCCATCCTCATGGCTACAGATACCAGTCCTTTAAGCCCATGAGAGATTATATCAGCAGCTAGCCCAAGGGAGAGGCAAACGGCAGCAACTGTAACAGCATTTTCAACCGAGGCCCTGTCGCTGAAGGGAATTTCAAAATCATTGGTTTTGCCACCGTAAACAATTCGAATTCCTGTATGACCGACTGGAAAGAGAGTTGTCTCTGCATAAACCTTTGCTTCTCTGCTTTTAAATGACCAGTCAATAAGATTTTTGGATCTCAGGATCTGGCTGTTGAGAATAGAATTGTGAATTATCTCCTGGTCTCTGCAGTAAATAATTGTTTTTGAATTCTTAAAAAGTATAAGTTTTTCTGCTGTTTTCGTATGGTCATCAGGAAAATTCTCACGGTGGGCATCCCCGATATTTGTGATGACTCCAATATCAGGATCTATAACTTTCTGAAGATTTTCCATCTCTCCGGGATGTGAAATACCAGCTTCAAATATTCCGTACTTGTACTTATCTTCAAGTTTCCATACCGACAAAGGTACTCCTACCTGGGAGTTATAGCTTTTAGGACTTCTCACGACAGGTGAGCCCTTACCAATTATCTCTGCAAGCCACTCTTTGACGACTGTTTTCCCGGCGCTCCCTGTAATGGCGATGACACACGACCTGAAAGCCTTTCTCTTATAAGCAGCAAGCAATTGCAACGCTTGAATTGTATTCTTTACAATAATGAATGATGCGTCTGTATATTTAGAATAATTCTCATATTCTCTTTCAATTACAAAGACCCGGATGCCTTTCAGGTAAAGAGAATCAATGAACTGGTGTCCGTTATGGTTCTTCCCGCTTATGGCAAAAAAGATGAGGCCTTCTGAATAGCTTAGCTGGCGGCTGTCGGTCACAATTTCTGCAACCAAAATATCAGGGGGACCAGTAAGCCGGCCATTGACAATACCCGCAATTTCTGCTGAATTCAGTTTCACCGGTTTTTTGTATAACTCCTTGTAATCGTACAATAAATTGTACTTTCATTCCGTAATGACTTGTGGAATAATAGTTACTTTTGCAAAATAAGGAAAATGGTTTGTTAAACTAACATCAAAAGGTATGGATTTCAATGCAACCATCGATTTAATTATAAAGGATCTCAGAGATGCAAGCGATATTATTGATGATCTGAAAAGGTATCCTGGGATTCCTCTGTTGCAGGTGGAACTGGCAAAGTCCAAGTGCAAGAGCGCTGGGGAGGTTATTGCATTACTCAAGACCCTGAAAGAAAATCCATCCTTTATAGAAACTTTGCCTACCGTGCAAAAGAAGTTGCAAAAACAGCCACCTGTTGAGGAGGAAAAACCATTGCCTGAAAGAGTCATTACTGCCACAGCCGATGAAGAAAAAAATGATGTGCCTCCTGTTCCGGAAGAAGATAATACCGAAGATTTTGCTATTCTTGAGATAGAACAATTGGCGGAAATGCCAGAGCCGGAACCGGAAAAACCACTTAAAAAAGGACATGAATCATCTATCCTCGCCGATAGATTCAGTCACCTTTCAGGCACATTCAATGAACAGCTCGGAACTATGAAAGGGGATGATGACATAGCTGATATCATGAAGACAAAACATCTCTCATCACTGCTGGATGCTATAGGTCTGAATGATAAATTCCTTTTTATCAGGGAGATCTTCAATGGCAATCAGAACGCATATACCCAGGCAATATCACGTTTGGAGAGCGCTGAAAACCTTACTGATGCCAGAGCTGTAATCATGAGTTATACAGGAGAGAACAATGAAAGTGAGGCAGTTAAACAGCTCCTGGATCTGGTTAAACGAAAACTCCCTGCAAATGAGTAAACTTTATCTGGTACCAACACCAATTGGAAATCTAAGGGATATTACCTTGAGAGCTTTAGAGATTCTCGGAACTGTGAATCTTATTCTTGCAGAGGATACCCGCCAGGCAAAGAAACTATTGAACCATTACAATATTACAACACCGCTCCAGCCACACCATATGTTCAATGAACATAAGAGCGTTGAGGCTGTCTGCTCTAAAATCCTTACAGGACAAACTGTAGCACTGGTTTCGGATGCAGGTACTCCGGCTATTTCTGATCCTGGCTTTTTGCTTGTAAGAACATGTCTGGAACATGAAATTCCTGTTGAGACACTACCCGGACCAACAGCACTTATTCCTGCCCTGGTAAATTCAGGATTGCCATGTGAACGGTTCTGTTTTGAGGGATTTCTGCCTCCGAAAAAGGGCAGGAATAAGCGGTTAACCAATTTGACTGATGAATCAAGGACAATGGTATTTTATGAATCACCATACCGGCTTGTCAGAACCCTGAAAGAATTTGCTTCCCATTTCGGTCCCGACCGTGAGGCATGCGTTTCAAGGGAACTTACTAAAGTGTATGAAGAAAATATAAGGGGAAGCCTGTCATTCCTTTCTGAATATTATACGGAAAAGCCTCCAAAGGGCGAAATCGTAATCGTTGTTTCAGGAGTTAAATAATTGGTTATTATATTTTTCAAGATCTCTGTTAAAAGCCCTCAGGTATGATCCATGCCATAAGGATATTAATATTATTTTTTGCAGCAACATCCCTATCCAATGCTCAGATTCTGAGAGGAAGGATAACTACCCAGTCGGGTGAGGCTATTCCATATTCAACTGTATATGTTCAGGAACTGAAACAGGGAACCACCTCCAATACGAAGGGAGATTATGAAATCAGGCTGCCAGAGGGAAAATACACGGTATTTTACCAAAGCCTTGGCTATGAGCCAGTTTTCTTCAATATAACAATGGCTGACCAGCCAATAACAAAAGATGTCATTCTGCCGGTACAGTATTATCAGATCCCGGAGGTCAGGATAAGTGCATCAGGCGAAGATCCGGCATATAGTGTAATGCGAAAAGCAATTGCCCTGGCACCTTATTACCTGAATAATATCAGTTATTATAAAGCAAGTGTCTATCTGAAGGGCAACCTTGTGATAAACAATATTCCCAGGCTGATAAAAAAATCCATGGAAAGGGAGGCGAAGAAGGAATCGGGCTCTTCTGAAGGCAATAAAACTCTGAAGGAAGGGGATGTCTACCTGATGGAATCATATAATGAGATTGAGTTTACTGCACCTGACAAGTATATTCAGAAAGTTATTTCATTCAACAGTACTTTTCCCAAGGAGGGTAATGAGATATCTCCAATGGAGTATGTCTCCGCAAGTTTTTATCAGCCGGTAATAGCGGATTTGGCAATTTCGCCTCTTTCACCAAATGCGTTCTCCCATTACAATTTTAAATACCTCGGTTCATCACCCCAGGGGAATTATTCAATTAATAAAATCGAGGTGATCCCCAAACGTAAAAGTCAGCAGCTTCTTGAAGGAATGATTTACATTATTGATGATCTCTGGTGTCTCCAGAGTGTTGACCTGACCAACGAAAACCTGGCAGGAAAAATCAGGGTTCAGCAACTGTATATTCCTGTACAGGACGAGATCTGGATGCCAGTCAGCCACAAATTTGAAATTAATATCGGGATTATGGGTTTTAAGGCTGATGCCGGATATGCGGTATCTGTAAAATATGATGAGGTAAGACCAAATTCAGCTCTTCAGAAACCAAAAATCATTTCACCTGTATATGTAACCCAAAACATGATTGGAGAGCCTGCTGCTGATACAACCAGGACAAAAACGAAAAAACAGATTGACAAAATACTTGAGAAGGAAGAATTGTCCAATCGCGATATGGTAAAACTTTCCAGGCTGATGGAAAAAGAATCTGAAAAGAGTGTTGAAGACAGTATAAGGAATAATCTTGAAATTAAGGATAATACAACTCATATCATTGAAAAGGATGCTGCAAAAAAAGACAGCGCCTACTGGGCTGAAATTCGTCCGATACCACTTTCAGACATTGAGATTCGCAGTATAAGGATTAATGACAGCATCAAGGTCGAATCTGCACTTAAGGAATCAAAATCCGACACAACGGCTTCCGGGGAAAAGAAGGGAAAAAGCAAGCTTTTCAATGGAGTTAAGTATGTATTCCTGGGGCATACCTGGTCAGATACATCGGGCTTCAGCTTCACAAATGAAGGATTAATTGATCTTGAAAGCCTTAGTTTTAACACAGTTGACGGAGTGGTTTATGGATTTGGCTTTCGTTTTTCAAAAACGTGGAAACAGAATAAATCTCTCAGTCTCTTTCCGGATGTAAGATGGGCATTCAGCAGGAAAGAACTGATGTGGAGGGTAAATGCCAGTTACAAGTTCAACGGGCTGAAACAACGCGAAATATTCCTGAGAACTGGCATGATCAGCAAAGACATAGGTAATGGCGGAGGAATCAATCCCTTCCTTAATAGCGTCACCACTTTGCTGCTTGAGCAAAACTACCTTAAACTTTATGAATCAGACTATCTTACTTTAGGATACAGGAGTGAGATTATGAACGGACTCTACCTGGAGCTTAGCTCCGCTTATGAATTCAGGAAGGTACTTGAAAATACAACAGATTTTATAATCATAAATACATCTCGGGAATACTCAGACAACATTCCTGATAACAGTTACCTTAATCCTGATGCTGATCCGGTGCATGCTCTTCGTGACCAGGATCATGCATCAATTGCTGCCAAAGTTACTTATACCCCTATGCAGAAGTACCGTATTGACAATGAAAGGAAGATCCCGGCGGGATCAGACTGGCCCACTTTCAGTCTGACGTGGGAGTATGGGATTAATGACTTTTGGAAAACAGGAGAGCATCTCAGCAATTATAATATGATTAAGGGCGAAGCATATAAAAGTCATGAGCTAGGACCATTCAGTACATTCAGCTGGAGAGTCAGGGCAGGCGGATTTCTTGACAACAGGAATCTGACTTTCTATGATTTTTTCCATTTTAACCCGCAGCCTGTCTCTCTGCTTATCAATGATTATGAGGATGCCTTCATGAACCCTGCATACTATTCTGTCAGTACTCCGGAAGCATTCGGTGAAGTTCATCTGAAATATACAACCCCGTACCTGCTGTTGAAATTTCTCCCCGGGTTAAGCAACACTCTGGTACGCGAAAATATCCTTATGTCATATCTTGGATCGCGTTATCATCCGAATTACACGGAAATAGGCTACAGCATGAGTGAAATATTCTTTCTTGCCGAGATCGGAGTTTATGTTGGATTTGAAGATCTGGCTTACAAGAGTGTCGGAGCCAAATTAATTCTGAAGTTTAACTGATAAATTTTGGTGGTTTAAATACATTTATAAGCAGTGCGACTCCGTGCAACCTCCGTGAAACTTCGTGGTTAAACAATTAATTATATGTACTTCATGCAAACGGCGGTTCCTCATGGATATCGGCTTCACGGTCGAATTCACCTCCAAGTCTCCTGAAATCATGATTCATCTTTGATCCCAGAGTAATGCTCTGGCCGGAATCTTTGCTGTCTGCGCTATGCTCAAGATCAAAGTCATCTATATCAACGAACTGAGCTTTTTCCTCACGGAACCTTAGTCTCACATCATCGACGGGGCCGTTACGGTTTTTTGCAAGAATAATCTCAGCAATACCTTTTGTAGATGAACCATCTTCGAAGGCCGGTATACCAAATTTTTCCTGCCTGTGAATAAAGACAACCATATCGGCATCCTGTTCTATGGCACCTGACTCTCTGAGATCGGAAAGCAGCGGTCTTTTGGTACCACCTCTCATTTCCACCGAGCGGTTAAGCTGTGAAAGAGCGATTATGGGAACATCAAGCTCCTTGGCAATGCTCTTAAGTGACCTGGAGATATTACTCACCTCCTGCTCCCTGCTTCCTGCATTCTCGGGCCCTGACATTAGCTGAAGGTAGTCAACGATAACGATATTGAGTTTATGCTGCGCTTTGAGCCGGCGGCATTTTGCCCTTAGCTCGAAAATTGATATTGCAGGGGTATCATCTATAAATATTGGTGCCTGAACAAGTTTTTTAATCCTGGTATCAAGCTGTTTCCACTCTTCTTCATTGAGCCTGCCATTTTTAATCTTATCGCCCGGAATGTCGGTTTCGGCTACTATAAGCCTGTTAACAAGCTGAATAGACGACATTTCGCATGAGAATATTGCAACACTCCTGCCATGGTCAACAGCCATGTTCCTTGCCATTGAGAGTGCAAAGGCGGTCTTACCCATTGAAGGACGGGCTGCAATAATAATAAGTTCCGACTTCTGCCATCCGGATGTAAGACGGTCAAGCTTGGTAAATCCTGAAGGAGTACCGACCAGGGCATCTTCTCTTTTTCCTGCTTCCTCAATCTCCCTGATTGCTTCCTTGATAACAATATTAATTGGAGCAACTTCTCTTTTAATGTTACCTTCTGCAATCTGGAACAGAGCATTTTCTGAAAAATCAAGAAGTTCAGTAACATCATAGGTATCATCAAATGATCTGTTCTGAATTTCTGTTGATACCCGGATAAGTTCACGCTGAATATATTTCTGCGCAACAATCCTTGAATGATAGTCAACATTGGCAGCTGAAACAACCTTTGCTGTGAGCTGGGTCAGGTACACCGGACCCCCAACACTGTCAAGTTCACCGTGCGCGCGCAGCTCTTCAGTAACGGTATAGAGGTCTACCGGAAATTCCCTGGAATTGAGATCAGAAATTGTTTTAAATATCTTCTGATGGGCTTCTTTATAAAAGCTCTCGGGTTTGAGGATATCAAGGGTAGTTATAACAGCTTCCTTCTCAAGCATTATTGCACCAAGAACTGCCTCCTCCATATCGTTTGCCTGCGGTGGAACCTTGCCAAAATCAGGCAAAGCAGATATGGCTGGCCTTGGTTTATTTCTTTGATTTGCCATTAATATTATATACTGATTTACAACTATTTAACTGATATGTCTGATTATGTGCCACGGCGGTTTCAAAGGTATAAATTACCATAATTCTTAGCGAGAAAGATCAATTTATTGTTACAAACAGTGAATGTTAAAAACTTGTTGAAAAGCTTAAAAAGGAATAAATAACAACAAATTCAAAGCTATATGGTATTTTTACATTAAATAGAGAAGGATGATAGTTTTTCCTAAAGCTAAAATTAATCTTGGATTGCGGATAACTGCCAGGCGGGGTGACGGGTATCACAACATTGAGACTCTGTTTTATCCTGTCAGTTTATGTGATGCTCTTGAGTTTGTAGTTTCCCCTGAAGCGGATGGGAAGGATATTCTCAGTGTAACGGGCATCTCTTTAGGTGTCAGCCATGAAAAGAATATAGTTATGACAGCTGTCTCTGAATTAAGGAAAAAACATTCATTCCCCTGGCTTAAAATTCATCTTCATAAGGTTATACCTCATGGAGCAGGTCTGGGAGGCGGTTCATCGGATGCAGCATGTATGCTAAAAGCATTGAAAAGGCATTTTACACTTTCAATCAGTGATCAGGAGATGAAATCCATTGCTCTTGCAATAGGCAGTGACTGCCCCTTTTTTATAGATGGAGATCCTGCTTTTGCCTATGGCAGGGGTGAAATTCTTGAATCAATCAACCCATTGCTCTCTGGTTACTATTTGATTTTGCTTAACCCCGGTGTTGGAATTAATACGAGAGAAGCATACCAGAATTGCAGCCCTGAAACTCAGGTTACCAGTCTTAGGCTGCTTGCGACACACGATATATCAGAATGGAAAGATCTGATATTTAACGATTTTGAGGAATTCGCATTTAAAAAACATCCTGTTATAAAGAAAATAAAAGATGATCTTTACAGTGCAGGTGCTCTGTTTAGTTTAATGTCAGGCAGCGGATCAAGTGTATACGGAGTATTTTCCGGAAAGCCTGTAAATATACCCGGCCATCTGAAAAGTCTCGTTATCTGGGAAGGACTGATGTAATATCCTACTCCAGTTCAATAAGCATAGCTCCTTTGGGTACCCTGTCACCCTTCTTTGCAACAATTGATTTTATTTTACCGTTGACAGGGCACTTAAGCCGGTTCTGCATTTTCATGGCGTCGAGGATCAGAAGCAAATCGCCTTTCTTTACTTTTTGTCCGGGTCTCACAAAGATCTCAAGAACGGTACCTGGTATAAAGCTTAAAATCTTCTTCGGATCAGCAGGCTGATAGCTGATCCTGTTTTTAAATTTATCGCTGATCCTGGTCTGATATAAACTGTTATTGATGTTCAGAAATCCCAGCTTTTCTTTTTTACTCATGATAATTACCTTAAATTAATCAGCTTCTACTTACTAAAAGGGAGGAAGTCCGTGTTTCTTTTGTGGCATTGGAACATCTTTATTTTCAGATACTTCAATCGAATGCATTAAAAATCTCCTGGTCTCCGAAGGTTCAATGACTGCATCGACATAACCTCTTGAAGCAGCAACGTATGGATTTGCGAATTTTGTTTTATATTCTTCGACTTTTTGTTTTCTCATTGCATCAGGATCTGAAGCGGATGTGATCTCTTTCCTGAATATGATATTCGCAGCCCCTTCAGGCCCCATTACTGCGATCTCGGCTGATGGCCATGCAAATACAAAATCAGCGCGAAGATGCCTGGAACTCATGGCAATATAGCCTCCGCCATAAGCTTTCCGCAGAATAACAGTAAGTTTCGGTACTGTAGCTTCACTATAGGCATAAAGCATTTTTGCCCCATGGCGGATTACTCCTGCATGTTCCTGATCAACTCCGGGCAGATATCCGGGGAGGTCAACCAGGGTTATAATCGGAATATTAAAAGCGTCACAGTAGCGAATGAATCTTGCAGCTTTGTCTGAGGAATCAACATCAAGAACTCCAGCCATTTCGAGAGGTTGGTTGGCTACAAAACCAGTTGTACGTCCTCCCATGCGACCAAAACCAATCACTATGTTTTTGGCATAGAGCTCCATTATCTCAAAGAAATCGGAGCTATCAACAATAGCTCTGATAACATCTCTTACATCATAGGGAATTGTCGGATCTTCAGGAACAATTGTACTTATATTATATTCCGCCAAAGGTTCGGCAGGTTCAAAATTCATTGCCTTCTTCCCGTTGTTCCAGGGAATAAAAGTTATAAGTTTTTTTATCTGTTCAAAACACTCCTCCTCACTCACAGAGAAGAAATGGGCATTTCCTGTTACTTCACTATGAATCCTTGCACCACCCAGATCTTCCATTGAGATCTCCTCACCAAGAACAGTCTTAATAACTTCAGGTCCGGTGATAAACATTTTGGAGATTTTGTCTACAACAAATACGAAGTCTGTAAGAGCCGGAGAATAAACTGCTCCGCCGGCGCAAGGGCCAAGGATAACTGACAATTGAGGGATGACGCCGCTTGATATGGTGTTCCTGAAAAATATCTCACCATATCCGGCCAGGGAATTTACCCCTTCCTGAATTCTGGCTCCTCCTGAATCATTGATGCCAATGAGAGGCATTCTCATCTTCAGGGCATGATCCATTATCTTGGTTATCTTTCTTGAATGCATCAGGCCCAGTGACCCTCCGGCAACTGTAAAATCCTGGGCAAAAATTGCAACCGGAGCACCGTAGATAGTCCCGCTGCCAATTACTACACCATCGCTGGGAAGAGATTTTTTCTCCATGTCAAAATCACGGCCCACATGCTCTACGAACATGTCATATTCATCAAATGAATTTTCATCCAGCAGAGCTTTAATACGTTCACGAGCTGTACGTTTACCCATTGCCTTCTGCTTCTCTATTGCCTGTTCTCCGCCGCCAAGAAGCACCTTCTCCCGCTTCTTCTGCAACTCAAGGATCTTTTTATTTAATGCCATAACTCTTTCTTTAATTGTACTATGAATATATTTTCCCTAAGACTGTAATGTTCAATATCCAGAAAAATCCATTTAAGACAAACAACATGGCCCGGAACTATTTTGGTGCCATTTTATAAAGTACCAGGGCAATAATAGAATAAAGCAGGTTGGGGATCCACATTGCAATCATGGGTCCGAGATCTCCCTTGAGTGAGAATTGTGAAGCAAACTGCAGAAACAGAATATAGGAAAAGCTCAGCACCAGACCAAGTCCAATATTCATACCTATTCCGCCCCTTATTTTTCGCGAAGAAAGAGAAACTCCTATCAGTGTAAGAATAAAGACTGCAAAAGGGCTTGCATACCTTCTGTACTTTTCGATAAGAAATAGTTTCAGCTCATCTGATCCCTGCATCTGAAGCAGCTTTATATAATCATCTAGTTCCCTGTACGTCATTGTACTCACAAAGCCTGGGTCTCTTGAAAAATCACTGGGTTTTATAATCAGGGCTGTATCAATGGTCTTGCCCCTTGTTATAATCTCATCATTGCCTTTTATTTCCCGAAGGTAGTAATTCACAGCCTTCCACTTATTCTTTGCAGTATCATATGTAACGGAGGCGGAGGAAAGCTTTGATTCCAGCCGTCCGCTGTCACTGAATTTTTCAATTGTGAAATTCTGCCCTCTCTTGCTCAAGGGGTTGAAAGAACCCATGTATACATAAATATTTTTAAAAACCTGACGGTGAATATTCTCCACTGTAACTCTCCGGTTGGACGATCTGTAATACTTATCCTCAAAATCCATTCTTTCCAGGTTCGCTTTGGGAATAACAAAATTGGTAAGGACGAAAGTAAAAAGTGCAATAATAAAAGACGAGATAAAATAAGGCCACATCATTCTTCTGAAGCTCATTCCGCTGTTCAGGATGGCAATTATTTCAGTGTTGACGGCCATCTTTGATGTGAAAAATATGACAGATATAAAGACAAAGAGAGGAGCAAACAGCATTGCAAAATATGGAATGAAATTCATATAGTAATTAAAGATAATCGCACGGACAGGAGCCTCCTTTTCCATGAAATTATCAATCTTCTCTGCAAAATCAAATACAACTGCAATTGTCAGAATCAGTGCAAGGCAAAAGAAGAAGGTCCCCAGGAACTTCCTGATGATATAAGCATCAATAAGCTTGATCTTAAGCGAGCCTACAACCTCTCTGAAAGTTTTCTTACCATTGAGATTTTCCATTTCCTGAAATTTCCTTCTTCAATTTTTTTTCTTGCGTCATTCACCAGTTTCAAATAAAATGCCAGATTATGTATGCTTGCAATCTGAGCCCCCAGATTCTCACCTGAAATAATCAGGTGTCTGAGATAAGCTTTTGAGTAAAAGCGGCTGACAAGTGACGGACTATCCGGATCAATAGGACTGAAGTCATCAATCCATTTCCTGTTCCTTATATTTATTGTTCCCTCGCCTGTAAAGAGCATACCATTACGGCCGTTCCGTGTTGGCATCACGCAGTCAAACATATCAATGCCTCTGTCAATGGCTTCAAGCAGATTTACAGGGGTACCTACTCCCATAAGATAACGGGGTTTATCCTCGGGAAGTATCTCATTAACAATCTCTATAATCCTGTACATCTCATCTGCAGGTTCCCCTACCGACAGTCCGCCAATGGCATTACCCATCAGTCCGGCAGAGGCAACTTTTTCAGCTGACAACCTCCTGAGATCTTCAAAAGTTCCCCCCTGGACTATCGGGAAAAGGAACTGCTCATGACCCCATAACGGATCTGTGTCATAAAATCTGACAATCGCCCTGTCTAGCCAGTGATGAGTGAGAGTGGCAGATTTTTTTGCATAATCGTATTCGCAGGGCCACGGCGTACACTCATCAAAAGCCATAATGATATCGGCCCCAATGATCCGTTGAATATCTATTATGTTTTCAGGGGTAAACAGATGTTTTGAACCATCTATATGAGATTTAAAGAACGCGCCTTCATCCGTCAGCTTTCTGTTTCCTGTCAATGAAAATACCTGGTACCCTCCGCTGTCAGTCAGGAGTGGCCTCTCCCACGACATAAAAGTGTGCAGGCCACCGGCTGCCTTCAGGATTTCGGTTCCAGGCCTCAGATATAAATGATATGTATTTCCCAGAATTATTTTTGCGTCAATATCATCAGTTAGGTCCCTTTGCAGAATTCCTTTCACAGTCCCGGCAGTTCCAACAGGCATAAATATCGGAGTAGGGATATCACCATGTGCTGTTTTCAGAATTCCAGTCCTTGCCAAGGATTCTTTATCCCTGCTCTCTACTTTAAACATATTTTGCTGGCTCGTATTTCAAAGCCCAAAGGTAATTCATCCGTATCTCCTAATAAAATTATCATGCATTAATTTTTTCTGTCCATAGTAAAAATCTATAACACTGACGGTCAGTGCTTAAGCTGGTCTGCAGACTCAAATTATCAGATATATTTTAGTCCTTCAACAGTGGTAAAGGTTTTAGAGCCGGAAGCCGGGAGACGGAAGCCGGAAGTAATTAGAATGGACTTCGGTCATCTGTCTTCGGACTTCGGACTTCGGTCTTCGGACTGAATATTCCAACTTATTATTATTGCAATTTATTTTTTCTGATTCCGATTATCTTATTAATATTGCTGAACAGAAATAATGCAAATGACTGATAAAGAAAATTTATATTTTTTAATAACATTAATTATCTTTTTTACATCTGCCTCAATCCAGTTGTTTTATTATCTGTTCTATTATCTGGCGGTCTATTTTTATAAGCCTTCCGGAATTAATGCCATAAAGCAGCCTGTCTCAATAATCATCTGTGCCAGGAACGAAGCGGAAAACCTAAGAAAGTTCCTTCCGGCAGTACTTGAGCAGGATTATACAGATTATGAGGTAATTGTTGTAAACGACTGTTCTGAAGATAATTCCTATCTCATTCTGGGTAACTACCTTTTGCAATATCCTCAACTCAGGATTTCAACAGTTAACAAAGATCCAAAATTTACACATAACAAGAAATTTGCCCAGTTTATCGGTATTAAGGCAGCAAAGAATGACATTCTTCTTTTTACTGATGCAGATTGCCACCCGGAGTCAGATAAGTGGCTGGAGTCTATGACATCGCATTTCCATGAAAAAACGGATTTCGTATTAGGTTATGGCGGATACATAAATAAGAAAGGATTACTTAATAAATATATCCGATACGATTGCCTCTCGATTGCCTTACAATATCTGGGCATGGCCATACGAGGAATGCCATATATGGGTGTGGGACGAAACCTTGCATACAGACGCTCCCTGTTTTTTGCCAACAATGGCTATGGTGCTCACAATCATCTCATTTCTGGCGATGATGACCTGTTTGTCAATTCGAACGCAACAAAGGCGAACACCACCGTTGAGTTCAGACATGAAACGCACACAAGGTCTGTCCCGGCCTCCGATCTGAAAGAGTGGATAATTCAGAAAAAGAGACATCTCACAACTGCTCCCTATTACAGGTTCAGAGACAAGCTGATATTAATCATTGAGCCTGCTACAAGAGTTCTCTTTTACTCCTCACTTGTAATTCTGCTTTCCAACATGTATGAATGGGTATGGGTTTCAGCAGTATTAGTACTAAGACTGTTCACCCAGTTCACTGTTTATTACCTTTCTCAGAAAAAGCTGAATGAGCCAGGATTAATGCCATACCTGCTATTATTTGATATATTTTCTCCACTCCTGAATGGAGTATTGTTTCTAAGTAACAGTGGCAGCAAATCCGGTAAAAACAGATGGAGATAATTCAGGGACTATCGGAAAAGGCCAGGAGTGATTTACATCTTGTTGAACAGGCAAAGCTTGGCAGCGAAAAGGCGTTTGCAACCCTGATGCACAGATACAGGGATTCCATTTATTACATGCTTCTCAAAATGGTCAACAATCCGGCCGATGCTGAAGATCTTACCATTGAAGCATTTGGGAAGGCATTCAGTAATCTTGATCTCTATACACCAAAATTTGCCTTCAGCACCTGGCTCTTCAAAATAGCCACAAACAATTGTGTTGACTTCATCAGGAAGAAGCAGGTCTCTCCGACACCCCTCGACCATCTTCAGGACAGCATGGAAAATGTTACCATGAATATCCAGTCTGATCTTCCCGATCCTGAGGAATCAATGATAAATAATCAGAAAATATCTGCTCTGAACGAAATTGTTAATCAGCTGAAGCCAAGATACAGATCACTTATAGAACTGAGGTATTTCAAGGAATACTCATATGAAGAGATCTCCTCTGAACTTAAGCTTCCAATTGGAACTGTCAAGGCACAGCTGTTCAGGGCTAAAACTTTGCTGTATAATATATTGATCAAAACAGACAACAGATAATAGTGTCAGAGAACATTTTCAGGTATTTCCCCTTATTATCCGTCAATCAGATGGAACTCTTGTATGCGCTGGAGCAGATCTACAGGAGGTGGAATAATATGATAAATGTTATTTCCCGTAAGGATATGGATAATTTTATGGTACATCATGTACTCCATTCCATGTCAATTGCTAAAATAATACGTTTCTCTCCTCAAACAAGGATCCTCGATGTAGGTACTGGTGGCGGTTTCCCGGGGATTCCACTGGCCATTATGTTCCCCGATGCTGAATTCACCCTGCTCGATTCAATTGAAAAAAAAATTAAAGTTGTTGATGCGGTTGCCGGCGAACTCGGATTGAAAAATGTAAAACCGCTTCGGAAGAGGGTTGAGGAGGAGAATAGTAAATATCATTTTATAATAAGCAGGGCTGTCACAGGCTTCCCTGTATTTGTGAAAATAACGCTAAAAAACATAGATAAGGAAGAAATAAATAGCCTCAGGAATGGAGTTATATACCTTAAAGGAGGTGATTTGTCGTCCGAAATTTCCCTGTTCAATAAGAATCTGACTATATGGAATCTGAAAGACTTTTTTACTGAACCCTTTTTCGAGACAAAGAAGATCCTGCATCTTATTCCCTGATTTTTTTGAAAAAAAACAGCTTGCAGGTTTTTATATATCAAAAAAGTACTACATTTGCAGACTCAAATCAGGATCGTAGTAAATAAATATTTTTAAAGATGAAAAGGACATTTCAGCCATCAAGAAGGAAGAGATCAAACAAGCATGGTTTCAGGGAAAGGATGTCAACTCCCAACGGAAGAAGGGTTCTTGCTGCACGCAGGGCTAAAGGAAGAAAAAAACTTACCGTCTCCTCTGAGCTTAAACTTAAAGGATAGTCAGAATCTGATAATTAATATAGTGGTAGAGACGTTGCGTGCAACGTCTCTACTTTTTTTTAACAACGTCTCTTCTCTTTTGCAGCAACTTCTCTTTTCTTTTTCAGCAACTTCTCTTTTTCAATGGAGACGTTGCATGCAACGTCTCTACAATTTTTATTGTATTATGCATCTCATAAATATTTAACTTAGCGACCGAAATTACCATTTTATATGCATAGTTTATTGAATCATATCAGCGATGCAGAGATCAGAATAATAGCTGATAAGGTTTCCAGCGGCATCCGGATATCAGGTGAAGAGGGTCTGATCCTTTTTAAAAAAACCGATCTCTCAGTGCTTGGACTGCTTGCAGGAATAGTCAGGAGAAGGCATAACAACAATTATGCATATTACAATCACAATTTTCATATTGAACCAACAAATAAATGCATCTACAATTGTAAGTTCTGCTCCTATCACAAGAATGAAGGAGATCCTGAAAGTTGGGAATACAGTCATGATGAGATGCTTGACATTGTGAAGCGTTTTGATGACAAAAATGTAACTGAAGTTCACATCGTTGGCGGGGTGCATCCATCCTACGATCTTCATTACTGGGGTTCACTGATCAAAAGGATAAAGGAACACCGGCCTTCGCTTCACGTCAAGGCTTTTTCTGCCATTGAACTTGATTACATGATCTCTTCAGCCGGACTGTCAATCAAAGATGGCTTAACAATCCTGAAGGAATACGGACTTGATTCAATACCAGGCGGAGGGGCTGAAATTTTTGATAAAGAACTCCGGAAGATGATCTGTGATGAAAAAGCATCCTCTGAACTCTGGCTTGCAATTCATGAAACTGCTCACAGACTGGGAATACCATCAAATGCCACTATCCTTTACGGCCACATGGAAACATTTTCCCACCGGATTGATCATCTGGAACGGCTGCGCAGCCTGCAGGACAAAACAGGTGGATTCAATGCCTTTATACCGCTGAAATACAAGATGTCGAACAACAGCATGTCGTTCCTCGGCGAGGTAAATATTATTGAAGATCTGCGCAATTATGCAGTTTCAAGAATTTTTCTTGATAACTTCTCTCATATCAAGGCCTACTGGCCGATGATAGGTAAAGAAAATGCCCAGCTTGCGCTTTCTTTCGGAGTGGATGATATGGATGGGACAATAGATGACACAACCAGGATATATTCTATGGCAGGGTCAAAAGAGGAAAACCCGGCAATGTCATCAGAAGAGATATGCAAACTGATCAGCGATGCAGGATATACCCCCGTTGAGCGTGATTCCCTATATAAGCCTGTATTTAACCCCCCTTTAGGGGGCAGGGGGGCTGAACAATGAGAATAAAGAGGGGCAGGGGGGCTGAACAATCAGAATCTAATTGAAGCATTTAAAAAAGAGATTCTAACGAAATGTCATATCAATTTCACAACTACTATTCATATAATTTTATAAGTACCTTTGCGTTATTAATAATGTTCAAATTGTCTTTATGAGCCTGAAAAACTTCCTTCTGAGTAAAGCATTCTTAAAAAACCTGGGATTGGCAGTTATCATAATTGTTGGGTTGGTAATGGTGTTGCTGATTTGGCTCAATTTTTACACCAGGCACGGACAGGCCCGGCCAATTCCTGATTTCTACGGGCTGACAATGGAGCAAACTGCCAGGCTGGCAAAGAAGAACAGGCTCAAATACCAGGTTATTGATTCGGTGTACACATCTCTTGTTCCACGCGGGTGCGTCGCTGAACAGAATCCTAAGCCAGGATTTAAAGTTAAAAAATGGAGAAATGTAGTCCTCACGATAAATGCCTATAATCCTGAGATGGTTGCTATGCCTAATCTCGTTGATCTGCCAATAAGACAGGCAATTGCACTTATCGCAAGCACAGGGCTTGAAATGGGAGAGCTGAGGTACAGGCCTGATCTTTCAATAGATGTTGTTATTGAACAACACTACAACGGGAAAAATATTACCGAAGGCGATTCCTTGCAGAAAGGTTCGGTCATTGACCTGGTTCTGGGTAAAGGATTGAGCAACCAGCGGACATCAGTTCCTGATCTGACTGGAATGGCCCTCGAACCCGCCAGGAGGAAAATCCTGATCTCCTCTCTTAACCTTGGAACATATATTTATGATAACACAATAATCAACGGTAAGGATTCGCTGAATGCCTTCGTATATAAACAGAATCCGGAATACAAGGAGGAGACAAGCCTTCAGATGGGCTCAGCAATTTATCTCTGGCTTACTGTTGACTCCGGCAAGCTCCGCATAAATCAATTGTCAGATATTGCTGCGGACTCAATACCGGGAACTGAGCAGACAGAGGAGATCTCAAACTAAAACCTGATGATCAGACCTATAATTATATATATTCTTATTACTTTAAGCTGCATTGAAATCTCATCAGCCCAGGAGGTTGTTTCAGGACTCCGGTCTAACAGGCTGTTAACAAAATCCGGGGAAAGAAAAGCAAAGAATTATTCTCTCCTTATTTCTGATCCGATTGAACTGCCTTTCTTCGACGATTTTTCAGGAGAATCATATTTCCCTGACCAGACGAAATGGCTCGATGATTATGTATTCATAAATAATACCTATTCAGATAAACAGATATCCTCCGGCATTGCTACTTTTGATGCACTCGACAATAACGGCAGGCTATATGAAACTGCAGCTTCATACCTTTTTAAATCCGATCAGCTTACATCCCAGCCTCTGAATCTAAGCTATACTCCAGCTGACAATCTGTGGCTGAGTTTTTTTTACCAGGCAGGCGGCCTGGGTGATTCACCGGAGGAAAACGACAGCCTGACACTTCAGTTCCTGGCGCCGGAAGAGAATAAATGGTATTCCGTATGGAAAGCTGACGGAACCACCGATCAGGCATTCAAACCTGCAATACTCAGGATCAGTGATTCACGTTTCCTCAAAACAGGTTTTCAGTTCCGCTTTACCAACTATGCATCCCTGAGCCCAAACCAGAACGATCCCTCAATGGTAGGCAATTGTGATCAGTGGAATGTTGATTATATTCTGATTGATAAGAACAGGAACGCAGGCGATACCATTTTCCAGGATGTTGCTTTCACTCTGCCAATGCGCTCTGTACTGAAAAATCATGAAGCTATGCCATGGAAACAGTACAGGGAAATAGAGCTTCAGGAGATGGGATCCTCTGTACCAATACATTACCGCAATAATGACACAATCAGAAGAAACGTAACCAGGAATTTTGAGATCTGGGATGTTTACGCCAATTCTGTTTCCTATCTCTTCACCGCCGGAGCTACAAATATCAATCCCCTTGAAAGTGTGGATTATAACGCTGATATTGTCTATTCATTTAATTCCGCCAATAATGATTCTGCCCAATTCCGAATAACTGCCTTGCTGAAAACCGATGAATTTGACCGTAAGGAAAATGATACAATGGTTTATTATCAGACCTTCAAAAATTACTTTGCTTTTGACGACGGAACCGCTGAAGCAGGCTATGGAATAAACGGACTTGGTTCAAGAAATGCAATGTTTGCCTACAGGTTCAGATCATTCATTGATGACACACTGAGAGCAGTAACTATATGCTTCAATGACAGCTATACGGATGCAAATAAAAGAGCATTTGACCTTATGGTATGGGATGATAACAACGGGCTCCCGGGTAATGTACTTTATACCATGGAAGAGGTCATGGTTGAACAGGGACAGAATATCAACGGGTTCTACACCTATAAATTGCCCGATAAGGTACCTGTAAATGACATCTTCTATGTCGGATGGAGACAGCGCACCGAATCTTTTCTCAATGCAGGACTAGATGTAAATACTCCGAATGCGGGAAAGCAGTTATACTGGCTTAATGGCCAATGGCAGCAATCTCAGGTAACAGGAAGTGTAATGATACATCCGGTAGTGGGTGATGCTCTGAGAGTCACATCAATAGATGATATAATTTACAAAGAAAAAAAGCTCACAAGAATATGGCCTAACCCGGCATCAGAATATATTACAATTGATACGGGGGATCTCTTACTTACAGGTGATGCATATATCACAATAATGGACCTCAATGGCCGCGAACTCAGGAAAACAGTTCTCAGTGAAAGAATCGATATCTCATCCCTTCCTGCCGGAGTCTATATTATTATTACAAGCCTCAACGGCAAACCTGCAGGTTACGGCAGGTTAATTAAAACAAAATAACCACACGGCATGGCAGAAGATGAACAAATTGAACAACAGGAACTCTTTGAACATTTCAGGTTTAAGGTTGATCCGGGACAATCACTTCTAAGGATAGATAAATACCTGACTGACAGGATTGAGAATGCTTCCAGGACACGTGTTCAGAATGCTGCCAATGCAGGCAATATCCTTGCAAACAATACTCCTGTTAAACCAAATTATAAAGTTAAACCCGGAGATCTTATACAGGTGGTTCTGCCAACTCCTCCAAGAGAGATAGAACTCATTCCGGAGAATATCCCTATCAATATTGTACATGAAGATGAAGATGTCCTTGTTGTTAACAAAGAACCGGGAATGGTTGTACATCCGGGGTACGGGAATTATACCGGGACTCTGGTGAATGCCCTGATGTGGCATTTCAGGGATCTTCCGTTGTTCAGCACCGGCGAAGCCAGACCAGGTCTTGTTCATCGAATCGACAAGAACACCTCAGGATTACTGGTGATAGCAAAGAATGAGTATGCCCTTAACAGGCTTTCCAAACAATTCTACGACCGGACGACTGACAGAAGATACAATGCTCTTGTCTGGGGCACACCTGATCCAAAAGTGGGCACAATCACAGGGAATGTCGGAAGGAACTTGAAAGACAGGAAGATCATGCAGGTATTTGAGGATGGCAGTGATGGAAAGAATGCTATAACGCATTATAAGGTGCTTGAGGATTTTGGATATATTTCTCTTATTGAATGCAAGCTTGAGACAGGCCGCACCCACCAGATAAGGATCCATTTCAGCCATATAAAACATCCTCTTTTCAATGATGTGGAATATGGTGGCGACCAGATCCTGAAAGGAACGACATTTACAAAATATCAGCAATTTATTAAAAACTGCTTCAAAATACTTCCACGGCAGGCACTGCACGCCAAGACTCTGTCATTCGACCATCCGGTTACCGGTAAAAGACTATCATTCGATTCCGTGCTTCCCGATGACATGATGCTGGTTATCGACAAATGGAGGAAGTATATCTCCGGGAGGGATTCTTCTGAAAATTAGATTGAAGTTGCTGAGCGAAATCTCCAGATTTTGCTACCAGCTGCCGCCGGCGCCACCTCCCCCGAAGCTGCCACCGCCAAAGCCGCCAAAGCCGCCTCCCCCTCCTCCTCCGCCACCACCGGAGAATCCGCCCCAGCTGCCGCCGTGAGAACCTCTTCCGGAGTTCATCATACCAAGAAGCACCCACAATGGCAGGCCTCCCGAACTTATATTTTTGCTGTTCGAACCGCCTGACTTTCCTGAAATCATGGCAATGACAATGAAAATAATAAATATTATGAGTCCGAATGGCACGCCTTTCCCGGTGCTCTTCTTTGACTTTTGACCGTACTCCTCTGCAGAGTACTCACCCCTTGCGAGAGACATCAGAATATTGGTGCCATTGCTGAGTCCTCCGTAGTAATCTCCCTTCCTGAAGGCAGGAAGTATATCATCTTCAACAATCTTAATACATGTAAGATCCGGAATTGCGCCTTCAAGCCCATATCCTTGCGCAATAAAAATCTGACCATTTGAATCAGGAGTTTTTGGTTTGACCAGGATCAGTACCCCGTTATTGAGTTGTCTCTTTCCGATACCCCATTTTTCACCCAGTCGCTGAGCATAGTCTGCTTTATCATAACCCTGGAGGGTTGGTACTGTAACAATGGCTATCTGCGTGGATGTGGAATCATTGAAGGCAACCAGCTTCTGTTCAAGGGAATTGACCTCATCCTGATTCAGCATACCTGCAAAATCATTTACTAGTCTCGGAGGTACGGGTCTTTCGGGCAAATTCTGCGCAAAAGCTGCCGGTATTGAAATGCTGTATATGAAAAATGTCAATATCAGCAGGTAAACGAATTTTATTTTCATCTCAATTATTCCCCCTTCAATTTATCAAATGAAATCTCATCCGGCAGTTCATTAGAATCATCCTTTTTATGAGGGAAATGTTTTTTAAGGTGCGTTCCTGCCAGGATGATTGCCTCCGACAGGCCTTCGCTGAACGCCCCTTCCCGGAATTTTGCCTGCAGCAAATCCTTTACATCGTCCCAGAATCCGGAAGGAACTTTTGAATTAATTCCGGCATCACCTATTACCGCAAACTTCCTGTCACTTATTGCAAGGTAGAAGAGCACTCCATTACGTTCTGCAGTATTTTGCATGCCCAGCTTTTTGAATATCCAGGCAGCTCTGTCAAGAACATCTTCATTGCAGAGAGTCTCGATATGTACTCTTATCTCGCCTGAGGTATCATTTTCAGCTTCCTTAACGGCAGCAAGAATCTGAGCCTGTTGTTCCTCTGTAAAGAACGTTGAAGCTTTCATTTATCAATATATTCTAAAGAGTTAAAACTTAACCTCTGGAGCCTTCTCTGCTCCTTCAGTGGCTTCAAAATATGGCTTAGCCTGAAATCCGTACATGCCGGCAAGAAAGTTCTGCGGAAATCTTCTGATATTTGTATTGTATACCTGAGCCACCTCATTGAATTTTCTTCTCTCCACTGAGATCCTGTTCTCGGTGCCTTCCAGTTCAACCTGGAGATCCCTGAAATTCTGAGTTGCCTTCAGTTCAGGATACTGCTCCACAACTACCATCAGCCTGGACAGTGCTGATGAAACCTGACCCTGAGCCTGTTGGAACTGCTGCATATTCTCAGCGGTCATTTTTGTAGGATCAATAGTAACTGATGTTGCCTTCGCCCTTGCCTCGATCACCTGTGTCAGAGTAGTCTGTTCAAAATTTGCTGCTCCCTTAACTGTATTTACAAAATTAGGTATAAGGTCTGCCCTGCGCTGGTAAGCTGTTTCAACATTACCCCACTGACTGGTAACAGACTCCTGCATTGTAACCAGGCCATTGTATACTTTTGTACCCCAAGAAATTAGGCCAATAGCTACAAGGACTAAAAATCCAGCTATTACAAGACCTATCAAACAACCTCTTTTCATTTTTATATTTTTTAAAATTTCAACAAATTTAATATTTAAACAGCTCATTAACTATCAATTATTAGAATTAATTTTTTTGTAATATGTAGGTAGGGACATGCCATGGCATGACCCTACAACATAATGTTTCATTCATGCAGGGACACGCCATGGCGTGTCCCTACGGTGTCTAACTTCTTTTTATGCTCCTGCTCACGGGTACACATTCTCAAAATGATTATTTTTGGGAACAATAAACATTAATAATATGAAGACCATCGCAATAGTTGCCGGAGGAGATTCCTCTGAGTTCGGGATTTCTGTAAAGAGCGCCATTGAAGTCAGCAAAGTTTTATCCTCCAGATATATAACTTATATAATCACGATCCGTGGAGCCAACTGGTACTGGGAAGACAAAAAGGGCCGGTACCATAATATTGACAAAAATGACTTCAGCCTGCTGGCCGATGATTACAGGATAAGATTCAATGCTGTCTTTATTGCCATACATGGTTCCCCCGGAGAGAATGGATTGCTTCAGGGATATTTTGATATGTTAGGGATTCCATATTCCAGCTGCGATGCATTTTGTTCCGCACTTACCTTCAATAAGCAGGCTTGCAAGCTCTTCCTTAAAGAATATGGTGTGGCTATGGCTGAGTCGGTACTGGTAAGGTCAGGGGATGATATAGATCCGGTCAGTATCATCAGTCAGGCCGGATTGCCATGTTTTGTAAAGCCCAATGACAGTGGTTCAAGTTTCGGGGTCACAAAGGTAAAAAAGCTGGAGGATCTTTTATCAGCTGTCAGCATTGCTTTTAAGGAGAGTAATGAAGTTATTATTGAAGCTTTTATGAAGGGCAGAGAAGTAGCCTGCGGAGTGGTAAAAACAAAAAAGGAGTCCATCATACTTCCGGTAACTGAAATCATCAGCAAAAATGAATTCTTCGATTATGAAGCAAAATACACTCCGGGAAAATCTGATGAAGTAACACCGGCAGATCTCCCACCGGCAGTTACAGATGATATACAGCAACTTAGCTCCCGCATTTATGATCTGCTGGGATGCAAGGGCATAGTCAGGGTCGACTTCATAATCATTCGCGGTAAGGCAAATTTTTTAGAGATCAATACTATTCCGGGAATGACAGAAGAGAGCCTTATCCCTCAACAGGCGAAAGCTGCAGGAATATCACTGGAAGATCTCTACTCAATTGTTCTGGAAGATCTGTTTGTTTAATTTCCTCTTGCCATTTTGAGGGCGCTTGTAGTTGTATAATATTTTGTTATCATGCAAGGCACTTCCCATTCGGGCAATCTGCCTTCCTTCAGGTATTCAAGAAATTTTGCGGTAACCTGTCCGAAATGCTCCTCATGACCAACCCTGTATTTTGACGGGATATTGATTTTAAAGGAATTCCTTCCGGCATCTTCCACACCAAGGCTGTCGTAGGGTAATGATCCGAGTGCCTCTTTCAGTTTCACTCTGAAATCATTTAAGGGAATGCCTTTTATATTCTCAATAAATAGTGTGGGGATGAACTTTTCATCAGCTCCCTGCTTTATAACAATATCACAATTTGTGCCGTGCATTATTGAATAGTGAGTATCGCCGCCACCCGAAGGAGCCTGGTATTTCCATTCTACGGAGACCTTCGCAAATACTCCTCTGATCTGGTATACCATTTCCCCGTTTGAATATACATTCAGTTTTCCTTCTTTAATATCTTTCTGAAGATAATCAGGGAAACCATCAATACCTGTGACACCCCTAAACTCCTCTTTTGATATTAACGTCGGCCATCTCCTGGATGAAACCATTCTTATATCGCCAATATGCAGAATCTGCTCAGGGAAGCATTCCCACTGAATAAGATCCACAAGATGGGTAGTGACATCCACAATCCCCTCACCCTGCTGTCTCACATCGAAAAACCATGCAGGACGGACAAGCGGGTTGCCTGAAACTACCTTTGAGAAATGGTGCACGCTTACCTTTGTCACAGCGGGTTCTTCAATACTGCCGGACTTCAGGTGGCCAAAGAGACCGGCTTTTTGTGAAAGAAGCTTCTGGAGGAGGGTTGTAATCTCAAATCTTTCTGTCATAATATCATATAATAAAAGTCCCTTATCCTTTGCAGCAGAGAATGCTGACTCCAGTAAAGGAAAATCTTCAGGATCAATTATCATAGGTTTATCAGCAAGAACATTAAAACCTGAATTGACTGCTTTTGAAATATATTCAGCTTTCTTCTTATTATTGCCTGATAATACAACAACATTCCCTGTTTTTTCAGCCAGCATTTTCTCAAAGAAATCAGGTCCGGTGTAAACTATCTCATTCCATGAGGTAGGATTTTTTTCTCTTTTGTTGTACAAATCAATTCTGGCAAGGTGTTGCAGGCAATCAGGGCCTTCCGGAGCATAAACATGTACATCAGGCGAAACCTGTTCATACATTCTCTTCTGTACCAGGGCTGCATGAAAATGCCCTGGATCAACAGTAACCAATTTAACCGGATAGTAAGTTTCCATCGTTTCAGAATGTTTTTCGTCTGTTGCCTGCTTCGACCTTCCCGATCCGCATGAGAACAGAACAAATGTAATTGGTACAATCAATAATAGCGCTTTTTTCATAATATCAATATTTGGTTTTTGCTGTTTAACTCCCATAGCTCCTGTTTATGAGGAGAACTTCTTAACCGCATTAATAAATGTAGTTAAATTTTCAACGCTTACTCCGGGAGGCATACCACCTCCAGCCGACCATATTATCCGGTTTTGATCTTCTATTTCGCAAAAAGCATTCCTGACAGCAGTTTCAACCTCTTCAGGTTTTCCTGCCGCAAGAACATCCCTTGGCGGAATATTTCCCACAAGAACAACTTCCGAACCCGACAGCCTGCGAATTTCGCCTATAGAATGGTTAAAGGAGAAATTAAACATATTCGCATTCATCTCATTAAGATATTTCGCCGTTATCAAACCATCAGCATCATTATGAAGAAATCTGGCCCTGGAGCCGGTACAGCCGAATATCCTTTTGAAATATGGGAGAACGAATTCCTTAAACTCATCCTCTCCTAAGAATCCAATAATATCATCAAGAATCAGCACTCCATCAATTGAGGGGAAACACTCCTTCTGCCAGGACAGCCAGTTACAGATGAAATCAGAAATCTTCTTCAGAAGCTTATGGGTACCGGAAGGATCCATCGTAATAGCTGTCATAAGTCCGGTTGTACCCATAAGGAAGCTTGCAATATTCAGCGGCCCCCTGGCAATTGCGAACCTTATCTGGTGGTCATTCCTGATAATATTTCCCTGGTTATTTCTGAGCCTGCTTATCACAAACGGCAATAAACCGTCAGTTTTAACATTTGGAGTGGGCAGCCTTTCAATTTCTTCAATCCCTGAAATGATCTTTTCAGCATGGGGAAGGTTGCTTTCAGGAAATATCATTTTAGAGCCAAATGCTGATGGTTCGGTACACATCCCATATTCTGACCAGAAACCTGGCATGAACCAGACATTGGGGAATGAGTTTACAGCCTTCAGGTTTGACCTGAACCAAAGGTCATCTGAAGCATAGTAATCAATTGTTGATATTCCGTACCAGCCTGGAATCCATGGACTGTCAATTATAAAGCCTGTTGGCTGATAGCTTAGGTTTCTCCCTTCAATTAATGCAACAAGATCATTCCATGAAGAATTACGCATTTCAATTCAGATCGGTTGATTCAATTTTATAGTTTCCGTCCGGTAGGCATCAATAGGATCACATGTACAAACCAGGTTCCTGTCGCCGTAACCATCATCAATACGACCCACAGATGGCCAGAATTTATTCTCTATCACCCATTTAAGCGGAAAGGCAGCTTTCTGGCGCTCATATCTGTGGTTCCACAGATTGGCAGTTACCACACCAGAGGTATGAGGTGCATTTTTGAGAACATTATCCTCTTTATCTGATTTACCCTCCCTGATTTCCTGTATCTCAAGCCATATTGATTTCAGGGCGCTCACAAATTTGTCCAGCTCCCTGAGTGATTCCGATTCTGTAGGTTCCACCATTAATGTTCCATGCACGGGAAAAGAGAGAGTGGGTGCGTGAAATCCGTAATCCATCAGCCTCTTGGCGATATCAGCCTCTGTAATACCGGCTTCACTCTTAAAATTTCTGCAATCAAGAATCATCTCATGTCCCACAAAACCCTCTTTCCCTGTATAAAGAGTTGTAAACATTCCCTTTATTGAAGCAGAAATATAATTTGCGTTCAGGATGGCATATTTTGTTGCATTTGTTAATCCGGAGGCACCCATCATCATCACATAGGCATGTGAGATTGTTAATATATGCCCGCTTCCGAAAGGAGCCCCTGCAACGGCTGTGATACCATGGCTGCCTCCCGTCTTCACAAATGGATGAGAAGGAAGATACTCAGCAAGTTTATCATTTACCAGGATAGGTCCCATACCCGGACCGCCTCCTCCGTGAGGTATTGCAAATGTCTTATGTAAATTCAGGTGGCACACGTCTGCCCCGATCTGCCCCGGATTAGTGAGTCCAACCTGTGCATTCATGTTTGCGCCATCCATATAAACGAGTCCTCCGTTGGCATGAATTATTTCACTCATTTCTGAGACAGCCTCTTCAAAAACTCCATGTGTAGAAGGGTACGTAATCATGAAGCATGCCAGGTCAGTTTTGTGTTCCTCAGCCTTCTTTTTCAGATCTTCGACATTGATATTGCCTTTATCATCGCATTCAACAACAATAACCTCCATCCCTGCCATCACTGCACTGGCAGGGTTGGTTCCATGGGCTGAAGAGGGAATAAGTGCCTTGTTTCTGTGCCCTTCTCCCCTGTTTATATGATACTCACGAATTACCATAAGACCGGTATACTCTCCTGCAGCCCCGGAGTTCGGCTGAAAAGAGATTGAAGAAAATCCTGTTATCTCCTTTAGCACTTCACCCAGCTCCTGCATTATCTGGTAATACCCTTCAGCCTGATCGTCCGGCACAAATGGATGAATATTTCCGAATTCAGGCCAGCTAAGGGCAAAGAGGGAGCTGGCCGGATTAAGCTTCATTGTACATGAGCCAAGTGATATCATGCAATGGGTAAGTGAAAAATCTTTTCTTTCCAGCATTTTGATATATCGCATCATTTCAGTCTCACTCTGATACATATTAAATGTCCCCCCTTTAAGAAAACCGGATTTTCTGAGGAACTTATCTTCAATGCATTTACAGCTGCAAAATCCGTTTACCTTTTCAGAGCCCAGCCCTGCAGCACTTGAGAAAATACCGATAATTGCGTTCAGCTCATTAAAGGTTGTTATCTCATCTATGGATATACTGACAGTATTTTCATTGGGATAATAGAAGTTTATCTCAGCCTCCAGAGCCAGTTTCTTTATAGTCTCTGCCTCGATGCTGCCATTCAGGTCGATCCTGATTGTATCAAAGAAGCTGGAATTGAGTTGCCTGTACCCCAGATTTCTTAAACTATTGTTCAGAGTACATGTCATGTTCAGTATATGTCTGGCAATTTCCTTCAAACCTTCAGGCCCATGATATTGGGCATACATGCCGGAAATGATAGCCAGAAGAGCCTGTGCCGTACAGATATTTGAAGTAGCTCTTTCACGCTTTATATGTTGTTCCCTGGTCTGCAGTGCCATCCTCAGGGCGCTATTCCCCTGCGCATCAACGGAGACTCCGATAATCCGGCCTGGCATACTCCGCTTTAGTTCATCCCTTGTGGCAAAAAATCCGGCATGCGGTCCTCCAAAACTCATAGGAAGCCCCATCCGCTGGCTTGAACCCACAACTATATCGGCGCCCCATTCACCCGGAGGTGTAAGAATCGCCAGACTCATCAGGTCAGCTGCAACACCAACAAGGATACCCGCTGAGTGAGCCATATCAGTGAAGGACTTGTAATCTCTTATTTGTCCGGATGCTGCAGGATACTGAACAAAGGCCCCGAAAAAAGGTCCGTCAAAATATGCTGTGGTATATTTTCCAATAACAAGTTCTATTCCCAAAGGTTTTGCCCTTGTCTTTATCACATCGAGTGTTTGCGGAAATATATCATCATCAACGAAGAATTGGTTTTTGCCGGCTTTTACTGATTCTCTGGATCTGGCATTATGCATCATAATCATTGCCTCTGCAGCGGCCGTCGATTCATCCAGCAAGGATGCATTTGCAATCTGCATACCCGTTAATTCAGTTATCATCGTCTGAAAATTCAGCAGAGCCTCAAGTCTGCCCTGGGAGATCTCAGCCTGGTAAGGAGTGTAGGAGGTATACCAGGAAGGATTCTCAAGAACATTTCTTGTTGTAACGGATAACGGGGCAACTCCATAATAACCCTGCCCGATAAATGACCTGAACATCTTGTTCTTCCTGCCTGCATCCCTGATATGATTCAAATATTCAGATTCACTCATTGGTTCAGGAAGGCTGAGGGGCTTTTTTATCATTATTGATTCCGGAACAATTTTTGATATTAGCTGATCCAGTGAGCTGACACCGATAGTCTTCAACATATGCGGCAAATCATTATCGCGGGGACCTATATGGCGTTTAGCAAAATTATCTGATATCATTTGTATCTGTTTAGTTATTATGAACAAACTCTTTATAAATCCGGTTCAGATTTTCTTCATCATCTTTGAGAAAACCGGATTCAAAATTAGAAGTAATTATCTTATGAAAAAAACGGATTTGTCATCCTTTCTTTTTCTATTGTGGTCTGACTGCCATGTCCCGGATACACAATTGTCGAAGGGGGAAGCACAAACAACCTGTTCCGGATACTGTTTATAAGCGTATCATAATCACCGCCTTCAAGATCTGTTCTTCCAATACTTCCGGCAAACAGAGCATCACCTGTAAAGACACACCCATCCTTTTCACTATAGAATGCGAGGCTCCCGGGAGAATGGCCGGGGACATTAAGTGCAATAAGTTCTGTTGAACCAAATTTTATAATCTGCCTGTCTGCTATGAATCCACCCGGTTCCGGTGGTTCATTCATAGTGAGACCGAAAAGTGCGGCATGCTTTACGGCTTTAATCCGATTGATTTCATCCTCCCGTCCTGATAATGTTTGCAGATTATACTTTTCAAGCATGAACCCGTTTCCAAATATATGGTCAAGATGGCAATGGGTGTTTAATAACAGGACCGGATTCAGCTTTCTCCCTTCAATAAACCTGACGAGCTTATCAAATTCGGAATTATCATAACAACCGCAATCGATTATTGCACAATCGTCTGAATCATCAGCCAGAATATAGGTATTGACATCGATCGGTGAAAAGACAAGTCTGTTTATTTTCATCTTTTTCTATTTTCCGTTTACAGTTCCTTTAAGCATCGGAACAAATACAAAATTTCCATGTTGTGAATACTCAAAATCATCTGGTCCGGTCCGTTCTGCAACAGTCATCACCTGGTTGTCATTACTTCCGATCGGAACTACAAGCCTTCCACCGTTTTTCAGTTGCTGAAGAAGCGATTCGGGAACTGACGGGGCGGCTGCGGTGATAACTATTCCGTCAAAAGGGCCATACTGCGGTTTACCTTCATAACCGTCCCCGTAAAAGAAATCTGCAGAATATCCCAGCGATGTCAGTGTTCTCTGCGCTTTAATAAAAAGCTCACGGAAACGTTCGATAGTAAAGACCTTTGCTCCCATTGCGGCAAGTATTGCTGCCTGGTAACCCGATCCGGTACCAATCTCAAGGATCTTATCTCTCCGTTTAACTCTTAGCAGAGAGGTCTGTACTGCAACAGTGTATGGCTGGGATATAGTCTGTCCTGAAGAAATAGGAAAGGCTTTGTCAACATAAGCATGGATAAGGAAGGCCGGATCCATGAACAAGTGCCGGGGAACAGTATCGATGGCTCTCAACACCTCTTCATCTGTGATCCCTTTCTGTCTCAGCTCAGCAACCAGTTTTTTGCGTTTGCCTTTTGCCTCAAATGTATCTGTCATCAGATATTCACAAGCATGATTTAAATTGCTGCAAAAATATAAAAAATGTAAGACAGGAGGACATGATGATTTATCCATTTATGAACAAGGGTATCAATTTATTATTTTGGAGTAAATTGGTCAGGCGTCAGGCATCAGGCGACATCAAAGGATACTTCCCCAGCGGGTTATAGACCGGACCTGTCTGAAAAAGAATACTTTCATAGAGGATGACCTCATTGACTGGCTGGCTTTGCATTTCTGCATTAAGGTATCTGGCAACAAGGGATTTGAGATTGTCATGATCCCTGATACTTTTTATTCGCCCGAGGGTAAGATGAGGCCTGAAAGTGCGTTCCTCAAGTGAAATGCCGGTACCTTTCAGTCCGGAATTTATGCAATCATATAGTTTATTCAGCTTGTCCGAAGTTTCAATCCCCGTCCATATAATACGGGGGTCACTGATTTTTTTAAATACACCTGCCCCTTTGATTATAATTTCAAATTCTCCGAATCCTTCACAGGTTGTCATTAACATATTATTTATTGCCTTTATTCTGGACTGCTCAGTGTTGCCAAGAAATGCAATGGTAAGATGAAAATTCTCAGTCTCCGTCCATTTGATTTTTTCATCTTTGAATCCGGCCTTGAGACTGGAGATCATATTCAGAAGATTCGCTCCGGGATCTATCTTTACTGCAATAAAAATCCTTTTCATATCTATCTGTGATTTGAAGCTCATAATCTCCCGGCATCAATTTCCTTTATGATTGCTTCTAGAAGGGCATCTTCCCCGTATGGATCGTATTCTTCTTTCAGGTTAGTCCCGAAAAAGCGTGCAATCCCCTGCCAGAAGGCAGCAGAAAATTTGCCCCGGTATTCACGTATCAGAGTGTAGGATGTATTCTGGGTTTCCCTGTCGATCAGCTTGATGAGTATCCTCCCCTGCGAAATAGTCAAATCCCTTATATCATCTTCGTACTCTCCGAATACATCCTTTTCCACCTCTTTGAGATATCTCTTTCTTTCCTTATCCGGAATGTTTTTCAGTTCCTCATTGACCTGCGTCAGCTTTTCTCTGACCATGAGAGCGTATGGATATACCTTTTTGATATTGGCAATAAGTCTCTGGTATTGCCGGTACTCACTTCTGCGTGCTCTGCTTGGACGGGCATTTATTGTTACTTCCTTTATTTCAATCTCCGGCATTGTCACTCCGTTTCTTTCAACCTCCTGCAAAAGGTAAAACCTGTCAGGCAAAGAGTCATTTCTGGATTTAACTGAATCATTCTGACCCCATGCTTTGGCAGTAATAAAAAGCAGAAATAATATTGAACAGCTTATCCGCACTAAATAATTGTTTTTGCAAATGTATCAAATTACGGACCATTTGATAAACCATCTCTTTTGTTCCGGATCAGATACTATAAACTGAAATTACCATCTGAAGAATATTTTTTGTGAATGCAATAACTTGAAAATTAATCCAATCATATCGATTGTGGTCCGAAAATAATTTTGCATTTAGTTATACTTAGGTTTAACTTTGATAAGGGTTTTCAAAAGACCCTGAAATAATTGGTTAATTAATCTTTTACAATATGGCAAGCATAATAGAGGGTTATGAATATGACATCTTTATCAGCTACCGCCAGAAAGATAACAGATATGACGGCTGGGTAACTGAGTTTATTGACCACCTGAAAAGGGAAATTGAGGCAACTTTTAAAGAGGATATTTCAATCTATTTCGATGAGAATCCACATGACGGATTACTGGAGATCCATAATGTGGACAAAAGCCTGGAGACAAAGCTGAGAACACTGATCTTTGTGCCGATTATTTCACAGACATATTGTGATCCCACCAGCTTTGCCTGGCAAAATGAATTTCTTCCATTTAACAAACTGGCTTCAACTGACAAATTCGGAAGAGATGTTAAACTGGCAAGCGGGAATGTCTGCAGCAGGATCATTCCAATAAAGATCCATGATCTGGATGCCTCTGATACTGAACTGATCGAAAAGGAAATGGGTTGCAGGCTCAGGGCAATTGAATTCATCTACTCCAGCGCCGGGGTGAACAGGCCACTAAAACCGGATGATAATCCTGACAAAAATCTCAACAGGTCATTCTATCGGGATCAGATCAATAAAGTAGCAAATGCTATTAAAGATGTTATTTATGGAATTCATCCTGATCCCAGGAAACGGTCAACAAAATCCTACCAGACGGATACTTTACCGGGTTACCCTGATAAGCTGGTAAAATCTGTTCAGGAAAAACCTGTTCATCGTCTTAACCGGAAAAGTAAATCTATCCTTTTCGGATCATTGGGCCTCATTCTGGTATTAGCTTTTATATTCTTAATTCCAAAACTGAATCAAAAACCGAACAACGATACATCTGCAGCAGATTTGGTTAAGAAAGCCATTGCTGTTTTGCCCGTGGGCAATTTAACCGGAAACGCGGATCTGGAATGGATTGCGGATGCTATTCAAAGCGATATAAGCGGAATGCTTAGTGGAATAAGCAGACTGATTGTAAGGCCTGATCAGTCTACGCTTCAGTTCAGGAATAGTGAAGAGCCGGTTCAGCAGATAGCTAAAAAACTAAAGGTAAATAACATAATTCAATCCTCAATAAAAGGAACAGCTGACAATCTTAAGGTTGAGGTACGACTTATTGAAGCTTTTCCTGAAGAAAAAAACATCTGGAGTTCAATATTCATTTACAATTGGAAAAACATCGGTGATATTAACCATGATATTATTACTCAAATTGTCGAGGCTACGCAGATTAAGCTGACAGCACAGGAATCGAAAAACCTGGCCATTGTTCAAAAGCACGACACAGCTCTTTTGAAATCTTATAGATTAGGAACATATTATATGAAACAGTTAACTCCAGAAGGCTTTGAAAAAGGATTAAAATATTTTAATGAAGCGATGGAAATTGATCCATTGGATCCATTGCCTTACCTTGGACTGGCACGTGGTTACAGTGATTCCGAACACGGAGCAGGCTTAGGCACTGATGCCCCAAACCGCGGAAGAGATTATGCACTTAAGGCACTTGAGCTGGATTCAACATTGGCAGAGGCTTATGCAATACTTGGCCACTGGAATCTTTATAAAGCATGGAATTTTGATGAAGGTGAGAGGTACTTAAAACATGCCATTGAATTGAATCCAAATGACGCCTTTGCTCATTGCCATCTTGGATGGTTTTATTGCTCTTCTTTGATTCCCGGAACCAGATACTCAAGAATGTATAATGTCGATCAAGCCGTGTCTGAGATGAAGAAGGCGGTTGAAATTTCTCCGACTGAACCTACATATCAGGGTTATCTGGCCTGGCTTAATCTATTTATCGGACGTTTTGAAGATGCTTTGGAGGAAGCCCGTAAGACCCTTCAGCTTGATCCAAATTATACTACGGCTTATTATGTAATGGGGGAAGCATATTCTGAAATGGGGATGAACTTTGAAGCAATCGAAACACATAATAAGGGATTAGCCATAAGCCCGGGATATGAAGGTGGTCTGGGTGTTGCCTATGCCCGTGCCGGTCAAAAGGATAAAGCAATGGAAGTTGTCAGGGGAATTGAGAAATACATGGATTCGTGGTGGTATGCCTGGGCTGTTGCTGAGATCTATACTGTAATTGGAGATAAAAACAAAGCCATTGATGCTCTCGAGGTTGTGTTTAAGCTCCGCGGAGATTTTGCACCCTTTATGCAGACTTATTATTTGTTTAAACCACTATCTGATGAGCCAGGATTTAAAGATATTACCCGCAGGTTTAACTTCCCTAAGTAACCAAAAGTATTATTTAATAATATTCAGACTTTAATTTCCTTTGTAAAGCTTTCTCAAAAAGTTAATTTTGGAGAAAGCTTTTTTATGGCACTGCAGGTTGAGGATCTGGAAGACCAGACAAAATACAGGCAGATCATGGAAATATCATACCATGATCTTGTACCTTTTATTCTTGATTATCTGAGAAGAAAGAGCGGAGTGACAATTTTCTTCTGGTCAGTGTGCATTATATTCCTTGTTACAGCCATCAGGATAAGAATGAATATTGGCGGCTACTTCGCTTTCAGAGATATTCTTACTCATTCTGTCATCGGTATGGTATTCCTGCCATTGGCCTGTATTCCTCTTCATGAATTATTACATGTTGTCCCTTATTACTTCACGGGAGCCAGAAAAATAAGGGTCGGAATGGATCTTAAACAATACCTGTTTTATGTTACAGCCCACAGGCATGTTGCAACACCACGACAGTTCAGGATTATTGCCATGATCCCCTTTATTCTGATAAGTCTTGCACTTGTATTTTTAATCCTGACAATGCCCGGATTGTGGAAATGGAGCCTCTCTCTCTTTCTTTTTGTCCATACAACAATGTGCGCAGGAGATTTTGCACTCATGAATTTCTACCATATGAAAAAGGGAAAAAAGATCTTTACATGGGACGATGCTGACAGGAAAATAGCTTATTTTTATGAGGAGATCTAGGGAGCGGAGAGCGGGATAGAGCGAAGAGGAAGGGAAAAACTCCGTGGAACTCCGTGAAACTCAGTGTAACACCGTGGTTAAAAATCAAGATAATGAAAAGACTTATATTCAATACTTTAATTTTTGCATTTGCATTCTCAAATGTATTCGGACAGAAAAAAATTGTCAACCTCCCGGATCTGCCGGGGTATGTTATCCTGAAATGCGATTTCCACATGCATACTGTTTTTTCTGACGGTAATGTATGGCCAACTGTCAGAATAGATGAAGCTCTGCGAGATGGACTTGATGCAATAGCCATCACGGATCATATGGAGTATAATCCAAAGAAAGATTTTATCCCTGTCGACCATAATGCTGCATGGAAAGTGAGTGAAGAATATGCCAGGGAAAGAAATCTGATTCTCGTACATGGTACTGAAATAACGAGAAAAATGCCTCCTGGTCATTTTAATGCTTTATTCATTAACGATGCCACAGCTATAGCCAAAGATTCTGTACTGGATGCGATTGAAGAAGCTGTAAAACAGGGAGCATTTATTCAGTGGAACCATCCTGGGTGGACAGCCCAGCAACCTGATGGGATCCCAATGTTTTACGAAATTCACAGGAGACTCATAGCCAAAGGATGGCTGCATGGCATTGAGTTCTTTAATGATGTTGAATATTATCCTGTCGTTTTCAATATGTGCCGGGAGAACAAACTTGCAATGATGGGAAACAGCGATACCCATGGTATCATAAGTGAGACATACAATAAGCCTGAATATATAAACAGACCCATGACTCTCGTATTTGCAAGAGAGAGAAGCCATGACTCCCTGAGGGAGGCTCTTTTTGCCGGCCGCACAATGGTGTGGTTCAGAGATATACTTGCAGGTAAGGAAGAATATGCAAAACTACTTTTTTATCAGTCTGTCTCAGTCGGTAAGCCCTACTACTCGGACAAAGATTTTATCTATTTTGAAGTCACCAATAAATGTGACATTCCATTCCACCTCATTAACGGAATTAAAGATGCTCCTTCAGAACTTACTCTTTATGCAAATTCAGTTACGAGGCTTGCCTTAAGCAAAAAGGTGAAGTCACCTCTAGTCTACGATGTAAGAAATGTTATGATTGGAGAAAAAGATGTTTTGAAGATCGAACTCAGATATTAGTTTAAAAGGCTGAAGGGGTTCATGGGGGTTGAAGTCTGTATTAATTAAACCTTGTTCAACTTCTTCAACTTTTCAACATTATCAGAACTTTTCTTTTGCCAGTTTCAGTATATCATCCTCTTTTGTAACGGGTCTCATTCTGAAGGAGTACTCATACTTCATTGCAAGAAGACGGTACTTCGGATGTACAATGGCACCCCAGGAATCATCACCTCCTACTCCCATCTGTCCCAGGTCAATATTAAGATTCACCAGGTCGCGCGGTTTAACATCAATAGTATGGGTATTGGCGCTTTTTGCATCTTTCCTGTACTGGGATAATTTACCCGGTGATTCAAAATCATCGTGAATATTGTTGAGTGCAGCAAAACAGATCAGCGGATCACCGGTAAACAGGATTCCGTTCCCGGTGTCATCTGTTAAGGTGAGCCATCTTGTGTCGGTTTTATAACCATTTTCCTGAGGTCTGATATACGGCACATACTGATCGGCAACAGTGCTTTCATAAACGTCTACATAGGCTGATGTCTTTCTGTCAGCATAATTTTCATGGGGTCCGCGTCCGAACCATTTTAAATTGGTAAATTCTTCCGGCAGCTGGATCTGCATTCCCATCCTTGGAATCTCAGGAATCTCACCGGATATTTTAGAGAACTGATTTTTGATAATAACATCTCCTGTACTGTAAATGGTATAGGAAGTTGCATAATCACCGAGCTTTGCTCCGGAGAGAGACTGGATATCATAGGCAAAACTTATCACAACCTTTCCCGGATCCGGCTGACTGGTCATTGCTTTTTTTACTTTTGTTCCCTCTCCTGCTTTCTTCCATATCCCGAGCTTTGTATCCATATTGTAGCCATAATCATTATCGGTTGGAGGCCTCCAGAAATCAGGTTCCGGCCCTTTTTTAACCATTTCTCTCCCTTTAAACTGATATGATTCCATCCTCCCTTCCCTGATGTTGAAGACTATTTTTAAGTCACTCCCGCTGACTTCCAGGTTCTCTCCAACAGTCCTGGTCTGAAGCAGGCCAAGATCTTCCCTTTTTGTTGCAACTGCCTTCCCTTCAACAGGAAGCTTGAACTGAGCATAGGCATAAACATGGTCTTCCGGCACAGAATTCCATTCATCGCTCCGAAATACCCTGAGATTCAGAAAATATTCTGTACCCGGAGCCGGATTTATCTTTTCAAGAGGTATAAGAAATGCTATTTCCGCTTCAGGCCTGAAATCAGGAAATGGGATTTTCCCTGATTGTACGGCAATTCCATCTGCAACAACCTCCCAGTCAAAATTAAACTCGGAAAGGTTTGTAAAATCATACTTGTTTTTAATTTTGATCATACCTGCCTTCAGATCAACCGGTTCAAAACCAACGTACTGATAAACTTTATTTACTTCGGCAAGCCCCGGGTGAGGTGTTCTGTCGGGCCATACTAGCCCGTTAATGCAGAAATTACCATCACTTGGGATACCTTCTTCTCCATAATCACCTCCATAGGCCCAGTACTTTTCGCCAATATCATTTGTTTTAAGAAGGCCCTGATCAACCCAGTCCCAGATGAATCCACCCTGCAGTTTTGGATATTTCTCTATAACATCCCAATAGTCCTGCAGATTGCCTGTAGAGTTTCCCATTGCATGCGCGTATTCGCACATTATCAATGGCCTGTCATTTTTTGGATCTTTTGCATACGACTCGATATATTCAATTTTTGAATACATCGGGCACCAGATATCAGTGTGTCTTTCAGGAGCATTAGTAAAATGCTCTGCCCTCTCATATTGCACAGGACGTGTAGCATCTCTCCCCTTTATCCATTTATATCCATTCAGGAAATTATGTCCGTCACCGGATTCATTACCCATCGACCAAATTATCACAGAAGGATGATTCTTATCTCTTTCAACCATTCTCTGCATTCTGTCGAGATGAGCTGCTGCCCACTCTGGTTTGTCGGCAAGTGTTGTATCTTTATTGTATCCAACTCCATGAGATTCAATGTCTGCCTCATCTATAAGATATAAGCCGAATTTATCACACATCTGATACCAAAGCTCCTGCTGAGGATAATGCGAAGTCCTCACTGCATTGATATTGTTGCTTTTCATTACCCGAATATCCTTCAGGATCATTGCTTCATCGACCACATGACCATTAACATCGTCATGTTCATGCATGTTAGTACCTTTTAACCGGATGGCAACACCGTTAACGAGCAACTGCGAATTGACAATCTCCACCTTTCGAAACCCGATTTTGGAGCTGACAAATTCAAGAGGCAAGCCATCCTTGTTTTTAAGACAGAGGACAAGTGAGTAGAGCTCCGGCTTTTCAGCCGACCACTGTCTTATTCCGGGCAGACTCTTTAAGATCTTTACAGATCCGGCTCCTTCCGTCAATTTAACATCTTTCAAATCGGAATATATTTTTTTTGCCCCTTCAAATAGTGATGCTTCAACAACAAAATCACCATTGTCTAAAGCAGGGCTTTTCAGATCAACATCAAGCTTTAATACAGCGTCGGTATAATTATTCTCAAGGTCCCCATTTGCAAAAAAATCTTTTATATAAGTTCCTGGACGGGCATGAAGAAAGACACTCCTCTGGATGCCGCTCATCCTCCAGAAGTCCTGGTCTTCCAGATAACTGCCATCACTCCACCTGTATACTTCCACTGCCACAGTGTTTTTACCGCTTCTGATATATTTGGTAATATTGAACTCCGCCGGCACCTTGCTATCCTCGCTATAACCAACCAATTGTTCATTTATCCAGACATAAAAGGCTGAGCTTACCGCTCCAAAATGAAGGAATACCTCTTTGTGCTTCCATTCAGAAGGAATTTTAAAACTTCTCTTATAAGATCCGACAGGATTCCAGTCATGTGCAATAAACGGAGGGTTCATTCTGTGGGGATAGGGAATATTAACATAAATGGGAACGTCGTAGCCCTTCATCTGCCAGTTGGATGGCACATCTATCTCTTTCCAGTCACGGGTATCGTAATCATCCTTAAAAAACCAGAATGGCCTCTGATCAGGCGATTTGACCCAGTTGAACTTCCATTTGCCGTCAAGCAGAATAAAATCAGGCGAATTTGAATTCAAAGCCTCCAGGGCGCTTTGTTCGTCGGGAAAACTTATCATTGTTGCATGAGGAGCTTCCCTGTTCATCTGGACCACTTCAGGATTTTCCCAGTCCCTGGGTTCCTTCTCTGTGAAAGGAACACCGTCATACTTGCTAAGTTTTTTGCATGCCGGAACCAAAAGAATTATCAGCAGAAGACAGAGTGGTATTCGCTTCATAATATACTTACTTTATTAACAGTGATAAAGTTAAATAAAAAAGGATAAGAGTGTCTTTCAACCTCCGCTTAAAATAAATCAATATCAGAAGGTGAATTGATATTGGCAAAGGCAATTTTATTCTTTTCTGACCCTTCAAGCTTAAGGTACATGACATTCAAGGTTTTAATATAGTCTCTGACAGCAAAGCCCTGATTGCTCCTCAGGTAGGATTCAAGATTTTCAGCAAGGGAGATCCTGTAAATTGAATGCAAAGGCTCAATGTATTCTTCAATCGCCGGTATCAGAACACTGCAATCGGATTCTTTATAAGTGTCAACGAGCTTAATGATTATATCCCTGTCGAGGAAAGGCATATCACCGGCAAAAACGAATACAGCATCATTCGACGATGCTTTCATGGCAGCATGAATACCTCCCAGCGGGCCAGCACCCAGAATTTCATCTTGTACTATTCTGCAAAAACTGAAATCAGAAAATTCTTCAGGATAATTGGTAACAATAATCAGTTCATCGAAGATAACTCCTATTACCGATATCATTCTTGAGATGATTGTCTCTCCGTCAATAATGATTTTTGACTTCACCATGCCGTCAAAACGAGTGGCTGCACCTCCAGCGAGAATCGCTGCGGATATCTTTCCATTCATCAAAACAAACCGGTGATATTTCCTTCTGAATCGATATCGATATTTTCAGCTGACGGTACCGGCGGCAGACCCGGCATTCTCATTATTGTACCCGCAATAGGCACTATAAATCCTGCTCCGGATGAGAGCTCCACTTCCCTGATTTTAACAGTGAATCCTGTGGGACGGCCTCTTTTTGACGGATCATCTGAAAGTGACTTCTGAGTTTTTGCGATACAGACTGCAAGATTCCCAAGTCCGAGCTGTACGATCCTGTCAAGCTGCGACTTCGCTTTCAGTGCATATTCCACGCTTCCGGCGCCATACATCAGTTTGCATATGGTTTCGATCTTCTTCTCAAAAGGCCACGATAACTCATAGATTGGCCTAAACCGGTTATTTGTGTCATTTATGGCTTCAATAACCATTTTAGCCAGATCAACAGCTCCTTTCCCCCCCTCTGCCCAGGAATTGTTCAATGCTACCTTAACTCCTTTTTTACAGCAGTGATCAATGAGAAGATTTATTTCACTCCTGGTATCAGAATCAAACTTGTTTACTGCGACAATAGGTTTGAAGCCGAACAGCTGCATATTCTCAATGTGTTTGTCAAGATTGTCGAAGCCTTTCTCAAGAGCACCGGTATCTTCATTCTGTATGCCAGTTAATTTTGCCCCTCCGTGGTATTTTAAGGCCCTGATTGTAGCCACAATGACAACTGCATTTGTATTAAGATTGCCGAACTGGGATTTTATGTCAAAGAATTTTTCAGCACCAAGCTCGCTTGCAAAGCCAGCTTCAGTTACCACAATGTCACTAAGGGAGAGCCCCATCTTTGTCCCGATTATGGTATTTGTCCCCTGGGCTATATTTGCAAACGGACCGCCGTGAATTATTGCCGGGGTACCCTCAAGAGTCTGCACCAGGTTTGGTTTGATCGCCTCCTTAAGGAGTACAGCCATAGCTCCATTGGCTTTCAGGTCTCTCGCAAAAACAGGTTTGTCAGAGTAAGTATAGCCTACAAAAATGTTTCCCAGCTTCTTTTTAAGATCGATAATATCATTTGCAACACATAAGGTTGCCATAACCTCAGAAGCTGCAGTTATATTAAAGCCTGACTGCCTTGGTACTCCTTCAGTGGTTCCCCCGAGGCCAATTACAATATCCCTTAGAGATCTCTCATTCATATCCATCACCCTTTTCCAGGCAACTGTTCGCGGATCGATACCGAGATTCCCTTCCTTTAATTGCAGATTATTATCAATGAGAGCAGCGAGAAGATTGTGTGCTTTCTCAACAGCCGAGATATCACCTGTAAAATGAAGATTAATGTCCTCCATTGGAATAACCTGAGAATAGCCTCCACCGGCAGCTCCTCCTTTAATTCCAAAGACCGGACCCAGCGAGGGCTCCCTAAGTACAACTGTAGCTTTCTTCCCGATAAGGTTAAGAGCCTGCGCAAGACCTATTGAAGTTGTTGTCTTCCCTTCACCGGCAGGTGTAGGGGTTATGGCAGTGACAAGCACAAGCCTGGCATGCTTTATCTTCTCCTCATCAATAAAGGAGACAGGAATTTTGGCTTTGTACTTTCCATATAATTCCAGATCATCTTTTGGAATACCAAGGATTTCGCCTATCTCGCCTATCGGCCTTATCTTTGCCGCCTGGGCAATAGCAATGTCGTGATTCATTCTTACAACAATATAAACTGTGAATTGCGAAACTAATAATTAAACTTTAAATTATGCATTATTTAATGCCAGGATATCAGATTTGTCTGTTTCATTGCTGAAGGGTCAAGCCTGATTCGCCATTCGACAGGGAAGTAATTATTAATCCTGCTCCCAAGATTTTTTATAAACCCAAGATTTATTCCATTGTATGTCAATACATTCCAGCCTTTTGGAATATCAGATACGTTTAAGTTATCACGCCGCAAAAATGAAATTGCCTCCTCAAGGCTTATCTCCTGAACCGGAAAAGAACCGTTCTTCAATCTGACCGACAGGGCCAGCTCATGTGAGGGAATATCATTATCCTTCTTTCTTACGGATATCCTGGTCCCTGCTTTTACAACCTTAAGATTCTTATACAGGTAAGCATATTCTTCCAGATTACAGGGCAGACCAATGATCTCATCTCCCCATTTCAATATCCTGTCACTCTTAAAATCAGTCCATGCGTATACGGCTTCCAGATCTGATTTACCAGGCCTGAGCTCCTGCATACGGCTCTTACCTGTATATATGTATTCTGAGATACCTTTTTTCCGGATAGCAGAAATAAAAAATCCTTCTCCCCGCACTTTATCCGGATAAAAGCCATAACCATAAATACCATGATAATCAATTTCCGTGATGCCCTCAAATGATTTCAAATCCATCCGGATGCATTCTGCCTGATGTCTGCCGGTAAGCCACCTGATATTTTCCTCATTTTCGCCAGGGTTAAATGTGCAGGTGCTGTAAATGAGCATCCCGTTTTCCTTCAGGCAAGGCCAGATATCCATCAGAATTCTTTTCTGTCTTTCAGCACAAAGTGAAGTATTCTCAATGGACCATTCTGAAACGGCGATATCTGTCCTGAACATTCCCTCTCCTGAGCAGGGAGCATCTATCAGGATTATATCAAAATAACCCGGTAACCTGCCAAATACTGAGGGGTCGCTATTGGTAACCATGGTATTGCCTGAACCCCATTTCGTAATTGTTTCTGCCAGGATTGAGGCTCTTGATCTTATCACATCATTTGCAACAAGAAGACTATCGGGACCTATCATGTCAGATATAATGGTGCTTTTCCCGCCTGGCGCACCGCACAGATCAAGCGCACGTACATTTCTCAGTGGTCCGGCTGATTGTAATAATACCTGTTCAAGAAACATCCCGGAGGCCTCCTGGGGATAGTAGCAACCGGAGTGAAAAAGCGGGTCAGGTGTATAGGATGGTCTTGATGCAAGGTAATAACCATTTCCACACCATGGAACAGGCTCAGAATCTGCCGGCAGTTTCTTCCATTTGGACTGATTTATCCTTATGCTGACCGGTGAAGGATCATTCAAAGCCCCCAGGAGAGCTTCAGTATTGATATATTCCTGTGCGGTTACTCTTTGAATAAATTTTTCGGGGAACAGTTTTCCGGACATATCTTAAGGTATGAGACATGAGGCGTGAGGCAAGAGGCGTGCGTCGCGTGCCGTCCGCTGTGTGACTTTTATCGTGTGTCGTGCGTCGTGTGTCGTGTGTGTATTATAACAATTACTCTATTCTTCTTGTTTCTTCAGATTACTACTGTGTTTTCTCCAAATATAGAAAACAGGGATCCCCAGAAGCACTATTCCCAAACCAGGAAAGGTATAAACCGGTTTATAAATCAGGAGGATTACCATTATTACAACCGTCGTCAGGATATAAATGGCAGGAATAACAGGATAACCAAATGCCTTATAAGGTCTCGGAATATCAGGCTTTTTTACTCTGAGCACAAATATAGCGAGTATAGTCAGTGAGAAGAATATTAAAACAGCAAAGATCACATAATCGAGTAGATTGCCATATGTTCCTGATAAACAAAGCAACACAGACCATACTCCCTGAACTGCCAATGCGAATCCGGGAACTCCGTTTTTATTTATCTCTCCCACTTTCCTGAAAAAAAGGCCATCCTTTGCCATAGCATAATAAACCCTCGGACCAGCCATAATCAGTCCATGGTTACAACTAAAAGTACTGACCATTATAAAGATCGCCATAATAACTGCGGCATAATCTCCGAAGACAACACTCATAGCAGACGTAGCCACCCTGTCGTCGGTTGCAAACTGGATACCACGGCTTAAGACATCAGCACCATCAGGCGAGCCTGAGAGCGGCAGAATTTTTATATAGACAAAATTGGTAAGCAGGTATATAACAGAAACAATCAAGGTACCGAAGAATAGACTTAGAGGGACGTTCTTTTTCGGATTGATAACCTCCTCCGACAGATAGGTGACATTGTACCACGCATCAGCAGCAAACAATGAACCAACCAGTGAAGTTCCGATAGCTGCAATCAGTGTAAATCCCATAATTGGTATAATGCGGTTATCCTGACCTATCTGGCTAGCCTGCCAGAAAACCTCCTTATTTATTTCAAATGAATTAATATTTCTGGTTGCCAGGATTCCAATTGCCAGGAACCCGAAAAGGGCAATAACCTTTGTGGAGGAGAATATGTTTGCCACTGTCTTGCCTGTAACAATTCCCCTTGTGTTGAGCCAGGTGAGAAAAGAGATCATGATAATGGCGACCACCATTGTAGAGTTTATTTTCAATGGGCCCAGCTGCATTAAAATGTTCTTTTCAGATATCCAGGGAAAAAGCACACCGCTGAATTTTGAAAATGCAACAGCAACGGCAGCAATTGATCCGCACTGAATTACCAGAAAGGTAGTCCAGCCAAACAGGAATCCTATCAGAGGATGATAGGCTTCCTTCAGGTAGACATACTGGCCGCCAACGTGAGGCATCATGGATGCCAGTTCACCATAACTCAGAGCCCCAATAACCGTAATTATACCGGTAATCAGCCACACCACCATCAACCATCCCGGAGAACCGACACTCCTTGCAATATCGGCGCTGACAATAAAAATCCCCGAACCGATCATAGCGCCTGCAACTATTGCAATGCCATCGAAAAGGTTTACCCGTTTCTGAAATATATGGTCTTCCTTCTTCATTGTAGCTGTTTATCCCGAACAAAAATAACCAATCAAATGAGACTGCCTATAGCAAACTCAATTATAGCACTTTTTTATACCTTATTAAAACTGATCCGGGTTTGTCGGCCAGTTTAAGGGTATAACCACTCTTAAGAACTTCACCGGAAAGAATTTCACTCACCTGGGTGTCTTCATTAAAAAGCAGGTATTTCTCATTTGAGTCCACTCCATGAAGATTAACAATTATCGAATCAAGCGGACAATCATTTCTCCTGAAAGCCACAATTATGCCATCGCCAAAAGAGGGGCGGTTCATCTGATAGGCCAGCCAGATATCATCCAGTGTCAACCCATCTGTTCCGGTAAGTGGATAATAATCGCCATAGTAGTATGGCCTGAGGAATTTAAATTCAATTATACTTTTTTGCATGGCGGGAATGGATTCGGAATTCCTGCCGGTAACCTCCCAGTTCATTACAGCAGTGGCACCCAGTCCTGATCTGAAGGTGTAATTTTCTGATTTGTAAATTGCTGTACCATGAATCGGCAGATAATAATTCAGGCCATAAGTATGGCATTGATAACCATTGGGCTCACCATACTGGTAATCGGTTCTCCACAGAGGGGCACTTCTGGTAGTGGTTTCTATATCAAGCCTTCTTCCTCCGCTGGCGCAATTATCAATCAGTAGATCCGGAAAGCGAACCAGGAGACTGTCCCAATAGGCATATAACCCTTCGATATGCCTTATCTCTGAAATACCTATACGATCCTGTTTATCATTATTTTGCCAGTAAGGCAGGGGATCAAAATTAAAATCCTGCCTGTAGTAATCGATCCCCTCTCTTTTTATGAAGTCAGATATATAATTTGTAAGAAACATGCGAGCATCACTGTTCCCAAGGTTGAATAGCGCATTATCATTATCCGGCAGTCTTAACAGCCATTCAGGATTTAACTTATCGAATTGTGTCCCCTTTCGGACACGTTCAGGTTCAAACCAAACCATAAATTTTGCGCCGGCGGAATGTACAGCATCGGCAACCGGCCTCAATCCTTCAGGAAAACGATCTTTTTCTACAGTCCAGTTGCCGACATTCTGCCACCAGTCACCCTTATCCCATCCGCATCCCGTATACCAGCCTGCATCGAGCCAGAAAACCTCCGGAACAACTTTGAACTGCTGGTAACGCTTTACAAGGGCAACTGCATAATCAGCTGTCAGGCAATTATATTCATTGCATGGAGCGGGGTCGCCATAGTCAAAACTTCCGGAGAGAGGATATTCCGCAAATTTTCCGTCAATTTTCCTGAAGTGATGAGCCAGGATAAATTGTCTGAACCTGTTATGTCCTTCCATCCGGTCTTCTCCCTTCCAGAAAAAAAGGCAGACTGAAGGTGTCCGAATCTCTTCACCGGGATATAGAATTAAATTCATCCTTGCCAGACCCGATATGAGAGAAACCGTTTTTTTGTCAGTCTGCATAACATCCGCATGCCATTTGCCTGTCCAGCCTATTGCAACAATAGTCCCCTGACCACCCGGAGCTTCAATATTGAAAAAAGGGAAAGCCGAATTATCGGATGATCGTCCTCCGGAAGGCATCATTGAAATCTTCTTCCCGATCTTAAGTTCCTCATCAACAGGCAGAAAATCGCTTCTTCGGGCATCGCTGCCAAGCGAATGATGGAGAATGAATGGTCCATCAGCCTTATAATTAAAGGAATAATCAATGGCCTCAGCCATTTCAATAACAGGTGTGTTCGAACCCGATCCGTTAATGAATCTAATTACCCATTCGACGGCCGGGAAGTCAGTATATGATGTCACAAAACATTTTACCGTAAGACCTGTTTTAGTGTCTCTGTAGGAATGGATAGATTTCTGAATAGCAGGATCACCACTTACTGTCTTTTCAACAGAATATTCCCAGCCTTTAATAAAAGTTCGGGAATCAATCCCCCCATATCTGAACGAAAATGGTGGTAATTTGCCTTTTGCAAAATTAACATTCACCCATTCCTGCACGGAAATTTCCTTGCCACTCTTAGGGATGGCAGGCTGGCTGTCAGCATTATTGATGAATAACAAAGCCGATACCAGCAACATTGATGTCATAATTGAAATTTTTCGCATCTGTATCATAATTAATGATTGAGATTCTATTTACTCAGTAATTGCAAGCCTCATCTGCCACTGATTTATATATGGTATAATGAATTTCTGATAAGGTCCGTCACTCCCTGAAGATTTGATTATTGTTTCCCGGCACTTCATATCATAAACTTTTATATTCCTGCTGTTTGTCCTTAACATCAGGACTACATCTACTGCCGGATCAAATGAAGAATTTGTAAGAGTAAGTGCAATCTTTCCGTTTCGGGGTTCCCTGATCCAAAGGTTTATCCTGTGAAATGAATCAATATATCCTGGTAAAGAATCTTTTGAAAGCCAGCGGAAAATAGATTTTATCTGTGAACTTTTTGACAGATTTTCCAGAAATGTCCATGGATAATAACCGGCGACGCATATCCTTCCTCCGGCTTTGTTCTCAAAAATACCAGAGGTGCACGAAGATACCTCCTTACCTGTATAGTCAATAAGGGAAGAAAGTGATTGCGCTTTATTGTCTGTTTTTTTCAGAGAATATGCAGGTGAATTCCAGAAAGATTGCCTGTTATCACGTTCCCGGCCAATAAAAGCTCCGTTCAGGGGATGATCATTCAGTTTCTCAATCCTGTCTGCTCTTTCCGATTTAATCACGTCATAACCGGTTAAATCAGCAAAACCCAAATTATTAAGCTGACTGAGAGTTTCTGCATCCATATAAACTCCGCCTGACAGGATTTTACGAATTTCTTCTTTCGACATGGCAAAAATATTATCTTTCCCAAGAATAGTTACGCTCGCATGATCCTTTGAATAGCAGGCAGGAAGGCCAATGTTATATATTTCATGACCCACAATTGGATTGCCGGATCCAGGCCATTCTCCTTCCTCGATATTGCCAGTTATAAAACTTTTCTTATTCCAACAGGTATTCACACCTGCAATCGGGGTGCGTCCCAGTGACCGGGCCAGCAGATCAAAAAAAGGTCTGGCCTCCGTCAGCCTTTCAACAAGAGGTACATATTCATCCAGTGGTTCATCGTACATTGAAAGCACATTAAATGCGGCGCCAGTACACCCTGAGGCAATATGAGATGATGCTTCAAGTACTACTATCTCAGCAGCTTTTTTCAGCCGCTGATATGGAAAACATTCGATCTCGGATTCTATCGATTTCACATTTCCAGGTAAAAGTGAAACCTGTCTCCCTATATCGTGCGATTTTCCTGCGAGATCATTTGTACTTATATCGCTGTAATAGCCTCCTCCCGGCCTCCACATTACTTCCACGCTGTCTGGGCCAGAAAGTATTCCGGCCCAGTTGTCGAAATCATATCCTTCATAGAACCTGTCTCCTGTCATAAAACCCAGAGGTAATGAAGGATCAACTGAATGAACGGTTTTTTCTATAAGAGAGAAAAGTCTTGAAATGGTTTTCCGGTTATGCTGCAGCCAGGCTTCCCTTACTTTAAGTTTTTCTTCAACGGTACCATTATTCATAGCCCTTTGCAGGCTTTGCCGTGAATATAAAACTCCTGATTCGTCTTTGAATATTCTAAGGCAGTTATCACAAAAGCATGAATAACCTATCGGCATATGGCCAAACCTCACATCATCATCTATCCAGATGTAATCGGGTTTTGCATTTGCAGTCATTTCATATATACTGCGGATATATTCCCGCATATTTTCATCGTTTGGACAAAAGGAGCCCTGACATACCTGCCCTTCAATGTTTGTCATGTAAGTATAATCACCCTTGAGGGAATTATCGAGATTCTCATTATGATGGCCTATTGTTGCAAGAATGTTGATACCGGTCCTGTATCCCCGCTTTCTTGCCTGCTCCATCCTCTCCTTGAGAACAGCGGCCCTTTCCCTGAAAACATTTAGTGGGAGAGGCGCATGAGTTGCGGAGGTGAAAAAGGTAATCTCATCGGTGACTGCCCTGTGCCTGTCAAACAGGTCCATTAGTTCATTGAAACGACTTTCTGAGGCCCATTGAGGAACTCCTATCCTGAATGATATGAATGCTTTTTCAATGTCGGGGGTGGAGATTTCCCATTGTCCAGTTTTTGGATCAAATGCTGATTGTATTTTCCCAATGATTTCAGACTGGGCTCTCAGGTTTGATAAATTCTGCGCCAGACAGATTATTCCTGACAAAATGCAGATTCTTGCTGAAAATATGATTTTCATAGATATTGACTCATTTTATATAACCTATTGCAATAAGTACACTTTCAAAATCAACAGGAATATCCGTCATAGGCTTGACCAGATCCCTGGATCCAAAACTGAGCATATTGCTGAAAAGCCTGTCAGCTGCCGGATCTGATCCAAGGTTCTCCGCAATTCTCAAAGTATTTACAATGAACTTTCCACTGCCAAAATCCCAGATTCCAAGGTGAATTCCGGAGCAATAGTTATGACTTATGCGTGTTGCCCCGCAGACTGTTTCAGAGGGATAATCAAGCGGATCAGTTATCTCATCATAGGTGTACATTGACTTGGCCACAACTGTATATTCCTGTGATAAAGCATTTTGTGAAATAATGTTCCTGAAGTACAGATAATCCATCATTCCTCCGCAAGGCATCCCGTCAGATAAAGGATGATTTTTTAACCAGCGGTCGGCCCGGTAGTAACCAGCCACTGCATCCATTGGCTCAACTGATCCTTTATTGACCAGAGGCAGCCACCGTGTGGAGTTCTTGCCTTCGGCAAATGAAGAGGGAGAAAGAAAAATAACATTGCTGCCACGAACCATCTGACCTGCAATGCTTATCATTGTCAGGCTGTCAGGAGCATTTCCTGTTATTAAAATAAGTTGTCTTTTCCCCAGGTTGTCTTTGTCAAAACCGAGCTCCTCTATTCCATGCTCTTTCAGCCAGACGGAAACCACAGAATCATTACCGCATACTACTACCTCTTTGGGCAAATTGAGTAAATTCTCCTTATCAGAAACGCTGAACATAACTTTTCCTCCTGTGGCTGTAGCCCCCTTATCCAGAGTAGCAAGCAGGTTATATTGACCAGCCGGCCCTGTTATCTGAATCACCTCCTCAAGAACTTTTTGTGCAAAAGGCGGTTCTGCTCCATTTTTAGTCTCGGGGACTGTTACAATGATTTTCGTATCAAATAAAGGGTTCATTGAAGGATCGCAGACCATTACTGTTGCAGGATATTTTCCCGGTGGCAGTGCATCAAGATTCGAAAATGAAACCATCAGTTTTATTTTTTCGCCCCGGTAAATGCTTTGCGGTTCTGTTCTCAGGCACCATCGGATTGAGGTATTTGAAAGAAGGACAGGCTCAATAAGGTCAGGCTTAATTCGCCGGAAATTTGTTGCAATGCTCTCCCCTGCCACGGCATCTGCAACCCCATTGGTAGGCGTATATGAGACCACATAAGGATTTGAACGTATGGCAGATTCAGCTGTCTCACGAATTGATGCTGCTGTTTTGTAAGCCTCTCTGATATAATCTTCAGGACGGGCCCAGCATTCCCCAAGACTAAACCTTTGCCAGTCAGCCAGGAATTTATCATACTGACGTTTGAAATAAAGGGCGTCATCGGACTGATCTTTTCCCAATAACTGATAATCGCCCAGTTCTGAAGGCAGATCAATCGGAAAACAGAGTCCGGTCTCACTTATGTAGCTCTTCTGACCGGAACTGTTTAATATACCTGAAAGAAGATCAAGGGTTTCATGACTATATGGCATCCATACATATGGGTGCCAGTCTTTCAATTCATCCTCCCTGACATCCCATGATAAAGAACCCGGATTACTCATACTTCCTATCTCCTTAATCCCGTCAAACCTTCCGCTGTTCAGAACAAATAAGCGGGAAGGATCAAGTACTCTCAATGAAGGAAGAATAGCTACAGCTTTTCTGAATATTATCCCATCGGAATTTTCATTTAATACTCCCCACATTACAAGGCTTGCATGATTCCTGTCGCGCAGGATGACTTCACGTATCGAGTTTTCAAATCGTTTGGTCAGCAGTTCATCAATATTTTCAGGTTTTGGATATTTATAGCCGCCATAATCACCGATCTGCCAGCATCCGAAATGTTCCTGTTGCACCATAATACCCAGTTCATCATAAATATCAAGAACCCTGGAGTTGGGACAGCCGAAGGGGATCCTGACAAAGTTGAAGCCCAGTGATTTCATGGTTACAACATCAGATCTAAGCATTTCCTCTGATAACGGAACTGTATACCCGACAGGGTAATGTGTGCTGAAATTGGTCCCTTTCAGAAAAATCCTCTTTCCGTTAAGCCTGAAATAACCATTCTCAAAGCGGAAATTACGAAATCCAAAACGAACCGGATAAATATCCACACATCCGGAAGATTGTACCGAGACTTCTGCCAGGTACAACGCCGGTTCATCCGGAGACCACAATTTGTAATCCTTTATCCCGATACTCAATTCAATTGAATTGCCGCCGTTTTTAAACTTCCTGACTAACTCCCGGGATGTAACCTGTAAGCCCGTACTCACCTCAGTAACTTTATATGAAAGTAAGGATGCAGCCTCAATTGATCGTGTATTTAATATTTCTGCCTCTATTCTGACCTTTCCTGTTTTCCAGTCAGGAACAACGAAAACACTGGTTCACCCTTATGGAGGGAACAATAAGCAATTCAACATCTCCGATGATACCGCCGGAATTGTAGGCAGCGTTACCAGTAAATGGATATTGTTTTGCACCTGAAGGAGTATCTTTCAGGGCTATTCCGTCAATTGGTTCATAGGTCGGATTAAGCACCCTGACCACCAGAAGATTCAGGCCTCCTTTTTTTATAGTGGCTGTTACATCAAGGTCAAATGGGGTTTCACTCCCTTCATGACCTCCTGCAAATATCCCATTGATCCAGACTTCAGCCAGGTAGTCGACCGCCTTGAATCTCAGCAGATATCTTCCTCCGATCATCATATTCTCAGGTGCTTCAAACTCCCTCCAGTACCAGGCAACACCATGGTAATTATGAAAGATATCCTGGATAACCCATGGCACGGCTGTCGCCCTTGATTCAGAAACAGGGGGAGATTTAAACCACTCCTTCTGCCGCCCTTCATTGGCACTGTCGGCGGCAATCTTCCAGTTCTTGCTGTTCAATGAAATCGTCTGTGAAAAAGTTTTTTCCGTATCTTTCATCCCCGGCACCTCTAAAGATGATAAGACACATACTGAACTTAATAACAGTGCTGAAATAAATGTTGCTGTTCCCATGCTGAAGAACTTTTTTAAAAGGAAATGTCAACTCTAAGTTAATAAATGAAATGATACTCGTATGAAAATAGTTTGATCACATCAAAATTGTCGTTAAATTTGTTCAGCCCTTGTGAATAAATCTTCTCTGATTACCAATCCGTAACTTCAAAAAACCTGAAAATTATGATAAAAAGATTCAAATTTTGTATGTCAGCAGTAAAGCTGCTCTTTTGCGGAGTGCTATTAATCTGTTCTCAGACTCTTCCGGCCCTTGAAAAGCCTCTGATCTTTCCTATTCCTCAGCAGTTTAAACTTACAGGGGAGTCATTCATTGTAGACGAATCGATCTCCATACTTGTGCCTGAGAATGCAAGCGAACCCGATATCAATCTGGCAAAATCCCTGGCAAGGGAATTGAGCGATAAATATGGTGTTGCAGTAAAGATTAAGGCAAGTACAGAAATACCTGAAAAAGGCAGGTCAGTAGTTATGGGTACTTTGAATAACACACTGATAAGAAAATACTGCAGCGAGAAAAAGCTGGAACTGACCGGGAAGAAGCCGGGGCCTGAAGGTTATCTTCTAAATGCCAATGATAATCTGGTTGTTGTGGCAGGTTACGATGATGCAGGAGCTTTTTTTGGATACCAGTCGCTCCGGCAATTGCTTATTGATGGTAAGGGTAAACAGATCAGGGGGATTGAAGTAACCGACTGGCCGAATATGTCATTCAGAGCAATAAGATTATACGTTCCGGGGCCGGATAACATTGCTTTTTTCAAGAGATTCCTGAGAGACTTTATGGCATTGTACAAGTATAACAAGGTAATTATTGAAGTCAACTGCATGCGCCTTGACAGGCATCCGGAGGTCAATGCCGGCTGGATTGAATTTTCAAAGGAGCTGAAGTACAGCCGTTCCAACTCGACACTGGGACTTCATGGCGAAGAGAAAAATTCAAGCCATTATGATGCAGGAGATGGTTATATCCTTGAAAAGAAAGAGGTAAAGGAAATTGTTGATTATGCAAACCAGAACTTTATTGAGGTAATTCCTGAAATACCTTCCCTCACACATGGTTATTACCTGCTTACAAGACATCCCGAACTTGCTGAATATCCCGGAGACAAATGGCCCGATACATACTGTCCTTCAAATCCGGCTTCATACGATCTGATGTTTGATGTTTATGACGAGTATATTGAGGTGATTCAGCCCAAAATGGTCCATATCGGACATGATGAATGGTGGGGGGCTCCCATGGGTGTTTGTCCCCTCTGCAAGGGAAAGGATCACTCAAAATTGTTTGCACAGGACATTAATACAATACATGGCTATTTTGCGCGAAAGGGTATTAAAATTGCCATGTGGGGTGATTACCTGCTGGAGAGTGTCAGGGATACACTGGTGCAGGACAGAGTATCCTCCACAGGACTTAAATATCAGACACCTGGAGCAGTAAGACCCGAAATAGTGAAGGAATCAATACCAAAAGATATCCTTATTTTCAATTGGTTCTGGGATGACCTTGAAAAGGAGATGGATCTTTACAAATTCGGGTTCACCCAGATATACGGCAATTTCACGCCTGCTATAAGCAACTGGGAGGAAAGAATAAAGAAAGTCGATATGATCGGCGGAGCTCCGTCAGCATGGGCTTCGACAAATGAATTCACTTTCGGTAAAGACCTTGTATTGGATTATCTAGGTTGTGCAAACCTTTTATGGTCAACCCACACTTTGAATCAGATGGACCTGGGAGAGATAGTGAGAGCCATGATGCCTGTCGTAAGAGCAGGATTTAAAGGAACACGAATTCCTAGCCAGGATGGAGACCCTATTGTTGCGGTTGATATCTCCAAACAGATGAACCTGGCAGCCGATACTAAGGTATTCGGAGTAAAACTGAACAGTCTTAAATCCGGGGAGGTCAGAGCAGGGTCGTTGGTATTCAGCCTTGCAGGTAATGGTCAGCAAGCATCAAACCGCTTCGTAGCTGCCGGCTCTGCAGGCAAAGATAAAAATCCCCTGCCCCGTATGGTAAGCGGCATTAAAATAAACGACGATGTCAGCAGCCTGATATTTCTGCATGCATGTGCAAAACCGGCAGCAAATCAGAAAGCTTATTTCAATATCCCGAACTTCTTTGATTCCGCTGACCTGTTAGGATGGTATGAAATTGTTTATGAAGATGGGTTTAAAGAAGTAGTACCGATACAGTATGGAGTAAATATTCTTGAATGGAATCCCGGAGGTGAGAAAAGTCTCGATAAGAGAGAGGGAGATACCGGTTCACAGCAGAATGCCTATTGCTATGAGGCTGATCCCGTTGACTGCTCAACCGACATGAAAACCAGTCCTGTTACCTTCTTTGCATTTGAATGGGTGAATAAGAGGTTTGGAAAGGTGATTAAGGAGGTCAGCCTTTATGGGTCAGTTAATTACCAGGCACAGGAACAGGATTACGGAAAAGTTGTCTCATCACCCATGTCCAGCAATGCAGTATTGCTTGCAGGTATCAGTAAAGTAGTAAAACGGACCCCTTTTATACCAAAATAATAAACAGCCAGGATTGAATTATTATTCCCTGTATTTAAGCATTACATTTTTGAATAATAGTATTAGTCGGAAAGCTAATACTGTATTATTTTTATTTCACTGATTTTGTTGATAATATAAAATATACCTATGAAAAGAATACTACTACTTTATTTGTTGTTCATTTTTCTGCCTGCATTAAGCTGCCTCAATGCCCAGGTCGTTTTTGATCCGCCTAAAAAGAAACTGATCGATTTCGGATGGAATTCACCCTTTGTCAGGGAGTACAGGGAAAACATGAAACTATACGAGAGCGGACCTTTTGATGGGCTTACAATAAAGCTTTCAGAGGAGGCCTGCAACGGAAACGTTTTTATGGTAAAGAACTGGGCGAAAACTGCTCCTGAGGCTAAAGAGGCCGAAAAGAAACTTATACTTTCCCTTGAAAAAAGCAAAGTACTCACTGATAACTTCATTGTACTTTATGGAGCCTCACAGATGGACTGGTTCTCTGATGAAGACTGGGCTCTGGCTGAAGATCAGATCAGGTTTGCAACACGCCTTGCCAAGGCTGCAAGCTGCAAGGGTATCTTATGGGATCCTGAACCCTATAAACCCGGAAAGAACCCATGGAAGTACAATGAACAGGATAAATCACCACAGTTTTCCCTCGAACAATATTATCAGCAAGTGAGAAAAAGAGGTGCTCAATTCATTAAAGTCCTGCAGGAAGAATTTCCGGGAATAATTATTCTCTCGCTCAGGGAGTTATCCGACTGGCAGAATGGTTCTCCATTCTCAGGCAGCTTATTGCCAGTTACAAGCAGGGAAAATACAATTAAGGAACTGGAGAATGGCTGGTGGGGATTGCATCCTGCATTTTATTCGGGAATGCTTGATGGTATTCAAGAAGGCACCGAGTTAATTGATGCCAATGAAGAGGCATACTATTATACCTCAGCCCTTGAGTATTATATGATCCGCAGTACTCTTACCGATGATGCCAAAGCACTTGTTCCTCCCGGGCTCTGGGCAAAACATTCTGCTTTTTTCAGAATCGGTCATGCAATATCAGCGGACTATATTGCAGGCAACTGGCTGGGTATGTCTCCTTTTCCCTACAGGCTTACAGGACAGGGTTTAATGATGACCTCCGCCGACAGGGCAAAATGGTTCGAACATAATGCCTACTATGCGTTACGGACATCTGACAAATATGCATGGCTTTATACCGAAGATATGAACTGGTGGAAAAATGATAAGCTGCCAGAGGGATTTCAGGAGGCACTTCTGAGGGCAAAATCAAAAGTCAATAACGGTCAGCCGCTGGGATTTGAAATTGACCAGATCATTCAAGATGCGCAGAACAAAGCAGAAGAAGAATATAAGAACAAAAAATAAATACCTCTGTATAAACTTAAAACCTAAATTATGAAATACACTTATTTTTTAATAATCAGCCTTCTCATCCTCAGCGGCTGTTCAGAAAATCAAAAACCGGCTCTGCGACAGGGTGCCTTTTATACTGAGGAACAGGGCGCTACCGAGCTGAAAAAGCTTGAATCAATGTATTCGAGCCGCGAGCAATGGGAACCAAGGAAGCAAATGCTGAAAGAAAACATTCTTAAAGGAATGAATTTATCACCTCTTCCAACCCGCACACCTCTGAACCCGATCATCAGTGAAAAGAGGATCCATGACGGCTACTCGGTCCGGAATGTGGCTATTGAAACCATACCAGGGTTTTATCTCTGCGGCAATCTTTACAGCCCTCTGGATGAAACTAAAAAATACCCCGGGATCCTCTGTCCCCACGGTCATTTTGACGGTGATACGCTTGGAGCATGGGGACGCTTCAACCCTGATCTGCAGAAACGTTGTGCCACTTTTGCCCGGATGGGCGCTGTTGTCTTCAGCTACAGCATGTACGGGTGGGGCGGAGAATCGAGCAAACAACTCGACCCTTCTTCAGTAATTGAAAAACCTGTCACGGACAGCATCGCCAAATATCATGGTGTTCCTCTTGCTCTCACAATGCAGACCTGGAACAGCATGAGAGCTCTCGACTTTCTTGAAACATTGACGGATGTCGATATGAAAAAGATAGGAGTAACAGGAGCTTCCGGCGGCGGAACTCAGACTTTCCTTCTTGCCGCTCTCGATGAGAGGGTGAGCGTAAGTGTTCCTGTAGTAATGGTATCATGCCACTTCTTCGGAGGATGCAACTGTGAGAGCGGTCTGCCGATCCACCAGAGTGCAAGCCATTTTACAAACAATGCAGAGATAGCTGCAATGGCTGCTCCAAAACCGATGCTGATGGTTTCCGACGGTGCTGACTGGACAAAGAACGAACCAACAGTAGAATTGCCATTCATAAAAAGAACATACTCATTTTATAATGCTGAAAACAATGTTGAGAATGCACATTTCCCCGACGGAGTACATGATTATGGATATGCAAAAAGAATTCCTGTATACCACTTCATGGCAAAGCATCTGGGATTAAACATTCAGGCTGTCAGTGATCCGGACGGAACAATAAATGAGAGCAAAAGCGATGCTGAAAACTCGCTTATAATGCTCTCCTTTTCAAGTGAGTATCCTCATCCTGCAAATGCACTTAAAGGCAGTGACGCTGTTGAACAGGCTATCAGAAAATTGCAGCCATGATTGATTGACTTAATTAAATATCCCACTGATACAAAGAAATGAAAAATCTGGCTCTGCCGTTACTTCTTAGCATTACTCTGTTAACCTGCGGGTTAATTAACGGGCAAATTAACAGCCTGTTGCCATCTCCGAAAAAAGCTGTCTGGGGAAATGACAAATTCAGCCTTGAAGGAGCCAAAATCCTGGTTTCAGCTGATTTATTGGAAAGAGAACAGACAGCAATTTCTCAATTCACACTGTTTATCAAAGAGAAATCCGGTATTTCAATTTATACAACCTTTGCTGAAGAACCGGGTACACAAATGATAATATTAAAATCTGATCAGCAAGGTAACGCATTACCTTTTCCTGATGAAAAAACCGGTCCCGGATCACGTGAGTCATACCAGATCAGTGTCTCTGAAGATAAAGTACTTGTAAATGCAAAATCAGATGCCGGCATTTTTTACGCCTTGCAGACACTTGAACAGATGATTGCGGGTGATAAAGCGGACAGTTTTATCCCTCAGGCAGAGATTGATGACTATCCTGAGATGGCATACCGCGGGGTGATGGTTGACTTTTCGCATGGTGGATTACTTACCGAGCAGGAGATAATGAATCAGATTGATTTCCTTTCCCGCTGGAAAATGAATCAGTACTATTTCTATAATGAAGTCAGTATTGAAATGAAAGGTTATCCTCTCATAAATTATAATGCCTGTTATTCACAGGAGCAGATAAAGAGAATAGTTTCCTATGCCCGCAAAAAACATATTGATGTAATCCCATTTGTGAATTTCTACGGGCATCTTCATGAACTGCTCAGACTGGAAAAATATGCAGGACTTGGCATCGGTAAATACGGACATGATCTTGATCCGAGGGATCCGGGAGTACAGTCATTCCTTAACGATTGGATAAAACAATATGTTGAAATATTCCCCAGCCCTTTCATTCATATAGGTTTCGACGAAACATGGGAGACTGAAAGGCTTAAAACAACTGATCCTTCAATAAAGCCCAAAGAACTTTACCTTGGCCAGATTGGATTTGTAACGAAGAATTTCCAGAGCTATGGAAAAAAGGTCATGGTCTGGACTGATATTTCAAATAATTATCCGGATATCATTTCTGAATTCCCAAAGAATATGATACCTGTTTTATGGGAATATTCGGATGAACCAGGATCAATTGACAAGTGGCTCAATCCTGTCAAAAAGGAGAAGCTTCCGTTCTTCGTGCAATCGGCCGTTGACAGCTGGGGAAATGTTTATCCGGCAGCCGGTTACACTTATGATAATATTGACATATGCCTTAAGAGCTGCCGGGATGAAAAGGCCATCGGATATATTACCTCTGTCTGGACCGATGCCGTTCAACCCTTATTGCGAAACACATGGCTCTTTATGGCCTATGGGTCTGCCGGGGCATGGCAGAGCGGACCTGTTGACAGGAAAAGCTTTGTTGACAGCTATTGCCGCATAATTTATCCGGGAATACCAGAACTTATGAGTGACGCCTTAAGGAAGATGTCAGAATCGGAAGACCTGCTGGCAGCATGCTTTGGCAGACATACCCTTTCAGAGATGTGGGAAGACCCGTTCTCTGCTTACCATCTGAAGAATACAGCGTTGCATATTGATGATCTGAAGAATGCAAGAATTGCCGCTGAAGCGGCACAGGAAAACCTTATTGAGGCTCTCAGCAGGGGAACAAAGGATAGCGCTTTTATCAGAACAATGCTTGTGAACTGCCGCCAGCTCGACTATACGGCAACAAGGTTCATCTGGGCAAAAACAATAGTTGACCGTTGGAACTGGATTTATGATGCCAGACTAAAAGCCGAAAAAGACCATGTTTTGTACTATGATATAAATTATTCCACTCATGGCCTGATTGCCGACATGATGGATTACTGTACTGAAATAAAGGAAGAATACCGGAAAGCATGGCTGTCGGAAAATATGAGTTACAGGCTCGGAACAATTTCCGGGAGGTTCGACGCCGAATATCTTCTATGGAGGAATATGTACACTAAAATAGCTTTTTACATAAACCACAAAGAAGAGAAAGCTGCCCGGTCAAAATTCGAAAAGCTGTTTTTAAATTCAAATTAAGATTCAGTTCTGTAAAATAGAAATGATTAAATTATGGCATATCAAGGTGTATTGGAAGATTTTCAGAGGATCAGGGAATTGAAAAAACCGAAAAGGATTCCGTGTGTGGCCTGCAGTGAGGAATTCGATGTAAGATGGTATGGCAAGTACAACTATGAGGAATTCTGTCAGGATGGTAACAAGATCTTTGAAGTATATAAGGCTGCTATTGATGAGTTTGGATATGACTGGGCATGGGTGCAGATAGATGATTGTTTTGAATTTGAGCCTGCCGGGGTAGCAGTAAAAGGAGAAGGCAATTATCTCAGGGCAACATATGGCTACCTTCCGGTGAATTCTGAAACTATTATTTCTCTGCCGGAAATGGATCCCTGGAAAGATGGAAGGATGCCTGAAAAGCTGAAGGCAATAAAAAAACTAAAAGGGCATTATAAGGATTCCCTTCTGATCTGCGGTTCCTGCGCCGCACCATTTTCCGCAGTAGGATTAATGTGGAGCATCCAGGAGTCAATGCTTCTCCTTCTGACCAATCCTGACCTGCTTTATGAAGCTATGGATTACTGGAAGGAATTTTACAAAAGATACATAAAAGCACAGAAGGATGCAGGAGCAGACGCTGTATGGTTAGGGGATTGCAATGCTTTCAGCAGCATGGTACCGGCCGATCTTTACACTGAACATATACTGCCGGTTACAAAGCAGCTGGTTCAGTATTGTGAAAAGGAACTTGACATAATGATCTGGATGCACAACAGTGAGATAAATCTGGAAAACATAATTTCCCATCTCCCCATCGGAGCAAGTTTTGAAAGTATCGGCCCGGCAGCTGACATACAACAAATTTCAAATGCCTTGAAAGGGAAAGCTGCCTTCAGCGGAAACCTCGATCCGCTTGAAGTTTTGTGGAAAGGCACTCCAGGACTGGTCAGAAGTGAAACAATTAGAATAATATCCAGCTGCAAGGAAAATGGCGGTTACATCTTCAATACAGGCGAGATGAACCCAAGCCAGGTACCGGCTGAGAATATGAAAGCCATGATGGACACAGCCAGGGATCTTGCAGAATATTAAAATTGCTTCCATAATGGGTTACCCGGAAAACGCCGTAAAAGATAAACAGAGAATCCTGTGCATTGATGCTTTGAGAGGCTTTGATATGTTGTGGATTATTGGCGGAGGTGAAGTAATGATTGCTCTTGCGAAAGCAACAGGTATAGGTTTTCTCAGCACCATCCCCAAACAATTTGACCATACATGGGGCGAATTTCATTTTTATGATATAATAATGCCATTGTTTCTTTTTATTGTCGGTGTCGTTATGCCCGTATCAATCAGGAAACGAATGGCCCATGGGGAAAGCAAAAAAAATCTCTATTTACATGTTGTAAAAAGAGTAATCATTCTCTACCTGCTTGGACTGATTGCTTCCGGTAATCTTCTGACATTTGACTTATCAAAGATCCACCTCTGGACAGATACCCTTCATGCAATAGCAGTTGGCTACCTGGTAAGTTATATAATGATAATGGAACTTAAATTAAGATGGCAAATTGGAATTACAGTTTTATTACTATTCCTGTATTGGGGAACTATGGCATTGATACCAATTCCTGGCGTCGGAGCCGGTATTTATTCACCGGAAACCAACCTGGCTTTATATGTCGATAATGCTGTTCTCGGGCATTTCCAGGAAGGAATGGGCTGGACATATATCCTGACCAATATGACATTTATCTGCTCTGTTATGCTTGGTACATTCGCAGGACGGATTCTGCTTTCAGGCAATGTACCAATGAAAAAAGCATGGCAGTTGTCGCTTCTGGGGATAAGCTGCATAATTGCCGGTAAAGTATGGGGCATCTGGTTTCCTGTCATTCATCATTTGTGGACCAGTTCACTCGTTCTCTTTGCCGGTGGGCTAAGTACTTTGCTTTTAGCTCTCTTTTACCTGGTTATAGATGTCTGGGGGTACAAAAAATGGGCATTCCCCTTCGTAGTGATTGGTATGAATGCAATAGCAGTTTATGTTGCAACCCATTTATTTGACTTTTCGATTATTGGGAATGTATTTGTTGGTGGCCTGTCAAAACACCTTGGATCATGGAATGAATTTGTTCAGGCGCTTGCAGCACTTGTTGTTGTATGGCTTATTCTTTACTGGATGTACCGTAACAAAACCTTCATCAAAATATAATTACAAATTTTGTTGAAAATTGTATTGTCAGCAGTTTTTGCTTACTTATTTAAATTTTAACTAAATGGCCAGGAAACTATTAATCCTCAGCAGCCTCTTATTATTGATCTCAGCAATGATATCAGGTTGCAACAGGACAGATAAGAAAGCAACTGAAAAGGGAGGTTTAAAATCATTTAATAAAGTTGTTAAGCTCAAACCATTCCGTGTCCTTGTAATTATAGGAGATCAGTGGACTGATCCGATGAGCTACAATATAGATCCCCGGCGGGTACAGGGAACTGATTTTCTTGATGTAGTTAATATGCTCAAGATATGGGGTGTGCCATTCGACATACTTCGTCTGGATGAACAACGTCTTCAGATAAACAGGTTCCTCGACGGAGAAGCTAAACCAAATTATGGTTGTGTGATTTGGATGGCAGACCCGGCTAAACTTAAAGGATTTTCTGCTAATTATAAAACATTGGAACGTGCCGTAAAAGAGTACGGAATAAGCATGATAGCTCTCTTTGATTATATTAAGTCAAAAGAAGTAGCTGATTTGGTGGGGGTTACCTACAATGATATTACAAGCATGCAGATGGGGATGAACAGCAAGGCATTTTCAATTTCAGGCGGACATTTTATTACATCTGAAGCAAAAAACGTTTTACTGCCTGACCAAAACCTGACTGCCAGAACGAGCATACCGGATGCCAATGGCAGTACACCGGTCGGAGCTGATTCAAAGGTTGAAAGAACATCAGTTAATATTGTTCGCTGCACGGCATCAGATTCGATTAAGGTTCTTGGGTCTGTAGGCAATATTCCGCAATTAGTGGTAAGAGATATGAATAGGGAGACTAAAGTCGTGTGGATTGGAGGAGGCAAGGATTGGTTCCGTAAATACCCGGTAATGAGGGAGATTTTCAGAAAAGCCCTTGTTTATTCCATCGGATATGGATTGTTTAATGATAATTTCGAAAATGGCTTCATATTTATTATGGATGACATTGGCTGCAGTGAGCATGCCTGGAGCCTCAGATGGCATTATCCTACTCCCCGGAAGGATACACTGATAAAATATCTGATTGAACCGCTTGAGAAATACGGATTTACCATGGTTCAGAATATTACCCCTGGATTTGCGAACCCTGAAAAACAGATTATAGAGTCACCATGGACCGTCAAACCATTTAAAGATATTTTCGGGAACTGGCAGGATTACGGTTCAACAAAGGAAGGCCTTGATGAAGGTCTTAGAAGAGGAGTTTTCGAAATTCAGGCTCACCGCGCCTGGTCGCATATGAACTGGGATCTGGACTCACCTCCCGGACCCTGGTGGGGAAGTGCGGTTGAAGGTGAATTGGCAGTAACAGACTGGTATAATGAGGTAGTTGATGTGCGTCGTGGTCATGCCCCGGTCCCTTCCAATGATCTTCTTTTTATTTATAAAATGGGCATTGATGCAATAAAAAAATCATTTAACAGGGTTGTGCTGTCTGCAGAAGTTCGTCCGGGTGCAGAATTAAAGGAAGGGACAAACGGCGGATACGATAATGGCAGGATAGCTGCCATTGCCGGATTGGGTGTGAGTCGTGAATGTTATGTCGGGTACGATCATACCATCGAATTTACAATGATGATGCCCGAGCAATTTACCTGCCATGATCTGGACCTTACCGCACAGACAAATTCTCCGGCTGATCAGACTGAAGAAGGCTGGGATGCATTGCTGAATATGACCAGGGAACAGCTCGTCTCTTCAAAAATAGCCGGCGGAAGAAGGATAAACCTTCATGACAACCAGGACTGGATCGAATCCCGCAAGGATAAGCATTGGATGGGATTCAATGAAACCTGCGCTTACCTTCATACAGATATTGCAAGTCCCGGGAAAAATGGCATTGAGTTATTTTATGACGACCATTACTGCAAGTATTTTGAAACTAAACCCTCAGGCTGGACATTGGAATTATCAGACAGTTTTATTTCAGACATGGGCAAGGATGCTGACATTTCTATTGATGGTAAGATTATTATGCCTGTCAGGGGGGCAAAACTGAACCTGGAAATTCCTGCGGGGTTAGGAACACATTGGATTGAATTTCACAGTGAGCAAAAAACAGATTGATGATATGCCCGAATCAGTTAATGACACTGGTCTCCGATAAATGTTGCTGAGACAGTGAGGGTGTTGTTTTCTTAAATATTTTAAAGATAAGCACTATGAATGTATTGAAAAGTATTATCAACGTGGATGTTTTTTTATGTTATTTTGATCATGCAGATTTAACTGAATATTTGACATAATGAAAAATACAATAATATCGTGGTTGCTGCTTTTTGTCTGCAATCTGATGTGGTCACTTCAGTTCACATGCATAAAACTGACGCAGGACCAGGTCGGCCCTTACTTCACTGTCTGGGCTCCGATGCTGCTTGCCACTCTTTTCCTGGCTCCATTTGCTTTACGTGAATTCAATAAAGGAGGGAAAAAAATTAAAGATGTATTGATTTTCGGGCAGCTTGCCTTGCTCGGTGTTTTCCCGGCTCAGGTTCTTATGACCTGGGGCACACAATATTCGCTTGCAAGCAATGCTGCAATCCTGACACTTTGCCTTCCCGTTATTACTGCAATCTTTGCGTTTCTGCTGCTAAAGGAAAAAATGAATAAGATCCGGTGGATCAGTTTTTTTATTGCTATTATCGGGGTTATACTCTGTTCCACGGGAGATATAAAACAGCTCAATTTTGGTTCAAAATATGCAATTGGGAATATCCTGATCTTTCTTGCCATTGTAGGAAATGCATATTACAATACCGGTATCAAAAAGATCGCAGAAAGATATACAGAAATTGAGATGGTATTCTTTACCTATATTGTTATGGTAGTACTGCTTACGCCGCTGGTTTTGTACTACGAGAATGATGTCTTTGCAAGAATCCCGTCATTCACAGGGCAGACATGGACCGGGATGACCCTATTGACGGTCTTCCATAATTTTCTTTCTATGATATTATTCTTCAAAGCCTTGAAAATTCTTGACGCCATGCAGGTAGCCTTATCTAATTATCTGATAGCATTCTTTGGCCTCCCCATTGCAGCAATATGGCTGGGCGAATCTCTTAACATAATGGCTGTTGCAGGAGGAATTCTTGTTCTCATATCCACATTGATCATCACAATTGTTGATTACAGAATGACCCGGACAGCAAAAATAAAAGTAACAGGATAAAAATTAAATTAACTTTATACAACATAATTTCTTAAAACAAGGAGGAATAATCGTGGAAAACAAAATCAAATGGGGCGTAATCGGTTCCGGAGGCATTGCCAGGAGAAGAACAATTCCGGAGGGGATTATGCATGCGGATCACGCAATACTTACATCTGTCTATGACATAAATGCAGAGGCGAACGCATCTGTTGCCAGGGAATTTAACGCCAAGGCGGTAAACAGTATTCAGGAATTAATCAACTCAGGAGTCGACGCAATTTATATCGCATCGCCTGTGAATATGCACTTTGAACATGTACTCGCGTGTGCAAAGGGAAAGAAGCATGTGTTATGCGAAAAACCTCTTGGCATGTCTACTGCAGAAACCGAAAAAATGATCTCAGCCTGTAAATCCGAAGGTATAATGCTTGGTACTTCATTTATGATGAGGTTTGTAACACAGCATCAGGCTGCTTTGCTGATGCTCCGCGATGGCAAACTTGGAAAACCTGTCTATGGAAGGGCACAGCTCTCCTGCTGGTACCCGCCTATGGATGGAGCATGGAGACAGGACCCGTCAACCGGTGGAGGAGGATCCCTTATGGACATGGGATCACACTGCATAGATCTTCTTAGTATGTTTTTCGGAAAGATAAAAAGCGTTAGCTGCTTTATTAACAATAGTGTTCATGCATATAAATCTGAGGATAGCGCTGTTGTTTCTATTATGTTTGAGAACGGAGCCATGGGAACCGTAGATACTTATTTCTGCATCCCGGACAACAGCAGCAAAAATATACTGGAACTCTATGGATCAAAAGGCAGCATCCTTGCCAAAGGGACTATCGGACAGGGGGCAGCAGGAGAAATGACTGCCTACCTTGAAGCTGACACCTCAGGATATAACGCACAACAATCAAGGGATAGTGGTGAAGGTATCCCTGTGAATCCTGCACCTGTGAATACATATCGTGCTGAAATTGAAGAATTCAGCTGTGCAATTCTTGAAAAGAGAGAGCCAAAGAATAATGTACAGCTTGGGCTTGAGAGCCAGAAGATCCTGGCAGCCTGCTATGAATCTGCAAAAACAGGAAAGACAATAGATATTAAATGATAAGCCGGGTATGGAAAAAATAGTACTGGGAATATTCTCCCATCCCGATGATGCGGAAATGGTTTGTGCAGGCACACTCTCATTATTCAAAAAAGAGGGTTGGGAAATACACATAGCAACAATGGCACCTGGTGACAAGGGTACTGCAGAGTATAACAGGGAAGATATAAGCCGGATAAGAAGAGCTGAAGCCGCAAGAGCAGCTGAAGTTATCGGAGCTGCCTATCATTGCCTTGAACTGGAGGATGTTTACATTTTATACGACAGGGATTCGGTTAACAGGACGACAGCCCTTATCCGGAGCATACGGCCATCGGTTGTTTTCACAGCCAGCCCTAATGATTACATGGTTGATCACGAGCTGACAAGCATGATCGTCCAGACAGCCTGCTTCGCTTCGGGAATAAAAAACATGGAAGTGGATACTGTTCCCTACGAACCGGTTCCTTACCTGTATTATTGCGACCCTATGGAAGGGAAAGATATATTCGGAAAAACTGTTATCCCTTCAATGTACGTTGATATCACAGGCGAAATTGATGTGAAGGAGAAAATGCTTGCCCGTCATGAAAGCCAGCGTAACTGGCTGCTCACACACCATAAAATGGATGAATACATCCTGGCCATGAAAAGGTTCGCCAGAGACAGAGGAGGAGAAACCGGAACAGACTATGCCGAGGGCTTCAGACAGCATCTGGGACACGGATTTCCCCAGGAGAATGTCCTTAAGAGCATCCTGGGCGGAAAGTGCATTTTAAATAGCAGAAAAGATGAAAAGCCGTAGAGAATTTATCAAAAACGCCGGTCTTGCAGGGCTTGCAGTCACAACAGGACAGATCGGGAACTCACTAACAGGAATAATATCCTCAGCTCCAATGGAAAATAAAATAAAATTCTTAAGCCCGATCGACGGCGATATGCTCAGTGCATATGACGGTAAGGTATCTGATGGTACTTTAACTGCTGAAGTGAAATTATCTGCACCGCCGGACATGAAATTAAAGGTAAATGGCATTGCAGCAAATTTTACTGCCGGAACATTCAATGCTGCAATACAGCTTAAATATTATAAAAATGTCATTGAAGCTGCAGATTCGGTCACTGGAGAAAAGTCAGCTATTGTCGTTTACTGGCTGAAAAATGTTGTAGATAAATACAGGCTGTCACTTGATGACAATATCTGGTTCCTGAAGGATATAAATGCCAATGCCGGAAAGTACAAATCAATTTTTGAAAATCCCTATCTTGGAATGCTGAAACAGGTTCATGATACTTTCGGTACTAAGATCCATCTTAACCTTTTCTATCAGACCGACGGTTTCAATCTTTCACAGATGACAGATAAATACAAAAGCGAATGGAAAGATAATGCCGGATGGCTCAGGCTAAGTTTCCATGCACTTCAGGAGTTCCCCGACAGGCCTTATCTGACTGCTGGTTATGATCAGGTGACTCATGACTGTATACTGGTAAAGGATCAGATCAGAAGATTTGCAGGAGAGGAGCTGATGGGACCCGTTACCACACTCCATTGGGGTGCTGCCAATGCGGAGGGCTGCAGAGCTCTGAAGGACCAGGGATATCGCGCTCTGGCGGGCTATTTCAGTGCAGAAGGTCCCGACACTGTTTCATATTATCTGAATGACGAGAAAAGACTTCATGTAAATAACAGATTCATCTGGAAAGACAACAGGGAGGAGATGATCTTAGCTAGAATGGCACTTGTCATAAATACGGTGAAGCTTGAGGAGATAGTGCCATATCTTGACAGGCTAAGAAGCAGCGGACACCAGCCTCCTTATGCCGACCTCATGATTCATGAACAGTATTTTTATCCCTCATATTTCAATTACCAGCCCGATTTCAGGGATAAGGTAGTGACCGCCGTGAAGTGGGCAGCAGATAAAGGCTATAAGCCTGCGTTTCTGAGTGAATGTGTTTTTGGCTAGAAAACAAATAATAAAATAACTTATAGGAGAAATATATTATGGCCCGTAAATTAAGTATGCTGGCACCTGACTGGTGGGATTTCACCACTCTGCCGGATGACCTGCTGACTGATGCAGCAAAGCTCAAAGAAAAAGATATGATCCAGCTTTCGCGGGATGGGTTTAAAGTTATCTTATATGATACACTTGAAGATTTTTATCTTGCAGAAGCCCTGGAGTATATAACTGCATGGAAACAGGCTACCAGCAGTAAACCTGTTGGAATCTGCGGACCTATCGGTCCTACCGAACAATTGCCGCTCGTCGCCCGCATGGTGAATGAGCTGCAGCTGAATTTGTCTGATGCCCACTTCTGGGGAATGGACGAATGGTATGTGAACGGGAAAGAGCTGGATGCCTCAAATCCCATCTCATTTGAAAAGGCCGACAGGGATCTTTGCTTCAACAGGATGGACAAGAAATACAGGATCCCCGATTCCAACCTTCATTTTCCAAAAGCAGATACCCGTAAATATATCCAGAGCTGGGAAAGCGGCATCAGGTGCGCTGTAATGCAGGGAGGACAGGGCGATACAAAGCATTGGGCTTTCAACGATCCGTTTAAACGTGAAGGCAGATATAAGGACGCTCCCCCAACACCAGAAGAATTCAGAAAGCTCACAACACGTGTTGTAGATCTTCATCCTATAACCTGCATGCAGAATGCACGGACAAGTGCCGGAGGAGTTGTAACAGGCATACCAATGCAGGCACTTACCGTCGGACCTGTTCAGACATGGATAGCAGAAAAAGTATCCATCTGGCATGCCGGTACACACGACAATGCCTTTGGACAAAGGCTTACAGCACTAATGATCAGCAAAAGAATTATGGACAGCTCTGTGCCGATGTCCCTGCTTGCAGATCATCCAAATGTACAGTTCAATTATTTCAGGGGTGGTATTGGCGTTTGTGAAACAGAAATGCACTAACCCTCACACAACACTAAAGATTATATTCATAATTTAAAATCATAATACAATGGCAAAAACTAAAGAAGTACTTTTCACGGGCTCGGATACGGAAGGCGGGATAACTTCCGGTTATCAGATGAACGATGGAGTTCCTCTCAAAGTCCCATATTCATTCTTCGGCTCCATTTATGATGAAGACGAAGAGAGGGCCGTTAAGATTGCAATGGCTCAGGAATCGCAGACTATGGGTCCTCAGGTCACGCTTTTCCAGAGAGAATTTGCGAAAATTTTTGAAGTGAAGCATGCCATGGCTGCGAGCAACTGCACCACTGCCATGCATGCGGCTACCCAGGCATTCGGCATAGGTGCAGGAGATGAAGTAATAGTAACACCGAATACTTTTATTGCCACATCGCTGGTGATCCTCAAAGAGGGAGCAAAACCTGTTTATGCAGATATTGATCCGAAAACATACAATATCGATCCGAAGCAGATTGAGGACAAGATCACACCAAAAACCAAGGCAATTTACGTTGTTCATTACGGGGGCCAGATGTGCGATATGGATCCGATTATGAAAATCGCAAAAAAACATAAGCTATACGTTCTTGAAGACTGTGCCCATGCTGCAGGGTCAAAATATAAAGGACGTCCTGCCGGCAGTATAGGAGATGTCGGATGCTTCAGCTTCCATTCCCTTAAAAACATTACAACACTTGGAGAAGGAGGGATGATAACCACCAACAGTGATGAGCTTGCTGAGAAACTTCAGAGGATGAGAGTAATGAGTATAACACACTGGAATCCCAATCAGACTAAATTTGAATTTGCCGGATTCAAAATGGAGAAGAAGAGTGTTAAGGATTACTGGCTTCCCTCCCATTTTGATGTTATTGATGATAATGGGAAATGGGGTTGCAATTACAGGATGAATGAGTCTCAGGCAGCAGTTGGAAGGGCTCAGTTAAGAAAGCTCGATATGCTTATCGGTAAAAGAAGGGAGAACAGCCATTACCTCAACGAGGGTATGAAAAAAATAAAAGGCATAAGAGGAGTCTATGAAGATCCTAACTGTTATCATGCATTTCATCTTTATACTCTTCTCATAAAGGAAAAAGAGCTGGGAGCATCAAGAGACGATTTCATGAGGGTACTCTACCAGGAAGAGGGCATACAGGGAATACAGCACTATCAGCCAAACTACCACTTTTCGGGACTTAAGAAATTGTACAATTACCCTGATAAACTTTGCCCTGTTGCAGAGAATTTCTTCTATAACGAGCATACAAGCCTGCCAATGAACCCGCGTTTAACAAAAGCAGATCTTGATATGATAATCGAAGGAGTCAGAAATACAGTTGATAAGCTCAGGAAATAATAATTCCTTAACACTAAGGGGCACAAAGGGAAAATTGACATTATGAAAAAAGACGAATTATTCCAGTATATCGGAAATACAGCCCAGATTGGCGGAAGCAGGCACTATGAGCTTTCTGACGGGAGGGGACGGAATATGAGAGGCATAGACGTTAATTCGGGCGCCGGCCTTCAATATACAATACTTCCTGATCGCGGTATGGATATATCCCTTGCTTCCTATAAAGGGCAGAATCTTGTATACATCCCGTGCAACGGAGAGACACATCCCGCCTTCTACGAACCGGAGAATTTCGGATGGCTGAATACCTTCACTGGCGGCTTGCTTATTACATGCGGCCTGACATACCTTGGCGCCCCTGTTAAAGACGGAGAGGAACAACTGGGCCTCCATGGACGTTATTCAACTATCCCGGCCCGGCAGGTGGCAGATCTTTCAGAATGGAAGGGGGATGAATATCATATAATGCTTAAGGGAATAATCGAAGAGGGACATATTTTTGGCACCAAGCTTCGCGTTGACAGAGAAATATCTACAATCCAGGGTCAGAATAGCATCCGCATAAAGGATACTGTGACCAATTTCGGATATAAGCCAAGTCCATATACAATCCTCTATCACATGAACTTCGGTTACCCTCTTCTCAGCGAATCTTCAGAGCTGATAATCGATCCCGAAAAAACTGTTCCGGCTACGCCATATGCAGCCGAAGGGATAGGCGAATTCAGACGCTTTATCAAACCTGTGGCCAACTGCCAGGAACAGGTCTACTTCCATACCATGAAGCAGGACAGCAAGGGGTTTGCAACGGTCAGCCTTCAGAATAAGAAGCTTGGCGTTTCAATGACAATAAAATTTGGAACGGCTCAGCTGCCCTATCTTACCGAATGGAAGATGATGGAAATGGGTGAATATGTTCTTGGCCTTGAGCCCTGCAACGTACCTGCGAAAAACAGGGTTGCATTGAAAGAGGAAAGATATATTACCCTGGCTTGAAGCAGGAGAGAGCGTTTCAAACAACATTGAGGTAGTTCTTTCCGATATATAGGCAACAATTGGTTTCTCCGGGTGTTTACCATAATAATTGAGGTCGTTTTTTGTAAATCGAAATTGTAATTATAAACACTAAATGATTCCATGAGCGATGAAATTAGAGAACACAAAGCTGCTTCAGGATCCGGATAAATCATTTATTGTACATTATGAAAACAAATCCTTTGCCCGCTGGCATCATCATCCTGGAATATGAGCTGGTTCTTATTCTAAATGGCAAAGGCAAAAGGATGATCGGTGATCATATTGACCGATTCGATAAAATGATCTTGTCCTGCTTGGGTCTTATCTCCCACATGAATATCTCTGTGACAGGAAGTTTCTGGATCATCCCGATGGGTTCCAGGGCAAAGCCATTGTTTATCAGTTTCTTAAAGATTTCCTGGGACCTCAGTTTTTTGAAATTCCTGAAACAGGAATCTAACCCGGATCCTTGATGAGTCATACAGGGGATTACAATTTTACGGAAAAACCAGGGATAAACTGATCTCATTAATAGGAAACAGCTACCAGATGGATGGGACTGAAGGAGGCTATACTCCCTCTTTTCAATTTTTAAAATTATCTGTCAGACAAGAGAATACAAACTATTGTCAAGTCCAGGATTCATGAAACCTTTTCATAATAAGGGAGATGAGCCGATTCAGAAAGCCCTTGAGTACATTGTTCAGCATTTTCAGGAAGAGGTCGCAATGGAAAGATTTGCTCTCACTCACAAATATGTCAAATTCTGCATTCTGCAATGCTTTTAAAAAAACATGCAGAATGACCTTCAAAGAGTATCTGGTGAATGTAAGAGTAGGCTATGCCTGCAAGCTTCTTACCGATGCGACTATGAATATTTCCCAGATAGCTTATAATTGCGGATTTGAAAACCTTTCGAATTTCAACCGCCAGTTCAAAAAAATAAGAAATATTACTCCATCTGAGTTTCAGAAGCAGGTAAATTCTGCAGCACCCAACAGGGAGGAGAATAATTGACCTTACTGTAATTAAAGTTTTTTGATTTTACCTGCTGAGAATAAATCTGACTTTCGGCATAATTCAATCATAAATAGATATATTCGTATTACGAAAAAACTTAAAACAGGAATAATTTTATCCAAAAAGCTAAAATAAAGATTATGAAAAGATGTTATCCCAATTTAGCAGGCTGTAACTTATTTCAATCGTTAACTGCTTTGTTCATTTTTATATCATTATTCCTTTTTGCCTCATGCAGCAGCGGGAAAGAAAACTGGAATAAAATCTACTCTTAAAATAGGCATTGCTGAATTAAATTACACACCCGAAAATTGGCCTTACTGGTAGGTAACTACCGTGGCGACGATTATGCAGCCCGCGGAGTCCATGATTCACTTTATGCCAAGGCGCTCGTTGCTTCAGACGGGAATGGGGAAAAAGTTGCAATACTTACAGTTGATGTACTTTACCAGGGAACCGGTGGAATTCATGCGGAGCTATATTGCTTCTAAATCAGACATTAAGGCGGAGAATGTTATGATAATGGCTACGCATACCCACAGCGGACCGCCTTCTGAAATCTTATGCCCCAAAAGCAAAGGAATACCTCACCAGGGCTGCTGATGCCGTGCTGATGGCGAATGCTGATCTAAAAACCACTGTTGTCTCTGCAGGAAGAAGTGAAGAGAGCAGGATATCGCATAACCGCAGGCTTAGATGCAAGGATGGGACTACCCATATGTGCTGGCAAAAATTTGAACCCGGATATGTTATTGAACGATGGGGAACAATTGATCCTGAAGTCATTACTCTCTCTTTTGATCAGGGAGGCAGGGAAACCGGAGTACTTGTTAACTTCGGATGCCATGCAACAACCCTTACCGGAAGCAACTGGCTCTATACAGCTGATTACCCCGGATATCTCGCAGAAGCAATAAAAAAGGTAAAGGGAAAGGAATTTAAATCACTCTTTTTAAATGGTTGTTGCGGAAATGTAACACAGGGTCGACTACAGGAAGAAGGTTTTCCATCAACTTTTCAGGAATGTCAGCGTATAGGATCTTCTCGCTGTTGCTGCCATGGAAGCCATGAAATCATCCAGACCGGTTTCGACAGATATAATAGCAGTATCGAGAGAGATGGTCCCCCTTAACAGAATCAATATCTCTGATGAACAGCTTTGATGGTCGAAAAGATTATGAAGAAAGTGGAAAAAGAAGGTATGCCGCCAATACAACAAGATGGATTGCCAGATGCCTTTTATGCCAGGCAATGGATAGAAATGCGCAAGACGCAGGATGTAACTGACAGTGTCAAGTAATGACCATCCGCATAGGAGATCTTGCATTCGTTGGACTTCCCGGAGAAATATTCCAGGAATTCGGAAAAGATATCAAGGAAAGATCTCCGTGTAAAAACACAATTGTTACCGGGCTTACAAATGATGAAAGGGCTTATTTCCCAACAGCTGTCTCCTTCACACAGGGGCCTGAAGGATTCACACCCTATATTACGGGTTATGAGACTACACCCGGTCTAACTGATGTATGAGCCGGGATCAGGTGAAAAAATGGCCGAATCAGCTGTT
>CAWALO010000028.1:0-87154 GCA_963782945.1 uncultured Bacteroidales bacterium
CATAAAAAAGCCTGTTCCAATTTTTATAGAACAGGCTTTTATAAACTTTACTGGACTTAGTCTTTTATCCTCTGCTTTTTAGTCATGTATAGTACATGTGATGAAATTCTATTCGGAGGAAGTCTTTTATTAATAACCGATTAACGGGTATGAGGCTCGTGTACCTTTTCGTTGGTCATGGAAGGAAGATTGAGAAATATCCATGTTCCTGATGCCGTTTAGTCAATCTGTCAAACCGGGAAGACTCCTCCAAACAGAATTTTATTTGATTGTACTTGCATTTATCCTCAATTTATTAATAACGAAATATTGCTGCAAGCCCAGTTTCAGAAGGCATCTTTCCTAATGGTAGAACCATCACCTGTCCACCCATCTTCATTACCAATTCTCCCATATCGTCGAGCAGGTCATCTACTTTCGGATTTATCAAATCTTTTTTCTGTGTATTACCCGTTACAAGATTTGTAATCCTGACCGGAATTATCCGGTCGGCTTCAACAATAAGCGTATCAATCCGTCCCTCAACTGCCGCCACAGCAACTTCCTTGTAGTCATCACTACCTTTGCCATTTACCCTTGCCTGCTCAAATCTGGCAACCAGACTGTCAAGTTTCAGGTTATATTCGGGTTCCATTATTTCCCAGGCCATATTTGCCAGTTTATCTGGTGAAACTGATGAAGGGTTAATTGCAATACCATTGGTTAGCAATAATGGATTTTTATTTACCTTTTGAAAAAGGCTGTGGTGTTCGGTTAAAGCAGCAAGAATAAGTGGCCAGCCTGAAGGTTTCGTATATTGTTCGTAAATCGTATTCGCTACGACGCGAAAAAACCGTTCAGTGTCTTTTTCAGTTTCTTCTTTTCTGCCACCATGACCATGGTGCATGGGCGAACTTTCTCCCCCGGAGCCACCATAAGATGCAACAGTTGTATGCGCGTCTGTCAATTCATCACCAAGCGCTTCATTTATGGTTTTTGGAGTAACAGCAGTGAGTTCAACCTCAGTAAGTGAGTGACGGTTGCCTTCAAAAAGACGAATATCCCGAAGTGTTAAAGCCAAAACGTGGAAATGGTCAAGAGATTGTAAATATTGCCGCAGTGGTTTGGTATGAAAACTGTCGGCCACTATTGCCAATTCCTCAAACGGACTATGTACACCGACAACTTTAAACAAACCGGTTGCACTAAAAACGGCCAGACCGTCAAATGTGTGATTCCAGGTATTATTATCGTCAGCAAGAGTATCGAAAGGTTCAAGATATTTTTGTATCTCACCGGCGGAATATTTTTGCAGCAGTGATTCTTTCAATTGCCGGACAAGATTTTTAAAGAGGATGATATCCTGTAGATTCTCAGGATGTTTTTGATGCGTAGGCAAATATACGGAAAGACAGGGCGTCTGATCAGCTGCCAGCAGCTCCTGAATCAATTCTTTTGTAAGTAATTCCATTGTATATTATATTAATGTTTCAAAAAACTTCCTTAGATGATTATTGAATTGTTCCGGATTTTCCATATTGCTCAAATGTCCGGCATGATCAATAATGTGAATGATGGAACCTTTAATTTTTTCATGCATCATCAAGGCAACATCAGGAGGGGTAAGTTCATCTTCTTTCCCAACCATGATGAGCACCGGCACTTTTAGTTCATTCACCCTGGTGCAGGTTTCTTTACGCTCAGCTAAAGCATGCAGGGTTTTGTAGATTGACTTTTTGGAGGTATTCATGATCATTTCCCTCACAATAGAAATTTCTTCTATCTGCTTTGAAAAAGATATTGGAGCAAAGAGTTTTTTCAGGCTTTCTTCGGCATACTGTTCAAGTCCTTTTTCCTTAATATTTTCAATGGCTTTCATCCGTTTTTCTTTTGCTTCGGGCTTATCGGCTGCGCAAGTTGTATCACATAAGAGAAGTGCATTAAAACGCTCAGGATAGTTTTCAATCGCGTTCAAAGCAATGTATCCCCCCATGGAAAATCCGCATATTATCGTTTTGTCAATCTTCAGGGTATCCATCAGACTGATCAGGTCATTCACAAAGAGCTCGATCGAAAATTTGTCATTTCCGGCATCGGTGTTCCCATGTCCACGTATGTCATAGGCAATTACACGGTAATTTTCCTTTAATATTTCGATCTGCTTATCCCACATCAATTTATTCAGCGGATATCCATGAATTAGAATGATAGTTGGAGAATTGGTTGATCCTTCATCTATATACCTGACTGTTAGATCAGTTTCAGTCAATGTGAGGCTGTTTACCGGGTAGTTCATTTAGTAGTATATTTAAATTGCTTCTTTTATTATTTGTTTATTATCTATTCTCAAACTAATCATTTGTTTTTCTATTGCATCCATCATGGGCGGAGGTCCGCAGATATAGACTTTTTTGGTCGATTCGCTTATGTGAGCTTTGAGAAAACCTTCAGTGATTTGACCATGAGAATAACCGTCTGCTTTTTCGTCAGATAGAATATTGATGAAATTACTTCCTAAAATTTCTTTAAACTCATTTGCGAGTATAATATCATCTTTGGTTTTATTGGCAAAAATGAGTTTGTTATTACCTGTTTCATTTTTTGATTTAAGATACCTGAAGATGCAGATAAAAGGAGTAACGCCGGCGCCTCCGGCAATAAATACACCCTCACCCTTATAGGTGATCGCACCAAACACATCATGCAGAATCAACATATCATTTTTATTCAGATGAAGAAGTTCGTTGGTAACACCTTTATGCGAAGGATATGTTTTGATAGTAAATTCTATATAATCACTATCTGGAAGGCATGTGAAAGTGAAAGGTCTTTTTTCATCCTTCCAACCGCTTTTGTTTATGGAGACTTCGGTTGCCTGTCCGGGAGTGAAGGTGTAATTCTGAGGCTTTTCAGTAACAATCTGCAGTACATCATGAGTGATGTGCTTAATCGAATTTATTTTTACAATATGATGAGTCATAGCATGAATAATTTTCAAACCAGAATTGGTGTATGAATTTTCGCTTTACAAAAGTAAGTCTGTGAACTTTTGAATATGTTACATAACTTTTGAAAAAAGTTTCATGATTCGCGCATTTCCTGCATTATTAAACATGTCACCCCTACGGGGCAGTCCCGTAGGGGCTTTTCCAGGAAAGGGGTGGGAAAAGCTATTGTCTATTTAACAGATTTATCTGGCTTTTTGTCTCCTGAGTTTTTTTTAAGGCCGACGTGGAGTTTAGAAACCCTGCTTTGTACCTTTGTAAACCTTCTTTTGATAAATTTACCTCCACTATCTTTTTCTTTATAATTCTGGTCACCAATTAATAGCGCGATAGGTTTAAGTTCTTCATATTCCTCACAAAAAACTTTCAACATTGCAGCAAAAGGCAAAAACAAAATCATTCCGGCCACGCCCCAGACCAGAGCGCCAATGATCAGACTCAGAATGGATACTAATGCATTGATATGTAAACTACCCCCTACAATTCTTGGACTTAGAAAATTATCCGTAATCAGTTGAACGGCCCAAAATAAAATTGCAACTGCTATTACCGGCCACATGGAATCATATGATACAAAAGCATACAGGATAGGAATAATAGCTCCAATAGATGTCCCTACATAAGGAACAATTGACAAAACAGCAGCTAAGAAGCCAAATAGGATAGGATTGTCTATGCCGATAATCCAGAGCCCAATGCTATTTGCTAATCCTATTATAATGATTAGAAGAATCATTCCTGACAAATATTTTTGTCCAACCTGCTGAATTGATTTAAACATCTTTAAAACTCTGTCCCTTTTATCTTCAGGAGAAAACGCCATTAATGCCTGAGTTAGTCCATTTCTGTAAATTAAAAATAGAAAAGTAAATATAATTGTCCCAAGCAGTCCGGCGAGAAATGTTGTCGTGGTGGTGAAGGTTTTGCTTACCAGTGCACCTGTAGATTCGCTAAGCCAATCCTTGATTTTGTCAGACAGTTCATTTTTTTCCAAATTTGGAATAATATTTACATTCTTGTTGAGATATAAAGTGACGTCAGCAAAAGCCTGGATGATTCTATCCTTGAAGTCAGATAATTCTTTTGAGAGTTCGATAAGTTGGGTTGAGAAAAGGAAAATGCCGCCTCCTATTATTAAAATAACTGTAAAAATGGAGAAAAAGGCAGCGAGTATTTTATTTATTCCCCATGACTCAAGCTTCTTTGCTAACGGAAATAGAATAAAGGACATAATCAAAGCAAAGCCTAAAGGAATAAGAATCGATTTAGCCAAAATGAAGATTGCAAAAAGCACAAATACGGTGGCAAGGGCATAAAACAGTTTTTGAAAAGATAGATTCATCTTAAACAGGTTCAAAAAGCAAAGATATAAAATTACTTTTTTGTGCAGATTAAACAGCTGTTCCTGTGCACACTCACAACCGATCCACTCCCGCAATTCATCCAACATGGAGCGATCAGGGATCTATCAAATGTTACTGGTGATTTCATTTTATAATGAAGTTGCATTTTAGAATTTCCGTCATGCTTCTTTAATTAAAATAACCTGTTATGTTTTTCACTTGCCAAAATCAGTTTATTTAATCTGGAGATTTTGGTTGACTCCTGTTTGGCACTCATAATCCAATGGGATCTTGTCTTTTGATATGAAGGTGCCTGCTTTTCAAAAAAGTCCCATGCATTCTTATTGGCTTTAAATATCCGCTCAAAATTATCATCCAATTTAATGATTTCACTTTCAAAACTATAAATTCCGGATTTTGATTCTTTGCGATTATTATAAACTTCAAGACCTGGTTTTTTCATTAGCCCTTTCTTTTCGAGTTCTCCGACCTTTTTGATATTGACATTACTCCAGATGCTTGTCAGTTTACGAGGAGTGAAACGTATAGAATACCTTTCTTTATCGACAGATCTGCGGATTCCATCTATCCATCCAAAACAGATTGCCTGATCTACAGATTGAGACCAGGTCATGGCATGCTTACCTGACCCTACTTTGTAATAACCCACAATGATTTCAGATTCTTTATTATGGTTCATCTCGAGCCATTTTCTGAATTCATTCTGATCCTGAAAATATACCGGATTCATTTCAGCTTGATTTATTCATGGTTTTAGCACAGTCCGCGTTATGGGCAGGCTTGTTTATATCGGTTTAATACCTGTCATATTTACCGTCAATGATCACCTCCTTCACTGCTTCCAGGTAACCGAACCCGTTGAGCATGTCGGGCAGCAGGTAACTGCCTTCCACCCATTCGTTCCATGCATTAATTGTAATCAGTGTGGGTTGTTCGGGGTGGTTGTCCGCATATTTTTTCGCTTTGGAAAGCAGGGTTGCAAAACTCTGTGGTGTATTATGGTAGTGAACAACATCCTTAATGCCTTTTGCAGGGAAACGGGGAGTATCATCCCAGCCGATTGAGACGCAGGGAAAAACCGGAACATCCAGGATGGAATCCATTTGTTCCCGTATCCTGACAGAATTGGCGCCGTAAACGATATAGTCTTCAGCGAACCCGCCCATGTTGTACATAGCAACACTGTTAAAACCCATCGTTTTCACCATACCGGTAAACCGTTTGGCTTCCTCTTCATCCATCACTGAGCCGCCGCCCTGGTTCCACTGGATATGCAACCCGGGGAAACCGGCTTTTTTTACTTCATCACGGAAATAATCAAGCGCTTTGCGGGTTTCTTCCGCACTGCCGCCAAAGCTTTCCATAAGTTTGTCCACACTGAAGATGGAGACTACCGGCTCGCCGTTGATTTTAAAATAGTTAGGTTGCCTGAGATACTGATTGATGACCCTGTCAACAATAATTTTATAGTTTTCCCAATCCACAGCGGCATTCCATAGGATTGAAGTATTGTCGCCATAGCGGTGATAGTTCCAGTAATTGTATTTCACATCGTGGTTGGCCCACATGATGTAGAACTTCATTTTTTCGTTGTTCCTTGCTTTCAGGAAACCGTCGTTAAGGGCGCTTTCCAGGTACGGGCCCCCCTCATACCAGTACCAGTCGTAAACGAATACATTGATACCGTGGTCAGTGGCTGCATCAATCCATTTTTCGACCACTTTCGGATCGTTATCCAATTCGTAACCCCAAAGCGGCTGACGCGGTTGGTAGTGTCCGTCGAAACGGGGATTGCCCTTTTTAATTACTTCCCATTCGCCTGTGCCTTCAGGCCACAGTTTCTCCCGGCCCAACGAATCGTCGTGGCACGACGGCCAGATATACGCTGCTACATAATAATCGCTTTCTGATGGTTTCTCTTCCTTCTGAAGCGATTGAACACCCGATGAACATCCGAAAAGAATAACGGGTACTATAAGAGCACTGAATTTGATAATTGAGTTTTTCATCAGTATAAATTTTTAATCAATTTTATAAAATTCCTGTAACAAAGAGTCCTGAATTTTTGCGTGTGGGAAAAGTTCGTGTCAGCCTAAGCTTTTAAACTAATCAACGAGAGTTCCTTTGAGCACAAAGCCCGTAAAGAGATTTTAATTAATTTCATCCTTATCTTTTTTTTCGATTAGTTGCTGTTGTGCTTATTTGTTTTTAAAAACAGATTCTATAGCATCCAGGTAGCGATATCCGTATTTCCTTTCAGGTTCAAGAAAACTACCTTCCGTCCATTCATTCCAGCTGTTTATAGTGATTACCTTGTTTGTTTTATTTTTTAAATCAGTCCATGCTCTGGCTTGTTCTAATGCTCTTTGAAAGTTTTCCGGTGTATTATTTTTTAAAATTGCCATACAAGGGTACCCAAAGTCTTTAAAACTGACTTTCTGACTGCATCGTGGCGTTGCATCCCATCCCATTGTAACATTTGGATGATATGGTTGTTTTATGGTTTTTGCAAATGAATCACAATACTTAAAGTATTTATCCTGAACTTCCTTATATTCAGTTTCGGGAAAATTGTTCAATCCGGCATGATGGATCCATACATATGAAGTTGTGCTATTAAAAGCAAGATAATCAAGTAAGTCTGCCGGATCTTTAAGTTCATTTTCATTAGGAAGTATTTTGACACCCCAGACAATTGCATTAAGATGCAGATCTTTGAATCCGGCTTTTTTTGTTTTATCACGAAATAACTCCAATGCTGCTCTGGCTTTTTCTTTTCCACCCATACTTTCAACAAACATGTATAGTTCATAAATAGAAAAATATGGACACCCATTTATCTTCCAGTACGTTGGCTGACTGAAATAGTTTGATATGATGTAATCAGTCATTTTATCAAATGTTTCAGGGGTGATAGCTCCCGGATAAAACAAAGGCGCTGATGATATTTCCGGGTTGCGCGGGAAAAGATCTACCCAATCATGATTTGCCCACATGAGAGCAAACTTTATTTTATTATTATTCTCAACTTTCAGAAATCCATTCTCAAGACCTTTTTCTAAAAACAGACCATCATTGTAATAATACCAGTCATAAATAAAAACATCAACACCGTATTTTGAAGCAACATTAATTTTCATCTCCATTACTTCAGGGTCTGATTCATTTGTATATCCCCAGAGTGGTATCTTTGGCTGATCCTGCCCTTCGAAGCGGGGGACAGCATCCTTAACCAGTTCCCATTCCGACCAGCCTTTGCCATAACGATATTCATTTCTGATATCGTTATTGTGATAGTTCGGGAAGTAATAGACTGCAATATCATAACCTGGTGAATTATCAATGAATTCAGGATTTGCTTTTTGCGCATCGATATTGCCAATTGTGAAAAAGAAAAGAAAGAAGAATGTCAGTTTAAACAGAAGTGTTTTCATACCAGGTTGTTTTACAATCCTTTCATTTCTCAAATATACTTATAATATATGTTTTTTAAGTTGAGATTTAGGGCCTTAATTCCCGGGAAAATAGGGCAGGTCTTAAAACAGGGTCAATCGTTTTGAATGTATGTAAAACAATTTCAATACTCTAATGTTGTACATAAAGATTACAAATAATGTTAAGCCTTTTTAAGCAGAATTGCCTGGTTCTTTTTTGGGCAGGTCATAAAATCATCGATATGGAAAGAAAAAGATTCTTAGCAAGTATGTTAGCCTTTACTTTTGCACCTACCGCTCTAAAGGTTCAAAATCAGACGGGCTCCAAAAGTGATATAAAAGGATTTAAAATAGATTCGGGTGAGGGTAGAATACACGGACATCTTAAATTAAAAGGTGTAAATGCAAATATCCTCGATTTAAAAGTTTCAGGTAAAGATACTAACGGAGAATTAGCAATATTTGAGCAGACCAGTATATCTCAGGGGAGAGGGACTCCTTTGCATATTCATCCGTTACAGGATGAAGTGTTTTATGTCCTAGAAGGAGAATATTTTTTTAATGTTGGTTCTGAAAAGTATCGCTTAGGTGTCGGGGATAGTATATTTATGCCAAGAAATGTGCCGCACGCATGGACCCAAGTAAGTGAAAAAGGAAAAATGACAGTGATCTTTCAACCGGCAGGGAAGATGGAGGAATTTTTCGTAACAATGGCAGGTCTCAAAAATGAACCAACACCTGATGAAATTGCAAGGATCTTTATTGAAAATGAAATGCGGGTTGTTGGCCCACTGACGTGAACCTGAATGTCAGAACCTTTTGAATTTATTGTCAGTGGTGTTATTCATTTTTATTCTCAATTTGTTTCCATTTTTCCTTAATATTTTTTTCTCCATCGAAATAGCTTGCTTGCGAGTCTTTTTTAAAAATCTCGAATGATGGGGCTAAAAGTATTTTATCCGAGTCTGGATATTCAGCTATATCATAGCCAATATAAGTCCTTATGTCCAAGTACACACAAGCCTCACTCGTGTGATTATGTAGTTGATGTGCTCCAGTTTCCCCTTTTTCAAAAAATATCAAATCACCAGTAATTACGATTTCAAATCCATTTGGAGTTCTCAATGTTGCAGAGCCAGAAATTATCATAAAAAGTTCTTCTGCATAACGATGAAAATGGTAGGGAGTTGAGTATTCGTCTGGATTTAATTGTCTTAAATCAAAGTTAAGATTTTCAGGATTTAGTTTTTTTTTAATTCTTGATACATCCGTGAATATTCTGAAATTATCAATCTTATTCGGACTTTCTTTAAACTCTCTTTGGTCTGCTTTTAAAATCGTTGCCATAACTTTATATTATTATTTATCAGTTAACGATTAAGTCTTCGTGTTTGTTGTCTTTGTTACAATGACCTCTAACGGTCTGGCTGTTTAGGGAGTAAACGTTGGTGACGCCCTCCGCCGATTCGAGTTCCGGCGGGCAAGCCACCATCCCGATGCCTGTGACAGGTGGCGCAGGAGTTTCCCAAATCCCGGCTACAGGAAACTCAAGCTCCCACCTTCAAAACCGGAAAAGCAAAAGCAATAAGATTGAGTACACTGGAATCTATTTGTAAAGTACTGGATTGTCAGCCAGAGGATTTGCTGGAATTCATAAAAAATAATACTTCTTCAATATTACCGATCATGGAATATTTAAAACAAGTGCCTCGTTTTTGTTTTCCTTCTTCTCATGGGTTTTGTGGCAGATTATTGTGCAAATCCCGATAGCTATTGCGACCTGGTACTTCAGCATTGTCTGTTTTAGCGGCTGTTTTTCATTTACTTAACCCTGTTGCCATTTTATAGGCCAATGCAGCGTTGGGAAGCGGTGTTAGAGAATCTAATATAATATTGTAAGTTCCTTTTTCTGATAGTTCGTCAGCAACTTTTTTAATTAAAGCTAAAGTAGCTTTCATCAAACTTGAACCCAGGCTTAAACGGGCAACACCTAAATCCTGCAATTCACGAACAGATGGAGGTAATCCTGCCCCAATTCCAGGGTTTGAAAGAATATTAATCGGGGCATTAATTTCCTTGACCAGTGTTGAAATCGTTTCTTTTTCCCATACAGGCTGAATAAATATGCAGTCTGCACCTGCTTCCCGGTATTTATTGCCACGCTTTATTGATTCAGATAATTTTTCTCCGGGAGAACCTGACGAAGTATAAAATGAATCAGTCCTTGCATTGATTACTAAATGAAAGCCCAGTGAATCTGATAATGTACGAATAGCTGATATTCTTTCACAAAATTCCATCTCGTCAATTAATACTGGATTTAAATCAATACTGTCTTCAATGTTTATTCCAACAATTCCTGTTGCAATTATCTTTTTAACCGAATCAATTATTTCATTTAAATCTTTTCCATAGCCGGCTTCTATATCCACAGTTACCGGAACTTGTACTCCATTTACGATCCCCGTTATAGCTGCAATCATTTCTGACAATTGTATTACCTGGCAGTCAGGATAACCTAATGAGGCAGCTATTCCCATACTGGTTGTTGCGATTGCTTTATAGCCACATGCTTCTATTAATTTAGAACTTCCGATGTCCCATGAGTTTAACAGAACCAAAATTTCTTCGTCCTGATGAAATTTCAAGAACATTTCAGCTTTTTCTTTTTGAATACTTGAAACCATAATCTGTCATATTTCATTGTTCCAGAGAAAACATTGAATCTTGAATAATTGTTCAATGGTCCGGTTTGTAAATGAGATAGGGTCAAATAATATAGTTTTTATACGGCTAGCGGATCGTTGTTTTTTTCTTCTATCTGAAATACTCCTCCTATTTTATTACTGCATTTATTTTTTCCCAGAGGGCATTATCAAATCCGGAAAGTGCAAAACCAGGGTTCGCCGGATCTGAAGTGTCTCCCATTCTTATGACCACCATATTTTTGCCAGGAATTACATAAATGCGCTGATCTTCAGCACCCATTGCTGCAAACATATCTGAAGGGGCATTTGGAACTAATGTGCTCTGGTAAACGGTTTGACCACCAGGTACCATATAACTGGTTTTTCCATTTAACCACCACAGGTATCCGTATGACGGATTCATATTTTGCGAAGTACTGATGCTCTCATTAAAAAAGGGTTCATTAATAATTGTTTCGTTGTTCCATTTTCCTTTGTTAAGGGCTAATAGTCCAAATCTTGCCATACTGCGGGTATTGCTATGATATATTTTAAATATGAGGCCATAATTCCAGTAACCGTCCATGCCTATTTTGTTCTTCAATCTGGTGTTGAAATAAGCTTCAAAATCCTGGTTACCTGCTGCTGCAACAACATCCATCAATTTTTGAAAAACATTATGGTACGACCATCTTGTGCCGGCATCTGCCAGATATGTCAGGTTCGCTTTTATAACCAATTCACTTTCATCATTGATACCCGAAGTCATTGTAAGAAGGTGTCTTGATGTAATTAAATTTTCTTTTTCAAGTGGCTCACTAGTCCAACCCGTTCCTAAATATTGAGACACTTTGTTATCAATATTTAGCAGCCCTTCCTGTTGGGCTATTCCCGTGGCAGTTGCGACTAATGTTTTGCCGGCACTATTCCATTGCCAGGAAGAAGCAGATGTATGTCCATTGAAATACTCTTCCATTACAATTCTTCCGTTTACAAGAATCATAAACGACTTTGTGTGCTTTTGATTCAGATAATCTTTCAATGGCTGCACTGCACTCTCGTTCCAACCCAAACTGGAAATAGATTTTGTTTCCCAGGCAGTATCAGTATTTGAAGGAAAATACATAGACTCATCAGGATCGGGTTCTGGTCCATCATCATTTTTAATACATGATGAAATTGCAAGTATCAGTAACAAAAGGAATTTTAGATAATGCATAAATTATGACTTTAAATAATTTTAGTTTGTTTCAGTGGTTAGATCCCAATATTTCAAAAAGGTTTAAACGGTACTCAGAATCACGATTTTAAAACTTTTTGCTGTATTCATAGCTTCAAAATATGTAAGAACATCATTCTAATGGTATGAGGTAATAAAAATTTAATCTTATTTGATCTTCATAACAAAAAATAAGGCTTAGTGTTTACCCTGCACTTTTCAAAAAGTAATGTCGGATTTATTCCGATCTTATTCGCAAGGAACTTTGCATTAATCACTTTGTAATGCTGAAAGAACTGTTTAAAATCTATTTCAAACTTTATGTTTTCCTGAGTAATTGTCAGGCTCTCATCTTCAATGCAGAGATTAGTTGCCTCTAAGGCATTCTCAATTAATTCAGAATTGTACAAAAAGAAGAATAGGGCATTGGGAGAAGTATATTATTTATCCTTTAAATTGTACCCATCTGAAAGGGTTTTAAGAAATGCAACAATAGCAGATTCATCATCAGCATCCAGTCCGAGGTTTCCTGTTTCAACCTTATTAATATTCTCAGAAACTTCCGGTTTTGGCCAGCTATTAACTCCGGGTTGAGGGTCAGATACTTTTTCAGTAAAAGGCAAAATATCACGAGTATTATAAAAATGGACTATATCTTCAAGGTTTTTGAAATATCCATTATGTCCAAATGCTTTTATGAATTCCTCAGAGGGTCGCTTATCTACATTTCGAAGAGTTGGTACCTGATGTTTACCATAGTTTTCATCTGCAAACATTGCATATTGAGGTAAATTCTTTATAAAATCCTTCAATCCCGGGTCGATCCAGTTAGTCCCTTCAGGATTTAAGGTTGTGTCCATAGAATACCAGGGATTCTGAGGATTTGCCGGTAAACCCAAATTCTCAAATCTGAAATCGGTAAACAGAGGAAAGGATCCGTCAGGCTTAATAACGCTCAGATGACACAATGAGCATTTTGCCTTTCCATTGAAAAGCTCAAAGCCTTTCTTTTCCCTATCAGTCAGGTTTATTTCTCCCTTCAGATAGTAATCGAACTTTGAAGAGAATTGATTTACCTTGTCAGAGTTTTCAAAGGCTGCAATTGCTATTCCGATAATACCAAATTGAAGATTTACATCATTACTTTTAATTATATCGTTAATACCCCAGATATCTTCACCAATCTTGGTAAACATTGAAGCATATTCTGTATTGCAAACTTTTTCTACCAGTATCTTCGCATTGGCAATATTTTGTTCAACCGGGTTCAGAAAAGGGCCTAGTGCCTGGTCGGCAGCGGGATTTCCAAGATTATGACCAGTAGCTCGTCCATCCCAGAAATTACCTCCCACAAACTGAATTTTATCACCCTCAATGATAGCATGAAACAGAGGACTTAAAGAAGCATAGGCTGAACTGTTGGGTTTTCGGTTTCCAAACCGTTGATGCAATGCTCCCGGGTAAACACCTCCTTTTTTGTTTACACTCTCATCCGGTCCTGTCCAACCAACCTCCGGGCCATGACAGGAAGCGCATGATTGTCCCTCCGGATCTGAAAGGGTTTCGTCAAAAAAGAGTTTCTCACCAAATAGTTGTAAATCTTTATTACTGAACAGATAGGTTAAATCTGATTCTTTGGGTTCTTCAGCTGCCGGATTGTCATTACACTGTGAGCAAAGCAAAAGTATAAGTATAACAGCAGATATTAAACCAGCCTGATAAAACTTCGAAAAATTTTGCATCTCAACCTCCTTTTCCATTTTTATTTATAACAATTACCAAAAGATACTATTTTTTTTAATAAAGCCAAAGAATTAATTGAAACTTATTAATAAGTGAACACAAAGTTTCGTGTCACGGTGATAAATAAGGGCAACGGGCAAAAAACAGGGCACAGGTGCGTCATTTACCCATATTGTCCTTTTCAGGCTTTCGTGGTTTGTTTTTATTTTTCTGCGATTACCAGCATTTCAAAATCTTCGGTAGTAAGCTTGTCATTTCTGGAAAATGCTCCCAGTTTTGCGCCGAATATTTCTATCTTCTTAAACCCTAACGACTTTAGAAGCCAGTTTATCTCACTTGGAACATAGTATCTTTCGTTACAATCAAGCGATTTCTTGTTACCGTAATCATCTGTGAACTCAGTTACATTGAAGTCCCGGAATGTCATTAAGTCGAATGTATTACTTCTGTACGTGGCATTATCTCCTTGTGAGGAATCTGTAAGAAATTTTTCGACCGAGTGGTATAAAGGAAATAGTCCATTCAATGTTGTGAATATAAATTTGCCTTTGTCGTTCAATGATCTGGTTACATTTTTCAGTATTTCAAAATTCATTTCATCAGTTTCCATTAAAGGGAATCCACCTTCACAGAGCATTATTGCTGCATCAAAGTCCATGTCAAAGGGTAAATTTCTCGCATCAGAATTAAGGAATTTGATTTCCAGGTTGTTTGCTTTTGCCAGGTCTCTGGCTTTTTTAAGCATTGATTCAGACAGATCGATTCCGGTAATATTATATCCCCTTTTCGTAAGATCTATGGAGTGTCTCCCGGTTCCGCATCCGACATCCAGAATCTTTAAAGATTTATTAAAATCCAATTCTTGTTCGATAAAGTCACATTCCCCTATGGTACCCTGTGTAAAGGATTCTGAATCATATTTCTGTCCATAGTCCTGAAAAAGAGTCTCATACCATTGTTTATGTTTCATCGTGTTATAAAAATATAGTATCATTACTCCCGGGAACATTAAAATTAATGATTTAAAAGAAATCAAAGTCCATTTAACTCTTTTAATATTTGCAATGCTCCACCACGCAATGGTTTTTGTTTTTTACGTCAGATAAAATATCCAATAAATCCGGATAAAATGAAAATAGCCCCAGTTCGTCGTTCTGTGTATTAATAAAGGGAAGAAGTCTGGTTTGAAATGTTGGAACCGGAGGCCGAATCTGTTATCCCGACTGTCCGTGTAAGCGGTTCGTTGTTTTTCTTCAGTTAAATTTTCCAGTTATATTTTGGGTCAAAATCTACAATCCATTCAATACCGTATTTGTCTCTGAACATACCAAAATAAGAACCCCAGGGGCTGTCTCCAATTGGTGCTTCAATTTGTCCGCCAACCGAAAGTCCATTAAATAATTTGTCTGCTTCTTCCTTGCTTTCTGCACTTATTGAAATTTTACTTCTATTCTCCTTTTCATTTGTCCGTCCCATACTTTCCGGAACGTCATTTGCCATTAAGAGATTTTTTCCGATAGGTAAAGCAATGTGCATTATTTTATTTGCATCATTTTCTGCTACAGGGAATTCAGGACTTGATATGTCTTTGAAACGCATAATTATTGCGAACTCTCCGCCAAAAACTGATTTGTAAAATGTAAATGCTTCTTCAGCATTTCCGTTGAAGTTAATGTAAGGATTGATTTGTGCCATTTTATTCTTATTTTATGTTGCCAAATTTAAAATATCGAAACTAATCAGTACTTAAAGTGAGCTAGAGTTTGGTGTTACTTTATCATTAAATAATTAAATAATAAGGTGTTGTTTGATAATTTATTTGCTGTTTCAAGCTTGAAAACCCAGCTATTGAAACAATAGAATTTATCCCAGGTCCGTCAGGTGGCTTATCATTTATAAGTCCAGGCAGATGAGCAGGGTTTGTCATGATTGTGTTATTTTGTCAACAGCATTGATACGGTCAGGGTTTGTCCCCTGTCAGGAATTTGTCAGGGTAGCCAAAAAGTTGTCCCGGCGGCAAGTCACCATCCCTGGTGTTTATTAAATCACCTGGCGTAGAAATCCCAACCAGTTTAAGCTTTTCAGCAAGAGTCAATCCTATATTGGGTTCAAGATGCCATACTTTTGATATAGCTTTCTGAATATAACTGGTTAGGATCAATTTTTAATATTTTCGTTAGGAGAAAATAAAGCTTTGGATTGTATTGTTTAAACTCATATGATCTTTCGAAAAAGCATTCAATTGCCACTGAGAAAAACTCATCCAAATTGGTAGTGCTATAATTTCTAAATATTGATTTCTCGTGAGGGGAGTTTATTAATTTAATTGTTTCATGCTTAGCTTCATTATCAAATTCGTTCATGATCTCTCGATCATAAAAATCATACTCCTCATTTTCAACTATATTTATAAGTCTAAGTGCATGAGCCATTTCATGGAGTCCTAAGTTAAGACCATCTGTCTGGTTTGAGAAACCTTCTTTAAAACTTTTCCATGATAGCACAATTAGTCCCCTTAAATTCACCTCCCCTTTATGGTGTTTGTGGGTAATCGTTGAGTAGTAATTATCAGGGTATATCAATATCCTCCAGAAGTGTTTGAAGTAAATGTTTGGATATCCAAATGTCAATTGCACTGCACTCCCGGCAACTAATGCTTTCATCTCTGGTGTAATCTCTTTTATCCCACCACGGGGAATAAATTGTTTTATATCAATAAATCTTTGGACACGTCTCTCAAAAACTAATTTGTCCTGAGGTTTAAGAGAATTATAAAGTGAGAAATATTGAGATAGATAGGGTTTATAGGCATTTTCAAGTTTCCTGAGGAATAGAAATTTCTTAAGGGTTTTTTTAATAAATGGGTTATCAGAATACCTAATCTGGAAATATATATAACCAATTATAAGAATGGAGAAAACTATGAATTCTGGAATCGAAAAAGAATTTTCAAGATTTTTCATCTGTTAAATTAGATTTTTGCGGCGTCTATAAAATTAGAGTTTTATTTATTTACGACCAATAAGATAATTATAACAATATGTAATATTGATTCGTCAAGTTATTAAACAATTTCTTTTGGAGTAGAACTTATCCAGGGCTGTAGTTGTCAGGGGGTAAATTTTACAGGCAAATGTAAGCTGACGGCCCGGCGGGCAAGCCACCATCCCGATGCAGAAGAGTTGTCACGATATCTGATATTTGTCAAGGTTTTAAGTCCCGGAACACAAGCAGGATTCGTCTCGTGAGTGTTTTTCAATCCTGGAACTGTCTATGATTTAAGGGAAAGTCCGTTATCTTTTAAAGCCTTTATTAGTTTAGGTAAAGTGCCTGGTCCCATTCCGTGGAGACTAATAATTTCGCGTTCAGTCCATTTTGCCAGATCCTCTAAAGTCTTAATATTTTCTCGTTCTAATGCTCGCCTTGCCGGCGCACTAATTAATGCTAGAAAACTGTCTTTCGGTTTACGTTCCTCTTCACAAACAGGACAAGTAGGACAGTCACTTCTTTTGTAGAATTGATGTCCCTTTTTACAAGTCTTTAATGTTCCTTTTGGTGCCATTGTTTTAGTTAAAAATTGTTTTCAGGATTATCCCCCTGGAACTTATAACCAATAAATCCAATTATTGTTTTAAAATCAGATCCTGATTGTATATGTAAGTCCCGATAGACGGCTGAGATTTAAGTGTCACTATGGATTAGTCCAGATGACTTAGTCCGTATAAATGAGCAGGATTTGTCACGTCAAGATAAAATAGTCCAGATGGGGATGCAAAAAACAAGGCACCAGAGCGTCAGCAGACAGCGCCAAAACTTTGTCTCGGTTGCAGGTCCCGATATTATCGGGATGTCCAGAGCCGAAGTCATGGATTTGGCAGATGAGTGAAAAGTTATTCGTCATGATAAAATTGTCAGGGTGGCGAGCAAAGATTGTGACAAGTTTATTACCCCAACCGTCCGTGTTAGCACAAGGATTTTATTATTGTCTCACTGGATGTAATTTTTTAAAGATTCTGAATCGAAACAGATAAATATTTTGAATTAACCAATTGCTTATTCCGCTGAACATTACCACTAACCAATTGTTAAGAATTTAAACTGGTTGCAATCTATTAATTCTGGTGAATATGAATGTAATTGATTTCAATAGAAAAGTGAAATGGGGCACTATAATTATTGGTGCTGGTCAGGCAGGTTTGGCTGCAGGTTTTCATCTCCTAAAGTCAGGCGAAGATTTCATAATATTAGATGCTGCTAAAAATATTGGTGATTCTTGGCGAAAACGATGGGATTCTCTCCGATTATTTACTCCATCACAGTATGATGGATTGCCTGGATTCTCTTTTCCTGCACCAAGGAACACTATGCCTTCAAAAGATGAGATGGCAGATTATCTTGAAAAATATGCTGAAAAATTTAAACTTCCTGTCCGGATGGGAGTGAAAGTTAATCATCTCACCAAATCCGACTCAGGATTTGAAATAAATACAACTGATTTTGTCTTTAAATGTGATAAGGTCATTGTTGCTACAGGTACTAATCCGATCCCACGCATACCTGAATTCGCTAAAGATTTGGATAAAAACATTCATCAAATTCATTCCTCTCAGTATCTTAATCCAGATTCATTACCTTCAGGCAATGTTCTTGTAGTAGGAGCTGGAACCTCTGGAGTAGAAATAGCTATTGAACTTGCAAAAAGTAGATCTACGCTTATTTCAGGTCATCCTACATTTCATATTCCTGAACCTGTTTTTCGTTATGCAGGAAGATTATATTGGTGGTTTGTTAGCAATATTCTTACAGTCAGGACACCAATTGGGCGGAAAGCAAAAAAAAGTATTGTTAAAGGAGGAGGACCACTAGTAAATGTATCGGTTAAAGATCTTGTTGCTGCAGGTGTTGAACAAGTTCCTCGTGTTGCTGGAGTTGAAAATGGAAACCCTAAGTTGGAAGATGAAAGGAAACTTGCTGTTTCTTCAATTGTATGGGCGACTGGCTTTAAACCAGACTTTTCATGGATAGATTTAAAAATAACAGATGAAAAGACTGGATGGCCTAAAACTAATAGGGGAGTTTCCACTGAGATAGAAGGTTTGTACTTTATTGGAATGATATTTCTGTATGGTCTTACTTCAGGACTCGTAGGTGGAGTAGGAAGAGATGCTGCTTTTATTGCAAAACATATTCACCAGCATAATAATGGGAAGCATAAGGTTTAAGTAATCTTGAAATACTATTGCCTGTTAGCACAAGTATTTGTCCGTGGCGCGATGGTAGTGTCCCGGTAAAAAGCAGTAGTTTTAATTTATTAACAGAGGCTGGCAGATGACGGCGGGAGGGCTGATTGTCTGTTGTGCGAGGGCAGGTCCCGGTATAAGTGCTGTAACTATCTTGTCAAGGCAAAACATTTTAAATATGGAGCGAAGGCATAATCATCACATAATGAAATATTTGTGCTAACTCCGCTTACTATGTTACGAATTGTTCCGTAATCATCTCAAAAAATGTGGATAAAGTTATGTTTGATCCTTGCATTCTGCATTTTGTCATCAATATACTTTCCAAAATCCCGGTTACCGGCAACTCAAGCTCCCGCCCCGTCAGTCACATAAGAATTATCAATCAAGCTATTGATCCAGAGAAAATTATAACACTTATGCCCAACTTTACTTTCACAACCGAATTAAAATTAAACATTTATCAATAAATAAGAAAATCAGAGTAACAATAAATTCATTCAATACCCGGTCTCACCGTAATGAAACTCCTTCAGTTAGCCAGTTATTAACCGCAAAGCACGCAAAGTCCTTCCCGATCTACCCCTGTATACTCATCTTTTCAATAATCTATTATAACCACTGAGTTACACTGGGTTTGCACTGAGGCACACTGTTTGACTTTTCTGTATCCGGGAATTTCCTTCCAACCAGATCCCCTTTTCAATATTATACTCCGTGTGACCTCTGTGTAACTTCCGTGACCACAGTGGTTAAAGGATTTCAAATAGAAAGAACCTTTATACAACTGGCTTCTGAAAATTACTTTGAAAAATTGATATCAACCTCCACATTCATTGTTTCCGGTATATCATCACCATTAAGATCCTCACTTGTTACCTCAATTGCATGAATATGAAGCTTGCTTGAGGTCAACTCAACAACATCAAACGTCATTGGTCCGTCAACACTTGAAACGATGGTCAATTCTGTCTGGTCACCATTCAGACTCCATGTCCCTGAATCAGCTGTCTCCCCCCATATTAGATGTATAAGTACCATTTGACTTAATTGTTATCGTTCCTGCAAAGGATTGCGCCATAATAGCTTCAAGAAGATCAGTATAACTTTGGGCGTCTTCAAGTGGAAGCTCCATTACATCAACAAAGTATTCTGTAAGGGTTTTTTCTCCAACCATAACAGATAGAGTAGATGTCCCTGCGGTCCATGTACCTACAATGTCTTCAGTTTTTGTTTCATCTTTTTTGCAGGATGAGAACATTAATCCTGTAAGCAGTACGAGAAAAATGCTCCTTTGAAAGAAAGATTTCATTTTCATGTCTGATGAGTTTTTAAGGTTAAATAACTATTAATTAAATCTGTGTAAATATTGGGTCTGGTTGACTCTAACTTAATATTTTGTTTTGAAACTGATAAACCGATTTTGTCTGCACTTTTAAAAAGGTTAAAGAAAGCACCCTTCACACAAACAATTATTTGCTGATAAAGTTCAACAAAACGGTAGGTGATATTAATAATTCAGAGATTTATTTCCAGACGCTGCTCCATCTCCCTGACCTTTTCCCGAAGAGAGGCACGTTTTTCTTCTATCCTCTTTACAATTGCTTTGAATTCAGGATCGCTTCTTAGATTATTGAATCCGGGGAATGTCATCAGAGGAAAAGGATTGTCATTGCATCCGTATTTTTCAAGCAACTTTATAAAACCAATTGCTTTATTATTATCGCCGAGTACAGCATATCCGGCTGCAGCCCTGATAGCTGTCTCACTTGCCCAGAAACTTTTTCCTGCCTTTAATATGTTCTCCTCCCTTGCAGCTATGCTCTTTATTATTGAACGATCTTCAAATCTTCTTCCGGTTTCTTTATATAAACAGAATTTATACAGGTAATCGTCCCATTCCAGCTTATATCCTGCCTTAATTGCTTTGTTCAAAAACATTTCAGCTTTGTCAAATTTCCTTTGTGTGCTATATAAATAAAATTTCATCATGTCACATGTCGGTTCACAAGGAGTGATCCTTCCAATGGAATCAAGAAAGGCAAGCGCATGATCATACTCTCCCATGGCAGAGAGAATATAGAAAGATTTCCTGATATAGATGCAGCTTGAAGTCATTGAGAGAGATGTGTGCATATATTTATATGCCCTTGAATAATCGCCAATTGAAGAGAACAGCAGTGATATATTATCATGAATTTCGGGCCAGGCATAACCGCCAAGGTCATATGCTTTCTGAAAGCATGAAAATGCTTCCATTGTTTCATTCCTGTACATAAAAAAAACCTGTCCTGCGCCCAGGTAATTCCAAAAAGAATTCACTCCATTCGGATCAGCATCAATTGATAACTGAAAATATCTGAGCGCACTATCAGGAATATTGGTGTACAAATAGTATCCGCCGATACCTGCCAGTGCTGAAACATTCTCCTTGTCAAGCTTCAGTACTTTCTGATTGTAAACCATTGATGAATCAAAGTTTCCCGACTTAAGAAGTACATGAGCCATCCCAAGAAGAGCGGGCAGATAGTCCGGATCGATTTTAAGAGCGTTATTGAAGGCATTTGCAGATAATTTAAGGTACTGTTCTTCTCCGGATATATACCATTTTCTTACAAGGTCATCGCCTTTAAGGCTCAAATCCCAGGCCAGTATCTCGTTTGTATGATTAACATTGATCTTGTGCTCTTCCCTGGGTGTCAACACAACATTAAGTGAAGCTGCAACTTTTTTTGCAATAGTACTCTGGAAATCAAAGATATCAATGGAATATTCTCCATCGTATACCTCCGCCCACAGATGATTACCTGTGTTTGCATCTATGAGCTGGATCCACAGGCGGAACATGTTACCAGACTTCTGAACACTGCCTTCAATTACATACTTAACCCTCAGTCTCCGGGCTATCTCTGAGGTGGTCATGTCACCATTCCGGAATTGTTCAACTGAGGTTCTTGAAATGACTTTGAGATCATGAACCTTACTCAGCAGTGTAAGAATATCTTCTGCAATACCATCAACGAAATACTGGTTTCCTGTACTGTCGCTGAGGTTTTTAAATGGTAGGACAGCTATAGATTTATCATCAATTTCAACCGGAATGGCTGAGCGGTCGGAAACAGGCTTAATAAAAGTACTATAAACCAGGTAAATTAAGATTACGATAACCAATATACCTGAAGTTCTGCTGATAATTGTTCTGGAGACGGTCAGTCTTTTGTCTTTTTCAGCAACAGCAGGGATCTGATTTACTTCTCCGCCAATAATGACCTCTCTTTTCTTTACTGAACCCGGAGGATATCCGAAATATTCGTTAAAGCATGTATTGAAATAGGTAGCACTCCCATAACCCACCTTATATGCAACTTCAGAGGCAGTTAAGTCCTCATCCCTGAGCATTTCGAATGCCTTTTGCAATCGGATTTCCGTGATAAACTGATTGATGGTCCTGTTTTTAAGTTCATGAAGCTTTTTGCCGAGCCGGTAACGGCTTATCCCTGCCTCCCGGGCCAGCTCCTTTACTCCAAAGTTTTCATCCCCCAGGTTTGCCAGGGTTATTTCAGTCAGTTTATTTATAAGTATTTGATCTCTAGCAGAATGCCTGATCATAGAAGAAATTATTTTACAATTTTTTTCTGTTTAGGACATCTTTATCAAATTTCTAAAATAATCTTCATTGCTCCAAATTTTTTTCAGGCGCCTGAATATCCTGTTGGGATTGAACTGACAACAGTTAGTCTACAGGCAAATTCTTCAGGTTAAAATAGAAACTCTTATGATTTGAAAGTCTAACCGGTTTCATTTACAGAAAAGGTTCAGGAATAGCTTATTATCTAAACAAATTCAGCAAAAATCTAAAGTATTTTATCTGAAAACTAAATGAAAAATATTCATTTCTGCCGAACTTTATAATCATAATGGACCAGGCAGAGATGGAATCTTGTCGTCCGAAACAGAGGATTTTGAGCAGGGAAAAACTGCATCTGACATACAAATTACAAAAAATTCAATTTCAGTTCTAAAAATTAATTAAAAATAAAAGGAGGGAAACCAAATGACAAAAGGTTATGCTGCTGCCACACCTGGCGGCTCTCTGGAACTTATTGAATACGACCTGGGACCTCTTGGGGACCATCAGGTTGATATCAAAGTTGAGTATTGTGGCCTCTGCCACAGTGATCTCCACATGATAGACAATGCATGGGGAATGTCTCAGTATCCTCTTGTACCGGGACACGAGATCATTGGGAGAATTGAAGCAATAGGTACTCATGTGGAAGGATTATCCATAGGTCAGCTGGTTGGTGTTGGATGGAACAACGGCGGCCATTCATTTTGGTGCTGATCACTTTGTGAATTGTACAGAAAACTGCGACCTGGCAAAAATGAGAAACTCACTTGATTTCATTATTTCAACTGTTGATGTACCACTTGACTGGAACTCTTTCCTTAACATCCTGCGTCCGAAAGGCCGGCTCCATCATGTAGGGGCTCTGCTTCAGCCAATGTCAGTATCGGCATTCCCTGGTCTGATAGCACAAAAATCCATTTCAGCCAGCCCGGTTGGCAGCCCTCCCGTATTAAGCATGATGCTGAATTTTGCGGCCCGTCATAATATTCTCCCTCAAACAGAGACCTTTAAATTCAGGCAGGTAAATGACGCAATCGAAAAATTAAGACAGGGACAGGTACGTTACAGGGCAGTCCTTTCAAATTGAATAGCATCTCAACAGATTATCAATCAACATATTTAAATTAAAGCTATGATCCGAATCGTTGTACTTTATCCACAGTCAGACGGCAACTGGTTCAATATGGAATATTACAAAAAGAACCATATACCACTGGCAAAAAAATTACTGGAACCTTTTGGTCTGAAAAAATTTGAATTTGATGCCGGCATGGCCGGCATAAACGGGCCTGCACCATATTTCGCCATTGCATATATGACTTTTAATACACCGGAGCAATTCCAGAAAGGATTTGCTGCATGCGGGCAAACCCTCTCCGACGATATGCCAAATTATACCAAAGATGTTATTCTTCAGGTTGGAGAAATAGTTGATATCTGATTCTCCGCAAAAAATTTCTGAAATCCGGTTCAATTTTAACTGGCAGACTGATAATAATAAAGCACTTGCCAGGGGTGTGGTGATTCCGGTATACAGTAAAAAGGCTCCCTGATGACCTAATTAAGGAAAAAGGTGGAGGTGAACTTGTAACCATTCTCACGAAGCCACCAGCGGAAAGCTTTTGCTATCTTTCTTCTTTTAAGTAAGACTTCCCCAATCTCTTTTGAATTAATCCTGTAAATAGTTCTCATATATTTGTCTTTTAAATTTTATATTTCATTAATCAAGTTCATAAGAGGAAAATTTCTTCAGATAATCTGAAATTGATGTTCCTAAAACATCTTTCTTATTAACCCGCCCGTTGGAATCGAGGAATTTCTTCAGGGAACCTGCACCACCCAGATGCGAAGCTGCTATCATTCCTGATTTGGTTATTAAGATCCCATTTATTGTGACACCTTTATAATGTTCATAATCCTTAAGGTAAATCAGATTTACCCGGATCAGAGACTTCAATGCCTCTGCCTGCAGCTCCCTCGGAAAGATGTATGGATTTTTCCTGAAACTTTTCAGGGTAATTTTTCTGAAGCCCAGGTATCTCAATGTAGTTTCTGCAAACTGCCACTCTCCAAAACAGCCAATCCTGTTTACAGATACCCAGTTGTTACCTGATTCCCTGTATCCAAGATTATTTATGAATCGCGTGAACTCTGAATCATGAAACCGCTTTTGAGCATCGGCAGTTAAAAAATTCAACTGACCCAGTTTTAACCTGAAATCTATTACCGGGGCACTGCAGATAACTGAAACACAAAAGAAAATCACCGCCATTAAAATTTTCTTCATCACCAGAATATTTATAAATATCCCCATCAGGTTTTGCTCTAAATGATCTTAACAAAAATAGGGGGAAAACAATATCAAATCAAGTGTATAGCGCTCAGATACAGGCATTTTGCACTTTAACAAAAATTTCTTATCACAGAAAACCGGATGTATGATTACAGGATCTGACCGCTGATAAACAAACCAGGCGGATTCGTCAAAAAAGAGGTGAAATTTACAGGAAAAACCGGAGATTTTAAGAATCTCATTATACTCCCGGCTATAAAATTCAGCAGATCTGCGTATTAGACAGCAAGATCTGATTACCGGCCCTCAATCCAGCCGGGAAGGAGATTTTGACCAACAGTTTATTTGAAAGGATAAAAAACAGGAATTTTTGCTCCCTGAGACCTGATTATGCTCTCTCCGATGCTATTTTATGCCCGTTATCCCTCTGACTACATCCATTCTGGACGAGTCTTTAATAAAAAGAGGCCAGGAAAAGAAAACCACCCCGTCTGACGGCAGCTTTAAGGCAGATTCAACACATTCCTTAAAGTCTTTATTGTCAAATGAGCTGTCAATATAATAGGGGTATACCTGAATGCTGGGGAGGACCTTCCCGGGAGCATATTTATCCATATCCGCAACAACACCGGCAATCCAGAAGGCATCACGCTTCAGCATCTGGGAATAACACATAGGTGATATATAATCGACATAAGGAGCAATCGACCTGAGATCCTGTGATGCAACTTTTATTATTGCACTGTCAAAATCTTCATCCCTCCATGGCACAGCATGAAAATTAAGTTTTATATCAGGTTTTACCGCCCTTGCCTCAACAGAAAGCTCTTTCACCATGTCTGTGATCAGCCTGCATCGGTATTTGTACCAGTATTCCTGGTAGTTTTTATCAATCCAGCCTGCTTTCCCGGCTGTCGTTTTAAAAGAATCGGGTATGGCAACGCCGATTTGTGCTGTAAATCCTGCCAGGCAGCTGTCACAATAGCAAGCCCTGTCTATTGTCTCCGGATCGCGATCCGGCCAGATCATCTCCCAGAAAACGAACTGGCGGATGAAATCAATGCTTATGCCGTCAGGATCGAGAGAATGGATTATCCCAGACAGCTCATCCACTTTTGTCTGCCGGTATGTTACCCTTGAAGGGCAGACAAATTCAACCCAGTCGTCCTTGGCTTTCAGGCCTCCCGAGGTTATTGCGAACATGCTGCTGTCTTTATTCAGGATTTCAGGATTCTGGAAAACAGGAAAGATGATAAAGACTGAAATATCTTTAAGCCTGAGAGCCTGCCGGAAGGTATCGTTCGCTGCAAGTGTTTCGCTTATAAATGCAGTATTAATGCCCATCTCTCGCCATTTTCCTGCAAGGATTCCGTAATCACCATGATAGTCATAGATCTTTATCCCAATTATCTGACAGGGTTTATGCGAACTGCAACCAAAGAAAAAAATTGTTATAAGGATTATCAGAAGTAAGTTCAGGTGTTTCATAATAAATGCATTACAGAATAAATATATCAACTTTTTGCTTATTTTCTTCCTTAGTGAATTATTTTATAACCACGGAGTTGCACAGGGTTGCACGGAGTAAGACACGGAGTAAAATCGATGATTCAAATTTTAATGGTAAGTTACTGATTTACAATGTATAACTCCGTGTAAACTCCGTGATACTCCGTGATACTCCGTGGTTTAAAAAAAGATCCAAAAAATCTGTCCATGGTGAGCAGTTGTAACATTATATTTCAGTCTGAATCACAGCATTCTTTTATTATTGAAAAATTTGGAGTTATTTTAAATGTAATTTCACAGGACAATGAACAAAACGGCATTTACATCTAAATTGATTTTTCTGGTATTATTACTTTCTGCTTTTTGCATCTCCTGCAATAAATCTGTTAATTTTCCCGATAATAAAATCACCGACGGGGAATACTGGCGCCGGCAGGGGCTGACACAGATCATCCCCTTCTGGCAGAAGAATGCAAGGGATACTGTCAATGGGGCATTTTTTATGAACCTTTCAAGGGAAGGAACCCCTCTCCCCCCATGGGATAAGCATCCTGCAATGATAAGTCGCCAGATCTTCGGATTCACTTCTGCCTACCTCATGTCAGGCAATGAAAAATACCTCACCACCGCCGGCGAGGGAGCAGCTTATCTCATGAAACATGCCTGGGATGAAAAATATGGAGGGTGGTATGATCTTCTCGATCAGTCAGGAAAACCTGAAATTACAACCAAGAGCGTCCCCAACCAGTTATATACCAATGTTGGTCTGACTCTCTATTTTTTCGCAACCGGGGATAAAGATGTCTTATCCCGTATTAAAGAGTCAATCCGGATCCAGAAAGTATATGCCTTTGACAGCAGGAATGGAGGCTATTATCAGATTCTCAACAGGGATCTGAGTGTTGCCGACAGCTCAAAAAGCAAGCACTCTCATTACGGATATACAAGCTCGCTCTTAATTAACATGATGATGATTACCAGGGAGAAGGAGATCAGGGATTTTGCAGAGGAGCTTATGCAGATATCATTCAACCATCTGACCGACTCTCCGGATGGCTGGTTCACCGGATTCCCGGCGCCAGGCAGCGTCTCATGGAAGATGGCCCCCAGGATGGTCAATGACAGGGAGGTTGTCTCTGCAGGAGCTCAGCTTACAGCATCCCTCGCACTTTTGCGGATGTATGAATTGACAGGGAAGGAGGTATACCGTTCAAAAGGCATTGATCTGAGCACCAGGGTAATGAGCACTTCATACGACTCAATAAGAGGCTGCTGGTTTGATGTTTTCGACAGGCTTCCCCCATATACGACAGAGGATACATCCTCTGTGACATGGTGGCTGCAAAGCTATGGCAGCCTTATTCAGCTTCATCTCTTTAACATTACACAAAACAGACGTTTCGTCAACTCCTTCAGTAAGATGGCCTCATTCTGGGACAATTACTTTGTTGACAAGAGATACGGGGGAGTTTACCAGGCTGTTTCCCCATCCGGTGTACCGCTTATAACTGGTAAGGCTGTGGCATGGAAAGCCTCATATCATGAGATGGAAAACTCTCTTCTTAACTATCTCTATCTGAATCTTTATGTTAACCATAAATCTGCAACTCTCTATTTTCATATTAAGTACTCAAAGCCTGGTACAAAGCATTATGTCTCACTGGCAGAAGATCCTGCTGTTAAAATCACCGGTGTAAAAATTAATGACAAGCCCTGGAAATCCTATGATGCTGAAGAGGGATATGTCATCCTTCCTGAGGCTGAAGATTTAAAGATGGAGGTTACCCTTGGTTATAAAGGAAAATAATACTGAATAAACTTAAATATATACCCATGAAAATCAAATCTGTTCTACCTGATTCTAATGGCTATTGTGCCGATGCAGGCATTGGCACAACCTGTCGAATATCCGCTTAACTCAAACTGGAAAGCAAAAAGAGCAGCTGATATACCTGCCGATGGTACCGTAATAACCGGAGGTGAATTTAAAATGGATGGATGGATCGAAGCTGTGGTTCCGGGAACCATTCTGACAACCTTGCTTCACAATAAACAGATCCCAGATCCATTTTTCGGGATGAACAATAATCTTATTCCCGATGTCCATGACACCGGCAGAGAGTATTACACTTACTGGTTTTACAATGAATTTCAGACACCTGAATTAAAGGATGGACAGGAGGTCTGGCTGAATTTCAGGGGTATAAATTACTTTGCCGATATTTTTCTGAACGGCAAAAGAGTCAATTTAAATACTCATCAGGGCATGTACCTGAGGGAAAAATACCTTATAACATCCTTTCTGAACAAAGGCAAGCCCAACAGGCTGGCAGTATGGGTAGCCCCTCCCGATCCGGTTGGAAATGCCTCTGCCGGGCAGGGCGGCGATGGCACCATAGGCCGCAATGTAACCATGCAATTCACAGCCGGATGGGACTGGATCTGTCCGATCCGCGACAGGAACACCGGGATATGGGATAAGGTAAATATTGAAGTAACAGGATTGGTTGATATCAGGAATCCTTTTATTGAAATACGGGTTCCGGGCATAAGGGTACCAGGGAAAAAACAGGAACCTGCCTTTATCAGGCCATCGGTTGAACTGAAAAACATATCCGGCATTGCAGTTAAGGGAATTCTGAATGTTGAGATTGAAGGTCTGAAGAGCTCCTTAAAGATCAGCCTTAACCCTGATGAGGAGAAATCCGTAAGCCTGCCCGAGATAAAAATTGCAGAGCCCCGCTTATGGTGGCCTAATGGTATGGGCGATCATCCTTTATATAAAATTAAGTACGATTTTATATCGGAGGCAGGAACTAAGATGGATTCCGAGCTGACCACTATAGGAATACGGGAATCCGGCAACTATTTTGATGATAAGATAAAGGCACAGGTCTTCACTGTAAACGGCCAGAAAGTATTCATTAAGGGAGGAAACTGGATTGCTTCTGATGCCCTGCTCAGGTTATCAAAAGAGCGGTATGAAGCTGAGGTCAGATTTCATGCCGGCATGAATATGAACATGATCAGGGTCTGGGGGGGAGGGTTAACTGAACGTCCTGAATTTTATGATGCATGCGACAAATATGGAATACTGGTATGGCAGGATCTCTGGATTTCCGGCGATTGCAACGGGGAATGGTACGATCCGCTGAAAAAAGAGTCGCAGGCAAGGCGCAAGGCCTATCCCGATAACCATACTCTTTTCCTTGAATCGGTAATTGATCAGGTTAAGATGCTCCGTAATCACCCCAGCCTTTTTCTGTGGTGCGGAAGCAACGAGACCCTTCCCCCTGCTGATATCCTGAAGGCACTGGAAGAAGAAATTTTCCCCCGGTTCGATCCCGGAAGGTTCTTTCTTGAATATTCCACATCGCCTAAGCTTATGACAAACAGTATAGGTGGAGTTGGTGACGGACCCTACGGAATAAGGGAACCGGAATCCATATTCACAGAGAGATCATTCCCATTCAATCCCGAAACCGGTTCAATCGGTATTCCAAATTATGATGGCCTAAAGAAAATAATTCCCGACGATGAGATGTTTCCGCCTGAGCGTTTCAGGGAAGGAAAATCCTGGGCCTACCATAAATATCTGCCATTGATGGATTTTCCTGACAGGTATGGTAAGGTAAAGGACATCCGGGATTTTTGTTTCAAGGCTCAGTTAGTGAGTTATGAGCAATACCGTGCGCTTGCGGAGGGATTCAACTATAAAATGTGGGACTGGTATAGCGGCATGCTTGTCTGGAAAAATCAGAATCCATGGACAGCCCTCAGAGGATCATTTTACGATTATTACCTTGACTATAACGGAGGCTATTTTGGCTATAAACATGGGGCTGAACCGATCCATATACAGCTTAATCTGAATGACTCCGTGGTCTGTGTACTAAACCAGACAGCAGGTAAAATCAGCTCCGCGACAGCATCAGCTCGTTTGTACGATATGCATGGCAAACTGATTTCAGAAAAGAACGATCCTGTAACCCTGGATGCCCACCAGCTGAAATTGCTGAATAAAGTCATTCTGCCGGTAAATACTGATCAGATCTTCTTTCTGAAGCTCTTGTTAAAGGATGGGGATAAGACATTGGATGAGAACCTTTACTGGCTTTCAAATAAAAAGCATTCCTATGAGAAGCTGAATGAGCTGGAAAAAGTATCTGCATCTGTCACGGTCAAACGGGACTCAAACGGACATGCTGCCATTGAGATCTCCAATCCGGGAGCAGAACCTGCTTTCTTCATAAGGCTGAAGGTACTGAACAGCAATGATGAACTGGTCCTGCCCTCATTTTTCAATGAGAACTATTTCACCTTATTACCCGGTGATATTAAAAGGATTGAACTTGATTTTTCGGCAAATGATGACAAAACAATTTCTAACGACCTTAAACTGGTAGTCGAAGGATGGAATGTCGAAAGAGAAGAAATAAGATTCTGAGATCCGGAATCTACCTGTAGTTCTCGAGTAATTCCAGTATACAGCCAAGGCCCGCTGATGCATCTATATAGCTGTATGCACCTCCGTCCCATCCGCCATTCTGAACTGTAGGCATGCCCCGCAGTTCAAATTTTTTCTCTATCCCGTTAATGTCCTTTACTGAAAAAGCTATATGGTGTATTCCTTCTCCATTTTTATCCAGGAACTCCTGCCATGTGCTCTTCCCTCCAAGAGGCTGGATCAGTTCTATCTGAAGATTCCCCATATCAAAGAAGGCAAGTTTTGCCTTCGCATCAGAAGGATTTCCCATGTAACGGGTTGGTCTTGATGCATGCGATTCTGCGACACTTGCTTCAGGAGGATCCACTCCCAGCACCTCAGCCCAGGCCTCCCTTGCTTTGTCAATATCTTTGACAATTACTGCAACCTGTGTAACTGTCCTGTTGGTTATTATTGGCTCATCAGTTTTCCCATTTTTGAAATGAAAAGCGACTGATAAAATTCCAATTACAAATACCATTGAAAACAGAAAGATTTTTTTCATAGCTTATTATTTTTTGAATGAATTTATAAACAGCATCTTAAATAATTATTAATTTTTATTGCTTCAGGAATCCGCTGTCGCTTATCCAGTCGGCCATCCGTTGGGGCCAGTTTCTTACTGCAACGAAGGAAGACCTGTCACCCATGTTAAAGGCATGCTTACCTCTGGCCAGAAGGATAGCTTCAACAGGAACTTTTGCTTCCCTGAATTTCTCCAGGAGGTCAATTGTCACTTTATCACAACCATATTCATCATCATTTGCACAAAGAAGAAATGCCGGGGGTGCATCAGAAGGTATTTTCTTTGGAGGATTTCCTCCGGGATAGACCATCATCTGAAAATCGGGGCGGCCATTTACACGGTCTATCGGGTCAGTTGCATTTGGATCCCCATCTCCCTTGTCGAACGATACCATCATAACCACTGCTCCTCCTGCAGAAAAGCCAAGTATTCCGATCCTGTCGGGATCTATCTTGAACTCAGCCGCGCCTGATCTGACAAGCCTTACAGCCCGGTATGCATCCTGACGTACATTCTCAATTGTATATGGTGACCCTTTTTCATTCGGAAGACGGTATTTCAGTGCGAATGCTGTAACACCGATACTGTTCAGAAATTCAGCTGCCTGTTTTCCTTCTGCATCAAATACGAGCTCACGGAATCCGCCTCCGGGAGCAACAATCACGGCACAGCCGTTTGCTTTTCCTTCAGGAGGGGTAAAAACCGTAACGGATGGATTATTAATACTTTTTACCCACCAGTCTTTTGACTCTTCCGGGATATCTTTCCGGTCCTCAAAACCCGGAGCTCCGTTCTTCCACAGGGGAATTACCAAAGGTTGAGGCTGAGGCTGAGGTTGAGACTGAGGTTGAGACTGAGTCATGACTGGCAATGCCAGGATGATGATGTAAATGATAAATTGTTTTTTCATAGTATTATAATTTATGTGAATATACCCTTTTCAATTATATACTCCGTGTGAGCTCCGTGAAACCCCGTGAACTCCGTGGTTAAAGGATTTCAAAAATAATTTTGCTGAAATCTTAGTTAATGTATTTAATTTCATATATTTAATAATAATATTCCGGTGCGCTGCACCTTTGCACTCTATATTTATCATTCATCTACAAATATTATGGTGCTCCGCACCTTAAGGGCCATCTGCAATTGTTTATTTACAAGTAGGTTGGCTTATCCCGGGTTTTTGCTCAAATTCAAAGCAGCAGAGCTGCAAAATATTTGTAGAAAAGCATTATAAATATTTAACCGAAGGTGCAGAGCACCGTAATATCTCATGAATCATTTCTTTCATTTCAATTCAGCCACAGTTTCCACAATGGCATCGCCATTTTTGAATAGTTCCGGTCTGATCTCCACTCCAAGCCCCGGACCTTCCGGAGCCGATATAAAGCCATCAACCGGCACTGGCACACTGTTAATGAAGTACGGGTACTGATGTGTATATTTCCAGTAATTGCTCTCCATATAGCAAAAATTGGGTATTGCTGTGGATAAATGTGCAGAGGCAACATATAACAGTGGTCCACCGCAGGTATGAGGGGTACCCGGAATATGCCAGGCATCAGCCATATCGCACATCTTCTTAGCCTCAGTAATTCCACCGCACCAGCAAAGGTCAAACATTAAAATATCAAGTGCCCGTGCTTCCAGAAAGTCCTTCAGCTGGTACCTGGTGGCCAGTGTTTCACTGTGCGCAATAGGTATGGATGTTTCACTCGCCAGCTTTGCATAGGATTGCAATGAATTAGGTACAAGGATATCCTCAATATGAATAACATTGTAAGGCTCACAAGCTTTAATTACTCTTTCCGCGCTTGGCAGGTCACATCCTCCCCAGCCATCAACAAGTATTTCCATTCGCTTGCCAGCGGTCTTTTCGATCTGTTTAAGCCATCCGACACCCTTCTCAATTTCTTCCGAAGAGATAAAATCACCATCGGTACTGAAAGGATAGATCTTCATTGCAGTTATTCCCCGGTCAAGCAGAAATGTTACAATTTTCTCCGTGTCGGGGCCCATCTTCGTATTATTTATTGCCCAGTAATCTGTTACTGTGTTATAGACCTTCACCTTTTCGCGTGTTTTTCCTCCAAGCAGCCTGTACAGGGGAAGTCCGGCAGATTTGCCAAGTATGTCGAGCTGGGCCATGTTGATTGCGCTGAGTATATGCATCTCCGATCCTCCGGCATTTCGCATGCTCTGGTATTTATAGATATCCTTCCATATTCCGTCTATATCCCGCGGATCTCTGCCAATAAGGTACTCGGAAGCTATATCTTTCAGGCTCCCCAGTTCTCCATTGATTGAAGGATATGTCTCACCAATGCCGACGATGCCTTTATCGGTATGTATACGCAACCAGCAGAATTCAGCTTTCCCGTCACCACCCGAGCCCCCTCCGATATTTATCCTGTCACTGAACCGGATACTCTCCACCTTCACGATTTTCATCTGTTCAGCATTTACAGGAGAACTTGTTGCAACTCCTTTAAAAGGAGGGTAGTTATCCGTTCTGCCAAAAGCCTCACCCGCTCCTGAAAAAGCCAGTGTTCCGCCGGCAACACCCAGACCGAGACCTTTAAGCATCTTGCGTCTGCTAATCTTCCTGTTAACATTTTTCTGTTCCATGAGGTTAAAATAGGTTTCCGGTTGTTTTCATAAAACATTATAGCTTCATTCTTATCCCGAGTCTTATGAGAAGACCTGTGATAAACACGCACATAATCGCAAACAGAAATGATTTAATCAGGCCGATCCCTCCTGTAAGCAACGCATCAGGCAGATGTATCTGAAATATCTCTCTGAAAGAATAGACAAAATAGGGCACCAGGTAACAAAGAATTGTGGCTGTGCCTGCGGGTTTGATAATGTTAAACCATTTTGACTTGTCATAGACATCTGCAACCCAGTATATGATCAGGAATGCAATGATTGTTATTGCGCTGCAGAGGAATAGCCAGGCCGGCGTTGCCCCCAGTTTTGTCAGACCCCAGTAAGGCCGGGTGATCACTGACAATCCGATGAGGAGAGCGGAAAACATCAGCAATACAAGTGTTAACCGGCCGTTTTCCTTGCGGTTCACAAAATACCTGAATATCGTTGAGGTAAGTACTCCTCCCATTGTCAGACCGGCGAGGGTCCCTCCCAGAATAGCATTGGGAATAAATGACAAAAAAGAGTGGTGCGGAATTATGCCGGCTTTATAAATGATACTTAAGATGCAGAAGAAAAGCCATCCTGCAAGGATTAGATAAAACCTTTCCTTTGCGAACAGTGTTATTAGCGAACTGGCCAGGTATGCCCAGCCTATAAGACCTAAAATCCCCCACCACTGGGGAGCAAACCGCTGAATATTATCATCCTCCCCTCCCCTGTATACAAAGGCCAGGGAAATCAGAATAACAAATGCGGTTATCCTGGCAGCTGCAGGAAGGTACTTATTAATTGTGGCAGGATAAGTGTTCCATATAAGTATAAACGAGAGGGCGCAAAGAATGCTGTAATAATATTTTGCCATGCCGGTAGCCGCTTCATTATATGTCTCTCCGTTAACAAGAAATACTCCCATTACCAGAAGAGCAATTGTCCTTAACAGGATGTGCATTAACAACTGCAGGTCAGAATCACCCTTCTTCCTGCGGTTATTAATTGCATATGGAAGCGACAAACCAACAATAAACAGGAATGCAGGGAAGACCACATCGGACAGACCGATTCCGTCAACGCCATGCTGTCTGTGTTCCATCCAGTATGGAACTCCTGTAAGGGTCCAGAAGTCATTGACAAAAATCATCAGCAACATGGTAAGGGCCCGCAGAATATCAATTGAAGCTATCCGCTGCACATTAGCCGTATCGGTTTTAACCCTGCTATCATCCTTTGCAGGGGACAAAAAGAAATTCCTGAGTTTATTCATCCTTTATAAGTTTAATCTGTGTCTAAATGACTACTTAATGACCACTTAATGACGCGCGAAGCGCAAATGACAGCCGCAGGCCAAATGACTACTGACTGACACTAATTACTTTCGTCCTCCCCGCCGGAATATCCAAAAATATTCTGTTGCCTTTTAGCTTAACAGGCATGGCTTCAAGAAGTTCGTAAACAGAGAATCCGGCAGCAATGCCAAGTTTCTGAATGTCAAGGACAATTATGCCCGAAGCAAACTGCTTACTGTTATTTCTTACTGTAAAGAATAAGTTTCCTGCACTGCCAAATCGTTCAATCCTTATACTATCAGAGTTACAGGATGCATATGTGACTGGTTCCCATCCTGCACCTGATATCTGTTTAATAACAGGAATATACTTTTTAAAGAAAGGCCTGCCATTTTCAATCTTTGTTGTATCCTGCCAGTAGGGATCATTTGAAGCATCAACGCTGAAAAATGACGGAAAAAACCCATAGGCGAGCATCTTTTCAAAATATATCTCATATCCCTTATACGGAGCTGTTGTAAAAGCCGGATCATTCAGTCCCTCATTGAGCAGGAAGACAATAGGTTTCTGAAATGAGATGGCTCTTTTGAAATCAAGAGCTCCTGTATTATGATCATCAGAGGAATACCAGCTCAGTTCAGCACCAAAAAGATCAAGGTTTGCAGCTGCAAAGGGATTCCATCCATGGCCGTTGCCCATTGCAAGCTTTCCCTGCAGATGCATCTCATCCGAGATCTTTTTCATAAACTCAAATTCGGAAGCAAAATTCCATATTGCCGGTTTTCCCACGCCACCGGAAAAAGTCAGGGGGTAATCAGTATAAGCAAAGTGATCTTCCCTGTAATTCAGATCGTGATGCCAGTTCCATTCCATAGAATCAAAATAGATCCCGTCAACATCCATATTCAGTGCAGGATTTATTTCATCCTTTAAAATGTACTGATACTTATTAAATCCGGGAAGATCAGGATCACAATTAGTTGTAATACTTACAGCCCAACCGGCTGTAAACCATGGCGTTTCCAGACGTCTTGCCTGCCATATGCCGTTCTTGTCCCATGTTGAACTTACATCAAGGTAGGATCTGTGTGCATTTGTAATCAGCCCTCCTGAAACAAGTTCATTGTAATCCATTGTCTTTATTCTGATGGGCAGCTGAACATCCCATGGCTCAGTATACTGGAAACTCAGAATTCCTGTCCCTTTGTCTGAGAGGATATTCGGGATCTTCACTCCTTCCTTCAGGTCTTTGCTTCCCCAGGATGTTTCGTGATAAGCAATGCCGAATTCATCCCATCCCGGAATTGACCTCAATGGTGTAAAAGGCAGCCATATTCCCTCATTTACAACTCTTTTTCTGAATGCCTCCTGATAAATTGAATAGTATTGCCTGAGCGCTGCCCTCATTCCCCATTCAGGATTGAACTTAAACATGCATAATTTAAAGAATGCCCTGTCAGGAAATTTTGCAGTAAGCGGGCTCATGGCAAAATCAAATTCCGCTGTCAGGCCAATGGCAGGATCAGCTCCAAGCCTGTACACAACCGGCAATGACATATCGATACCCAGTCCTGTTCCCTTATCATCGATACCAACGGCACATAACGGATAGAATGACATTGTACCCTGCCCTACAGGATCCCCGTATCCTCCATCACTGAGGCTGGCACCGTTAAAAGCACCATCAGGAGGAGGGACGGTCCTTACGCTAATTGTATCGAGAGCAGTCTCTCCGGGTAGCAGCTCAACTGACTTATCAAGACCCCGGAACCATTTCCAGTTTTTTCCGCTGCGTGGAAAAACTACCCTCAGAGTGGCGCATGAGGCCTCTTCATCAAGGTTTTCGATCTTTCCGTTTATTTCGGTATAAGTTCCTCTGTCAATTTCGTGTATTACAACCTGGTATGCTTCATTCAGATATGTTGAAATCCGGATGTTCCCTGAGGAAACTTGCTTTGATAAAGGAAGCTCAACCGATCCTGAAGAAGGTTTTCCGTTTACAATGTACTCTACCCTGATAACATTTTCAGTAAAATTTCCTGCTAATGCAGCTAATGTATCCCTCTTCAGACTTACCTGTCCTGCAATGATATCTGAAGCTCCATATAGGAAGCAAAATAAGAGAAGAGCCGCTATTTGCCGATTATTGTATTTCATAACCTAAGAATTGAATAGTAGTTTACATTTACTTTGATGTTAATTAATGTGCAATAAAATTAGTTTTAATTTCTATTTTATTCATTGAATTATTATTAAAAATACTTTTTATTAACCACTGATTTACACGGGGTTTCACGGAGGAATACACGGAGTGAGCATCTGTAAAACTCCGTAAAACTCAGTGCAAACTCCGTGAAACTCAGTGGTTAAATAATAATTTTTAAACAAATCCCCTTTCATCGTTGTTTGTAAGCAAAAAGGCATTTTTTTTTGGATTTTAAAATAGTATAATCTGATAATGACAGGTACAGGAACTTTTAAATCTGCCATGAGACACTCATATCTCCTGTTGATCCTTTTATTCATTTCCTGTACAGATAAAAATCCTCTTTTTGAGACCATCAGATCATCGCATTCAGGGATCCATTTCAACAATAAAATCACAGTAAGTGATTCTATCAACGAGCTTGACGTTGAAAATATTTATAACGGAGGCGGAGTGGGCATAGGAGATTTCAATAACGACAGCCTGCCTGATATATTCTTTACCGGGAACATGGTCTCCAGCAAATTATATCTGAACAATGACAATTTTATCTTCTCGGATGTTACAGACGAGGCGGGTATCAACACTTCCGGCAGATGGTGCAGGGGTGTTGCAGTAATTGATATAAACAATGATGGATGGCAGGATATCTATGTAAGTGCCACTCTCAGAAAAAAAGCCCATGACAGAAAGAACCTTTTATTTATCAACCTCGGTCTCAACAGTAACAATGTACCGGTTTTTAGGGAAGAGGCAGCCGGATACGGCCTTGACGATGATTCCCATACAACCCAGGCCAATTTCTTCGATTATGACAATGACGGGGACCTGGATGTTTACCTGGTTGTTAACGAAATCAGCCCCAGGATCTCTCCTTATCTCTTTCGCCCTGTAATGAAAAACGGATCAAATTCAAGCACGGGAAAGCTTTTCCGGAATGAATGGAGCGATTCGCTAAAACATCCTGTTTTCATGGATGTTTCAAAAGAGGCAGGCATACAGACCGAAGGATACAGTCATTCTGCATGCATTACCGATATTAATAATGACGGATGGAAAGATATCTATATCAGTAATGATTTCATTACAAATGATCTTCTCTGGATCAATAATCATGATGGAACCTTTACCGACCAGATTTCGGTATACTTTAAACACACGTCCGCAAATTCCATGGGATGCGATGCCGGAGATATCAATAATGACGGTCTTGAGGATTTTATCACACTCGACATGAATCCTGAAGACAACTACCGGAAAAAAATGATGCTCAGTCCGATCAGTTATCAGTTGTTCCAGAATTATGAACGCTTCGGATACAGTTACCAGTATGTCAGAAATACACTTCAGCTGAATCAGGGCCCGCGATTGGGGCAGAATGACTCACTTGGAGTACCTGTGTTCAGCGAGATCGGATATCTTGCCGGAATTGAAGCCACAGACTGGAGCTGGATCCCTGTCCTCACAGATTTTGACAATGACGGTTACAGGGATCTCATAATAAACAACGGGTTTCCAAGGGACATCACTGATCATGACTTTGCCATGTTCAGGGACAAGGCTTACCTTGTAGCGTCAAAGAGTGAAATACTAATGCAGGTTCCTGAAGTTAAGCTCCACAATTATGCCTTCCGGAATAATGGGGATCTTACTTTTACCGATGTTTCTCATAAATGGGGCATGTCTGTAGCGACCTTTTCAAACGGTTCTGCTTATGCAGACCTCGACAGGGATGGAGACCTCGATCTTGTTATAAACAATATAAACGATGAAGCCATTGTTTACAGAAATACAATAAGGGAACAGAACAGGGACAACAGCCACTATCTGAGGGTTCAGTTAAAAGGTTCTGAACAGAATAACGAGGGTCTTGGTGCCAGGATAGAGATCCATTATGATAATGGGAAGCAGCAATTTTGGGAGAACAGCCCTTTCCGCGGATATCTTTCGACCGTTGAGGATATTGCCCATTTTGGATTAGGCAATGTGACAGATATAGATTCACTTGTCATAAAATGGCAGAATGGCAGGAAGCAGGTGATAAAGGCTCTCAAAACCAACCAGCTTATAAAGGCCAGCATATCCGATGCAGAGACAGCCTATTCATCTGGTCATCCTGTTAAAGCTGAGGGTACGCTTTTCCATGAGATTACCGGATCGGTGAATATCAGTTTCAGTCAGAAGGAGACCGATTATATTGATTTCAATATCCAGAAACTGCTGCCCCACAAGTTTTCGGAATATGGACCCGCACTTGCGTCGGGAGACATTGACGGTAATGGTCTTGATGATATTGTCTGCGGAGGTTCAGCCGGTAACAGTGCTATGCTTTTCTTTCAGCAGCCTGACGGCAAATTCATTCAAAAACCACTTCTGAAAGATTCAATGCTATCTGAGAAATCATGGGATGATGCAGGTATTTTACTGTTCGATGCTGACGGGGACAAAGATCAGGATCTTTATATTTCATCCGGCGGATTTGAAAATGAGGTCAACTCTGAATCATACCGCGATCATTTTTATCTGAATGACGGCCATGGTCTCTTTACTGAAAATATTGAAGCCATACCCGGGAATTTTACCAGTAAATTTTGTGTCAGGGCATCTGATTTCGACAGGGATGGTGACCTGGATCTTTTTATTGCAGGAAGGGTGAGTCCCTGGACATACCCTAAACCGGTGTCAAGCTTTATATACAGGAATGATTCTAAACCGGGCAATGTCAGATTCACTGATATCACAAATGAAGTGGCACCTGACCTTGGGAACATAGGGTTGGTCTGTGATGCCCTATTTACGGATTATGATAATGATGGCTGGATCGATCTTATCCTTGCCGGAGAATGGATGCCTGTAACTATTCTAAAAAACAGTAATGGCGTATTTACAAATATCACCTCCTCAACAGGAATCAGTGATAAGACCGGATGGTGGAACTCCATATCATCGGGTGACTTTGATAATGATGGGGATATTGATTACATACTTGGGAATCTTGGATTGAACTCCTTTTACAGGGCGGATAAGGATCATCCTGCATCTGTTTATGCGGCTGATTTTGACAATAACGGAAGTTATGATGCTTTCCCATCGCTCTATCTTACAGCGAGCCAGCAGGACACCTCTAAAAGATCATTCCCTGCCCATGGCCGTGATGATGCAGTAAAGCAGATGATCAGCCTGCGTTCTAAATTTCAGAATTACAAATCGTATGCTAACTCTTCAATAGATCAGCTTTTCACTGAACAACAGTTAAACAACAGTATGATCCTGAAGGCAAATTATTTCAGCTCAGCATATTGCCGGAATGACGGGAAAAACAAATTCACCCTTGTCCCTCTGCCGGTCCAGGCTCAGATCTCTGCCCTGAATGGCATGGCTGTGGACGATTTTGACGGAGACGGGAATCTTGATGTCTTAATAAACGGGAATGACTGGGGCACTGAAGTCACAGTAGGCCGATATGATGCATTGAACGGACTTCTGCTCAGGGGGGACGGGAAGGGTAATTTTGTTGCCCTGTCAATTCTTCAAAGCGGGATATATATTCCAGGGAATGGAAAAGGTCTTGTCAGTTTAAGAAGCAATGAAAATAGTTACCTTATTGCAGCCGGACAAAACCGTGGCCCTGTGAAGATATTTGAACTAAAAAGGAAAACCGGCTTTGTTTCCCTGCAGCCCGACGATGCAAGCGCCGGACTTGAATACAAGAATGGAATGACAAGGAGACAGGAATTTTATCATGGCTGCTCTTTTCTTTCACAATCGGCAAGGTTTCTGAAAACAGATGAAAATATTAAATCAGTCACAATTATCAATAACAGTGGAGTGACACGAAAAATTGAAATACAAAAATAATGAACATAACTATTCAAAGTAAGAATTTCAGGGTCAGTGTAATCCTGCCATTTATACTGCTTCTGGTCTTCACTGGCTGCAGCAGGCAACAAACATTCCGCCTGCCCGATGCTGAAATTATCCATGAGAACCAGGATCAGCTGACACAGGTTATTATTTATGATGTCTTTACGCCTCCTGTAGCAAGCAGGCTTTATTTATATTCGGCCCTGGCGGCATATGAAGCAATACGTTTCAGCCAGCAAGGATCAGCTTCAATTGCTGAAAAACTGAATGGATTCGATAAGATGCCGCAGCCTGAAAAAGAGAAACAGTATGATTTCACTCTTGCAGCAAGCAAGGCTTTTTTCAATGTTGTCCGCAATGTGAAAGTATTTTCAGTTGACTCATTGAACAGCTATGAAGAATCACTTTATGGCAGTTTTAAGGAACAGCTTGATGATTCTGTTTACGCCAGGTCTCTCGCTTTCGGAGATAATGTTGCGGGTGCAATATTGTCTGTGGCTAAAAACGATGGCTATTTTCAGTCGAGGGGAAAACCAAAATACCTTGGAAGCAGTGATGCAGGAAAATGGAGACCTACTCCCCCGGATTATCTCGATGGGGTGGAATGGTGCTGGAATACAATGAAGCCCATGGTTATGGATTCTGCGGCACAATTCAAGCCTGCGCAGCCACCGCTCTACAGTCTCGATACCACCAGCCTTTTTTACAGGAGTTTGCTCGAGGTCTATAACATAAATAAAAACCTCACTGAAGAAGAGATGGAAATCGCCCGTTACTGGGATGATAATCCGTTTGTAATAGAACACTCGGGTCATATGATGTTCGGCAATAAAAAGATCACACCAGGCGGGCACTGGATGGGAATATGTGCAATAGCTTCCAAACAATCCGGGGCTGATGCAGTCAAAACAGCACGGGCATATGCCTTGACCGCCCTTGCATTATATGAGAGTTTTATCTCATGCTGGGATGAAAAATACAGAAGCAGTTATATTCGTCCCGTTACCGCTATCAATGAAACTTTTGATCCTGCCTGGATGCCCTTTTTGCAGACACCCCCATTCCCTGAGTACACCAGCGGACACAGCACCATAACAGCTTGCGCCGCAACTGTCCTTACCAATCTTTATGGAGACAATTTTGCATTCCAGGATACAAGCGATCTGAGGTATATAGGTATGCAGCGCCACTTTAATTCATTTAATGAAGCCGCAGCTGAAGCATCAATAAGCCGGGTTTACGGAGGTATTCATTTCCGGTTCAGTGTAGATATCGGTGCCGAACAGGGTAAAAAGCTCGGACAATTCATTAATGAAAAACTGAACTTTTAACCACGGAGTCGCACGGGGTCTGCACGGAGTAACACTGCTTGACAGTTTTGCTTACTCCGTGAAACTCTGTAATAACTCCGTGAAACTCAGTGGTTAAATATGAATTATTCTATCCATTCCTCAATCGCTTCAATTCTAATAATCATTGGAGGCGTTGCCGAATAATTTGAAGTTATAAGTCAGCATGAATATTGGCTGGCCAAATATTGACATTTGATATCCTTTTATGGTACCATTCTCATTTTCGAAGAAGATGGAATATGGATTTCTCCTTCCCAGAACATTATAAACAGTGAAAGTAAGTGAAGAATGGTTCAGTTTTTTTATTTTAAGATTCCCGTTAAGGGTGGCCGACAAATCGAGCCGCATATAATCAGGTATACGGTACTCATTCCTGTTGGAATAGTACAATCTGTTGGCATTATAAAAGTCGTAAAAAGCAACCGGATAGGTAATCGGACGGCCTGTATTGTAGACAAAAATTGATGATGCATTGAACCGCCTTGATAACTTGACATTTGTAACTATTTTAAGATCATGGGGCTTATCATAATTTGCGGGGAAGTATTCACCTCCGTTCACCTTTTCAGTTTCATAGGGGCTGTCGACCTTCATTAAAACTCTTGAATATGTATAACTTATCCATCCGGTTAAGGTTCCTGCCTGCTTTTTTGCCATCAGCTCAATCCCATATGCTTTACCCTTTCCATTTATAATATCTGTTTCAAGATGTTCATTCATCAGTAAAACTGCCCCACCTTTGTAGTCAAGAATATTTTGAAGGTTCTTATAATAGGCTTCAATCGATGTTTCAATAGCTCTTCTGCCGAAATTATTGTATAGACCGATGGAATACTGATCGCCCATCTCAGGTTTTATATAATTGTCACTCAGTTTCCAGATATCAGTAGGGGATATTGAGGTTGTGTTTGAGATCATATGCAGATACTGATAGACTCTCTGGACACCGAATTTTACAGAAGTTCTGGGTGAAAGTATCAGCCTTGCTGAAACCCTGAATTCCAATCCGGGATAATTCTTTACGACCTGGCCATTCTTGTATGTTATTGTATCAATCAGATTTTCAACTGTACGCGGGCTGTTTTCAGCATAAATAAATTCTGTCTTCGGCCCGAATGATGTGAAATATGTTGCTCTCAGACCGGCTGAAACAGTGAAATTCGGAGATATTTCAAATTCGTCACTTATATACAAAGCAGGTTCAACAGCTCTTTCCTCTTCCAGCTCTTTGGGAGGTACCAGGGAAAAATCTCCAAGAGGTTCCTGTTTGCCCGGAAAAAGAGAGTAATATGTAGCATCGAGACCAAATTCAATCCTGTGTCTGTAGACAGGGAAATAGAGGAAATCAGCCCTCAGTATTCCCTGGTTCAGCTTATAATACATTGAACTGAAATCCACCGAATCCTGTTTTGAATCGATCTGATAATTATAATTGCTTATAATAGCCGATATCTGTGAAGATAATTTAGTGCCAAAGGAGTGTTTCCACTTTAAGGTTGAGGCCAGGTTCCCGTAATCGAAGGCATTCTCCCTGTAGTAATCAAACTTATCATTACTGTAATAGCCTGACACTGACAGGGAATTTTTGGCATTGATAGTTGTATTAATGAGCCCCTGAATATCATAAAAACTTGCAGCACTTTTTTGAAGCTGCTGATCTGGAAGCATTCCTAGTATCCAGTCGGAATAGGTTGCACGGGTACCGATTGCAAATGTGCTCTTTCCTTTCCTTATCGGTCCGTCAACAAGGAGTCTGCCTGTTACAGGACTTATCCCCCCGCTTACTTTAATCTTATCACTGTTCCCTTCATATGGTGCTATATCCATAACTGAAGATATTCTTCCTCCGAATTTGGCAGGTATTCCGCTTTTATACAGAGTAACGTCGGAAATAAGGTCGGAGTTAAAGGTCGAAAAGAATCCAAAAAAATGCGAAGAATTAATGATTGGCCCTCCGTTCAGCAATACCAGGTTCTGATCAGCCCCTCCTCCCCTTACATTGTATCCTGCTGATGCTTCACCAACTGTCTGCACCCCTGGCAGCAATAAAGATGTCTTGACCAGATCTGCCTCGCCCAGGCCCATGGGGATCTGCTTTAACATCTTCATGCCTATTTTTTCTACTCCCACCCTTACGTTCTTTACCAGGTTTTCCTTATTCGCCGAAATAACAACTTCATTCAACTGATTCGTACTCTCAGCCATCTCAATATCCAGGACTCCATCAGAGTAAATTATTACGTTTCTTAATGCAGACCGCATTCCGACCATCCTGCATTCAAGCTGCAGGGGTCCTTTTGGCAATGTAAGGGAATAATACCCGACATTATTTGTAACAGCGCCCGCTTTTATCTTCTCCACATAAATAACGGCTCCAACTACAGGGTTACCGGTCAGCGGATCAATTACTGTCCCTGAAAGGGTAGCCTTTTCACTTTTTCCGATATCGGAAGGTCTGCCGATTTTTACTACTCTGTATTCATCGCTTGAGGAGGTGTTATCCTGTATCTGAGAAGGCCTGGCATAAATCGAGGTATCATTCATAAATGCACTCCTTTTCAGCATAGAGTTATACTGTTCCTGAAAATTTGTTTTAATCGTATATCCTTTTGAAATAATAACCTTATTATTTTCTGTAATTATAAAAGTAAAGCCCTCTTTGTTAAGGGCTTTACCCAATATATTTTTAAAAGAATCATTTTTCGAACTGATGTTAAGATAAAGGCTGTCAGTCCATTTGTTTGTATAATAGATTTTAACTTCTGCACTCTTTTCGAGAGTGTCAGCAAGATCCTTGAAAAGAATCCCTGAGAACTGAAAGGAGAGATTATTATCCTGAGCCCCCAGCTGACCCGCCAGTACCAGATATAGAGTGATGATGAGAATCTTCTTCATTTTAATTATCTGCCAGACAAAATCAGGGAATCATAATACTTAATTACAGTGACAATCTCATACTTATCCGCTTTACGGATATGGACCTTATTGGTCCGGAGGAATTTCTTCACAGCATCCGACTTTTCACCAAAAAGCTTAAGCAATATCCGCTTATTTGAAATTTTGGTATATTCATTATTCACCATAATATAATCTGCCGGTGAATAAATATATTCATCCACACCTTCCTTTACAAGAAGATATGATCTGTGTTTTATTATAAATTTGCTTTTACCCTCATAAGCTACTTCGTAATAACCCTCCGGAAGGTTAAAGTTCAAATCCTCCTCTTTACTGAAATATCTGAAAGACAAGCTGTCAGAGCCAAAATAGAAGCTGAAGCCATCAACAGGGTCTTTATTCAGCGATATTTTGAATACTCTGTTGTCAATGAATTTCAGGCTGTCCCAGTAGATCAGCTCATCTTTAAAGGTATCATATTCCAGCATCAGATTATCATATCTTCTCCCTGCAAGTGTTAACGATGATTGATGTACCCTGTCAAAATATAAAAGCGGTTTGTATTTCGATCTGAAATAATAGGGAATATAATCTTTCCCATTGACCAGCTCATCAACATTATCGACATTCTGATAATAGAATCTACTCAGATAACCCGTCTGATAGTCCAGTAATGCATTATAGTCAATCCTTCCGTAAAGCTCAGTTGAGAGTATTGATTCCTGAGCCAAAAGGGGACAGGTAAACAAAAAAATAAAAATCAGAGATGAAATTCTTGACATCAGAAGGAATTTATCCGGCTAAACGGCACCGAAATAACGAATATATTTTATAATAATAAAGACTTATCCGGAATAAAGGTCAGATTTTGGCATTTTTAACATATCATGCTATCAGATGCATTTTATTTAATGCTAATTTTGCCTGCCTTCATAATAAATTTCCGTAAAAGGTGACTGTATTACAATTCAAGGGAGGAGCAACTAAAAATATAAGAAAACCTCTTATGCTCGTTCTCTTATTCCTGACCCTCATAACATGCATAGATCCTTTCAGTCCCAACCTGAAAGGGACAACATCAATCCTGATAGTTGATGCACTATTGACTAATGAGAACAGTTCATATGCCTTTAAACTGTCATGGACCAGTCAGACTCAAAATACCGAACCGGTAATGGTCACCGGGGCAAGTGTGACAGTCAGGGATAAGAATGGCGTAACGGCAAATTTCACTGAAACTGAAGCCGGTGTATACAGGAGTGACAGCACCCTCTTCCGTGGAGAAACAGGGAATACTTACATCCTGGGAATAAAGACCTCAGACGGATCTGAATATGAATCAGATACTTGCACAATGCATCCTGTTCAGCCGATTGACAACATCTATTTCAATAAAGACCAGGAATTTATCAATAATGGAACCGAGGTTCAGGATGGGATCAGGATCTATATTGATTCGGAAAACAACGGCGACGGGAAATATGTAAGATGGCTTTATACTGAATGGTGGAAATTCAGCGTCCCCGAACCTAAAAGATTTGATTATATAGACAAGGATGACATAAGGCAGGTTGACCAGATAAAACAGGTGTGCTATGGGAATAACCTCTCAGATGAAATTACAATTAAAACAACAGCATCAGCGCCATCCAATAAAATTGAGAAACAGCCTATCCTCTTTGTAGCCTCCGATCAGAGTGACAGGCTGCTAATCCAATATTACGTTGAAATCAAACAACTTTCCCTTTCCAAAACGGAATTTGAATTCTGGGCCCATATGCAGGAGATAAATGAGGGAGGAATTGATATTTTTGACAAACAACCATTCTCCGTTCCAAGTAATATTCACAATAAAAATAATTCCGCAGAGCTGGTATTAGGTTATTTCCAGGTTTCTGCTGTTGAACCGAAAAGTATTTATATAACACCTGATCAGTTGACAGATCTTAATCTTCCGGCTTATCAATATGAATGTGGCAGGATTGAAGTGGGGCCTGATGATTATCCCTCCTCGGCAAGAATGACTTTTGACAAAATATACGCCGCATATACTGGTGCAACCTTTGTATTTATCGAACCTATATATGATCTGAGATGGAATCTTACTGATCTGGCTTTTGCCAAAAACTTCTGTGCACTATGCACTCTTAATGGCACTCTGACAAAACCTGATTTCTGGATTGATCTGGAATCATCTCAGCCGGGAAAATGAAATTATACAATAGATACTGCCTGACCACTTTATCAATAAAGTATATTGGTTTTGTTTTAATTTTCACTCACTCATTCGCATTCTCGTATTCCCAGACTCCCGATAAGGAAATAATAAAATCATCGGAGAAGTATTACAATGAAGGGTTGTATATCAGGACTGACCGTGACTTGTATATTTCCGGTGAAAAGGTATGGATGAAGATCTACAAAATAAACGGACTTAATAGCACTCCCGGAAATGTCAGCAAAGTAGTATACATTGAATTGCTGGATACTGATAACAACCCCATAAACCAGCTGAAAGCCGGCATTGACGGATACTCGGGGTCAGCTGTTTTCAGACTGCCGGATACATTAAGGACCGGAAATTACTTTATACGGTCCTTTACACACTGGATGCAGAATTTCCCTGAAGACCTTTTCTCATATAAAAAGATTTCCGTAATTAATCCTTTCAGAATAAACGAAATAAAAATTCCCTCTCTATATCAGGGTGCTGACAGCATAATCTTTTTTCCGGAAGGAGGCAGTCTTATTTCAGGCATGCAGGGACGGATAGGATTTAAAAGCTTAAATAAAGAGGGAGAGCCGGTTGCTATAAGAGGAGCTCTTATCAATGGCCGAAATGACACATTGGCCCGCATAGAAACCGGGAAAGAGGGATATGGATGGACAGCAATAAATCCATCCTCTGCAAATAATTACTTCCTGGTCACCAAAGACAGAAATGGACGGGCAAAGAAATTCCGGCTTCCCGATGCGGAAGATGATGGAATATTTATGTCAGTTCCTCAAAAAAATGAAAAATCTTCAGCCCTGGTCAAAATAAGAATAAGCCATAATTTTACACCAGCCGACAGTAACATCTTCCTCGTAATGAATACGGCAGGTCTAACCGGCTTTAAGAAGGAGATCAGGATCCAAAAGGGCGGTGAGATAATCATATTAAGAAAAGATATGCCTCCGGGACTTTCGCATCTTGTTATTATTGACGGACACGAGACCATTCTGGCGCAAAGATGGGTATATAATGAAACCGGCCAGCATCTGAATTATAAAATTGCTCTTCCTGAGAAAGCATACTCTTCAAGAGAAAAAATTGAAATGAGCATTACGGCTACCGACAACACAGGGAACCCTGTTGAAAGTGATTTTTCGGTATCTGTCGCCAAAGCTGTAACTTTAAATGATAAAAGTATTGACAGGAACAAATTCAGGCAGCTGCCTGCCATTGCAACAATTAATAGTGATAAACTATCAGAGGATATTAATAATTGGCTCATATTTTATAATTCCCAGGATCCTCCTGCTGACCAATCCGGAGAATCAGATAACAGGGATCCTCTGTTTCTTCCTGAGATCGGGGGACATCTTATAAGCGGGAATATTAAATACAGGAAAAGCGGAGAAGCTGTAAAGACTGAGAATATCTCATTATCGTTTGTAGGAAAAGCAGCCTTGTGCCAGTTCGCTAAAACAAATGATAAGGGAGAATTTAATTTTAATACGTCTGAGCGTGGGATCAGGGAGATAGTAATTCAACCATTATCTGATCAGATCACGGATTACTATATTGAATTGAAAAACGCCTTCCCGCCGGCAATAAAAAAATATAATCCCGGATCATTTATTCCTGACACCAGCAAACTCTCTGATATAAATAATGTTATCATCAGTTCACAGATAAACAATATATATGAGCCATACACGCCTGCAGCAGGCAACAATATGGCAGTCAGGTCAAAGCCGGATTTCTATGGAAAACCGGATAATACAATTCTTCTGTCAAAATATATTGAACTGACTTCACTGAAAGAGGTTGTTAAGGAAATTATTCCGGGAGTCTCGACGGTAAGGAAAAATGATAAAGTCAGTTTTAAACTTTTCTATCAATATCAGAGTAAGCCATTTGAGAATAATCCGCTGGTCCTTGTTGACGGAGTGCCTGTTTATGATCTGGAAAAGGTTTTGTCAATAAGTTCAAAAGACCTGGAGAAAATTGATGTTTTCACAACCAGGTATTATATTTCTGATATTGTTATGGATGGAATTCTTCATTTTGTTACCAAAAAAGGAAATCTCGATGTGATAGACCTTGACAGGTCAGTATACCATGTACAATATGATTTGCCGGAATCCAGGCATGACTTTTATTCTCCCGACTATTCGACTGATAAACTTTTAAATGACCGTATTCCGGATTTCCGTAACACCCTGTACTGGAATGCGGAAATGCATACTGATAAAACAGGCAAGGCCTCAATGGAGTTTTATTCTTCTGATGAGTCGGGTGAATATGTTATAACTGTTGAGGGTATCTCCGGCGACGGCAAAACAGGATCCTCATCAATGCCCCTGATAATAAATTCAAGATAAAGAAGGGGGATCAGTTTTTCAGTATTATCATTCCCCTGTCAGTTTTTGCAACTGAATTTATAAAACTCCTGAATGCCTGGAATTTTTCCAGCGGGATTTCTCCCTTGTTCATCTCAAGATATCTTTTATATATAAGTTTGTCATTCTTTGCTTCTACCCGGTAATTGTATTTCCCGAATTCATTTTCAAGTCTGACATCATCCGGCTTGAATTCGACCTTATACCCGAGAGGGAGATTGAATGCTATCGAATCATATGAAATATTGTCTTCAGGAACTTCCATTGGCATCGGGATATCCCTCAGATATTGAGCATTGTCGATTGAAGGGTTAAAAGAGATAACCTTACCGGTTAAAACTGCATAATCATTTATCCCTGCATTGTAAGCAAATATTGCCGAAGGCTTTTCAGTTTTTGTTTCAGAAAAATTCACCTCTGTCAGATCGATGTCGGAGAATCTGAGGGTTCTATTAAGATATCTTGTCAGCTCTTCCCTGGAAGCCTGACCAAGCCTGGCGCTTGCAGTGTCATAATTCATACCTGAATAATAATAGGATAATCTGGCAGTAGATTTTCCAAAATTGTTCATCGATATTGTACCCGTCCTTTTAATAACGTTTTCACCTTTTTTAAAGGCAGGGGTCTTCACAAGTTTTCCTCCGTCAGGGGTTATCAGAAGGGCATAACGGTCATCTGTAAAATTACCCAGGAAATTGAAAGGTGATCTCTGGTCTGTACATTCAAGCCATACCGTATCTTTTTGGGTTGGGACGCAAAGAATGATATGGTCAAACTGGTCATTGACAAAGTCCTTAATAACCTTACCGTCAGGTCCGGATTTTATCAAAGTATAATATGAAGTTATGCCAGCGCCCTTTAGCAGCGCCATAGTATAGTTCACAAGAGCTTTGCAATCCCCGTAACCGTTTTTTGCCACCATGGCAGCCTCTGAAGGACGGAGTCCTCCGATTCCAATCTGAATTGACACGTATCGTGTAGTTGATTGCATATATTCATAAATCAACTTTATCCGCTCCCTGACATCATCAGTTTTCGCAGTAATCTCAGAAATTTTCGTCATCTCGGAAGGTGGTAATACATCCAATCCCTTAATCAGATTGTACATCCACTCACCGTAAGTTTTCCAGCTCCTCAGGGATCCTTTGTAACCTCCGTATTCAAAATCCAGAGGTGCTGTAAATATGGAAGGCCAGGGATAGTGGGTCTTTACTGCGTAAGCCTGCTGGTTGATTGCAGGAATATTCTCTTCCTGCCAGGTATAAATCCTGGAATCAGAAGTAATTACTGAGTCGATCTTGTTTTTAATGTCTTCTTCATAGAACCTGAAGTCTGCACCTTTCGGAACACTAAATTGTATTCCTGATCTTTCAACCGAAAGACCCGGACCATTCTGGAAATACCAGTTAGTATATGAATATAAACTGGAATATTCTGTTTCATATTCATATTCAATAGTATATGGAAATTTATAGATCGGGAAATAGAGAAATTTCATCCTGTCGTCAGAATAGAATGTACCGCCCGGAATGGCACTCATATCATATACATCCGTAATTCCAAGAACCTTGATAATATTACCTTTTTCATCATAGATTGTACCTCTCAGGTAGTTGACTCTGGAGGTCTTGTCATAATATGCCTTTACATACCTGTAATGATAAGATCTCTCATTTAACAGAGTTATTGCTATCTTGATCTTCTCAGTGGCGTGACTGGCATCAACAATTGTAAAAAGACATTGTTCCGAACGTACCACAGCATCAGCTCTGCGCTTAAGATTTTCAGGAATGGAATCAAAGGGATATGACTGAGATGAGAGATTCAAAACAATCATTAAAAGAACAAAAGAAAGAAATTGTCTCTTCATTACTTTACTTGATAACAGGGTTCTTTTTCAAAATAATCATTTCAGCATCCTTCCGGAGCATCTTTTCATAAAACTCCCGCAACTGAGGGTACTCTGAAAGTTGAAAGAAGGTCTGTGTAATTGTGAAATTCTGATTGATTTCAATATCATGATCGTTAACTACACATTTGTATGCAAATTGACCTCCACCATTTCCAAGTGCAAATGAAACATCTGATGGCTTTTCGGATATAGTGTAACCGTCGGGGATTCTGACCCGGAATGAATAGTTTTGTGAAATTGGAGAACCAAGGTCAACAGGGAACATTCTTTCCCTGGAATAAAAGGGATTCTTATAACTGACCATGGACAAAAGTGTGTTAAAGATTAATTTATCTCCGGCAAGCTGAGCACCATCATTAATTTTAAATTCAGAGGTAAGGATCAGGTCAGAATCAGGATCTTTAAGATTTGCTATTTTGAAACCGGAAATTTCCGCATAAGGTAAAAATGTCTTGAAAAGATCAAGATACCCCTCTTCCCCTTCAATCCTTACCATCCTCCTGACATCATATGCTGAATAACCTGAAAATTTATATTTCAGATTACCGGCAACATGGCCCTCCTTATCAATTACAATATTGTAATTATTTGAATCAGCAATCATTTGGTTATTCTTTAAATCAACAAATCCTGATTCAGATAAACTTATGATCCTGCCTGTTTTGTTAAGACATTCGAATGGAAGAAGGTTAAAGGGCCGGAGCGGGTCTGTGGCATCAACGAGGTAAGTTTTTCCGTCTGCTGATACTGATGCAATAACATAATTGAACTGCTGCATCATAGCTGAATTCTCATTCAGGCTGCCGTTCGACCTGGTACTGAGAATAACCGGATCTGCCTTCAACCCTGCCGACCTGAGCATTGCGATCAGGATCAGATTTATATCAGCAGAACTTCCCTTCTCCTTATTCATTATATTCTTGAGCGCATAGTTGGCCGTAAAGTCTTCTATACCATTCCAGAGCACTTTTGATGAAACATATTCATGGATCTTTTTAAGCCTGGATAGTTCATCAGGTGAGCTGTTGGTTACCTGTTGTGCCAGAGATTTGAAATTTGTATTCAGGGCAATTCCAAAATCCCATCTGTTAAGAAGTTTTTCATTAAGTTTCGGATAGGTTGGAGAGATATCATTATAGGTGATATTCGGAAAATCAACACGTGCGAGTTCAAAAGTAACTCTTGTCAGATGTTCATTTTTGCCAAGTATGTACGGTTCATTCCTGAAGGCAGGCAAATCAACGGCCAGCCATGTATTTATACTTACTGATACAGCTTCACCAAAGAAACTGGAATTGGATTTTGAAAAATCTGTATGAACATCCCATGAGGATCCTGAGATAAGTGACTTATATACAAATGCGTCGGGGTAGGAAACAGTAACTGAACTGTTCATAACGGGAATCTCATACTGAAACTGCCAGGGGACCAGCATGGAAATTGCACTGTTAAAAAGTCTCATTTTATAGGAATATTCAATTACTGAACCTTCATGTACATCCGGAAAATTGAATTTCAAAGTATATTCTGATTCGCTGGTCTTTTCTACTATAAAGCTTTTCTTCGGGATAGCGGTTTCAATCTTTTCTCCGTTTCTGAGGTTGAATGTAGAAGCTTTGTAAGCATCCATTTTGTCGTCGATATCAAAAGGGATCTCAATGTTTGCATAATCAAAACCCTCGCTGTTCACAATTCTGATCCTCACATTTCTTTCAAATTCCACATAAAATCCTTCCTGGTATTGCAGTGAAGCGACTCCTGTTTCAGAAAGTATAATGGCATCTGCCCCGGGATCCGGCTTGTATGGTTTGTTTGAAAGATCTTCCAGCGTAACCTTGCCAAACGGAAGCGTGAACTGCCCTGATGCTTCCGGAGTCAGTAAAACCAGAATAAAAGCCATTAAACTGAAAGAAATAAACTTTGTCATAAGAGATAATTTCAGGTTATTTTACCGGGTAATTGGGGTCAAATTCATAGAAGTCATATAAGTTATTCTGAAAACCTTCTGTCATATGCAATCCAAAACCAATATACGCTTTACTGCCAATTGAGAAAGCAACTGCAGAATGACGCGCTTGAGGTATATTTGAAACCAGTGTCCAGGAATTTTCAAAAGGATAATACATCCAGATGTCAGTGTACTCAGTCGCTAAGTAGTCCATTGATTTGCCACCCCCGACATAAGCTTTATCTCCCAGAACAAATGAGAAAGCCAGTTCTCTTGCAGAGCCGGGAAAATCTGCCACTCTTCCCCAAGGGTATGACAAATTATCAGGATTAAACTCCCATACACTGTTATCTGAAAATACTACATACCCCTTAGTCCCGATCGAGAAATAGGTTGTAAAAATGTTGGTATTAATATATGAATAATCACCGCCGGTTCTTGCCCACGAATAACCGTTGGCAGGGTCGCATTTGAAGAAATAATATGATGATGGAGAATAAAAATCCAGACCGAAATAAAGGTTATCGTATAAGCTAAAGGCCACTCCAGACATTTGAGCCGGAGGATTAATATTTCTCCAGGTGTTATTTACATCGTCAAATGCCTTCATGGAGTAACCGTTGTAATGTCCTCCGATAAGATAAAACGTATCCCTGCATACAACCTCAGCCATCTTGATATTATGCCAATAACTGTCAAAAGGAGAAGGGATATTCAGGTCTGTCCAGGAATTATCTGCAGGATCAAATCTGTAGGTTGCACCATTTGCCTCAGAACATACATAACCAAGGTTTTTTATGCTCTTACCGTAATTTGAAATGCCATAATAATAAGCAAACGGAAATGTAGTTGGAATTTCTGGGGCAGCTATCCTGAGCCATTGGGAATTAAAGCTGAATTGCCGGGTTGAAGATCTGGCATATCCGCCAACAATTACTTTAATTCTTAAATTACCCCTGGGGATGGCGAGAGGCAGTGTAGCAATAATTCCGGTTTTCGATGAACTCTTAACTGTCATTGGATATATATCCAGAAGGACTGTATTCAACTCTGGTACAGGATTAAAACCATTTCCTGCTATTGTTATATCTGATCCGGGATCAGGCGAACCAGGTGCCACTGAAATTATTTGCGGGGGAGAAAGGGTAAATTTCTGTGTTGAGGATATGCTGTTGGCTCCCGAAATAACTGTCAGTACCCGTGGAATACTATCTATGGTTGGTGGAACCTGAACCACAATTGTTGTCTCTGTTGAAGACTTAATTGTAGCCGCTATTCCTTCAAACGTTACACTGGGAGATATAAATCTTTCACCGGTTATTGTGATTTCATCATTAAAAGTACCTGACAAAGGTGCGATTCCGGTTATTTTAGGATTTTTGACATCAAAATAACCTGTAGTTATTGCTGTCTGCAGCCTGGCTTTGACGGCGATTTTCACATTCCCCTCCAGGTCCGGAGGAACAATTGCTACAATTACAGAATCGTTAACTCCTGTTATAACTGCCGGAAGTCCTCCAAAAAATACTTCCGGCGCAATGACATCAAAGTATTTTCCCTTAATGGTTACAGAGGTCCCTGAAGGACCTGAAACCGGAGAGAAAGAACTAATAACCGGAGCTGCAAGACGAAACGTATCAGCAGTTGTGATACTGAAAGGTTCTGCCTCGTAGATAAATGTTGATTTTATATCAATTATATTTCCCGGTACCCTGATCTTAATGGTGTTTAATGTGGTAGACAATATATCTTGCGGTTGTACTTTAATGCTATATCTGATTATCATCATTGAAGTGATATAGTATTCCGTGAAGCAATATTACTAAACCTGCCGGATAATGTTATTGTGGTTCCCCATGTTCCTTCTTTAGGTGAAAATGTAAAGTATGGAGGTAAGAGCTCAAAGGGCGGTTTGGCTTTCAGAACAATTCCGTTAATCTGCATGCTCAGATCACTTTTAAGATCAAGTAACTCAGATGGAATTTTTACTGAAACAGAGGTGTCTGTTAAAGAGCCCGGCAACCTTTCACATTTCAATGTTCCCAGAAATACATTGTTGGCAGCTTGTGAATTCAATGATTTAAAGTGCTTTCCCTTTAACTTCAGGGTATCGCCCCAAAAAGCCTTCTTCGGGCTAAAGTCAGTCAGTTCCGGCACAATGAGCTTTAAAGTATCCTTTGTGAATACGGAGACATTTCCTTCAATATCTACAGAAACAAGATTTTTGAGATCTGAAACAAGAGTACTGACCTCAACTTTTAGAAGTGTATCTGTTGCAGAAACTACCTTACAGGGAGTCTGATTCAGCTTAACAGTGTTACGGCTGACTTCATATGAGAAATTCTTGCCTGAGATTCTTATCGTATCCAGCCAGGCTGCAGAATCAGGTGAAAAACCGGAGACTACCGGGGCTCCGCTTCCAAGGCTTGTAAAAGAAACCGGCAATCCATAAACTACGTGTTCAGAAGTCTGAACAAAAGACTTTACGGTATACTCAACATCTTTCGCAAGGGAGGTCTCTATTTCAGCACTATAAACACCTGACACGGCGGCAGGGCCCAACAAGATCTTTTCATCCGTAAGATCAGCATATTTGTTATCGTCCCACACGAAACCATGGTTAATAATCTGTTCTGTACCCAGGGAGTAAATCTCTGCATTAAAGGTTGCACCATCACTGGTAATTCCGGAAACCGGATTGGTCCTTACCTGGGGATAGCTTCTGGCCTGGGCTTTTTCATCTTCACAATTGTTAAGCAATAAGATCGACAATCCAAAAAAGATAATCAAGGCCAAAGCCTTAATACGGTTGTTCCTTAACCTGAATGATAACATAATAACAAGAGTTGTGCCGACAGTAATAGAATGTATCAGACCAAAATTAACTAAATATTTATTTTTTTTATGTTATCCGGAGGTTTTTTGAATTTATTTGTAATTTAGTCGGATAAGTCTGATAGTCTGCCATGAGAAATATTAAATTACCTGTTCTGATCTTCGTAATCTCCTTTCTGATGCAGGGTCTTTTTGCACAGAAAATATTCAGGGATGGATATATTGTAAAAAAGACAGGTGAATCATTGTCAGGACTGGTAGAATATTCCACAAAGAAGGATATTCCTTCCATTTGTACATTCAAGCGGTTTGATATTGCCCGCACAGTAGTCTATTCGCCTGATGAGATACTGGCATTTGGCTACAGAAACGGGAACAGGTATGAGTCAAGACAGCTTAATGGGAAAGTCACATTTCTGGAAACAATTGTCACCGGGAGGATAGTACTTTACCAGAAAGGGTCGAAATATTATATTGATAAGGATCATCTTGGTCTTATTGAACTTAACAACGGTCCTGTAACCTTTAATTTTGGTGACGGTATGAGAGAATTCAAAACCCTCTCTGAATTTCTCACCTATGTCACTGAAGGCAAGGCAGGAATGATATCCGAAAAATTCAATGTGAAAGATGAGATAGTTCCCCTTATCACCTCCTATAATAAGGAAACCGGGAAGAGTTATAATGTATTTAACCGCTCATTTACAGAGAAGCAGCTCACGCAGGATGCATGGAAATCAGGTGCTTCGAAAAACAGGTTCGGTATTGTTTCAGGAGTAAATTTCTACACCCTGAATTTGAAATTCAATCCTGACAGGTCTGGAATCAGCTCTGCAGATTATGTCCCCGATCCGAAAAAGGAGCTGGGACCTGTTGCCGGAATTACATATGAAAGACTGCTCTTCAGAAGATCAGACAAGTTTTCTCTGAGGGTTGAGCTTTTGTATAACAGCCAGAGTTTTTATTGTTATGGCGAAAGGGAGAACAATGTCGGAGGTATAACCAGGGATGATGCCTGGTTTAATTTCAAGGGGATCAAGGCTCCTGTTCTCATTCAGTATTCACTTACCGGGGGAAGGATCGTACCATATTTTAATGCCGGCATTGCCTACCAGTTTTTCATTGAATCCGACTATATTCACACATATGAGGTTGAAAATACTTTCCATGAAATAGTCACTTATGAGGATAAGAATATGCTGTTCAGATCCGGGGAATTTACCGGTGCTGCAGGATTGGGTGTGAGGACCAGGATATTCACCAGGATGAATCTGCATCTCATGTTAATGGCGGAGTATGGCCAGGGCTTGTTTTTAAACACCGACCCTACGGATGGAGGATATACAAAGAATGATCCCTACGTTGAAAACTCATTCCAGTCAACATTTATGATTGGAATAACATTCTGATCAGGAATTGGACCTGATCACTTATTTGAATATGCAAGAATAAGATTCAGGAGCTCATCCCTGTTTACAGGCTTGGATATATATCCTGAACACCCTGCAGCAATTACTGATTCACGGTCGCCTGACAAAGCATAGGCAGTCTGTGCAATAACCTTGATCCTGCCATTCATCGATTTAAGGATCTTAGTCAGTTCGAGACCGTTTATATCAGGAAGCTTGATATCCATCAGAACAATATCTATTCCCTGATTTTGTTTAACAAGTTCGATAGCTTCACTGCCGTTAACTGCCCGCAACACTTTAGCCCTGTTCTTGAGTATCTCATTCAGGTACAACCAGTTTATCTCCTCATCCTCAACAACAAGTACTGTCATCCCCAGGTCAAGAGGCCTGAATTTTGAGACATGGTCATTTTGAGTATTCACTTCGGAAACAGGCTTGTAAGGCAGTTTAAATGAGAATTTAGATCCTTTCCCGAATTCAGAATGAACGCTTATTTTACCACCCAGTTTTTCAATATATGCCCTGGTAATTGCCAGGCCGAGACCTGTGCCACCGTATGTTTTTGTATAGTTCGATTCAACCTGTCTGAATCTTTCAAAAATTACATTCTGTAATTCAGGTTCTATTCCAATGCCGGTATCCTCCAGTTCAAACCTTATAAAGCCATCTATGAGTTCGCATCTCAGTACTATCCTGCCTGAAGGGGTGAATTTTACAGCATTGCTGAAAAGATTATCAAATATCTGCCTTAGTTTAGTCCTGTCTGAAATAATCCATGAACTGGTGTTTACATTGCACCGCCGGTGGTCAATTTCAAGCTTGACTCCTTTTTCCTGTGTGGCTGATGAATAAAAGGTAAACAATTCGTTAAGAAGGATCTTAAGGTCGAAGGCAGATTCACTCACATCGATCTGACCCGCTTCAATCTTTGATATATCAATAATATCATTGACAATATGAAGCAATTGATCGCAGCTGGAGTTGACAATTTTCAGATAAGAATCCCTGGTCTCTTTAGGAAGCAGTGGATCTGCAAGCATCATCGAAAAACCCATAATCCCGTTCATGGGAGTCCTGATCTCGTGACTCATATTTGCAAGAAAAGCAGATTTCAGACGGTCGCTCTCTTCTGCTTTTTCCTTAGCCTCCTTTAACTGGCGGTTATTTTCCACTATCAGTTCCCTTGCTTTATATTGCTCGGTAATATTTTCAAATGATATGCCTACACAGTTGTCTGGAAGTGGAAAGGCATTAAATGAGAAAGCGCCCTCAACGACTCTTTCGTCACTATATAATAATTCATCGAATTGCCTTGAGATTTTTGTTCTGACCACCTCTGCATAAGCCTGTGGGATACCTTTTTCCCTGAGTCCGGGGAAATTCTCATCCAGGGTATTTCCAAGCAAATCTCTGGCTGCCAGACCAGTAAGTCTTTCGGCTGCCGGATTTGTTCCTATCATCCTAAAGGTCCTGTCATCATCAGGTTCTTCCAGATGATAAATATGAAGGCCGGTTCTGATGTTCGTAAAGATATCAGACGCCTGCTGAAGTTCCTGATTTATCATCAGGATCTGGTCATTTCTCCATCTCAGTTCCTGGTTAAGTGCGGCATACTCTTCATTCTGTTTCCTGAGCAGGTTTTCATTCTCCTTAAGCTTTTCCTCAGCAATTATTCTTTCAGACACATCCCTCAGAGATCCTTCAATGCCTATTGTATTACCATCAGGTCCTGGCAGAAGATGAATATTGGCTGATACAAATACCCGTTTGCCTGCTTTTGTTTTAAGCCTCAGAATATAATCTTCAACTTCCCCTTTTGAAGTGAGAACCTTCAGCAGCTCAGTTCTGTCTTCAGGATTGAAATACACATCTTCGACCTTCTTCCCGATCAGCTCCTCAGGCTTATATCCTGAATACCTTTCAATGGAAGGACTGATTTCAACAATTCTTCCTTCAATGTCTGCCTGGTAGAATATATCCTGAACATTCTCAAATATCTTCCGGAATTTTTCTTCACTTTTTCTGAGCTCATACTCCGCTCTCTTCCGATCAGTAATATCACGTACAGTAGCAAGTATAACAGGTTTATTATCAAGTGTAAACAGGTGATTACTTATCTCGACAGGAATTTTAACTCCTTTTTTTGTTACATGGATCCCCTCCCAGACGAAATGCTTGTCAGCTGCAAGCTTTTCCATTGCGGAGGGCACCAGGATGTAACTTTCAGGGGCATCAATATCTACAGGACTCATGGTCAGAAGTTCCTCCCTTGTATAACCCAGCCGCTGACAAGCAATATTGTTAACTTCCATGAATCGGCCAGGCAATCCCTTATCTGTAAATTCATGTACAAATACCGCGTCATTAATATTTTCGAAAAGAATCCGGTACCGCTCCTCACTTTTTTTTGCAGATTCCTCAGCAAGTTTTCTCTCTGTCAGATCTTTGCTCAGGGAAAATATTGCCGGTTCTCCATTCCATCTGCCTTTTGAAATAATAGTTTCGACATGGATCAGATCGCCTGATTTTGAAATAAGGGGTATGGGACAATAGCTCCTCCTCGATTCAAGGATCTCTCCGAGGTATATCTCTGTCTCTTGGCGAAGTTCTGGAGGATGCAATGAATAAATAGATTTCCCGAGCAATTCTCCGGGAGCATATTGAAGCTTTTCTGTTGCTGTTTTATTGGCTTCTATAATTGATCCATCCGTGTCAAAAACGAAGAGAAGGTCAGGAGAAGACTGAAAGAATGAGTAAAAATTCATTTCGTCTCCATCCGAACCGGGGTAGGCTGCTATTTTCTTATCTTTTAACAGGTTATTGACTTTTCAGCGGCAAAGATATAAATTTATTCCAGAACATAAAATGATGAAAATCATGCTGCTCTTTTTACCTTATATCCTTTAAGACCGAAGAAGATTATAAAGGCAAAACATAACAATGGAACAATGAATCCTAAAGCCATTCTGGATATATCTGCTATCCACCCCATGAACATAGGGCAGACGGCACCACCGGCCACCATCATAACAAGGAAGGATGAACCCTTTTTTGTGAGGCCGCCAAGGTCTTTAATCCCGAGGGCAAAAATTGTAGGAAACATTATTGACATACAGAAATATGTGAAATAGATTGCGATCAATGAAAGCCAGCCTAGTCCAAGTATAACAAAAACCATGGCAAGAACATTTATTGCCGCATACAGGGCAAGCATCTGGTTTGGTTTAAACCACGACATCATTATGCTCCCTGAGAACCTGCCGGCCATAAAAAATAAAAATCCCAGCGAAAGAAGGTAAGCAGCCTTTTCATTGCTGAACTGAGGCATAGTCTCTGTTACATAATTGATAAAAAAGCTGTTTATTCCTGTCTGTGCAGCAACATAAAGGAATTGAGAAACAACAGCATATTTAAAATGCGGATACTTGAGCAGATCCCTGTATTTTCCCTTATCGCCATGGGCATCAAATTCTCCTTCATGTATTTCAGGTAACCTGGTTATCATAAAAAGAATTGCAACAAGAAGCACCATTGTCCCGATTATCATATATGGTAAGGTCATTGAAGCAAACTTGTTGGGATCATTGGCATCACCTCCCAAAATAAGCAATCCTCCAATTGCAGGCCCCATTATCCATCCTAATCCGTTAAAAGACTGTGACAGGTTAAGCCGTTGTTCAGAGGTCTCCTTAGGCCCCAGAACTGTTGAAAAGGGATTTGCAGCGGTTTCGAGACATGTCAGGCCGCAGGCAATGACGAAAAGACAAAAAAGAGTAAATTCGAATGTCTGTATCTGGGCTGCCGGCATAAAAAGAAATGCTCCGGCTGCATACGTTAGCAATCCGAAGATTATACCCTTCTTATACCCGAAACGGTTCATAATCAATCCTGCCGGAATTGCCATTACTGCATAACCACCATAGAGGGCAGCCTGTACCCAGCCCGATCTGGCTTTTGTTATTCCAAGTATGTCCTGGAAATGTTTGTTCAGAACATCCAGAAGACTATGTGCAAATCCCCATAGAAAGAATAAGCTTGTTACAAGTATGAAGGGTATTATAAACCCGTGTGTAACCAGTTTCTGGCGCTTGCTGATGGCAGTTGAATCGTTTGTCATAAATAATATTGGTTTTATGACACAAGATTGCTATGATTTCTGACTTTAACAAAAATTTTTCATTGAAATTAAAACAGAAAAATTCTTTGAAGGCATTTTTTGAGGAAAATAAATAGATTTTTCAGCCTGAATGGGAATCAGAGCTTGTGTATATTCAGCCCTCCGCTGATTTCAAATACCATGCCTGTTGAGAAGCTCCAGTCTCCCCTGGCAAGAGAGGCAACAGCTTTACCTATATCTTCAGGCAATCCCCATCTTCTTTGAGGTACAAGGCCTTCTCCAATGAGCTTGTCGTATTTGTCTTTTATTTTTGCCGTCATATCGGTCTGAATAATACCGGGTCTAACTTCGAAAACCAATATACCCTCATTGGAAAGCCTGTCGGCAAAAAGTGTGGAGGCCATACTGAGTCCGGCCTTTGAAATGCAGTATTCGGACCTGTTTGTTGATGAAAGAACTGCTGATACAGAAGTGATGAATACTATTACAGGGTTGTAATTACCAATCTGATGCTTAAGCCATGTCATCTCCCTTGCAACCTTCTGAGCGAAAAAAACAGGACCTTTAAGGTTGATGTTTAATACTCTCTCATAGCTCTCCTCCGTCATGTCAAGGATATCATTCCTTTGCAATGGAGCAACACCTGCATTATTTACCAGGACGTCGATCCTGCCAAATCTTCCAAGGATGGTGGATACTGCCTCCTTATGGCAGTCTGTACATGAAATATCCATCCCAACAGGAAAAAACTGCGCTCCCAGCTTTCCAACCTCAGGTTCAAGATACTCCATTCCCTCACTGTCAACAGATCTTGCGATTGCAGCAATATCGTATCCTTCGGCTGCCAAAGCAATAGCAACAGCCCTGCCTATTCCTCTGCTGGCACCTGTAATTACGGCTACAGGTTTATCATTCATGAATCAAGATTATAATCGGTTTTCAAGAAAATCAGGCCCTAAAGGTAATAATTTGACTGATTTTGCCAACACCTCCTAAAAATATCTTCATTTATCTCTCCCCTTCCTTCGTCCTCCATAGCTTTAGCGACGGAGGATCCCATTCTCCTCCTCTCACATATTCTCTTAGGCTCTCAGTCTCTGAGCCTCTTAATCTCTATGCTTTACGCTCTACGCTTTATGCTTTATGATCTGTTCTCCCTTCTCCGGCACTCAGATCCTCATCTTCATCCTCCTCCATCCACTCGTACACCGGCCGCTGAGGACCCTCCTTCCTGAACAAAAGTGCGAGAAGCAGGCCAGAAAAGAAGCCGAGCATATGTGATTCCCACGAAACATTTTTATATACCCCGGGGAATAAGCCCCACACCATCGATCCATAAAGAAATACAATAAGCAGTGACAAGGCTATCAGCCTGAAGTACCTCCTCAGGATGCCACTGAAAAACAGGAATGAGGCAAGACCATAAACGAGTCCGCTGGCGCCTATATGCCAGGCTTCCCGTCCCGCGAACCATACCAGCATACCGGTAATAAACCAGGTCCAGAGGAAAACTTTCAGGGCCACCTCCGAATAAAAATAGAAGAGTGCTGTGGCAAGGAAGAATAATGGCAATGAATTATTGAAAAGATGATTGAAGTCGCTGTGAATAAAGGGTGAAAAAATTACACCTGCCAGTCCTTTTACTGTTAATGGATAAATTCCCAAATCTGACAGATCTCTATCCAGAAGCAGTTCGGTGATTTTAACAAGCCACATAAGAGTGATAAAAATCCCTGGAATGATCATGGCAAGGAACATCTTCTTCCTGTAAAAAGCATCCTCACTTATTGCGTCATTTACTGAATCTGGCATAAACACTAGATTTATTTATCATTGAGGATACTGAGTTGCACGGAGAAAAGATCTGAGATATGAGATTTGAGATCTGAGAGAGGCAAAAAGGCGTGTCTCACATCTCACCTCTCACCTCTCACATCTTCAATCTCCGCTCTCCGCTACTCTTCTCCCCTAATCTCTCCCCGGAAACGATATTCCTGCCGCTGCCCGTATTTTATCGAGTGTCCTCATAAGATCGCGGGTGAAGGAGTGAGGAACAATTTCACTTTCCAGTTTTCCCTCTTCCAGGCAATTCATAACTTCAATAGCCTCATAATGGTAGCCCATGCCTTCGGGAAGAAGTGAGTATTCTATATTCTCTTTCCCATTCATTGCCACATTCAGCCGTTGCGACATGTCGCGCCCGCGGGAGAAGTACAGATTGCCGTTTTCGCATAACAGGTCAGTTGCGATACCCGCTGCAGTGCGAAATGAGCTGTAAAGTGTTGCCATCCTGCCATCCTCATATCCAAGGATAATGCTTATCTCATCCTCCGAACCTGTCTGTGTGAATGATGCTTTCGCAATAATCTCATCAGGCACTCCCATGAAATAAAGGGTATCCATAACCGGGTAGATCCCGATATCAAGAAGAGAGCCTCCCCCAAGAGCAAGATTGTATTTTCTGTCGGTGGGATTATATGGAGGCTGGAAGCCGAATCTTGCGGTAAGGTGTATCAGTCTGCCCGGTTCACCGCCAAGAAGTATCTCTTTTGTCTTTCTGTAAATTGGCTGAAAAGGCGGCCACAGAGCCTCCATCAGAAATACCTTTTGTCTTTCCGCCTCAGCAATCATCTCTTCAGCCTCACGGCTGTTCAGTGCAAACGCCTTCTCACATAAAACAGCCTTTCCGTTCCTCAGACACATAATTGTGTGGTCATGATGATGAGAATGAGGCGATGCCACATAAATAACATCAACATCTTTGTCAGCTGCAAGTTCCTCATAGCTTCCATAAGCTTTTTTAAATCCAAATTCAGCAGCAAACTGTCTGGCCCGTTCAGGATCGCGTGATCCTACAGCATACAGCTCTGCATTATCAAGCAATTTGAGCCCCCTGGTAAATTTCGCTGACATCTTGCCCGGGGCAAGTATTCCCCATTTGTATTTTTTCTTCATCAATAAATATTTGGATAAATATAGAGATTTGTACGGGGAATGCACTTAAATACCACAGCTTTTCTCCCCCCTGGGGGAGATGTCGCGCTTCGCTCACCGAAGCTTTAGCGAAGGTGAGAAGCGACAGAGGGGGTTTTTGTCCATTATACAAAATTTTCTTGATCTCTATACTCCTGTTTATCTGCTATTTAAAAAATATTTTGCAAAAATGTGAATTATTTTAGTACTATGTATTGCATAGTATAAATATTTATTTATATCTTTGTATTGTCATGTTACATGCATTGAACAGTAGTAAATAATTAAAAGAACTATGAAAATAACAGTAAGCATTAATCTTGGCGGGTATTCTTTCAATATAGATGAAGATGCCTACGCTGAATTAAAAATGTATCTGAGGAATCTTGAGCTTCATTTTGCAGGAGAAGAGAGCGCATCGGAGATACTGTCAGATATTGAAACCCGGATGGCGGAGCTCTTCCGCACAAAAATTACCAGCTATAAACAGGTAATTAATATAGAAGATGTCCGCCAGGCCATAGCAGTCCTGGGAACACCTGAAGATATTTCTGATTCAGACGGACCAACCTCGCGTGAAAAATTCGCCTCACCTGGTTATCACCGGATGTACCGCGATCCCGATAACAGGGTAATCGGAGGCGTCTGTTCCGGTATGGGAGCCTACTGGAATATAGACCCTGTGATAGTCAGGATTATTTTCATTGCGCTGGCTCTCGCAGGTGGTATCGGAGTAATGGTTTACCTTATACTCTACATTGTTTTGCCCGAAGCAAAAACAACGGCTCAGAAGATTGAGATGAAGGGTGAGCCTGTCAACATACATAATATTAAGGAGGCCGTAAAGAAGGAGTTTGATTCCGTCAGGAAGAACATGAAATTCTAGAGATGGACTCAGAAAAATAGTTGAATAAATCACTAAAATTTAACATCATGGATTTAGAAAATACAAAAGCACAAATGCGTAAAGGGATACTTGAGTATTGCATCCTTTCGGTTCTCTCAAGGAATTCCTGTTATGCCAGCGACATTATAAAAGAGCTAAAAGAAGCGAGAGTAATTGTAGTTGAAGGTACCCTTTATCCCATCCTCACAAGGCAAAAGAATGCCGGACTGCTAAGCTACAGGTGGGAAGAATCGCAGCAGGGTCCTCCACGGAAATATTATGAACTTACTGAATCCGGAAAAACGTATCTGGATGATCTTAACAATTCGTGGAAGGAACTTGTTGAATCGGTGAATCTTATCAAAACCAGGTAATCATATATTAAACCAGAAAAACATACAAAAATGGATAAGACAATAAATATAAATATTGCCGGGATTCTGTTCCAGATAGACCAGGAGGCATACGGGATCCTGCGTGATTACCTGCAGGCAATAAACAGCCGTTTCAGACACGTCCGCGGAGGTGTCGAGACAGTTGAGGATATTGAATCACGGATAGCCGAGATTTTCGAGTCCCAGAAAGGTACAGCCGGAACAATTTCGGTGCATAATGTGGAGGCCATGATTTCAATAATCGGAAAACCCGAAGATTTTGATAACAATGATGCAGAACCGGAAACCCATAGTTATACCTCCGGGAAGAAACGAATGTACAGAAATCCGGATGATACAATCATCAGTGGGGTTTGCGGAGGGATAGGTGCCTACCTGAATACAGACCCCGTATTGTTCAGGCTGCTTTTCGTTCTTTTTACAGCTACATTCGGGATTGGGTTTTTTATCTATCTGGCACTCTGGATTTCACTTCCGCTGGCCAATACAGATTCCCGAAAGCGTGAAATGTACGGCAAATCATATCAGTCAGTGATATCCCACAAGAGTAATGAAGCCGGCTCTTTCGGGGCAGGTGCTTCTTCCTATAACAGAGGATACTACAACACTTCGAGGATCGGGAATGCCCTCAATGAGATCTTCAGAGCCCTTGGAAGAGTATTTTATATTGCAATAAGAATTCTGCTGATTCTTTTCGGAGTTTCATTTGTACTGCTCGGGTCACTGCTAAGTCTGAGTTTTGTTATGCTCCTGGTTTTTAAATACCCGGTAAGTATTTCCAATAGCAGTGTTGATATGAACCTCATTTATCTTTCTGATTTCCTGAATTATGTTGTCAATCCCGTCCTTGTTCCATGGGTAATCGGGCTTACCCTTGCAATACTGATTATCCCCATGATGGCCCTTATCTATTGGGGGGTGAAGATGATCTTCTGGTTCAGGGCAAAAGATGGCATTTTAAGCCTTGTGGGTCTCGTATTATGGGTAATGCTTATAGCGATCCTGGCAGTGATCCTGTTTAATGAAGGTCTGAGTTTCGCTGAAACAGCAAAGACTTCCACGCAGAAAATACTTTCTCATTCTCCTAAAACTCTGTATATTAAGACAGGCAACAGAACTTCCGCTCTGAACATCGAAAAAGAACTTAACTTCAGGGACGAAGGTTATAGTATCATGATAAGCGATGTCAGAAATGAGCTTTACATCCGACCCTATCTAAAGGTCTATAATTCTGAAAATGGCGATGCAAGAGTCGAATTAAGAAAACGTTCATCAGGCCGTAATGAGATTGATGCCATGAAAAAGACAGAAGATATTATCTATAATTACAGTATCAATAGAGATACACTTATCCTTGACGAGTATTTTACAATTCCGAAAGGACGAAAATGGGCGGCTGATAACGTTGGCATCAACCTTTATCTCCCGGCAGGATCTGTTTTGAAACTTGATAAAACCTCTCTGAGACTGCTTCATTCCTATATCTCGAAAGAGTATTATGACTCTGGTGAACTGGAGGTGGCAGGGCAATCAGGCGACACATGGATACTTACAAATGAAGGTCTTGAACCGGCTGACTCCTCACAACTGAAATAAAGTAATTCCTGTTTTTCATTCCTTTTATCTTCAATGACATCCGGTCCCGATTCTTCGGGACCGGATTTTTTTTAAAATGTTAAATATTGTTAATCACAAAGTTAAAAGTGCCTTCAAACAATCACTTTGTATATATTCGCTGGTTTAAAACATACATTTTACTTCATCCTAACGATTTGCCATGAGAATAACTATTTTGGTCTTTACATTTCTTGCGGTCATGTCACCTGCTTTCTCCGGAGGTGTTGATACAAAATCCGATTCGCTGCGTAAGGATGCCTTACCTGTATTTATGGAAACGAACGACAATAAAACAAATGATTATATAAGGAAAGAGATCCCTTATATAAATTATGTCAGGGACATCAGGGATGCAAGTGTTTATATCCTCTCCACAAAGCAAAGGACCGGCGCCGGAGGAAATGAATACACATATTTCCTTGTGGGACAGAACGAAAATGCAGGAATGTACGATACCCTTTCATTCGTCTCAGCACCCGATGCCACTTATGAAGAAATAAGGATTCAGGAGGTCAATACTCTTAAAATGGGACTGATGAGATACATAGCAAAAACACCTCTTGCAAAATATGTACAGATAAGTTTCAGCGAACAGATTTCAGAAACCGTCTCAACCGACAAATGGGACAGCTGGGTATTCAAGGCACAGGTCAACGGATGGTTTGAAGGTCAGCAGACTTATACATCGAACAACCTCTACGGAAGTTTTTCTGCAAACAGGGTAACTGAAGAATGGAAAATAAACCTCAGGGCAAGATATAATTACGGGATAGAGAAATTTGAAATTGATGAAGAAACTATATCAAGCGAGAATAATTCCAGATCTGCAAATGCCCTGATAGTAAAGAGTATATCTGACCATTGGTCATACGGAGGAACAGTCTATATCGGCTCTTCAAGTTACAACAACCTTGACAGGTCAATAGCAGTAATGCCTGGAATTGAATATGACATCTTTCCCTATTCCCAGTCAACAAGGAAGCAGTTAAGGATCTTATATTCAATAGGTTATAATTATTTTAATTATACAGATACAACAATCTACGAAAAGACTGAAGAGGGCCATGCCCAGCATTCTATTAACGTGGCATATTCAGTGGTACAGAAGTGGGGACAGATCGACCTAAGCTCGGAATACAGCAATTATCTGTACGACTGGTCTAAAAATAATATCTCAATTTACGGAAATTTCAGCTTTAGGGTACTGAAGGGACTATCATTGAATTTTGGAGGAGGCGCATCCATTCTTCACGATCAGCTGGGGCTTGTAAAAAGTGGTGCAACTACCGAAGAGATCCTTCTCCAGAAAAAAGAACTTGCCACACAGTTCCAGTATTGGGGGAATTTCGGAGTAGCCTTCACGTTCGGTTCAATCTACAATAATGTCGTGAATCCGAGGTTTGGAAATCAATTCGGCTGGGGACACTAATTGACCTTTTTATATTCCTTTGAGTCCTTTGTGAGGAACTTTGTGTCCTTTGCGTTTAATGATTTATTAAATACGAAGCATCACAAAGGTTTTATAAAGGGAGCAAAGGTAAGATTCATGAATTCCTGAATTAGAAAAACCATAATATTTTGCAGGATTGAATAAAGCTGTAAAGATTTTATTTAACTTTAATCATCTTAAAGTGTTATTGTTATAACTAAAGTTCTTTTTGAAAATTATTTAACGGCAATAAAATGAAAAAGGCAATCATTATTTCTTTGGTAATCAGCTTTATTACAGGAAACATACCTCAGTGCCCAAAGTGGTTTATTAAACAAGGTCTCCAATTCGGTGACCAAGGAAGTACTTGGCAAAACTGAAACATCTGATAAGGCAAAAATCGAACCAGAACCATCATGTGCCAGTGATCAGGCTATAAAGGCTATGGACCTTGGAGGAAAACTGGAGATCGATTACAGGGAAATATCAATAAGCATCCTGAGCGACGGCAGAATTCTTGCACAGGCTCATGGTTCAGATGAATATTATGTAGCAAAAGACGGCGTAACAACCGGCCCGTTTAAAGCCGGAGATCCGCAGATAGCTGATTTTGTTCCGAAAGATATAGATGATAAGACCGAAGCCGGTTTCCTTGCAAAAAACAAACCATATATCACCAAGTCAGGTGACAAATTCCTGATCACATTCGCAGGGAAAAAATATGGCCCTTATGCCAGAATTGACAATTTCACAGTATCAAAATCAAAGGACAAGTTTGCGGCATTGGCTACGGAAAATGTCCTGATGACTGAAGACCAGGGCAAAAAGATGGAAGAGGCCATGGCAAATGCCAAGAGCGACGATGAACGTATGGAACTTGCAATGGAATATGCCCAGCAGATGTCAGAGGCCGTGTCGCAGGAAGGAGGAATGGAAAGTACCCAGGCAAAACTCGTCACAAATATTCCCAATGCAAAATACGATCTTTTAAAAGCAGGAGGAGGAACACTTAGCAGCAATCTTAAGTTTGACGACATACTCATATATGCATATGACAAAATCATTGATCTTCAGATGAAGGTTGTCCTTACTCTTAAACCTGAAACCATTGGAGCCAAAGACCTGTTCGTGAATACAAACAATACAATGTATGCATATTATAATTCGGGAACCCTCACTTTCAGCGATAATAAAACAATGACTGATCTATTCAACCCATACCTGGTTAAAAAGGATGGAAAAGTCTTTCTGACTTATATGTACTACTCCCCGAAAAATAATGCGGTAATGCAGCATAAGATACCATTTTAAAACATTATTGATTATTTACCACGGAGCTACACGGTGTTTCACGGAGAAAGTCACGGAGTATTTCTTGAAACATGATAATCGTGGATGTGACAGTGCAACTCCGTGCCAATCTCAGTGTAACACCGTGGTTAAATTAAATGAATATATATAGATTTTATCTTGTATTTCTGCTTGCCACAGGCTTGCCTGTTCCCGGGAACTCCCAGAATCTGAACTACCCCGAAATATTCGGGGATGACTGGACAAAGGCACTTCAGTTTGTAAGTGAAAACAGAAGCTGGATGGAACCTGTTTTGGCTAAAAGCCATATCTCTTATCCTATCGCTGTTGCAGTGATTTTTCCTGAACTGGTACGCTATTCTGCCCTTCGAGACAAAATAGAGATAACACTCCTGAAAGCCCTCTATATTAACCTCGGTGATGATTATGCGAATTTCTCCATTGGTCAGTTCCAGATGAAACCATCATTTGCTGGAATGATACGTGAACAATCTGATTCAGTACTGAACCGCAGATCAGGAATAAGCTTTAAGCAAAGATCCGATTTTGATGACATAAAAGATTACCGCAGATCGATTGTTCAGGATCTCGAAGATCCAAAAACTGAATTCAACTACCTCGTTGCATTTATTAAAATCTGCGGGGAAAATTTCAGGACCAACAGCATGGATGAGATTTCCGGACTGAAGTTCCTGGCAACAGCATACAATTACGGGATCGATAAAAACTCTTCCGAAATAGAAAAAATGATTGATAAAAAATTCTTCAATACAAAGCTTTTCAGGACCGAAAATTATTCCTACGCAGATGTCTCCTTGTTTTGGTATAAACAATATCAAGTGGAGTTAAAACAACCCAAATGAGTTTCAACCTCCCTCAATTTCAGACTTTTTTCTGCTACATTTGAAAAGTAATATTGTCTAATTAAAATACAATGAATAACAAACCATTTTTTATACTCCTACTGATTTTAGCTATTACAGCTCTCTCTTCCTGCAAAACCGATAGCACAAATAGTTCTGGACAGGAAGACCTTACACAATATGTCGATCCGCTTATTGGCACTGCACATTGCAGATGGTTCCATGTTGCACCAGGGGCTAATCCATTCGGAATGGCAAAGCCGGGCCCCTCGACAGATGGCCATCTGGGTAATCTGACAGGGTGGGAAGCTGTCGGATATGACTTCCGGCACACATCTATTGAGGGCTTTCCGAATTTCCATGAGTTCCAGGTAGGGGGTGTTGTATTCATGCCCACCAGGGGTCAGCTGAAAACTGTACCCGGAAACCCTGACTCAGCCGGAACAGGTTACCGATCAGCCTTTGATAAAAAGGATGAGATACTTCATCCCGGATATTATTCTGTAATTCTTAAGGATTATGGCATTAAAGCTGAAGTGACCTCTACAAAGAGGGTAAGCTTCCATCGCTACACCTTCCCACAAGGAAATGATTCGCATATTCTGTTCGACATAGGCAATAAGCAGGGTGAGAGCGGCGAGGTAAAAGATTCCAGGGTCAGGCTGACATCCGATGGGCGCATTGAAGGTTTCGTTGAAACTTATCCTGAATATGTAAAGAAATACCAGACCGGAGCAAGCGTTAAAATGTATTTCTCAGCAGATGTTGACAAACAGCCCGAATCGTTTGGCATCTTTCATGGATCTGTAGCAGAACCGGGAAAGAATGAAGCAACAGGAACAGGCGCTGGTCTTTATTTTACTTATTCTACAACTGAAAATGAAAGCATAACAATAAAAGCAGGATTATCCTATACCTCTGTGGAAAATGCAAGGCTTAACCTTGAGGCTGAAGCTAAAGAGCTGACATTTGATGAAGCCCGGGAGATGTCTCACAAAAACTGGAACTCCTATCTCGGGAGGATCAGAGTCGAGGGAAAAAACCAAAGTGACAAGGTCAAATTCTATACCGGCCTTTACCATGCGCTATTGGGCCGTGGATTAGCCAGTGACGTGAACGGGGCCTACCCTGAGAATGACGGGACTGTGGGACAGATCCCGCTTGGAGCAGACAATAAACCCGAACATAATTTCTACAATACCGACGGCATTTGGGGAGGACAGTGGAATCTTGTTCAGTTGTGGGCTCTGGCTTATCCGGAGTACCTCTCAGACTTTATCAAAGCGCACCTTCTTGTATACAGGGATGCCGGTTGGCTTGGCGACGGAATTGCCTGCAGTAAATATGTATCGGGGGTAGGTACAAACCAGGTTCCTCTTGCAATTGTGGCAGCTTACAATTGTGGCATCAGGGACTTTGATGTTCAGACAGCATATGAAGCTGCATTGAAGAATGAAATAACCTCGGAGAACCGGCCATTTGGTGCAGGGAAAATGGATGTCGGGAAGTTTGTAAAATATGGTTATGTCCCATATATAGACAGCATGAATGTCTCTGATGAATTATGGAAGTTTTCCTGCTCTCACACTCTCGAATACTCCTACACATCATATGCGGTTGCACAGATGGCAAAAGCTCTCGGGAAAGAGCAGGATTACAATATGCTCATGAACCTCTCAAAAGGATGGGAGAAGATCTTTCACCCTGCACGCAAGTTGATGTGGCCAAAATTAGAGAATGGAGAATTTTTTGAGGACTTTGATCCTACTGAACCTCATAACGGATTTCAGGAGGGTAATTCATACCAGTACTCTTTTTATGTTCCTCACGATCCTGAAGGCATTGTGGCAAAAATCGGAAAGGATGAATTCAATAACCGTCTTGACAGCATCTTCATAATATCTCAGAAAGACCTTTTTGGTGGTGGAACCCAGATACATGCTTTTGCAGGTATCAGAAAGCCATATAACCACGGAAACCAACCATGCCTGCATACCTCTTTCCTGTTCAACCACTCAGGGAAACCATCAAAAACCCAGAAATGGGTAAGGGCGATATGCAAAGATTTCTATGGCACAGAAGGAATACACGGCTATGGCTTCGGACAGGATGAAGACCAGGGACAATTGGGAGCATGGTTTGTTATGGCAGGTATCGGGTTGTTTGATGTGAAAGGATTGACTGCAATCGATTCCAGAATTCGGAATTGGCAGTCCACTGTTCGACAAGGTTACAATCAGCCTGAATGAAAAATATTATCCCGGGAGACAATTTGTAATTGAAACTGAAAATAACAGCCAGGATAATATCTATATTCAGTCTATGTCACTTAATGGAACAACCCTTGAATAAGACATTTCTGCCATTTTCAGATGTTGTAAAGGGAGGAAAAATGACAATTAAGATGGGAAATATACCTGTCGATATATATTAACCCGCATTATCATAATAGATTATGATCCCATCCAATCCCATCCTTGGCACAGGCCTCCATGCCATAGGAGGTATCTCCGCAGCTACCTGTTATTTACCAAATACTCAGATCCGTAAATGGTCATGGGGCACTTTCTGGCTCGTTCAGGCTCTTTTTGCATGGATTATTATGCCAATTATTGTCGGACTCCTGACAATACCAGGCTTTTTTTCAATCCTTCATGATGCTCCTTCGAAGCCATTCTGGATGGCATTCCTGCTGGGTGCTGCTTATGGCTTTGGAGGGATGTCATTTGGAAAGGCAATCAATCATATAGGGTATTCTCTTACATACACTCTCGCCATAGGTATTTCGGCAGTACTTGGAACCCTCCTGCCAATGCTGATTCTGGGAGGAATTGGTTCCTATTTCTCAAAACCCGGAGGCGGCATAGTACTATCCGGAATGATCGTTTCCGTTTTGGGAGTAATTCTTTGCGGATGGAGCGGGTTTAAAAAGGAAAAGGATCTGAATTCATTGGCCGGAGAAAAAACTGGTTTCAATATGTCTGTCGGACTATTCCTGACCATAGTAGCCGGCGTGCTTTCAGGAGTCTTTAATCTTTCGCTGGAGTATGGCCAGCCAATTGCAGACATGGCAGCACAAAAAGGGGCAGTAAATTTCCAGGGAAATGCAAAAATGATTATTTCCACCTCCGGATGCTTTGTTGTAAACTTCATCTGGTTCATAGTTGCAGGTCTCAGGAATGGTACACTGAAGGAGTTTCTTCCGAAGAATGATCTTACCAGAATGGAGATATTCCGCAACTGGCTATGGTCTGCTCTTGCAGGAACCTTCTGGTGCCTTCAGTTCTTCTTTTATGGTCTCGGACATGTGAAAATGGGTAACTTCCAGTTTGCCAGCTGGGTGTTGCATATGTCTATGCTCATTTTCTTCAGTTATATTGTGGGAGTGGTTATGAAAGAGTGGAAGGCAGTAAAGCGTGGTACCTACCTCCTTCTCATCATTGGACTGCTTACCCTGATCGCCTCCTTTTGCATTACCAGCTACGGAAGTTATATCGGGGAGCAGCTTATCAATAACAGTAAATAGGATTATAACAAGTTTTATAACTTAAATGAATTCTTTAAATTAAAAGGAATACTCATTAATAAGTATTTACAATGATCGTTCCACTTTCTTATCTTTGTTATGAAATATCCCTGAACTTAAAATTTAATTTTTAACGGTTATAATTTATACAGGATCATTATGAAATCAGGCAATTCATTTTTAACAGGATTACTGGCAGGTGCTGCCATCGGAGGAATCATTGCATTGCTCTATGCTCCCAAAAGCGGGAAAGAGACCCGTGAACAACTGAAAAGTAAGTTCATGGAACTTGAAAAGGAACTGGAGAATCTGAAGGGTCAGGCAAGCCAGAAAACAGGCAGGATAAAAGATGAACTGGCACAGAAACTGGCAGACCTGCAAAGAGAAATAGAAAATCTTTCCAAGGCTGTTTAATAATATGCTCCGAGATGTTGGATGATGTCAATGACCTTAAGAAAGATGTACTGGAGTATATCGAGGTAAAACTCGATCTCATAAGACTTCACACAGCTGAAAACCTGTCAAGGATATTCAGCAATGTTGCAACAATAGCAGTTATTGGCTATCTGCTGTTCTTTATAATTTTGTTTATATCCATTGCTGCCGGATACTATATCGGTTCACTTTTGGATTCAAATGAGCTGGGCTTCTTATGTGTGGCAGGTTTTTACTCACTGCTTCTGGTACTCTTTCTGGTATTCAGAAAGAAGATCGTTGAACGACCGGTGATCAAAGCCATTGTCAGGCTGTTTTTCCCAAAATTTGAAGACGATGAAAAGAAATAATGATTATCACTATGCAGGGATTGACTCCTTTGAAGATCTGCGTCTTGAAAGAGCAAGGCTGATCCTGAAAAGCAAACTTATCGAGACAAAAATAAAAATTGATATTATCCAGACAAGGGAACTGTTTTCCCTCCCGGCCCTTGTATTATCTATTGCCAGGAAATATATTCCTAAGGATATTTTTAGTATTGCGGAGGCGATTTTTAATAAATAATTTCGCTATAATGGTAATTATGAGAAAAATCTTTTTGCTTCAGACTGCCCTGGCATTTTTAATTGCCTTTCCTCTATTCAGCCAGAGTGATACAATTGTCAATCCCCTGGATGTAGTAGATACCCTCAGTCAGGATTTCGGTCTTTTTACCAAAGATGAGATTCTGAATCTGTCGCTCCGGTTTGACCTTACTCATTATAGAAATAAAAAACCGAAGGATGAATATATGAACGCCATACTGACCTATCATATCAGTGAAACGGATTCGATAAATAAAGAGATCCGTCTGAAATCTCGCGGAGAGTTTCGAAACGGTTACTGCGATCTTCCACCGATTCGGCTTAACTTTTCGAAGGGTGATTTTCAGAAGGATGACCTGAAAAAGATCGGCAAGCTTAAGATGGTGACTCATTGCAGATATGGAAATGAAGAATACCTGTTTAAGGAATTTCTTATTTACAAACTTTATAATGTGCTTACCGATTACAGCTTCAGGGTAAGACTGGTAAAAATTGCGTATATCAATACCTACAAGAAGACAAAACCGATAAATTCTTATGCCTTTTTTATTGAACCGGTTGAGATGCTCGGAGAAAGGACCAAATCAGTTCCTGTGGATGCGGTGAATTTGAATCAAAAGCACATAATACCGGAAATGATGGACCGTGTGGCTATTTTCTTTTATATGATAGGAAATACCGACTGGTCAGTTCCAAACCAGCATAATTGTAAAGTACTCTCATCAATGGAGTTCACAGGCTCAGGTCTTGGAGCTATTGTGCCGTATGATTTCGATTATTCTGGATTGGTGGATGCAGATTATGCGGTTCCTCATGAAGACCTTGGTATAGAATCGGTCCGCGATCGGCTCTATCTTGGCATTTGCAGGAGTGAAGATGTTTATATAAATGCTCTCAGGGAGTTTTCAGACAAGAAGGAGCAATTCTACAAAGTAATCAACGACTTTACACTTCTCAGCGAAAAAGAAAGAAAAATTATGACCGGATACCTTGATAGTTTTTATGCCGGTTTTGATAAACGAAACAGCATTGTTTTTAACCTGCTCAACCAGTGCAAGAGTTACTGAGAAAATAATCCCACCTATATGACTGCAGAATCATTAAACCTGGCAATGGATCCCTTATGGGAAGCCTTAATCAGACTGGCCATCAATACAGCGGCCTTATTTATTATAATAAAGCTCATATATAACAGATATGCAGATAAGAAAGGGAATCTGTTCGCTTTTTTTCTCATGGGCACTGTTATTTTCATGGTTTGTATCCTTCTGAAGGATGTTGAACTTCAGATGGGAATGGCTCTTGGCCTGTTTGCCGTTTTTTCCATTATCCGGTACAGAACGAGGAACATGGCTATTAAGGATATGTCGTATCTCTTTACCGTAATCGGGATCTCAGCAATCAATGCATTGCTTGACTATCCTCATCCTGTAAGGGGAACCATACTTGTTAATTCAATAATAATACTGACCATATTCCTGCTTGAGATCTTTTTTAAAAAGGATGGCAAAAAGAAGAAGGAAAAGGGACACAATAAGCCAAAGAAAGACAATCTATGGATAAAACACAAAGTGCTCTATGACAATCTTGAATTACTCAATCCGGCCAAGATGGATCTTCTGATAAAAGATATTTCTTCGAGAACCGGGATCAGCATTGAGAAAGCTGAGATCTGTAAAATAGATTTAGTCAAGGGGAATGCTGAACTTGAGGTTTCATACAGGGGTGAAAAACCGGATCCTGAAAATCTGCAGGAGTGAGATAAAGTTCTGCCAGCAATCATGAAATACCTGAAGGCTCTGCAAGCAGTACTGATATCCCTTATCATAATATGGGGGAATGGTATGCTGCTGAATGCACAGGATGACCATTACTGGTCGCAGCAGTACGGAGCCGAGAGTACGCTCCTTGGTGGGGCCATGGTTGGAGGAGCAGGCGACAACTCAGCAGTATATTACAATCCCGGGAGCGCTGGCTTTCATAACCAACCCAAGCCTTTCGATAGATGCCAACGTATACCGGATGGATAAAACACTTATCACAGATGGTGCAGGAAATGGACTAAACCTCAATTCAGCACAGATCAGCATCTACCCTCAGATCATATCAGGGATGCTGAAACTCGCTAAGAATGACAGATTCAGGTTCTCATATACTTTGCTCACCCGTAATCATAATAATATCCTGATGAATACGCGCTATACCAGTGAAGCCTCTGAGAATGACCCTGAAAACCCAAACCCGGCAGCCACTACATATGTTGGTGCATTCGATTATGTTAACCAGCTCGATGAGCAATGGCTCGGTATCGGGACAGGGTATTCAGTATCAGATAAGCTGGGAATAGGTGCAACTCTGTTCGGGATCTACAGGGGCCAGACTTATCAGCGTACCAACTATGTAAGGGAAGTAAATTATATTGATCCCTATTATGTTTATGCAACAGAAACTATTGATGAAGCTGTTAAATATTCAACAATCGGGTTGCTCGCAAAAGCCGGATTATCTTATATGTCAGGCAGATGGAAATACGGACTCACCATCACTACCCCATCTCTCGGATTGTACGGGTCGGGGTCTATCCAGCGCGAAAATTCAAATATCGTTGTTTCTGAAAATGCCGCAGATATGAAGGATAACTTCATGATAATGGACAGTAAATCTGATATCAAGGCAAAGTATAAACATCCTCTCTCCATTGCAATCGGTATTGATTTTAAGTCTGCAAAGACCCGGCTTGTCGCGTCGGCAGAATACTTTACCAGGATAAATACTTACCATCTACTTGAAACAGCTTCTGAACCATTTGTCTACCCCACTTCCTATCTTGATTCTGCAAGCCTCAAGCCGATAATTGACAGCTATCTGCATGTTGAAAATGCCTCGAAGCCAGTTCTTAATGCAGGGATAGGGTTCAGCCAGCTTATTGCTGAACAATTCACCCTGCTGCTCGGAGCATATACCGATTTCAGCAGTTATGACAAACCTCCGGAAGCAGATGAGTTACTTCATGCATCGGGCAGCTGGAATATTTACCACTTTTCAGCAGGCATGTCGTATCACAGGAAAAAGCATACAGTCACTCTTGGACTTTCTTATGCGCTCACGCCATCAGAGCATATTCCACCTTATACAATAATAAACCAGACTCCAGAGGTTACCAGTGAAGCACTCCTGTCTGCCCGGTCATATTCCATTGTCCTGGGCTATACGTATTACTTTGCAAGAGCGGAATAACAACTAAATTGACTATGAATAAAGTAATCTGGATTCAGTTTATACTGATTATTTTTTTTATTCTTCCGGTCTCCGGCCAGAATGATACAATAGATAGTCCTCTCGCTGTGGTTGATACCCTCCGGCACGATCTCGGCCTGTTTGACAAGGATGACCTTCTTCACCTGACTCTTCGTTTCGACATTAAGGAATATATCCGGAAAAAACCGAAGGATGAATACATGAACGCCATACTTACTTATTATCTTAATGAGAATGATTCCATCAGCAAGGAGATAAGAATAAAATCCCGAGGCATATTCAGGAATGAATACTGTCAGTTTCCCCCTCTGAGCCTCTATTTCAATAAATCAGATTCTGCAAAAACCGATCTCGACAAAATAACCAAAATCAAAGTGGTCACTCATTGCTATTATGGTAATGAGAACTATCTTTTTAAAGAATATCTTGTCTATAAACTTTTTAATATCCTTACTGATTACAGTTTCAGGGTAAGACTTGCGAGAATAGACTATATCAGCAATTCGGGAAAAAGCAAACCCATCAGTACTTTCTGTTTCCTGATCGAACCTTTCAATATGCTTGCCGAACGGACCAAAACAATTCCGGTTAATTCGGCAACCCTGACCCAGAAGAATATTATTCCGGAGATTATGGACAGGGTGACACTTTTCAATTACATGATCGGGAACACCGATTGGACAGTTACATACCAGCATAACATCAAAGTACTGATAAACAGCGTCTCTGACAAGCCTAACCTTGGAATTGCGGTTCCATATGATTTTGATTATTCGGGTCTTGTGGATGCTCACTATGCAACCCCTGCTGCAGCTCTTGGACTGGCATCGGTCCGGGAGCGACGCTACCTTGGACTCTGCAGAACGGAAGATGATTTTGCAAAAGCTCTTATTGAGTTTTCTGATAAAAAGCAGGAATTTTACAAAATCATAAATGAATTTCCTTATCTGAATGACAAAGTAAAGAAAAGCATGACCGGTTACCTTGATGAATTTTTTAATGGAATTGACAGAAGGAATACTGTCATTCAAAAATTTTTAAATGAGTGTGATAATTTTTAAATGACCAGACCTGATCAAATGCTTTAAAATTAAATAGGATGCATTTAATGGCAAATGTCCAATACATTAAAAACAAATTTAAATATTTTGTGTTATGTAATAAATTCTAATATGATACCAGCAATTCTGTTTACCTCAGGTGCCACATAAAATACTATATTTATATTCAGAAACAGAGGATCATAAAGTAACAAAATGAAAAAGTTCTAATCTCTATTATTAACTATAATTATCATCAATGAAGAAACTGTTTTTATTAGTACTGGCTGTTGCTTTTTTGTGCGGTTGCTCACAACAACCTGCTCAGAAAGAAAATCTTGCTGTATCGACTACCAAAGAATTCAAGGGTGTCATCAAGCTTGATGTCCGTGAATCAACTCCCGATTGGGAACCTTACGTACGCAAAAAAGCTCCTGAGGGATCTCCGAATATCCTTTTTATCCTTTATGATGATACCGGCCTTGCAGCATGGTCACCATACGGAGGAAGAATAAACATGCCAACACTTGATAAACTCGCTGCTGATGGATTGACATACTCTCAGTGGCATACGGTAGCACTTTGTTCACCTACACGGTCATGTATCAATACCGGCCGTAATCATAACCTTAATGGTATGGGTGTTATAACGGAAGGCGCCAATGGATATCCCGGATTTAGCTGCCAGTTGCCGCCACAAGCAGCTACAATGGCACAGATACTTAACGATAACGGATGGAGCACTTTCTGGTTAGGAAAGAACCACAATGTTCCTGAAACTGATCTTTCTGCAGGGGGGAGCAAAAGTCAATGGCCGCTTCAGCAGGGCTACGATCGTTTTTATGGCTTTATCGGCGGAGAAACGAACCAATGGTATCCTGACCTGGTTGAGGACAATCATTATATCGAGCCTCCTTCATCCCCGGAACAGGGTTATCATTTATCAAAAGATCTTGCTGATCAGGCAATCAGGATGATAAGTGATCAAAAATCTGCCAATCCGTCCAAGCCCTGGTTTATGTGGTACAACCCGGGAGCTAACCACGCCCCTCATCAGGCGCCAAAAGAATATATTGCCAGATACAAAGGCAAATTTGATGATGGATATGATGCCTATCGTAAATGGGTTCTGCCACGCATGATTGAGAAGGGTATCTTACCAAAGGATACTAAACTTACTGAATTTAATCCGATGCCTGACGATCAGGCAAATCAGGCAGATTTTGTACGCCCGTGGGAAAGCCTTAATGCAGACGAAAAGAAATTATTTTCCCGTTTGTGTGAAGTATATGCCGGTTTCTCTGAATACACAGATGTTCAGATTGGACGTATCATTGACCACCTGAAAGCATCGGGGCAGTATGATAATACAATAATCATGTATGCTGCCGATAACGGAGCTTCCGGAGAAGGAACGCCGAACGGTTCCGTGAATGAAAATAAATTTTTCAATGGCTACCCCGATGATCTGGCCGAGAACATGAAGCTGATTGATGAGCTGGGCGGACCAAACACTTACGAGCATTACCCGACAGGATGGGCTGCAGCTTTTTCCACTCCTTTTAAAATGTTCAAGCGCTATTCGAATTACTCTGGTGGCACAGCAGATCCTCTGGTAATTACATGGCCTAAAGGAATAAAAGCCCGTGGCGAAGTTCGTAACCAGTATCACCATGCAGTGGATATTGTCCCGACAATTCTTGAGATTTGTGGTCTCGAAATGCCAAAAGTTTACAGAGGTGTTGAGCAATATCCGTTATCCGGCGTCTCCATGAAATATTCATTCGATGCTAAACCGGATGACCCGACCCAAAAACATGTTCAGTATTATTCGATGCTCGGTACCCGTGCAATATGGCAGGATGGCTGGAAAGCAGTCGCCGTTCATTCTCCGCTTACCGATAAGGGCAATTTCGACAAGGATGTATGGCAGCTCTACAATGTGGATCTGGACCGTTCCGAATCAACAGATCTGGCCACAGAAAATCCTGAAAAACTGGAAGCACTTAAAAAATTATGGGATGAAGAAGCTGACAAGAATTTTGCAAAACCATTGGATGACCGTACAACAATGCAGATTATTACTATAGCACGTCCTACTGAAGAGGCTGATCGTGACAGCTACAGCTATTATCCTCATACAAGTGCCGTTCCCGAAGCTGTTGCAGTAAATGTAAGAGGCAAATCATTTAAGATCGTTGCAAATGTTGACATCACAGAATCTAATGCCTCAGGGGTTATCTTTGCTCATGGATCAAGGTTTGGAGGTCATAGCTTATTCTTAAAAGATCATAAATTGTATTATGTCTATAATTTCCTTGGTATCAAAGAACAACAGCTGGTATCTGCTGCGCTTAAACCAGGCAAGTATACAGTGGGTATGGAGTTCTCCAGAGAAAAAGCAGGGGAACACAATGAGTCAATGGGTACAGCAAAACTATATGTAAACGACAGGGAAGTGGCAACAGGACCTATGACAGCACAGGTCGGAAAATTCACACTTGTGGGTGACGGACTTTGTGTTGGCTGGGATAGCGGAGATCCGGTAAGCAAACAATACAAATCACCAGGTGAATTTAAGGGAGGAACTATTGCCTTTGTAAAAGTCAGCACAGGAAAAGAGAAGTACCTTGATTTAGAAACAGAGGCTGCAAGAGCCTGGGCTACGGAGTAATGACTTTTAGATTGAATAACAAATAAATTAAAACGGTCATCCCCCACTAACTTTCGGGATTGGTGGCCGTTTTTCTTGATTTGATGTTCTTCTTTTTTATGTTTTTGGTGATTATATTCACTGAATGTATATATTTTATGGTGATTATGTTCACTAAAGTGTAAAGGTTTGTATTAATTCAAATATGTGGGACTGTCATCAAATTTCTCTTTTAGAATTACTTGCCCTTTAACTGTTGCTGTAATGTCAGCATTGGTTTTTGATTCATTTTAGCCAGTCCTGTTTCAGGACGATCAAGGGCTAAAATCAGAAACATCACCATGGCAAAGACAATTGCGAGTAACAGGTTGATCCTGAAACTGCCTTTTCCGGATATCCCGAACTGATAGCCAAGGGCAAGCATCGACAGGAATGTGATAATAGTCAATACCCAAAGTATAGCAGGAGGAATACGATACTCCAGCGCCATTGTTATTCGCTGGTTATAATTATCAACAAGATCATTTATTGATGAAGTGAAAAGTGAGTACATTTCTGAACTTCTGTCCTGCGCTGCCAGTATTTCAACTGATTCCCAGAACTTGTCGAGTATCTGCTGGGAACGGGTCATCAGTGAACTGAGCTTTGAAGGGTCTTTGGCAAGTTCAATACGAAGGTCAACATATTCCAGAAGAAGTTTTTTGGTCTCGGAACGGAAAGGTTCCGGTATTACTCCTGCCCTGAGCCAGGTGGTCCGGATATTTGTTACTTCATCCAGCAGTAACTCTTTTCGTGATTCGTACCGGCCGGCAGCGATCTGAAATGTAAAAGCAAGCATAAAAGCCAGAAGACCAAATGCAGCGCCAACAACAGAGCCAACCGAGGCATTCTGCAAATCTGGTGATTTCTTAATACGCCAGATCCCATATCGCTGACCAATGACAATGGGAACCAATACCACAAGAAGTGGTATCAGAAACATACCGCCTACTTCAAGAAAATGTTTCAAATTCATGTTTACTGCTTTTAGTAACTGTAAAGTTATCAGTTGTTATAATCCGGATGAGTTCAATTTCCAAATTCTGACAGAAGATATACAAATTTATCAGGATTAATATAACTTTGCTTTAACATGCTTAATATTTATAACTGGTCACTAATATACATAAAATTGTTTTTGGATTGATTTACCTGGGAGTTGTGCAAAAAGTCCTCAGTGGAACTCTGTGATAGCTCTGTGCCCTCTGTGTAAGTTCTTGAGTTTTGGTTATTAAAATTAACCTGGAAACCTTAATAAACTAATGTTAATTAATATCTTATGAAAACAAAACTCTCATTTTTAACGATCCTGCTTTCACTGATTCTTACATCAGCATTTTCGCAGGAGAAAACCAAAAAAGAACTGAAAGAGGAAGAAAAACTCCAGAAGCAGATGCAGATTGAGACGCTTGTCAATTCGAAGGATTTCGTCTTTGTTGCGAAATATGCCTTACCGATGGGTGCCTCGCAGGTCGACCTGCAAACAAATCCCAATTATGTAAAATTCAATCCTGAAATGATGGATGGATATATGCCATTTTTCGGTACAGCTACTTCAGGAATAGGATACAGTGATCCTACAATAAAATTCAAGGATAAACCTGAAGAATTTAATATTGAGAAGAAGAAGAAAAATTTCCAGGCTGATGCAAAAGTAAAAGGCGAGAACGATATTTACAGGATTTCACTTTCCGTGATGTTCGAAGGAAGCGCTTCATTGTCAATAATAAGCAATAACCGTGGTACAATCTCCTACCAGGGAGAAATATTCCCGGCATCAGCAATAAAATATGGCAGGTAACCTTTGATAACATGTATCGCAGACTAAAAACGATAACTCTGAAAACTGAATCAGGCCAAGCCTTTATGATCTTCCTGGTCTGCATGATACTTTTCTTTCCTTTCAGATCCAACTGTCAGACAACCGGTGACGCAGATCCTGAGATTTCCGGTGTTGAGAATATTCTAGCGCCGGTAAAAATAGATGGAAAGACTCTGTTTCTGGTAAGGGGAATATCCTCTTTCCCTGCAGATCAAAGGGCAGCCTTAATAAGCAAAAGGATCAAAAAAGCTGCTGCAAACAATTCTATCCCGGCGGATTCCGTAAAAATTATCAACGGCGCTGAATACCTGATGGTTTTTGCCGGAGTAGACTTCATAATGAACATCTATGAGGCCGATGCGGAGTCTGAGAAGATCAGCCGGTCAGCTCTTGCCACACTGATTCATGACAAGACTGTTGAAGCTTTAAGACTATACAGGGAGCAGCGCAGCCGGCCGGTTCTGATTAAAAATTCGATCCATGCCATTGCTGCCGCTATTCTATATGTCACCTTGCTATTCAGCATTTTATGGCTGTTAAAGAAAATCAAAGCATGGATCCGCAGAAAGATAAAATTAAAAGCAGATTTCTTAGAGAATAAATCATTTAAACTAATCAGCTCAGACCAGATATGGTCAGTTTATGAATCCATCTTCAGAATATTGAAATTTCTGACAGTACTTATCTTATCTGTTATTTCTCTGGAATATATATTCGGCTTATTTCCCTGGACAAACAGTATTCTTATCTCTACTTTAAATCTTATTGTTGATCCCCTTCAAACTATGGGTCTGGGAATAATAAACTATATCCCAAGCTTGTTCTTTCTCATAGTTATATTCCTGGTAACAAGATATCTGCTGAAACTGATAAGACTCTTTTTTAACAGTATTAATAAGGGAGTGATAGAGATCCATAATTTTCATGCAGAATGGGCCTTACCAACATTCCGGATAATTAAAATCTTTATCACAGCGTTCGCGGTTATCCTGGCCTATCCGTATATTCCAGGATCCTCATCGGCAGCTTTTAAGGGGGTCTCCGTATTTCTCGGATTGCTGATCTCAATTGGATCATCATCTCTGATAGGGAATATTATGGCAGGATATTCCATGACATACAGGAGAGCATTCAAAAAAGGAGACCTTATCCAGGTCAATGATATTATTGGTATAGTTGATGATCAAAAACTTATGGTAACACGTCTCAGGTCATATAAAAATGAGGAGATTGTGATTCCCAACTCTGTCCTCCAGAGCAGCAATATTATCAATTTCAGCTCCAAATCCAGCGAGAAGGGTCTGGTCCTCCATACTATAGTAGGTATAGGCTATGAAACACCATGGCGTCAGGTGGATTCCATGCTGATACAGGCTGCCGATCGCACTGAGGGTCTTTTGAAACAGCCACCCCCATTTGTTCTTAAAAGATCACTTGGAGATTTTGCAGTAAACTATGAGATAAATGCATATTGCCATGATGTCCAAAAAATGCTTCTTCTTTATAATGAATTGCATCAGAATATCCTGGATGTCTTCAACGAGAATAATGTTCAGATCATGACACCTGCCTATGAAAGCGACCCGGCAGAGCCAAAGGTAGTTCCAAAAGATAAATGGGATCTGCCTGTGGCTGATCAAAAGAAAGTCTGAAAATAAATTGTTATCAGCGAGGATCAGGATAAACTAAGCCCCTGCATCTTCTCTGTATCTCATGAACTCACCTCCTCTTTGCGTCGCAGAGAGCGGGCAGTGGGGTGAGTTCATGACTTCTTCTCATTGCATCGCAGCCTTCAGCAACTGATTTCCAACAGGATTATCCGGAAATTTTGCGGCTAACTGCCTAGCGTACTCCTGCGCTTTTATATTCTGCTTATGCTCCAGAAAAAAAGTACATGCCGCATAAAGGAAATCATAGTTATCAGGCTCTTTTTTCAAAGCCCTTAATAAATACTCCTCTGCCAGGATCATATTACCCTGGGAATTTTCAAACAAGGCCAGATTATAAATTATCCTCGGCCGTTCAGGCATCAGTTCAGCCGATTTAAGAAAGAATTTCCTGCTTTCCGGAATGTTACCCTTCTCGGCCAGCAACAGGGCAAGAGAATAGTTAACATC
>CAWALO010000029.1:0-200698 GCA_963782945.1 uncultured Bacteroidales bacterium
CCAATCCCAGAACCATCTTCAGTACTAAAATTATTTATTGTAGGACTTTCTGTTGTGCTCCAACAAATCCCTCGAGCTAGAACAACAACTCCACCATCACTCAGTACATTTCCACCACTGGTTGCATTAGTTTGATTTATTGACGTTGCTTCGATAGTGGAAACAGTAGACAATGTTGTTGGAGTGTTAAAACTAGTTTCATTTCCGTAGGATGTGCCTAAACTATTTGTTGCGTAAGCCCTAACATAGTAAGTTATACCTGGTTGAAGTCCACTTAAGTTACTTATGAAACTTCCTGTTCCTGTACCATCTTCAGTTTTAGTATTTAATGATATATCTGGATTATGATCAATTGACCAACAAACTCCTCTAGCAATAATTAAAGCACCATTATCTGTAGTAATATTCCCACCAGAGATTGCTGTTGTGGACGAAATGGAAGTAATCTCTGTTGAAGTGAGTATTGGGACAGCAACTTGAGTAGTAGTAAAGGTTATTTGATTACCATATCCAGTTCCAGTACTATTAGTTGCATAGCTTCTACGTAATAAAAGTTATTTGGAGCAAGTTGAGTTATGTTGCTCGAAAAGGAACCTGTCCCGCCACTTTCAGTTGTCTTACTGTTTGCAATAGTTGGATCAAGAGTAGTATTCCAACAGATCCTCTTGAAGTAATAGGAGCTCCTCCATCATCTGTTACTTCTCCTCCTGAGGTAGCTGATGTCTGAGAAATTTCCGTAACGGATTTTGTAGATATAACAGGGAGTTTTGCCTTATTCTTACTACAAGAACAAATTGTAATAGCAGCAATGAAAATTGACATTGCTGAAATTGTCATTAAAGTCTTTCTCATTTGCACAACGGAATAATTTATTAATTACATAAGCAGAAGTGTAGCAAATATGATATAAATGTGAATAAACGCACCATCTGGTATTGGAATAAAGTCCAGGAACACATGTTATCGAAATGAGTATGTTAGTCTTTAATACATCTTACTGAAAAGTTGTGATTCATTCTTAAACCATGCTTTCTAAACAGGGCATCCCAGTTAGTAAGTAGAATAGAAAATGCTAAATCTGTCTGTCCCATGATATCAGTACATATCGTAGATGACCAGAATTGAGCAGTCTTTCCTGCAGTATCAAAACTTAATACAGCACCTCCATAAGGATCAGTGTATCCTCCCGGCAATGCTTTAAAACCATATTCATCGCTAGCTCCCACGTTAGGTTGTATCCAATCGGCTGTGGTACTTTTCAATTTACCAGCAGCTTGTTCAAAAGTACCCAAAGTGCTTAATAGTTCATTCCAGTCGGATAGGCTAGGCACATGCCAACTTAAAGGACATAACTTGCCGGTATTAACTGTGTACCAATTGTATAAAGCACCATAGATTGTCTTTTTAGTTATATCATTGTATGGCCAGCTGTAGGCGTCAACTTTTTGATTCCATGTTGCAAGGTCGACTATAGGTATAGGCGTTCCATCATTATAACTTAGGGTTTTAAGATTTTCTGCCATCCAGACCTGCGAGGCTATTAATACTGTACTATAAGAATTACCCTCATAATCATTAACTACCGTACCTGGAAGCCAGTCAATTGTCGTGAATATCTTATCATCACTGTTAGTTGTACCACTTGAATTTGTAGCATTTATTCTATAATGATAAGTTGTGCCTTCTGATAATCCTGTTAAATTGACGCTAACGTTCATATCCGAGAATCCTGACAATGGGCTTTGAGATGCTATTATATTATTGCCGTAGCTATTAGTGGTACCATATTCAAATATCACATTTGTGCTTAATGAATTGGGATTTATCAACCCATTCAGTGTAACACTAGTATTTTTTAAATTTTCCTCTTGTAGCACTTGAACAGATGGTTTAGTGCCCGTAAAAGATAGAAATTCATTAATATACTTTTCAAATACAGGAATAGTAACGGTTATGCCAAGTTCTTGATATCGTTCCTCAAGGTTACTTCTAATAGCGGCTAGATCCAAACCCATTGCCGAGCTTCTTAAGCCTGTAATTATAGTTTCATCGTTTAGACTGCTCCGTTAATGTCCGTAGAAATATTTGCCAGTAATTGAGTCAAGTCAGCTTCACTCTTGTTTCCCTGTAGAATTAAAGATATGGCAAGTAAGATGGCGTTTTCTTCCTTATTTATTGTTATGTCAAGTTCTTCTGAATTATCCATGCCATCATTACTTATATTGAATATTGACAGGATTTCTTTCTGTGCCTTATTCTTTGCTTCTGCAAAGTCGATTTTATTATTAACAAGATATTTTATTCTGTTTTTTTAAATGTGTAAGTATATTAATATTTATAGTCGAAATATCCTTAACATCGCATAATGCATAAAGGGATAAAGGTGCAGTGGACAAACTTGCTAAGATCTCATTATAATAATATCCATTGGCTATAAACTCGACATATTGCGAAGAGAGATTAATGTTGCTGAATTCAAAAGCACCACTATTATTAATTATCTGAGTGCTAAAGACTTTTCCAGTCTGGTCTAATAAACTACTTAGCTCATTCATTTGAATCGAATATCCATTGGTAAAAGGCCCTTTTTGGGCATATCCAGTCAGAATCTCTATTTTTATCGTATTATTTAATTCTTTCTTGCAGGCAGTAAAAATTACAGACAAAATAAGATATAATAGTATAAGTATTCTTATTATATTTTTCATAAGATCATGGAATTAATTCATCAGGTTTTTGCCTAAATCTGTTAAAGTTATAATATTAATGCATGCAAGTCAATTAAAAATACATCCACCCAGAAATAAACCCAGATGGGCGAAATAGAATTCGGTCAATAATTTGCCTTATACTGTTGCTTTATTACTTTACCTTTCTTTATACTTATGAACCAGTCTGAATCGGAAACCGGATCTTCCATACATTCCTGATATAGCCTATTGCCAATAGGTATTTTAAGTTCACCGGTATACCAATCAGCTTTAATCTTACCTGTGTTTTGTGGAAATAGGTAATCTAATCCATAGTCACCATCAATAGCATTATATTTTATGCTGACCAAATATAAATTATCCCTGAATATTTCCCAGGTAGCAACATATCCCCTCCAACATGTGGTTTTAAGCAATCTGTATTTTGGGCTTTGGTTTCCACCTGGTCCAGTATCTATCTAAGGGGGTTGTATATAGACAATACTTCTCTCCTTTGACAATTATGCGGTCTTTATCTTGTAGACACATTTTATTATAATATTAGTTTATTTGACATTTCGAACTGAATTTGATGGGTCCTACAGGGATGGTATGAACAATTCCAGTTTAAACTTTTCAAAATTGTCTCCACTGACTTTAGCAAAAAATTCCCTGATAAAGGTATGATCGACAAGCCAATAGTCTGGTTTGTGCTTTGATGGATTAACCCATTTTTTCTTGTGTATCTCTATCTTAACCCCATTGTTTGAGTTAATATTTTTCCGAGATGCACTAATATTAACACTCAATAGTCCGCCAAATCGTTTAATGATCTCATATGCTGCCACAAATATCCGGTCACACTCACCGAATATGCAAATATCCTGAACGGGGAAACAGCCAAATATTTCAGTAAGTTGTTGCTTCTCATAATCAGTAAAAGTAGGCCTCATGTGCCACTCTGGTTCAATTGAAAACCAGCAGGTATCTTCAATAACATACCCCTGGTAAATTCTTAGGATCTCCTTAATTGATTCATCAAGGGTTCCTGCTCTATAAATGATAATGCATGCACAAGCCATAGTAGTAAATTTATGAAATTAAAATTGTTAGTATTTATTTGTTTAAAACTAAAAACCACTCACCCAAGTCCCCTGCCGGGAACCTGGTGAATGGTCTTAGCACTGATAATTTTCAGTGGTTCTAAAGATTGATTAAGTTGAGATGAGCCGTCTAAAAAGGTACTGAATTTGATCGAATTTTCTACCTCATTGACTCTGTCATTAATGTACATATGCAACTTGAATGTTTAGCAAGATAATAGCTTCTTTTTTAAGTCAACCTTCTGTCTCATTTGGGAATGCCAAAAAAATGTTCATATATTACCTTCCATTTTCCATTTTCATTCTTAAAGATATTAGTATAAATATTGGGATCAAATACATTTTCACAAGTCTCTCTTTAGACTTAAATAACCATTTGCTCTTTCCAGCCCAGATAGGATAGTACGAGGTCTTTGCTGAGCACTATGCATTCCCAGCGGTCTTCAGTCCATTTTATAGAGTCGACATTCTTTAAGACATCACCTGACTTTTTATAATCTTGAAAATTTTGGAGAGTACTATCACCAACTTTTACCATTTCTTGGGAATAATAATCTAATGCTCCATTCACATCCAGGCTTTCGAATCTGACAAAGATACTGTCTAATACTACCTTGACTTCCTTTTTAATTTGCTCTTTTTGTTCCTGTGTCAACTGGTCGTTTTGCTTCTGAGTGCATCCAAAAATACAGAACAAGCAGAATAACAATCATATTGTTGTAAACATTGATCCAGAGCAAATAGATTAGGTACTATCTTTTATTAATCACATTCATAATCTGATCTTCAGTATTTAATGAGTGGATATTCATACACATAAAGAGTATAAATAATCTCCAAAATTATTTAACTAGATTATTGCTTCAAGTTTTGATAATAATAATGCATAAGTTAATTTCTTTCTTAAGTCTTTTAAATCGTTATAAATATTCTCATATACATACAATTGATTGCTTGACAAATATTAAGATTATTTATAGATCTTTATGTTTTCACGACAACTGATTCTCTTTTTTTCCCGTTGTTTGTGGTAAAACAAAATGTTCTCATTTGATTGGGCTTTAGTTAATTCACCTTGATAAAACTAAAAAAAGAAGAATTCAATTAGTTGATGCAAGTTACTACAACAAAAAGCGGAAGTCAATTTTATTTTCAATCTTAAATAAAAACCATCCATTCAGAATTTAACCCAAATGGACGGTAATTACACTGTTGGTTTTGCAGTGGTTCTTGAGTTGATAAAGCTGAGGCTGAACCATCTCAAAACAACAATAAAGAAAATGCAGCATGACTCAGCTAATAATCCAGATTTCGGGTCTATTCGGCCTATTCACTGGAATGCACTCATTTGCGCTGTAATACCCTGAAATTGAAGAAGTAGTAGGCTTTATTCTGTATGATATAGACATCAACGAGTGACAAGTCAAGTTTTACCGCATACACAAGGCAAATAAGCCCCTTAGTCAATTCGCCGACGTCTGATATTACCACAACTTCGAACGGGCATTGGAAGCGCTGCAGTTGGCCCGTTTTGTCGATGACCAGGATGCTGTCAATTTTGCAATACTTAAAAACTTCTTCAATGTATTTTCTTTTGTCTTCATCACTCATAGGCTAGTATTCTGATGGTAATAGTGCAACATTGTCAATAAGCCAGATCCTGATATACTCCAGTGGGAAAGTCAGAGAATTCTATTGATTGCGATATCAAAGATCTCTTCCCTGTGTCCTCCCTGCATGTAAGTAGCCAGGATAAGTCCAATCTCAGATGTTTCAGTTCCCATATTTGAAAGTTGACATCCCTGAGTGCTTTGTGTGCCTGGTAGATCAGGATAGCATCGAATAGCCAGTACGCTTGCAAAGCGTCCCTGATGTATCTACAGCCATCGGTAAGCAGGATAGGAGATTTGCCAGGGAATAGATGTTTATGGTATTCTTCAGTCCCTTTAAAATGGCTGAGATTTCGTTCAATAAGTTTTGAATCCATAATTATTTGTATTAATCAATTTTTAATAAAAAAGGGTTGGATCATTACAACCCAACCCCAACTGCGGTTTGAAATAAACATTATCCCACAACCTCCAATACCGTTGCAGGCTCCTTGGAATAGAGATAAGAGTGCGTGAGTTTGATCTTTTTCCCTGTAGACGGAACCACGAACTCATACGGTTTGACCTCGACCCTTTCGATACCACCTGGCAGCTGATGACCAATGAGAGTCTTTGCGATACTTTCATCAAAGGTGCATGGGATAGATGTTTTCCGAGCTGTAATGTAAGGTCTGCCTGTCTCTTTAGAGATGGCGACCTCAATTTCACCTTGCAGAACCATGACATTAAATTCATTGCCTGATTTGCCGATGCGTTTTTCTGTAGCGATAATTGTGACCATTTTTCAATATTTTTTGTGAATACTAGTACCGGGTGGTTTTCTCCCTGCTGAGCATAGGGGGGGTCGATTTAGGGTGGTCAACGTACCCGGGCATATATTATTTAAGGTACAAGTATCTTGTTGCTACTTTTTACTGAAAAGTTTTCACTTATACCAACACGATCTGTAACAATATGTCCATTCACTTATGCTGCTAACTTCACCCGGGCATATATTGTCAGGTAAGGCTATTTTAGTATTTATAGACCTTAATGTACAGTATAAAGGATAATGTTAGGAATAGGTCTTAAATGAATATATATAACAACATATAAAAGGCTATTAGAAACAATTAAATATTTGTGATTTAAACTAAGTATCTGTAACTTCTATTTTTATATCACGTATAATTAAATAAATAGAGTAAGTGCATTCGCGCTTATTAATAATAATAACCTTAATAATTAATAAAATGGATGATAGTATTAATGCTAAGATTGAAGATACTTTAATAACCAAGGTATGTATAACATGTCAAAAAGAACTACCAATTGAGTTGTATGGAAAAAGAAAGTATAGGTCTAACAAACCTGATGCACATTGGATATATAGTAGATATGGTGAATGTTTAGATTGCACATCTAAACGTAAGGCTATTTGGAGAACGAATCACCCAAATTATATGAAAGAATGGTATATTAAACACAAACAGTTTAAGATAGTATGTGATGAAAAGTAAAGAAATATATTAGAATACAAAATTAATATTGAACAAAAGAATATGTTATGAATAAAGATAAGATACATTATGGAATAGTTAAGTTCTATAATACTGGTAGAAACTATGGCTTTATAATTGAAAACAGTACAAATAAAGAATACTTTGTCTGTATGAACTCACTTATAGATCATATAAAAGCTGGTTCTGAAGTAAGCTTTGAATTAATAGATGATCCAAAGGGACCAATGGCAATAGAAGTAAGATTAAATAAACATGACGCATTAAAGATAAGAGACAATGGAAGCAACAAACATACTTAATAATGATTTTAAAGATAGATATAGAATCGACCCTTTGGCAGAGATAACAGAGCCACCTGTTTACTGTAAAATTAATAATGCACCTTCTCTTACCGCAGGTAACTTCTCATTAATAAATGGTAAGAAGAAAGCAGGTAAGACATTTCTATTAGGTGGAGTGGTAGCTAGTGCAGTAAATGATAGCCTACAAATTGATGTTATTAAAGGATGTTTACCAATTGAGAAAAACAAAGTATTATACTTTGATACTGAACAAAGTCAGTACCATGCGACTAGAAGTGTTCAACGAATATGTAGGCTCGTTGGAAATCCTAATCCTGAAAATCTTCTTGCTTATGGATTGAGACCTTTATCCCCTGTGGAAAGAATTAATTATATTGAAGAAAAGATATTATCGACTCCTAATGTGGGTTTAGTAGCTATTGATGGAATACGAGATTTATTATCGAGTGGTATAAATAACGAACAAGAAGCTACAACATTAACTAGTCAATTCTTGAAATGGAGTTTTAATTTTGATTTACATATCGTTCTATTGTTACATCAAAATAAGAATGATCTTAATCCAAGAGGACATATTGGTACTGAAGTTTGCAACAAGGCTGAAACTATTATATCAGTAACTAAAGAAGATAAATTCAATAGCTTTAAAGTGGTTTGCGAAGATTCCAGGGATTTACCATTCGAAGAGTTTTGTTTTACAATTAATGCAGAAGGGTTACCAATATCTACTATTATGCCAGAGACTAAAAGAAAAAAAGTAACGGACCCACAGTTAGTAACTAATGAGAAACATATATACGTTTTAAATGAGTTATATAAAAATGGTTTAAAGTACAATTATGCCCAGTTAACTAAGGCGTTATCTGAAGAATTCGGCATAGGGATTAATGCTAGTAAAGAATATTTAAAGCACTATAAAGAAAATGGTTGGATCGAAAGTGAGAGAAATGGTGAGTGTACTATTTATACATTAAACCAGGGTCTAATATCTTCGTTCTAAAATTGTAAGTAATAATACACATACCCTAGGTTAGGTTAGGCCTTTATATAGGCCTAAACGTCCTAACCTAAGGTATGTTAATAAATATAAGAGGTTAGGTAATAGGTGAGCTTGGTTTAAACCAAGGTGTACCAAGGATAAATATAAGTAGTATTTATTTATCTTTCAGATTAGCTTAATAAAGTTGTTTCATATCCTGTGCCACTTTTCTATCAGTAACTTTAGCATAGATCTGAGTTGTTCTAATATCTGAATGACCTAACATTTTACTTACTGTTTCAATTGGTACACCTTTACTAAGAGTAATCGTAGTGGCAAATGTGTGTCTGGCTATATGTGTAGTTAAAGTCTTTTTAATGTTGCATAAATCAGCGATCTCTTTTAAATAACCATTCATTCTTTGGTTTGTACAGACTGGCAGTTTGTAGTTATACTTATTCAGAATAGATATTGCTCTAGGTAATATAGGTATAGCAGACCTGATACCCGTTTTTTGTCTGTTGATAATAACCCACTGTTTTCCGTCAACACCTACTTCAATATTTTCAGATGTTAAGGACTCCATGTCAGTATAGGATAAACCTGTATATATCTGAAATACAAATGCATCCCTAACTTTTGTTAATCTTTCTATACTGAATTCTTTTTGACTAGAATATCAATCTCTGATTCAGTCAGGTAGTGCCTGGTAGGGTTAATATAATTACAACTAAAGTTTCTAAATGGGTTAGCAGTCAGCCAATTGTTCCTTACCGCTACATTGATAATCCTGTATAAATTCTTAATGATGTTCGTAGCTGAATTGTGTTGCAGTCCATCAGTAGCCTTAATATGTGCATAGTAGTCTTCAATAAATTTATGGTCCAGGTCACAAAGTTTAACATCAGTATTTTTTAAGTACCGTTTCAAGACTGGCAAATGAAGATTTATATCGTTTTATCGTAGTGGCTGTATAGTCAATGCCAATAAGCTTTGTAATGTTTGCTATATGGTATTCATATGCAGTAAACAGGGTCATTTGACTTTTACCTACACCCTTTAACTCATCTACAATTTGTTGCAGGGTCACCCTGTTATTATTCATCCCAAGGTTAATAAGATGCTTTTCGACCCTGCTGAGCAGGTCATTTAATGCGGTGTTGATAGACTTAGCATAATCAGATTTACCAGCTACTCTTTCAGTGACTTTATCCCAGATTGAAGGGTCAATCTTTTTGTCAGTAGAAATATCTGCTCTTTTACCATCCAAAGTGAGCCTTAAATAGATGGTTTTTTGCCTTACATAAAAATGAGTTGTCATTTCGTATATGTATTAAAATTAATAACTTACAGAGGTCAGCGATACAGTTTGCGGTAAAACCTCAGGTGTATCGATTTTGTCACCTTTTTAAGTCTAATTCAATACATATATTAGGGTAGGCATAAAATCAAAAAACCGCCTATATTATTGATTATAAGCGGTTCTGATATGGTTTAACTATTCGCAGAATAGTTTATGGGGAGACTTTTGTTGACCCACCAGGTTTCGAACCTGGACTCTTCAGAACCAAAATCTGACGTGTTGCCAATTACACCATGGGTCATTATTCTGAATAACCGGGTGCAAAATTAGTATATTTTTTTGAAAACAGAAGCCTGTCCGACAATTTGCTGAGCTTATAATAAATGAGACTTGGCTTTAAGTCACCTTTAATAGGTCTCAATCCCTAATTGGCAGTTGACAATTGGCAGTTGGCAATTTTGCCAACTGCTTTTTGTCCCGATAATTATCGGGACCAACTATTAATAATCCGTCAAAATTAAGTTGGAACGACTCTAGAAGGGATTGATAGTGAGGATCTTTTCATACCCGGCATTATTCATCTCTTCAACTTCAATGAGGATAAACGGACACTCTATCAGTGACCGGAGAATGAAACCAAGTTCACACATGTCCTCATCCCCCTGCTCATAATACCAGGTTACCTTTACATTCTCAGCTACATCGGGCATCTCCGACAGCTCCTTGAGAATGTTGAAGATCCACTTGGTGGAGCTGGTATTGATGTATTCAAAACCCAGATCAATCTTAGATTTTTCAATATGACTCTTCGAATATTCAGAGATCCAGTTATAAACAGGCCTGTAAAATTCTCCGGGATTCTCAGGGATCGACCTCCCCATTATAAAAATCCTGCCGGGCTCCATATTTATCCATGGAGTCCTTTTCGAAGGGTCACTTTTATACTTATCAGGATACATCATAGATAAACACCAACACTCTTTTCCTGTTCAATTATTTTATTAAGTCAATGCCGGTCAGGCAAAATAACATAATACCTTCATTATTCCCCTTGAAGGGGTGTAAAGATAATAAAACACATCTATTATTCAAAAGTCAGCGGGTAACATTCTGATTAAAGAGGGTAGGTTCATGCTCTTCCCATAACGATGGATGCTCCTCTTCAAACCTTTTCAGAATGGCTTTCATAATTGTTTCCCTGAGGAAACCCGATTTGTTTTTGATCCTGTACCGGTTACAATAGATACCAAGCGCCCTCATCTCCCGGTTATTGAGCATTAAGGATAACCGGTTGTTCCTCCGAAGCCGGTCCATCCTGATCAGCGGACGTCTTGTTTCCATCTTGTCAGATTCAGACAGCTAATTAAAATAAATCTGAGATTCAATCGGTTGCCTGATACAAATAGTTGTTAACAGCAAAAAAAAAGCCAGTCGGTATATGACTGGCTTTCTGTAGATTATATTCTTTAAAACTTTATGTACGGGCGTTGCATGCAACGCCCCTGCGTACTTCGCGAAAGCAAAGTAGGGGGCTTTCCTGGATGAAACAGATTTTGAACCCCCTTTAGGGGGCAGGGGGCAAGAATCCCCTAGCAGCGGTTCAGCGCATTCAGATCCTCAAACGCCTCCTTCAGCCTTGCAATGAATGTCTCCTCGCCTTTTCTGAGCCAAACTCTCGGATCATAATATTTCTTGTTCGGCTTGTCGTCACCTTCAGGATTGCCGATCTGTCCCTGCAGGTAACCATACTTATCCTTGGAATACTTATTAATGCCTTCCCAGAAAGCCCATTGCATATCGGTGTCAATATTCATTTTTATTGCACCGTATTTAATAGCCTCCTTAATGAGATGTTTTTCTGAACCTGATCCGCCATGGAATACGAAGTTCACAGGATTCGGACCAGTCTTGAATTTCTTAACGATATAATCCTGGGAATTTTTCAGAATAACCGGTTTGAGCTCGACATTACCCGGTTTATATACCCCATGCACATTTCCGAAGGAAGCAGCGATTGTAAACCTGTCACTTACTTTTAAGAGTTCCTCATAAGCATAGGCAACATCCTCAGGCTGTGTATATAAACGTGAGCTGTCTACTCCGGAATGATCTACACCATCCTCTTCTCCGCCTGTAACACCCAGTTCAATCTCGAGAGTCATCCCTATCCTGCTCATTCTTTCCAGGTATTTTTTGCAGGTATCAATATTGTTTTTCAATGGTTCTTCCGACAGATCCAGCATATGGGAACTGTAAAGAGGCTTGCCATTCGCTTTAAAATATTTTTCTCCGGCATCAAGCAATCCGTCGAGCCATGGAAGGAGTTTTCTTGCAGCATGGTCAGTATGAAGGATCACCGGGATACCATAATATTTTGCAATGTTATGTACATAATTAGCACCGGCAACACCTCCTGCTATAGCGCCAAGCTGGTTATCTTTTGGCAGACCCTGACCTCCGAAGAAATGTGCTCCTCCGTTTGAAAACTGGATAATTACCGGTGAATTCACAACCTTTGCTGTTTCCAACACAGCATTTACCGAATTTGTTCCAACAACATTAACAGCCGGAATGGCGAAATCACTCTTATTTGCATAATCATAAAGCGCTTTCACATCATCTCCGAAAATCACTCCGGGTTCCAGATTTAATACCTTACTTGTCATATAATAAATTATTTAATAGATAAAATTTGTTCATTAATTGTGCAAATATAATTAAATTTAATACCTGTTTGCAATAATTTGGAGAATGAAGATTTCCCTGCAATCAACTCTTTTAAAGAAACTATTTATTCTGATGGAGATATTATTTATCTTCGTAGACTTATTTCGACCACATCTCTGTTCTGAAAACAATAATATGTATTTGTCGCAAGATCATGGTTTTAATAAAAGATCCTTAAAATCAACATAATGTTATAATGAGAAAATTTTTAATTGTACTATTTACCGGGCTCGTTTTCTCCCAGGGAGCGATCTATTCCCAGATGAAGGAATGGTCGCTTGAAGAATGCATACAATATGCCATTGAGAATAATATCCAGATAAAGCAACAGATTATCCAGACTGAGGTCCAGGAAAACTCACTGGACCTTGCAAGAGGGAAGCTGGTACCGAGCCTTAACAGCGGGCTATCACACGATTATAACTTCGGCCGCGCCCTCGATCAGACAACCTACACGTTTTATAACCAGACAATGCAGACCGATTATTTATATGTCGGAGGACAAACGCCGATATTCCAGGGAATGCAGAATCTGAATGCCATAAAGAAGAATAAGTATGAGGTTCTGGCTGCCAAAGAAGACCTTCAGTATATACGTGATGATGTGGCTCTGAATGTGGCGCTTGCATATTTACAGATCCTTCTGAACAAGGATCTGGTTGCAGCCAATCAGAATCAGCTCAATATTACTCTGCAGCAGATTGAAAAGACAAAGAGGCTGGTTGAGGCAGGCAGTGTGGCAAGAGGCAATCTCCTTCAGATTGAGTCACAGGCAGGCCAGGAAGAGCTGCAGCTTATTACCATGCAAAATCAGCTTGAAACTTCCTATCTGAATATTACTCAGCTTCTTGAAATTAAATCACCGGCCGGGTTTGAAGTTATTGTTCCCGAGATAGGCGTGGACACCAATTCAATAGTAGCAGGGAATGTTGATGAGATCTATCAGATTGCAACGGGAAACAGGCCCGAGATCAGGAGTTCCGAAATGAAGCTGGCAGCGAGTGAATATGATCTTAAAATTGCAAAGGGAGGGAGAATTCCAAGTCTCGCTTTGAATTATTCATTCAATTCGCGCTATACATACATAAATAATCTTGAGAACCTCTCATTTAAAGAGCAGTTTCAGAATAACAAAACATCGGCTGTTGGCTTAGCACTGAATATCCCTATTCTGAATGGGTGGCAGGTGAATAAAAATATCGCGAACTCAAAGCTAAGCGTCGAAAATTCTCAATACTCACTGGAGGGGACAAAAAAACAGCTATATAAAAACATACAGAAGGCTTATACTGATGCTGTTGCTTCCCTGAAAAAATACAATGCCAGTCTTAAGGCAGTAGCTTCATCTGAGGAATCTTTCAGATATACCGAACAAAAATTCAATGTCGGTATGGTAACATCAGTCGATTACAATGCGTCCAAAACACAGCTCCTGAATGCACAGGCCGATATGTCACAGGCAAAATATGAATACATATTCAAGACCAAAGTGCTTGATTTCTACAAAGGCATTCCCCTCACACTTGATTATAAATAAAAAGCAAACATATTCCCGGAACATGAAAACAAATAAATTATTAAAGATTTTAATACCCGTTGTAGTAGTCCTGTTAATTCTGGCTGTGGTCGGAAAGAAACAGGGATGGTTTGGAAAAGCATTGACAATAAAGGTTGCTGTAGAAAATGCAGAGAGGCGCACCATAATAGAAACAATCACTGCAAACGGAAAGATCCAGCCTGAAAAGGAGGTCAAGATAAGCCCGGATGTGTCAGGTGAGATTGTTGAACTGACTATAAAGGAGGGAGATCAGGTAGTGCAGGGTCAGTTGCTGCTCAGGATAAAACCCGATATTTATCTCTCTCAAAGAGATCAGTCGATGGCTGCTATCAGTTCGGCAAGGGCACGCCTTGCGCAGGCAGAGGCACAATATACACAGGCCGAGCTTTCATATAAAAGGAGCAAACAACTTTTCGGCGAACAGACAATCTCAAAATCAGAATTTGAACAGGCTGAAGCTTCGTACACCGTTGCAAAATCTGAGGTCGATGCAGCAAAGTATTCTGTTGTCAGCGCCCAGGCATATCTCAAGGAGGCAAATGAAAATCTGATCAAGACTTCCATCTATGCCCCAATGTCAGGAACGGTTTCGATGCTCCTGGTAGAGCTGGGGGAAAGGGTGGCGGGAACAAACCTTATGGCAGGTACCGAAATGCTGAGGGTTGCTGACCTCTCAAGAATGGAAGCACAGGTGGAAGTCAATGAGAATGATATAGTAAAAGTCAGTCTTGGCGATACTGCCCTTATCGAGGTTGATGCCTATCTGGATAGAAAATTCAAGGGGATCGTTACTGAAATAGCCAATTCTGCAAAAACAACAGGCGTATCAGCCGACCAGGTTACTAATTTCGATGTCAAGATCCTTGTTCTGCCTGCTTCCTATCAGAGTCTTGTAGATGCGGGAGACAAAAATCCGTTCAGACCCGGGATGTCTGCATCGGTCGATATACAGACAGAATCGAAAAGTGATATCATTGCAGTTCCGATACAGTCCGTTACAACCCGCTCCGACACCACAAAAAATGGTGCTGCTCCATCAGGCAAGGATATTCGTACGCTTGTTTTCATAAGTGACGGCAAATATGCCCTCGCAAAAGATGTTAAGACAGGTATCCAGGATAACAGCTTTATAGAGATCATTTCAGGTTTAACGGATAGCTCCAAAGTTATTACTTCACCATTCAGTGCAATCAGCAAGAAACTGGCCGACAGTACCCTGATTGAAGTTGTTAAAAAAGAAGAACTGTTTAAGGAGAAATAGGTTAATACTACCCTTTTAATAACATGGTAATATGTATTGAAACAGCAACAAATCTTTGTTCAGTTGCGCTGATCAGCAGTGCAGAGGTAATTTCTCTGAAAGAGAGCAATGATTTAAAGTCGCATGCTTCGATGCTCACAGTTTTTATTGATGAGGCTCTGAAGGAGAACGGAATAAGTGCACGTGACCTGGAGGCTATAGCAGTGGGCAAGGGACCAGGATCGTATACCGGCCTCCGGATAGGGGTTTCTGTTGCCAAAGGGATTGCATACGCAGCATCAATACCTCTGGTAGCTGTCGGAACAACCCTTTCAATGTTCTGGGGGATGGCAGGGAGAATTGAAGAGATCACAAGTGACAGGGAGAATACTCTTTTCTGTCCGATGATCGATGCCAGGAGAATGGAAGTTTATAATGCTATCTATGATTCACATGGTAATACGGAAAAGGAAATTTCAGCAGATATAATAAGGGAAGATTCATTTGCAGATATTCCGGAGTCGAAAAAAATTATATTTTTTGGAAACGGAGCTGCAAAGTGCAAAGAGGTAATAAAGCGAAAGAATGTTTATTTTCAGGATGATTTCAGAATTTCAGCTTCACATATGTTAAAACCGGTTTACCAGGCCATTGATAACCGTCATTTTGAAGATGTTGCATACTTTGAACCCTTTTATCTCAAAGATTTTATAACATCAATACCCAGAAAGAATATATTTGGAAGATAATTTTCATAATAACACAGATAAGTATGTGGGAATGAAAAGTGAGCTTTGGATCATCATACTATTAATTTTATTTTCATCTGGCATTAATGGTCAGATTAAAACGTATAAACCAGGTGAGAAGGCCAAATATGCTATACATTACGGTGTTATCACAGGAGGCGTGGGGTCGCTTGAGGTCAGATCCGATACACTCGGAGGTAAGGAGGTCTGGCATGCAAAGTTTTCCGCAAGAACTACCGGAATAGCAGATGCCATCTTTAAAGTTATCGATATCTATGAAGTTTACATTGACCCGAAAACTGAACTTCCTGTAAAATCTATCAGAAATGTACATGAAGGCAGGTATCACAAATACAATGTAGTCACATTTGATCATGAGACGAGGAGCGATTCAGCTATACTCTTCAGTGACCTCACCGGCGAACATATTGCACCGAAGGGTATCCACGATATAATTTCATGTTTTTACTATTTCCGGAATCACATTCTGCCTGAAGGCAGCAAATTAAAAAAAGGAGAAATACTTGAAATAAATACCTGGTTCACGGACCAGCTGTATCCGATAAGACTCAGGTTTGTAGGTATGGATGATGTAAAAGTTAAAGGCGGCAGGATAAAATGCTATAAGTTTAATCCTGTTACTGAAGTCGGACGCCTCTTTAAGACTGAAGAAGATGTATCGTTCTGGTTTTCAGCCGATAAAAATTTTCTTCCTGTTAAGATACGATTTGATATCTTTGTTGGCGCATTTTTGGTTGAACTTAGCAGCGTTGAAGGACTGGTTGCACCGCTTGAGATAAAGAAAAGATAGGAGCACGCATGGAAGAAAGGTCATTCAGTAGTCATTAGCGCTGCGCGCGTCATTAGTTGTCATTGGCTTCGCGTTATTGAATGACAATTGAATGACAATTGAATGACAACTGAATGACAATAATTAACAATAACTAAATAAAAATAGAAAATACTGAAAGATTTATGGCGAGTACTACAGATTTTAAGAATGGCATGGTCATTGAATACAATAATGACTTATATACGATTGTGCAATTCCAGCATGTCAAACCGGGAAAAGGTCCGGCTTTTGTCCGGACAAAACTGAAAAGCATTAAAACAGGAAGGGTGATTGACAACACTTTTTCATCCGGGACAAAAGTAACTCTGGCCAGGGTGGAAAGACGTCCCTACCAGTATCTTTACAAGGATGATATGGGGTACTATTTCATGCATCTGGAAACATATGAGCAGATACATGTTCAGGAAGAACTGATTGACAACTTTCAGTTCCTCCTGGAAGGAATGGGAGTTGAAATTGTGGTCCATGCCGATACTGAGACTGTCCTTTCAGTTGATGTTCCGCAGTTTGTAGTGATGGAGGTTGTTTATTCGGAACCCGGATTACGTGGAGATACCGCTACAAATACTCTGAAAAGGGCAAAGGTTGAGAATGGCGAGACAATTATGGTGCCACTTTTTGTTAATACCGGAGATAAAATAAAGATCGATACCCACGAGAAAACATACGTTGAGAGGGTAAAGTCCTGAAATAAAAATGGGAGAAAAAAAGATTCCGACAGAGAGGCTGAAGATTTCCAAATTCAAGCTGGATGCGTTGCTCGATATAACATTATCTATCAACGCCAATCTGCCTACTGAAGATCTTTTATCCAAATATGAAGGTATCCTCAGGGATAATCTGGGCATTGGCAAAATACTCATTTTCAAGCGTTCTGTTGTATGGGAATGCCTGCTGAACGGAGGGTTCCCTGAATATTTTGAAAGGATTGATGTTGAATCAAGGCTTTTAAATATTACTGAAATTGTCTGCAGCGCTTCCGACCTCGGCTTTGAAGGAGTTGACATCATAATTCCTGTTTACAATAACAATGTCCACCTTGCTTTCATTTTTATCGGTGACATTGAGGAAGAAGGGCAGGGGATGAGCCCTGTATTGAAACACCTGAATTTTATCCAGACAATTTCAAGAATCATCATCGTTGCTGTTGAGAACATACGATTGTTCAACGAGAGCCTCCGGCAGGAAGCGATCAGGAAAGAGCTTGAACTTGCAGCAAGGATGCAGAAAGGGCTAATCCCGGATAACATTCACATGCCTGAGAACCCCAATGTGGTTGTAAATGGATTTTATTACCCCCATTACGAGGTTGGAGGAGACTATTATGACTGTATCAGATTATCTGAAACCAAAACAGGATTCTGTATAGCGGATGTCTCTGGTAAGGGAATTTCTGCTGCAATGCTGATGTCAAATTTTCAGGCTAGCTTCAGGGCACTTTTTACTTATAACGTACATCTCGAGACTCTTGTTTATAAACTCAATTCGATTGTAGCCACAAATACAGGAGGTGAAAAGTTTATAACATTCTTCGTCGCCAGATATGATCATAAAACCGGCGTGCTTGAATATATAAACGCAGCCCATAATCCGCCAGTCCTTTTTAATATTATCACAGGAGAAGTAAAGCATCTGAAGGCATCATGCGTCGGTCTCGGAATGCTGGATGAAATGCCTCCTGTCAGAAAAACTGAAATAGTTATTAAACATAATTCCAAGCTTGTTTGCTACACCGACGGGCTTTCCGAATTGAAGGGGGAAGACGGGAAAGAGATCGGCACGGAGCTGATTGTAAGTTATATCTCAAACAAAAGGCCTGTTGAATCAAATATCTCCCAGATGATCAGGGAGCTTGGAATGCCTGACAATAATCCTTCGGCCTTTGATGACGTTTCGATAATTGTTGCGGATATTATCAGGTGAGACCTGTTTAACCTCTCCGAGGTAGGGTTTCTATATATGAGCATTATTCTACAATACTCTAAGCCCTACGGGCTATTCCTCTATCACAAATTAATATTGCTGGAGATCTGATTTTTATCATACTCATTTTTACTGGTGCCTATAATCTTCCATAAGATTAGATTACCAGGTTTTGCCGGAATTATTTAGTGCCATAATCACTGTTTGATTTTTATCAATCCGCCTCATGAGATATGGTAGATTAGAAAATGGATATCTAAAATTACTGTATGATTCTAATCCTTTCGCCGTAGGCGATATAGTATTGTAGAAAAATTGTTCCAGGGATATTATTTACCGCGTAGCGGTTAAACAATTTAAATCGTCAGCTAATACGAATCAGGAAATAATTCTTCTTGCCTTTCTGTATCAGAAGATATTTATTATTCAAAAGATAATCCTTGCCTATAACCAGGTCTGCATTGTCGATCTTGAGTTTGTTGATGCTCAGACCCCCGCCCTGTACCAGCCTCCTGATTTCACCCTTTGAGGCAAAAACCTGCGAATGCTCTGCAAGGAGGTCTGCAGCAGGCACCCCATTCGCAATAATTTCCATCCCGACATCAAATACCGGAACACCTTCAAATACCGAAAGGAATGTGTTCTCATTCATCTTTTTAAGGGATTCTGTTGTACCCTTGCCAAAGAGGATCTGAGAAGCCTCCACGGCGCCTTCAAAATCTCCCCGCGAATGGACGAGGACTGTTACCTCTTCGGCAAGACGTCTCTGCAGAAATCTTTCATGCGGAGCCTTGTTATGTTCCCCTATAATATTTTCAATTTCCTGCTGTCCGAGTGTTGTGAAGATTTTAATATATTTTGCAGCATCTTCATCAGATACGTTAAGCCAGAACTGGTAAAACTGGTAAGGGGTTGTTTTTTCGGGGTCGAGCCAGACATTACCCGCTTCTGTTTTCCCGAATTTGGATCCGTCAGATTTTGTTATCAGAGGGCATGTGAGTGCAAAAGCCTCGCCCCCGGCCTTTCTCCTGATAAGTTCTGTGCCTGTTACAATATTTCCCCATTGATCTGATCCTCCCATCTGGAGTCTGCAGTTGAGGTTATTATAGAGGTGCAGGAAATCTGTTCCCTGGACGAGCTGATATGAGAATTCAGTGAAAGACATACCCTCTTTGGCTTCAGAGGTAATTCTTTTCTTCACGGAATCCTTCGACATCATATAGTTTACTGTTATATGTTTCCCTATATCCCTTATAAAGCCCAGAAAGGAATACTCCTTCATCCAGTCGTAATTGTTCACCATGATGGCTTTATTCTCTCTATCGGAGTTGAAATCGAGGAATTTTGACAGCTGTTTTTTAATCCCTTCCTGGTTTCTGGACAGTGATTCCTCATCGAGCAGATTTCTCTCTTCAGATTTTCCGGACGGGTCACCGATCATTCCGGTAGCACCTCCGACAAGAGCAATGGGGGTATGGCCGGCCCTCTGGAAGTGTACAAGCAGCATTACCTGTACCATATGGCCAATATGCAATGAGTCGGCTGTGGGATCAAATCCGATGTATCCGCTGATCCTTGTTTTGTTCAGTAATTCTTCTGTCCCCGGCATAATATCATGTATCATGCCTCTCCATTTCAGTTCTTCAACAAAATTCATAAGCTAATTTTTGGAATTGCAAATATAGCAAAGAGGGTCAGATTGTCACATCATCGGGTTTCTTTTTAAACCTGTCGAAGCTGCGGTTGAATCCCCCTTCACCGATTATTGGAAAGATTGCAGGTGCAATATCTGATATGGGGTTGAAGAATATGGACTGTTCCAGTTTTTCTTTTGGCAGGAAGGGTCTTCTTGCGTCAATAGCGTTGAGGATGACGAAGAAAACACTCAATATCAATACAGTTTTAAAGAGTCCGAAGACAATTCCCAGAAGCCTGTTTATAAAGCCCAGGGCCGCTGCATCAGCCAGTTTATCAGCGAGGATCCCGACGAAATGGATAATGACCACAATAATCCCGAATGTGACGAGGAATGCGATTATCCCTACGTAATGACCGCTCATATCAAAGTAATCATAGAGTTTTGCGGCGGTGAAACCTGAGAACTTAATTGCTCCCCAGATGCCGAGGATAAGAGCGGCAACTGATGCTGCTTCCCTGATGAGGCCGTTAATAAATCCAGAGACCATTGAGATTATGAGTATTACGACAATAGCAATATCTATCCAGTTCATGGTATATATATTTGAAAGTATGAAAGTATGAAAGAATGTTGGGATTTCAAAACGGCAAACGGTGTACGGCGCACGGTTCTTTATAATTCCCCCTTTGAAGGGGGCCGGGGGGATGTTTTAGCTCATTCCAGCCACCTTCGTTCAGCCTTCGCTTTACTTCGACAAGCTACATCTGGTAAATCCTTTACCCTGTGTCGTGAGCCGTAAGCCGTGCACCCTGTACCCAGCACCTTATGTTGTCAGACACAAACTATTCGATTACGATTTGTTTTGACAAAAAAAACCCATACTTTTGCGAACGAATTTGGCCCCATAGTTCAATGGATAGAATGGAGGTTTCCTAAACCTTAGATTCAGGTTCGATTCCTGGTGGGGCTACAATAAATGGCAGATAAAGCCTTGATAAACAAAACTATTGAGGCTTTTTTGTTTGTGGTTACTGAAATACTACTGAAACAATTCTGTTGAAAAAGCTATATATTTAATATGTCCCAGCACGCAAGACACCATCCCGCTCAGCGGGAAGCTTTTTGCTTAAACCCGCTGTTGGCTTGCGCTATTATTTTTTATCATAATGATATCTGCAAGCGTAGATCAGCAGATCATCTTCTTCAATTTTGTATACAATTCGATGCTCCTGGTCAATTCGTCTTGACCATAATCCGGCTAAATCAAATTTAAGCGGTTCAGGTTTACCTATTCCAGCATAAGGAGATCTCTGAATCTCCCTGATTAAACTGTTTATTTTTTTGAGAGTCTTTTTGTCCTCGCTTTGCCAGGAAGTATAATCTTCCCATGCATTTTTGGAAAATACAATTCTCATTATTCCCCGATCAATTTTCTTTGAGCTTTCTTGCCAGTTTTCATTTGGTCAATTGATTCGAAAAGCCTTTTAGCATTTTTTTTGGAGCTAAGTAAATGCAATGTCTCCATGATCGAATTATATTCCTCAAGCGAAATTAAGACTGTACCTTTTCCAGAGCCTCTTTTTATTATCAAGGTCTCATTATTGAACTCGACATTGTCAAGGAAGTTCTTTAAACCGGATCTAAACTCTGTATAGTTTGCAGCAATCATCTTTCAATAATTAATTAAGTCACAAATTAGGTACAAAATTACGTACTTATAATAATAATTCCTAATTTGATTGACGAAATCTGAATTGACAGATACGGAGTCGCTTTACTTTCTTTAATTGTCATTCATGAATATCTTTTGTCAATGTTGTTTCGCCACCTTGATCAAATGATCAAGTAGCTGTATATCCATTAAGTTACCGGCCTCCTTAATCTTATCCGCGGTGAGGTCTGATGATCATCATTTTCCAAAGGCATAAAGGAACTTAGCAGTTCGTAGGTAGAGCTTATTGTCAACCACAGCGGGTGTGGCAGCAATGATTTCCTTCAGATCGTTTCGTGCAAGGATTTTCAAACTGGCTCCTGCTTCAAGGACCGTCACTATACCATTACGTGAGGCAATAAAAATCTTGCTGTTGGCTGCTATCGGGGAGGAAAAATACGCACCGGTTGCGTCTAATCTTTCCCGGTAAAGTAATTTACCACTTTCTGAATCAAAGCAGGATATTAGTCCCCCATCTCTGATCATATAAATATGATTATTATAATAAAGAGGTGAAGAAACATGGGGAACCTCGGCAGAATTACCCCATAAATAATTACTTATACTAATATCCCCTTGCCCACCAAGTCTGATCGCTTTTAAACCCTGCTTCAAATAATCGGAAGCGAACCATTCTTTTACTGCTTTCCATTCAGTGCTATCAATTAGTTTATCGTTATTCTGATCCCACCACATAAAGCGATCAATCATGAATCTTTTTGTTGAGATCTCTGGTTTTTCCGGATACAAGAGAAACTGAAAATCTTTTATTTCATTAGTATCAAGCATGAAGTCCTTGTTCTTATCATATTTAGATGCAAACTCTTTAAAATCAGGAAATTGAGCCCTCAATTCAGGACTGCCAAATGTACTGTGACTTACTATGTACAAGATATCTTTCTCAATGACCGGTGTGCAAACTGCATCTGCAACGCCGATAACAAATCTCCATATACGGGCACCGGTTCTTATATTATAACCAGCTACATCATCACTGTTATAAATGATTACCTGATCCTTATAAATAACTGGAGTGGAATAACTGTCTCCTATGTAATAATCTTCTTTCAGCACAGAATGTTTCCAAACAGGACTTCCATCATATTTATTGATGGCAAGGATTCTGGGATCATTTAGATATCCGTAGCAATTAAGTATCACCAGATCGCCTGCAACAATTGGGGAGGTACCCATTCCATGCTGTGACAGCGGGGCAGGTATAGGCAGCTTCCATTCTAATTTCCCGTTAAAATCATAGCAAATTAAACCATAGGAGCTGAAGAAAAAATATACCCTTTCCCCGTCTGTGGCTGGAGTGGCTGTTGCAGGATTATTCAGAGGGTTGGCTGGTTCAAATTCTTTTACTGAAATCTCCCTTTCCCAATTTATATTTCCAGCTTTACGGTTAAGACAGAACATCAATAATTGCTTTCCATCCTCCTTAAAACCTGTAATAAAAATATAATCTCCCCATATACATGGAGAAGAGTGACCTGCAGGCATACTGGTCTTCCACAGAACATTTTGATCTGGGCCAAAGGTTATTGGCGGATCTTGATCCGGTCGTGCCACTCCGGAACAATTTATTCCTCTGAAGTTTGGCCAGACATTTTTATCTTGGGATTGTGCAAAAGATTGTCTGTCCATCATTGTGACTGTAGTTATGACCAAGCCCATAAAAAAGTAAATCTTTCTCATTTTCTTTTTTTTAGATGCTGGAAATGTAACTTCAATGTCCTTATGGAGACTAATGTGCTTATCCAATAACTTTGATCAGATATTAAGAATCATATTATCAACAAAATTACACCTTGTATTAGATAAAGTCAACTTTATCTTGTAATCTTAGTAGCCTTTCATCCTTAAATACAAATATTTACACTATTGAATGATTTACTCTTGCAGGTTCAATCAGACCATTAAAATCAATTATTCCTGATTAAATATTGCTTCCTGCAAACCCACGTTTGCCGAATAAAATTGGGTGCAGCAAGTGAGCATTAATCAATAGTGAGAGTTGTGGCTGCAGCAGGCGAGCATTAATCCATAGTGATGGTTCGATTTATGTTGTATACCTACAGCCTATGTATTCTGCCTATGCAACATAAAGAGAGCAAGCCGAACACCTTTGACCTGATTTTTTAATTAAAGACAGTAGATATTATTAAGTCAAAGATATATTTCTCCTTTTAATTCCATCTGCTTTATCTGCGATCTGATAGCGGTTTTCTCATCATCAATTTCCTTAAGAACTGCGTTAAACTCAGGATCACTTCGGAGATTATCAAAACCGGGGAAAGTTTTAAGTGAAAAAACGATATCCCATATTCCCGATTTGTACGAATCTTTTACCAGAGCTATTGCTTCCTTATTTTTTCCGAGCATGGCATATGATGCTGCCAAACGTACTTTATAAAGTTTCTTAATTATGAATTTTGAACTTTTTATAAGAGATTCGTCTTTTTTAATTGTATTATTTAAGATTTTATTTGCCCCCTCTCTTCTTCCTGTCTCTTTATACATATATGCAATACAAATATTCTCATTATCTGTTGGTTTATATCCGGATTGTAACGTCTTGTTTAAGAATATTTCTGCTGTTTTAAAATCTTTAAGCTCTGTATAAATACGAAATCTCATCATATCACACATTTGAATGCAAGGAGTGACATTGCAGACTGAATCCAGGAAATGAAGAGCTGCGGGATACATCCCCTGAGCAATGAAACAGTAAGAATTTTCCATTAACAAACCGCATTCAGACCTTATCTTAATTGCATTTGATGAATATTTCAAAGCTTTGGTATAGTCTCTTATGAACGAGAAAGTCCACCCCAGATGCCGGTTGATCTCAACATCTTCATTACCTCCCAGGTCATAAGCTTTCTGATAATATGGCAACCCTTTTATTATATCATTTTTACTGAAGCTCATTAATTGACCTACTGGTGCATAAGACCATGGTGTATTTGGATTATGATCGATGGCTATTTGCATGTATTTAAACGCACTGTCATATTCATCAGTGTACAAATATACTGAACCAATTCCTCCGGCTCCCGGTAAATTGACTGGATCAATCCTGTTTGCTTTTTCTAAAACAATTATTGCCGAGTCAAATTTACCCTCTTCCCTGTATATATATCCTTTACCTCCAAGGGCTTTAACATTATTAGAGTCAATAATTAAAGCCTGATTAAACAAATTCAATCCTAACTTTAAATATAAACTGTCGAATGAATAATTCCATTTTTTACACATTTCCATCCCTCTAAGGTAGAGATCATAAGAAGCTATATCAGATTTAGGCTTAGTGACAATGCTATTCCCTTCCTGCGGTGTAATTACTGCATTCAGCGATGCTGCAACCTTTCTCGCTATATTGCTCTGAAATTCAAATATCTCTGCAGAGTATTTCCCGTCATAAATCTCCGACCATAGATGATCACCTGTCTTTGCATCTATCAACTGAGTTGCGATGCGAAGGTCATCACCTACCTTTCTTACACTACCTTCCAAGATTAAGGACACTTTAAGCTCTCTGCCAATTTCTATAATATCCTTATTTGGATTGCGATATTTTTCTACAGATGTTCGTGATTTTACTTTAAGGTCGCCAATTTTTTGTAATTGGTTCAATATTTCCTCCATCATACCATTACACAGATATTCATTATCCTTACCAGGACTATCATCTGCAAATGGTAAGACAGCAATGGATTTACTGAGATTTGTGAGCTCCTTAGTATCTTTACTGCGATTTATGATGTTATAAATTGCTATAGAACCGACAATAATCAGAAATAATGAAACTACCAATAACAGTAATCTTAGTGATTTAATCGTGAATCCTGCCGTTTTAGCTTGTTCTTTGCGTTCTGATTTAAATACATCTTCTGCAGGTTTCTCAACCTTCTCCTGTACTATTGATTCTGGTTCTTTCGATATGGACAGGATTATCTCTTTTATCGCACCGGCAATCTTGTTTATCTGATCACGATAAAGAGTTTTGTTCAGATTGTCATTTTTATTATCGTCTGGTACTAAAGGTCGGTTAACTCCTGATGCGGTCTTAAACACAAAATCCATTGCTCTCAGTACACCTCCTGTTTCCTTTTCAAACAGCTTCACATCCTCAGATTCGAGATCGTGTATCTTGATAGGTAAGATCCTGCTTGCGACATTTCCGCTCCTTAACTTCACATCCTTTCCAAAACGGTCATCTTCTGCCATTTCTATAAAGGCCAGGAATTCATTCTGCCAAGCGTAGCTACTGGGATCACAGTAGGTCTGGGAAAGGATGGGAATGAAAATAAGACACTTCAGCTTGCCTTCAAGACTCTTATCGACATTATGAGTATCCTGAAGACGGTCATGGGGATTTTCATCGAAATATACTGAGACATCTTCTTTAAAAGTAGCCTCCAACTCTGTGTTCAGAGCTTCAACAAACTTGCTAACCCACCTGTCACCTTTGTTGTCCTTCTGACGGTAACTAATAAAAATATCATATTCAAAGCCAGGAATGAGACTTGGCATACAAAACAATCATTTTGTTAAAGTTATGAAAGACAATGATACAAGTCAAATAAAAATCCATCCACCCGGAAAATATCCCAGATGGATGGACTAAGCACTGTTCATTTTCAGTGGTTCTTGAATTGCAAAAGCTGAGGTGACCCATCTCAAAATAACAATAAAGAAAATCCAGGATGACTCAGCTAAAAAGCCTGGCTAGCAGTGCTAGTCGACTAAATAGCCAGGTTTCCTTTCATTGTATGCAAAAATCGGAAGCCGTGACCATATTCCGCCGGTCTGGTTGAAAATTTTATTTTTTTCCATATAATAGTATTAAGCACTGTTTTAAGTGGTCAATCAATTCCGGCGAAAGGTGATCAGAGTCACCGCTTTCTCAATGTAAAGTCCCATATTAAATAAAAATGAAGGTGTTAAGCAAATTTATTTGATTGAAGGCAATTACATATACCGCCTGTTACCACACATTTTTATTTTAATCATAATGAAACCGGCATTTGGCAATATGGATTTCATCGTCCCTTACCTGGTAAATCAAACGGTGTTCTCCATCAATTCGACGAGACCAGAATCCTTTATATTTATATTTCAATGGTTCAGGCTTTCCAATACCTGAAAAAGGATTACGGGAGATGTCTTTTAATAGACTATTAACTCTAGCTAAAATTTTCTTTTCGGTCTTTTGCCAATACAAATAATCTTCCCAAGACTCATCGACAAATATATATTTCATGGTTCAATCAGCTCTTTTTGAAATGAGGAACCATTTTTTAGTTTTTCAATTGCTGAATCCAGTCTTTTTTCATTTGTTTTTGACGACAGTTCGTGTTGTGTTGCACTTAACGAATTATACTCATCCAACGACATAATCACCACCCCGTTATCTTTTCCCCTATTAATTATCAGGGTCTCAAAGTTTTCAGTCACTCGGTCAAGATATCTTTTAATATCTTTTCGAAAATCTGATATAGTTGTTGTTAACATAGCCTATAATTATTTGTACATAATAAAGTACAAATATATGTACATTTTATCAATTTTTACTAGCTGGACGGCTTTTTTAAATGTGTGGTAACTTGTTTAATACGATAGATTTTATACTTAAAGTGGAAAAACCAGTTCCCATAACCACTTCCAGCCGGAGAAAATTGACCATCTGAAGCCAGAGATAAACATCTGTAGCCAAACCATTTAGTCAAAAGAGAAGTTGACCGGCCAAATGTGGTCAAGCTTTCCGGCTTTTACACTCCAGAGCAAATTGACCTAAAGTCATTTTAAAATTTCTAAAGTTATTTTTCAAGAAGGAACTCCAGTGGAAAATGAAGTCTTCTGCCCAATGATCTCTCAGAGTGATCTTCATTCACAAATTCCCTTGTTATCCAGTTTTCTGAGGTATAACCTGCTTTCTTCATTATTGTATCCACAAGTTGCTGATAAGGTTTATAAACACTGTCAGGAGTTTCGGAACCGTAATCGAAATAGATCTTACCGCGGGGGGGACGGGGGAGATTTGAAAAAACATATTCTCTGAATGCCAAGGCTGTATTATCTGATATTTTCTTGTTATACAACACTCCTGAACCAATAATAGGCCATTGTGTTGATAAACATCCCGCTCCGCCAAAGATCAAAGGATACTTGCAGAAAGCATAGACTGAGATAAGTCCTCCCATTCCTGAACCCATGATAACTGTATTTGCAGGATCGCCAGAGGTTGAAAATGTACTGTCTATATAAGGTTTTAATTCCTCAACAATGAATTTCAAATAGTTATCAGAGAGAGGTTTGTCTTTCAGAAGAGTTTTAACTAAACTGCTTCGCGTCGGCTCGAGAAGTCTGCCAAGAGCGACCACCGGAAAATATTCGGAATTTCTGTAATCATCATTAATATAAATGGCCACAACTATGCAATCCTTTATTTTCTTTTCAGAAATCAGTTTCGTAATCACCTCATCTACATGCCACTCCTCATTGTTCCAGGTAGTCGTACTATCGAAAAGCATTTGTCCGTCATTCATATATATTACTGCATGGTTACTGCCTGTTTCATAACCGTCTGGCAGCCAGACATCAATGTTTCTTGGATTTACATACTTCGACCGGAAATTTTCCATTCTGATTAACTTCCCGGAAGAAACCTCAGGTATCTTCTTTACAGAACTATTGCTGCAACTTATCAGTGAAGCTGTTATAATAATCAGGTATAGCAATTTCATGGCCCGGGTAGTTTGGTAAATATATAGACTTCCTCTTTCTCGAAAAGCTATTATTCCTCATGTTTGACATCGATGAATAAAATTACAAAAAATAACCGTGTAATTTGGCTATTGACATTACATGTTGGTGAAACTTTGTTCGTGTTAGATGTCCGGTGTTTAACAAAAGCCTTGATTCAGACAGATATCAAGGCTTTTTGTTTGTGGTTGCAGGAACACTATAGAAACATTTCTATTAAAATTGGTATATATGTGATATGTCTCCGGATACCATTTGGACGTGAAATAAATGATTTTGTGGCTCTGGTAGTTTCTTAACTGACTATTGTAACAGTATCAACAGCCTGGAAAAAATGAATCATCTTTCCGTTTTTCACCGTCCATACATGGGTGGCATTGGCTTTAAAAGAATGACCGGTAGCTTTATTCGTACCCTGGTAGTACCCTGTCATTACCACTTTATCATCTGCTCCGAATATTTGATTTACTGCAATATTGAATCCATCAAAGTAAACGGGGAGATTCATGAAAACATTTTTCACAATTGCCTCGTGACCTTTGAAAATGCCATCGCCTTTCACAAAAGGCATACCCTTGCATTCGTGCCATTCAATTGCCGGGTCAAAAATTGCTAATACTGCCTCCACATTACCTGTTGCAAAACTGTTATACGCTTGCGTTACTAAATCTACATTTGTCATAATAATAGTATTTAATGATGGAATAAAATAAAGATACGATAGTAGAACAATCAAAAAATCAAAAAGTTGCACAGCTTCGCTAATGAATGATTACCTCACTCACTTCATACCGTCTTATAGCCTGATTGATAACCCGGCGAAAGAAGGTATTCGTGTATGTCGATTTTTTAAGAGTCTAATTATCTCAGGTTCCAGGTAATGTATCCGAATAGAAAAAAAGAGAGCAACCGAACACCTATTTACCTCTCATTTCTGCAGGACCCAGATATTTATCCATCCAGCCTAAGACTTCCCTGATCATATCGCTTTTTGTCACATAATGATCAGTCTCATAAATACAAAGGCGTTTATCCTTTTCTGTAGTGCCCAGAAGATTAAAAAAAGGCTTTAGATTTGTCTCCAGGGGGAAACGATAATCATATCGGCCATTGAGCATAAGTGTTGGGATTTTTACCCTGGGAACATAATTTATAGCTGAAGCTTCTGGTAAAGCATTGCCCCACGGAGAAAATCCACCAACAATCAGAATGTTTACTGCAAGGCGTTGTTCAACAGCCGGAATTATTCCACCGATTATCCCTCCCCAGCTGTGACCATAGTATCCCAGTTTCTTTGTATCGATATCTGGTCGCGTTTCAAGGTAATCAATTGTCCTGCTGAAATCTTTTACCCATTTAACTAACCGTTCTGTATATTGGTGTGTCTCACTGGGACCATGCATTTCAATTGTCATGCCATCATTCCTTTCAAAGGTTCCCTTATAAACCGGATACACGACAGCCCTGCCACTTTTCAAAATATAGTCAAAAAGCCATTTTTGATAACTGCTGGTCTTCACATTCTTTTCCCAGACCCCGTAGGAACCAGGGAAAAATATAAGGGTCTGGTAGGGAGGAAGTCCATTTCTGGGTAAGTAGAGATAAATTAGCATTCTTTCATCTTCATAAGCGGCACTGAATGAAATCTTTTCAATTATCCAGTTGTCAAGGCTATCATCCTTCTCTTCAATAACAGTATTCAAGGAGGTATTGTCATACAGGAACTGGTTTTTATATATTCTGAAGGTCTCATCCGATACAGGTAATTCTTTTGAATAATCTTTGCCTGAACCTAGCTTAATCAGTCTGAAAGCAGTTTCCGGTATCTTTCCTTTATCAATATATTTAGCACACCTGAAACCATTTTCAGGAGAACGGTCATAAGGCGGGAGCTGATTCCAGGAAGAATAAAGGTAAGTGGCATCACTCCATCCGCCTCCGGAAATAATCCGGCCTAAATCTGTTCCATTCCAGCACCACTCTCTTACATTGCCTGCCATGTCAAAAGCACCAAAGCAGTTGATTCCCTGGTTCTTACCAACAGGCTCAGGGCCCTTCCCGCTAAAATTGCTCAATGGGTATAACCTGGAACCAAAAGTCTCAGATATACTGGAAATGTAAAACCCGGCTCCACTGTCCCAATGATCTGCAGTAGGAAGGCTTTTACCTGCATATTCGGCATAAGCTGCTGCTTCATACCAGCTTACTCCACCGACTGGATAATCATCCTGGCCTTCAGGATAATCACCTGCTTCCCATGCTGAGGGTCCGGGTCTGCCGGTTTTATCAATAAACAGGGCAATGGCCTCATCGCGAGAGTATCTTTTTCCGTCTCTGATGAAATCATTTTTCCAGTAATCGGGTTTTCTGTAACCACCGTTATCAATAAATTCCTTAAATTGTTTATTGGTTACTTCATAGCGGTCAAGGAAAAATCCGCAACTGTCTTTCAGAAATATGTTTTTAACCTCATCGAGGTACCCCTCAACATAGACCATATTTTCAGGTATCGTTCCCTCCGAAAAGAGTTTTCTGGATAAGGTATCATTACCGGCAGATGCTACTGCGATTATATTAGTATATCCCTGCTTCTCGATTCTTAGAAGAAAAAACGTAAGGCGGGGCATCTTCAAAGTGTCGATCGGCGTTTTGCCAATATACTTCCATTCACCCTGGAGATCAGAATATTCCTTAATATAAATATTCGCACCGGGAGGATCTGTCAGAACTGTTAACCTGCGTGTGACATATGAAGCAAGCTCTTTTAGTGCGGGTTCATCTGAAATATATTTCTCTGCTTTCTGAACCAGGCTGAATGCAGCTGCAAATTTAAACTCATTGCTGAGCCTTTCAATCTCCGGCAAAGCTTCTTCTTCAGCCCATTTTATTTTAGCATGGCGGTTAAGCAGAATTGCGGTCACACTAAAAATGGCCATAATTCCTGCAATGATGAGAATCAATATCCCTGGTTTTACTGACAACTGAAACCTTCTTCCTTTCTCAAGTTTAATCTTTCCATTATGAAGTCCCGGTTCCGGTTTAATTATTTCTTCTCCGGGAGGTACATCAATATTAATTTCCTTTTCCTCTGCCCTCTCCTTTCTCTGAATTTCTTTTTCTATTGGCTTATCCGGAATAGTAAGGGATTTCATTCCTTCAATGATATCCTTAACTGCAAGGGCAACCTTATTTATCTGGTTGCGATAAATAGTATGGTTAAGATTGTCATGAGGATTGTCCTCATTTGAACGAAGTGGTCTGTTTACTCCAGGTTCTTTATATATAAAATCAACGCCACGGAATACTCCTCCTAATAATGATTCACATAGTTTAATATCAGAAATATCCAAATCATTGATACGCACCGGAAGTAATCTGTTTGCAACATTCCCATTGGGCAGGGTAATCTTCAATCCGAACTGATCCTGAGAAGCCTGTTCAAGAAATGCTTTAAACTCATGGTCCCATGCATATGATTTGGGGTCACAATAGGTACGTGAGATGATCGGAATAAAAACCAGGCATTTTAGTTTTTCCTCCAGTGAGGCAGCTACATCATGGGTCTCCAGCAACCCATCATGTGGATTAATATCAAAATAGACGCGTACTTCTTCTTTAAATGCAGACTCAAGTTCACGGTTTAAATTATCAACAAACTGGGTAACCCAGCCATCATACTTATTGTCTTTCTGGCGGTAACTAATAAATATGTCGTAACTGTATCCTTCAATTATGCTTGCCATAATTAATAATTCTTTAGATAAAGTTAAGAAAGACAATAACACAAGTCAAATAATAATCCATCCGCCGAGGGACTAATCAAGATTGGCGAAATATGGGTAGAAGTCCGTACATGGGTAGCATAGGATTAATGGTTCATGCTATTGAGTAAGCGATTGTGGTAATATGGGTCCTGTGCCCTTAAAATTTCAACTTCAATGATAGACCGGCAGGAACGCTCTCATTGTGAACCGAACCAAGCCAGGGAGAGAGCTGTACTTTATAACTTGTTTTATATTTATCACGAAAAGCAAGGTTATTGACCTTTGCAACACGCACAGCGTCTATAACAGAAATAATGTCGACAGCAATTGCCCCGAAAAAGCCTATATACAACGGAACCGGCCCCCCATGGTCTCCTTCTTCATCAGTATAATAATGACTGCTTCCAATTGCATATATAGTGATACACCCGACAAAACCACCAAGGAATGCTGCTCCTCTGCCGCCCGCACCTGATGACATCTGGCCTAATCCGGGTATAAGTAATGAAGCAAAACCAGCTATTCCGGGATTGTAGGGATCTCCAGGCTGATGCTTGTAAGTCCGATAATCATACTTTAATTTGTTAATCTTATACTGAGCGTTTACAGTAGTGTATAGAATTAATACGGAGGCAATGATAAGAAATAGCTTTTTCATAATTTTTGGACAAGTGTATTTGTTTATTCTCTTTCACCTTTGTTTCCAATTATAATCTCTGAATTCTGTCATGATAGAATAGAACAATCTAACTTAAATTCTCAGAAGCATATATCATGAATCGTTCTACAATGCGAGGTTGCTATAATCTACCGATGCAACCGCGATAATGATTACTACTAAGATAAGTGATACCTCCAAGAAGAATTGCAGTGGCTCCTATCGATGGACTTTCCAATTCAATTTTTGATATTTTGTCACAGATAAAACGAGTCTCATTTCGGAATCAGGCTTTAAAACAGAATCAGACAGTAAATAGAAATGTACCTTATGTGCGGTTTGGGTATGCTTACCATTTATTAAATTGCCTGATAGAATTCCATTGGAAAAAGTGGCATTTAAAAGCTGATATCTGGTTTTCTGAGCTATGTATTATGTATGTATATTTCTCAGAGACCGGGATGTCTGATACTGAATTAACAACCTTTGTGCTTACACAACCCGGCATCTGTATTAATATCAAAATCAGAGAACAGCTTTATACTTCCAATATTTGAAGATTCCGTTCATTATGCTTGCCATTGCGTCAAAATATATTAGCAGGGATTAATGCAATGAAAAACATTTTTTAATGGTATGTGTTCGATTTTCCTCAATCAAATACGATAAGGCACCAGCCATGGAGGTGGGCTGGGCGTAAATAAATATCATGCCGGTTGTTTCAGTGAAGAGTCAGGATGCAGAAGGATACTCAACTGATGAGCATCTGTGAACTTTGAAGCTTGACAGTCACCTGCTTGAGTTCACTCGTAAGAATGTTTGTTTTTGGTATCCTGCCTCCGAAAGTAGAAAGAGGAATATATACATCATTATTCAGGTCCTTGCAGCAAGTTCACCGACGGTTTCAGTGAATAGTGCCTTTGTTTTAAGTACACCGGCAACCTCGAACCACTGATCCCCGAGCTTTATGTTTTTAGCCAGGGGATCCTCATATGTAAAAAGTTCCCTTGCAATATTAGCCCCCAGCACACAAACTTTTAGCCGCCTGTTGTAATGATCCTGATCTATGAAGATTCCTTTCTCCAGCCTGTAGTTAAGGATTTTTGTAACTTCCGGTGTGACTCCGATCACAGTTGCTTTGGATGATTTATCTCCATACATGGCATCGAGCTTCGCTTCAGCCTGCGGGGCGATCCCTGTGATGCCGGGCACAATTTCAGTTATAGCCTTTGTGTCACTGATAGTCAAACCCTGGGAAAATTTTATCCTTGCCTGCTCGAGATCTGTGTCGGTAAGGTCCTTGTCACGGATGATGATATTGCTGACTCCAAGATCCTGGTATTTTTCCATGGCCTGCTTTTTTGCCCCTTCACCTATCGAGATCATTGTTATTACCGAAGCTGTCCCGAAAATGATGCCAAGCATTGTCAGAAATGATCTGAATTTATGGTCTCTTCAATCCGTAGAGTGCAACCCTTATATTCTCTTTAGTCTGCATGGTACGTTATTTACCTGGTTACAATGTTTTCAGGAAGTTCAAGAGCCTGACCAGGCTTCAGATCCCCTGAAACAACCGTGAACATATTATTTGAGGGTCCGGTCTTTACCTCAGTTTTTCTCAGCTTAGCTTCCTCCTCAAAAAAAGATAGAAGTGCTTGTTCTCTTCAAGGATGCAGTTACTGGGAACGTAAAGCTCATTTTCAGCTTCATATGTTATGTATTCACAGCTAACTGTCATGCCGGGCTTCAGTCTGAGGTCGGATTCTGATATGAGAACCTCAGCCGGAAATACCTTTTTATCATCACGATCTATGCATACTCTGCCAACATTGCTTATTATACCGTTAAAGGGGACTGAGGGCAGGGCATAATCTGACAATCACTTTCTGTCCGGGCCTGATCTGCTTATGTCATTCTCCATAACAAATCCTTTACCTTCATTGTTCTGATATCGGGAATTCTGGCCACGGTTGACGATATATACATCATAACCAACCTTATCATCTGCCTGTCTCAGTTCTCCTCAACAACAAAAATACAGTCTATAGGGCTGGGAACAATCAGTCTGGACAGAGTTTCCTCTGCTGCTTTAAGCTCATTCTCCTTTTGCTTTACATTGATCATCTGGATGTGCAGATTAGACTGTCGAGCTTTGGCTTCAGTTCAAGATTTCTAGGATCTTTTTCAGCTTTATTTCAGCTGACGGAATTCAAGCTCAATAACTCTCCTGATACCTGCGAGATCAGGAAGCTCAATGATTTGGATCGGACAGGCTGGTCGCAACGGATTTCTGATCAGTTGAACAGTCTCTTCTTAATTACTATTCCGTTTGCAGGACTACTACAAAGAGGCTGTTCAGCGAACGGTTTGCATCTGCAAGGGTGTTGGTAAGCTGCTTAATGTAAGTGATTTCTGAATCAGATCCTCTGTGGATTACCTTCTTGTTCTCGATCTGCTCCTTAGCCTGTTAAGTGCAATTGTAGCAGATTCAAGCTTCAGCTTTATCTCTTGTTTTGTTGCCTCAGGCTCATAAACGATGTTTCGAAATTGATTTTGATATTTCCTGCGAAATGCGTGCAAGTTCAAGGTCAGCCTCCAGGTCCTCAATTTCGATTGCTGAGTAGAAGTCAGCTTTTCATATTCAGCTCTGGCTATTTCAAGCTGCTGTTCAGACTCAATGATAGCTCTCTTGATCTCTGAAGGATCGAAAATATTATTGTATCACCTTGCTTACCTCTATCACCGTCTTCGACTATTTTGGCTATTTTCAGCGCACAGTACCGGTAGGAAATAGTTGGTGCTGAAACAGAAATTGAATTCACGGATTCAACGTTTACTGCTCTGTAATCTATCATAAAGATATTTTTTTACTTTTGCAACATGGGTTTCAGAATATCATTCAATTGCAGGATAAAAGGATGGCGAGAATAAGAAAAACTATTCTTATAATCATTGTATTCGGGTTTATTCAGAATTATATGATCGTATTGTATCGGAACTTTCATTAATATCGTACACAGAGAGAATATCTGCACGGAGGTTCAGATAAGGCAATGATTTCATAACATTTCAGGCAACATGTAATTATTGTATATGAGCTTAGGATAAGCATGTAGGACAATGACAGAACAAAGTTTTGCTTTTTAAAAATAAACTACTTTACTTTTTCAAAAAGCATTTATCCTTAAATCATTGAATACTACTATGTCCATTTTCAATGTTGAACATCTTCGAAACTGCAGAAAAATCATTTATATTCACCATGGTTTTTAGAGAGGCTAAAGGAATTCCCTCTATTATCACTATTTTAAATGACATAAGATCTGCCGGCGCAGGTGTATCGTTTACACCCTCGAATACTTCCTTATAGATCAGATCAATAAATCCGACATAAGCATCAAAGTCCATATAAATGGTAAAGCATTATCCACGTAGGTATAAGGCAGGAGATTGAAGCTTTTCGGATCTATCTCAATTAACTTGTAAACCAATACAGCTCCGGTATAGTATATTTCATCAGTTATTTCCGGTACGTTGAGTGAAACATTATATCCATCAATATTGCCGACCCATTCTGAAGGATCAACATCATAGATTACTGAACTGGTATAGTTAATTCCATCCAAGCCATCCTGTCCGTCATTTCCCTTTGGTCCCATAGGTCCTGTAGGTCCGGTACACTGCACAAACACAGCCATTAGAAGTAAAAATGAACAGATTCGTACTATTCCGTAGGATAATTGAAGTTTTTTTGTTTTCATAAGTTTTGGTGTTTGTGAAGGTAAATTTCTAAAATTCCAGAATTCAGTTTGCTGATGCAAGTTACAAAACAGAAGGCAGTTTATATCTTTTCAAATAATAATCCATTCACCATTGGTATTAAAAACTTCAATATGACGCATTCTACAAGTGTGAATTATATAACTTATATCAGTTAATCTGTAACGATAATATGAATTATTGATTTTACTTTTGTTTTTTGCGCAATCAATGATAACTCAATTGCATATTCAAAAAACTTCTGCGCTGTAAAATTTGGCATTATCATGTAACACTATGGGAAATTTTGTAATTAAAAAAGGAACAAATGGAGAGTACTTTTTTAACTTATTAGCCGACAATTCTCAAATCATACTCACAAGTCAGATGTATTCTTCAAAATCATCCTGCTTTAATGGGATCGATGAAGTAAGAAACAGTTGTTCTTATGATTCCTATGAGCGGAAACAGACAGTCGGGAATATGCATTATTTTGTTCTGAAGGCATCTGATGGACAGATAATTGGTACAAGTGAGATGCACTCTTCAAAAGCAGCGATGGAGATCGGTATTGAATCTGTAAAAAAGAATGGGATTAATACAAAAGTAGTTACAGAGGAACCCTATTTCTGACCCATCTGGTTCATCATTGCCATTGGATCGACATCAGAATTCCAGATCTCAATTTTTATTTTCAGGGATCCGTCTTTCTGTTTTTCCCAGACAGTAAGATATTTCCCATGGTCATGCATCGGTTTATCCATGCCTGGCATCGAAGCATTAATCTTGTAGGTCCCGATTTCATGAATCAGATTGCCATTTGGCATTACCTTGAGGGTTGTCAGCTCAAAAGTATTATATTTCATTCCGGAGCTGACCATCGCCGCAGTTGCTGCTCTGATAGCCGAAATGCCCTCCTGCATAGGCTGGTAACTTGGCATGGAAATAGCATCCTCAGCGTACATGGCAAGTCCTTTCTCTATGTTGCCATCCACCATGCATTTCGCCATTTCACTTGTGAGTGCCTGGATCTTTGTTTTGTATTCCGCAGCGGTCTGGGAAAATCCTGCGCTTGCCGAGAATAAAAAGACAAAGAGTAGACTTCCTGAAAGCAAATTTGTTCTTTTCATAACTCTGTTTTTTTAATGTTGATGAATAGAAAAAAATTAGCACATAATTCTAAAATAGTTTAAACAAATAAGTACCCGGTTTGGTTTTAATCCTACCGGTATATTTTCAGATAAGATAGTTTCTGGTCGGGATAGGTTATTGAGAAAATAATGTAGTTATTCAGACATCATGCTGACAAAAACTGCGTTACCCGGCCAGTTCGGTTATCGTTGTGGAGGTAGGCGATGAAGATGTCGTATTCGTAACCCGGGATTATGCTGGCCATACTCTAATAGTTTGGTTGGATAAATGCTTTCTTTAACATTATTACCTGAATCTGTTCGATTTATCACTTAAAATAATTGCCGCTGTCCCTCAAGCCATTTCTTTACTTTTTCATGTACAGCTGCATAATTAGTTTCCATCGCATTCAATATCTGAGAGAATTCTGTTTCGTTTCTGATATTGTTTAACAGTGGATCATTCTTGATACGTGTCAGCATCCATAGTTCGCAATTTTTGTTTTGAGAATAAAACTTAAGATTTTTAATAGCATTCCCCTTATCTCCCTTAAATGAATAAATACGTGCAAGATCATAAAATGCCCAGGAGGTCTGACCTGAAGAAAAATCAGTATTTACAACTTTCTGACAAAATTTCTGATGAGCATTAAAATATCTGTCAGCTTCCTTCGCCTGTCCGTTTAGCCAGTAAGCATAGGCAATATTCGGATTAAAGTCCTGAATTTTTGCATTATATTCTTTAAAGTATTTAAGGGACTCTTTATACAATCCTGCAAACAAATAATCTTCTCCTAATCTTCTGGTAACGTATGTATAATCTGCTCTGTTCATATATGCTCTTTTAAAGTAGCCGAGTGATTTATTATAATTCCCCAGATCGCTTTCTGCACCTCCCAGGCAACTCAGGTAATAAGCAGAATCACCATCCAGATCAAATGCCTTTTTATAGTAATACAGTGCTTCATCGTTAAATCCGGTTACTTCGAGTTTCCCTCCGATTCTTCTCAGAATTTTAGGAGATGCACCAGGGCTTTGATTAATTAATGCAGCTTTTTTCATATTGTCAAGAAATGCTACCGGATCATCGACTACATTCATCATTGCTTTTGAATAGTATGCATTCCAGTCGTTCGGATTTAGTTTTATCGCTTTGTCGTACTCTTTTAACGCATTGTCTTTCATGCCTTTGGCCTCATAATAAGCTCCCTTGACAAAATATGCCTCCCCAAGCTGATCATCAATTGAAAGGGCTCTGTTTGCCAGGATCAGAACAGAGTCCAGATATCGTTCTGATAATATATCTTTCCAATAATTTTTATTTAAAAATACTTCTGCCTGCCCCGCATAGGCAGCGGCGAAACCCGGATCAAACTCAAGTGCTCTTTCAAAAAGCTTTCCTGCACGTTCAAGTGATAAATGATTATCATCCTCAGCCCAGAATTTTAATAATTCTTCCCTGCCACGCTGATAGAAATCATACGCATTCAGGTTGGTTGTATGCACTTTTTCAATCTGGTGCTTTTCCTCGGGAGTTACATTTGCCTTTAATTCTTCAACGATTGATTGTGCTATTTTACTCTGTACATTGAGAATGTCAGAAGCATCTCTGATTTCCTGATCATATGATTTGCTCCAAAGCTGATCTTCCTTTACGGCTCTTATTAGCTGAATCTTGATATTGAATGAATGACCATATTTTTGGCCGCTTCCTTCAACAACAAAATTCACTCCCAGTTCCTTTGCTATCACCGGAACAGATTTTGTTGTATTTCGGTATTGCTCTACAGAAGTTCGTGAAATCACGCGAAGATCCTTAACCATTTGAAGATGATTCAGCACCTCCTCCATAAGGCCATTGACAAAATAGGTGTTTGTGTCACTGGGACTGTCGTTTCTGAATGGCAGTACAGCAATTGACTTTTCAAGTCTCGATAGTGTTTTTACTTGTTCACTTTTTACAATAATTTTAAATGTTGCAAATACAACTGCAATGAGCACTATCACTGAAATAAGTATTACGCCTATTCTTTTAGATTTCCGATTGTATGTATCCTGGCCAGGATGTCCTGTTTTTTTTCCTGTTTCTCTGCCAATAGTTATAGCCTTGTCCTTAACTGATTTTGGTTGTCCAGGATTCAGGCTACGAAAGATCTCATTAATTGCGTTAGCTGTCTTATTGACCTGGTCACGGAAGTAAGTTTTGTTCAGATTGTCGCCGGGATGGTCTTCGTTGACTCTTAGAGGCCGGTTTACACCTGAAGATGTTTTGAATATAAGTTCAATTGAACGCAAAACACTTCCTGTCTCCTTTTCAAATAGCTTAATATCTTCCTGTTCAAGGTCGTGTATCTGAATGGGAAGAATTCTCCCCGCATAGTTTCCGTTCCTTAGCTTTATATCCATGCCAAAGCTATCCTCTTTGACTAGTTTATTAAATGGAAGTAACTCATAGTGCCATGCATAGCTTTTTGGATCGCAATAAGTCTGAGAGAGAATAGGAATAAATATTAAACATTTCAGTTTACTCTCAAGGCTTTTATCTACATTATGTGTTTCGAGAAGGCCATCATGAGGATTGGTGTCGAAGTAGATGGAGAGAGGTTCTTTGATTGTGGCAGCCAGTTCCTCCTGCAAGGCTCTTACAAAATCAGTTACCCAGCCGGAACGGTTATCGTTGTGACGGTAGCTGATGAAGATGTCGTATTCGTAACCCGGAATTATGCTGGCCATAAATGAAGCAAAATTGATAATGCGATTTTTAAATCATTAACATCCTGAAAATGTTTTTGTTCGATTGTCCTTCACAATGAATTTTCAAATGGGGGAGAGGTAAACACAAGAAATCAGTAATAACTAACCAAACAGTAAATTACTATTTAGTAAGTTGCTATATGGTTAGTTTAATAAAATGTATTTAGGAATGCATTAACGAAATTACTTACCAATCCGTCACCTTTATTATCATTCTGCATCCAAATCCGGTAATTTTCATTATGCCACGCCATGGCGTGGCCCTACACATGAATAAGATGGAAAAGTAGGGTCATGCCATGGCATGACCATTTATTTCGGGTCTCCTAAGAATCATTCAGTAAGTTTTCTGTTACGCTTCAACTACAAGTCTTGCCACCTCTATAGCATTAGTCCCGGATCGTCCAAATGGTCTGGGCAGTGGTTGAGCGATACCATTGGCATCAATTGTACGGCACCGCAGGTCAAATTCACCAGGATCAGTAACTTTTTCAAGTGCGGCCCAATGAATAATCGTATTTGGGATTGGCCAGCTGAGGGGAATACCTGTTTCCTTATCAATTTGCATCGCAGATGGCAATTTCCCGTCCGGAAAGTCAGATCCCCACTTAACAGGTGGTGGTAAAATGATTGCATCACGCCATGCTCCTCTGGTCATATAAGGATCAATATCAGACAAGGGCTGCCCGGCAGGATGAAGCCAGTACTGCACTTTTTGTAGTCCTGAAGTACCCACCTGGGCCAGTCCGGTGAAAGCAAATTTTTGTCCTGATCTGACTCTTTCAGGTGTATGAATAAACTGGGCGCAGGTTTTGATGGGACTTTCGACATCGTTATTGCCTTCAGCGTAAGTATCATTAGCCTGATGCCTGTTAGTAATAATAATCCGTTGTAACCATTTTATGGAACGATTTGCATACAAGCCTGGAATGATCAATCGAACTGGTCCTCCATTAGCCTGTGAAAGCCACTGTCCGTTCAGTTTGTAGCAGAGTATGACCGGCAGTTCGCCGGGGGCCTCCTCAAAAACCCCGCTGAATGAAGGGTACTCCTGCTGCCATGGCTCCCATGGCCAGTAGCGCCTTGCTTCGGTTCATTCTCACCGGTTCACATGCCGGATATTTGTCTGGCCCGGCTTTTTTGGAATCTTCTGCCATTGGATTTCCCGTATTGGTTCAGTCTGTAAATTTAGTACTGACAAATTTGGAAATATTCCAATTAGTTTGAAATTGATAAAGGGAAAAATCATCACCTTGGGGTATAATAAAATATGTTCTTCAGCCATTAATTTAAATCAGCTTACCGTTATGGGTATCGAGCAGGCCATCGTGAATATCATTTATCTGCTACAAATTTTACGATGCTCCGCACTGCACAAACTCCGAAATCCTGTCTGAACGTCAACAATTTGAGTGGTTCTTTGTTTATTATATCATAAATCCTATTACTATGAAAAAGTCATCTTCTCAAGGATTATTTATGCTTTGCGGTTTATGTTTCTTTTTCTTGCTGTCAGCATGCAACCGATCAGGCAATAAGGTAAAACCTGCAAAATCCAATATTTCATCACAATATGAATTAGTGTGCGGACCAGAAGTTCTGGATAAAGCCTGGTATAACTCCGGGAAAAAAGCTCCTCTTTTTACCGGATTGGAGGGAATTAATTTCAAAATCACCACAAGATCAGCTGAGGCACAGCAATACTTTAATCAGGGCATGATGCTGGCATATGGTTTTAATCATGCCGAAGCGGCCCGGTCATTTTATGAAGCCGGCAAGCAGGATTCATCCTGTGCAATGTGCTGGTGGGGTTTTGCTTATGTCCTCGGACCCAATTACAATGCCGGAATGGAACCGGACAATCTGCAAAGGGCGTATGATGCTGTTCAGAAAGCCAGAAGGTTATCTCCTGCCAGTACGCTGAAGGAAAAAGAGCTTATTAAGGCGCTTACATTCCGATATTCAGATGATTCTAAGATTTCCCGGTCGTTTCTCGATTCAGTCTATGCTTCAAAAATGCGTGAGGTGTTTAAAAAATATCCGGACGATGTTAATGTGGCTGTTTTGTTTGCAGAATCTCTAATGAATCTGCATCCATGGCAGCTGTTCACAAAAGATGGTGCTATTCAGCCCTGGACAACTGAGATCATAGCAGTGCTTAAGCAGGCATTAATAATAGATCCCATGAATGCGGGCGCCAACCATTTTTTTATCCATGCAGTAGAAATGTCACTTCATCCGGAGGAGGCATTGACAAGCGCTGATCTGCTCCGTGATCTTGTCCCGGCAGCAGGTCACCTAATTCATATGCCCTCTCATACATATATAAGGACAGGACGCTATCATGAGGGAGTGCTGACCAACCTGAAGGCTGTATTGGTTGACAGTCTGTATACCGAAGCCTGCAATGCACAAGGTGCGTATCCCCTGGCATACTATCCGCATAATTATCATTTTCTAGCTGCCTGTGCTACCCTATCAGGTGAAAGCAGGAATGCAATTTTAGGTGCTAACGAAACCAGGCTGCACGCACATAAAAATCTTCTTCTCGATCCGGCATGGGCAACATTGCAGCACTATTACAGCATCCCGTTCTATATCCAGGTGAAACTTGGACTTTGGAAGGATATTCAACTCTCCCCTGAGCCGGAAAAAGAATTGAAATATCCCAGAGTGATCTGGCATTATGCACAGGGGATGGCTGCACTATCTCAGGATAAAGCTGCCAGCGCTAAACGACATCTCAGAGAAATGAAATCCATTATGCAGGATACGACCATAAAGCAACTCACGATCTGGAACATTAACAATTTATACGATTTATGTCTGATCGCTTCCAAAACACTGGAAGGGGAGATTCAAGCCGGGGGAAAGAACTATTCAAAAGCAGTGTCACTTCTTAGAGAGGCTGTTGCCGTTGAAGATGCGTTAAACTATAATGAACCGCCCGACTGGTTTTTTTCCGTTCGTCATAACCTTGGTGCAGTACTTATGGAAGCTGGCAATTACCAGGAAGCAGTTGAGGTTTATAATGATGATCTAAAAAGCTTCCCTGAAAACGGCTGGGCACTTATCGGATTGATGAATGCTTTTGAAAAGCTCGGTAATGCAAATAAATCCAATGAAATGAAAAGCCGGTTTGACGATGCATGGAAATATGCCGATATTAAAATCGCCTCATCACGGATTCTATAATGAGAAATTAGGAATCGGATATTACTCATGGTTTTCAGTTTCTCAAGCTCGACATTTTCCTGTAAGAATACTTTCGGATGAATTTGCCATTCCAGAAATCCAATCGACCAGCCAGACAAATTGGCTTTCTCGTTCTCATAAGTGTCACAAATTGATATGACTCGATGTATTCTTTAAAGGATGTTCAGCAACAGCTAATTTCATGTAATATCAGAAGATTGCTTCATATATTTTAAGAATCCTGTCAATACAATAAGACAAACAAAAATCATCGCAAGAGCAAGAGAAACAAGTAGAAATGAGATTAATCCTTCAGCAACTGTTGTTCCTTCCTTTCCACCTGCTATTGGCATCATTTTCCCGGCTCCGGTCAGGGCCGCACCAGATACCGCAACAAAGTTTGCGAAAGATCCATACAAGGTCAACCAAAATGCAGAAGTTAACCATTTATCATTTAATACAAGTTTATTCCAGATAAGTCCGAGAATAACTACAAATATACCGTTCATAATGCCTTCGAGATGGGCAGAAAGTCCCATTCTCGGATTTTTCATAATCGGAATAAATAGGCCAAGGAGCAATCCAGATAAAAACAAGAGAATTCCGAAAAAGAGAAGCCTGTCTGATTGCCATTTTTTGAGTCTTGTATTTTCCATATTAAATCTGTTTTAGTCTATTTGCATCGGATTCTGAGGAAATTTGGTCATGTCCATATAAAATATTTCCCAAATATGTCCATCAGGATCTTCTATTGTCCTTTGCTGCATAAAGCCGTAATCTTTTGCTTCAACCGGCTCTTTGCCACCTCCCGAGATTGCATTATCTGATATTTCATTAACTCTATCCAGACTTTCAACTGAAATTGAAAATAGAGCTGAAGTAGTTTTGGAAACATCAGTAATCGGTCTGGTAATAAAGCTTTTAAACTTCTCATGAGTAAGAAGCATTACAAAAATCTCATCACTGAAAACCATGCACTTTCCACTATCGTCAGAGAATTGAGGGTTGTTTGTAAATCCCATTTTTGTATAAAAGTTCAATGATCTTTCCAGATCTTTTACAGGCAGATTGATGAATATTTGTGATTTCATTTTTACAGGAGGTTTTTAATTCCAATAAGTAAGAATAAGTGCTACAACTACTTCTGCAATAGCCACAGGCAGGCTGCTTTTTTCACGCCCCTGGCTATGCATAATATAAATCAATAAACAATTTAGGTTCAGATTGGTTCTCTTAACTATATAAATTGATTAAAATCTGGCCATTCAGTTTTAAACTCTTAGAGTATCAGGAATTGCAGCGTGACCTTTCAGGATTCTTTCAGTCTCCCGTTCATCCTTCAATCCGGGATTATAACCGGCATATTTATGTATTAAAGAATAACCCGGGAGGATCAGTTATTTCTTTTCTATTTTTACGATCCAGTCAGCTACTTCTGGAAATCTCGAAAATACCAGATCATCATGACCAGGGATTATCATATCCGGATCTGAAACTAAGGTTTTCATCCTTTTCAATGCATCAACATATGCTACAGGGTCGATCACCAGTGGTACCGAAAGAAGATGATCCAGATTATAATAGTACCAGCTTGCATCTGATGCCAGTAATATCTTATCATTTTTCGAGTTGGAGTTGACAACCAGGTATTGATTTTCAAAGGAATGCCTTGAACCGGTATAAACTCTTATACCGGGCATTATCTCAATATTGTCACCTACCACAAGCTTTAATCTGCCTTCTGATTTTACATTGAGAATGTCAGGGATATTTTTCGTGGTGAAACCTTCCGAATGTCCGTCTTCCTGCCACTTGCCTCCTATGTAATATTCGAAATCAGCTTTCTGCATCCAGACCGTTGCCTCAGGGAAAAGAGTAATTCCGCCGATATGGTCCCAGTGGGGATGAGTAAGTATCAGATCTGTTATATCTGAAGGAGAAACATTCATTCTTTGCAGGACCAGATCTGGTCTTACATATTTTTCATCCGGTGTTGAAGATGAGTCAATATATCCTGCATCAACCAGAATAGTCCTGCCATTATCTCCTTTTAACAGCCATACCATGAAACAATATCTTACGCTGTCATTTGGATCTGCCCCTATGGCGACATTGGCGGCGCTACCTACGGAACCATCCAGATATTTTACGGCATAAACCTGGTAATGATCTCTTTTACGGCACCCTGATAAAAGAACTATCAGGAAAATGGTGAAAGCCAATGTGATGTTGAAGAACCTGGCATGGATCACTTTTTTGTTAAATACTGCTGTTTTCATTTTGCTCCATAATTTTCTTTAAATCAATCTGCATGATATCATTGACAATGTAGTCAGCAGTCGACAAATCCTGATTTCCTGAATTATAGTTTTGATATCCGATGCACTTCATCCCTGCTTTTTTTGCAGCTATGGTACCGCTTTTTGAATCTTCCACCACTAGGCAGTCGGATGGATTTACATTCAGCAACAGGGCCGCTTTTAAAAATATATCGGGCTCGGGCTTGCTTCTTTCTATCTCTTCTCCGCTTATTAATATTTTGAAGTATTGCCTGATGCCAATTTTTTCTACTACAGCTTCGATAAATATTTTTGGCGAGGATGATGCTATGGCAATCGGAAGGTGTACTGTTTTTATCTCCTCAAGCAATTCAGAAATACCCGGGATCGCTTCATAGTCGCCCTCCTGCAATAATTTGAGTTTAATGGGAACCTGCATCTTCATTAACTGACCGATACTTTTTGTTAAATGATAATCAGTTTTGATTGCTTCCCACATAGCTGCATCTGTCCAGCCTGTAAACCTGTCGAAATAATTTGCGGGCGGATCTGCCCCCAACTCTCTTAACAGCCGTGTGTCGGCCTTGCAATGTAATGGTTCACTATCTATTAATACCCCGTCCAGGTCAAATATTACAGCTTTTATCATTATGAATTCATTGTCAATAAATTAAATCGCATTAATATTAAAAGCAATTTACGGTTATTCCGAACTTTTGATAAAATTAATTAATCAAATTTACACTTTTTAGAGCAATACTTTTTGCCAACTGGGGCTGTCTAATAAGTCTAATAAGTTGTGTTCTTCCCTTTGTGTCCTTTGTGAGGCACTTTGTGATCCTTTGTGTTATTGTTTTAAAATTAAACACGAAGGACACTAAGGTATGCACGAAGGCACACAAAGGACTTTTTAGACAGCCCCCAACTGCCAACTCAAGATTTTAAATGAACGAAACCATTCTTCAACTGTTAATGAAGCAGATAATTATTCTTAATTATGGAAAGCGGACTTTATAATAAGGCATACCAGTTGAGCCTGTTCACAATCTTTTACAATATTATCGAGGGTATAGTATCAATGTGGTTAGGCTATGCTGATGAAACGCTGAGCTTGTTTGGCTTTGGAGCAGACAGTTTCATAGAAGTAATTTCCGGCATTGGTATCGCCATTATGATATTGCGGATCAGGAAAAATCCTGACAGTTCGAAAAACAAGTTTGAGATAAGTGCCTTGAAAATTACCGGTACAGCTTTCTATCTCTTATCTGCAGGCTTATTTGCAGGTATTATTATAAATCTCATTAACAATCACAAGCCAGAAACTACATTCTGGGGAGTGATAATATCAATAGTTTCCATTGCAGTAATGCTATGGCTTATGAATGCAAAGAAAAGAATTGGCAGAAAGCTTCATTCTGAAGCAATAGTTGCCGATGCCAATTGCACCAGGATTTGCGTCTATATGTCACTGGTACTGCTGGTTTCAAGTCTTGTTTACGAGGTTACAGGTTTTGCCTATGCCGATGCTATCGGTGCAGCCGGACTTATTTACTTCTCCGTGTCAGAAGGTAAGGAAGCCTTTGAAAAAGTAAAAGGTAAGGAGTGCAGCTGCGAAGTTCACACATCCGGCACCTGAAATTATGAAAGAGCAATTGCCTTACAGATTCCCCCACTGGAACCGGTTATTATTGCAACTTTTCCCTGAAATCTTTGATTACCCATTTGGTAGATATCCAATAAAGCTTTTCAGATTGAAATCTGAACTGATTCAACTTCATGATGAGTATTCTTGTTAGTTACGATATGTATATTGCCTGTTTAGTTCAAACAACTCAGATCCACTTTTGTTGTTTTTACTCTCTTTTATCCCACTTCGTCCCCTGCCAGTTGTTGATCAGACCCTCCTTTTCACATTCCGGACAGTACCAGTGGATCTCTGTAGTATCCGGCCTCACAGCAGTCTTTATCAGACCCTCGCATCCTTTCCCAAAGCAACTGACACCGGTGGAAGTTAAAGTGTGCGGAATGGTCCTGGTAGTTTGGTCAATAATCATTGTTAAGAAGCCTATTAGTTCCCTGGCTTCTGCAGGCATCTCCTCCGGCATTTTTACCGAAGCATCCATAAGGTGTTTAATATTGGTAATATACATAATAAATAATGTCAGGTTTAATTTTTAACTGTTGAAACACTAAGTAGAATTCAAAGTTCACAAAAGGCAAAATCTACATGGAAATTACTGTTTAAACAGCCCCCTCAAATATACTTAATTAAGTATAAAAATTATGCAGGTCTGAGCCTCAGGTAAAGTGAAATTATTTTACTATATTGTATGCATTAACACCTGGAATCTAACTAAATAAGTTTAAAAAATGAGAATCCTTATCACAGGGGTTGTTTTGTTGGTGATCTGGTGCATTATTTCAGCATGGCTTTACAATGATAAACTCATGCCTGTCATAAAGAAGCCGGTGGTCTCACAGACAATTCCTACAACATTGACACATGAGGCAGATTCTTTAATGAAAATTAAAGCATCGATGCCAAAGAATCTTCTGATCTATTTTGAATTTGATAAATCAAAATTCAATCCTGATCCGCAAAATGAAAGCAGTGTTGCCGGATTTAAGGCTTGGCTGGAAAAATATCCGCAGTCGATGCTCCTGGTAACAGGATATACAGACATGGTAGGTGCGCCAGAGTATAACTATGATCTTGCTTTGAAGAGAGCTCAGGTAGTTGGGAAGTATGTTGAAGATCAGGGAATAAATTCCGGCAGAATGGTTGTCAGCTCAAAAGGAGAAACTGAACCGGCAGCTGACTATCTCACACAGGAAGGAAGAGCAAAAAGCAGAAGAACGGAACTATCACTAAAAATGCAATAATATGAATCAATTATTTTTACAACTCGCGCAATCTGTCACAGGAAATGTAATAACAATAGTTGCTCTGAACCTTGTTGCCGCAATCATAGGATTTGTTGTGGCCTGGTTCTATGCCAAATCAGTTTATACTCCTGTAATAAAAGGTCTTGAAGCAGACAAGACGAATCTGAATAGCCAGGTTTCCAAATTGAAGGATGAATTTGGCAGCCTTAATGAAAAAGTAAATAAACTTAGCGGGAAAATAACTGAGCTTGAGGGACAGGTGTCAGAGAAGGATAGTGAGATCAAAAATCTTTCTTCCAAAGCTGCACCAGTCGGAAAGTTTGCAGTCAGTACATCAAGAGGCGGCGGTAATTATTTTAACCTTAAAGCAACAAATGGCCAGGTAATCCTCACCAGTGTGATGTATGCCTCCCGTACTGACTGTAATGCGGCAATAGAATCAGTCAGGGAGTATTGCTCTGATGACAGCAGATATGAGCGTAAGATCTCGGCAGACAATAAACCATACTTCAATCTGACATCCCCGGAAGGGCATGTACTTGGCAAGAGTGAGATGTATGAGTCGCCAGCCGGAATGGAAAACGGTATCGCATCGGTCAAAAAGAATGGGATAAGCACTATTGTTGCTGAGGAGTGATTAATGGCAGATTCATGAATGCCAGGCCTATACTGCGTCGCATGTGGCTTACACTGTTATCCCCCGGTGCGTCATAAAATATGGCCAGCCTGTTTTTGTATTTTATTACAGAGGGCAAACCTATGCACCGGAATGACCACTTGCAATTCTGTCTGTCAAGAACCACTGCCTTATGTTCTGGGTTCCAACTGTTAAGGTCCCTGGACCAGTAAACCCAGATGGCATCTGTATATTCTCCGTCTTTGTCAAAACCTATATGGTTTGTAAAGAGAAACCAGGTCTGATTTGACTCTTCAAAATAGAGGGAGCTATTCTCAATCTGTTCCTCAGCAGGTAATATTGGTAAAGAATCAATTTTCCAGGCTGAATCCAGATTTTTTGTGCGTGCAATGCATATGGTTCTCTTAATTGTATAATCTGCTGCCGAGAAAAACATCAGATATTCATCCTTGTTCCTTACAATAAACCCGGGAGAGGCAGTAGAACTGTAAAAAGTTCCCTCCCTGGGCATAAATGGAATAATACCGGGTTTTTTTATCCATGGCCCAAACGGAGATACCGATTCAGCCTTCATATTAAGATAGGGAAATGAAGGGATGAAGTCAGGAGCCGGTGTTACATTGGGTGTTCCCAGGTAAAACATATGCCACTTTTGCCCGTCAAAATAGGTGGTTCCATAGCTGGCACTTCGCGAATCGGGTTCATTCTTCTTTCCCATCTGAAGTACAGGACCTTTCTTTTCCCAGTTGATAAGGTCTTTGCTTGTAGCCAGGGATGCAAGCCAGCCTCGCGGACCGGCAGCATCATAATGCATACAAAAGAGAGAATCGTTTGCCCTGTAAATCCAAGGTCGCGCGCTCCGGAAATATCACAGGAGTCGGGACCATCGCCATAGTGAAGTACAACACCAATATCCGTGGCCTCCATCCTCTGTTTGCAGACAGGCCTGCTATCTGCATATATCAACGGTTTTAAGGAATCGATAGTAATTTTTACCTTCAGTTTCCCGATCGAGCCATAGTCATTTTTTTTGTATGCAGTATGAAACACGGTATATGTACCATCATCTTCCTTAATAAGGCAGAGCGGAGTCCGCATCCAATCCCACCATTTAGGAACTTTATTTTCAACATAACATAGTTGTTCCTTCGACCAGTGAATACCGTCATTTGAGTAGAAATAGCCAAATGCAGAACGTTTCAAGCCAGTTGAATCATATCCTGCATCCACAACCGCTACAAATAATCCATTATCGAGTCTTGTGACTATTGGATTTTCTGTAAAGCTGATCCCGAGGTCAACAGGATTCAGTTCACTGCAGCGTTTCCATGGTCCCTCAGGATTATCTGCACTGGCAAGACCAACCTGCCAGAGTTTAATTGGTAAATTCTGGGTTTGGGCACTTCCATAAAAAGCATAGTATTTACCTGCTGTCTCATAAGGGAAAAATGAATCAGTGCCCTGAAGCCCTTCAAAGGGATCGGAGTCTTTTCCCGGCTCCATTATCATTCCGTTATCTTCGTATGGGCCATCAATGCCTTCAATGCCTTTTGTTTTTGAGCTCAGGCGAAACACTCTTCCTTCATAATTGGTGAGCCACATTCCCGCACTGTCGGGTCTTGATTTATAACCGATATAATGTATCACCCACAGGTTTCTTTCGAGGCTAAAGAATGGCATAGGCGCCCATATAGCTGCCCGGGGATCTTTTCCTGTGAAATCACCGCTCGATTCCTTTATCGTACTTATGCGCTTCCATTGAACACCGTCGGGGCTTAGCCAGTGCGCCAGCTTCATTTTTACCCAGCGCGGATCGCCGACCATTTCTGATGTGAACAGGTGATACCCGTCTTTGAGTCTTAACACGGTTCCCCCCTCAAAGCCGTATTTGTTTCCCTCAGTCCCGATTGCTCCTTTTGTCAGCACCGGACCTTCATTTCCCGATATTGCCTCAATCGTCAGCCTTACATCTAAAGGCTTTGCAGAGTGATCATGCTTCCTTGCACTGCAGGAGCTTAAAACAAATAACAGGGCAGAATAGAACAATAATCGTATCATAATTTTATTATTTGGATGATAGAAAAATTTCATTTCCTGAAAAATCTTAAAGTTTGCCAGACTTCGAAATATAATGCTTTGATTAATTTTAATACAGTTTCAATATAATAATTCTTGGTGATCCTTGGTGTCTTTGCGCCTTAGTGGCAAAAAAATCAGCCACCAGGACACCAAGACACCAAGGTTCACAAAGGAGTTATAATTCAGATATTGCAGTCCATGTTCCTGCCGGAAGGTCAAAAATAGTATAACCATCTTTATAAACCGGCTTAATCTGTCCGTTAAGATCAGCAGGCTTCTTATTGCTGACTAATACACTTCCGGCACTGATACTTGGAATGCAAACAGTAGCTGTAGTATTCGGAGGTATTGTAAAATCATATTTAAATTTCTTCCCCTCTTTTTCCCATGCAGCATCAATTTTGCCACTGATTGAATTATAACTTCCGCGGGCCCAGGTAAGCGAACCGCCGGGCAGCGGTTTAAGAATGAAATGTCTGTATCCCGGAGAATCCTGATCGGGTTGTATTCCTATGATGTTTTCATACATCCATTCACCGATGGCTCCGAAGGCGTAATGATTGAAAGAGTTCATCCCAGCGCCCTGGAATCCCCTTCCTTTAACGAAACCATCCCAGCGCTCCCAGACTGATGTTGCACCCTGCTCGACGGAATAACCCCATGAAGGAAACTCTTTTGTCTCCAGAAGCTCAAAAGCCTTCTTTTCATATCCCCTCTTTACAAGCTCCTTCATAAGGCATAGCGTTGAGTGAAATCCTGTATTCATCCGCCCTGAGTAGGGGATGAATTTATCTATCATCCTCTTTTCAAATATCTTTTCCATCTCTTTCGGGTAGATATCATAATAGAGGGCCATGGCATAGCATGACTGTGCATCACCTTCTATCGTACCATCAGCATTTACAAAATGTTCACTGAAGGCACTTTTTATCCTGGCAGAAAGGTCGGAATAGTAAGCTGCTTTTTCATTCTTGCCGAGGCTGGCTGCCATCTTTGAAAGGGTAGTCACAGAATTGTAAAACATAATAGTTGAAAAGACTTCCGATGGTATCTGAGCCCCGGTTTTCGGAAACCCTTCAGCGTTAAGGGTATTTCCGTTGAGCCAGTCTCCGTAGTCGAGGCCGAGTCCGCTTCTCCATATCAGATCCGGATTGTTTTTCCGGATATTCTCTATATACCGTTCATATGCTTCAAAATGATCTGCGGTTATCTCTTTATCTCCGTAATTGACATACATTAACCAGGGGAGCTTTATTGCAGCATCGGCCCATCCCGGTGCATTTGTAAAATGTTTTTCGTATGCGAAGGGATGAGGCGCAATATCCGGGAAGGTCCCCCGCGCCGACTGGGCATCCATTATGTCAATCATCCATTTATTGAAGAACGCTGCCATATCACGATTAAACATTGCAGTCTGGGCAAATATATAAACATCACCCATCCATCCGCATCTTTCGTCACGCTGAGGACAGTCGGTGGGTACTCCTGTCATATTGCTGATATGTGAACGGTTGATGTTTTTATACAATTGGTTAAGCATCGGATTTGAACATGAAAAGGTTCCGGATTGAGGCTGGTCAGAGGCAATAACTCTTACCTTGAGTATGCTTTTATCAGGAAATTTGCGTAATCCCCTTACTTCAATATACCTGAAGCCGTGATAGGTAAAACGTGGTTCGTACTGCAGTTTGCCCGACTGACCCAGGATAACCGTATCGGTCTGAATTGCTGCACCCAGATTATCAGTATAGAGCTCTCCGCTGTCGTACAGTATTTCTCCATGCCTCAGCACTATCTTATCACCTGGCTTGCCTTCAAGGGAGATATTACACCATCCGGAGATGTTTTCCCCGGCGTCGAAAAGATAATAACCATCTTTTGTTTTTGTAACACTTCTGGCCTCAATGGTTTCGATTATTTTAACCGGCTGATTTGTCTGGGGAACCAGGTTTAAATCTTGCCGCAGGTCTGTCGACACAGTGGCCCAGGCTGAATCGTTAAATGACTTCCCGTTCCATCCGGTTACCTCATTACCTGCATTATATGTTTCACCAAGAAAATTGTCTGCCATGCGAACTGGCCCATTCTTAAATATTTTCCAGGATCCGTCGCTAACAAAAGTCTCTTTCTTTCCCCCTGCGTATTTTACTTCCAGCTGAAAGAAAAGACGACGGTCAAGCCCATAGGCCCCTCGTTTTGGAAAATATTCACTCCACCTTGTCGGACCCAGCATACCAGCATACCATCCATCCGCCAGCTGGGCTCCGATTACATTTGTCCCGGCATCAAGAAGAGCTGTCACATCAAAGGCCTGGTATTGCACCCTTTTATGGTAATCTGTCCATTCAGGTGCGAGTACTCTGCTGTCAGGCGTTTGCCCGTTAAGGAAGATCTCATAAACTCCGAGGGCTGACACATATGCCAGGGCCTGAACGGGTTTTTCCTTAAGATCGATTGTTTTCCTGAGCAAAGGTGAAGGTGGCACGGGCCTCCGCTGAGGATAGGTAGGAGTGCATGCAATTCCATCTGTGAGCATATCAGGATCATAACCATCTTCCCTGTCAATCTTTATCAGAGCATCCTTATATGTAATCCTGCACCCTTTGGATATTACTTTATTACCATTTATCACTTCCAGTTCGGCAAGTGAGAAAGCATACATTTTTGAAGGATCACCCTTGTCTTCGTAGTCGTAAATACGGTGATCATAACGTTTAAGACTGGTAGCAGTAAACCTGATGTAACGTCCATCCGAAGAACTGACGGCAGTTTCTAAGGGCTCACCTGAAACATGATCTGCAGAGTCTTTGAGAGTGCACCTTGCCCATGCTGAGCCATCCTTGCTGAATTCAAGTCTGAAAGCAGGAGGGAAGTAATACTCTTTAGTATTTTTTATATTATTGAACGAAGGATAGATTCTGATCCTGTCAAATGGCATGACCTGTCCGAGATCGATCTGTACCCATTTTTCTTCATTCTCGTTATCGGTGTAGGAACTCAGGTACCCTATATGTTTATAGACCAGCGGATACTCAAGCGGGGGCTCAGGATTGTCTCCTATCCATTGAGCTTTCCACTCTTTTTTATCAAGGGCACCGGTAATGAACCTGGCGGTTTCACTCCATCCTGTAGCTTTTCCCTCACTATCCCAGACTCTTACTTTCCAATAGTATTCCGTAAAGGATTTAAGAGGGCTACCTTCCATTTTTATGCCAAAAGTCTCGTGGCTCTTTATTTTTCCGCTGTTCCAGATATTTCCATTACCAGCCACTGTTGTTTCCATGTCGTCGCTGACAATTACCTGCCAGGCAGTTTGTTTCTGACCGTTACCGGTGGAAGCCAGTTCCCAGCTGAAGCGGGGCGATTGTTTTGCAATAACAGCCTCATTCATGTATTCACATCTCGGATTGAGTACAGACAAGCTGTCTGAATTCTCTCTCCTGCAACCAGCGGTGAGCAGAATAGAGAGAACAGTGACAATTTTAAAGATCCTTTTCATATAAAGCAATGTACTGAATAATAGCTGATTATGGTTATAAAATCCTTTTAACCACGGAGTTACACGGAGTTGCACGGAGAAGGACACTGAGTAAGCTTAATATATTAGATTGACATTATGAGTTAATATTTTAGCAGTGTAACTCCGTGCAAACTCGGTGTCCCTCCGTGGTTAAATTCTCTTCCTGATGTTAAGCCGCCTTAATTATGAAAGATAGCTTTCCTCCTGTTTCGATGGCTGTCATCTTCTTAAGTGAAGCAGAGCCGAAACCTGTGATCGTCATTTTTGAAATATCTATTTTACCATTGAGGACATTAAGAGTTAATGATCTTTCTTTTCCGGAGTCCGATATTTCCACTGTTCCGTAGGCATATCCGTCTGACCAGAAATATTTTCCTGTGATATCCCCGAATTTCATTTCCCCTGTCACTCCTGAATAATGGAAGCCTGTCAGGGCAAGAATAGCTGACCAGCTGGCCATGGCTCTGCCATAATGATGGCCGCATTCAGCTTCATCAAAAGGACTTCTTTTTCGTCCGTCATAACGGTCGCGGATATTGGAAATGCATTTTAGTCCATCTTCTCTCTGCCCCTCATAAAGCATCCCTATGGCTGCGACATATTCGAATCCGGTCATCACTTCCGTGAAATATGGGAACGGGTTTACAGGTCTTGATTTCGGGTAGGAGGCCATAAGCAGGGCAGCCTCATTTCCCAGGGCAAAGCTCCGGAAGTCGTTGAAATGATCTGAAAGGTCAGATTTATAATTATATTTCATGATGCTCTGAAGTGTTTTTGCAACATTCTCCTTTTTTACAAGGTAGCCCAACCCGCACACATGAGCAAGATATTGGCCTACCAGCTGATCGACGAGGCAGCCTTCACCAAGCTGGTAATCGGGATTTCCATAGTCAGCCGAGCCCATCCCAACGAGCTGTTCCTGCGGGATGCTTTCCTTTGCAGGCACTTCTATTTTATGGATATAATATTCACCGTTGAAAAGATTTTCATCCGTCCATTTGCTTCCGCTCAGAAAGAGCTTTCTGCACTTCGAGGCCATCTCTTTGTCCTTCATAAAAGATGACATCTCCTCCATTGCACGCAATGCTCCGAGATACCATATTGTCATTTGCGGATTAGGGCCATAGTACTCTACATCCATGGTGTTATGCTGAACACCTTCGAATACCCCGTCCTGGTTTCCATCCCAGCCACCCTTTTTCCATGCATAGCTTAAAGCGCTTTTTGCTTTGGGGTATAATGTTTTCAAAAAATCATTATCACCTGACAGCTGCCATTCCCTGTATAATTTTATGATACATCCCATTTGTCCGTCGGCAGCCACCTTGGCAAAGGTCTGAGGTTCATCAAGAGGAAGGGTGACTCGAAAGCTCATAAGTCCCTCTGCATTTGCGGCTGTTCCGAATTCTATGTTTCGTTCTATTCTCGCCAGGTCTCCAAACAAAAAGGCAGTTGCTGTCTCATAATTCCACACATGTGTACATGTTCCAAAGCAGCAGCCGGATTTATCATCGCATCCTTCCCATGCAAAGAAATTTCCGTCTGATATGCGGAAGCAGGTCTGGGTTCTTAACGTACTTATGTTAAATAAGGCTGCTTCCTTCACTGCTTCAGGAAGATCGCTGTTGCAAAGTGCACTGACAAATTCAATTGTCTTTTTCTCCAGATCCGGTAAAGAAGGGCTTGTTTTGATGGCAGCATCCCATGAATTTGTATATTGGGCTGAATAGTAGTTTTTCAGCGGAGCTTCCGACCATGCTATCCTGTTTGGGAAATACCATGTAAGCAGAAACCGGATTGTTTTTGTGCCGTGAGGTGGAAGCACATTGCTGACAGCGAGTGAAGCCATTGGTTTATCGGAAACGTCATCTTTCCTGTTATCAAGTTTTCCGTCAGCTGAAAAATCATCCCAGAAATCCAGTATGGATGAAGCCCAGCGTTCGGGCAGCCAGGCTGTGCGGTAGGAGATGCTGCCTTCAGAAGCACTTGCCAGTGTCATATCTCCCCATTGTTCGGCGCTCTTATCAACTCCGTCGGATTGCATTAGAATCCCGCTGATCCCCTTCTCCTGACGGAATACGTTCAAATTTTTGATCGCTTTTCCCTGGCTTCCGTCTTCCCCGATGAAATTCTGCATTGAGCCGCATATTGTGAAGGATACCTCCCTGTCGGAACTGTTCGTAAGCTCAAAATCAAGCACTGCAACAGGTATACTGCTGCTCCCGACATCTCCCGGGATAAGCGGATTAAATGCCTTGATCTTCACATCAACAGGGATCTGTGGTGTTTTAAGATTTACCTGACCGAAGGGATATGCAGCCTCAAACGATACTTCCCTGAATCTGGGCAGGCCATGGTTCGTTGCAATGGACCCCGAGGCCCCTTCATACTGGTAAAAGGGGACAGGTCCTTCCATAAGGCGAAGATCCTTTTTACCATCAGTTTCTGTATATAGGGTAAAAAACGCAGAATTATTCCTTCCGGAACCAGGATTATATCCTTTGGCAGGACGGTTCATTATTTCCCAGTCCTGAAGGTTTCCCCTTCCTCCGAGGGATACTGTACCTGTGCCAATTCCTCCCAGCGGGAGGGCTATTTTATATAGATGTTCCTGGTCATATTTTTTCAGGACAGGCCAGTCGGCTGAATAGCCCGGTCGTGTTAAAAGCAGGGTTAAACCGACTACAATAAGGGTAAGTTTTTTTTTCATATCTTAAATATTTCACATCTGACTGTAACTTTTTCAAGCATCTTCATGTCAACATCGACTCCGATGCCTGGTTTTTCCGGAACATCCATGGTTCCGTCAGGATTAACTTTAAATTCCGGTTCAACTATATCTTCCCTGTAATACCTTTTACTTGCAGAGATATCCCCGGGCAGGGTAAAATTTGGGAGAGAAGCGAGGGCTACATTTCCTGCCCGGCCAATACCAGATTCAAGCATGCCGCCATGCCAGACAGGTATTTTCATTGACGCACAGTAATCATGAATATGTTTTGATTCACTAAATCCGCCAACCCTGCCTGGTTTTATATTTATGATCCTGCAGCTGTCAAGTTCAATGGCTGCACGGGTATCATCCAGAGAATGGATACTCTCATCGAGGCAAATGGGGGTATTCAGTTCACGCTGCAGTTTTGAGTGGTCGAAGATATCCTCGTAACCAAGGGGTTGTTCGATAAGGATGAGGTTATACTCATCCATCCTTTTGAAGAGGCTTATATCGTTGAGGGTATAGGCTGAGTTTGCATCAACCTGGAGAAGTATCCCGGGAAATTCTTTATGTAATGCTGCAACAAACTGAATATCGTTTCCGGGAGCAATTTTAATTTTGATCCTTTTATATCCCTCCTTCAGGTATCCTTCAACTTTATTGATCAGTTCTTTCTCCGACGCCTGTATACCGATGCTTACGCCTACGTCAATCTTTTTACGTACGCCGCCAAGCATTTCAGAGAGCGAAATATTTCTGGTTTTTGCAAGGGCATCCCAAAGTGCTGCCTCAAGACCGGCTTTTGCCATCATATGCCCCCTGACCTTTGAATAAAGAGCTATTGCCTCATCAATGGCTGGTAACTCCTTCCCGAGTATTGATGGAATCAGAAAGTCCCGGAGGATATGCCAGGCAGTCTGAACGGTTTCATATGAATAAAACGGAGTGCCTTCTGCAACACTCTCGCCCCAGCCTGTTACTCCATCACCGTCAACCCGGACTATTATATGCTCTTCATCATATTCCGTACCCATTGATGTCACAAACGGGCTGACAAGCTCCATCCTGATATGCCTGATTTCAACACTATCTATCCGCATTGTTGCAGTTTTAAAAATTATATTACCTGTTCTGTATTTCTATTTCTTAATAACCCGGAGGATAGGAAACTCTTCTCCTGCCTTAAGAAGATGAGAAAAATTCTTATAGGTTACCAGTCCGAGCATCGATTTAGGTTCCAGAGCAATTACAATAAGACTACCCTTAAGTTGATTAGTTGGCAAATAGATATAATCCCTGGGATCAGCCTGTGCACTCATCTCTTTTACGAGGAGAGAGGGATTTACAACTGTATCACCTTCAAAATCTATAGAATCTATCGATTGCACTGAATAGGCCTCAATTTTATCTCCGGTTTCAGGAACATATACACTCTGCGATAATGCCTGCCGGTCTATCCAACCGGCTACCTCGCTCAGCTTTTTCGGGACAAGATAACCAGAAGGCTTTATAACATCATAAATTGATTTTACTACTGGTCTGTAATCGTTTACAATTATTACCGAGTCCTTCCCAGTGGAATATGAAAGTACAGGGAGATGAAGTTTTTCACCGTTTTTGACATGCTCTGACTGGATTGCAATTTGAACAGATGTATCATGGATAAGCTTTTTCTGTTCATCAGCAACCAGTTTTTTTATTCTTTTACAGTTGTTGTTGGCGTAATTCAGTAAACCCAGCATGCCCAGCATATGGCTTTCTGTACGGTGCTTAATATTATCAGAATACCTGTCTCTGCCGTTTAATCCTTCCTGGATAAAAGAGAATGTATTCTGAATGGCAAAACTCTGTCTGCCGTCATTTATATCAAAGGTACTGTGTCTGATATATTCAATTTCAGGAGGTCCTCCCGGACTATAGAGGAAATTGGAAATCTGTCTGGCGTCGAGATACTCTTTTATAAACGGGACGCAGCTTTTATTTGATAATTCTCTCAGCTTTTCCGGAACATTACTGTTTGTGGCTGTTCCAAGGAGCAGATCCGAATTATTATGATAACCATACTTTTGCCACGCCTCTCCATATGGGAAGTATTCATGCACATCCAATGTTACCTCGAAATGATACTTGTCGAAAAGGGAGTGCAGTCCTATTGTTTCAGGCTCTGTGAGGATAAGATGATTCCGGTTGAGATCCATATCATTACCATTCCTCCGGCTGTTAGATTCTGACCCGTCAGGATTCATCTGGGGGACAATTACAAGATCAATCTTTTTGAAGAGATATTCGTTTTCAGGCTTAAGGAGTTTCTGCATGAGCAACAAGGCACCCTCCTTGCCTCCCTGTTCGTTTCCATGCTGTTGTGCAAGGATAAGCACTTTTATTTTCGAAGGGTCCTTACCGGTATCAGATGAGGAAAACCTGACTCCGAAGATACTGCGGCCACCGACAGATGTGGCGATGACCTCAGTTTTAATTAAACCGGATATAGTGTCGAGATGACGGACATAAGCGTTTAATTCTTCGTATGTTGTAGGCCTCGAATAATTATTTTTCTCCAGGGGAGTTGTGGTCTCCTGACCGGACAGGTTTGAAGCAATAAAAACCAGGAGGAAGAGAAGATATTTATTCATAAGTTCCAATTTTCATTCTTTTGTAATTACAGGTCATTATCTGCCCCCGGGCAATGACATCTGAGATCCTGTATTCATTATCCAAGAGCACTATGTCTGCATCCTTTCCGGTTTCAATGCTGCCTTTATTCTTTAATTTAAGTATTGCTGCAACATTCGAACTAACCACTTTAAGAGCTTTCTCAAGCGGAAGGTTTTCAAGAACCACGGCATCAATCATTTCGGTAAATATTGATAGTGGCAGACCCATATCAATACTTGTCAGGTTGCCGTCCCTGTCAAAGCTGGGGAGTGATCCGTTTCCATCGGAAGTCATTGTAATATGTTCCAGAGGTATGCCGGATTTTAATAACTCCACAATGGCTTTTGAAGGTTTGATTTCATTTTCTATGTCATAAGGGTAGGAGCTTGCAGTGAGATCAACATATCCCTCTTTTCCGTATATTTTTGAGTCTTCGAAAATATAGTGATTCCGGTTGCAGTGGGTAGGGAAGAATTGGGTAACCTTCAATTCACTTTTTGCAACAGCTTCATAGATAGGCTGGAAAGGATTTTTGGCATCACCCATGTGGATGTTTGCAATACCTGCTTTTCCACCGAGCATTCCTCCGACCCTGGCGTGTTCAACCAGCCGTATAAGCTCATCCGTAGTAGGGCATGAACTGCGGTGATCCGACAGAGCAATCTCTCCCACTCCTATGACCTCCTCTATCATTGCAATATCTCTTCCGACATCCCCGAGAAGGGTAGGGGTTGGTACCTGATATGATCCGGTGTACATGAATGCTGAAACACCTTCAGCTTTCAGTGATTTGACCTTCATCAGTACTGATTCCAGAGAACGGGTGAAGCCATCGGTGCCAAGGCAGCCAACTATTGTGGTAATACCACCTTCCAGCATCGAAGAAAGCTTCATTTCAGGAGTCCTTGTCGAAGGCCCTCCTTCGCCGCCTGCTCCTGCAATGTGAGCATGCGCATCAATTAATCCGGGTATTGCCTTTCTTCCTGTTCCGTCAATTATCGTTATGTCCAGATTATTAACTGATGTTATGTCTATTTTATTCTCAATCGCAATTATCTTCTCACCTGCTAATAGGATATCTTTAATCCCCAGGCAGAATGGCTGATAGACTTCAGCATGTTTAATAAGGATCATAATTTCCCGTATTTATCAAATTTTAACTAAAAAAAAGCAGTAGACCTCCGATGGTTAAAAACCATTTAAATTCATCGTTACTGTAGGTATAAGCAAAAGAAAACCAAGGATGAACAGAATAAGTATTATTGGCCAGACCCATTTGATCCATTTCTCATAAGGAATTTTCGCGACGCCAAGTACACCTACGAGGACCGCGGAGGTAGGGGTTATCATATTTGTAAATCCATCTCCAAACTGGTAAGCCATGATTGTTGCCTGCCTGGAAACATTTATCAGGTCGGAGAATGGTGCCATGATTGGCATTGTCAAAGCAGCCTTTGCCGTAGCCGAGGTCATTGCCAGATTTATGAGTGTCTGAATTCCATACATGATACTGAGTGAGCCATATCTGCCGACGTCTTTCATCGAATCTGCGATCCCATGCAGCATCGGATCAATTACCTTTCCATTTTGCAGTACAATTATTATTCCCCCCGCCAGTCCAACAACAAGAGCAGCCGAAAGAATATCCTTCACGCCGGCAATAAACAGATCAGTTATCCTGTTCGGCGAATAATTCATGGCGATCCCGCTTGATATGCCCATCACGAAGAACAGTGTGGCTATTTCCATTACATACCAGTGATAGCCCATAACTCCGACTATAAGATATAGGATTGTGAAAATAAACAGATCCAGGATGAAGAAGTGAACCGATTTCCGCAAGGTGACAACACCCGATACGGCAAATAATGCGGTCAGGAACGGGATAGCAGGAGCAGCTATTTTTGACTGTCCGATATTCATATCTGAGATAGGATAGAGATAGGAATAGACGATCATTATGACAGTGAGTATAACGAATATTATCCAGGCTGAAACGGGCGTCTCGTATTTTACCTGCACCGTATCTTCCGCTGCCTTTTTTCGCCAGACCTGATCATCTTCATATACAAAAGAGCTTGTTGGATCTTTCTTAATTTTTGCAGCATATCTCAATATAAAAGCAATTCCGATGGTCGTTATAACGACCCAGCAAAAAATCCGATATTCCAGACCTGAAAACATTGGGACATCTGACAGACCCTGCGCAATTCCAATGGTAAACGGATTGAAAGTTGCTCCGGCGAATCCGAGTCCTGCAGCAAAAAAGCATAAGCAAACACCCACAATGGAATCATATCCCATGCTGATTGCAAGAGGAACGAAAATTATTATAAATGCAATAGTCTCTTCACTCATCCCGAAAACTGATCCGAAAAGGCTGAAAATGATCATAATAAGTGTCATAATGATGTTGTTGACACCAATCCTCCGGATGATTTTGATTCTTTCAAGTTTCTTAGTGAATTTAAGAAATGACAAAATAGCAACATCAATTGCTTTGCTCTCGTTCATTATCCAGAAAGCCCCGCCAATGAGGAGTATGAATACAATTATATCTGCTTTCGCAACGAAACCGTCGAAAAGGGCGGAGAATATCTGCCAGGTCTGAGGATGATTATCGACAGCTTTGTAAGATTCCTGGAGGATAACGTTTTTCGAAGTTCCATCCGGAAGAACTTTAACGCTCCTTGCATACTCCCCTCCGTCAACGAACCAGGTGGAGATGGCAGCGATCACAATTATACCAAAAACGATAACAAATGTATGCGGGATTTTATTTTTCTGAGCCATCTGTAAGTTCTGCTAATCATCTAACCTGAAGCTCTCTCCCGGAAGGTAAACATCCAGAACCACATCTTTTACACCCAGCAGGCCATTTTCAGCTTTTACTTCCGATGATGGATTATGCAACACAACAACCTGGTTAAGTCCATAAACCGTTGCCATGCCTCCTTCAACAAGTATGGCAGTGGATTCGTCGATCCCAACACAGACCTGTTCAGGGTTTTCGATACAGGCAGAGATCAGCCTGTTCAGCCGTTTACGCTTGATAAAATGCTGATCAATTATAACTTTTTCAAGCATGCCAACACCTTCAATAATCTCTATATTACCCGCTTCAATGTTGTCGAAGCTTACCGGATTGTCGGGATATTTCAACTCATTGCCTGTTATCATTTTCTTACTCATAAGGGCGGCTCCTGCACTGTAACCGCCTATCAATCCCCCTTTTTCATAAACCTCATGGATGGCCTCCTTAATTGGAGTACCCTCTATTATATCCATAAACCGGCTCTGATCACCGCCCGACATAAAGACCAGTCTGGCATTACGGATCGAATCAATCCTGGAAGCCGGGAAAGGTTCTCCTTTTCTGAAATTAAGACCAAACATGCTGTTGCATCCCCTTTCGCTGAACAACGTCCTGAAATCGAGGATAGCCGAATCAGGCTCTTCACTCGACATGGGCAGGATCACTCCATAGCCTTCCTTATCAATTTTAGTATCGAAGATCATTTTATCAATCATGGCGGAGGTAACGGAACCTCCGCCAATGATTAATAATTTCCCCTCTTTTTCATTGGTCTTGCAGGAAGTTGTTAAAGCAACGACCACAATTGGCAGCAGGATAACAGATATTATTGAAAACTTCATATGGCATAATTTGTATTACTTCTTTTTGCCAAAGACTATCCCGCGCGGACTTGATCCTGCACTTACATACCATGTTTCAATGGATGATCCGTCAGGATTTGCCCTCATAATCTTTCCTCCTGTCCTGTCGCCCCAGTATATCTTATTGCCATCAGCTTCGTAACCGATCCCGAATACGACTTTTGAAATTCCTGTTGTAATAGTACTGATCCCTGATCCATCAGGAGCGGATGATTTCAGGTGAATGTCACCAGTCCCAATATATTGATCAAAATAGAGCCTGTTACCTGCAACCAGTGTGCTTCCGCCTTCTACATCAGGAATGATTAAGAGTCTCACCAGTGCCGTCAAGGTTTTTCATCCAGACCCCGCCGTTATAGTTGGTCCAGTATAGTTTGTTACTGGCAGGATCAATCGATACTCCTTCAGGATCGTTTGCCTGTCCGGTTACGAAATCTTCCTTCTGATTTACATCCTCAGAAGAGAGATCAGCTCTCTGTATACCGTCATCAGTGTCCCAGTACAGCCTGTTATTGACATAATCAATTTCCATTCCGTCGGGTCCCAGCAAACCGGTTCTGAATTCTATAAGGTTTTTACCATCCGGATCGCACTGGAAGATTTTACTTGCGTCAAAATCGCTTATATATAATTTGGAATGAACAGTATCATAGGCGAGATCGTAGGAATCCATGAACGGAGCTATGGGCAGAACTGTAAATATCGGAGCATCGTCATTTAACAAGCCGTAGTATACATTTTTCCCATTTGTGAAATAAACAGGTATCCCTGATGCATTCTGGTTCTGAATTATGATACTCGTTACGAGCTCTTTAATCTCCAGGGATACAGACATTGTTATTACAAGCTTTACTTCATATACACCGGCTGTTGGGTAAAGATGGACCGGGTTGACCTCTGTCGAAGATGTTCCATCGCCGAAATTCCAGAAATAACTTGGAATTCCGGCGGGTTCAGGAACAATTGATTCGTTTGTAAATGCGACGGTTGCCGGAGCAAATCCATCATTGTCAATGGTGAATGAATACAGGGGTACGGTACTGGCGGGAGGCACAGGATAGCCAGGCTTTTTACACCCGTTCAACGCGCTTGCAAGTAAAAGAAGAATAACAATTTTATACAAAAATTTCATATATTTTTTATTTTTTCAGAAAGATCCCTCTTGGACTGGTAAGTCCGGTTTTTAATACTTCTCTTGCTGTTCCATCCAGATTAGCCCGGTAAATTTCCCCGGCATCTCTGTTCGACCAATAGAGCTTATTGCTGTCATAGTCTATTGTTATGCCATAAATCCTTGATTTGCCGACAAGAGCATCAGGATTTTTATAAACTTCCTCGGCACCGGTTCCGTCAAGATTTACTCTCATTAAAGCAGGAGTATACTCTTCATCATAATAAAGCTTATGATTTACTGCATCGACATATAATGCATATCCATAAATCCCGGTTATAAACGGGGTGACACCAGTGCCATCAATGTTGGAAATATAGAGCACATCATTAACCGCGTCAAAGAAATACATTTTATTGTTTTCCTTGTCCAGTGCAATGGCCCTTAATCCGCCACCCGCAATATTCACCAGTCCGATTTCGGGACTTGTTCCATCCAGGTTAGCCCTTGATACATTACCATTGTCATCGGTCCAGTAGATTTTTCCTCCGGGGACATCGAGCGCAATGCCGTATGGATCTAGGATCCCGCTTGCAATGGCAACAGGAGATGTTCCGTCAAGATTCATTTTCCAGATCTTGCCATCAGGTGTGTCTGCATCATAGAAATCGCTGAAGAAAATTTTGCCGCTGACATCGTCATAAGCGATTCCAACACCCGACATACCAGCAAGATCTTTAAGTGTTGTTACAGTTTTGTTGGCATCAAGAACAAGCTTTTCCAGGAGTTCATCACTGGAATCCATAAAGTAGATAGAGAGTGCAGTAACTACAATGTCCACTGAAGTCGAATTTGAGCCTCCTGGCCCGGTTGCTACGAGGGAAACAGTGAATGTCCCGGGTGCATCGAAAGATTTTGTTGGTGACTCAGCGGTTGAGGTATTTCCATCACCAAAACTCCATGAATAGGAAGTTGCATCCTGAGAAGTGTTTGTAAATTGAATCTCTTCCCCGACCATGACAGCGGTCTTACTGGCAGTAAATCCCGCCACAGGTTTAGGTTTCACCTCATCTTCACTACATGAGATCAGCATCATTAATGCCAGAAATCCTAGAATGCCAAATAGATTTTTTGCTTTCATATCGAATTAATTTAAGTTAAAGAATTAATTATATCCTGGGTTTTGTATCATATCGGGACTATTATTTGTTTGCAGCTCACCTAAAGGAATGGGGAAGAGCGTTTTATTAATATTCGTAACTGTTGGCAATAAGACCGTGGCTCTTCCTGTCCTGACCAGATCAAACCACCTCTGACCTTCAAAGGCAAATTCCAGCTTTCTCTCGTTTTCAATTACCAACAGGAGGTCATTCATCGTATTTCCGGTTGCAGGCTGTAAATTTGCTCTTGACCTTATTACATTAATATCATCCAGAACAGAAGATACCGAACCGCCTGCTTTATGGGCCTCAGCCTCTGCCCTTATCAGATACATCTCTGCCAGCCGGAGAACGATCACATTGTCGGCTCCCTTGCTCAGATCGTTATATTTATTGGCGTAAGCGTACACTCCGTCATAAGCTATGGAGACATTTTTGCGTTCGTCATCAGGCAGATATGAATTGATAATATCTTCGGAGGGAGCGACTTCTCTCCTTCCATTCAGGGATTTGGGGAAATTATATTCGGCGATCCTGTTTCGGTCCACCTCCGTAAAATCTATTTCGAAGATAGTCTCTTCACTGCCATCAGCTGCAAATACATCATTAAAATCGTCAGGAAGAATGTATCCTCCTCCGGCAATGACTTCATCTGCTTTTGCATAAGCCAGATCATAATCACCTTTATAAAGGAAGACTCTTGCCAGGAGCGCGGTTGCTGCAAATTTAGAAGCCCTGGTTTTTACCTGGGTTGATGCCTGCAGATTCTGTTCAGAAAAGGTCAGATCTTCTATGATCTGTCCATATACATCCTCAACAGGATCTCTGCCTGCATCAAGTGCATTGACACCGACTGTAGGATCTGTTTTTACAGGAATTGCACCGAAAAAGTTCATTAAATAGAAATGATTTAAGGCGCGTATGAAATAAAGCTCCCCGAGCGCCTCATTTTTTTCTGTATCTGACATATCGGACATGCCGGGAACCTTTACAATAACATTATTGGCATCATTAATACCTTCATAAAGACTTGCCCAGATCCCGCTGATGGCTCCGTTTTCAGGAAGGATAGCATTATTATCGACTTCTGCATAATCGGAAGATGTTGCATCAGGGGGATGTATAAGGTTATCTGCAGCCAGGTCGCCAAAAATGATATAGCTCCTCCCGAAATAACTTAGACTCTGAAGAGTTGAATAACTGCCGAGGATTCCCCGTTCAATTCCGGCTTTATCCTGAAATGCTTCATCCGCAGGGATGGCATCTTCAGATTCGACATCAAGCACATCGCACCCAGCCGGTAACAATAAGATCAGTAAAGTGAATAATATATTTTTCATTGTCAGAATTTTAAATTGATGCCGAAATTGTAGCTGCGTGCCTGAGGGTAAGTAAAGAAATCAGTTCCTATAATTGCATTGTCATTGCCAACATAATTCACTTCAGGATCAAGGCCTGTATAATACGTGAATGTGAATAAGTTCTGGGTTGTGAAATAAAGTCTCAGGCTCGAGAGATGCAGTTTTGTAATAAGTCCCTTGTTAAAAGTATAGCCGAGAGTCAGGTTTTTAACTCTTAAATAAGATCCGTCTTCTATGAATCTTGAAGATACTCTCTTATTCTCTGAAGCCTTTACAGGATCAGACGTGGCCCTGGGAATATCGGTAATATCACCGGGTTTGGTCCATCGGCGGGTAACGGCTTCAAGCTGATTATCTCCTCCCTGCAAAGATTCAAGATACAACCTGGATCCGTTGAAGACATCATTCCCATAGGAGAACTGGAGGAAGAGGCTCAGATCAAAGCCTTTATATTTGAATGTATTGGTTATACCGCCGATAAAGCCTGGATTCGGATCCCCGATTTTAGTCCGGTCCTCCTCAGTTATCTTGCCATCGTGGTTCATATCGGCAAAAACAATATCCCCTGTTGACGGATCTACACCTAGCGATTTATAACTGTAAAATATCCCAATCGGTTCGCCTTCCTCAATCCGGTTACTTCCACGTCCGATATCGTCTATTGGCTGATCGTTATACAGTTTAATAACTTTATTCCTGTTGACAGACAGGTTAAACTGAGTGTTCCACTCAAATTGCCCGGTTAGATTATTTGTTGAGACGCTTAACTCAATACCCTGGTTTTCAACACTTCCAATATTTTCGGTTATTGCTGAGAATCCTGAGCTCTGGGGCAGTGGCCTGTCAAGCAATAAGTCCTTTGTTTGTTTGTTGTAATAGTCGGCTGTAATAAATATACGGTTCTTAAAAAGGCCAAGATCGAAACCAGCATCGAATTGAGCAGTTGTCTCCCATTTCAGATCGGGGTTTGGAATACTGCTGGGGTATATTCCTGACTGCCCGTGATAAGCTGTAACTCCGTATAGTTCAGCATAAAGAAATGGTGGTATATCATCGTTCCCGGTGAGCCCATAGCTTGTCCTTATCTTTAATTCAGACAGTGATTTAAAATTTTGCATGAAATCTTCTTCCCCTATTCTCCATGCAAGTGATGCAGAAGGGAAAAATCCGGTCCGGTTATTTTCCCCGAATTTTGACGAAGAATCAAATCTGCCTGAAAAAGAGGCAATGTATTTATTATTGTAGATGTAGTTCATGCGCCCGAAGAATGAACGGATGCCCGAGTCGGAAGCATCGGAGCTTGCTGAAACGATGGTTGCTGCTGAATTGAGGTATTCCAGATTATCATCGGCAAAATCCTGTCCCCTGATGAATGATGAACGCGTCTGATAACTTTCAAAACTATACCCTGCCAGAGCTTCAATGTCATGTTTCTCAAAGGTATTCTTGTATTTCAGAATATTGTTTGATACGATATTCATAACATTGGTATATGTCTCAAATCCCAGCCCGTTGTATTTTGCTCCCTGAACTGTTTTGGTCGATTCATATGCATGTTCCCTGAAGTTCAGAAAATCGATTCCCCATTTTGTTGAGAAACTTAAATGAGGAACAATATCCCAGTTCAGGTAGGTGTTGGCTAAAGCGCGGAATGAGAAATTCTTATTAATAGCCTCATTGGCTATTGACACGGCATTTGAATATGGCCCTTCCTGGTTGTATGAACCATCTTCATTATAAACAGGGTATATTGCAGGGGTGGATATACCATTAGGCAGAGGCCCGTGAAGGGTCTGGTCACCTTCTACCCTGTCGGTTATAGCATGGGTGAGTCCGATGCTTGCGCCTATTGTAAGTTTATCTGAAATATTGTGATCAATATTAACACGGCCGTTAAGGCGTTGATAGTCGGTACCGATGAGTATACCCATCTGGTTATAGAGATTACCGCTCATGAAGAATTTAGTTTTCTGGTTCCCTCCATTCGCTGTCAGTTCAAAATTTGATATAGGAGCTGTACGGAAAATTTCCTTCTGCCAGTCTGTATCTATCGTGATATTATCCATTTCCTCCTGGGAATAAACCGGAGTACCTGCCAGGTCATTCCTGTATTCCATCCACTGTCTTGAATTCAGCATATCGAGTTCATGCCATACCTGCTGTACCCCGTAATAAGAGTTGAAATCAATCTGTGTTTTCTGATTGCTTCCTCTTTTGGTTGTTATCACAACTACTCCGTTGGAGGCCCTGGCGCCATATATTGAAGCAGCTGCGGCATCCTTAAGTACACTTATTGATTCAATATCATTCGGGTTAAGGTCCGACAATGAATTTGTCCCCTGACCCTCATAGCCTATCTGTGCAAAATCGCCTGTTGTTACCGGAATACCATCTATAATATACAGAGGCTGGCTGGAGCCGCTTATTGAGCTGATGCCCCTGATCCTTACGGACATCTCTGCACCAGGGGTTCCTGAGTTCTGTGACACCTGCACACCACTGGTCATACCCTGCATTAAACCGTCAATACTTGCCATTGGGAGATCTTTCAGCGCAGTGCCCTTAACAACTCCGACAGCTCCGGTAGACATAACCTTCTGTTCAGTGGCATATCCAACAACTATAAGCTCTCCCAGGAATTTGGCATCAGGTTGCAATGTAATATCTATAACTTTCTGGGAACCAATTTTGACCTGCTGTTTGGCAAATCCCAGGAAAGAAAACTCAAGTATACTTTCGGATGAAGGGACTGATATCTCGAAAGTTCCATCATCCCTTGAAATAACTCCTTTAGTAGTTCCTGACAGTATAATATTTGTCCCGGGCAGAGGCTTCCCCTCATCGGAAGAGACCTTTCCTGTTATACGTATCTCCTGCTGGGGGGGGTCGTTGGCATATAAAGAGCCACTATTTAATAAAAGAAACAGACAGATGGTCAGGATGAAACAGGAAACAGGAATGATTTTAGCTTGTAAAAAAATTCTTTTCATACTTTCAGGATTCTTTTGAGTAATTCCGGGTTTATATTTTTATTAGTCAGATTTTAAATTTATCGCAATATATTGTTTAAGGTTGCGATCATTAAGCAAAACGATTAAATATTGATAAAAAATTTTGATTTCGCTAAAGTAAAGATATTTTTGCAGGTAGGCATCGGCCTCTGAATATTTTCTTATATTTTCATATCCCGGATAATGCCGATTAACTGATCAATTCCCTGGCAGAAATTATCATGATTGCGGATGTTTTAAAAATACTTACAATTCTGATATTGATTCCGGTCAATCTTTTGGGTCAATCATTCACCTCATATTATACAGGGAATACCACAGATGCAGTGACCAACCCGGAAGGAGGCATTTGTCTTATGGGCGGAGCCACAGAGGATGATGAGGCAATGAAATGGTTCCTCAGGAGGAGTCTCAATGGAGATGTTCTGGTTTTAAGAGCTTCAGGTTCAGATGGGTATAATAATTATATGTATAATGAGCTGGGGATTCCCTTAAACTCGGTTGAGACAATTGTTTTTAACAGCCGGTCTGCTACGGGAGATTCTTATATCCATAATAAGATAAAACAGGCTGAAGCTATATGGATTGCAGGAGGCGACCAGTGGGATTATGTTTCTTTTTGGAGAAATACAGCAATTGACAGCCTTATCAATGATGCAATTATTAACAGGCATATTGTTATCGGTGGTACTAGCGCCGGAATGGCAATTCAGGGCGGATTCTATTTTAATGCCCGGCGTGGAACTGTTACTTCGGAAGAGGCATTATCAGATCCCTATAATAGCAGGGTGACTGTTGATTCTGCAAAGTTTCTGAAAAACTTCTTCTTACGGAATGTTATCACTGATACCCATTATGATGATCCGGACAGAAGGGGAAGGCATGTTGCCTTTTTGGCGAGGATATTGACAGACTGGGGAATTGAAGCTAAAGGTATTGCCGCTGATGCATATTCGGCAATATGTATTGATACTGCCGGGCTGGCTCATTGTTATGGAGACTATCCCCGGAAAAATGATTTTTTATATTTCCTGCAAACCAATTGTGAATCGGCTCACCGTGAGCCTGAAACCTGTACCCAAGGGAATCCTCTGGAATGGAACCGGAATGCAGAGGCAATAAGGGTGTATAAGGTAAATGGTACACCCACGGGTGAAAATACTTTTAGCCTGAAAGACTGGAAGAGCGGAAGCGGAGGTTCGTGGGAAAACTGGTATGCCATCGGGGGAATGTTATATAAATCTGTGGGACTTGCTATTAATTGCACAGGGCCAACCGGTATTGAACCGGGATTGACTGAATCGGAAATTCTTGTTTACCCTAATCCGGGAACGGGGGGATGCTTTCATCTTGAATTTCCGGACGGGAGGATAAATAAAGTCACTATTCTGGATGTTAATGGCAGAATTGTAAAGACGATTGAGGGACGCTCAATGGATCATGAAATAATTGATGGTTCTGGATTACCAAGCGGGTTATATCTTCTGTTAGTTGAAACAGGGACATATCCAAGGTATTTAAAGATCATCCTGCTCTGAAGAAGATATTCCGGCAATCGGGTTATTTGTAAGGATCTTAGAGATCTAGCTGTTATGATCAGGCAAAAAACTGACCGCTTCCTGGACAGCTTGCAATGAGGTGTATCGGGGCGAATAATTCAATAATTTTTTTGCTTTTTCAATACTGCAATTCGGGCTATGGGCGATATGATCCCATGTAGCCGAAGCCTCATTTTCAGTGACGGTATCTTTCCACTTCTCCCATGGTAGAAAGCGGAGCCTGGCCTCCTTCCCAAACCATTCTGCCATAGCCATAGCATAACCTCTCAGAGTAAGAGCCTGTTCGGAGACAATATGAAAACTTTCCCCAACAGCCCGGTTCCTGTTATCGATTGACTTTATAAATGCCTGGGCAAGATCATCGGCATGAACATGATGAACAGTCTCCATCCCCAGGTTTGGAAGCACAACCTCCTTCCCCTCAGCCAGTTTCCTGAAAACCTCAGGGTTAAAGTGGCCGGCAGGGTTCAATGGTACCCATCCAGGTCCTACGATATGGCCAGGATGTAAAATAGTCACAGGGAATCCTGAAAGATTGTGTTCCGAGAGCAAATAGGATTCAATTGCAGCCTTATTTATTCCATATTCGCCAAATGGTCTTCTATGATGAGTTTCGGCGGTCGGGACCAGTTCGCTATGACCATGAACCCATATTGTACCGCAGTGCAGAAAATGCTGAATTTGCCCTTTTAGCGCCTCTGCAATTTTTCTGGCGCTTTCGGGAGTAAAACAGATCATATCGATTACAATATCAGGTGACAATCTCAGTATCTGCCTTCCGAAATCACCTGCCTTATCTGCCTCTTCCCGGTCAATTACAATCTGTTTTACCGATTGCCAGGCAGGATGATGCATGTATGGTTCTCTTTTCTGACGGCTTACGGAGATTACTTCATGTCCCGCCAATACCAGACGGGGTACCAGGAATGTTCCCACATGTCCGGTACCTCCGATAATTATTACTCTCATATGTATCTTTATAAATCCTTTTTACAGGAGTCAGGATAATCCAAATTTAATTTTCACCTGCAACAATCATACTGTCAATAACTGTTTCAGTTTCGCTTTTTATCACATGAAATTTATAGGTGCCTGTTTGTGTGGGTTTAAAAGCAATTGCTGTATCCCCGGTGACTTTGATATCCTCGCAGGTACCATAGCTTTCAAAGACACCGAATGCCTCCAATGAATAATCAAAAGTACTATTTTGTGTTAATTTGAAATTAAGGTTGCTCCAGCATCCGTTCGACTCTTCGGCTCTGGCATTTATTACGGTAGACTGGTTAGCTGTGGCAGTCTCAGGAATATTCGCCTGTGTGATTTCCACCCGGCCGGTTGTCAAAATATAATAACCGTTTTCTGCCGGTTTCAGGCAGGAGACGGCAAGCAATGCAAAAATGAAATATGCAATTATTTTCATGAGGTTCACTTTTATAACGGGTTAAATCATTAATATTTTAATTTTCTCTGAGCAAAAACAATACCAAAAGAATAAATTCGTGAAGAGGCAAAAGTATCAATAATAATTATTTCAAAGTCAATCTGCAAAAGATGGATCTTATCTGTAATTTTCATTTCTCTTTTTAGTGCATTTATTAATCAAAAACTGGTTCAAAGGTCTTTTCTCTTCTTGCTTTAAAACATATTTCAATCTGTTTTACCGTGTTTCTTCCTTCTGACAATTCTGGCAAATTTTCAAAGTCAAAAAATCCATAATCCAGAGTTTCGATATTCTGTTTGAATTCGTTTCTGATGAGGTCGCATTCCACGAAGATCTTATATGCACTGTATGGATAATTATCTTTAACATGTTTGTTTCTGTCAAAGATCGAAAGGATTCTCTTAGGTTTAATTTCAGCACCGGCTTCCTCAAATGATTCCTTAATGATATTTTCGGAAAGGCTCAGTTCAATATCTGCCCAGCCGCCGGGTAATGCCCATTTATTGTCGAGTTTTTCCCTGATCATCAATATTTCATTTTCTGAATTGAATATAGCTGCCCTTACATCTATTTTAGGGGTCTGATATCCGGATTCATTTGCGAACAGACTAACCAATTTACTATTGTCAATTTCAGTATACTCATGAAGTATTTCAATACTCAGCGCTCTGATAGCTTCATACCTTTCCCTGTCATAGGGATTATCTGTGAACTCAATTCCTGTCTGGGCAATAGACTGCAGTTGTTTTGCCCAGAATAACCATTTCGGCTGCATATCTCCCATATCTTTTAAATCTATTCAACTTTTTCAGAGCCCTGCAAATATAAAAGTACGCACAGAGGTCTGACATTTTACATCCCCCTAGCCCCCTATAGGGGGAATCATTGGAGTTTACTTCATACCCAGCACCTAGCACCTTGCACCTTGCACCTCGTACCGTTCAACCCTTAAACCCCTCAGCCTCTTCAATCATAATCTGGTAGTTCCTGAATGTAAGTTCTGAAATTGTGCGACCGTATGGAGCTGAAGTCGGAGTGAGAACAAAACCCCGTCCCTCGCCGGATGTTCCCTCAGCAAGAGTATTTCTAACCATTTTTCTGAACTTATCTGATGGCATGAATTCAATGTCGGCAATTTCTATATTGCCGAAGAGAACCAATTGCTTTCCATATTTCTCCCTCAGATATTTCAGGTCGGCATCTCCATGAGGCGGGGGTTCTATGGGGTCGGTTGCATCGGCGCCCATCTTTATGAGATAGTCTGCCACATTTCTTATCCGGCCGTGAACGTGTATCCTGGCAAATCCGCCATATTTCTTAATCTCTGTCACCATCGGACCGGTATATCTCACGACATATTCCTCAAAAAAAGGTGAAGGAAGAAAAGGTTCTGTTACAGCCTCAGGGCCATAAATTCTCCATAACCTTCCGGGAAACTCTCTTGCTGTCTGTTCAGTTCGCCTATGGATATACCTGGCATGTTTTTCCAAAAGTTTATGGCATAGCTCCGGTTCAGTATAGGCAAATATTGTAAAATCCTCTAATTTAAAGAGAGAGAATACTGCGCAGACAGGATCTTCGGTATCTACCATTACTATGCCCCTGTCTCCCAGTTTCTTTTCCTGTTCTTCCAGATGAGAGATATTAATATGCTCTTCAAATATCTCATCAGGGAGTTCAAGGAAAAGCTTTACGTCGTTGATATCTTTAAGTAAATAGTCTATCGTCCATACTGTATCCAGACTCTTGTCGCGACGCGTCAGGCTTGTCAGCTCTCTGCCATTTATCTTAAATGTCTGATGGGTAAAACGGCTGTTATTTTCCTCCCATACTTTCTCCGTAACAAACTTGCTCCTTAATCCATCATTTGTGCCGCTATCCCATGAGAGATGAGACTGGGCCCTTACCGGACTTACAAGCCTTATTATGTCAGTCTTTTCCTCTGCAAGATCGAGCAAAGGTCTCCATGAAGGGGAATTGTAAATATTATATTCATCCGGATCTTCAGGATTCACCAGGAATCCTCCTATTTCATAAAAATTTACTGCTGGCCGGTCGACAGTTTCTCCTCTGAGGGTTGCCATTAACCGTTCACGGCTTGTCATGTTTCCCATTTCACTTGATTTGGGAGTAAATTTAATATTATTTTTGTTCAAGAATCTTCTTAAACAGCTTATCGAAATCCTTTATTAATTCTTCACGGATATTGCTGTCCCTGGCGAACATGACACAGATATTATCAGAAAAGTGCGATTCCTTATCAGTTTCTGAGGTTATTGTTTCATTATAAACGCAGTTAATATCTTTTGTTGCGTCATTCGGTTTGCAATACCAGCATACAGAGCTGTTACCCTCATATGAAGTATCCCTCACAAATGAGTTACCAAGATCCAGGATTTTTGCTTTCAGAACTGTTTTAAACGGACCGTCAAATTCCATATTGACAATAAGTTCTTTTTCCGGAGTAATATCAATTGAATAGAAGAAGGTAATCTCCAGAAAAGTGTCCCTGTAAGGATTTGCCTTGAGAAGAGAATTAATATAGTTGATCTCCTCCTTCACTGTCAGATCCTGCGATTTTACTGTTTCAAATCCTGATAAAAAACAGGTCAGAAAAACGAGTAAGATTATCCTTTTCATCATAACTTCAATTTAAGTTCAGAGCAATGAAATTTTTCATCTGAATTGTGTTCCAATCAAAGTTACGATTTGTTTAGTAAAAGTCAAATCTGAATGAAAAACAGTTGATCCTCAATTAAGTTTCGGAATTCAATATAGGTAGTCTCTGCTTTTTGAAATATATTTACTTATTAAAATCAGTTTCATATGAAGAGAAGGAATTTCATTACCAGGAATATTGCACTGGGGGCAATGATCCCCGGTGCCTATGCTTCAATGGGTTTCAGTGGCTATGAATCAGGCAGTGAGAAAGGCAAGCCGATCGGAGAAAATGACATATTTGTCGAAAAGCTGCTGGAAGGTCAGCCACATAAGGGGAAAGTCCTGGCTGCCATACAGCCGCATAATGATGATATCCCGCTTTTTGCTGCGGGGACTGTTGCCAAACTTATTTACGAGGGATACACCGGTTATCTGATCAGAACGTCGAATGATGAGGCAGCAGGAAAAGGCAACACAATGGGGGAGAGAGTTCTGAATAATGAAAGGGATAATGACGAGGTGGCAAAGATCCTTGGCCTGAAAAAAACATTCAGCCTCAATTACAGCAACCACAGAATGGATGAGTATAATATACAGGAGATAAAAGGTCGTTTAATATTTCTCTTCAGGTTGCTTAAAGTGGATACTCTGGTCTGTTTCGATCCCTGGGGGACATACGAAGAAAATCCGGATCACTACATAACGGCAAATGCTGTTGAGGCTGCACGCTGGATGGCCGGAATGAATACAGACTATCCTGAACAATTGGAGGTTGTAGAACCACATGCTGTCAAGGAGATGTATTATTTTGCAAGGGGGCCGCAAATAGTGAACCGGGTGGTGGATATCAGCAAATTCATGGATATAAAGATTAAATGTAACATTGCATGCAAAACTCAGGGTCCGGGTGGCGACAATGGAGCCCTGCTGCGCAAAAGCCTTGCAGAAAAAGGGAAAAGACTTCCGGTACTCGGGGATGATGATGATACTGCAAACTACAATTATATCAGGGAATTTGTTATGGATATCGATTCAGAATACTGGAGGGGAATTCCTTCCGACAGAAAGACCGGAGAAAGATATGGTCTGGGCTGGGCAGAAAGTTTCCATTATATTGGTCCGGCCACTTCCCGGATGGGAGGTTATACAGAACAGAATGCAGTTTCCGTTTAGGTATTCAATCTTTAATACACCTGACACTGAAACCATCTTTTTTGGAAGTCTTGTTCATTGCTGCTACAGCATCACTGTAGTAAAGACTCAGGTACCATGCTTTATTATCGTCAGCAGCAGTTGAGGACCAGAAAGATGTGAAATAAGAAAGGGAATTGTAAGTACCCTCAAAATAGCGGATACCAGCAGGAAGGGCAGTAAACCCGGTACTGTTTACAGCACCTGTATTTGGACTGTTCCAGTGAAGGGTACCTTCTTCCTTCAGTTTGCCGCCTCCGGTAAGGGTATCTCCCAAAACATCCCTCATCTGCAACAATTCATCCCTGGAGGGCACATGCCAGCCTTCGGGGCATAATTTCCCTGAATTTACTGTGTAATGATTGTACAATGCTCCATAGGAGTCTTTATTTGCAGCTTTATCATTATTATACCAGCAGAGACCTGACGAGGCAAGTTCACTCCAGTCTCCAGGGTCAGTTATCTCCGGAATTTCAGTTCCATCCGCAAGGGTGGAAGTCCTGAGGTTTTCAGCTATCCAGACCTGGTTTCCAACTAGTACAGTTTTGTAAATATTGCCTTCAATGTCAGTCAAAGGATCAGGAGGATTGTTTTCTTCATTGCAACCCATGACAAGGGTGACAAGTGTAAAAGCTAATAACTTGAGGGATGAAATATTGATTTTCATCTTTTAAAGGTTTTTATGTGATATTAAGGATTTTCTGAAACAATAAGCACCCAGGACTTTGCATCGGGAGCAGTAAAAACATCTTTATCTGTTATATTACTGCCAAATATTTGTCCATTCCGTGGGTCTACCCATCGGTAGTGCATGCCAGCAGGAATAGAATTTATTTTGATCTTACCTCCTTCCTTCAGATAGGCGATGTATAGCTTTCCCTCTTTTGCCAAAAGCGGTTTTCCTCCCGACAAATCCCACCTTCTTTCTATATCAGTCAAATTATATTTTTTCAGTATTTTTGCCACTAAGCCGACATAATGGGACCCCTCCATTTCTTTTGCTTCTTTCCATGACATAAGCTGATCTGTCCATGTCTCCCAACCGGGTTCATCTTTGGTAATTTTCCACTGCCACAATGCAGCTGCACCATATACTACACCCATTGTACCACCATGCATCAATTCATTCCAGGCGTCTTCGCCCTGCCACCATCCCAATCCATTCTTTCCGTCATTCATTCCTTCATAAGTGGGTTCCCCGGCAGCCACAGCTTTAGTTGGTAAATTATCATACATTTTTTCTACTTTATGATAGAGGTGCAGGCCGTCATGTCCTGTTTGTGCCCATTGAAAATCAAGCCAGTTCTTATCCTGATGTGTTTTATTTTCATGCAGACAATACAATCTTGGATTGGGCAGGTCAATAGCCCACGTGGCCAGGTAATCATCAAAGGGGCTGTAATGCAGTCCGGTTGGTTGTCTGTATGCATCCCATTTCTCCAACATCTCACCGCACTCAACAATCCCTGGTGCATAGCCTCCTCCATCTACCGAAAGCAGCCACATAGCAGGTTGGTTTCCGTATCGGGCCAACAGGTATTTGCAGTATCGCAAATATTCCTCTGCCTCAACTTTATTACCGATAACATCCAGACCTTTCCAACCATATCCATGCAATAAGGGAGCGATGACCGGTACTAGCTCATGTGTTAAATAAGTAGCTATTATATTATCTAAATACTGAAAATAGTCCACATCCAACTCATTTAAATGACCATCTTTCAGATCGCGGAAAGCTCTCTTAAAACCCAGCGGTGTATTGCGTTCGTCTGGTCCTTCAGCCTTCATGTCGGTTTGCAGAACGGCTAAAAGTACCGTATTAAAGCCCTTTTTCTGACAGCTGGCAGCGTATTCCTCTACCTGCTCAACAGTAGCTCTGAACGGACTGGCCCAGCCCGTATTTGCAACCATTAAAAAGGGTTTTCCTGAGTGATGAATCAGGCTGCGCTTACCAGGTGAAATTCCTAAGGGACCTTCAGAAACCAATTGATTGGTGGTTTGTTTACTTACTGACAGAAATGATCCATGTTGACCAGAGAGTCCATTATCTGATTTATTGGAAGAAAAACTTTGCCAGTACCATATTTCATTGGTATCCACAGGAGAAAATCTGATTTTCCAGGAGGAATCACCATCCCAGAAGGCAGGTCTGAGCATAGTATCTTGCTGTTGATTTGTAAAGACAGCCCATACCTCCACATCTGTATATGCATTTTTATATTTTTGTTCAGATTGTAACATAATTTCATAAGTCGTATATTGAGCAACCCGAATCTCTTCATTTTTCTGTCCACAGCCAGAGAGAAATACACCTAAACCAAGTTGAAAGATCAATACATAAGAAAGTGGAGAAATGACACCCGGATCTGACTTGAAAATATTATTGAAGGCAAATCGTTTATAAGTACAATTTATTGCTGATTTTATGCTCATATGTTAAGTATTTTTACAAATATATCCTAAATGCATAAAAAATAAATTTAGCATTTCCCCGTTATGCTCTTCTTTATTTTTCTCCTGTTAATTATTAATAATCAGTATTTTAGTATTTGTCCGTCAGATTCCAGCCTGGTTTTAATTTCTTCATAGTCCAGATCGTATATACTTTTGTTTTTTTCAAGGGACATCGCTGCTACAGTACCCGCACTCTGACCGAGGATCATAAATACCGGCTCCATCCTTATTGAACCAAAAGCTATATGTGAACCTGACACACAGACTGTTACCAGAAGGTTCCTGCATTCCTCCTGTTTTGGCAGAATTGAGCCAAGATCGATCATATAGGGGTGATTCGTTGGAAGTTCAATATCGCCTTCGTTCTCCACAAAACCATCTGTTCCGATATAACGTTGTGTGTTATGCGAATCAAGATTATATGATCCCATGCCTATTGAATGAGGAACTTCCCTTTTCCCCATTACATCATTTTCTGTCATGATATATTCGCCTTTCATGCGCCGGGCTTCCCTGACATAAATATTGTAAGGCCAGTAATCATTATCAATGAATTCATCTTTTGAGTATCCCCACAGGGCCATTTCATCCCTGACATCGGCAGGAACACGTGGGTCACTGGCAATAAAATATAATAATCCTTTCTGATAAGTTATGTGCTCATTAATGATCTCCTTTCTTCTTTCATATCCCGCTTCAGGATACTCATAGTTCATTCCGATATTGTCAAAACTGTACGGGCCGTGGTTATTGACATCTGTTTTCATATTGGGAATGGGATCGAATTTGTTGAAAGTTCCCCTCCAGCCTGCATTATAAATCCTTAGCAGAAGTTCATATTGAGCAGAATCATATCCATCAGGACGGGTAAAAGGGACTCTGTTGTTTTCGAATTTTGTCAGACAGGTTCTGAAGCAATAGGCCTGGATCCTTTTGTCTCCATCTCCCCTTATGCCGGGAGCAACTGCAGAAATCCGCGGCAGTATCCCACTTAAAGAATCACCCGGCACAACATAAGGACTTATCTTCAGCGTATCGAAGTCATGATGTTTATGGGGAAAATCACCCACCTGGACTCCATTCCATTCTTCATTATATTCGGTACCGGCTTCCCGGCCTATATGATAGCTGACTCCGGAAGAGGCCATCAGGTCACCCTCATAGGTGGCATCAATATAGATCTTACCCATGAAAATCTTACCACTTAAAGTTTTCATTGAAATAATGGATCCGTTTCTCTTTACTACACCATTTTCCCTGTCAAGCCATTCATCCCTGTATACCGTTATGTTGTTACTGTTTATCATATGTTCGAAGGCCTCTTCAGCAGCATGGGGTTCGAAAATCCACATTGTACGTTTTTCTCCGTCAATAGCAGGGCTTCCCTGACCTTTATTGCCGTATTCGCTTTGCTTCTGCCAGTTCCATGATTCAGGTTTCATATAATGCTGATATAAAAGCTGATAAAATTCCCTTGCAAGACCTCCGATAACTTCCTTGTTGCCGGTATCTGTAAAACCTAATCCTGATGAGGATAAGCCACCAATATGCATGTCTGGTGAAACTATAATTACTGATTTTCCCATCCTTTTAACCTGGACAGCAGTTGTTACTGCGGATGATGTGCCGCCGTAAATGATCACATCTGCCTTATATGTATCTGAGTTTGTCCCGGAGCAGCAACTTAGAAAAGTTGTCAGGACAAGAAGAGGGAGATAAAAGAAAGATTTCATTCTAATGAAGGATTAAATAATGGTATAATTTTTTTAACATTTTACCTGATGCTGAATTGAATTTCAATTGATCTGTCCTGTATTATTCATATCAGCATTCTCATTTCAGAGGGCTTATCCTGAGCATTTTCAATTCTTGTGGCCTAAACTCTACAATCTCATTCTCATGTGACGCCAGAGCTTCAGAGGTTTCCGGATTTAACCAATGACGGTTTCCTTGCACAGCTATTTTGATATTCGTTGTTACTGTACTTATTTCCTCGTTAAAAATTATATAATAATGATCTTTCCCTTTAATTATATGCCTGTACCTTATGTTTTCAGAGGCAGGAGAAAGAATGATATCAGGCCCAATTAATTTTTTTAATGCGGTTAATGCTTCTTCAGTTGTACTAAAAAGATTTGCTCCATTAAACATACCTGAATAGGGTGAGTTCTTCCGGATAATCAGACGGCCATTTTCTGAGAGTTTCTTCAGATATGGAATTGCTTTTTCGGGTAAAAATGAAAGGCTATCGATTATCAGGACCTTATAGTCCATTCCTGCAATGTGTATTCCTGATTCATCAACATTTGCATCTTCCCAGAGGTGACGAATTTCAAGATAGTTGAAGTCGTACTGGTGCTGGTAACAGATTTTTGCAGATTTATCGGGTAGCCATGTTGCTTCACAAAGTATAGCCAGGCTACATACCTGTTTTGAATCGGTGTTGATCCAGCAGAGTCTTCGGCAACCGTCCGCAAATGTTTTGTATTTATTCCACCATGTTGAGTTTGGTCCGACATCCGGAGGACGTTCATCAAATCTGGGGCCTCGTATTGAATAATAAAAGGCATGCGGGAACAGGAGGTTATGACCACGAACAAAACACCAGTTTGCAAGCCACACCATCTCATCATAAGTGAGGTTATGTCCGTATGCGCCATAAAGCTCATTCGAATTGCGCCTTAGCCCGAGATGTACCATTGCCCCAGAAGCACACTTTGCCATAGTGGAATGTTCTCCTTCAAGCGCTTTGGGCCCTGGTTCCACATAACGCCATACAAGATCCTGTCCGGGGATCTGAAAATATCTTTCTGTGCCAATATCCATAGAACCTGAGGGATGACCCATCAAAGCGATACCATGATTACTGCACCAGGCTCCAAGAAGCCTGTAGTAATTTTCCTCAACACATATATTGATCGCCCTGTTATAGTCAATCTGATGTTTACGGGAATCAGGAAGTTCGTCATACCACAGGTCGGCAAGAAATGGTGTAAAATCGTATCCCAGGATCCTGTTTATTTGTGTCAGCAAGGCGCGATTTCCAGGCTTTAAATCTTTTTCGCTGCCCCTTCCAAGCGTAGAGGGTTCATCTGTGAAAATGCCAATAATGGTGGTTCCGAAAAAACTGGCGAATTCTTTTGAATATCGTTCATACACCAGATCCATAAAACTTGAAACAGCTTCGGGATTCAGGATATCGGCAGCAGGCGGCATTTCTTCACGAATATCGGGGCCCTCGTCTCCAATATAGTGAAGTCCGCGGATAACACCTCCGGAAGGTTTTTCAAATACAGCAACCTTCCCGCCATCCGGACGATCTGATACTGTAATCAGATTTGCCCCGACCGGAAGGTCAGGGCTTTCTCCGGGTTTAAGGTCAATCTTTGCCAGTCCTCGCGCAGCATGTTTCGGGTTTTTTTCAACGACTTGTCCGCTGGAAGATCCTGATGGATACATACCCTCATCGTAAAGGACAACATACATTTTTCTTCTGGAGGCCTCTTCAATTGCTACTCTCATGAAATGTATCATTTCCGGTGAAAGCCATTTCATATCTGCAGGCAATCCGATGCGGGGATGTATAACAAAACCGTAGACACCGTGTTCTTCAAAGTCCGCTATCTGACGTACTATTTCCTCATCTTTTAAGGTATCATTCCAGAACCAGAAAGGCATTAATGAAAATTCCCGCGGTGGATTAATGAAATCCCCTGGTACATCCTGGCCTTGTATAGTCTTTAAAAAAATTAAGCCAATAAATGTCAGAAACAATAGTTTGATAATTGGCTTCATAAAAAGGAAGTATTACTTTTTTGGGAACCAGGGAATGAAGGAGCTGGTTTTTTCAATATATTCCCTGTATTGAGGCTTTTCCTCCTTTAAGGTTTTCTCGAGGAGGGCTACACCTGAAACCTTAATTATCAATGCTGTCATAAGAATTGATCCAAGCGCCGGAAGATAGCTTCCTGCACCCAGGCATATAAGACCGTATCCCCACCAAACGGCAGAGTCACCAAAGTAATTGGGATGTCTTGTATAATGCCAGAATCCCTTATTCATGACTTTTCCTTTATTGGCAGGGTCTGCCTTGAAAAGAGCCAGCTGAATATCCCCTCCGGCTTCAAAGGAGAAACCAATTATCCATATAGCCACTCCGGCAAAATCCAATATTCCTAAAGGAGAATCCTTCCCGTAATACTGTGCCCCAAGAAGGGGTGCCGAGATGAGCCACATGAGAACTCCCTGCAACAGGAATGTCTGGAAGAAGCTTATCCACCAGTACCTGTTCTCCCCGTATGTTCTGCGGAACTCCCTGTAACGGAAATCTTCACCTTTTCCAAGGTTACGCCAAGCAAGGTAGAGTGACAACCGCATGCCCCAGATTGCAACCAGTGCCATCAGAATAATCTTTCTGGTTTCATTTCCGCTGCTGTTGATAAAATAGAACCCACATGTTATCACAAAGCCGAGTCCCCAGAAAATATCAACTATACTGACATTTTTGATTATGGTACTGACGATCCATAATGATACCATAAAAGCCATTATAACGAGGAAGGCCTGTATATAAATCTGAGAAAAACTCATATATATAGATTAGTCACAGAGTATTGCCACTGCCGCAGCTCCGATACCGGTATTGGCCCCGATGACCGGAGAGATATTGACTTCTGAAACCGGTTTTTTATTTGTGATCTCTTCCATCCTTTCACTATACCACTTTGCCGCATCACTATTATTTGCGTGCAGAACTATGTAATTCCAGGTTTTCTTCCCTTGAACTAATTTTGTAATATAGCCCATCACCTTTTCCATATTGGCTTTCTGGTTGAATGATTTGTCAAAGACGATGGCTTTACCGGATTCATCAATTGAAACTATCGGATTGATATTAAGTACCCTGGCAATCAAACCTTTTGTTGCCGACAGACGACCACCCCTGATAAGGTATTTAATGTCCCTGACGCTGACGAAGATCCTTACCTTTTTAATCCAGCTTTCCGTCATTTCGACTACCTGTTCATGGGAATAACCTGATTCAATGGCCTGTGCAGCTCTCAATACAATAAGTCCGAGTGCGCCTGACAGGTTCCTGGAATTGATTACTGTAATAGGTTTATTGAACTCCCTGCTTATTGCCTGTGCGGCTTTCTGGCTGCTGCCAAATGTCCCGCTAAGCTTGTCGCTCAGATGAATAGCAATAACGGAATCATAATGGGAAGCCAGATGAGAATAGAGATTTGTAAAAGCTTTCTCATTTACCTGGGCCGATTTGGGATAGTGTTTATTTTCCTCAAGGAGGCTATAGAACTGTTCCGGCTGAATAGTGATCTTATCGAGATAGTGATTCTCTCCGAAATTGATATTTACAGGCAGCATGTTTACCTGATACTGATCGATAAGCTCTTGAGCAAGATCACATGTTGAATCTGTTACAAGAGCGATTTTCCATTTCCTGTTATAGACAACATCGCTCTGCCGTATCATATCGTCCGCCTTCTGGAAGGCAATAGTTCCGGTGTTCCTCAGGTCATTGAAAAGGTCTGCCGGAGTATTTGTGTGTACATGCAGGCGCCTCATCCTGTCAGACCCTGCGACGACAATAGAATTGCCGTATCTCTCGAGGGTAGCGGTCAGGGCTTTGCTGTCAATATTACTGTTTTTTATAAGTGCTTCAGTGCAATACCTGAATTCGACTTTCTCAGGAATTGTCTCCTCTATCTTTTCAAAAAGCGACGTCTCTGCTTTTACCTGGATCAGATCCTTAAGATTGCGGTGGGTTATAAATTCAGTTATACCCTCAACAAAGAATACAAATCCTTTTGCTCCTGCATCCACAACATTTGCTTTTGCCAGGACAGAAAGTTTAGATTTTGTTTCGATAAGAGATTGATTCAATACTGAAAGAGAACTGAGAAATATCTCATTGAAATCAGAAAAACGGAATCTGTTTTCGTATATATAATTTGCCCAATCCTTGATTACTGTCAGCATAGTTCCTTCAACCGGATTGGCTACTGCTTCATAGATATAGCGGACGGAGTTTTTTATGCTTTCGGCAAACTGACTTACGGTTATTGTTTTGAAATTACCTGTTTCAGCGCTCATCCCATACAGGAACTGTGCGAAAATTATACCGGAGTTGCCACGGGCATTAACCAATGTGGTTTCTGCAATCCTGTCGGCAGTGATTTTATACGATCTGTGGGGGTGAAGGGAATCAATCACCGCCCGTATTGTTGAGGCAAGATTTGTGCCTGTATCCCCGTCATTTACCGGAAATACATTGATCTTGTTCAGCTCAACCTGATGTTCTATGACTTTCCTGGCGCCGGCAATAAATGTGTAATAGAGCCTGCGTCCATCCATCTCATTCAACGGGACCAAAGTAGCTGGTGTCATAAGTCCTTAGCTTGCTAATAACATTGCAAATGTAAACATTAAAACAGATTGGGATCAAAAAAATGCTTAAAATGATATATTTAACATGAGTTCGACATAAAAATAATAAAGTACCTGAATTGACTTGGTGTTTCTTGGTGACTTTGTGCCTCGTGGCAAGAATATTATTGCCACCAAGGCTCCAGGACACAAAGAATGTATTTATAATGTAGATGATTTTAATAATTTATTCATCAACGAGTTACGAACACATCAACTTTCTGACGGTACCAGGAAGCGGATTAAGCCAGATCAAAACGATCAAGGTTCATAACCTTGTTCCATGCCGAAACAAAATCCTTAACAAATTTTTCCTGGGCATCTGTGCTTCCGTATACTTCGGCAAGGGCTCTGAGCTCTGAGTTTGAACCAAAGATGAGATCTGCCCGGGTTCCTGTCCATTTTAGTGCGCCCGTTTTACGATCACGTCCGTCAAATGTCTCTTTGGTCTCAGATGTTGGCATCCAGGCCGTACTCATGTCGAGCAGGTTTACAAAGAAATCGTTGGTTAGCACTTCAGGACGTTTTGTGAAAACACCATGTTTAGAGTTGTCAAAATTTGTATTTAGCACACGCATTCCACCTACAAGAACTGTCATTTCAGGAGCAGTTAGTGTCAGCAATTGAGCTTTGTCGACCAACAGCTCTTCTGTTGATACGGAATATTTCGTTTTTAAATAGTTGCGAAACCCGTCTGCTGCCGGCTCAAGCACTGCGAATGATTCCACATCGGTTTGGTCCTGAGATGCATCCATACGGCCCGGAGTGAATGGAACAGTTACAACAGAACCTGCGTCTCTTGCAGCTTTTTCAACACCGGCACAGCCTGCCAATACTATAAGGTCAGCAAGAGAAACATATCTGGCGGCTGATTTGGTACCGTTGAATTCCTGTTGGATAACTTTCAGTGTTTCCAGTACTTTCTTAAGCTGAGCAGGATTATTGACAACCCAGTCTTTTTGCGGAGCAAGACGGATGCGTGCTCCATTGGCGCCGCCACGTTTATCAGATCCGCGGAAAGTTGAGGCAGAAGCCCATGCAGTTGATACCAGTTGAGAAACAGATATTCCGGATTTTAATACCTTTGCTTTTAATGCTGCAATATCCTTCTCATCAATCAGCGGATGATTGACGGCAGGTATCGGATCCTGCCAGATCAGTTCTTCTGCCGGAACTTCAGGACCTAAGTAGCGTGACCGTGGTCCCATATCACGATGAGTCAGCTTAAACCATGCACGTGCAAAAGCATCGGCAAATTCAAGGGGATGTTCATAGAAACGTCTTGAAATTTTTTCATATACGGGATCGAAACGCAAAGAGAGGTCAGTTGTAAGCATAGTTGGTACATGCTTTTTAGACTTGTCGTGGGCATCAGGCATCACCTTATCGGCATTTTTAGCTATCCACTGGTGTGCTCCGGCCGGGCTTTTTGTCAGTTCCCATTCATATTTAAACAGGTTTTCGAAGAAGTAATAACTCCACTTGGCGGGAGTCTGTGTCCATGTAACTTCCAGGCCGCTGGAGATTGTGTCGCCTCCTTTTCCTGAGCCAAACCTGCTTTTCCATCCTAAGCCCTGCTCTTCAATCCCGGCAGCTTCAGGTACAGGTCCGACATTAGCCGCATCTGCGGCTCCGTGTGTTTTGCCAAAGGTATGCCCCCCGGCAATAAGCGCCACTGTTTCTTCATCATCCATGGCCATGCGTGCAAATGTTTCACGAATATCTTTAGCAGCTGCCAGCGGATCCGGATTACCTCCCGGACCTTCCGGATTCACATAGATTAACCCCATTTGTACTGCTGCAAGAGGATTGTCAAGATCGTTTTCTCCGGAGTAACGTTTATCTTTTTCTAACCAGTTGGTTTCGGAACCCCAGTATACATCCTCCTCAGGTTCCCACACATCTGCACGCCCCCCTCCAAATCCGAAGGTTCTGAATCCCATCGATTCGAGAGCTACATTGCCGGTAAGGATCATGAGGTCAGCCCAGGATATTTTCCGGCCATACTTTTGCTTGACCGGCCAAAGCAGCCTGCGTGCCTTATCGAGGTTGACATTATCGGGCCAGCTGTTAAGCGGTGCAAATCGTTGCTGTCCGCTTCCTGCACCTCCCCGGCCGTCTCCTGTTCGGTAAGTGCCTGCACTGTGCCAGGCCATGCGGATGAAAAGAGGTCCGTAATGTCCGAAATCGGCAGGCCACCAATCCTGCGAGTCGGTCATCAGCTTGTGAAGGTCTTTTTTAATAGCTGTAAGATCAAGATTCTTAAATTCTTCTGCATAGTTAAAATTTTCACCCATTGGGTCGGATAAAGAAGAATGTTGCCGCAGTACATTCAATTTTAACTGATCAGGCCACCAGTCGCGGTTTTTTGTACCGCCAGCACCAACACCGTGCATCGAAGTTGCCCCTGTAACAGGGCATTTGCTGATTTTTCCCGAATCCTTTTCCATTTATTTAATTATTAGTTATACATGGATATTTATTATCTGCGAGTATTAAACATGTTTTAATTAATAGGATTTTAAAAATTTACCTTTAATCTGAAGCTTTACATCCTCTATCCTGAAACCTGGTATCTGCTTTCTTTCGAAATACTTCTCTATCATTTCATTAAGCTCAGCATCAACAAAATCCTCAATTCGCTCGGATTCTGAACAATATAAGTGATGATGGCTTTCTATAACAGCATCATATCTCATAACATCCTTTGCTGTTTTTACCCTTTCTATTAATTCTTTGGCAACTAAAGCATCGAGAACTTTGTAAACTGTTGCCGTTGCAATGTTTGGATGATTTTTTCTTATATAGTCGATTATGTTTTCAGCAGTAGGATGATTTTTGAGTTGAACAATAGCTTCCAGAATAGCCATTCTCTGAGGAGTCACTCTAAGTCCTCCATCAATCAGCTTGTCTCTTATCTCTTCAATTTTCATGGCTAATATATATTATAAGAGAATAATTCTCATATGATAATAAGCAAATATAAATGAATCTCTTTTAAAAGTCAAGTTTAAGGCAACTTTTTTCCGGAAGGAATCAGAAAGTATAGAGCATATTTTAATATTTCAACCCTGATTTGTACCCGGAGATTGCCCTGTTACGTGCAAATTCGTGATTTACAACTGGTCCGGGATAATGCGGAGTCTGAAAATCCTTAAGCCATTTTTTAATATAGTCATATTTTGGATCGAATCTTTTTTGCTGGGATCCGGGGTTAAATATCCTGAAGTAGGGTGCTGCATCGCAGCCTGTACCTGCCGCCCATTGCCAGTTGCCGTTATTTGATGAGAGCTCATAATCGAGCAGTTTCTGAGCAAAGTATGCTTCTCCCCAGCGCCAGTCAATAAGAAGATGCTTGCACAGGAATCCTGCTGTAATCATCCTTACCCTGTTATGCATGAACCCGGTTTCATTAAGTTGTCTCATTCCGGCATCAACAATCGGATAACCGGTTTCACCCCTGCACCAGCTTTCAAATTCCATTTCATTGTTCCGCCATTGTATATTGTCAAATTTAGATTTGAAATTTCCGGTTACCACATGTGGAAAACTGAAAAGGATCTGCATAAAAAATTCCCGCCAGATCAATTCACTGAGAAATACCTGATTTTCCCCAATGGCATGATCCACCATTTTCCGGATACTTATGGTACCAAATCGCAGATGTGGCCCCAGGTAAGTGGTTTTATCCAAAGCCGGATATTCACGAAATTTGTGATATTCTTTTATTGCATTGAGATCAGGTGGCTTAACTCTAAGGCTGCTGATTTTAAACCCCAGCTTCCCAGGAGCTGGAAACTCAAAAGTTTTGGAATAAAACTGTTTTACATTGGAAGAATCAAATATCCTGAGAGGAAGCTTTGCTTCAAGATTTTTCAACCACCTGTTCTTATATGGAGTAAATACTGTATAAGGTTTATTGTCTGATTTAATTATTTCCTCTTCTTCAAAGATCACCTGGTCTTTGAATTTTTGAAACGCTATACCATGTTTTTTTAAAAGAGCCTCTATAATATTATCTCTCTGAATTGCATAGGGCTCATAATCCTTATTGACATAAACGGTATTTATATCATATGATCCGACAAGTTCCTCCCACAGTGATTCCGGATCTCCCTTAAGAATGAGAACAGAACTGTCATATTCGGTCAGTGTGTTATTTATTGACGAGAGTGTTTCGTAAATGAATGTGATCCTGGGATCATTGGCTGGCAGCTCATCAGTAATATTGCTGTCAAAAATGAAGAGCGGTAATACTGGTAAGCCTGAGCTGGCAGCCTGAAACAAAGCATTATTGTCATCCAGTCTCAGATCTCTCCTGAACCAGAAAATATTGATCTTCATTTTTATTACAACAATTAGTCGAGAATGTCATTAATAAAACCGATTCTAAATTACTGTTAGAACATTAACAGTACGGTTTTTTTTCTTATCTTTTACCATATAAAAATAATAAAGATTATGAGCAGTAAGAAAAAAAATAGGGGGAGGATCCTGCTTGTACCGTTTGCGGCAATATTGCTGGTGTTGACTGCCTTCACTGTCAGTTTAATGGCGCCACAAGAGGATCTGAAAAGCAAATATTCCTATAAGGATTTTGAGCCGGCAGCAAAATGCAAGTCCTGCCATCCGGGATTATATGAACAATGGTCACAGGCAATGATGTCGCAGGCCTATACTCATGAGTGGGATGAAATAGAGTATTTCGATCTTGCCGTTGCTCATGCCAAAGCAAAACCTGAACTTAAGGATGCAGTGGACGGGTGTAATGGCTGTCACACGCCTCTTGCTTTTATGGGAGGAGGCCAGTTTCCTCCTCCGAGACCCTCAGAAAAGAGTATGGCCAATGAATCGGTGTCATGTGAAGTTTGTCATCTGATTCAATCTGCGCAAACAGATCCTCCATTTAACTTCAGCTATTTAATTAAGCCGGGGATGACCAAATATGCAGGCCGAAATCCCGAAATTGAATCGCCGGCCCATAAGATAATTCAGAATGATTTTTTCAGGACCACTGAGTTTTGCGGGAATTGCCATAATGAAAAAAATCCTTTCGGTGTTTGGGTAAAAAGCACTCAGCTTGAATGGAAGGAGGGGCCGTATGCAAAAGAAGGTGTCAGGTGCCAGGATTGTCACATGCCTAAAGCAGTTTATCAGTATGCATTAATGGGAAAACCATATGATGATGCACGTCTTCACCTATTCCATGGAGCTCATGATCCGGGCAAAGTACGGGGTACAATCGAGCTGAGGATACAACCTGATTTACGCGAGGCAGAGCCTGGTGAAACCGTTGTCTTCACTGTTGCCCTTTTCAACCAGAAAACAGGGCATAAATTTCCAACTGGTTCCGTTGAGGACAGGATTGCATGGCTTAATGTAGAAGCTACTGATTCCAAAGGCAAAGCATACCATCTCGCAGTAGATAAAAAGAACTTTGAAGGGGAAGAATATACAATCTCGGGAGATTTTCTTGCTTACCAGGATATGGGTGTGCCACTTAATATTCCTGATTTTAAGGGAGTGCAGCGCGATGGTATTCCTGCCGGCAACCGGATCTTCAGAATGCCATATTTTGACCCTGAGGGCAGAATGACAATCATGCAATGGAATACGGCAAAACAGGGAGTTGATTACCGCCTAGGTCCCAGAGAAACAAAGGTCGAAAAATTCACCTTCCGGCTGCCTTTCGATATTGCACCCGGAAAGCTGGAAGTAAAAGCTCAGCTGAATTATCAGCTGCTTGTCAAGCCCGTTGCAGATTTTCTTAAAGTTCCGGAAGATGAATCACGGATTATTGTGGTAAATGACCATTCAACATATCTTACAATACTGCCATAACAATTATGTAATTTACTCATTAACCTCATAGTCATGATGAAACGAATTGCTCTTTATCAGGTAGCCGTAATGGTGGTAATTCTGTCAGTGATTACCCCGGCTAATAAGATCAATGCAATACCTGCTTTTGCACGCAAGTACCAGATCAGCTGCCAGGTGTGTCACTCACCAGTAATGCCAAGGCTCAAAGCCTTTGGTGATGAGTTTGCAGGCGATGGGTTCCGTATGACAAAATATGAATCCCCAAGGTATTTCATCCCTACAGGGGATGAGAAACTTTCATTATTCAGAGAAGTTCCCATAGCTTTCCGTTTTGAAGGCTTTGCCGCATACAATTTTAATAACGAGGGTAAGACTGACTTCAGTGCTCCTTTTGTCGTGAAGATCCTTTCAGGGGGAGAACTTTCCGATAAAATATCATATTACTTTTATTTTCTTCTTAATGAAACAGGTTCTGTTGCAGGACTGGAGGATGCATTCCTGATGTACCATGATCTTCTTGGTTCAGGTATAAATTTCTATATTGGCCAGTTCCAGGTGTCAGACCCACTTTTCAAGGGAGAACTTCGTTATACACTTGAACCTTATGTAGTGTACAGTGTTTCTCCCGGCAATTCAAATGCAAATCTGAAATATGACAGAGGTATAATTTTTGACAAAGGATTCAAAACAGGCACAACACTTGTTGCGGAAATAGTAAATGGATGCGGGATTGGAGAGGCTGCTGAAGGATTACTGTTCGACAAGGATAAGTATAAGAATGTCATGTTGAGATTTAAGCAGGATATTGGGAAGAATTTCAGTATTGGCCTGATGGGATACACAGGGAAAGAGGATCTCCCTGATCCGGCATTCATTTCTGATAATGTTACCAACAAGATAAATATGTTTGGTCCTGACCTTTCACTAAATTTCAGTGATAAGTTTGTCTTAAATATGCAATATGTAAGACGACTTGATTCTGAAGTTTTTATTGGAACTAATGGAGCCAGTCAGGAAGATATAACCACCGATGGAGGATTCGCAGAAGTAATCTACTCACCAAAGGGGGATATGAGCAAATGGTACCTTACCGGCCTGCTAAATATTGTTGAATCGAATGCTGATGGTCTCGACTACCGGTCAGCAACTCTCCATGCAGGTTACCTGCTAAGACGCAACGTGAGAGTGGTCACGGAGTATACCTACAGGTTCTCAGATGCCAACTTTGGAAGGGTGAGCGCAGGTTTTGTATCTGCCTTCTGACATTATTTCTTACTTTCCGTAAAGTCCATAATTGTTTTATAGACTCTTTCCTTCGTCTCGTCAGGTGTAGGATTGAGTTCTTCAGTAGTGAACCTTCCGTGTACCAGGTCTATCCTTTCAAATACCATCAGATAGAGATTAAAGATGATCTCGAGGCTAAGCTGGTATCTGGGTTCAAGAAGAGGCCCGACCACCCTGATTGTATCATATGTTTTAATCCTGTATTCATCAGCCAGTTTATAGTAAATACCGATCAGCCTCCGGAATTTATCATCCACAGGCTTACCACCGGCGAATTCATTTAGTTTTTTCCTTGAGAGATTGCAGCTGGCAATAAGGTCATCTGCAAAATAACTGAGGTTGTTTAACTGGTCTTTCTGAAAATCGCGAATTATATGAACCAGGTAACTGAATATGGCACAGGGCGTTGCAGCCCATTTGACATCAAAAGGAGGAATTACGTAGTTGCCGTCTGACTTTGAAATACTGTTAAGATGAACAAATATGGCAGCCGGAGCCACAGAAGCTCCTTCTGAATAATCAAGAAAGGACTTAAGGGTAGGAAAACCATCATTGTTGATATCATAGATCATCGCTTTTGCAAAGGCTTCCAGCGTCCACAGGGGAATTTTAAATCTTTGTATCGTCTCTAAGAGTTCTGCCTGATCGGGATTACACTCCTTTGATATAATTATCATCTTCATCCATTCCTCAACATTGGATATAAAGTCCTTCCTCTCACCGACAGCAATCAGTTTGTTTTTTGCCTTATGGTTATCAATCAGATCATCGATTGCGCGCATAAATCTATAGCATGCTTTTGCAGCACAGAATCTTTCCTGGTCCCAGAAATTGGCAGCAACAAGTATATTCGGATGGTCTTTTATCCTGTGGAAGTCAATTGATTCAAATATCTCAATGAAGTTATCCCTATGCGAATTCATATAATTTATAAGTTATGATCTTTTTAGTTTTTCAGTATGCGTTCAGATGTCAGTTTAGCAGAGATCAGTATGTTCGGTATTCCGTTGCCGGGGTGTGTACTTCCTCCGACAAAGAACAGGTTCCTGTAGCGGCCGTGCTGGTTATGAGGACGGAAATAACCCATCTGCATCAGGTTATGTGCGAGACTGCCGAAAACAGAACCCCTTGATATATTGCATGCACTCTCCCAGTTATCAGGAGTATAACAGATCTCAAATTTAATATGCTCTTCAATATCTTCCAGCCCCAGTTGTTTTAGCCGTTTAATGAGAGCTGACCTGGTATTTTTACTGATGATATCCCAATCCTGCTTTTTCATCCTGTCAACATGTCCTGACCCTACAATAAATGAAAGTGTATCCTGATTCTCCGGTGCAGCAGAAGGATCTGTTCTGGCAGGTGCATGGATATAGAAACTGGGCTGATCGCTTATGCTTTTATCTTTAAAGATCTTTTCGAGACCTTCACGGAAGCCATCAGAGAGGAAAACACTATGATGACCGAGCTGGGGATAGACTTTGTCGAGGCCCCAATGGTAACAGATTGCAGAACATGAATATTTCAATTTGTCAAGTCTCTCTGACTTTCTTTTGTCAGGAAGAAGTTTACGGTAAACATATGGAAGATCAGCATTAGCAACTATAACATCGGCGCTTATTTCTGATCCGTCTTCAAAGAGCACCGACTCTGCCTTCTTCCCATTCACCCTGATCCTTGTTACAGGTTTGTTATAATAGAACCTGACTCCTGAAGACTCTGCTGCAGACAATAATTTCCTGACAACTGTGAACATACCACCTTTTGGGAAAAATGAGCCTTCGGTAAGTTCTGCCGCAGGAACCATTGAAAAAAGTGCCGGTGAATTAAAAGGGCTCTGCCCGACATAAATATTCTGAAACGTATAGGCCATCCGGAGATGGGTACTCCTGAAGAATTTTGCAGCATATCTGTAATTCGAGATGAAGGCCTTGAGTTTAAAAAGCATTCCAATATTTCTGAAATTGGCAAATTGGAAGATGTTATAGAAATTGCGCCCAATCAGGTCGTTAATTCCGATTTTGAAGATCTCATAACCGACGGCAACATATTTCTGCGATTTTTTGAAACTACCCGGTTCTATCTTCTCAAGCTGAAGCTTCATCTTATTTTCATCAGGAGAAAAGGCAATTATCTCATTGTTGTCGAAATATATCTTGTAGAGATTCTCAAGGGGTGTAATGTCGTTATTTTCAAAAAGAGGTATTCCAAGCGATTGGAAAATTTCGCGATAGATGCCTGGCATGATAAGCATTGTGGCTCCCAGGTCGAACCTGTGACCGTCACGTATCAGCTGACCGCAACGGCCTCCGGGCGCTGAATTTTTCTCGTATACGCTTACATTGTAACCATTCCTGGAAAGATAAACCGATGTGGCAATGCCTCCGATGCCTGCACCAATAATAACTGCCGATTTTTTCAGGGCCATAAAAAAAATAAATCAGGTTAAAAATATAAATTTCTTCATAAAGACAGAGAAAATCCTGATGTGTCGCATTTAATTGTCATTAGGTGGTCATTCAATGGTCATTCAGTAGTCATTCAATAGTCATTCAATAGTCATTTGTTGCAACTAGTAATGAAAGCGAAGCTGAATGACCATAAATGACCCGCCTCTGCTGAAGCTTCGGCGGGCAAAGCGCGCGATGCGCAAATGACAATAAATGACACCCGCAGGGCTAATGACGCGAAGCAAGTGTCAATACTCAGTTTTCAGTACAATCGTTTTGTCTTCGTTAAGAGTGAAAAGCCATTTTTCAAACGGAGGCATTCCAAATGTCCCGGTCACATTGTTCGAGAATCCATAACCTTCTGTCGGTTTTCCGAAACTATTGGTTTCCATCATCTGGTTCAGATTTTCATCATGAAAATATCTGACAGCATATTTTCCTGCCATAAGATTTTTTATAATAAAGTGACAACTCTTTTCTTTTATGTCACTAATCTCCTGGATTAAAACTTTTTCATTTTCATCAAAAGCCTGCAACATGACCTTTCCGGTATTATTCCTTAGATCAGTGATTTCTATTTTAAGAGTATACTGTGAAAATGTACAGTTGGAGATTAATATACAACCTGCGAATATTGAAAGAAATCTGTTCATGTCGGATTCTATTTGATCTGTTTAACTTTAAAGAGGTATTCCCCGGATGATATGCTGCACATTGTTTTTCCATTTTTGGAAGGGAGTACTTTAATATCCTTTGCATCATTTACAGGGATATCATTCCCGGTTATCATATTGATGTCAGCCTGGGGAAGTGCAATAATGGCACGACAACTGACAGGTATTTTGACCTTAAGTGTAAATATATTTTCTTCCCTTTTCCATGAGCTGGAAATCTCTCCATAAATTGAATTGTACGTTGCATCAGCCCAGGTAATATCTCCCGTGATCTCAGGTTCGATCAGGATATTTTCATAGGATGTTGATGATGGGATTTGCCTTATTCCTCCCACGCCGCTGTAGAACCATTCCATCAGATGTCCGAGCATCATATGGTTGTTGGAAACATATTTCAGTGCAGCCCAGGATTCAGTCAGGGAGGTAGCCCCTTTGGAGAGCTGATAGCCATAGCCCGGGACATCTGTCTTTGAGTTCATTTCATAAATAAGCTGAGATTGCCCTTCCTGTTCAAGGACCCTTAACAGATACCTGTACCCTATGTCTCCTGCAGTAAGCGATTTATTATTTTCATTGACCGATCTGATAAGGTTTCCTACAATATCTTTGCGAAGACTGTCATCGGGCATACCAAAGAACAGAGGCATTGAATATGCCGTCTGGCTTCCGGTGGAATAGATTTTAGTCTTAGGGTCGAGGAACTTCGAATTGAATGCAAGTCTGACCTCTTCGGCCAGTTTATTATAAGAATCTGCATCATCATTTTCCCCGATCAGCGAAGCCATTTTCCCAAGCAGTTTTATATCATAGAAATATATTGATGTTGCAGTAACAGCTTTCGGGGTAAGCTGTGCTTCTCCCGGAAACTTCGGTCCGAGATCATACCAGTCACCCAATCCATGATAGAGAATATGATCTTTTGAGAGATCCCTTAGGTAGTTCACATATTTTTTCATCATCGGATATGCCTTCCTTACAGCTTCAATATCACCATACCATTCGTACATGTCCCATGGAAGGATAACACAGGCGCTGCCCCACTCGGGAGAATCACGGAATCCTTCAGTAAAGGGGACATACTCAGGTGCAATATCCGGAACAAGGCCGTTGTCAAGCTGTGCCTCTATCATGTCATCAATCACCTTATCATAAAGATTATGGATATCATAAACGAACTTTATTGAATTTCCCATCAGATGTGTCTGTTCAAGCCAGCCGAGCTTCTCCCTGTGGGGACAGTCTGTTGCGACGCTGGCAAGATTACTTTTTATTGACCAGTCTATCAGGTTATATATTGAATTGAAAAGTTCATCTGAGCATCTGAATGTTCCGGCAGCGGGTGATGAATTGCGGGTATGTATAAGTTTTATATCAGAGATCACCGGCAGGCCTCCGGGATTTTTGTACCCTGCAGGCACGGCGCCATCCGTCCTAACATACCTGAATCCGTAATAAGTGAACCGCGGCATCCAGATCTCCTCATCTTCTCCTTTAAGGATATATGTAAAATAGCATGGATCTCCGGTCGCCTGTTGTGTTACAAGTGAATCATCATCAAGAAGCTCCCCGGGAGTGAACCTGACTTCCTGACCCTTTTTACCCCTGACTTTTATTTTGATAATTCCGGAGGCATTTTGTCCGAAATCGAAGGTGTAGATGCTGTCTCTATTTAAATAGATTTTTTTACTCTCAATAACTTCGGCAACCTTAACCGGATAATCGCTTTCAGGCCGGAGTTTACCTTCCGGTTCTTTTACCGTCAAAGCGTTCTTCCATCCGGTATCGCTGAATCCTGGCCCGTTCCATCCATCCTGTTCGAGCCTGGCATCATAATCTTCCCCTCCGTAGATACTTGAAAATGTTATGGGAGATGGTGTTGTCTTCCAGGTGTCATCACTGACAATGATCTCTTTGGATCCGTCATCGAACAGAACCTCAAGCTTCAGGATCATTTTGGGGGCGCCGTATGCGATTACCAGTTTCCTGTATCGCTCCCTGTTAATATTATAGAATCCGTTGCCGACTATTGTTCCAAGTGTGTTTGACCCTGTTACAAGTTTATCGGTGACATCAAATGTGTTATACAGACATGTTTTACGATAATCCGTCCATCCCGGAGAAAGAAAACGGTCTCCAACCTTAGTGCCGTTGAGATATAGTTCATACTGGCCAAGACCGCTGACAAAGATATATGCATGTGAAATTTTCTTCCCAAGAGGGAAATCTTTTCTGAAGCATGGGACTGTTGTTCTCTTCTGTGCTACATTTCCGAGATTATCACCTGAACCGTGAGCACCGGGCACCAGCAGCAGGGAATCAGGAATATCTTCATAGCCTATCCATCTGGCTTCGCTCCAGTCACTCTTTTCAAACAATCCGGTTATAAACTCTCCTGCTGAGCTCCATTGTGAAGGATTATCGTATTTATCCCACACGCGGACTTTCCAGAAATACTTTGTGGCTGGCTGCAGCTGAGGTCCACTGTATGAAATCCAGGCCGATGATCCTGAGATAGTTTTTTCTGAATCCCAGATGTCTCCATTATTTTCCCCGGCACTTTTGTTGTCGGAACAGATGATCAGCTGATATGCTTTTTGTTCCTGGCCGCGGGTAGCAGATGCAATTATCCAGCTGAACCTGGGTATCTTTCCCGTGCCTTCAGGATTTACCATCCCGTTGCATTTAACTGTTGAAATTGAAAATGATGAGTCGGTCCCGTTATTGCAGCTTATCAGGACCAGGAAGGAAAGAAAAAGGTAATTAACAGAGCTTTTCATTTTACCAGGGATTGTTACTAGTGATGCTTTTGATTTCAATATATCGTGCCGCGAAGTGGTACAATCTGAATAACCGTGGGTGTAAACCCACGGTCATCTATAAACTGAATGTCACAGCCCTGAAGGGGCTGAATATTAGCCTGGTATCGTGAGTTTATTATTCAACCCCTCCGGGGTTGCCAGTGGGTTTTCTTGTCTCTCCCGTGGGTTGCACCCACGGTTATTCAAATTAAACCCCTTCGGGGTTATGGCATGACCCAGTATATTTTTATTTCTTCAGCAGATCCCTTATTTCAGCAAGAAGCATTTCCTCTTTTGAAGGGGCGGGAGGAGCTGGCGGAGGAGCAGCGGCTTCCTTCTTTTTAGCAGCATTCATTGCCTTAATAAGCATGAAGATGACAAATGCTATAATCAGGAAATCGATTGTAACCTGGATAAAGTTTCCATAATTCATTGTAACCGCAGGGAGGGTGTCAGTGGCTGCTTTCATGACTATTTTAAGGTCAGTAAAATTGACTCCACCAAGGAGTAAGCCTATCGGAGGCATTATGATATCACCCACGACTGAGGATATAATTTTGCCAAAGGCACCACCGATAATGATACCGACAGCCATGTCCACTACATTGCCCTTCATTGCGAAGGCTTTAAATTCATCCAGCATTTTCATTTTGTCAGGTTTTAGTTATGGATTATTTTAAAACTTATAGGAGAGTCCGACTCCGAATATCTCTTTGAACTGAACCAATGAACGGACTGATTCTCCGGTTTCAATATTGCCGTCGTTGTTCTTGTCAAAAGGAACTGCTATATTATCATCAAAAATGAGATGAGTAGTGAGATTAAATGAGATATACTTATTTACCTTCATAGCTAATAATGTCTCCCAGCTGACATCAATATTCTGCGGATTCTCAGAATAGTTTGAGAATAGATCAATTTTGGTCGTGAATGAAACATTCTTAAGGAATTCACTTTTAAAGTCATTCTTTGAATAAATGGCCCTTATATAACCACCGATTTCGCTCCTTGATGTTTCACCAGGTTTTACCCCGAATGCCCCCTGGTCGGAGAGTTCCTGATCAGTGACAAAAGTAAATTTGCCTGCCAGTGGTGAAATAAATGCGCTGAAATATGCATCGGGCTTATAATCCAGTCCCAGCGCCAGTGTAAGATATGCAGGGGCAAACAGATCTGATATCTTGTTTGTAACGTCAGGATAGTTATACCCGGGTGTCATTTGAGTTTTGAAATTCATGAGTGCCGAGTAATAGAAATTTTTGAATGCCTCCCGCCCGTATTTTGAAAGGATGTCAATCTTGTCATCCGTTTTCTGGAAATCTGCCTCTTTGCCCTGTTTCATCAGCCCGTATCCTATATCCAGTGAATTATCCCAGACAGATTTGCCTTGCTTGTAATTTGCAAAACCGGAGAAGAGTCCATTTAGCGCAAGAGAATTCTCACCTCCGGCTACCCAGTTGGTCAGAGAGGTTTGAGCAAAGGTTGCAGTAATAACTCCTCCTTTTTTCCAACCCATGATTGAATCTGCCGACTGAGTCCGCAATGCTTTTTCTACATCAGTTACCTGACTGTATGATATTATACCAAATACTGTGAATAAGACTATTACAGCTATTATTTTCTTATTTATTCCCATCACTCTATATTTCTAATTATCTATAAAACACCTCTTGGGGTAGTTGAAAAAGTCAAAAATAGCATTTGGATGACTCTTTCTACAGCCCCTGCCGGTGAGTTAAATGATTATTAATCAGAAGCTTATTTTTTTACCTCTTTAATCTCTGCTTTAGCAGCATTCTTTTTTACAGACTCAATACCGTTTTTGCAGCCACTGATACTTTTATAGTTCTGGCTGACACCAATTATCTGACTGTTGGCAGCTGAAATTGAAAACCGGAACATTTTTGTGGGAGTCTGGGATTGAGTTACTCTTTTGGGATCGGCAGCATTTTTCTTTACTGATTCTATGCCATTTAAGCATGAGGCTTTGGTTGAATAACCTTCACTGCTGAGAATTGTTTGTCCGTTGGCGGCTTTAAGACGGAAACGGAATTCATTGTTTTTGCCACTCTGGTAAACTTCAAATTTTGCCATCTTCTTAATTATTAAGGTAATAATTTAAAGGATAAAATTATAAAAAGAAATTATACTTTGACTGTATTACTTTCATATTTATTATACAATTTCCCGGGAATGAATTAATCTTACTATTTTTCTGTTATATTTCCTTTAAACTGGTGCTTTATAAAATTGTTTATTCTGGTGCTTAATTTTTCAAAAATTAATTAAGGATTACATCACCTGAAATTGCTCATAAACCATTAAATTGCATGAATAGATTTTATAAAAAAGCGTTAAAAAATTTCCGGACATGAATAGAAAAGAAACATTTGCAGCCCATATAAATGATGGTTATTCCTGTAAAGGCGATTATATTGCTCTGGGAAGTGCAATGCTGGATGGAGAGACAATTTCTGATGCACAGGTCAGGGTTCCCTTGAAAACAATGAACAGGCATGGTCTTATTGCCGGGGCTACAGGCACCGGTAAAACAAAAACCCTCCAGGTTATTTCAGAACAGCTTTCTGAAAAAGGTGTTCCCGTACTTCTTATGGACGTCAAGGGTGATCTGAGCGGAATTGCAATGCCAGGGGAAGAGAAGCCTTTTATAACCGAAAGGCATGCCAAAATAATGATTCCTTACTCAGTTAAGGGTTTTCCTGCCGAAATGATGTCTCTGTCACATCAGGATGGAGTAAGGTTAAGGGCGACAGTTTCTGAATTTGGTCCTGTTCTGCTTTCCAGGATACTTGATCTTAATGATACCCAGGAGGGAGTCCTTGCTGTTATCTTTAAATATTGTGATGACAATAAGCTTGCTCTGCTTGATCTTAAAGACCTTAAGAGTGTGATCAGGTTTGCTACGGAAGAGGGCAAGGAAGAGGTTGAAAAAGATTATGGCAGGATCTCCACTGCCACAACAGGCATAATAATGCGAAAGATCCTTGAGCTTGAACAGCAGGGGGCTGAGCTTTTTTTCGGAGAGCTCTCCTTCGACATCAGGGATCTGATGCGGGTTGACAAAAACGGGAATGGGTATATAAGCATTATCAGGCTGACAGACATACAGGATAAACCAAAGCTCTTTTCCACTTTTATGCTTTCACTTCTTGCGGAAATCTACAGCACGATGCCGGAAAAAGGTGATGTGGTAAAACCAGAGCTTGTGATCTTTATAGATGAGGCACATCTGATCTTCAACCAGGCGAGCCAGGCACTTCTCGATCAGATCGAAAACATAGTTAAACTTATACGGTCAAAGGGAGTAGGGCTCTTTTTTGTAACTCAAAACCCAACGGATGTTCCCAACGGAGTCCTGTCACAGCTTGGCTTAAAGGTGCAGCATGCGCTGAGAGCATTTACGGCAGTTGACAGGAAAGCTATCAAGCTTACAGCCGAAAACTATCCTCTTTCCGATTATTATAAGACAGATGAAACAATTACTGCTCTTGGTATTGGAGAAGCCCTGGTGACAGCTCTGAATGAGAAAGGGATACCCACACCACTGGCAGCAACTATGCTCCGGGCACCCATGAGCAGAATGGACATCCTCACACAGACTGAGATATCATCAATCAACAACAGCTCTGTTCTTGTACAGAAATACAGTCAGGTGATCGATCGTGAAAGTGCCTATGAAATACTTGGAAGAAAGGTATCTGACATTAATCAGGAAAAGGCTGAAGATGAGCGTAAAGCGCAGGAGATGGAGCGCAGGAGAGATGAAGAGAGATCTGCTGGCAGGACATCTTATGGCAGGAGTACAAGATCCTCTCAGAATCAGATGGTAAAAGTCCTTACAAGCGCTACATTTATAAGAGGCGTATTTGGAATACTCAGTAAGGTAATGAGGAAATAGTTGTTATCTTTTTATCTTGACACTGTCAACAAGATATTGAGAATCTCCCCGCCAGAAAACAGTGCCGTTTTTCTGTCTGTAGTGGACAATAACCATATCCCCCTGCAGGGTATCAAATTGTCTTACCAATGATTTATTTATCATTGAAAATAAAAATTTTTCTGAAGCAAGTGCCACCTCCCTGTTCGATGATACGCTGCTCAGTATCATCTCTCCTTCATAAGTTTTGAAAAGAGCTCCCTTGCTGGAAAATTTCTGAAGTAAGCCTGCACGGTAACCTTCGCTGTAAGTATAAAAATACTTCCAGTAAACAAATGAAGCTCCGAAGATAATGATCAGGATCAGGACCCATCTCAGAAATACCCTGGTTTTCTTCATTACTCCTGCCCAACGGGATGGTTTTGCGGAAGAGGATGAGGTACTCATAGTTCAATATTTTTGGAAATTTACAGAATAACTTTCAAATTAAGAATTTCAATTTTTCCCTTTTGACAGTTCAATTAAGTCAGGGACTTCAAGCACTGATTTTTCATAGCCATAAATTACTGAATTTATCATTGCCAGGGCAACCTCTCTCAGGGTTGAAACATACTTTGGTAACACTGGCTGCAGAACCGGGTATAAAAATCTGAATACTCCAAAAAACCGAGGTACATTTTTTGCATCCCTAGAGGGTAACATAAATCCCGGACGGCAGGCAAAGACCTTTTTAAAGGGAAGCTTCATAAGGTCGTTCTCAGTTTTTCCCTTTACCTTTGCCCAGTTTATCCTTCCCTTTTCCGTACTATCTGTACCGGCACCTGAGACATAACAGAAAGTCATTTCCGGATTTTGACCGGCAAGAAGTTCAGCAAAGTTCATAGTTAGAGTATAGGTCAGAGAATAATATTTTTCTTCTTTAAGGCCTACTGAGGATACACCAAGACAGAAAAAGCAGGCATTGTAACCTATTAACTGATCAGCTACAGGAGTGAGATTAAAAAAATCGGCATGAAGAAGCTCCGTTAGTTTAGGATGAGTAACTCCGCAAGCTCTCCGGTTAATTACAAGGACCTTTTCCACATCAGGATGAGTCAGACATTCCTTGAGAACACCTTCTCCAACCATCCCGGTGACTCCGGTTACAATTGCATTAATTTTCATCTTTTTCAACCTTCAGAGAATATTTTAACAAATTTATTATGTTTTTTGATGCAGAAGTCGAATATCCTTAAATAATAGTTATTGACCGCAGGATCACCCTGACTGATTACCTTTTTTCCAGCTTTTCAATTGCATCATTCAGGTTTTCCGAGAAGAAAATCCTGTTGCCTTTATTGCATTCACGGATAAAATCCTGCAGGCTCTTGCTTTTATATTTTGAAAAATTGCCAATCAGAGCAAGCTGCATTCTGTAGTTTGAAAACTTCTGAAGGATATCGCCTGCAAGTCTGGTCTTCAGATCAAAAAATGAAGGAGTGATCTGATTCTCATGAATTATCATCTTCCCGGCATCAAGATATCGTGCTTCAGCCATAAGATTCAAAGCGTCATCAGTATCTTTGATTGTAATTTCGTCTGAAATTATTTCTGCAATTTTTCCGGCAGCTGTCTCATGTAATTTAATATCCATAGAGGCAAGATAAACAATAATTATGATTTTCCTTAGTATTAAGCCTGACCGCAGGGCATTAACCATTATGGTGGTTATTCCAATGCCTAACCGAAGCATCTCTTGTTAATAATTCAATAATCTGTTAAATTGGCGGCAGACTATAGTTTCGAAAAACAAAATGGATCATTAATAGCAATCCTATGAAATCAATAAAAATTTCATTCCTTTTATTTCTGATTACACTTTCTTCTTTCGCTCAGGAAAACATACCAAAAGAGCCTAAATGGATCTGGTATCCCGGTGATTTTGAAGTCTGGCTTCATACTGTTGTCGGGGGAAGGAGACAAGAGCGTGGACAGCCATACCCTCCCTTCTGGAGAATGGACTCTCACTACGGAGTTGTTATTTTCATGAAAAAGTACAACAATACCAAACCAGAGCAGGTTCAGGTTTATGCCGATGGGAGGTATCAGATCAGGCTTGACGGCGAGATAATATATAATTTTGATCCTTTGAATCTTCATCTGCCGGCAGGCAATCATTCAATTGATATCATGGTTGAAAACTACAAATGCGTACCCTCTTTGCTTGTAATCGGTAAAGAGTTTTTAACTGATGACAGCTGGCAGGTAACAAATCAAAATCAGAAATTCTATAATGCGGCCTCTGGCACTTTCAGCGATCCTCATTTTCCACCTTCAACCTTTCAATTATCCCTGACCCCGGTCAACTCAAGGATAATTGAAAAGTCTTCAAATTCAATGCTTGTGGATTTTGGAAAGGAAACATTTGGGAAAGTAGTTGTAGAAAACGTCAACGGCAGGGGAAAGCTGAAGTTGTATTATGGAGAGACGAGGCAGGAGGCCCTGGCAGAGACTCTGGCAGAGACATTCGATTATATTGACATAGACCGCCTTACAGCGACAAATGATACAACTGCTGCTAGAGCCTTCCGTTTTATATACCTTGTTTGTGATCAGTCAGTATCCGCGGAAAAGATATCAGCTCTTTATGAATTCCTTCCGGTAGAGGAGAGGGGAAATTTTGAATGTTCCGACAGTCTGCTTAACCGGATCTATAAAACCTCCCTTTACACTTTGCACCTGAATACCCGGGAGTTTCATCTTGACGGAATTAAGCGCGACAGATGGATATGGAGCGGCGATTCATACCAGAGCTATCTTATGAATTTTTATACCTTTTTCGATGAAGAGGTTAATAAACGAACTATCAATGCTTTAATAGGGCACGATCCGGTAGAGAGGCATATAAATACAATCCTGGATTATTCATTCTACTGGCTGATAGGCATATATGAGCATTACATGTACACAGGCGATACAGCCTTTATCAGACAGATCTATCCGCGGATGAAAACATTAATGGAGTTCTGCCTTGGCAGAGCGAACAGGGATGGATTTGTTGAAGGACTTCCCGGTGACTGGGTATTTATCGACTGGGCTCCCATTGAAAAATCGGGAGAGGTAAGCTTTGAACAACTTCTTCTAAGCAGGAGTCTTGAAGCTATGGCCAGATGTTCAGGGTTGGTAAATGACAGGGAATCAGAAGATAAGTACGGTAAATTATCCGCTGATCTTAAACAAAAAATTATCGATACTTTCTGGTCAGAACAGAGAAATGCATTTATACATACAAGAAACAATGGTGTGTTATCACAAAATGTGACCCGGTATACAAATATGTTTGCAATCTTATTTGATTATGTCGATGACAATAAAAAACAGCTTATTAAGGAGAATGTTATTCTTAATGATACCATTCTGAAGATCACCACACCCTATATGAAATTTTATGAGCTGGCTGCTTTATGTGAGATAAACGAAAAAGAGAAAGTACTTCAGTTTGTTCGCGAATATTGGGGAGGAATGCTGAATCTTGGGGCAACAACTATATGGGAAGCTTATGATCCGACGCAAGAAGGTGATGAGCATTATGCTATGTACGGACGCCCTTTCGGGAAAAGTCTTTGTCATGCCTGGGGTGCAAATCCGGTTTATTTGTTTGGAAAATACCTGCTTGGAGTAAAACCTCTTGCTCCCGGTTATAAGTCGTACCTGGTGGAGCCTTCATTGGCCGGACTGCAATGGATTAAAGGAAGAGTTCCGACACCTCATGGGAATATTGAAGTCTATGCTGATAAGAAAATAATGAAAATCAAATCAGTTGAAGGAGAAGGCTTTTTACGTCTTCACAGCAAAAAACCGCCGGTTACAGAAAAGGGTGTCGAAGTGAAAAAACTGGAGGAGGGTTATTATGAGATTGGATTAAAAAAGCCTTTTGCTGAGTACGTTGTAAAATATTGGTGAGAATTTACAAAATCATTTAACCGCAAAGTAAGATTCTTCAGGTCATTCGATTTCATCATAGAATTCAAACAGGTATAGCGGATCAAATTGTTCATCACAATCCTTAATCAACGAAAGATATTCTTTAGTAAAAGATTCCTTCTCATGATGTTTTTCCTGATTCTGAATGTATTTGTATAGGTCATCCAATTGTGACTTGCTATATGTAAAAGCTCCGTATCCCTCCTGCCATGAAAAACGAGCAGGACATAATTTCTCATTATTGATAAAAAGTGATGAACTTCTTTTAATATGATATACTGTATCCGAGACAGATACAGATGGATTTAATCCGAATAAAATATGCACATGCGTAGAAACTCCATTTACGATAATTGATTTGTGCTTCAGGTTTGTGTTTATTCCTCCAATATATTCAAAGACCTTGTTTCGAATAGATTTTGTCAGCAGAGCTTCACGATTTTTAACCGCAAAAACAAGCTGAACATACATTTGGGTAAATGTTCCTGGTTTCATAGTAATATAATTTAGTTAAACAATGCAGCTAATCAAATTTAATTAAAATATTATGAACCAAATTGATTTTAATTGATATTTTATTCCTGGTATTGTTAATCCCCTACGGGGAATTGTAAATTTACCCATATCATATTCTACAATGCTATAACCTCTACGAGGTATAGCCAGCAGAGACTTCATCAATCATTGCAGGTTAGGGATCCTGCATTTTACAATGCCATGCTGAAAAAATTATGAGGGTTGGTCTAAAATGCTATACCTCCTCAAATCTGATATTGAATGAATTCAATAATCTTTGCCCGTAGGGCATATAGCATTGTAGATAATGATCATAAAATTGGTCACGATTGCCCGTAGGGCATTAACCATTATTTTTTAGTAAACTGCATCATTGCAATATCACCCATAATAAAAATCAGGGTTTTGCCCTCATCGGTAATGGAATAACTATTTATTTTTTTGAGCGTTTCCATGAACACATTCTCTCCATTGCCATCCATACAGATCATCCTGGACATGGCCATAGGTTCGTTGAAACTTATTTTATTGCCATCTAAATTAAATCTGCCATTAAAGTTATTACAGCTGGTATTTCCACTCACCGTGGTATTGCTAATGTCAAAGCTGATACTTGGCTTTTTGTCTGGGTAAAGACTATCTAAGGAAATACTTTGGCCGGTGATAAAACTAAGCTCCCAGTTACCTGCCAATTTTGAAGTTTCGGGTATCTGGGCAGTGGTTTTTTTAGGACTGCAACTTATCGTAGCAACTATCAAAATCATCAGGAATAAATACCGGCATCTTATACTCATTTGGTTATACTTTACTGGTTTGGAGCATTACTATAAACTTTGAAAACAAATTCATACCTGTATTGTTCGGTTATTATTGGAAACCATTAACACAATGAAAATTTCATTCCAGATCTTTAAGCATCCCCATGAAAACAATATACGGGCAGGTTACAGTTGTCATATAAACAGGATTCTGACGGTGACCTGAGGGATGAAAACATTCCCAGGGAGCTCCTGATCCGCCTCCTTTTCTGAAATCATTTTTCCGCAGATCTTCAATATATTCACCGGCAAGTTTCTGAGCAAGAGAGAACTCCGCGTTTGCTATTGCATAGCATATCCAGCCAGTCGGAGTACCCCAGTATGCACCATTCTGGTAGGTATTCTTCTTTGCAAGCGAAGTTTCCCAGGCTGTACTATCATTAAAGTCATCAATTGTTAATATGTGTCTTATATTACCATTGTATGATAAATATCCATTTCTGTAATGAATCAGCCAGGAAGCGGCAAGCTTTATCCTTGCTGTCTCCTTGCAGGATATCCAGATAAACAGCCAGCCCGGTACTCCATACATCTGCCTGGCTGCTCTTCCCTGTTGAGGAATGCAGCATTCCTCTCTTATCCTGAAATAATTCAGGAATGGCAGCTTTTATCTTTCCTGCAATAGCCCTGTAATGATTTGACAGATTCTTGTCCCCGGTAATTTCAAATATTTGAGCCAGTTCGTCCGAAGCACGATATTTCAGGATAGATGTAAAACATAAATCACCCGTGATTACTATGGCATCTCTGAATCCAAAATCAACACCCCTGTAATCATCAGTTGTATAAACAATTTGGTTATCTGATCTTGAAGGGGGAACGTTATATGCTGATTTCAGCCTTTCAAGCAGAGTTATATCATTGACCTCCTGCTGCAGAATTTTATAATCAGAAGTAGATTTAATATAATTATATGCCATGTGAATGAAGTAATACTGATCATCATACGGGGGGAACATCCCGAATGTTTTATTTCCCTGATCGGTGTAACTATATGTTCCCGGAAAGTAGATTGGCATACTGTCATCGATGCGGATATGATCTGCAATTGCACCATAGGGCACCATACTTCCTCCCTCAGTTATCCATGACTGATCGCATTGAGTTGAGGCTGTCAGAAGCAGCATGTGCTTCTGTTCTTCAATATTTATGAATCCGCATTCGAGTGACATTGCATAATCACGGATCCAGAAAGAGGGGTAACTATCTCTGCCTCCCGGCCTGATAAGCACTCCCCCTGTATTATTGGGACCCCACTTGCCGGCAATCATCTGTCCCGGGAAAATCCGTGAGCTGTCGACTACTTCCCTTGTAAGCTCCTGAAGGAAGTTGAAATCGCTGTCGGAAAGAATCTGTTCTTTAATATCAGCGTCTTTTAACTGAGCATTGATATAAGGAATGCACAGTAATAAGAGAAGAATAGTATTGATGATTTTCATTTTCAAATGGTTAAATATGATGAAATGTCGTTTAACAAATTCCCCCTTTGAAGGGGGCCAGGGGGATGTGTTAGCTAATTCTTCTTACTTTCTTTCTATTAGTTTTACTTTCTGAAAGTTTTTTTATTTTTATTATAAGCTAAAATTTATAAGATTTATAAGTTACTAGTTAAATTGTCTGATCTGATTTTTACATCCCCCTGGCCCCCTTCAAAGGGGGAATCATAAGAGCAGCCCCTTCAAAGGGGGAATCATAAGAGCAGCCCCTTCAAAGGGGGAATTATGGGAGCAGCCCATTCTAAGATACAATTCTTATTCTATTTTACAAAGGCCTTCACAACAATAGCCTCTCCCTCTGACTGGTTAATGATCCTGTATCTTCCTGCGGCAGCAGGGATCACAAACGTTTCCGCGTAGCTGAAGACCTGCGATAGTCCGTTTTCCGTCTCTACCAGTATGCTGCTTCCCTCAACAAGGCTCAAAACATGGCATTTATTCTCAGTCTGAACCTCAATTTCCCTTTTAAAGTGAAACCGGTGAACATCATACAAATGATCTTCATGCGTTGGCAAATGATACAACTTCCATTCTTTGCCCTGGTCAATCAGGAGAGGTTTGGAAATAAGCTTCTCCTTCACATACTCCCCCTTGCGGTCGAAAAAGAGATTTTCCATACCTCTTTCAATATTCAGATCCCTGGGTTTGCCATCCAGATTCAAACGCAGCCAGTCATACATTTTGAAGGTAAAAATATATGGGGTGGAGCTGATCTCGAGAACAAGGTTGTTTATTCCTGATCCGTGAACAGTGCCATAGGGTATCAGGAACAGATCGTGTTTTGATGCTTTATGTTTCTGAACAAACCTTTCAATATCAATTGATTTTGATTCGATGAAGCTCTTCTCAAGTTCATTTCTGAATTCTGAAGGGTCAATATTATCCTGAAAACCAAGATATACAACTGCATTCTTCCTTGGAATCCAATATATAATATGTCTCCTCCTGTGTAAAATCTTCACCGAAATGCTTTTTGGTGTATTCCGGTCTGGGATGACACTGGATTGACAGGTTCCCCCCATCAAAGGTATCCAGGAAGTCGAAACGGATGGGGAAATCAGTACCAAACCGTTCATGGCAATCACCAAGGACGGCCTCTCCCTCCTGGTACATAAGAGTATCGAATGATACTTCAAGCAATAGTCCTGAACTTTCGAAAAGCAGGCCGTTCTCGGGGACAATTAATTCGAACGACCAGGCATAATTGGGTACCTCACTGTTCAGTCCATCAATATGATCCTTTATCCATGTTCCACCCCATACTCCGGGTTCGAACCATGGCCTCACCCTGAAAACATTATGGCTCATTGTCCGCAGTGATTGTCTGAGGAGATCGCCTTTCATCCAGACAGGGTTGCCGAATCGTTGTCCGTCAATAATCAGATCTATGTCAGGAAGGATCTTTCGTTTATGTTTGTTGAGTACGGGCCAGTCGATAAAATAGAAACGCTTGTACATTATTTTTGGATCAGCAGGAGCTGAGGCACCAAGATTTGTTATTGCTCCTGCACGGGAACGGAACTGGATCTCATTTTTTGGGAGATCAATATATGCAAGCAGACCTTTCCTTCCCGAGAGAGCGGCCCCGGGTCCGATTATAAAATTAATGTCGGCATCAGGGTCGGGAGAAAATTTCCTTAACGCTTCCAGATCGAAAAAATCTTCAATATCAATGTTAGCCCGCTTTCCGAACAGAGGATCATCTCCCCCCATGAATGGAGAGATCATCTCATCAATTATTTCAGGCGTTTTAAGAAAATCTGTTGTATCCTTCCAGGATGTTTTTAAACCAAGGGCTTTTAAATGTTCATCAATGTTCTCACGGAATTCATTATAAAATACTCCGGCATAACCTTCCAAAGTTACTGTCCTGTGCTTTGACAGACCTCTGGCCAGAGAGGCAAATCCTTCCGAGATCTGATTATCCTTAAGTTTAAATGCAGGATATATATCATAGCGCCCTTCAGAAACGGATGGCCTGGTATCCGGTATAAGATACTGACTTGTCTTTCTCCACCCTTTATTTAATTCAGTCTGCTTCACCCTGGTCTGTTTCAAATTTCCCTGCTAAGATAACACTTCCGGCACGTTCTGAGTTTTTTCCGGTGATTGCTTTTTATTGTAGATTTAATTTTATTTTTAGTGAATATTTAAGAGCTCTTCAATCTGACTTTCCGCATCTGAGTATCACAAACGATATTATCATATTATCATGTTAACTACAATCTGGAAGCTGCTGATCCGTAACATTCTGAAAAACAAGTTATTCACCTTGATTAATATTATGGGTCTTGCTATTGGACTTACTTGTTCCATGATGATAATAATGCATGTCTCGCATGAGTATAGTTATGACACCAACTGGGCCAGTGCAGATGATATTTACCGGATTAGCTTTGACCGCTATCAGAATGGAGCTTTGAGTTTTAAAAGTGCAAGAACCCTTGGTGGAATGGCCCGCGTCTTAAGAGAGAAGATCCCTGAAGTGATCGGCAGTACTGAAATTTTTAAGGATATAGTAACTGTTTATAATGAAAACAATCAGATCGATGATATTAATATGTTCGCGACTGATTCCACCTTTTTCAGTGTTTTTAAACTCGACTTTATAAATAAGCAGGGAGATAATCCTTTAATCGGACTTTATTCTTCAGTCATCTCAGAATCAGCTGCAATGAGTCTGTTCGGAACCTCTGATGTTGTCGGGAAATGGTATAAAGTATGTCAGGGATGGCGTTTCTGTGTTACCGGAGTTTACAAGGATCTGCCTTCAAACACACACCTGCCGTTCGACATGCTGCTTTCAATTCCAACTTATGAATTCTATTTTCAGAACTGGGATGATGCAACAGGAACTGAAATCATCAGGGATCCCGATGCTCATATTAATAACAGACCTGTTACCAGCTGGGACTGGGGGTATAACGGATATTATAGTTATATCCTGACACAACCGGGATCAGATCCCGGTAAAATTGAATCACAGATCAGTAAAATTGCCGTTGATTATACTAAACAGATAACTCAGAATGAGGGAAAGACGGAGTTTCACCTTCAACCAATAAAAAGCATCCATTTAAGCTCAAATCTGGAGCATGAAGTAATGCCAAACGGCGACAGTAATTCTGTACTGGCACTTATATTTATTGCGTTCGTGATTATATGTTTTGCGTGGATAAACTTTATAAACCTCACCCTTGTAAGAGCTGTTGAACATGCCAAATCGGTCGGTTTGCACAGGATCGCCGGAGCAATGAAAAAACAGCTGGTGGCTCAATTTATGCTGGAAGCTCTGGTCACAAACCTGATCAGTATTATTGTTGCCCTGATCCTGTTATTTCTTATCAAGGATTGGTTTGCTGCTTTAACAGATATGCCTGTATCTGATACAATCAGCCGGATATACTGGGTAATTCCTTTAATCCTTGTTATTACAGGGATCCTAATCTCAGGGCTGGCTCCTGCATTGTATCTGGCGTCGTACAAACCCATAGACCTGTTTAAGGGTATCCGGACTTCCTCAGCCACCAACCTGGATGTGCGTAAAATACTTGTTGTTATTCAGTTCACTGCGTCAATATTTCTGCTGGTAGTGGTCTTTACTGTGTTCAAGCAAATTAATTACATGAAAACAAGGGACCTTGGCGTTAATATAGAACGGACGCTTGTTACTTATTCTCCGCCGACAATGAACAGGCGGCCAACGATAATACCAAAGCTTAAAAGCTATAAGTCGCTGATAGGCAGCACTCCTGGAATTGAAGCAATTTGCTCTTCCAGTGCTATTCCCGGAAGAGAAATTCTCTGGAAACGGCAGGATATCCGGAGAATCCAGGATCCTCCCAATACAGTAAAAACTTATGCTTACACCTACATTGACTATGATTTTATTAAAACATATGATCTCAATCTGCTAGCAGGCCGCGACTACTCTGAATCTGAGAATGAAACCGGGAATGCAGTTATTATAAATGAGATGGCTTTGCGCCAGCTTGGTTTTACGGATGCCGGGGAGGCTCTGCATTCATTTATTCTGATTGGCGATAAACAATTTGAGATAGTTGGAATTCTGAAAGATTTTCACCAGGAATCATTAAAGAGAGAGATCAAACCTATCCTCTTTTTCTTTGGATACATCTGGATGTCGGATATAGGATACTATTCCATTAGAATAAATTCAGCCGATTTAAAGAATACAATAGCCCGTATTGAGGATGTATGGGAAAAGATCTACCCTGAAGACCATTTTAAATACTTCTTCCTGGATGAAGAGTTTAATTCACAATACCGTTCCGTCCTTGCATTTGGACGTGTATTCACCCTGTTCTCCCTGCTGGCAGTATTTGTCGCCGGCATAGGGTTATTTGGACTTGCTGTATATTCCACAAATCTGCGAACAAAGGAAATAGGTATACGCAAAGTAAACGGAGCGCGGAATTCAGAGATCCTGTTACTGCTTAATAAGGATTTTGTAAAATGGGTGGCCATTTCATTCGCAATAGCCGTACCATTAGCATGGTACGTTATGCATAACTGGTTAGCAGCATTTGCTTACAGAACGAGCCTCAGCATATGGATTTTTGTATTGGCAGGAGCTGGGGCAATGGGGGTTGCATTAATTTCTGTTACATGGCAAAGCTGGAAGACAGCTACACGTAATCCTGTTGAAGCGTTAAAGTACGAATAGAGGTTACTTTCTCCTGTTTTTAGTGCTGCAACACCCTGAAATACTTATTCCTATTAGAAGTTAGTCATGCTTGTTTTTAATCCATCATTTATTCAGCCGAAATCGTTTTTCCCTCTGTTCTCCATGAACTCACCCCCTTAATCCCCCTCTCTACTTCGTCTACCCTTTATACACATTTTAGAGTGATGTCAGAGTTTGAGCTGTTTATAGTAATCAAAACTGGTTCATCCCTCTGTTTATAATACTGGTAGATCCATGAGATCCCTCATTTCGCCATCCTTCGCAAGCTCAGGCTGGCTGCATTCGGGATGACAGGTCCATCACCACAAAAACGACCTGTCATCCCGAAGCGCAGCGAGGGATCTTATTCTCTCATAGACAATCAATTATAAAAAGTTATTCGATATTCAATGAATATTAAAATAAGATGTGTATAAAGGGTAGCTACTTCGTAAAGAGGGGGACTGACCTGAAGTACAGAGTATTGCACCCCCTCTTTGCGGAGCAGAGAGGGGGAAGGGGGTGAGTTCATGGGATCAATGAAGCAGTTACTTTCTTTTTAACAAAGCAACAAATCCTCCGTTTTTAGCCATTGTCACTTTAATCTCATCACCTGTTTTAAAAGATTTCATTAACTTTTTTATTTCCATAGGTTCTTTGTCAGAATTTTTGGCATCAGACCATATTTCAGCTTCATAATCTCCGGCAGGGAGAAAGTCGAGTTTCAAGGGTACGCTTTTCCCGATACTATTGTTCATAACACCAATAAACCATTTATCACCACTGCTTTTTGGCTATTGCCACATGATCCCCGGGATACCCGCTTAAGAATTTGATATCATCCCATACTGTCGGGACTATTTTGAGAAAATCAGCTCCCGGCTTTCCGAGAATATTGTCAGGATGATCGCAAACCACAGTAAGCGGACTTTCATATATGACAAATTTAGAAAGTTCAGCAGCCCGGGTATTCCAGACAACAGCAGGTGTCTGTTGTTTGAATTGTTCTCTGGTAACATTTAGAAATGCCCCGGGAGTATAATCCATTTGCCCTGCAAGCATGCGTGTAAAAGCAAGTTTGACATTATGTTCCGGACTCATTTTATCAGAGAATTTATAATACTCATTTCCCATCAGTCCTTCGCGGGTGATCATATTTGGCCAGGTACGGATTATACCGTCGGGTTTGTAGGCACCGTGGAAGTCTACCATGAGATGGTTTTCTGCAGCGCATTTGATTATGTCATGATACCAGTTTACCATCTGCTGGTCATCGCGGTCCATGAAATCAATTTTAATTCCTGCAATGCCCCATTTTTCATAGAGCGGAAAAGCTGTCTTATAGGCTGAATTCCTGTTTACATCACTGGAATAGAGCCATACAATGATCCTGACATTTTTGGATTTTGCATATTCAATTATTTCCGGCATGCTTATCTGCGGTGCCCATTTAGTTATGTCAGCTTCAGGGGAGTTGAATTTTCCATACCATTGCCAGTCGACAAGCATATAAGGCCATCCCATTTCGGAAGCAAGATCAATGTATTGTTTAATTACAGGCATTTCCATTTTAACTTCACCGCTCCACCAGTGATCCCATGCGCTTATTCCGGGTTTGATCCAGGAAGGGTCATTAATTGCACAAGGATCATTCAGGTTCTGGATAATTTCAGATTCTATCAGTGTTCCGGGCGTCTCGCCAATCATAAGTACACGCCAGGGTGTATAAACCTCATCATTGAATCTCACCTTAACGCCATCCTCAGTTTCTCCCGGAATTGGTACCAGCTTAGTGATGAGTTTATTGGAAGCACTTCTTCCTATGTAGAAAGCAGGATAATTCTCTATCTTAGCCTCAGTTACAGCCACCCAGCAATTGTTTCCATATTCCATAAGCATTGGCATACCTGCAATAGATTTTTCAGTCAGATAACTAAGGGGATGCTCAAAAAACTCAGCCTCATTTGACGAGGCATAACCGCCATACTCCACAATCCAGGCTTTCGGATCACCCGGAATGCTGAATGCAGTCAGTTCTTTGACAATCTGCCTCTCTCCAACCACAGGGCTTCGCAGAAGTTTATACCTGAAGGCCGCCCCATCATTGTAAGCTCTTACATACAGCTCCATCTGGCGCATCTGACCAGACTTTTCCTTTAATGTAAGCTTCAGCTCACTATAATTATTAATTATTTCAGCATGTTTGGATTTGACAACCGGGATCCATGTTTCATTAAAATTCTTAAGGCTCTGATCAAGGATAGTGAAGTTTCCTGCCATTGCATCTTCATTCTTAAGCTCGAAACCCATAGGGGAAGGATTTACAATAATCCGGCTGTGCCAGTTGACCGACCAGGTCAGTTTATCATTATTACTAATGGTTACGGTGATATTGTTGTCGGGTGATTTAACTGTTATATCCTGACCATTTGCCAATACCCCGGTCATAAATAGAACCAGCAAAAGAATTTTTTTAATTGCGTTCATATCTGATTTAAAATTAGAATTTCAAACAAAGTTAGTCAATCTTGTATATGTAAAATTCACGTTAAATTAAGGCTTTAGCCAGATTTTTTGTCCGGGTTGAGTATGAATAGCCAGGATGTTGTCATTTAACTTATAGGGGGATGAGCAGTTGAAATCACTGTTCTTAAAGGGATTGAATATTTTCAATTCACCACCTTTTTCGGAAAGAATATCAACTACTGTTATTTCTCCATTTTCCATCTTTGCGGATACCAGGAAAGCCCCTTCAGTCCTCAATGTTGTGAATCTTGCGTCTTTCCATTCTTCAGGAATTGCGGGAAATATTCTGATTACCCCGGTATGGCTCTGGATAAGCATCTCCTGTATACCGGCAGCAAATGCAAAATTTCCTTCAAGGGTAAACGGACGATAGGTGAATTTTGACTTGCCTGTGGCGGATTGATCACCGTTTACATGGAAACTGTTCTTCAGGCAGAAATCAGTAGCGAAGGTTTTAAGAGCTTCTGCAGCACCTTTACCATCAAATGCCCGGGCTTTGAGATTGCCAAGCCAGCTGTATGAATAGCCGCACCACCAGTCGGGACCAACCCTATCGAGGGTGGAAATAGTGGACCTGATGATTTGCTGATCTTCTTCTCCTTTCGACATATCAACCAGCCCAAGGGGATGAAATGCAATTAAATGTGAAAAATGCCTGTGCGACTCATTATACGGCTTCCCTTTGACACAATTAGAATTTCAAACAAAGTTAGTCTATCTTGCAAATGTAAAATTCATGTTAAGTTATGGCTTCAGCCAGATTTTTTGTCCGGGTTGAGTATGAATAGCCAGGATGTTGTCATTTAACGTATAGGGAGCTGAGCAATTGAAATCACTGTTCTTAAAAGGATTGAATATTTTCAATTCACCACCTTTTTCGGAAAAAATATCAACTACAGTTATTTCTCCCTTTTCCATCTTTGCGGAAACCAGGAAAGCCCCTTCCGTTCTTAATGTTGTGAATCTTGCGTCTTTCCATTCTTCAGGAATTGCGGGAAATATTCTGATTACCCCGGTATGGCTCTGGATAAGCATCTCCTGTATACCTGCAGCAAATGCAAAATTTCCTTCGAGGGTAAACGGACGATAGGTGAATTTTGACTTGCCTGTGCCGGATTGATCACCGTTTACATGGAAGCTGTTCTTCAGGCAGAAATCAGTGGCGAAGGTTTTAAGAGCTTCTGCAGCACCTCTGCCATCAAATGCTCTGGCTTTGAGATTGCCAAGCCAGCTGTATGAATAGCCGCACCACCAGTCGGGACCAACCTTATCGAGGGTAGCAATAGTGGACCTTATTATTTGCTGATCTTCTTCTCCTTTCGACATATCAACCAGCCCAAGAGGATGAAATGCAATTAAATGTGAAAAATGCCTGTGCGACTCATTGTATGGCTTACCCCTACATATGTAAATCCCGTTTCCGGATCTATATCATACAATGGCCATTGTGAGAGAATTGTCTTCCATTGACTGCATCTTCATCATCCTCATTTCTCCGGCCAGTTCCGAGGCTTTTTCAAAGCCCACCTGACAAGTCCCAGATCGAAATTGGTAATATCGGTGAACCATGCTTCCCGGGAGTTATTGTATATTTCAGGGCTTGAACTTAACGGGAGTCTTCTTAATCCATTTCCATCAATAACAGATATTTCATCAAGGAATTCAGCAACCTCTTTTACCCAGGGATATGCCTCTTTTTCAAGAAACTCCCTGTCCATTGTATATCGCCAGCGGAGGTAAAAATGGTGTGCGAGCCAGGCAGAGACTGTCGGACCGAATGAATATTGTATCCAGCCACCCATTGGCTGGCCGGTTAGAGTGGTAACCCCCGGCACATTCAGTCCTGATACCCCGAAATACTCTTTTGTGTATCTTTCAAATTCAGGTTTGTTTTTTTCCAGCCAGCTGATGTACCCGCTCTCCTGTATCATATGATTTGAGCTATAGGCCGGCCAGTAGCTGAGTTGTGTGTTAAGATCATGATGGAAGTCTCCTTTCCAGGGTGGCAGCTTTCCATTATCAGCTGTCCAGACGGCCTGAAGTGAAATGGGAGGAGCATCATTACCTGTAGCTGCTCCAAGTTTGTACATCTCGAGATACCACTGTCTGTTAAGAACAGAATCGGGAATTGAGATGCCGGATTGTGACCAGTAATTTAACCACCATCTGCTATGGTTTCTGAAGGCTTTTGCATAACCGGAATTCATTGATGACTGAGTTTGATCCCGGGCCATTGTCTGTTTCTTCTGCCCGGGATATTCCGAACTGATGCTCCAGCAACCCTCAGTAACATTACCTTCCTTTTGCCATCTTACATTTACCTGGTATTGGAATCCTCCCCAGCCTTTCTGATTGTATGTAACCGAATTGTTTTCCTTAATTACTTCCCCTGGGGGATAGCCAAGCAGCCTCAGGTCCTGACCGGAATGTGAATTATCGATACCCGACTGCCCCTCAACATTGTAGGCTGGCGGAATAAAGTCAGGTGTCAGACCTGTTTCAACACCCTGTAATCTGAACCATCCTACCGGGCTTTCAGCATTGACAAATGTTTTAAGAGTTATCCCGTTCTTCCATTTAATTATACAGAGTGCATTTTCCAGCTTCAGTTCTACTGACTCAACTTCACCAAATGACGAGATATCAAATTCCAATGCCCCACCGGGTATTTTCGACGGAGCGGGATTCCGGTCATAAGGGGCATCAAACATTTTCTGGACAAGGGAGTAATTATCTTCTTCCCATTGCTCTTTTACCCAGGAATATTTCCATTCCTGCTTATCAAGGTTTTCCATAGGGCGGAGATCCCACAGATCTGCCCTGTCGAGGGAAAACCTGAGCCTGTTCTCTTTTTCCCAGACAAGGGCTCCAAGCATCCCGTTGCCAAGAGGTATCGCTTCGTCCCATGTTGAGGCGAGTTGAGGGAATCTGAGGTCGGATTCCGATCCGGGCATTAACCCGGACCTGTTTATGTTAGTTCTGCAGGCTGCAAGAGTGAGGAAGCAAAAGGCAATAATTAAATGTTTCATTTTTTAAGAATTAAACACGAAGGACACTAAGGGTAACACTAAGGCACACAAAGGATTTTGTCAACAGCCCCTCTCCCGATTATACCCTTTCTCCATTAATGGAAACAGGGTTTGATGAAGAGAGAATATAATCCATTACTATACTTTTTATTATGTTGGCAAATTTCAGATCAGGTATTTCTTCTTTTGTAAAATATTGTGCGCGTTCTCCTTCCAGCAGTGTGATCTCTTCAATCGGCAGATTTATTTTACCGGTATAAATATATTTTATATTCTCGTAAGCATCACCGGTAAGGCATTCAAACTTTTTGTAAAAAGTATATTCTTTAAGGTCGATATCAAGCTCTTCTTTTACCTCCCTGACAAGCGCTTCTTCGGGAGTTTCCCCTTCCTCTACATGACCGCCGATAAGATCCCAGTGGTTCGGAAAAGGGATCCACGATTTGTTATCCCGCAATGCGAGTAAAAATTCGCCGTCGTCATTTTTAAGGATTATTGCTGCAATTTCTTTCATGAGGGATAAAAATACAAATAATTGTAGATAATTGGCTGAGGAAAGTAAAAGTTGAAAAGTTGAAGAAGTTTAATGGTTAAACCCTTGCGATCCCCTCCTTGGAGGGGCAAGGGGTAGGTTTATTAAGGTTCAAGACTCTGGTTTTATCCTGAGCCAGGTATCAAAAAATAGCAGCATCATGATGCATCATGATGCTGCTAATATTATCAACTAAATCTTAAAGCAAATTATTATTTAGCCTTCACAAATGGCAGTTCGCTTGCGATAGTACTTCTTATTGAGCTGGCAATATAGGTCTCTACGTGATAGAACTTGAGAGCTGTGACGGGGTCAGTGACCTTTTTAATTTTCTTATAATAGCTGACAATAAGTTTCTCATTGTCAGAAGTTCCCTTGATAACCTGGGCCATCCATTTATCTGCTGCCTCACCTGACATGCTGTCATAGTTAGCTGCATATTCGTTCAGCAGAGCTATCCTTTTTTGCCCATTTGCTTTCCTCTGAACTTCATACTCATCATACAATTTCCAGAAAGCATCAGCTTTTGATGGATCAACACTCATAAAATCGGCAACCAGCGCCTTTTTCTCCATACCAAACATTGACTGAATAAGGTCAATTTCCTCTTTGTTAGACTGTGCATTTGCAATACAAGTAAGAACTAAAGCGGTGAAAATAAAAAGTAGTTTTTTCATATAATTTCTTTTTTAAGTCTTATGCAAATATAGTGGTTTCAGCTGATTCTGCAAGTTGGGTTTTATTATTTTGTATGTACGACCCTTAGGTTGAAAGGTTCAGGATCATTCAGACTATTGGCTATAATCGCATGAACCTCCGTTTCATGGCTTTTTTATTCTGCTTAATAGATAAGCCGACAGTTCATTCGCCAAACCGAATGTGAGGGCTATAACACCTAAATAAAATACACCCTGTGGAGTAAGATTTGCAATTACGACATACAGAAAATATCCAAAGAGCATTGTAAGCAAAGCATTGAGAATAAAAAGAGCTGCCAGGGCATTTTTCAGGGATATGAGGATAACTGCTTCGATGATCTCAGAAATTGCCTGGAAAATAACCCATAACAGAAGTATCCAGATTATCACCTCTCTTGGAGCTTCAATTTTCAGGGCAAGGATGAGGCAGAAAATAATATTTATTATCCCCGAAATTATACTCCACATACGGAATCCTGATTTCCTGAGCATGATGCCACTGCTTATAAGAAGAATCCCTATCATGCCTGCCAGCACAATAAACAGACTTGCGAGGCTTCTAATCGAACCTACGATCTGTGACATGGCAATTATGCCAAAAATTATTAAAAATGCCCCTTTGATAGCAGGCAGCCAGGGTTTGTCGTAATATTTAAATTCCATAGTCTTATAGTTTGAACCAAAGGTAAAAAAACCTTTTTTATTTCAACCCTTAAGGAATTTTATTTTTAACACAAAGGAACACCCAGTAGCAACATAAAGGTCTCTAAGGATCATCTATTCCGGGAATAATTACTACTGATTTCCTTCCACAGATCGGTTGGCTGATAGCCGAAAAAGTTTTAATATTGTATTAATATCAGTTCTCCCTGAATCCTTGAATGGCTTTGGAGGAGATAGCGAACCAGTTGAAGCATATTTAAACTGGATCAATAATGAATAAAGAAAAATCATTTTCAGTTACCGGCATTCTGACGTTTCTTCTAATTGCCGGTATTACAGAGGTTAAAGCACAGCGTGTTGAATTAAGTCCTTTTATAGGTTATGAAACAGGTTCAACAGTTTACACCAGCCTGGGTTATATTTATATTGGTGACGGTATGGATTTTGGAGGAACTATCGATTGGCGTGTTGGCAATAACCGTTATGCTGAGATCGCCTTCAGTCACATGATGACATCCTTAAATGTTGATAATGGATCAAATGAAAGGTATCTCTTCGATCTGGGGGTTAACTATTATTCAATAGGAATTCTGCAGGAAACTAAACCTTTATCAAAACTATCCCCGTATGGATTGTTTTCTCTCGGCTGGGTTAATTTTAATCCTCAAACGGATGACTATTCAGGTGAGAACAAGATGCATTTCAGTCTTGCCGGAGGTTTAAAAATCCGGGCAACTGAAAGGATCGGATTCAGGTTGCAGGCCAGATTGTTAATGCCAATATTCTATGCGGGTACTAATTTTTCGTCAGGGACAGGCGGAACAAGTATGAATGTATCTGCAACAAGTGTTGCTTTCCAGGGGGATTTTACGGCTGCACTTGTTTTTGTGATCAGATAATGCATTTGTCATTACGCTTCGCTGTCATTTATGCTTCGCATGTCATTTGCGCTTCGCGCGTCATTCAGCCTTCGGCTGTCATTCGATGGTCATTAGCGCTTCTCGCGTCATTCGGTGGTCATTAAACGGAATTATTGACAACAAATGACTATTGAATGACAATTGAATGACAATTGAATGACAATTGAATGACTATAAATGACCATTAATGACCAATAATGACTATGAATGACTTTGCTCTTACGGATGTCTGCGTGATTTAATTAAATTGTTTGTAATTTAGCGGAAACATCCCAAATGAAGAGGGTTAGAGGAATTATTAAAGCATTATTGGTTTTCCTGATCGCTGTAATCGGATTGCTTTTTCTGACTTTTCTAATTCTCAATCTCCCTTTTTTCCATGGCTTAGTGATCCAAAAAGTCAATAAAATTTTCACTTCGTCCGGAATTCCGGTTCATATAAACTCTGTAACTAAGGTTCTTCCATGGTCAGTGCATGTTCAGGGAGTTTTGATCCATGGGACGAAAGGTGATACAATAGTTTATGCAGAAAAGGTCAGATCAGGGCTAAAACCTTTGGCATTAGCGAAAAAGAAGTTAATTCTAAAGTCTTTATACCTGGAAAAAGCATCCATTAATTTCTTAAGAAACATTGGAGAGGATCAACTTAATATCGCTGCAGCTTTTTCAACCGGGAAAGTGACTGCACCTGATGATCAGAATGTTAAAAAAAAGCCCCTGGAGATCTCGGTTGCTGACGCTGAGGTAAAGGATTTAAGATTCATGATGACCGATTCTGTTGCCGGTATTTATATCAGTCAGAATATTGGGGGAATTAAGTTCGAAACAAAAAAGATGTCACTTACCGAAAAGACAATACTGGTAAAGTCGCTCGGGATTGAAGGAGTAACCGGCAATATCACTTTAAACCAGGTCAGGGATGAGGACGAGAAATCAGAACCCGGACCGCCATGGAATTTAGGACTTGATGAATTATCTGTTGCTGACATGAATTTTATATTTGACGATCAGTCTGGCAAGCTAAAATTAGACCTGCTGGCTGGAGAGATTGTGATAAAGACCTCCAAGACTGATCTGAATAAGAAAATCATTGATTATGATGAGGTTTCAGTTTCCCGGACAAGTCTGGTAATCAGAATGGATAATCAGACTAAAAATATTAAGAAGGAAGTGACCTCCACAACTGGTTATTTCGACTGGGATATCCGGGGTGATCTTATAAACTTTCAGGATGTTGCCTGTCGGATGTCTGACTATGCTGATACGTTAGGGAATAATCCGTTGTCTGGATTCAGTGTCATAGGATTGGGATTGAAGCTTTCAGATCTGCAGATAAACAATTCAGAAGTGAATGCCGGGATTAAAAATTTGAAATTTGACCTGGGCAATGGATTTTCCATGAGGGATATGAATGGCAGAATAGGGTCCCATTCAGGTACTACCCGGATTGATCTCGATATTGAGACTGGCAACAGCAGATTGAGTCTTGAAGGTGTTGCTGGGGGAAACTTCTTCGAAATCATTCAGGATCCTTCCGCGATGCACAAAGCAAATCTGACTATCAGAAAAACTGAAGTTTCGCTGGCTGATCTCTTATTCTTTAAGCCGGACCTGCAAAAAATCCCGGCATTAATTACACTTTCTTCCCGACCTGTAACCATTGACGGTGAAATAAAACTCGATGGCTCAGTTATAACTCTGCCTGCTTTTTCAATATCCCAGTCAAATAGTTTAGTGATCTCGTTTCAGGGGATGATCGATAATATTTTTGCACCTGAGAAGGCTATCTGCGATTTGGAGATCCGTATCGACGATATTGATAATATATGGCTCAGGAAAGTCTTGCAGGAAGTTCAGCAAGGAATTTCGGTCCCGGATTATAAAGTGCTCTCTCTTGACGCCGCAATTTCAGATTCCCTGATGTCGCCCGATTTCAGTGTGAACATTGAAAGTGATCTTGGTAAAATCGGGCTGACTGGATCTGTTAATATTCCAAATGATAAATTTTCATTGAAATCATATTTTGATAATGTGAAGCTGAGGGACATTTTAGGAAACCGGATATTTGGATCAGTAACTGGATCAGGTGAGACTATTGGTTCCGGTGTAATAAAAAAATCTCTTATTGCTGAGTCAGTTTTCCAGATTGATTCAATTGGGTTTAAGGATCATATTTATAAGAATACCGGAATCGAAGTCAGGATTCAGCCCGGGAAGTATTATCTGAGGCTTAATATCAATGACCCGGCGCTCACTATGGATATGTCAGCCAGTGTAAATACCTCAGGGTCGGATTTGTCAGGAAAAGCCAGTGGCAATGTCGATGCTGACCTGTTCAGTCTGCATCTTTTTAAGGATTCGGTGACTGTCAAAGGTGTGCTTTCTGCTGAATTCAGGAAGCATTTGGACGAGGTTGACGGAGGATTCAATCTGAGTGAAATAAAAATTGCCTCCCCTCACGATAGTGCGACAATCCATAATATAGCTGCATCGTTAAAATCAGACACCCTCAGCACCAGGATAAGTGCTGACGCTGATTTTTTTTCATCTTCAGCTCAAATTAACATGCCTTTAAAGAATCTTGGACAATTTGTTCAGAGCTACCGGAATTACCTCGTATCATTAATAGATCCCCGGCATGCAGATTCGTTAAAGTTTATTTCAGATCTGCCCTTATTAAGTGGTAAAATCAGGCTGGATTACAATAAGGCTTTGAGGATCTTTGTTCCTGATACAACTCTGTCATTCAGGGATCTCTCAATTACTTTTAATACACAGGCTGCCGATGACAAAATCAGCTATAGCTTAAGGGGCAGGGGACTGAAATATAAATTTATTGAGATAGAAACCTTGAGTGCCCTGCTTGACGATTCGGCATCAAAGGTAGATCTGAATATTATAGCCGATACATGTATTGTAGGTCCACAGCAGGTCAACAGACTGGATATTAAAAGTCATTTTTACAGGTGGAAAAGTCTCACCTCCTTTTCTGTGATTGATAAGCAGTCGAGGGTGAGTTATAATATTGAAATCAGCTCAGCCAGAGACAGCAATAATATTATAATGAAAATCCCCTCAGGTTTGATTACTCTTAACGGTGTAAAATGGCAGCTGGAGTCGCCTGATATTATGAGAGTTAGTCTGAGAACAAAATCTTTATACCCCTCTCTCACAATGCATTCTGACAGCTCTTTGATTTCATTGGTCAGGGATGAGCAGGATGAATGGCACAATTTTAAGCTTTTGCTAAATAATGTTATGCTTTCTTCTCTTGTAAATCCTGAATTATTTCCTGGAAAGCCCTCCCTGGTGATATCCGGTTTTACAACTTACTCTGATAGCAAAACACTTGGCAGTAAATTGGCCACTGATCTGAAATTAAGTGATGTAAGCTGGTCCGACCTGAATTATAAAATGATAACATTAAAGAGTTATTTCCATTCTGACACAACTGGTAATTATGACTTTGAGATCAATACCCGTCTTGACACCTCTGAAATAAAAATAAATGGGAAGCAAACAGATAAGTCCAACCGGAATATTAATGCCAGTATAACAGCTTATTCCTGTCAGTACAATTCAGCCATTTGTAACAAAATACCTGTCGGATCTCCGGGGAAATATTTCAGGAGAGTTTAAACTTTCTACAAAAGATGAAATAAATAATTTTACGGGAAATCTTATTATAAGTAATGGAAACCTGAGAATCAATACATTGAATTCATCTTTCAGATTGCCTGATGACAGGATAACGTTTACAGGTAAAAAAATGGAGTTCAATAACTTCAGGATTCTCGATTCTCTTAACAATGAACTGCTTGTTGATGGTTCTGTTGATTTCAGCAAAAAAGATCAGGTGTCAGCTGATCTGGAAATTGGCTCTTCAAATCTTCAGGTATTGAACAGGAAAGAGGAAAAGAATGCTACTTTTTACGGAGATGTCTTTATCGATTCAAAGCTTTCTATCAAGGGACCTGTTACAAGCCCGGTATTAAAGGGTAGACATATTACTGGCAAAGGGGACAGATATTTACTTCAGACAAAGTGAGAACCTTAATCTTTCCGAGAGCGGGAAGGTTCTGACTTTCACAAGCGGGAAATCCTTGAAGGGGCAGGCCGGTCAGAAAATTGAACCACGCAGCAGCCTGTATAATAAATCCTCAGTTGAATCGGTTATTGAGATCGATCCTGCCACAAGGATTAATATTGAAATATCAAAGAAGATGTTCAATATCGACATGGTAATACAGGGAGGAGGTGCACTGAACTACAATATGCTTGTCAACAGTCAGGTAAATATGAACGGCAAATATGAGATCAGTGAGGGTGCCGCAAATCTGAAAATGGTTGGCTGGCCAAATAAGGCATTCAGGTTGACAAAGGGAGGATCCATAAGATGGGACGGGAAACTTGATGATCCCGATTTGAAGCTTGAAGCCATCAACAGGGTGAAAAGTTCATATGTCAATCCTGTTGACAACAAGGAGAGATATGTGGATTTTGATGTTACACTGAAGATCTCCAACAGGCTTTCTGATATGGATGTCTCATTCACAATTAATACCCAGGATCAGTATCTTATGAGCATAATTAACACATTGAGCCCCGATGAGCAGATGAGGCAGGCAATTACGATCCTGTTATTTGAAACAGTTGATCTGCCGGGCATATCGACCTCTTCAAGTTATATGTCAGAACAGGTCAACCAGATGGTGGCTGCCCAGCTGAACAGTCTTACCAAAACTACGATTAAAGGCATTGACATCTCATTCGGAATTGATACATATACCCAGGGTACTTCTTCTGGCGGAGAGCAGACAAAGACAAGCCTCTCTTATGAAGTAAAGCGGAATTTATTAAACGACAGGGCAAAGGTTGAGTTTTCAGGAATAGCAAGTGGTTCAGGTAATCAGTCAAATTCTTCAAATACATCTCTCAACAATTTCTCTTTTGAATACAGGCTTGATTCTGCTTCCACCAAATTCCTGAAAGTTTACAATGAGCATTCATACGAAGATGTATTTGAAGGTGATGTTGTTAAAACAGGAGTAGGTTTCACTTACAGGAAAAATTATCCCAAACTCAGCGATATCTGGAGGAAAAAGGAAAAGGTTGTCGAGCCAGTTAACCCGGAAAAATGAGAATCAGATCATCAATATTATTAATTATTCTTGTTATTGTCATTTCCGGCTGTTCCAATACGCGTTTTCTTGCAAAGGACCAGATGCTTTATACCGGGAGGCAGGATGTCAGGATAATAAATTCACATAACATATCAAAAACTTCCTCAGTAGAAAACTATGTCAAATCCATTACAAGTCACAAAGTAAATAATTCGCTCTTTGGCAGGCGTGTTTTACCACCCATTGGACTTTGGGTTCATAATTATATGAAGCCCAAGGAGGGAAAAAAGTTCGGCAGATGGATCTATAAAACATTATCGTCGAACCCGATACTTATTTCAGATGTAAATCCTGAACTGAGGTCTGCCAAGATCGGGAATGACCTTTTTGACAAGGGATACTTTCATACAACGGCATGGGCGGTAATTGATACGAGTAAAAGGAATCCTAAGAAAGGAAGGGTATCTTATTCTGTTGACCTGGCTCCGCCAAATTATTTTGGAAAGATTGCACTTGATACTCTCACTAACCATATTGACTCTCTCATCAGCAAAGATGACTTCATGAAGCAGATCAAAGAGGGAGACCAGTTTAACCTGGAAAAGCTGAAAACTTCAAGAGTTGAACTATCCCGAAGGATCCAGGAGAACGGATACTACTACTTTATTCCTGAGTTTATTGATCTGAAAGCCGATACAACTGTGGGAGCCAACAGGCTCGACCTTACAGTTGGAAGGGTGAAAGATCTTCCGGCTTCAGTCCTCTCCAGATATTATATCAATAGTATCAGCATTAATAATTCACAGGGGAGAGATACCTCATTTTCAGATAGATATATCTCATTCTATGACGGCATGAAAATCAGTTCCACCGGTGACATACTGAAACCAGGCATACTGGCAAATTCAATCTATTTCAGGCCGGGGGATATCTATTCATATAATGCCTGGCAGAATTCAACAACCCGCCTGAACAACCTTGGCGTTTTTAAGTCTGTCAATATTTCATACATAAAAAATCAATCTGACAGTCTGGCAAATCTCCTTGATGTTAAGATGGACCTTATTATGACCGATAATATAAATCTGGCTTTTGAAGCGGACCTGGCAACCAAATCCTCCGGCTATTTTGGGCCATTATTGGCTGTAACCCTTGCTCATGGGAATACATTCAAGGGTGCTGAACGTCTGAAACTGGGCCTTACGGGAGGATTTGAATGGCAGTGGGGGAATAAGTCAACAAATCAGCTTGGCAACTATTCATATCAGTTCGGAATAACTTCAGGGCTGACATTCCCGCGGATAATAGTTCCATTCAGACGGGACAACAATTCATCAAAGCTATTTCAGCGGACAAATTTAAATTTTGACCTGAGCCTTCTCAACAGAACAGCCTATTATAAAATGTTTTCAGCAAAGACCAACCTCAACTACCAGTGGAGCAGCAATAAAAATATCCAGCACTCATTTTCTCCTCTTTATGTAAATTCGGTTAACGTTCTTGAAACTACCCCGGAGTTTGATTCGGTAGTCAATGAAAACATATATATACGGAAGAGCTTCGAGGAGCAATTTATAATAGGACCCAGATATGATTTTACTTACAACAATACTTTGATTGTAAGGCCTAATAATTTCTTTTTCTCAGCAGGGATCAATACCTCAGGTAACTTTATTGACCTTTTAGCCGGTATTAACAAGGATCCTGCAGAGCGGCCATACTATTTCCTTAATAATATCTATTCCCAGTATTTAAAATTCACTACTGATTTCAGATACTACAGGAACGGATTTAACAAGTCGCTTGTTTTCAGGATTTATGCCGGTATTGGCGTACCATATGGGAACTCCTCAGCCCTGCCTTATGTTGAACAGTTTTTCAGCGGAGGTGCATACAGCATAAGGGGTTTTGTTGCCAGGTATCTGGGACCGGGTTCATATCATTCGGTTGACAATAGTGGTTATATTGACCAGTCAGGAGACATTAAGCTCGAGAGTAACCTTGAATTCAGGTTTGATATGTCAAAACTGCTTAAAGGAGCCCTCTTTCTCGAAACAGGGAATATCTGGCTTACAAATGAAGATGAGAACAGACCCGGTTCAAAATTCGACAAAAATACATTTTATAAAGAGCTTGCTGTTGGTACCGGCTTTGGTTTGAGATTTGACTTCACATTCTTTGTCATGAGGGCCGATATCGGATTACCCCTCAGGACCCCGTATCAAACGGATGGTAAGAACTGGCTGACAAGCACCAATCAGGTTCTCTCGGGAGCACTATTCAATCTGGCTATAGGCTATCCGTTTTAGTGTTACTGTCCATCGTAGCACCCTGGCCGGCATTGATTATCTGGCAAAGAAAATACTTAACGCTAAGTATTGCCGGGAAAACAAATAGGAAGTAATATTGTTATTAGAACTAAAGTACTATTTTACCGGTTTGTCTTAAGCATTAAATTTGAATCACTTAAGAGTTATTCTATTCAATGCTGAAATCAAGGCTTCAGGCCTTTATGCTACCTGAACAAGAAAGAGATAATGAATTTGAAATAAAAACGTTAATTTTGTATTGTTAATTACTAAACCAATTTTTATATGAGAAAAAAAATCTTTTCACTCGTAGCTATTCTCAGCGGCCTGTTCCTTTGGGGATGTTACCCTAATGGTCCAAGTTATACTGAGGATTTAGACGTAGTTCTTACACATCATAACCCTGACTATGATTTTGCTGCAAAAAGCACCTATGCAATGCCCGATAAGATCGTGAAAATCACAGGCAATGTACAGGAAGGAGAACAGCCTGAATTCATAAAGGATATTTATGGCAACCAGATACTCCAGCATATATCCGATAACATGGAATCTCTGGGATGGACACGTGTTGCTGTGGATGCCTCACCTGATGTTATTCTTGTTCCGGCTGCCTGGGAAACTACCACTATCACTTATTACTATGACTACTGGTACTGGTGGTGGGGTGGCTATTACCCTTATTATCCATATTATCCTCCGGTTTATGCTTACTCCTATACAACCGGAAGCTTGTTGATGAATATAGAGGATCCGACACAGACCGGAACTAACGGTAATTTGATTCCGCAATGGACAGGGGTCTTAAATGGAGTCATGAACGATGTTTATAATGATACCCGTATAAGCAAGCTGATCAATCAGGCTTTCGACCAGTCACAATATCTCAAAACCAATTAAACCGGACAGTCATGAAAAAAACACTATATATTTTACTATTTACCGTTTTAGCCTCCTCTGCGATGGCGCAGAACAGTATGATGTCATGGCAGTACTCAGTCGGATTTAGTACAGGGGATCTGCATGACTATGTTGCACCTGTCAGCTGGAGGGGTGTTACATATAATTATAACCGCATGGTTGAGACAGGCGCCTCACTTGGACTTGAAATAGGCTGGAATGTCTTCTATGAAGAAAGAGCATATGACACATATTCCAGGGGAGACTGGGACTATACTGGTAAGCAGTACAGGTACAGCAACAATGTGCCAATGCTTTTCACAATTGGCTATTTTGTAAATCCTGATGATGCCGTCACTCCATTTGCCAATCTGGGAATAGGTACAATGTATTCCGAAAGGAAAACAGCTATGGGTGCCTATACTTTCACAGCTGACGGATGGCATTTTGAAATGAAACCGGAACTGGGGATAATGTATAACACTGAGGGCGCCAGTCTGTCCTTATCCGGTAAGTATTATTATGGCTTTAAGACGGGAGATCTCCCTGCAGAAGGCTTTTTTACTATAAATTTAGGTGTTGTTGTTAAAAGATAATAAATCAGCTATGAAAAAACTATTATTTCCGATCTTCGTTCTTTTAATTGCAGCTTCATGCGCTACAATTAAGGTATCAAGCGATTTTGACAAATCTGCACAATTCCCGGGTTACAAAACTTATGCATTTACTGAAGAAGCTTTGAATCTGAATATCGAAGAGCTGAACAGGAAGAGGCTTATAACTGCAGTTGAAAATGAACTTAGCCTCAAGGGATTTACAAAAGCAGAAAAGCCGGATGTCGTAATTGATATTAAAATCACTGGCGAGAAGAAACAAACTGCAACTGCTACTTCAACAGGTGGCTATGGTGGCTACGGTTACGGCTACAGGTATGGCTGGGGTGGAGGAATGGGCACCACAACAATTAATTATGACAGCTATCTTGAAGGTACTATTTTCATTAATATGATAGATGCCGGCAAAAACGAGGTTGTATGGCAGGGCAGAGGTGTAGGCACTGTAGACCCGGAAGCTTCCGCTGAAAAGAGAGAGAAAAATATCAACTACGCTGTCAAGCAGATATTTACAAAATATCCGCCAAAGATGAAATAGCGGTTTAAATTGCTAATAAAATTAAAGCCGGTCAGAATTCAGATTCTACCGGCTTTTTTTTTGCAGCCTGATTTATGATCCTCATCACCTCATCCAGGCGGTTCCGAACACTACATAGAATGCAAAATCCTCATTGCTCAGCGCAAAATCCATTCCCATATTTGTTCGTAATTTCCTGGCAAGAAGGTATCTGAAGCCGGAGCCGACTGTAGTCACACTTTTCCCTTTGTTAAAATCAGCGAAGTTTTCGAACGCATTTCCCAGACCCGTAAAACCAAGAACAGACCACCGTTTGTAAAAATTCCAGTCCACTTCCGCCTCCATGAGTGTGGTATTCCTGTCCTGGTATTTCATAAGCGGAGCACCACGCAAACTTACAATGGGCCGGGCATAAAAAGGAACTTCACCCAGCGTATAATTGCTTTCGTGCCTTAATCCTACGAAAACCTTATCGTTGGCAGGAATATATCCGATAAGAGTGAGCCCGATCCTCCCATATAGAGCATCACCACCCATCCATGTGTCACTGAAGGTAGTTGTTAGCCCAAAAAACAATCCCTTTGTCGGTGAAAACACAGTATTCCTCGAATCAAGCTCAAACTTCAATGATGCCTCGCTAAGCGTTGAGCTGAATTCATTGCCAGTGAAATCAGGTATATCGACAGGGACCTCAAAAGTGTTATATGTGTCAAATAAAAGATACTGGCCACCGAGGAACAGATTGGTTTCGCCCAGCCTGAATTTGATCCGCTGTACCAGCAGCCAGGCATCCAGGTTAAGATTGACCGATTCAATATCTGTCAGACCCAGATTCCCCGAACCATAAAACCCCAGGTTTGCATTGATCCTGGCAAGGGCTCCCAGGTACCTTATATGGTCATTTTTCCAGAAACCGGCATGAAGAATACCACCGGCCCAGGTCCCGTTCTGAGTATAAGCGCCGAATACGCCTGAAATGCTGGGAGGTCCCTTTTTTGCCGAATAGGATGAGTGGAAATACAATGCCGACAATGCTGCTCCATAACCAACAGCAGGTTCTGTAATGAGAGTCGGCATAAGCAGAACCCCTTTTTTGTTTACCAGAAAATCACTTAAATCTATTGCATTATCCAGGCTGTCACGAAAGGAGGAGAGGAATTTTTTCTTTTCCTGGGCGTTAATATTCAAAAAAGCGAACAAAAAGAGAACAGTAATGAGCAGCCTTTTTGGTTGTAACATTTGTGAATAATTATGATATATTTAGCTTAAACCGGTTATTCTCATTCGCTCATAAGCCAAACCGGTACTGAAGTCCTCCTATAAACTGAGTGCGGCTGGCCAGGAAACCTCCTTCAGCACGCAGCATAAAATGTTTGTTTATCTGGTATTGTGCACCGGCAACTAAATTCCACATGTTTTTTGGACGCTTGTTAAGTGAATACTGAACTGTAGCGGCGTTTTCATCGTTAAGTGCAGCATCCATTGTATTAAAAAGATTGCCGGCAGCATCAAGGGTCCGGTTGGCAGTTTCATATTTTGCTTTGTTTACCGGATTCCTCTGCTCGACAGGGGTCAGTCCTGACCACCATTCATCAACGGCTATCTGACCGCTTTCTACTCTGGCAAGTCCGTTATCAACCTTTGTCTGTAGTCCTTCAATCGGGATTACTTCATTCAAAGGAAGTGATCCGCTTGTTTCTGATTTAATCTTTAATCTGAAAGCACCAACCCAAAATGAAATATTACTCTCCGGTTTCTTCAGTTTAATAGATTTTCCCATGCGAGGACCAAATACAAAAGTGAATACAGGTTTTTCAAGTGCACTGATGCTCTGCCAGGTGACATTCATATCGAGCGCAAGCCAGCCACCTCCAACTCCCATTGTGGGCGTCACTCCGAAACCAACACCTGTAGCATCAAAATTAGCTATTGATGAAAAGCTGGTTACTTCACTCCAGACATTGGCTGTATCAGGTAACCACACTCCGGCGTTTATTTCAGTTGATGTTTTTGCCTTTGTGAAAAGGCCATATATATTCAGAAACGGGAGTAACCAGATATCGGGTCTGAAATTAACTGCTGAAGCAGAGGCAATTGCATCGTTGAACCTTACAATCTCATCCAGATCATACATTGGTCCGTTATTAAAGCCTACCAAAAGATCCTCGATGATGAGGTGAGATTCCTGCCATAAGTAATTTACCCCAAGTCCTGCAGAATATGGCAGGTCATAGCCTCTTGCTGCAGCTTTTGCCCCCCAGATTGGCAATGAATAAGGGTATGGCTTGGCCATAATGCTGTCTTTCAGTGCTTCGTTCTTTGCTCCGACAACTTTATTTGTATAAACCTGCCCGTGGGTCTGGTTTATCAGACATAGGGCAAAAACTATTAGAGAAAGTATTTTTTTCATACCGGCAAATTTAATTTGTAATAACAAAATCTCAGAATTCAATCTATTGGCACACCGTTCAAATTATGAGATTCAAATTTAGGAGTATTTCTTAAAAGCTATATACTTACAACTAGGTAAATTCTCCCAACATCCCTATTGTCGTGGAAGGGAAAAACTCCATTCTGCATAATCCTCCATTGAAGCACCTCCCGGTCGTGAACCTTGTGTACTGGTCATTTCGCTCCATTTGATTCTTCCATTATTGCTGTATGGCACAAGTAGAACCCTGTTTTTTGATCTTTCGACTTTTATTTCTATAAAACTTTGAAAAAAGGGCGACACGTTATAGTCGAACATGGCAGATAAAAACTCAGCTGAAAAAGGCCAGCCCTGCAGTTTCTTTGTCCATTGCCATGCAGGATATTTAAACCAGGCAGTATTATCTTCAATTTTTTTTACCAATGGATCGTACGATGGATAAAACGCATATTCCGTAGTTGGCATATTACCCGGCTTTGTCATCACAGTCCCGATACTCAGATAGGCACCTCCGCCCCCGTTCACGAAATGGTACATTGTGCCGGATTCTGAATCCTTTGGCGGCTCAATATAATATTCCAGATCGTGGGTATCGCCGGCCATTACCAAAGGCACGTTATATTTACGCAGAAGATTATGGAGCTCTTCGAATTTCGGATTCAGGATGCCCTGATATTCACCAATTGCATAGAATGGATGTCCTAAAACAGCCATCACAAATTTCCCTTTTGAGGCTTCGAGGACATTTGTAAGCCAACTTAGCTGGAGAGAATCAATTTGTCTTAAAACTCCTGTTTCGATAGTTATTAAAACAAAATTGGCTGTACTTACCTGAAAGTATGGTGCCTTCTGAAACCCTGTCGGTACCTGATATTCCTTCCTCCATTGTCCAGCCAGGGTGATCTTCTCATCTATTTTCTTTGGGGTGGTTGATGATATTTTAAGGTCTGATTTCAAACGTTCGTACATGGCTTTTTTTGCTTCGGCAGGCTCATAGAAAGTTGCAATAAATCCCTCAAGTGCGTCGTACCAGTCGTGGTTGCCGGGAATTGCATAAACAGGTTTCTTAACACCTTTAAAGGGCAGCCAGAAATTTTTCTCGTAATCCTTCATTTCCCCCGACGGATATACAACATCTGAAGATAACAGAACAAATTTTACTAAAGGGTGGTCGCTGACAGAGATCAGCTGGTCCTTCAAAACTAACTGGGAAGCATCTCCTTCCCCGGTATCACCAATAACAACAAAGGAGAAATCACTTGTGTCGTTAACCCCCTGGGGATAAAGTTTAAAGGCATTTGCTCCAAAACCTTCACTGCTATTTCTTGTTATTGCCATACGCCAGTGGTCTGTACGGGCAGCTGCCCAGCTATCCCAGACCCCTGCAGCCCAGTTTTCAGTATCAAAAAACCAGCTCATGCCAAGAACCGGTATTACAGCAACAAGCAATGCGCTCCATGGTAAACCGACTTTTAACCCTGCCCTTAATGCAATGGGCAGTGAATACCGGATTTTTTTCAATCGTATCTCAAGGCGCAACCTGTGAGTCAGCCACATTGCTGCATAATTCCTGAGACTGAATTTTTTGCGCTCTTTCTCATCAACTTTCATAATCCATTTCCAGAGACGCTGCCCCCTTTTCCTAAGAAAGATAAGGCTCAGGTACCTTATCGGGAAAACTACCAGGTAAGCAAATATGAGGGCAAAAACCATATCTCCCAGAGTAGCAACCAATGGTGAAAGTATTCCGAGGAAAGTCTTATCCAGCCCCATTCTCCCAAGGTGTATTAAGAATAGCAGCAGGATAAATACCCTTATATACCAGCGGAAAAACGATGCACTTGTTTCCTCTTCTTTTTTGATTTTTTCAGCAAGCTGCCTGAAATAAGGATCATCATTTAATCCAACGGTCTTAAGAACATCTTCATCAACCTGACTTAAAACTCCTGTTTTGGCCAGCAGAAGATTTATGCCTATGCCGGCAATTCTGAGACCAACCACGATTGCCAAAGCCCAGGCCCGTCCTGTCTCTTTCATCAGATACAATAACAATAATAACAGGATATTGCCCAGGGCGGCAAGCAGATCCATCCAGAAGAACTTTTTGTTCCTGTATTCATTTATGAATTTTAAAAAATAACGGACAGCATCCAGGACAAAAACAACCATTACAAGAACAATCAGCGCTTTGCCCCGCAAATCATCCGCCCCCATCAGTATGAAACTAATTAATAAAGTAAATGCACCGCTTCCGGTGGCAGACTTTTTTGAAGCGATATCGGAACGTCTGAAACTGTCATAGAGTTCAAGGATTCCAACCCATAGTAACAGTCCTCCCAGGTACGATTCAATTGTACTTCCGGCCCATACCGGCGAATAGAGGGCAAGAAAAACAAAAATTAAACATAATACCGCCATTAGTATCCGGTCCAGAGTAATTTTCTGATTTCGGACTTTTAAATTGAATGCCATAGTGTGTTATTTTGAATTTCCTTCTTTATTCAGAGTATAATTCACATCGCTGAAGATCAGTGCAAATGGGTTATCATGCCGGGTGAATGAACTGTCCGACTGTGCTGCTACGTTTGCAGCAACTCATAAGTATACTCTATTCAGTGTCGGTTCTGTATTTTACTTTTCTTCTTTGGAGGAACTTTTTTATCCTTTACAAAAGCTCCTTTAACGCCACCCTCCAGAAGCTTCTTTCCGTTAAGAAAGCCATAAATCTCTATGATCTTAGCCACCGTACCACTCCAACCCGTCTGATGACTGGCCCCCAGTCCGGCACCATTGTCTCCATGAAAATACTCATAAAAAAGTATGAGATCACGCCAGTTCGGATCGGTCTGGAATTTTTCAGTACCTCCGTACACCGGGCGTCTTCCTGCTTCATTACGGGTAAATATTTTAGTGATCCTGCTGCTGAGTTCTTTGCTTACATCAAAAAGGTTCATCATATTACCTGAGCCTGTAGGACATTCAACTTTAAAACTATCGCCATAGTACATATAGAATTGTTGGAGGGCTCTGATAATCAGCAGGTTTATCGGCATCCACATTGGTCCGCGCCAGTTGGAGTTTCCTCCAAACATTCCGGTATTCGACTCAGCAGGAAGATAATCCACACGGAACTCCTGTCCTCCGACATATGTTACATACGGATGCTTCTCGTGGAATTTCGATATCGAACGAATGCCATGAGGACCGAAGAACTCATTCTCATCAAGCATCCTGGAAAGAATTCTTCTGAGCCTGTCGGGAGTTACCAGGGCAAGGATGCCACGTTCGTTTACTCCAAAATTACCGGGTCCTGTAGGATGAATGGATTCCATCAGCTCGGGCATCCTGCGCTGGTTCTCCCTTATAATCGCCATTGCAGCCGGGATCCGCTCCCGCTGCTCCTTTTCGATAATGCTTGTAGCACATAAAGGCAGTAGTCCAACAAGCGACCGTACTTTTAGCTTTTCAGCCTTCCCGTTTGGCAAACGAAGAAGATCGTAATAAAATCCATCCTCCTCATCCCACATGCCATCCGGTCCTTTCTTATTCATGGCTGCAGCAATGAACTGGAAGTGCTGTGTAAATTTCACGATCATCTCTTCATAGGAACTGTCGTATACAGCCAGTTCCGAAGCAAGCTCCAGCATATTCTGACTGAACAGAGCCATCCATGCTGTGCCGTCTGCCTGCTCAAGACTTCCACCAGTGGGCAATGGAGCGCTGCGGTCAAATACGCCAATGTTATCAAGTCCAAGAAATCCACCTTCAAATACATTCTTGCCATAACGGTCCTTACGGTTTACCCACCATGTGAAGTTTATCAGCAATTTGTTGAAGGTCGACCGCAAAAAGTTAATATCTCCAGAGCCCTTTATAGCCATCTCGGTCCTGTGCAGAAACAGACTTGCCCAGGCATGCACCGGTGGATTCACATCGCTGAAATTCCACTCATATGCCGGCATCTGCCCGTTGGGATGAAGGTATAAACCACGGAGCATAAGTTCCATTTGCTTCTTGGCAAAGTCAGGATCTACGATTGAGAGTGGCAGTGTATGGAAGGCAAGATCCCAGGCTGCATACCAGGGGTATTCCCATTTGTCGGGCATGGAGATAATGTCCATGTTCAGCATGTGGTACCACTCGGAGTTTCGCATGTTACGGAATCCTGAATGCAGAGGGTTGGAGTTATGTTCATCAAGCCAGTTGTCGCCATCGAAGAAAAAGAACTGCTTGCTCCACAGCATCCCGGCAAGCGCCTGACGCATCACATTGGCTTCATCGGCAGTTACCGAAGGCGGGGTAATGTGTTTATAAAATTGATCAGCTTCACTTATCCTCTCTTCAAATATTGTATCGAAACTTTTTCCGAAGGGAATAATATTACTGTTTGCATCTGATTTCTTTGTAAGCCGCAGGCGAGCTACCGATGTTTTTCCGGCACCGACAGTAAACTTATAATGTGCTGCAGCCTTAGTTCCTTTCATTTCCGGATTCACGGCTCCCGAATAACCATTAACAATAAAGTCGTTAATGCCGTCTTTAGCAAACGGGCTTTCATTTTTTTGTCCTGGGAAAAGCCGTTCATGATTAGTTTCGTTTTCGGTGAAAAGCAGCGGTACATCGCCTTCACAGAAGAGAGTAAATTCACCCAGGAGTGAATGACTGGAAGTGAGTGCACTTACTCCTTTTGACGATTTGATCTGTTCCAGTATTGGTTTTGCAGAAGCCCGGTTCGATTCAGCTATCCATTCCGACCAGTCGTTTCGGAACCATAATGTTGGCAACAGGTGCAAGTCTGCATCTTCCGGGCCCCGATTGACTGCACTTATCTTCACGAGGATATCTTCCGGCCCCTCTTTGGCATACTCGATAAAAACATCGAAATAGCGATCCTCATTAAATACTCCGGTATCAAGCAGTTCATACTCCATTTCTTCCCTCGACCGCTGACCATTTACCCTTACAAGTTCCTCATAAGGATAGGCTGCCTGAGGGTACTTATAAAGGTATTTCATGTATGAGTGGGTAGGGGTGCTGTCGAGGTAGAAGTAATACTCTTTCACATCCTCTCCATGGTTGCCCTGACTGTTGGTCAGACCAAAAAGACGTTCCTTGAGAATAGGATCCCTGCCGTTCCAGAGGGCAAGAGCAAAGCAGAGTTTCTGTTTATCATCGGAAATCCCCGCAATCCCTTCTTCTCCCCATCTGTAGGCACGTGAGCGGGCATGATCGTGGGTGAAAAAATTCCAGGCATCTCCGTTTTCACTGTAATCTTCCCTTACTGTTCCCCACTGCCGTTCGCTAAGGTAAGGCCCCCACTTTTTCCATGCAGTTTTGCCCTGCCTGTCATCATCCAGTCTTTTCATTTCGACAGGAAGTTCTGCCGATCCGGTTTTTTTTGTTGCTGCCATATCTGAGTAATTTTATAGACCTGATAAAAATTTTATTAAAGATAAGTGTTTCTGCCTTTAGGTTAAATTATTTTTAGGTGTATCTGGAATGATTAATAATGATGTTGAGATTCCTTGCTAACGCTCGGAATGACAAGTGATTAATTGATATTGGGGGGAATGGATTCAAGGGTATTAACAACCATGATCACTTCATGATTCGATTTAACAGGCTGTTGGACAAGGGAAGGCAGTTTTTTATGTTGCAGATATCCCATCAACGGTACCAACCTGTCTGAACGTGAAATGGAGATTCTCATTTGGATTCACAAGGGGATGGGTTCAAAAGAAATCGGGGACAAGCTATCCCTTAGCTTATATATCATTAACACTCACCGGAGAAATATTCTGAAAAAATCAGGGAAATCAACTATAGGTGAGGTCATCTTTGAGCTTGAAAGTGTCGGAATAATGTGACCTGATATATTTTCTCGAAAGCTCCCGGTCAGGCAATGAAAAGTATTAACATCTGGTTTTATTCTTCTTTTTTCCCCACACCGATTGGGATCTTAATATAAAAATATATGGCAGAGTTTTTAATTTTCAGATCAGGATTATCGCTTACATCAACTAATCCGTAATAATAGTTAATACCTACAGCCATACTTTTGATCTCTTTCTTGAATTTATATCCGACTCCTCCGAGAAGACCGGCATCGATGCTTTTATAAGCATCCTTGACTTCCGTGGTAAATTTCAAGTCACCTTCCAGCGCCGATTCTTCAAAAATATCAGTAGGTTTATGTATTAATCCCAATTGCGGACCTGCCTCAATATACCACCTGTTATTAAACCTCTGGTGAAAGAGGATTGGCACATAAAAGCAGCTGATTTTTTTTGTAAGTGTCCCATCCTGGTATATTGCATCAAAATTTTCGTCGCCCAATGAATATGTTGGCATTCCTGTGGCTCCGGCATTTGATTTTACCAGAACCCCGGTACTCAGATAGGAATTGTTTTTCATTAATATGTGAAAATAAAATCCAAGGTTGAAATTGTTCATCCCTTCAGCCTCGCTGATAGTATTTATGTATGAACGGTTCATTCCTCCAACCAGCCCGAACTCTATTTTGTCTGTGTTCAATGCATCACCCAATAAAATTGTTATCAGTACCTGGGCGTTAAGTGCGACAGGGAACAATAGAAAAAATGAAAATACTGAGATCCTGACTAGATTTTTCATGTGGAAGATTATTATTTATATCAATAATTTACAGCAGACACCCTAAAATTTGAATCCAATACCTCCGCTCACTGTACTTATCCATCCATCCTTGTAACTGCTGTTCGAAGCCCAGGCAATTTCATATTCACCATTAAGAAAAATATTTTCTTTGAGGAATATCATAATCCCTGCTCCACCTCCTCCGTAAAATCCAAAATCAGTGTCTTTGATTGTTACAAGGGCTTCTCTTTTCAGCCAGGCATACTGGAAACCAAGGGCACCTTTAACAAATCCTTTGATTTTATCACTTCCGAACATCACTTTTGGTGCATAATACACAGGTAGAGAACCTATCGTACTTTTCACAGTCTGTTGAAGAACAGTTTCGGTTGCAGAAATATTAATCCATCCAATGGCAATACCATGAGCAAACATACCGCCCATCGGATTCATTTCATATAGGCCATTAATTCTCCACCCTGTACCTTTCACATCAGTATCTTCTATGTTTGCAAATGAATAACCACCGCTGATGGTTACCATGTTTTCCTGGGATATGGCTTTTATTGAAACCAATATCAGGAAGGCGATTAAAATGTTCTTTTTCATAATGTAATTGTAATAGTTAAAATGTTATCAGAACGCCAAAGATATATATATATTACGTATTATGAAGATACTCATCTGTCTGTATTTTGAGATATTATACTCGCCTCCCGGTAAAGTCCATTACTGAATTTCCTGCGGAGGATTTATCGAATATCGCAGTTGCCGGAGTACATCGGCTTCATTATAAAAAGTTCTGCTGTGCACGATTTTCCCGTTTTCGATTCTGTAAACAATATTTACCCAAAGGTGGACCGGGACATCTCCAACTTTGTACTTTATTGTGAGATAAGCCCAGTTTAAAACCCAATCGCCGGTAGCTTCCCCCTCTTTAACTGAAACTGCTAATTCCTTATGCCGGGTATATTTGATAGATTCATAAAGGTTTTCAGCATTATCCTTAAAGTTTAAAATTGCATCCTCCTTACTGGTGGAATCGCCCACTGAGGGTCCATAACCTATATAATTATCTGCCAGGAGAGAATCCATTAATGCGACATCCATTGTCTCCACGGCTTTCATATATTTTTGAGCAATGGCCAGATTTTCTTTCTCTTTTTTGCCGGCGGAAGAGGTGCAGGCAAAAAGACCAATACTAATTATTGCTAACACGATCAGTTGCTTCATGACTATAATGATTTTAATTGTTATTTTATTTATTTATGAGTTAATTTCTTTACAATAATTCAGGAATAGTTTATTCAGAACCTTACTTGATTGTGTATCCTTTTCCTTCAATACATACAGAAAAGGCTTTCATATAACTATCCTTCATAGCCTGTTCTGTAGCGGCAGCATCAGCCTGTGCCTTCTGGTTTTGCTGGCCCTGAGCCTGTTTTCCCTTACTTCTGCCGGCCATACCACCTGCAGCAGCGCCGATTGCAGCGCCTTTACCTGCATCACCTGCAATAGCTCCAATAGCTGCGCCTGCAGCTGCGCCTTTTGCTGCACCTTTAACGGCTCCGCCTGTAGGACCAGACTGAACTGGTGCCGCTTCTACTTTCGGAAGGTTCAAAGGATCAATGCCTGATTGTTCCACCGCCCATTGATAACATGCAAATTCATCTTCTTTCTGCTGCTGTTTGCTTTGTCCCTTTGCAGGATAAACGTATAACTTCATCTGTTGGGAGATCTGGTTATAGGTCATCTTTGCTGTATCCGGCAATAATTGGGTTGTCGGTACTGTCTGTGCAAGCATTGTCTGGCCGGAAGCCAGAATAATAACCGGCAAAATAAACCGGATTACCCTCTTAAATAACTTGTTTGGTTTCATTTTTTCTCCTGTTTTAGTATTTAAAATTGATCTATATGTGCTTTTTCGAAATTTTTCTAAGTTTATAGGAACGTTATCAGGTTGGTAGAAATTTGCACCATTCAAAGTAAAATTAGACCTATTTCGGCTTAAAGAAAATACCTTGTAATAAGTATTTTACTTGTATTAATTTCCTTTCTCTTATCTGTCTGAACTCAACCACGTTCCCGGTGTCGTCAATTTAAGTAGTCTGAAAAAGATTCTACAGGGATGATAAGTAAAGGCAAATGGACTTTAATATTGAAATTAAGTTAGTACATGATATTCTCCCCCCTTTTGAAGGAGGGGCGGCCGCAGTACAATTTTAGTCCAAATATTACAAAAGCTGTTTGCGGCCGGGGTGGTTGATTAGCCGACTCACCCAAAATGGCCTTGTTCCTTGGAAATTTTCTGAAAGGTTTAAGATCTTTTCTACTGAGGAGGTTTTTGTTTTTCATAGATTTAAAGGTAATAAAAAGGATTAAATCAACCACCCCGGCCGGGGAATTAATTTTGTAAATATCAGATATTCAATTGGCCCGGCGCCTTCACTGCAGCCTGGCTCTTCCCTAAACCACGCCTCGCGTGGTTCTTAACGCTCAGCCCCCTTCAAAAGGAGGGGAAACTTTTTGTAATCTCTGCATTAGCAATACTTCCCGTAGGTTGAAGGCTATGCCCCAGCCCCCATTACGGAGCAGAGAGGGGGTACAATACTTTGTTCTTCAGAGTCTTTTCCCTCTTTACGAAGTAGAGAGGGGAATTGAGGGGGTGAGTTCATGTATATCAGAAAGGAGTTCTTTTATTGTTTTAAGGTCGTTTTGGAGGCCAAAAATGTGTTAGTTTTACATACTATTGAAACAATGAATAATAGAATAAGAATAAACAGGAATATTCTGAACCGGATTGGCAAGACGGGATCTCATTATCAGAAATGGATAATAATCTTTTTGGTTTCCATACTATTGCCATTAAATGTTAAAGCTCAGACCACCAGTTATGGTCAGTTAGCCAATGAATTTCAGTTTGCCCGTGCCATAAGTGATAAGTGGGCTGCAGAGTTATGGCTAGGCGGCACTTTCAGCAATACCCCTTCGAATGACAAAGTGCTTTCAACAAATATTCAGAGGTATTTTTTTGTATGGGCACACTATTATTACTCTCCCAAGTGGAAATTCTCTTCATCTTTTGCCTATTATTATAATAAGGATGTGCCCGATATCGGACAGTTTCTTTCACCCGAGTACCGTTTGACACTTCAGGGAATGTATTATTTTCATAAAACCGGTTACACTTTGGCAACCCGAATGAGGGTGGACCTGCGGTATATGATGAATGCTGATGGTGACTTTAACTTTAAGTACCGGTATCGCCAGATGCTGAAATTTGTGAAACCAATAAACAGCCAGGTACTCAGGAAGGGTGTATTTTATTTTCTGACAACTGAAGAATTATTATTTAAACCTGAGGCAAAAACAAAGGGAGTTAACTTCTTTGACCGCAATCGTTTTGATATAGGCGGGGGCTATCAGATTACAGATGATCTTGCTGTTGAGTTAGCTTATCTGAACGAATTTGTTCCCCGTGACGGAGGCAATGAGGTTTATAATGTAATGGAATTTACACTTACTTTTAATAACCTTTTCCCGGGAATAAAAGAAAGAATTTTTCCCGGATCAGCTGAAAAGAATAAAAAGGAGTGATTACTTCTTTTTCCTGGCTTTCTCATCATTAAAAAAACAGGCTAACTGTTCCTTCAATGCAGTTTTATGCAGCTTAAATACATAAGACCTGATTCCTTCGTTTCCCATCATGTCAATATCTGCCTCCGTAACTTCAAAATTCATCAAATTATCAATGTCCTTCTTATTTATAAGATACAGCATTTCCATTACGGTGTCATCCTCCACATAACGGGTATCGAAATGTTCAAGCTCGCAGGTTTTTCCGTCAGACAATGTGATCATCAGATCTTTCTTAAGTTTCTTTCCTTCAGGTTTTTCAGGAAAAGGAACGGGACGCAATTCCAGGAAGTAGCTCTCCCTGTCAGTGACAATACAGCCTGTTAATGATTTTGTGCTTGTCCAGTAAAAATTAACCGGTTCCATATAATACTGCATTGAGCCGTCAGGCGAAACACGGTTAAGAATATCGCATTGCGGAAATACAGCTACTGATATTGAAAAGAATACTAATACTGAAAGGCTCCTTTTAATTTTTGCTGTCATGGGGATAAAGTTAGCAAAATTTAGTTCTTCAGCTTACGACTTCAAATATATGATATCCCCAGGCCGGCAGATCAAGATAAAGGCCTTTCGATAAAAGGTCACTGCCAACGCGCTCATAATCAGAGGAGCTGACCATATCCATGAATCGGACCGGCTTGCCTGCCATATCCGCAAATGGAAGGTGAACATAGCACTGACTACCATGAGGGGCATAGTTAACAATAACAACTGCCCGGCTGCCTTTTGAGTCCTCCCAGGCAAATGCCAGAAAGGAGTCCCATGTCCCATTTCCTTCCCATGCAGGTACACATTTCAGCAGCTCCCACCAGCCATCGCGAAAAATGCTTTCTTTTATTACTGAAAGTAAACTGTTGTAAAACTTCTGAAGGGCTTCAATTACAGGTTCCTGAGGGGCACGTACCAGGTGAGGCGAGATGCGCTTCTTTCTCCCTTCAAATTGTCCCTGGTGGAAAAATCTTAACCCCGGCGATAAAAATGTTATGACTGCAGCTGCTTCATGAACTTTCAGATCAAATGTTGAAGCTGCCCGTGGTTCATCATGATTCTCAAGAAACCGGGCAAGCTTGTCCTGATAATCAGTTCCTGCATAGAAATGCTCCCTCACTGCTCTGGCATGACCCTCGCACAAACGGTCATAAAGCCGTTTATCATAAGCATAATCAAATCCCTGCTGCTGCATTGTCCACTCCATATCCCAGTAGACTTCTGCCATAAAGTAAAAGCCGGGCACTTTTTCACGAACTGCCTTTATGGCGGCAGGCCAGAATGACTGTGCTGTGCGGCCCCATGTCCTTTCAAAAACCTCTGGCAGAACAAGCATCGCCATATCGCATCTTACACCGTCGCACTGGCCGGAGATACGAAGTATTTCTCCCAGCATAGCCTCAGCAGTGGCAGGATTGCTGTAATCAAGCTGTACAGTGTCGGGCCATCCTGCGAAGAAGGGATCACGTCCGTAAGCAAGTATCAGATCTCCGGTCTTTCCTCTTAACCGGGTATAATTATGCGGAAATTTTTCAAGGTCAGTTTCTGTTCCATGAACAAAATATTCAGGATGCTCTTCAACCCATGGATGATCCGGCGCCATGTGATTCGGAACAAAATCGAGCATCAGTTTAAGCCCCCGCTTTCCAAGCCTTTCACGAAGCCTTTTCAGGGCTTTATCTCCGCCAATATCGGGGTGGACTGTATAGCCTGTGATGGCAAACCCTGAACCGGCGATATCCTTATCCTGCAGATCGGGAAGTGTTTTTTCAAAATCACTGCGCCATTCAGGGTTTTCAAGAGAAACTTTGCGGGCAGCTTCACCTGTCGACCAAACACTCAGGAACCATATCCAGTCAAAACCCAATTTTGCCAGCTTATCAAGCTCATTATCAGGTATATCATCCAGCGTAGCCTTACGGTTTAGCCCTTCTGATAGTTCCGTAAGCCAGACCCTTGTATTGATCTGGTAGAGTGATGGATAATTCGGAGACATAAATTGCATATTTAAGTATTACTAATAAGACCGAAGACCGAAGACCGAAGCCGGCAGATTTTCAATTATATTTTCAATAACATTTTTTTGCCAACTGCAACTGCCAACTCCCTGCTGCCAGCTGCCTGGTTCTTTTAAAATACCTCATTAAGGCCGAAGTAAAAACCCTGGGCTCCATATTCTCCCCAGGCATAATCAATACTCAGGTTGGCCCTCGATTTCTTCATTATCATGACACGCAATCCGACGCCATAGCCAATATCCAGGTACTCATAAAGCGAAATACCGGCATCCTGGTTTGAGGCGGTTGTGCCGTTTATAAATGCTACAGCGCCAAAGGTGTCTTTCTTCCGTTGAAGAGGAACGCGGTATTCCAATTCTGTATAGATGAGGTCCTCACCTCTGAATCTGCCCTGAGTGTAAGCTCTGCCTGAACGGCCAAACTGATCCCAGCCTACAGCGGGCAAATCCATATACGGCACGGTACCTGAAGTTTGAAACCAGCCATAAGTCCACAATCCAATTAAATGCCGTGGACGGGTTTTGGAAAGATGGAGATAATCACGGTATTCCAGCCAGAGAATACTCGAACTCTTCGTGCTTCCCAAAAACTCAGGATTTACACGGATGTTGGCGAATGCATAACGGCCGGAGTAAGGATTAACTGCATTATCACGACTGTCATATAAAAAATTGAAGGAGACACCGGAAAGCCAGTATTCTGTCGGATCGAATCCTTTTATTGTACTATACCCGTAATGACTTGTAATGATCTGCGGAAATGTATCAAGGTTCAGCAGATTATCATTGATCTTGGAGTGATAATCGAGGTGATAGCCCAGACCGAAAAAAAAGCGGCTGTCGTGATACCGTTTCATAAGTGTATTATGTACACGCAGATAGTTGAATTCCATCATCTGGGATGTCTCAATAGCCTGGTAAGGTTTTCCGTTAAAATCGATGCCTCCTGTTCCCACGGGTTTTGCCGACTGGGGACCTGTCCCAAGGCCATATGTTGGCTGGGAATTAATGAAATACCGGATATCTGTCAGCATGTTCCAGGCATCTCCCTTAAAAAAGGTATTAGCCTTAGCCGTGATCAGAACTTGTTTTTTCTGGGTGAAGATAAGTGTACCCAAAGCGCTTGAAAGTGAGGTGTTTGATTTATCACCCATCATCCAGTAAGCGCCGGGAGCCACACCCAGCATCCATCCTGTTGTCGGAGTTACGGCAAAAGCGGGCAAGGGGAGGAAACGGAAATTTTTTTCTTTCTTTCCTGACACGTTTGTGGAATCCTGCCCGAATGATAATGCCGGGGCGAGGAAAAGAAGAATAATACCTGTAAATCTCATTTTATTCTTTCTTATACTATAAAGGTATGATGCTTTTATCATTCCTGTACCTGATCACGTGCATTGTTTGAATTAATCCAGCCGACAAATAATTTATAGCCGATTGACATAACAATTGCACCGGTAAAAAGGCCGATAAAACCTGAGACGATGAAACCGCCGATTACCCCGATAAAAATTACCAGCATAGGAACAGGAGCGCCTTTGCCAAGTAACAGTGGCTTGAGAACATTATCGGACAGACCTGCCACTAAAAGCAATACAGTCCATATTATTGCCGGCATTACTTCCATTTGTGAAAAGATGTAAATAATGATGGGAAGTGTAATGAATACTACCGGCAACTGAAGTATGCATAAAACAAATACCAGCAAGGTCCATATACCCGCATAGGGAATTCCTGCCAGCATGAAAATTATTCCGTGCAGCAAAGCCAGTATCAGTGCAACACCAATAATTCCTTTAACAACACTGGCGACAGTCTTGACAGTCATGTCGGCAAATTCATCGCCCCTGTCGCCGGCAAGTTTTCTGAAAAATTTGCGGAGCGATTCTCCTGCTCCTCCGGTAACCAACAGAATCCCGGCTATTATAAGCGCTACCAATATCTGAATTACAGCGCCGGCTGCACCCAGAATTCCCTTTGCCAGTTTGGTGACTATTCCGGTAAGCTGGTCCTTGTACTTAACGATGGATGTTTCCAGGTTTGCAGATGCAGCTTGCCAGTTATCATACAATTTTTCCCCGATAACAGGCCATTCTTTCACATTCTCAGATGGCGGAGGAATTGTAAGGGTCTCACTGTCGTAACTTGCCTTTAATTCTTTAACTTCATCAACAAGGGAACTAATAAGCAAGCCTGTGGGAAGTATAACGATGATCAGGAATGAAATGACGATTACGAATGAGGCCAGTTTTGGTCTCCCTCCCATCCCGGAGGAGAGGCTTTTATGAAGAGGATACAATGCCATGGCCAATATCAGGCTCCACATAATGATACTCACAAAAGGAGTCATAATTAAGAGGCACCAGGCGACAATTAATATAAGGATGAAAAGCCTGATGGTTGTGTCGTAAACCGATTGTTTTGAATTCTGGTTAGTCATGTTTTATGGTATTATTGACTTTTTACTTATTTTTTATTTTTTATTAAGATGATCTCCTTTCAGGTTTTTTAACTCTTTCTTCGTAACAATGCATCACCCTCACTTTCGCTATCGAAATGATACAGTTTAGCAATTGTGATCCGCTTTGCAAGCATACTGCAGGTAAGGCTGGCCAGAAGGGCTCCTGCTATGGGGCCCGCAAAGTAGATCCACCAGCTGTCCCATTGTCCGGATATGACTGCGGGACCAAAACTGCGTGCCGGATTGGTGCTGATGCCTGATATGTCTGCCTCCAGAGGGACCATTATGGCATAGAGTACCGGAAACATATATGGTGTGAATTGACGGATCCGTCTGAATCCGATGAAGAGAACCAGAAGTGTGACCATTGTAAAGGTTGTGACAACTTCACCCAACAATGCGGTCTGTACTGTATAGCTTTCACCAGGGAATGTTCCTCCATACCTTATGCTCCGGCCCATCTGATCCCATAATAACAGGGGTAGGCAACCTACAATCGCCCCGGTTAGTTGCGCCAGTACATATGTAATGGCAAGTCGTCCCTCAATCTTGCGAAACAGCCAGAATACCATGGTTACTGCAGGATTGATATGCGCTCCGCTCATCTTACCTATAGGTGATAATGCAATCGATGCACCAACAGATCCAAAAAGGAATCCGGTTATTACCTGTCGCACCTTAACAGCAGGAATGAGCTGGGCCATTGGACTGCCGGATCCAAACATAAAAATGACTATCGATAAACCCACCATCAGTAACAGGGCTGTTCCGAAGAATTCAGAAATAAAGAATTTCGAACGATATTTCAAATACCTCGCATTATTACGGTCTTCAGCTTCGTTTGGCATTTTTTTAAAGATCAGCTATTAAAATTAATATTTTTTTTTCATTTAGCCATCTGTATTGGACGGTCTGCCCGGATTCGCGAACAAGACGGGCACAGATCACGTTCCATAACCTCTGCCATATGATCGGGCATTCGCTTCCTGATGAACTCCCTGTGAGCAGGAGTCTGGGTTGGCATACCGCATTCACTGCAGGCAAGCAAAGGCTGTTCACGCACTACAGTTCCTGTAATTACTGTTCGGCGCACGCCATCCTTATCTTCGAGATATATGGCACCCGTAGGACAGACCTGAGTACATGCACCACATCCGATGCAGAGTTCTGCTGGCCTTGTGAAATCGAGGTGAGCCAGCCGGCCTTCCATGGTATCGGCCATGCGCAGTGCTTCCACGCCCATTTCACTGCAGGCGACCATACATAAGCCACATCCGATGCATATATCGCAGCGGAGGCAGCGGCTGGCTTCATTAATTGCCATTGCTTCTGTCAGTCCCTCCTCGATCTTTACATAATTTCCTTCTCCCGAAGTCTCTTCAACAGTTTTTTCAGGCATCATGGAACGTCGCAGATGGCTCCGGTTGTCAGCATTCACGGCCAGGGGACCCACATCAGTGCGTTTAACCGGCTTTCCTGTGTCTTTATTAATTGATGAATTACTGAGCCATGCATCGATAGATGCTGCTGCAAGTTTTCCCGACCGTATGGCTTCCACCGCGGTACGGGGTCCGTGCTGACCATCACCGCCGGCGAAGACACCCGGCACACTGGTCATTTTGGACAAAGGGTCTGCAACAATGAATCCCCTGTTGTTCTCAACACCGCTTCCTTCAAGAATTGTCAGATCTGTACCCTGACCCACGGCAAGGATCACGTGATCAGCTTCGAGAGTAAGCAGACGGTTTGCATCAAATACCGGGTCGAATTTACCAGTCGCATCCTTCACCCGTTCACAGTATTGCAGAACAAACCTGCCATCCTCTTCAATGCGGACGGGTCCCCATCCTGCATGTATCTTAACACCTTCAGCCACGGCAAGCTCTATCTCATGAGGACTGGCGGGCATATCACGCCTTTTTTCAAGCGAGGTAAGGTCAACATGGCTGGCGCCCTGTCTCAGTGCTGTGAGGGCAACGTCAATAGAAACATTTCCTCCACCCACAACTGCCACGCGTGGTCCCACACGAACAGGTTTGCCGCTGCGCACTGCCCTTAGGAAGTCGATACCGCCCATTACAAACGGGAGTTCGACACCTTCAATCGTAAGAAGTCTTGTCCTCTGTGTTCCCAGTCCGACGAATACTGCATCGTAATCCTTACGGAATGACTCAAGGTTTGCAACAGGTGAACTGGTATGAATTCTCACTCCGAGGGCACGGATCTGGTCGAGTTCCTTCTCAAGAAGTTCCGGAGGATTACGGTAGGCAGGAATACCGTATCGCAGCATGCCTCCTGCAAATTCCTGAGCCTCAAAAATATCTGTCTCGTGTCCTAGAATTCTCAGATAATAAGCGGCAGTGATACCTGCCGGACCGGCGCCGATTATTCCGACCTTTTTTCCCGTGTCGGGAGCAATGTCAGGTTTCGGATAGCCTCCCTCAGAAAGGCAAAGTTCAGCTGCCCTCGACTTCATAGGCCTTATGAAGACGGCGCCGTTCCCTCTCTTGCGGACACATACCGATTCGCATGGAGCAGGACATACAAGGCCGCAAGTAAGAGGAAATGGATTATCCTTCCTTATAACTTCAATTGTGGTACGGTGATCTCCCGCACCCAGATGAGCCAGAAAGCCAGGTATATCTATGTTGGCAGGGCAGGCATTATGACAGGGTGCGGCATTCCGCACCAGGCAGATACCTTCCGGGCATGATTCATTATTCGCATGCTTTTCCCATTGTTCGCGGAAATAATGAAGCGAACTGCCAAGAGTCCAGGCAGCTTTGAGCCCCTGAGTGGCAAGTTTGACAAAAATTTCATCAAGAGCAGCAAGATGACTCTGACCTCCCAATGCAAGTGTGATCTCTGTAACAAGACGTGCAGTTCTGGCCAGCAAGGTCCGGATACCTTCCTCCTCACCCTCGGAAAGCATCCAATGGTGGTAAAGCGCCCGGCGGGTCTGCTTCACAATGCAGATATTTCCGGTAATCAGCTTAAGGGTAGATGGTACGGGAATTATTCGTGCTGAGGCAAATGAGAGGGGATCACATGATATATCAGCTTGTGAAAGGGGCAGATAGCCCCCCATTCCTTCATCGAAAACAAGCACTTGCTGAGTGCCATCTTCATGGAAGTCTACTCCCCATTGTTCCAGTTGTTTGCGGAGGTTTCCCGGTCTGTCCACTTCAATAATACCCCTCTCTTTCATGCCACTCCCCAGGGTAAGCAATGAACCATTCAGTCTCTGGTCACCCCGGAATAGCAGAGCAATCCTGCACCATGTTTCCGGGTTATGGACAAGACTTGATTTGTCAGTGGAATATCCTTCAGCATAGCAACTGGCCCTGCAGTTACGTTTTACCTCAATCTGCCGGCCGGGGGTTGTTATATCGGCAAGCTGACGAATGGCGTCAACCACATTCAGGAATGCGGCTTCATGTCCATTCAGTTCAGCCGGTAAAAGCAATTCAATTTTCTGGCTGTCGCGCAAACCAAGAGCGATAAGCACTCCCTCCGCCAGCAGCCAGGGGGCTCCGTCAAGAACAGCGGCATTGCTCCGTTCTTTGGGATCGAGTCCTGTAGCATCAATGACCAGCTCCGAGGGACCATGGCCTCTCAGGAACTGTCTCCATGCAAGATGAACCGGTTCTCCGGAGGAGCTGCATTCGGCGAGGCCAGACTCCTGTATTTTCTGAAAGCGTTGCAACGGAGAAAGACCGAGTGCTTTTGTGAAAGCGGGAAGGGCCTCTGCAAGAGTTGGTGCGGGAGGCATAGCTCCCGAGAGTGTGGCAGCACCCTGGTCGAGCCACGTTGGGACAGTAAGTAATTCGCTCATTGATCCCTCCTTCCTCCGTCAGAAGGTTCAGCAATCAGCTGGCGGGCATATCTTTCGCGCCTCGGATCTGCCATTTCATTAGTAACCCCGAAGGAAAGGCATCCGGTCACGCATTTTGTCACACAGGCAGGCTGCAATCCGTCATCCAGACGATCTTTGCAGTAATCGCATTTTACCACTTTATGTGTCAAAGGATCCCACTGCGGTGTGCCCCACGGGCAGGCTGCCATACAGCTCTTGCATCCGACACAGACACTTGTCTGGACGAATACTATTCCGTCTTTTTCACGCCGTTGCATGGCCCCTGTGGGACAAGCTTTGATACACCAGGCATCTTCGCAGTGAAAACAAGGCATATATACAAAACGGATCCGTGGCTGTCCATCAATATCTTCCGGACCAATAGCAATTATTTTACAGGGAGAGGGTCCGGCTCCGAGATTTTTATTGGTTTTACAATGCACCTCACATGCCTGGCAGCCGATACAGCTTGCACTATCGTGGGTCAGGGCATATTTACTCATGATTTACCTCCTTTCGCTGCAACAGGTCTGACATTAATAATAGTTTCGGTCATGGCACATCCGCCACCGGCAGGATCAAAATCATATAGCTTGCCGTGCTGAAGGCGCTGGTCAGCTACTCCCAGTCCCCTCGCCCTTGTTGCCAGAGGCACCGTTGCACCAAAGCCATGAAGCATAAATGCCGCCTCAGGATGGATCCATGGCGTCACCCTGGCCTTCATGACGCCGGTGTAACTGCCTCCCCCGTTGACTTCCACCATGTCGCCTTCAGAGATCCCCAGGGTACCGGCCCTGTCGGGATGTATCCAGAGCACCTGTTTGGGGGCTATGTCGTTCAGAATAGGATTATTCAGTGATTGACCGTGTGCCAGTGTGGCTGTCCGGCCCACCAGAAGGTGAAAACTGTTACCTGCTGGAGCTGCCTTTGCTTTGTAAGGCGGCAGACTCGATAATCCTGCCTGCGAGAGGAGATCGCTTTCAATCTCTATTTTACCCGATGGGGTCGGAAACTTAAGATTTTCCTTCGGGATCAGAACCGGCTTATCCGTCAGGGTGACAAAACCTGATTCACGCATCTCTGCCACAGTTATTCCTGTACCGTCGAGCTGATAGTTCCATAATTCTTCAATAGTCTGGAAGTCGAGAACATCCCTGATCCCCATACGGTGCAGGATCTCCCTGAAGATCCACCATGCCGGACGGCTGTCGAAGCGGGGAGCAATAGTCTGGTCACGCATTGCGAAAAGAGGCACTGGTCCGTTCATCTGGCATAAGATATTGGCTCTTTCAAGGTAAGTTGATTCGGGGAGGATCACATCCGAGAACCATCCTGTTTCCGAATAGCGGACATCGATGGAAACAAGTAATTTCAGCTTGTCAAGGGCTTTTTTTGTTGCCTCCGGATCGGGCATGCCTGTGAGAGGATCATGCCTGTAGGCAAAATAGGCTCCTATTCCGTACGGCTGACCATTCTCCATAGCGGCAAATGCCTGATGGAGCATCCCGATCTTTGGATCCCACTGCGGTCTGGTGGTACCGGCGCCATCGACCCTTGGTTCCTCCACTTTGGGTGTCCTTGTGGTCAGCTGATTCAGGCCTTTACGGCCATAATGTTCCGGTGATTTGCCAAGGATAATACCTCCCGGTATTTCTATATTACCCATCAGGGCGTTCAGTATCAGAGCTGTACGGCTGACATGGAAAGACTGTTTATGGCGGGCTGTCATCCAGCCGGGGTGGAAGATCACATTTGGAGCATCGGCGGCGATCTCGGTCACAAAATCGCGGATCTGAGCCGCAGGAATACCGGTGTGCTGCTCCTGCCATTCCGGAGTAGTATCCCTTACCACACCCTTAAGGTAATCCATTCCAGATACATAACGTGCGACAAACTCCTTGTCATAGAGCTCATTCTTCAGCACCTCGTGTATAATAGACAGGTTCAGTGCATAATCACTGTTGGGGCGTACCTGCCAGTATCGTGTCGCTTTGCATGCTGTAATGCTGGCCCGCGGATCGATATATGTACATTTCATACCTCCTGCAAGTGCAGCCATGAAAGCCTTGGATTCCTTGACCATGAGCGATTCGACGATATTACGGCCATACAGAACCATGTGCTTTGTATTCTTATAGTCATAAATAAGGCCTCCCGGGCCTATTCCATAGACTGAAAGAGCAGCGTTATGAATGTTGCCTGCACAGCCGGCATCGTGGTTGAAATAGTTAGGTGATCCGAGCGCGCTTACAAAGGTTCGCGTCAGGTCGGTGAAGAAACCGCCACGGTCTGAAAGCATGATCCCGCGTCCTCCAAAAATTTCAACAGTATCCTGAAGTTTTTCCGCAATGTAATCAAGTGCTTCATCCCAGGAAGCGCGCCGCCACTGGCCGCCACCCCTTGGACCCTTTCGGATCAAAGGTGTCTGAGGTCGCTCGTCGTCAAACTCAAATGCCAGACCTGCCGAGCCTTTCGCACACAGACTCGTGCCGATGGCCGCGTCATGATGGTTGCCCTGAATCCAGGTTATCTTACCGTCCTCGACTGTCACTTCAATCGGACACCGTACAGCACACATCCCGCACATGCTGAAAACTGTTCTTTCCCCCGGCGTAGCAACACCGGCTACATTTGGAGCCATTATGGAATTCATAGGAATTTTCTTTCGTTAATAATTTATGACTTTTTCGACGCCCCCAATTTTTTCTAATCTCTAGACCTCCGAAAACTGAATTACAACCTTGATATCATCAGGTTGTCTTTCAAGAGCTTTCATGAAATTCTCCGGCTTTTCCCGGCGTGTGATAAGTTTTGCCAGCCAGGTGCGGTCAGCTTTGGCCAGAGTCAGTCCTGCCCTGTACCACTGACGTTTGTTTGCATTTACACTACCTACGATCACGTTATTTCTCAAAACAGCAGCAGCTGCTACATCTGCTAACACACCTGCGCCAATTGCACCTCCCTGGCCAACCCCTGTCAGACATATGATTCCGCTGGCCCCTAATTTATGAATACAATCGGCAATTACTGATCCGACTCCTGTACATTCAATGATTGCATCAGGTTCGAATTCCAGATCAGCAACCCTGCCTGAATGGTATGTTGCACCCAGATCACGTACAAGATCCGGCTTGGATCCCGATTCCATTCTGTCCAGGACATGGACTTCCGATATTCCCCACAGTTTCAGGCTCAGGGCAGCAAGAAGTCCTATCGGGCCTGCCCCGGTAACCAGAACGGTTTTAGGTTCCCAATATGACCTCCGTCCAATCATTCCTATCTGTTCCATTGCTTTGGTTACAACGGTCGTAGGCTCAAGCAGAACACCAAGAATGCCTAAAGAGGAATCTACTTTTACGGCGTATTCTGGCTCGATCCTCCACCGCTCTGACATATATCCATGTATCTCCTTTATGCCGCGTTCAGTGTAAAGTCCGTTACGGCACATATCCCATTCACCAACTGCACAATTGGGGCAGGGAACAGGATCCGGGCGTCTGACGATGCCAACAACCAGGTCACCCTTTTTGAAACCGCCGGCCGGACCAGGATCGATCACCCGACCGAGAGATTCATGGCCCAATATTAAATGTGATTGTCCGGGAGGGGCCCAGCCATATTTCCCTTCCGTAATTTCGACATCGGTACCGCATACTCCTACGGCAACAGCTTCAACTAGTATGGATCCGTCTCGCAGATCAGGTTCCGGCATTTCCATATACCTTGCGGTTCCTGCTTTTTTTGGTTCTACTGTGATTGCTTTCATATTCATTGTCATTTATAGTCATTAATAGTCATTCAATAGTCATTCAATAGTCATTCAATGGTCATTCAATAGTCATTCAATAGTCATTCAATTGTCATTTATTGCTTCGCCCTCCGAAGCTTTAGCGTAGGAGGGTCATTCAATTGTCATTCAGTGGTCATTCAATTGTCATTCGGTAGTCATTCAGTTGTTTTAATTAATGACGCGAAGCAAATGACGCGCGAAGCGCAAATGACAGCGAAGCTGAATGACGCGAAGCAAATGACTATCAATGACTGCCGGTCTCATGTTTTCCCTGCCTTTCCCTTGAGCGCATTCGCCTTACTGAATTTAAGGGCGTCGTCCATCGACATCTGCGCAAACATGTGCATCGTACGGGCAATTGTTCCTGTCCAGCCGGTCTGGTGACTTGCACCTACCCCGGCTCCTGTATCACCGTGGAAATATTCATGGAAGAGTATGTAATCATTCCATAGCGGGTCTTCCTGAAATTTCTGAATATTCCCGTATACTGGTCTGCGACCAGATTCATCTTTCAGGAAAATGGATGAAAGGCGGCGGGATATCTCTTCGGCAACCTGATACAGGTTCATCATAGTCCCGGAACCTGTGGGGCACTCGATCATGAAATCATTTCCATAATACTGGAAATAATTAAAAAGAGCCCTGACGATAATCATATTTACCGGCATCCATATAGGTCCGCGCCAGTTGGAATTCCCCCCGAACATTCCGCTATCGGAATCGCCAGGAAGATAGGAGACATTATATTCATTACCCTCGACATTCAGAATATAAGGATGTTCACCATGTATCCTGGAGAGAGCCCTTATGCCGTAGGGACTCAGAAATTCTTTCTCGTCGAGCATCACAGTCAGAACCCTGCGTAAATTTGTCTCATTCAGTACCGATGCCAGTAACCTGCCATTCTGACCAGGTTTGCCAGGATTATGAATAAAAGCTGTTAACTCAGGTTTGGGAGAAAGGAATTTTGATATCATCAGAGGAACCTGCGGATATTTTTCTGCCATGTCCCTGTTATAAACAGTGACTGCGCATAAGGGAAGCAATCCAACCATGGAACGTACCTTCAGCCTCTGGTTCCCGCCATCGGGGAGACAAAGTACATCATAGAAAAATCCATCTTCCTCATCCCACATCCCTCCATCCTTGTCGGCACGTATCATGGAAGATGAGATCCACAGGAAGTGTTCATACAATTTCATTGTTATATCAACATACGCAGGATTGACCAATGACAGCTGTATGCTGATTTCCATCATGTTCTGGCAGAATAGCGCCATCCAGGCTGTGCCGTCAGCCTGTTCGAGGTATCCTCCCGTAGGCAGGGCGGAACTCCGGTCGAACACACCGATATTATCGAGTCCCAGAAAGCCACCTTCAAAAGCATTATTTCCTGCCCGGTCTTTCCTGTTGACCCACCAGCTGAAATTTAGCATCAGCTTGTGGAAGGAGCGTTCAAGCCATTCCAGATCACCTTTACCCGTGTTTGACTTTTCAAGGAAAAAGGTAAATATTGTTGACCATGCATGCACGGGGGGATTGACGTCGCCAAAATTCCATTCATACGCAGGTATCTGACCGTTGGGATGCTGGTAGTCTGCCCGCAGCATCAATTCCAGCTGGCCCTTTCCAAACTCCTCGTCAACAAGGTTAAGGGCTATAACATGAAAGGCAAGGTCCCATGCAGCGTACCAGGGATATTCCCATTTGTCAGGCATGGATATAATGTCTGAATTGTTCATATGGTGCCACCGGTCGTTACGGACATTGCGCTGCCCTGATTTGGATGGATTCACACCATGCTCCTTCAGCCATTTGCCTACATCATAGTTAAAAAACTGTTTTGACCATAACATCCCTGCCAGCGCCTGGCGCATCACGTTTGCTTCATCGGCTCCCAGTGAAGAAGGAATGATTGTGGAATAGAACTCATCAGCTTCCTTAAGACGGGAAGTGAATATGCTTTCAAAATCTTCCACTGAAGACACTGGAGACTTCTTCTTTAAAGATCTGGCATTTCCGGGAGCTGTTTTTGTCAGGTGCAAATTAAGGGTTGCAGATTTACCGCCTTTAATATCAAGAATATAATGAGCAGCTGCCTTAGTCCCTGTCATATCATGATTCACCGCACCTTTATTGCCATTAACCAGATAATTATTGATACCATCCTTGACATAGGGGGTAAAGTTTGGAATACCCCAGATCTGTTCATCATTGGTTTCATTGTTTGTGAAGAGGAGGTCTTTTGCACCCATGGCAGTAAAAATCCATTCACCCAAATCCAGATGCGAAGCTGAAATAACTCCTGATGTCTTATCCAGCCTGACTTTTTTCAGAACCGGAACATCATTATAGATAGTGTCGTGCCAGGTATTGCGGAACCAGAGAGTGGGTAAAACATTTAATGAAGCTGTCTCAGGTCCCCGGTTAAAAACGGTGATCCGTATAAGAATGTCTTCAGGTGCTGCCTTGGCATATTCCACGAATACATCAAAATAGCGATTGTCATTAAAAATGCCGGTATCGAGTAATTCATATTCAGGTTCATTTTTACTGCGAAACCGGTTAGTAGTGACAATGTCATCATATGGATAGGCATTATGAGGGTACTTATACAGGTATTTCATGTATGAGTGGGTAGGGGTGGAATCGAGATAGAAGTAGTATTCCTTTACATCCTCACCGTGGTTACCCTCGCTGTTGGTCAGGCCAAACAGCCTTTCCTTCAATATCGGATCCCTGCCGTTCCAGAGTCCAACTGCAAAGCAGAGCAGCTGTTTGTCATCAGAGATGCCTGCCAGACCATCTTCCCCCCATTTATATGTCCGCGAACGGGCATGATCGTGAGGAAAATAACTCCATGCGTTTCCGTTATCGCTATAGTCTTCACGGACAGTTCCCCACTGGCGTTCACTCAGGTAGGGGCCCCATTTTTTCCAGGGGTGTGACTGCTTCCGGCACTCTTCCAGTCTTGATTTTTCTGCACTCATTTTATATTTATTTTAAATTATTTTTCCCGCAGATTAGTCCTGCGCGCTCTATGCTCTTTGCTCTGCGCCCTGCGCCCTGTGCCCTGCGCCATTACCCGAACCACCCTTTTCTTTTGAAATAAAGGAACATCCATCCGGAAATAATAAAAATAATAAAAAGTGCAATAAAAAACCCATATTGCACAGAAAGCAATGGCATGTTTTGAAAATTCATGCCCCATACACCGACCAGAAATGTAACCGGCATGAAGATTGCAGAGAGAATCGTAAGCCTTCCCAGTCTGCGATTTGTTCTTTCCTGTGCCAGCATATCTATCATAGAACGTAATACATCGATCCTGTGCTCCAGCCATTCAAGTTTCCTGTCGGCCGATTTAAGATTTGCGGCAGCCCACCGCAGATACTCCAGTGTACTTTCCGGATTTTTCGTAGGCCTGTCCGATGAGATGACAGTCTCGATTATCGGCAACTGCCCCTGGACAATTGATTCAAGTGTCAGCAATTCAGATCGTTTACCGGATATTTCTTCTATTTTTACTGAATCCGGGGCATGTTCCATTTGTGCTTCAAGCGCCAGTATCATGTCGCTCAACTTGGCGGCTTTACGAAGGCAGTCAAGCGACAGACCCATCATAAGGGCAGAGATAACACCTGCACTAGTGTCATCCGGGAGCAGGTCAAAGGAATCTTCAGCAGAGATACTTTTTCGAAACCTGGCCATTTTACTGTTTCGGATGGAAATAAGAAAATCTTCGCAGTAAAGGACAGCAAGATACTCGAGAATATTTGAGGTCTGTACTTCCATCTGAACGGGTATTACCATCAGAGCCAGTGGTCTGAACGGATAGAAACCCGGATGATCGCGTGAATCAAGACATAAATGCCTGATCAATCCCTGTATGTTGACTTCATCCAGTTTCTCTTCGAGTTCACTGTTTTCAGTGTCAAGGAGATCGATCCAGACCCTCGTTTGTTTTTTTCTGATTGCTTCGACGGCAAAGCTGTATTCACATGGAGTCAGTTTTGGTCCGTCGGAAATCCGGAAGCAGTTTACTTTCACAATTAAAATAATTAAAGTTAATCCTTTTGAATCTTAAGCTGTAATTTTTTTCTCACTTCTTTATCTGATCTTCCGACTGTCAGTTTTTACTATTTTTTAGCACCCATATTTTGAATCCTGGCCTCTTCCCACCCGATAAAGCTTGATGGTACCTGAACCCATTCATTTTCGGGAACCGGCTCGAGGTGAAGCGCACCAGAAGGGCATCCCATACCACATGAACCACATCCCACACACTTGTCCCTGTAATAAACTGAAGCCCGGCCTTCCGGGGTCCTTTTCCATTTATGCGCAAAAAACTGGCAGCGTCTGATGCACTCGCCGCAATTGGTACACTTGTCATAATCCTTTACAACGCGGTAGTTCGATCTCTCAACCGTTTCTGTAAGCTTTCCCAAACGCCCTCCCTGTAATATGGAGCAGCAACAGCCGCAGCAGTGACAGCCTCCGACGAACTGAGGCTCCTCTGCACCCATGGTGAATCCATAGAAGCCCTGGATCATCATGGTTCCCATGGCATCAAGTTCATTCCAGAGTTTAATGGCTTCATCCCTGCTGATAACGTTTTCCGAGAATGGAACCACAGGCGGCATACCCACGAAACCACAACGTTTGTTGGGCATCTCGCAGCTATGGCCGTGGGCAGCAACTTTCTCCTTCTTGCACACACAATCGATCACAAGGAAACGGTCGTGCCGCTGAAAGTGCGCGGCGATGTCGTTATGAGGCTCCTTTTTAAGCCATTCAGGTTTAAGAGAACCACGGTATGGAATGGTGCCCTGCGGGCCGGGTCGTGGAGCAAAGATCTTTTCGCCTCCTCCCTCGATAACGTATTGCTCATATATCCGGGCAAATTCTGTACTTTCAGGTTTTACCTCCTGCAGGTACGATTCATACCAGCCGACAAGGAAAGGGAAGAGCCGGTATTTCTTGACACTCTCCTCTTTAGCCTGACCGGGTTTTGCCTCCACTTTTCCAAGACCTTTAACACCGGTTTCAAGTGCAAGGGTATCCGCTTTGACCATGCGCCGGGGTATCATACCTTCGAGTAAAACGGTTACTTTATCAACAGGAAGTCCCAGCCGTTCAGCAATTTCGCCGGCAGTCTCAAGTTTCCGGCTCAATGTACTTGCAACCAATGCTTCTTCAGGAGAGAAAACCAATTTAATCAGCTTTATTTCCGATCCGGAAGGAGTTCTTGTAAAACCGGCAGGCAGGGCATCGAGTGCATCTGCCAGTTTTTCGTATATATCTTCGGATATTTTATTATTGTTCATTTTTTGCTGTTTTAGGTTGTCGTTTGTAATTTTCCCGATTATAAACCCTGACCCAGATAGATACCCAGTGAGTGAGCAATTCTCATAAATTCACTGTCGGCGGGTACTGATCTGACTTTGTCAACAGCATCTTTCAGTGGAACGAACCTGATATCAGGGGGCATAAACGATACCATTACACCATTCTGACCCCCTTTCAATACCTGAACTGAACCCGCTCCGTATGCCATCCCCAGCTGGTGATCGGTTGCCGTGGGATTACCGCCTCTTGCCCAGCTGCCAATTACCAGCGGATAGGCTTCGCGATTGATTAATGTCTGCAGGATGGATGAAACATTGAAGGCAACCTGGCCGGCTACAACTTTTTCCGGAGATCTTCCCCTGGATTGATTCTCAGGTTTACTGGTCTTACCGGTAAACTTTGCCCCTTCGGCCACTACTACCAGTCCATAGGGTCTCCTTGATGATATTTTATCATTCAGTCGGGAGCCCAGATTTTTAAGATTGCAGGGAATCTCAGGCATAAGCACTGCATCGGCACGAACTGCAATACCTGCCTGAAGGGCAATCCATCCTGCCTGTTCCCCCGGGACCTCGACAACCGCAATTTTACTCGCAGATCTGGCAGCCTGAAAAGCCTTGTTAAGCATTTCTATGGTAACACTTAATGCACTGTTAAAACCGAATGATATTGCGGTAGAGGCAATGTCGTTTTCAATCGACCGGGGAATGCATACCGTATGCAGCCCTTTGGAATGCAGCTTCTGCAAGACTGCCAGCCCCTGGCCACCAACAATTGAGATAAGGGCATCGATATCTTCTTCTTTTAATCTTTTCAAAATTAAATCAGAGAGATCTGCTTCTTTACCGTCTTTAGAGGAGGCATGAAAGGGATCGATCCTCGGAGCCTGACCAAGAATACCGCCTGTTGACGGATCGAGGTTTTCAATCAGTTCGGGGCTGAGGGTAAGAAGTCCTCCGGAGGGATAGCGTTCAGGGAATAACAGCCCTTCAAAGCCGTCGCGAATGCCAATCATCTCCCAGCCTAATTTAGCACCCGCAATGGCAGCGCCCATAACAACTGCATTAGTGCCGGGAACAAATCCGGACCCGACATTGATGGCAACACGTCTGTGCGTGCCGGCATGTCCCAGTGATTTGATCATAATATCAGTCTATTTTAATTGTTTCTGATCTAATAAAAACATTATAATGTACCTTTATTTAACACTTCTGGTTTCGATCTTTTTAGCTCTTGAACCAAAAAATAATGCCACAAAATAGGCGACAATACCCGGGACCGGACCTGCCAGCAGAATCATAAGCAGCATCTTTGGATCAGTAATATTTAATGCAATGTAAACTACCAGCATGGCAGCCGGATTCCGGCTGCACATACCAAGCGCCAGGGCGCTCCGCTGCCCCTTTTTCAAGCCAAAGCTTAAATAGTATGAGATAAGCATTATTCCTAATACGAATAGAATATGAGCGCCGATTGCAAAACTACCCAGTATCCTGAGAAAGTCAGGAAAGTATAATACAAGTACAAATAGCATTGCAATAACTGTGAAGATTCCTGCAATGCGCTTAACAGCAGGAAAAATTTTATCGGCAAAACGGGTCGCATACCACCTTAAGATTATTCCACCGGCAAGCGGCAATAATATCAACAGAAGAAGAGGTCTGGCCAATGACCAGACATTAACCGTAAGCCCTTTAATCATAAAAGGCCCCATTATTGGCAGCATTACCACAGTTGCAACCATGGCTAATGGCATTAGTGCAGCAGCAAAGTCTTTGTCTGAGTTTGATTTTCGTATCAGAATCGGATAGAAAGGTGCTACCGGCGCAAGGCTGGAAATAATCAGTCCTGTACCATAAGAACTATCCATAGGAAGGACACTTGAAAGCACTAATGCTAAAACTGGTCCTGCAATCCAACCCCAGAATAAAGTTAAGATAATTAACCTGTAGCTGCTCAGCGACTTTATGGTTTCACGCAAATTAAGCTCAATACCCAGGGATGCCAGGTTCGACATTGAATAAATTATAACAACAATATTAAAGATCGTAGCAACTGTCATATTACATTAATCATACTTGTAACTTTAAATCCTTAATTATTCCTGTCAACGAATCTGAATAATTCCATGCTACATCTTCTTTATTTCCTGGGAAATACAAAAATTGCGGCTGCCCTTACACCAAATGGCGATTTGGCACCTTCAGGGGCGGCAACCTGTATGCGCGGCCCTATCTGAAGCTGAACCAATTGTTTGCCGAATTTAGTAAGCCCGCCCGCCATAATATTAATATAGGAAGTGGTAGTATTTGCTTCCCAGTTAAGTGTTGTTTCCGAATTAACCGTAAGTCCTGAGCCGCTTTTCCAGTTGTAAGTAAGAAATGGTTGCAGATACATCTGGTTTACATCGCTTCTGTCAGCATCGCCTGCAACTGACCAGATTTGATTTGCCAAAGCACCGTAAGTCCAGCCGTTCTTTTGTTGCAGAACAATAACTGTCGGGCCTACTCCAAATTTTTTGGCTCCCAGGTAATCACTGGTAGCGGTAGGAATTAAAAATGCAGCCCCCACACCCCATACAAATCCATTTTTTACAACAGCATTTGATATCCATCCGCTCACCAGTGCATCGGCCAGTCCGCTTTGATGAGTAGTTTCCCCGGTAATGTCATGCTGAGTTATTACAGGAAGAATATATCGTGTAATAAGGCTGTATTTTGCATTGAGACTGAAAGGAACAATCGGCTGGATGTTCAGTGTATTTCGCGAACCATTGTAATCGCCGATACCTATATCCATATTATTCTGAAATGGCAAGCTGATCAGTGCCCCGATAGGATTTGCCAGTTTCTTTGCTATCGCTGCAGCATCATCTGCTGCCGGTTTCTGTTCATCCTGTGCCAGTAAGGGAATGGTAAATATTAAACTGAATATAAAAATGCAAAAAATATTATAATGTTTCATTTTCTTTTTTTAATTGGGTATAGGGAATGACTTGGGCCAATCCGACATCCGACTGATCTTTACTTCTCCGCTGCAAGGTTCTTTGCCCGCATTTCTTCCCATTCCTCCATGCTTTTAGGAGTATAGAACCACTCCTCCGCCGATACCGGTTCCAGTTCAAGCGCACCCGGATCGCATGCAATCACACAAACACCGCATCCTATACACTTTTCGCGAATATATTCCGGCATACCATCATCACGGTTACCATCTATATGCGCATAGGTTGGACAGCGATCTATACAAATGCCGCATGCTGTACATTTATCATAATCTTTAACAATGCGGTAGTTTGAAGGCTGGCTGGGATAGTGGTGGCTGAATACAGCACAGGCATAACGGTCGCAATTACAGCCGCCTACAAACTGCGGGGTTTCGGCACTCATCTGAAATCCGTAGGCTGCATTGCTTACATGTCCCATTTTTTCGAGCTTCCGAAGAAGCTGGTCTGCTTCCTCACGACTGAGCACATGTTCTCCCAATGGCACACTTGAAGGCAGTCCTAAAAATCCGCACCGTTTTAACGGATAGCGGCTATCATCCTTCCCCAGAGCCTCCATCTCCCTTTTACAAACACAATCCATTACCAGGAAACGATCGTGCCGCTTTAAATGAGCATCAATATCCAGATGTGGTTCCATCGTAGCCATCAATTCCGGCTTAAGCGAACCTCTTACCGGAACAACCCCCAGCACGCCGGGCCGCGGACCAAGGATCCGTTCGCTTCCTCCCTCTACCATATATTGATGGAAAAGTTCGGCAAATTCCGTGCTTTCAACCCGCATGCACGCTTCGTACCATCCGATCAAAAAAGGACCAAGCCGGAAGAGCGAATCTTTTCCTGGAGGCGGAGCCGGCATACCCGGGTATGACGGCGGACCTTTCATTCGAACCAGTTTCCTTGATATGAGCGCTGATAATATCACGATTGCATCATCCTCGCTGATGCCGGCGCGCCTGGCTATCTCGGCAGGATACTCGTATGCAATTGTCATATAACCGGCAAGAGAAACCTCCTCAGTAGAAAACACCTGTCTAAGCAGTTTTACTTCCACGCCTGATTTCATCCTGGGAAAGCCCTGAGGCGTTGCATCCAGAACCTCAGCCAGTCGTTCGTATACATCTATAGATTGATCCTGATTATTCATAATTTTACCTCCTCTGAATGTAAAGTTTTCTTTGAAGAAAAATTCCCGAAATAAATACCAAGGGATCCTGCGATCTTCAGGAATTCACTGCCGGCAGAAACCGTTCTTACTTTATTGATCACTTCTGCCAGTGGAACGTACTGAATCTCAGGAGGTGCAAAAGCAACCATTACCCCGTTTTTTGAGGCTTTCAATGCCTGGATAGCTCCGGCACCGTACGCCATGCCCAGTTGCAGGTCAACCGCAGTAGGCGAGCCGCCTTTTGCCCATGGTCCGACAACAAGCGGATAGGTATCTATCTCAATAAGCAACTGGAGTTCCCTTGCAAGCGTTTCGGCTGTCTTTTCAGGTGGAATGATAACTTGCTCAGATGCCTCACCTGTTGCAGATGGAGGCAGCGAAACAATGCGTGAACCGGATTTATCTTCAACTGGTTTTTTGAATAGTTTCACGCCTTCGGCCACAACCACCAATCCATATGGCCTCCTTGAAGAGATCTTTTCGTCCAGCCTCCGGGCCAGCATGTTAAGATTACATGGTATTTCGGGCAACAGCACCACATCGGCAGAAATTGCTATGCCGGCTTGCAGTGCCAGCCACCCTGCCTGTTCACCAATTACTTCCACTACGGCTATCTTTCGGGCAGATATGGCTGCCTGTCTGGCACGCTGCAACATTTCGATTGTAAAGCTCAGCGCGCTGTTAAATCCAAAAGAAACCGAAGTAAGCGGAATGTCGTTCTCAATAGATTTTGGAATACAGACTGTATGCAATCCCTTGCGATGGAGCTTATAAAGTATATGAAGCCCCTGGTTGCCAACCACTGAAATCAATGCGTCAATGTTTTCTTCCTTCAGCCTTTTTAGAATTTCATCTGAATGATCTACTTCACCACTATTATGCGTAGTGTCATGAAACGGATCGATCCTGGGTGCCTGGCCGAGGTTGCCTCCCCGCGATAGATCATGAACCGCAATCATTTCCGGGCTGAGTGTAACAAGTCCTCTGTCCGGGTAATGATCGGGGTGCAACAAGCCTTCAAACCCATCACTGATTCCGACAATCTCCCATCCCAGCTGGCCAGCTGCCTGGGAAGCTCCTGTAATGATGGTATTGATTCCGGGAAGATATCCGGCACCTGCATTTATCGCGATGCGCCGCAGAATGCCTCCATGTCCGACATGTTTAATCATAATTTTATTCTTTTATTTCTCCTGAGTCTCGCGTCCAAAAGCCTTGTCAATCATTGCCTGAAAGCGTTTAACCACTTCATCAGCAGGTGTTTTGTAGTCGTCGAGTTCGTAAATGACACCGAGCGATTCATATTTGCCAAGTCCAAAACGATGATAAGGCAGGAGCTCATAATCAATTACATTCTTGTGTGGTTTAATGAATTCCAGTACACCCAGAATATGTTCATCATCGCAATTAACTCCCGGAATAAGGGGTGTGCGGGCAATAAATTCAACATCAGGGAAAGTTTCATAGGCTTTTTTGAAGTTTGCAAGAATCCTTTCGTTGCCAACACCAGTCCACTTCTTATGCCTTTCCGAATTCATTAACTTAAGGTCGTGGAGCATTGTATCTACATAAGGCAGTACTTTTTCAAGAAAGGACCATGGGGCATTGCAGGCCGTTTCAATGGCTGTATTTATACCCCTGTTGTGGGCTTCCTGCAGACAGGCTGCTGTAAAGTCGGGTTGCAGCATCACCTCACCTCCACTCATTGTCATACCTCCACCGGTACTCCTGTAGAAAGATGAATCTTTCTCCACTTCATCCAGCACTTCACCAACAGTCATTGTTTTACCGAACATCTCGAGGGCACCGGTAGGGCAAAGAGAAGCATGTGAAATGTCGCAATCTGATGCCAGTTGCCAGTTCACTTTCACCTTTGAGTCGTCGCCCTCAACAAAATAAAAGGCACCTTCGGGAAAAGGGGCTTTCAGGCAGATACTACACTCTTTTCCCTTACATTTATTCGGATCATAGGATATTTCCGGTTTTTTTCGTATGCTTTCAGGATTTCCGCACCATTTACAGCGCAACGAGCAGCCCTTCAGAAAAACATTTGTACGGATACCTGGTCCGTCGTGGCTGCAATATCTCTGGATATTTAAAACCGTTCCTGTTATATCCAGTATATTATTTGTTTGATTTATCATGATACTTCCCTCCTTATTTTCCAACATAAATACCTAGTGAATCCGCCACCTGAAAAAACATGTTTTCAGCGGGTATCGTTCTTACTTTATTGATTGCCTCAGCAAGCGGAACGAACTTAATATCCGGTGGAACAAAGGCTACCATTACCCCGGTTTTACCGGCTTTCAGTGCCTCAACAGCTCCTGCACCGTAAGCCACACCCAACTGGCGATCGACTGCCGATGGTGCTCCACCTCTGACCCAGGGGCCAATAACCATTGGAAAAGTTTCTTCTGCTATCCGCAGTTGCAGACCTGTTGCCACAGCCTGTGCAGCCTGTCCTGAACTGTGAATTACAAATTCACTGTTGGAATCACTGGTTGCCAAAGGAGATAACGAAGCTTTTAGTGAGGATACGGGTTCTTCATTTTTAGGCTGACTGATAATTTTTGTGCCTTGCGCCACAACTACCAGACCCCATGATTTTTTGCCCGACATTTTATTTTTTAAGTGCGTAGCCACATTTTTCAGATCCACCGGGATCTCCGGAATCAGTACCGCATCGGCAGCTACAGCAATACCGGCCTGCAGGGCAATCCATCCTGCTTCTTCGCCCTGTACCTCGACAACTGCTATTTTATGAGCAGCCTTTGCCGCCAGGCGCGCACGGTCGAGCATATCTATTGTAAAAGTAAGCGCAGTATTAAACCCGAATGATACCGAAGTTGCAGCAATTTCGTTTTCTATTGAACGCGGAACACACACTGTATTCAGTCCTTTTTTGTGCAGCTGGTAAAGAATAGTCAGACCCTTGCCGCCAACAATCGAAATGACAGCATCTATTTTCTCTGCCTTTAATTTCTTAAGCAGCTCATCAGACATGTCCACTTCCTCAACCATTTCAAGTTCATTGATTGTGCGGACATTAAATGGATCAATCCGTGCCGACTGGCCGAGTACACTGCTTGTGTTGGGGTCCAGATTCAAGTTCCGGGGATTGATTGCAATTAATCCGCCATCTGGGTATTTTTCGGGATGAAGTATACCTTCAAATCCATCGAGTATGCCCAACAGCTCCCATCCCAATTTGCCGGAAGCAAGCGATGCCCCTGCAACTACGGCATTTATTCCCGGAATGTATCCGGCGCCTACCATAATGGCAACGCGTTTTTGTCCTGTATTTGTACTCATAATTTAATCTCCTTAATTATTTTATTCTTAGGTTTTTAATACCCCCTTTCCCGTTTCCCCCAAGGGGGAAAGGCTTTGTCTTTACTCCTTCCTCTGGGGGGAAGTCCCGATAGTTATCGGGAGGGAAGGGGGCTAAAAGATCATAAAGTAAGGCATGACAACTGCCATGCCTTAGCTCTGATTTCAAAACACTATTACTTTTCGAAACTCTGCAATGTACGTTCGATGACCTCGTCCTGCACGCCCTTTGCCAGTTTGGTGAAGAACGCACTGAAACCGGCTACCCGAACGACAAGGTCGCGGTAGTTTTCCGGGTGTTTCTGTGCATCCCTGAGGATGTTGGTGTCAAGCACATTGAACTGAATGTGATAGCCACCGTTATCAAACAGGGTCTTGACCAGTCGAAGCACATTCTCCCTGCCCTTGCGGGTCTTCAGTTGATCCGGAGGAAGTTTCACGTTCATGTGGGTTGCGGTGTACTTGATGGCATCCTGGGCTTTCGCAGCAGACATCACCAGCGCAGTGGGTCCGTTGACATCGGTGCCCGGCATGGCTGAAAGACTTCCATCTGTAAGAGCCACTCCTGCTCTCTTACCGTTGGGCAAAGCTCCGGTAACCATCCCCATCAGGTTGTGGATACTCTTGGTATAGGCATCCGGTGTTGATTTGATCTCTTTGCTGAGATAGTTACCACCACCGTCAACACTGTTGAATGCCATAAGAACACTTTCGTACACTTTGTGGGCCATCCTGTTCATTTCAGGGATATCGTTGCCATGCTTGGGAGCATCCTCAAAACACATCTTCCTTACCTTCTCATAATCACCCTCCCAGTTTGCAGCCAGAGCTTTCTTCAGTTCAGCCATGGTGATCTTCTTTTGGTCATAGACCAGATGTTTCAAGGCCATCAGCGAGTTGGCAGCGTCAATACCACCCACAACAATCTGGGCAACAGTATAATAATTTGCCCCGCCATTCCAAACTTCAGTTCCAGTTTCAATGCAACCTCCGGTAAGAAGCGAGCGCCATGGAACCGGGAGAAAGTCAGCACAAAGCATGCTGGCGATCCATGCCCCGCGGCGGAGAACCTCCTCATTGAATATCAGTTGCTTCTCAAAGGCAGTATACAATTCATCGAAAGTCTTGAAGGTCTCCGGATCACCGGTTTTTGGCCCAACCTGCTTCTTGGTCCGGGGATCGAAGCCATTGTTCATCACTAATTCGATGACCTTCCCCAGATTAGGTTGGCCTTCTACCGGGTGACCGGTCTCATAAGGAATGTAGGATCCCACACAGGCGCCGATACATGTCCTTCTGGCCTTCTCAAGGGTAAGGCCCATTTTTGAGTCAGCGAACATATGGAGGGCCCGTTTCAGCATCACTTCGCCACTCACGAACTGAGGCATGCCCACACCTGTACCAATGACATCAAGTACCTTTTCAAGGAATTTGCCGCTCATCCTCTCTGTGTAAATGCAGCTCAGCGGAGGCTGTGGCAGGTGAAGGTAACCGGCGGCATCGAGTACAAGGAAGTCCATTTCTGCGGTGGCATCTTCGCCATCCTCTGTATAGCCTCCGAGTGAGATGCTCTGACCAAGATCGGCTGAATTCTGCAATGCGACTTTCTCACCGAAGTAATAACCGATTTCGTTCAGCTTGATAAAGAGGTTCTGGAGCATGAATGTTGCATCATCCGGACCAATAAGCCCGGCCGCCTTGTCGCGCTGGTAGAAAGGTTCCAGGTTCTGCCCCATATAGGCTTCCGAATAACCGCATCCGACCTGTTCCAGTTCCGCGCAGATATGACAGAAGAAATGAACCTGTATCGCCTCTCTCAAATTACGGGCAGGATTCTCGGGTACCCATTCGCAGGTCTCCGCAATCGCGATCAACTCTGCTTTCCGGGTCGTGTTCTTTTCCTTTGCCGCCATTTCACGGGCGAGTTCTGCGTACCGGTGAGCCAGGCGGACGATGGATCTCATTATTATGAGGCTGGCTTCATAGAAATACAACTTGCTGGCATTGGGCAAGCGCATGTCGAGGGCTGCCTGTCTTTCCTCAACCTCCCTGATCATGGCTGACAGTCCTTCGTTATAGATTCTTGGGTAGTTCAGGTTACCACCGCCACCGGGCCAGTCAAAGAAACTAACGACAAAGCCTGAGTCATAGGATGGACGCGGATCAAAACCATACTTCTTCTCGAAGATCTCCAGTGTGCGTGGCTTCAGTGCCCGCTTTTCCCAGTAATCGAGAGCCCACTGGTTAACCCTTTTGTCCTCCGGATCCGTGCACTTCTCAACGGTATTATCGTCCTTCATCCAATCGATGTTCCATTCAGGATACGTGTAGATGCCGTTGACTGTGCCGGCCATGCTGCCCACGAAGAGGTTTTCGTCAATGTAGAGCTTCTTCCGCTCCAGCAGGGTGGCCATGAATTTGGCCCTGCGCATGATATTCTGGTCGCCCTGAGTGGCTGCATAAACCTCCTCCATGATCCGGATCCTCTCGAAATCGACCTCGGCAGGCGTGCTCCTGAGTTGTTCTTTCAGCCGGTCGATACGAGCTGTGTCGGCTTTTACCTTAGCGGTGCCTTCATAGGGCTTGCCATCTAATTTTCGTCCCGGAATTGTGTAGTACGGGATACCTGATTCATCTTTTTTCATTTTTTATTCTCCTTTTGAATTTGTTTTAAAATTATTACTTTGTGTATTTCACGTTTTATTATTAATCTGGACATTATTGTCTGCTCCTATAGAAGAAGCAATTCTGCAAAACTTAGAGCTGTACTGGCCTGTTTTTCCAGCAATTCATTCAACTCCTTACCGGTTCTGATCCGCCTGGCAACAATTTCGAGAAGACCTTTCCTGAAACTGCTGATGGTGTACTTGAAGTTGTCCTGATCGTACAATTCGCACTTAATGATATGATCCGTCAGATCATCGCACTCCTGTTTGCACTCATGACCGAAACCATAAATAACTGTTACACCATCCACTATCTCCTGTGATGTCCATTGTATTTCGCCATATCCGCCGAACTCATTGTGCCATAAATGGCCCCATCTGCCGGTATCGCATCGCCAGCCTGATATAGCAACCTGTCTGGTGTCGTCAAGAATGCCTGTGCCGGGAGGTACCATTAATCCCGCTTCAGTTCCCAGCGATGAAAACTTACCGCTGAGTTCCGGCCAGTTGAAGACCACTTCACGCTGGTACTCCCCGTTTCGGGTAATTCTTCCGCACCAGCTGCCGCCAAAAAAATCACGAAATAATTTCGCTGTTAACCCAGCCATAATTTTAATATTAGATCAGTGTGATTCCGGGATTTAATTTCAATTATTACCAGTGTCAATCCCGGTTAATCAAAGTTCAGTATATTTCAGACCCCGGGAAATACTGACTCGTCGGTATTTTTATTAACTTTGACGTTGAAATTTTCATATTATGCTCATATCCAGATTTTGATGACCAAACCTTATAGGTATAATATATTTTTCGATTTTATTGAATCCTACCTTCCAACCGGGTTTCTGAAAATAAATCCTGAAGATCCTGTTATTTTAAAGCTTGAGGAGCTGATGGATGAGAATGACCAGTACTTTCAGCTTTTCGACCTGGGGCAAATGAAGTTCCTGTATACCAGTAAAAGAATCTTTCAATTGATTGGTGTTACACCTGAAGAGATAAACCCCGGACATTATACACAAGCTGTACACCCCGACGATGAGGATAGGCTTGGGCAGGCCAGATCCCGGGTCTATAAGATGGAGAAAGAAATATTCAAGGCGCAAAAGGGAAGTGCTTTGACTTCATACAACCTCCGGATGAGGGATCCTGCCGGTGTCTATAATAATTTATTTGTTCAGGACTATATGTTTTACAGTCCGATCCCACACAAGGCAGTATTTATGATACAGGTCGTTACCAATATTAACCGGTATAAAATGAAGAAAAACAGTTTTCACCATTATACCGGAAACGATCTCTCTTTATTTAGATTTCCCGATGAGGAACTACTGCATATAAGTCATAATCTGTCTGTCCGGGAAATGGAGATCGTCAGGCTGATTGAGTCGGGCATGGGCAGCAAAGAAATAGCTGATATATTATTTATAAGCATGCACACTGTAAATACCCATCGCTCCAATATTCTGGAAAAGTCAGGTAAAACGCATATATCAGATCTGATTTATGAACTTAAAGAGAAGGGAGTGCTTTAAGAAATCAACCTCCTCCCCCCTTCGGGGTACTCCTCCTTCAAAAGGAGGAGAAACTTCGCTTAATTAAAATATGTCAAAGAACTTTGCCCACGGTTAACATATATACCGGGGTTTGTATCTACTTTGTTTTCTTAATTCTGCTTTTTACTGATTCCTCAAATGTCTCCCAGCTCAATTCTGCTCCTGCTTTCATATCCTCCCACGCATTTCCGCTCACGTCCCGGATTTTTGAGATTTTACTTTGAACTGCTTCTTTTTTCAGAAACAATTTATTGATCTGTTGCTGATATTCAGCCTTTGTATCGGCAATTGCCTTGTCTGCGATCTGTTCAAGTTCCCTGATCTCATTTTCTAATTCTGCTAGTCTGTCAGCCATCTTACTGACATACTCTCTTTGATTTTCCATTGCTTTACTTATTGATCAGGGTTGGATAGTTAGCTGCCAGAATTGCTGGTTATCTTAATTGTATTTATTTCTTATTCAAAGTTATTTCATATACGAATGGACTTCAATACCTATCAATCCGTATTTTTTAGTAGTTTTGAGCCGACTAATATTTTTTTAAATCATTTGGAGGTAAGAACTGCCAGATACGAAGATTACAGCCTGTTCTATAAGTTTTTTGTAACTTATTCTGAGGGAGATTTTAAGGAGATTGATCCGAATGACCCTCTTGTGCTTGAGCTTGATATTTACATGGACCATAACAGGCAATTGTTTTATATCACCGATGTTATACAACTGGATATAAAATTCATTAGCAACGGAGTGAGGTCAATGTTTGGAATTGACCCGGATAAAGTCTCCACAGGGTTCTTTCTTACTACGACACACCCTGATGACCTGAAGCGGCATAATCTTGCAAGGTCAAAGCTGATAAGTATGGCTCAGGAGATCTTCATGAAGAAAAGCGGCACATGTATCATTTCATCTAATTTCAGGGGAAAAATACCCGGGACAACTGAATATGCTGATTATCTTTACCAGAGTTTCATATTTTACAGTGTAATTCCTTACGAATCCGCATTTCTTATACTGGTCATTACCGATATTACCGGATATGAGAAGATCCATAAGGGATTTCATTATTATATAGGGAACGATCCTAAAGCCTTTAGATTCCCGGATGAGGAACTCCTTTCGAAAGGAAATATTTTTTCCCATACTGAATTCAAGATAATTGAATTTATTGAACAGGGCCTGAGTACAAAGGAGATTGCGGACAAACTCTTCAGGAGCCCGCTGACTATTAATACGCATCGCTCCAATATCATAAAGAAAGCCGGGAAATCCTCTATAACAGAAGTAATCCGTGAGCTGAAGGCAAAGGGACTTCTGTAGAAGGTCATTCAATTGTCATTCAATTGTCATTTGCGCTTCGCGCGTCATTCATTGTCATTCAGTGGTCATTTGCGCTTCGCGCGTCATTCAATTGTCATTCAGTGGTCATTTGCGCTTCGCGCGTCATTCATTGTCATTCAATAGTCATTCAATAGTCATTCAGTGGTCATTCAGTTGTCATTCAATTGTCATTCAATTATTATACATAACATAATGACCATAAATGACGGCGAAGCCTAATGACGCGCGAAGCGCAAATGACTATCAATGACGGCCGAAGGCCAAATGACTATTGAATGACGCGAAGCAAATGACCATTAATGACGCGCGAAGCGCGAATGACGCCGAAGGCAAATGACCCGCCTTCGGCAAGCCTACGGCGGGCATTGCTATTGAATGACAACAATTTCCCCCGGCTTCCATCCGGAAGAATCAGATTCTTTCAGGTTATAAATACGTATCACAGCATGCCAGCCTTTACGGGGGACTGTTTTTATCCAATTTGTTTCCACTCCGGCTGACGGATCAGGTCCAAACAGGATATCGACTGTACCATCACCGTTCACAACCAGGTGCTTGCAATTGCTGTGAACTGACGGCCAGGGCTGATCTGTCTTAATAATTAAGCTGGTCTTGCTGTCATATACGATCAGAGACCAGAATTCAGATGCCGGCATACCTGCAGGAAGCTGAAGTTTATATCTGTTACTTCCGTTCAGTTCGTTACCGCACGAATCAGTTGAAATTATATATTCTGCAACTTCATTCAAGATTCTTCAGGTTTGTATGGTGTATAGTCAAATCCAGCATATTTTGTAATCTCAGGACGATTTTTGTAAGATCTCTTCTCTGATGGCTGTTACAGCATCAAAATGAGTAAGATGGATTTTCCCTGTAAGATGTCCGGGCAGGTGCGAACACTTCAGCCGGTCCATAACAGGTCCCTTCACTTCAGAAAGGTGAAGCTTTATTCCTGAATCCTTAAGTCTAAGGTTTATAGCCTCAAGGCTTTCGAGGGCAGAAAAATCAATTGTATTTACGGCAGGGCATTCGAGGATGACATGCTTAACGGCAGGATTAGCTGCAACTGAATCGTTTATAAGATCTTCAAGAAATCTTGCATTAGGAAAATAAAGACTTTCATCCACTCTCAGGGAAAGTATTTCCGGATCAGTGATAACTTCATGGCGATTAACGTTCCTGAAATGTGTGGTGCCGGGGATCTGTCCGACTACTGCAACATGTGGTCTCGAGGTGCTGTACAGGTGCAGGAATATACCAAGCGCAACCCCTGCGATAAGACCAGCCTCAACACCTTCAGCAAGTGTGACGAGTATTGTTACCAGCATTGCAGCAAAGTCGGCTTTCGAGTATGCCCAGGTATGCTTCAACCCGCTGAAACTGACTAGTGACATCACGGCAACTACTATTGTGGCCGCAAGAGTGGCCTTGGGGAGAAAGAACAGGAGCGGGGTCAGGAACAATGTTGCCAAGGCGATGCCAACGGCGGTAAATGCTCCTGCTGCGGGCGTTTCTGCTCCGGCTTCAAAATTGACGACTGAACGGGCAAAGCCGCCTGTGACGGGAAATCCGCCTGAAATTGCAGAACCTATATTTGAAGCTCCTAGGGCGATCAGCTCCTGATCAGGGTCAACACGCTGGCGTTTTTTGGCTGCCAGAGTGAGGGCAACAGATATTGATTCAACATAACCGACTATCGAGATAAGAAGGGCTGGTACAAGGATCTTCAGCCATAATGCAAAATCCAGAGGAGGTAAGGCTATCTTTGGCAAACCTCCCGGAACCTTGCCCACTATCTTAACTCCTTTATCTGCAAGTCCCAGTCCGGCTGCAATAATAATTGTAGCAATGATGGCAATCACCGGGCCAACCTTGACCAGGATATCGGCAACCTTGGCAGGAGTCTTCATCCGGAGGAGTATTGGCTTAAGGCCGCTCCTTACCCAGAAAAGAAAAATTAATGAACCGAAGCCGATGGCTGCTGTTGCAAAATGGGTATTACCTATAGAATGATAGAGTGAGATCACAATTTGCAGAAAGCTTTCGCCCTCTGCATGAATTCCTAAAACCGGACCAAGCTGGCCTGCTGCTATCTGGATCCCGGAGGCTGTTATAAAACCCGATATTACCGGGTGACTTAAAAAGTTTGCCAGGAAGCCAAGCTTCAGAAATCCCATGATAAGGAGTAATAGTCCTGAAACCATGGCAAGCGCAATGGCTGCACCAATATATTCAGGTGTCCCCTGAGATGCAAGCTGCCCGGCTGCCGCCGCTGTCATAAGGCTGGCTACAGCAACAGGGCCCACTGCCAGAGCACGCGAGGTACCAAAGATGGCATAGAGTATCAGCGGGGCCATCGAAGCATACAGACCGATCTCGGCTGGTAATCCGGCAAGTATTGCATAGGCCAGAGACTGGGGAATGAGCATCATCGTCACTATCAGCGCGACGATGATGTCATTTGAAAAAGTTTTGCTGTTGTACTTTGCCCCCCAATCAAGAATGGGTAAGTAGCCTTTAATCACGCTTGCAAATGTCACTTTCTTCTTTCCAGAGTCATTTCCGATTGATTCCATTAATCCTTGGGTTTTGTTAATTTATACAGTAGCCGCCACTTTACTATCCTTTTTGCCCATAATGGGGGCAATAATCAGACTTAGAATAAAAGACCACAGAGTCCAGATGATAACCATCGCCACCATATTGGGAGTCACATCGGCAATGGTAAGCACGCCTATAAGGACCGCAGCAATATTCCTGGTTCCCATTCCAAGCGCCATTACTATCTTCTCACCCCGGTTGAGGCCGAATCCGGAATAAAATGAAACCAGTCCCATTACAACCATAAAGATTGTCAGCGAAAGCATTGCCATGCTGCCGGCAGTAGCCCACATCTGTTTATAATACAGAACTAAGCAGAAGATAACTGTCAATAGTGTAGTCAGACCCGCCAGCTTTTTCACAGGGTTGAAGATCTTGTCGGCCACCTTTTCGGCAAAAGTCTTGATTAATGCGCCAATAAGCAATGGCAAAAGCACCGTAATAAAGAGTGGTTTCAGAAGCGACATTACGCTCAATTCTATCCCCTTAACCAGAAAAGGTGCAAATAAGGGCATTAACAGAGATGTGCCTATGGCTGCTACAGGGATGAAGGCTCCGGCGAATATTACGTCTCCATGAGCTTTGGGGAGAAGCGGTGGGAGAAAGGGTGCACACGGAGCCAGGCTACCGATGAACAACACAATTATATAAGTATTATCAAGGGGAATTAACATTGTGATCAGATAAGCAATGGCGGGACCTAATCACCCACCCTAATCCGAACGTAAGTCCAAGAAACTTCGGATTTCCGACTATTTTGATCATCTTGCCCAGATTCACCTGCAGACCCATGCTGAGTAGGTTGGCGACGGTGAAGGCTATAACCAGCGGATTAAAAATTGACTGGCAAAACTGTAAAATTTCATTCATAATTAACTTTTTTTAATTATTCCCTGCTATAGACCGGGCCAGCATGCTCCCGGAGATATTTACTGCCTTAAACCCGTTCTGCATCAGAATGCGTGTTGCATAATAGGAGCGTTGTGCCGATCTGCAGAATGAAGCTATTTGTTTATCTTTTGGCAGTTCAGCCAGACGGGAGCGCAACTGTGGAAGAGGTATATTAACAGCGCCAGGAACCGGATCTGCTTCCACCTCCGGCGGATTGCGCACATCCAGAAGAAAGCTGTCGCCCAGAGAGTCCCAGTGAACAACAGGCATGTCACCCCTCAGAATGTTGGCTGCGATCATGCCGGCGAAGTTGACAGGATCTTTTGCACTTCCGTAAGGGGGAGCATAGCAGAGTTCTGCTTCCTCGAGATCATATATGGTACAGCCCATCTGAATTGCCATTGCAAAGGAATCAATACGCTTTGTAACTCCATCTTCCCCGAGAACCTGTGCTCCCAGCACTTTACCATCCGACTTGCGGAAGATCATTTTTATTATAAGCATTTTTGCACCGGGGTAATATCCTGCATGTGAGTTAGGGAACAGGTATACTTTCTCGTAATCAGTATCCCCCAGTCCTTTTAGTGTCTTCTCGCTTACACCTGTCTGTGCTATTGCAGCATCGAACAGTTTGCATATTGAAGTTCCCTGTGTTCCGCGAAACTTTGATTGACGGCCTGCTATTACATCGGCAGCAATGCGTCCCTGCCTGTTTGCCGGGCCTGCGAGCGGTATCAGTGTCATCTGGCCTGTGACAAAGTCTTTCACCTCAACTGCATCCCCCACTGCCAGAATATCTGGATCTGATGTTATCATGTGCTCATTTACAGCGATGCCACCACGTGCTCCAATTTCAATTCCGGCCATTTTTGCCAGTTCAAGCTCAGGTTTGACTCCTATTGACATGACTACGATGTCGGCTTCATATACTTTCCCTTTTTCTGTAAGCACTTCCAGTCCGCCCTTTTCACCCTTACGGAATCCGGCAACCCCATCACCGGTTTTAACGGTTATTCCATTTTTCTTCAGGTATCTTTTAACGACACGTGCCATTTCGGGGTCAAGAGGAGGCATTACCTGATCGAGTTTCTCAATGAGTGTAACATTCATGGCCTTTTCAACAAGGTTCTCAGCCATTTCCAAACCGATGAAACCTCCGCCGATAACAACCGCCTTCTTTGATTTAGACATGGCATCAATGCCCTGGAATTCGTTTTCGGTTTTTATTGAGTTCTCGGATTGCCTTTCGATCCATGCCTTTATATTCTTTGAATCTTCAACAGTTCTTACAGAAAATATACCAGGGAGATCGAGCCCAGGAAGCGGAGGTCTGACAGGCGCTGCACCCGGAGAAAGCACCAGTTTGTCGTATTTTTCTGTTGTGACTTCACCTGTAAGATGATTCTTCAGCTTGACAGTCTTCTCCTTTGCAGAGATACCCACCACCTCACAATTTGTCCGGCAGCCCATGTTGAATATCACCTTGAACATCTGTTCAGTGGCCACCAGTAGCTTTGATTCTTCTTCGATGGCCCCTCCTACATAGTAAGGTAATCCGCAGTTAGCGTAAGATACGAATGGTCCGCGTTCGACCATCAGGATTTCGGCTTTTTCATCAAGCCTGCGGAGACGTGCGGCACATGATGCGCCTCCGGCTACTCCGCCAACTATAATTACTTTCATAGTACTTTATATTTCGTTTAAGTATTTTAATAAGATTTTATTACCTTTAAATACATCTTAACCAAGTAGTTACACTGAGTTTGCACAGAGTTGAACGGAGTTTTTATTTACGGTAGAGGCACTCCGTGTCTTACTCAGTGTTACTCAGTGCAACTCCGTGGTAAATGAGTTCCTGATTAAAGCTCAATGTTTCTCAACAAATGGAATTGCATCCAGAATCTGAGCTCTGATAACAACAAGAACATAGTTCTCGAACTGGTAGAACTGAGTTGCAACAATACCATCGGAAATACCTTTTATTTTACCATAATAAGTTGCTATAAGGTTATCGGTTTTTTTCTGGAGTTCCATAACCTTTTTTGTCCATGCATCTGCCTGTTCGGATGTCAGTGTCTTATACTGGTTTGCATATTGCTCTAATAATGCGATCCTCTGTTTCCCAAGCTCTTTTCTTTGTGTTTCATATTCATCATAGAGCTTCCAGAAAGCATCTTTCTGAGCTTCTGATGGTTTAACAAATTCTGCTACTGCAGCCTTTTTATCCATCCCGAATGCAGCCTGAACCAGGTCTACTTCTTCTTTATTTGATTGTGCGCTGGCAAATGATGCCATAAAAATTGCTGCAATGATAATAAGGTACTTTTTCATGCTTTTAATAGTTATTGATTAATAATTAAGTGAATAGATCTTGTTACTAAGCAGTCCGAAGTCCGAAGTCCGAAGCCTGAAGCCTGAAGCCTGAAGCCCGAAGTTCAAAGACATTTTCTGTTTTTAAATTTGCCAACTGCCAACTGCCTCCCGATAGCTATCGGGATGCCAACTTCCTCCTTCCGTCTTCTTATCAACAAATAAAATTACGCCATTTGTGAGGATTGCGAAATACTTATCAGTGGGTATTTTTGTGAAGTATTTTACTAATCGAACCATCCCTTCCTGTGAAAATAGAAATACATTCCTGCCGAAATAAGGAACATTATAATGTGTGCATATAGATAACCATTGCTGTTTGTCGTTCATCGTTGTCAGAAATTAAATCCAAATCTTATTACTGGTCCAAAGGTGTCGACATTATAGATAAACCGGTCTTTATCAACTCCTTTGTCGTAATCGATACTTAAGATCCTGTAGCCTGCGGTTAGCTGGAATACTTTACCGAAACGGTAACCGGCATAAGCCTGAAGTTGCCATGTCAGGTCCGATCCAATGCCGAAACCGCCAATATCGCCCCGGAACTGGAAAAGCCACTTATCCTTAATATCGGCGCTAAAACGGGTTATGATAACCGGATCGAACCATATTTTTGAACCGCTGGCGGTAACTTCTTCTGTTCCGGCTGGTAATACATTCCGGCGTACATCGATATCAGTTGAGAGGTTCGTAAATCTCCCGCCGACTCCAACTTCCCAGAATGGAACGATTCTGTAAAATCCGGCGGGTTCCCATATAAATTCTTTTGCGGTTACCTGTCCGGAATGTAATATTGCACCGGAAGTTACTTTTTGGTTCAGGTTCATATATACAAGATCAGAGGTTATTGCCCATTTCTCAGTCTTAGCTTCAACATACACCATGGCTGCCATCTTCAGCTTGCTGAAAATGTCTCCGGGATTAGCATCAACCGGTACAGAAAGCAAATCACCCTTTCCTGTTCCTCCATCCATATAGGGAAACATCAGGTAGACATCTGCAAGAAAATTCCATTTCTTGCCTGGTGCGGAAGTTTGAGCTGAAATGGGATTAAATATACTGAAAACCAATAGCATAAAGAAGATCACAGTAGTGACTATAAATCTGTTTTTGAAGTGTTCCATTTAAAGATATCTGGGTGAGATAATAAATAAATATAAAAATCGAAATTAAAGATAGTTCAGTCCTGGAACAATACTTAACAATAAGTAATTACGATTTAATAAATGTCAGAAGTCGGAAGTCAGAAGTAGCTGTGTTTTGTGTCTTATCCCTTTCCTGGTCAATTTCAGGCTCTTTATATCCTGACTTTTACAAAACAAATTTCAGCTTCCTGCAGGGGTCGGATATATATTTACCTTAAAACATTGCTTAACCAAAGTGGTTTTGCCCGATTGCCTTGGACCTGTAAGTGTTATTACAGGCATTTTTTTGATTATACTGGTCAGTATTTCAGATAGAAGCCTGTCGATCATACTAATTAGAAGTTAAAGCTCCAATTAGTAAAAAGAGTAATATTCAGATTAAAACCCAAGTAATTGCAAGTATATTACATATGCAGGGTAATCACTCCTCCGAATTTCGATACGGTGGAATTCTGGATGAAGAAGGGGATCCCTCTCTTCGTTCGGGATGACACGCTGTTAGTTAGAGTGGGGGGGGGGAAGAAGCGGCGATCCGGATCTGAAATTTTGATAATAAACAAAACTTGTTCCGGATCGCCGCTTCTTCCCCCTAATGCCTTTAGAATGCGACTGTCATCCCGAATCCCGATTTATCGGGATGAGGGATCTCCCTCTTATCTGGCGGAATTTTCTAATATCAAAATAATTCTTAATAATTACCAAATTGGTAACTTTTTATTATCTTTGTTGGAATTATTTTCAAACTGATGAGAGTAATCGCAAAAAAGATACTCCGGGAATTTTGGGAAAAACAAAATGATTCAGAAGAACAACTTAAAACCTGGTATAAAGAAGCTTCCAGGGCAGTATGGACTTCTCCAAATGATATAAAATCAGAGTATCCCAAAGCAAGCATTCTTAAAAGTGGCAGAGTAGTATTCAACATATGCGGAAATAAATACAGATTGATTGTTCAGATAAACTACTCAAGGAGATGGCTATTTATCAGATTCATTGGAAACCATTCAGAATATAATAAAATAGATGCTGACAAAATTTAAAAAGAATGAAAATTAAGGTAATAAAGACAGAAGAAGAGTACCACAAAGCTCTGAAAAGACTTGAAGTTGTATTTGATTCACCCGCTGATACACCTGAAGGAGATGAGGCTGATATATTGGGTTTACTGATTGAAAAATACGAAGATGAACATTATCCGATTGAAGCGCCGGATCCGATCGAGGCGATTAAATTCAGAATGGAGCAGATGAATATGGATAACAATGATCTGGCTAAAGTTATTGGATACAAAAGCAGAGTATCAGAGATCTTCAACCGCAAAAGAAAATTAAATCTAAGGATGATCCGGAACCTTCATGAAAAAATGAAGATACCATATGAATCATTACTTGCCGATTACAAATAAACACTTATTTTTCCTTAACTTCCTCGGAAAAACAAACGGGTCCATTATTACAATGAACCCGTTTTTTCTTAATATGCTATTAAATTTCCGTCCGGTTACCCGATCCGGCCACCTGATTCAAGTGAACCAGCTGCTTGCGGAAGTTTTGAAGTCGTTCGTTTCTTCCACTCTAATTCAAGTAATTCCCTGGCTGCTTTTTCAAGAAATTCAGGTGCGGCCCACTTGTTTACATCGAAGTCGTTCTTAATATAACCGTGGCTGAGCATGAAATCTTTTCCGATCTCAACAGACCTCATGTTTTGCGGTGAGAGATTTGGTACCAGGTCAATGGGCTTTATACCTTCGTAAGTATGTTCCGGATCAAGATAAAAGGTCTGTTTGTCGAGGATAGCCGCTGCTGCACGCTTGTGTTCATTTGCCCATCGGCCAACCTTAATCATACCTTTCATAAATGTTACAGCAAGCTCGGGATGCTTCTCTGCCATCTCCACTGTGCATGTAATTGCAGCCGGAATATTGGCTACCTGAAGTGTCCAGTCAGGATATCTTGAGAGATCTTCGATAGACTTGAAGTTGCCTGTAGCTTCAGAAAGCTGCTGAAGCGGACCGGTTTGCATATACATTGCATCTATAACTCCTTTTTCAAGAGCTGTCTCAAGCGGACGGAATGCCAGGTCGTGCTTATGATCGCGTTTCAGCCATAATTCGGAAGGATTCTCCATCTCAGGACCCATCATTGCAGGATTATCGTACCAGTCATCCGGGTATGGGAATTCAACTATCTCAACATCCTTCCTGGTCATGCCATTCATTCTCAGCATCAGCTCAATCCCCTGCTCTTCCTGGATGCCCCACCAGTCGGTTTTAATTTTATTCTGGCTCCTGGATAGTCCAATTTTTTTACCTTTTAATTCAGCCATCCGGTAGATATCGTCCCGTGAGCGGACCATCATAACACCTCCTTCACGAGGTGCATGGGTCACACCAAGAAGAACGGTTCTGCGAATATCAGCATGAACATGAATCGGAGGAAAGAGGCCGCCAAAACGGATCATATTGTCCAGATTATGAATGTAGTGAGGGTACCAGTCATTCTCTTTGCGGGCACGGAGATAAAGATAGGTAATGCCGATTTTCTTGAACTCCTCCTTGGTCCAGCCAAGTTCCTGGTCAACATTGCTTGCCGATATCAGTGGGCAGTTGGTATAGTATACCTCATTCCAGTTCAATGGTACAGTTTTGAGCTTGCCTGCTTTTTTTGCGTTGGCAATAACTTCATCCATGTTTAGAGGGATTCTTTTTGTTTCGGTTGCCATAATCTATAGATTTAGTGTTATTATTAAAATGTATATTCTGATTTATATTTTATAATAGGATAAAGGAACAGTAAAATTACACCGTTCCGGAAGTGCAGACAATACTTGATAATGAGTATTTTTTTTATATTTGTACCTGTTTTTCAAAAAAAATCTTATTTTATTAAGGTTAAATGACATCTGATCTGGGAGCATACCATTTGTTTAAGGAATTTATTGATACTTATTTCCCGGCAGGATTCAGAGGGATTGATCGCGATTCCGCATTGCTACAACAACTTGAAGCAGTGACTGAAGCAAATAATCAGTTTTTCCATGTTGCCAATCTGATCCAGGCGAAGATCACGTGGGCAAGCAAAAGGTGTGAAAATATGATGGGAATTAAGCCGGAAGAGCTCGATGCTTATCATTTTATGGAGGCCACTCATCCTGATGACGTTTATAAGCATACCCTCGGAAGGTCTAAAATGTTTAATCTGGCAAATGATCTTTTTGCTGCACAAAAAGGAAGTGCCTTACTGTCAATAAATTTAAGAATCCGAAATGCTCAGGGAGATTATCCCGATTTGCTGTTTCAGTTATACTTTATGTATAGTGTACCTTACAGGACCGTCTTCCTTTTTCAGGTTCATACCAATCTCGATTCTTTCAGAAAGAGAAAACATGGGTATCACTACTATGTAGGGAACGACTTTTCCAAATTCAGATATCCTGACGAGGAGTTGCTGGCAATAGGAAATCCTTTGTCAGATCGTGAATTTGAGATTGTCCGCCTGATAGAATCCGGACTGAACAGCGAAGAGATTGGTGAAAAACTATTTCTGAGTGTCCATACCGTAAACACGCACCGGAGGAATATCCTGGAAAAATCACATATGAAAACGATGGCTGAACTCATCTATGATTTCAAGGAGAAGAGACTGCTCTGAATTTGACCACTTCACTCCTGTCAGGTAAATATTTATAGCCTCTTGCTTAGTTATGAGTTTTTTAGCTTACTTTTGATTTCTACCCCGGGGAATAAAGAACTTTAACCAGCAGCATGATATCAGATATTCATAATTATAATTTGTTCTTTAAGTTCATCGAATCATATATGCCTTCCGGATTTCAGGGGATTGATCCGAACGATCCACTCATGGAGGAACTTGAAAGATGTATGGAACTGAATAATCAGTTTATTTACGTTGCTGATGCAATTCAGATGAAAATCCATTTTACAAGCAGGGGAAGCAAAGATATCCTTGGTATTCCGTCTGAGGAACTTAGTTTCTACCATTTCATGGAAGCAACTCATCCTATTGATATTCAAAGACTTAATCTTGGAAGGACTAAAATTCTCAGAATTAGTCAGCAGCTTTTCATTGCTGAAAAGGGTACATGTATATTATCAACAAATTACAAGATGAGGACTCCATCCGGAACATATTCTGATTTCCTGATTCAGTGCTATGCATTTTTTACCACAATACCTTATAAAACAGTATTTTTCCTTAAGATCCATACCAATATCGACTGGCATAAGAAGATTAAATATGGTTATCATTATTATACAGGAAATGATCTCTCTTATTTCAGATATCCTGATGAGGAATTATTGCAGAAAGGGAATATCTTCTCCGGACGTGAATTTGAGATCATACGGTTAATAGAGTCAGGTCTGAGCAGTGAAGAGATTGCTGACAAAATATTTCTGAGTGTCCACACGGTTAATACACATCGCAGAAATATTCTTGAGAAATCGGGAAAAGCATCAATTTCCGAACTGATTTATGAACTCACGGAGAGGGGATTGCTGTGAAAATAGTCATTTATAGTCATTTATAGTCATTAATAGTCATTAAGTTGTAATGGTATTAGTGACAAATATGACCATTAATGACGCGCGAAGCGCAAATGACCATTAATGACGCGAAGCAAATGACTATTTAATGACGTCGCAGGCCTATCCTTTCGGAAGTCCTCCTCCCCACCGATACTGCCACGCAACACCTATCAGGTTGAAATCACTTCCCGTGCGTGTTGAAACACCTGTACTGAGGTATAATTTCAGGGAATTATGGATGTTCACAGGAAGGGCAAATGTAAAGCCAAAACGTGAATTCTTCTGCAGATCATTGCCCTCAACTCCTTCAAGTGTAGTTTTTCCACCCCAGTAATAGGTGCCATCCAATGAAGTCCAGATACCTCGTTTAAAGCTGTATACAACATGACCCTGGATCGAGCCGATGGGTTTTTGCGACCTTGTCTTCCCGTTGTAAAAGTCATTGTTTACCGTGTAAAATGCAGCTCCTCCTGAAAGTTCAAGAAACAGAGGGCCAACAGTTTTGGAAATACCAATTTCCGGCTTGAAGGTAAACCGGTTAGTACCGATATTGACAAGTCTGTCGTTATCATATTGACTGGCAGGCATAAACACCTGTAAACTCACCCCGATGATCAGATCCTGCCTGTAATCCTTAAAACCTGATAGTGGGAGAGCAGGTGCACCCAATAAATTCACGGTCATTCTCAACCTTGGGTCACCGAGACCTGAAACTTCACGGGAAGCTGGTTGTCCCTGGAAATCGGCAGTCCCTGAGAGCCACGCATATGGTAAAACCATGTCTATTCTGCCTGACATGCCGCCGATTTTAACAGAGCGGGCATAGGCAAAGACAGTTCCATGGATCCTGATATTCGCATTTTCAATAGGAATAGCAGGATCAAATAAAACCCCTCCCGCGGTGTAAACATAACCGGCTATTATAAAATTCAATCCGACAGGGATATTAGAGTAGGCACGGGGCTCAAGATCCTGTGAACATAAAGGGGATAGCCTTAAAAAAAAGAGACAGGCACTGAATAGCAAAATGGGTTTTCTAAATTTCTTTCTCACTATTATCAAATATTGTAATGATAAAGCTACTAAAATTCAGATATATGGACTGTACTGATTAATGAGTATTTTGATATGGATGATTAATGAAGATTGACCGGTGACTTTCGGATTAATTTAATAAAAAAGCTATTTTTGTCTTGGCTAAACCTAAAATCCTGCATTGTCTTTAATGACCGAAAACTCCCCAGATACAAAACGAAGCACGGCATGGTATAATTTAATCCTGCACCTGCATCCGCGCAAGGTGAACCCGTTTACATTAAGGTTTACATTAACCTTTGGGCTGGGAGGAATGGCTGCGCTGCTCGTTGTTATCCAGGTATTCACAGGATTGTTGCTGAAATTTCATTATATTCCATCTCCTGCCGGTGCATATGATTCTGTACTTAACATAAATGAGGGACTTCTGTTTGGCAAGCTTGCCCACAATATCCATCACTGGAGTGCAATAGTATTACTGTGGATCACTTTCCTTCACATGCTAAGGGTACTTTTTACCGGTGCATACCGCAAACCCAGGCATGCAACCTGGATATTCGGAATTCTTTTACTGATACTTGTTGTCCTGTCAAATTTCACCGGCTACCTTCTCCCATGGGATCAGCTGTCATACTGGGCGGTGACTGTTTGCACAAGCCTCCTGCAATATATTCCGCTGATTGGGACTCCTGTTAAAGAGACACTTCTGGGAGGAAATGAGGTTGGAAGCGTCACATTGTCCAATTTTTTCAATCTTCATACAGGAGTTATTCCATTACTGATGATCGTACTGATGGGGTTCCATTTCTGGAGGATACGCAAAGCAGGCGGAGTAATTGTACCTGAGGCTCTCAAGGATGAACCAATGGTCAATACCCAGCCAAACCTTGTTGCGAGGGAATTTGTTGTTGCACTGGTCCTTCTTGCCTTTGTCCTGGCTTTGAGCGTAATATTTGATGCCCCTTTAAGAGAGAGGGCAAATCCCTCCTTTAGTCCTAATCCTGCCAAAGCACCATGGTACTTTATGGGGTTGCAGGAATTGCTTATACACTTTCATCCCATCTTTGCTGTTGTGGTATTCCCATTAACAATTTTAACCGGAAGTTTCTGGCTGCCATATATTAAACTAAATGATATTAACCAGGGGATATGGTTCCTTTCTGATAATGGCAGAAATGCAGGCAAAATCGCCCTGGTTTCAGGATTTATTTTTACAATCGTTTTTATATTGATAAGTGAATTGCTGCCCGATCCGGAAACCGTACTCAAATCTGTTCCGTCATTGATTACAACCGGACTCATCCCATTCATATTATTGGTTGTTACTATCTATTTATTTATGAAGTATTTAAGGAGAAAATTCCTGCTCAGCAAATCTGAATATATTCAGTCGCTACTGATAATTCTTGTTATTTCATACACAGTTTTGTCATTGACAGGAATATTATTCAGGGGGGCAGGTATGAAACTGGTGTGGCCATGGGGGATGTAAGAAGAGGAATATATTATAAGATATTATTAACCACGGAGTTGCACGGAGTAACACGGAGTTGTTCACGGAGTTCTTTAAATTGAAAGACAGTGCAACTCCGTGCCAACTCAGTGTTACCCCGTGGTTAAAAAATTACAAAGCTATGTGAAGTTAATTAGTTGAATGAATAAAAAAATAATCAAACATACTGAACCAAAGGAACCTGAAAAGTCCGGCAGGCGGAAATTCCTTTCAAAGATCTGGAGTATTCTTGGAGTGGTGGCTCTGGCAGAGCTGGCATTTTTCACAGTCAGCATGCTGAGGCCCGGGAGGAAAAAACTTAAGGATAATCCGGATTCTGTTTTTAAAGTGGCAGGCGCAGTGGAGGATTTTCCGATTAACTCAGTTACTCCAGACCGAATTAACAAGTATTTTCTGATCAGGGCAGAAGACGGTGGTTTCCTGGCCTTATCGCTGATATGTTCCCATCTCGGATGCTCTGTACTGTGGGATAAGGCAAAGAATCAGTTTATCTGTCCGTGCCATTCATCTGCATTTGATAAACAGGGGAATGTTATCAATTCGCCGGCTCCGCGTGCACTCGATTATTTTCCTGTAATAATTGAAGCGGGAAAAGTGAAGATTGATATGAGCCGGAAGCAGAAGCGCAAAAAATTCGATAAAACCCAGGTAACCTATGCCATCTGATCCGGGAATGAAATATTGGAAGAAGGCAGGGTTCATTGCCACAATTGTGATAGTCCTGGCATTTCCTGCATATCTGGCCCGGATAATGTATGAGAGATCCATACCGGCAACGGATTCCGGACCTTTTTATACAGGAAGGAGTTCATGCATTGAATGTCACAAAAAGGAAGATGACCTATGGACAGGTTCACATCATGACCTTGCTATGGACAGTGCCACCGCAGCAACAGTCCTGGGGAATTTTGACAATTATGAGTACAGGCATAACGGGCAGACGCACCGTATGTTCCGGAAAGAGGGGAAATTCTATATAAATACAAACGGACCAGATGGTAAATTCGGTGACTTCCAGATTGCCTATACATTCGGATATACTCCGTTGCAACAATACCTGGTCCCTTTTGAAGGAGGAAAGCTGCAATGTCTTCCCATTGCCTGGGATACTGAACGGAAAAGGTGGTTTCACCTTGGCGATACAGTTTATAAGGGTCAGGATATAAAGCCCGATAACTGGCTCTACTGGACAAACCAGGCGCAGAACTGGAACGGAATGTGTGCCGACTGTCATTCGACAAATCTGCAGAAGAACTACGATCCTGAGACAAATACCTTCAATACAACCTGGTCGGAAATTGACGTGAGTTGTGAAGCATGTCACGGACCGGCGTCTGAGCACATAGAATGGGCTAATCTTCCGGAGGGATCGCGCCCGGCAGATGTGAATACAGGATTGGCAGTAAGGACACGCAACCTGGATAACAAGGAGCTCCTAAACGTCTGTGCAAGGTGCCATTCAAGGCGTGCAATCATGAGTGATTATGACAATAACAATGATGACCTGCTCAATTACATGATCCCGCAACTGATCACCACCCCTCTTTATCACGCCGACGGGCAGATACTTGAAGAAGATTATGAGTATGCTTCGTTCACGCAGAGCAGGATGTTCGAAAAAGGGATTAAATGCAGCGACTGCCACGATTCACATTCAGTAAGGACACTGAAGACGGATAATGAACTATGCCTGAAATGTCATCGTCCGGATATTTATAATACCCCAAGCCATCATTTTCACAAGATGCCTGATCCAAAAGGCCGGCATCTGATAAACCGCGGAGAGCCTGAGTATATACAGGGAACTGGTGCCCAGTGTGTGAATTGCCATATGGTCGGGCAGTTTTATATGGGGAATGATTACCGCCGCGATCACAGCTTCAGGAATCCACGGCCTGATCTGACAATCAGCATTGGTACACCTAACGCATGCAACGATTGTCATAAGGATAAATCAGTAGCATGGTCGCAGGGTTATATTGAAAAGTGGTATGGATCAAGAAAGCGGCCACATTACGGAGAGACATTTGCTGCCGCAAACAGGAGAGACCCGAAGGCAGTTCCTGAGCTGATTCTGTATGCAGGTAATGAGTTGTTCCCATTGATGGTGAGGGCAACGGCAGTTTCGCTGCTTGCAAATTATGACGATACTCTTGCTAAGAAGGCAATTGAGAAAGCACTCAGCGACCCTGCTTCACTTGTGCGTCATTCTGCAATAAATGGCTATCAGCCTGAGAATGTAAAGTCATATGAGAAAATTATGCTGCCGCTGTTAAATGATCCGGTGAAGGGGATCCGTAACGAGGCAGCAATTAAGTTGTCGGAAGTGCCTGAAGATCAGCTGAGCGTGCCGGCAAGGAAGGCAAGGAAAGCTGCCCTTGAGGAGTACACAAATGTAAATCTCTATGTATCCGATTTTCCCGGAGGAAGATATAACCTTGGGATAATGTATGCCAATGCCGGGGAGTTTGAGAAAGCTGCAGAATTATACCGGGCAGCACTCAGGATTGATAATCTGTTTTATATGGCAAAGGTAAACCTTGCCACAGTTTACAATCAGCAGGGCAAAAACGATGAGGCAGAAAAACTGTTGAGAGAGGTACTGATTGAAAATCCTCAGATTTATGATGTTAACTATTCTCTTGCCCTGTTGCTGGCCGAGAAGGGTAACATTCCGGAAAGCAGGAAATTCTTTCTTAAATCGGCTGAACTGATGCCTGAACGGCCCAGGATAATTTATAATCTGGCCTTGTTTGAAAATTCCCAGGGTAATATGATCCTGGCAGAGGAGTATTTATTAAGGGCTTTGAAAAAAGAGCCTGATAACTATGATTTCCTTTATGCGGCATGTACTTTTTTTCTGGAGCATAAGCAGAATATAAAAGCGCAGGAGTACGCTAGGCAGTTAGCCGCAAAATTTCCGGATAATCCTGTTGGAAATCAGTTGCTGAAGGCTGCGATGCAATGAGAAGAAGTCATGAACTCACCCCACTGCCCGCTCTCTGCGACGCAAAGAGGGGGTGAGTCTCAAAAGATCTAAGAATCTTTCAGTATTGAATGAGAAGAAGTCATGAACTCACCCCACTGCCCGCTCTCTGCGACGCAAAGAGGAGGTGAGTTCATGAGATACAGAGAAGATGCAGGGGCTTAGTTTATCCTGATCCTCGCTGATAACAATTTATTTTCAGACTTTCTTTTGATCAGCCACAGGCAGATCCCATTTATCTTTTGGAACTACCTTTGGCTCTGCCGGGTCGCTTTCATAGGCAGGTGTCATGATCTGAACATTATTCTCGTTGAAGACATCCAGAATATTCTGATGCAATTCATTATAAAGAAGAAGCATTTTTTGGACATCATGGCAATATGCATTTATCTCATAGTTTACTGCAAAATCTCCAAGTGATCTTTTAAGAACAAATGGGGGTGGCTGTTTCAAAAGACCCTCAGTGCGATCGGCAGCCTGTATCAGCATGGAATCCACCTGACGCCATGGTGTTTCATAGCCTATACCTACTATAGTATGGAGGACCAGACCCTTCTCGCTGGATTTGGAGCTGAAATTGATAATATTGCTGCTCTGGAGGACAGAGTTGGGAATCACAATCTCCTCATTTTTATATGACCTGAGACGTGTTACCATAAGTTTTTGATCATCAACTATACCAATAATATCATTGACCTGGATAAGGTCTCCTTTTTTGAATGCTCTCCTGTATGTCATGGAATATCCTGCCATAATATTCCCTATCAGAGATGATGATCCAATTGAGATCAGCAATCCGAGAAATACGGAGACCCCCTTAAAAGCTGCCGATGAGGATCCTGGAATATACGGATAGGCCAGGATAACCGCGAACGCTGTGATAAAGATTTTAATTATCCGGAATGTTGGTAAGGCCCATTCTGCATGAAAATTATGGATCTCTATCACTCCCTTATTAATACTGTTAAAAAAGAGTCTTATCAGTTTCAGCAGATATCTTGTTACCAGGAATATAACTATGAGAAAGAACAAGCTTGGGATATAGTTTATTATTCCCAGACCCATAGTTTGAAGGGGATCAACAATAAGATTTAAAGTAGAGATAAGAATACTGTTTGTCCAGGGAAATAAGCCGAATATATATTCCAGAGAAATAACAGATAAGATAAGTACTGTCAGAAATTTCAATATTCTGAAGATGGATTCATAAACTGACCATATCTGGTCTGAGCTGATTAGTTTAAATGATTTATTCTCTAAGAAATCTGCTTTTAATTTTATCTTTCTGCGGATCCATGCTTTGATTTTCTTTAACAGCCATAAAATGCTGAATAGCAAGGTGACATATAGAATAGCGGCAGCAATGGCATGGATCGAATTTTTAATCAGAACCGGCCGGCTGCGCTGCTCCCTGTATAGTCTTAAAGCTTCAACAGTCTTGTCATGAATCAGTGTGGCAAGAGCTGACCGGCTGATCTTCTCAGACTCCGCATCGGCCTCATAGATGTTCATTATGAAGTCTACTCCGGCAAAAACCATCAGGTATTCAGCGCCGTTGATAATTTTTACGGAATCCGCCGGGATAGAATTGTTTGCAGCAGCTTTTTTGATCCTTTTGCTTATTAAGGCTGCCCTTTGATCTGCAGGGAAAGAGGATATTCCCCTTACCAGAAACAGAGTCTTTCCATCTATTTTTACCGGCGCTAGAATATTCTCAACACCGGAAATCTCAGGATCTGCGTCACCGGTTGTCTGACAGTTGGATCTGAAAGGAAAGAAAAGTATCATGCAGACCAGGAAGATCATAAAGGCTTGGCCTGATTCAGTTTTCAGAGTTATCGTTTTTAGTCTGCGATACATGTTATCAAAGGTTACCTGCCATATTTTATTGCTGATGCCGGGAATATTTCTCCCTGGTAGGAGATTGTACCACGGTTATTGCTTATTATTGACAATGAAGCGCTTCCTTCAAACATCACGGAAAGTGAAATCCTGTAAACATCATTCTCCCCTTTTACTTTTGCCTCAGCCTGGAAATTTTTCTTCTTTTTCTCAATATTAAATGTTTCAGGTTTATCCTTGAATTTTATTGTAGGATCACTGTATCCTATTCCTGAAGTAGCAGTACCGAAAAATGGCATATATCCATCCATCATTTCAGGATTGAATTTTACATAATTCGGATTTGTTTGCAGGTCGACCTGCGAGGCACCCATCGGTAAGGCATATTTCGCTACAAAGACGAAATCCTTCGAATTGACAAGCGTCTCAATCTGTATCTGCTTCTGAAGTTTTTCTTCCTCTTTCAGTTCTTTTTTGGTTTTCTCCTGCGAAAATGATGGATTAAAAAATATTGACATAAGTAGCATTAACAGCGGGAATCGTGTTTTCATAATAATTAATTTTTAGAACTTTATTCTTAATATCAAAGATATATCAATTGTCAGGCCAAAAATCTCTTTTCCTAATATTTTACATATTTGAGATTTTTTTAAATTGTGAGTTCGTTATCTTCATTCAATTATTTCCCATGCAATTGTTTCTGTAATGTGATCATAGGTTTTTGACTTAGTTTGGCCAATCCTTTTTCAGGCCTGTCAAGAGCCAGGATCAGAAACATGACTACTGCAAATATTACAGCTAATAAAAGGTTAATCCTGAAACTTCCCTTTCCTGAAATTCCGAAATGATAACCTAGAATGAGCATTGAAAAAAATGCAATAATAAATAAAACCAACAGAACTACTGAAGGTATACGATACTCAAGAGTCATTGTTATACGCTGATTGTAATTATCAACCAGATCATTCACTGATGTTATGAAGAGAGCGAAGACCTCCGAACTGCGATCCTGCTCTGCCAGGGTTTCAGCGAAATACCAGAGCCTGTCTAGAATCTGCTGTGATTGCCACAGGGCTGAATCGAGTTTTAAAAAATCTTTTGACAGCCCGATACGAAGATCAACATATTCAACAAGCAGTCTCCTTGTCTCGGAACGGATTGGTTCCTCTATTAATCCAGCCCTGAGATAGGTGGTCCTGATATTTGTAACTTCATCCAGGAGCAATTGCTTTCGTGAATCATAGCGATTGGAAGCAATCTGAAATGTGAAAGCCAGCATAAAAGCCAAAAGGCCAAATGCCGTACCTACCACAGTACCTACGGGAGCCTCCTGCAGATTTTTCGAATTCTTTTTGCGGTACATTCCGTACTTCTGACCTATTAAGATGGGTATCAGTACTACCATCAGCGGAATAAGGAACAATCCTGATAGCCCAAGGAAAGTATTAATATTCATAAATGAAGGTTTATTAGTTTATCCGTTATTAGTTTTTCAACAGGTTTAATATAAGAAAATTATTTATACCTGACTTGGATATTCCCCGATATCTTCTTTTCATTTTCAACCAGGCAGCCTGTGAAGATTTAGCTAGAAGTTATCACACTCATTTAAAAATTTTTGAATGACAGTATTCCTTCTGTCAATACCATTGTAGAATTCATCAAGGTACCCGGTCATACTTTTCTTTACCTTGTCATTCAGATAAGGAAATTCATTTATGATTTTGTAAAATTCCTGCTTCTTATCAGAAAACTCCATAAGAGCTTTTGCAAAATCATCTTCCGTTCTGCAGAGTCCCAGGTAACGTCGCTCCCGGACCGATGCCAGTCCAAGGGCTGTAGCAGGGGCTGCATAATGTGCATCCACCAGACCCGAATAATCAAAATCATATGGTACTGCAATTCCCAGGTTGGGCTTATCAGAGAAGCTGTTTATCAGTACTTTGATGTTATGTTGGTAAGTGACTGTCCAATCGGTGTTCCCGATCATATAATTGAAAAGTGTCACCCTGTCCATTATCTCCGGAATAATATTCTTCTGGGTCAGGGTTGCCGAATTAACCGGAATTGTTTTTGTCCTTTCGGCAAGCATATTGAATGGTTCGATGAGGAAACAGAAAGTACTGATGGTTTTACTTTTTCCCGTTGTGCTGATATAGTCTATTCTTGCAAGTCTTACCCTGAAACTGTAATCAGTAAGGATATTAAACAGTTTATAGACAAGATATTCTTTAAAAAGATAGTTCTCATTACCATAATAGCAATGAGTGACCACTTTGATTTTGGCTATTTTGTCGAGATCGGTTTTTGCAGAATCTGATTTATTGAAATAGAGGCTCAGAGGAGGAAACTGACAGTATTCATTCCTGAATATGCCGCGGGATTTTAATCTTATCTCCTTGCTTACAGAATCCTTTTCATTAAAATAATAGGTAAGAGTGGCGTTCATGTATTCATCCTTCGGTTTCTCCCGGATATATTCCTTAATGTCAAAACGAAGCGTGAGGCGAAGCAGGCCATCTCCGACAAACAGGCCGAAATCTTTCCTGAGTGTATCTACCGCAGAAAGAGGACTATCCAGAGAATCATTCTGGCTGAACGCCGGCAGAATAAAAAATGAAATCAGAATTAACTGAATCCAAATTACTTTATTCATAGTCAGTATAAGTGTTATTCAGCTCTTGCAAAATAATAGGTATAGCCCAATACTATGGAATATGACCGGGCAGACAGCAGAGCTTCGTTGGTAACCTCCGGAGTCTGGTTTATTATAGTGTATGGCGGAATATGCTCTGATGGTGTGAGCGCATAAGAGAGTCCAAGAGTGACTGTATGCTTTTGCCTGTGATATGACATGCCAGCTGAAAAGTGGTAAATATTCCAGCTGCCTGAGGCATGAAGTAATTCATCTGCTTCCGGAGGCTTGTCATAGCTGCTGAAGTCGGTATATGCTCCCAGCAGCAGAGTAAATTGTTCAGCGAGAAGCTGACTGAATCCGATCCCGGCATTAAGAACTGGCCTTGCTGCATTTTCAACATGCAGATAGCTGTCAATTACCGGCTTAAGGCTTGCAGAATCAAGATAGGAGGTAGGATAGACAAATGGTTCAGATGCCGGTTCAAGAAGATGGTAGGTATTTATCCGGGTAAAGTACTCTGCTGAAGCTACAAAACGCGTTTTTGCAGACTTATAATCAATTCCTAATGCGAGAGAGAGAGGATGTTTATAAATTGCCTTTATATCAGATTTACCATCCATTATCATGAAGTTATCCTGCATATCAGCTGCATTTTCAGATACAACAATATTTGAATTTTCGCGCTGAATAGAACCCGATCCATACAATCTGACAGATGGAGTGGTGATTGTGAGTCCATATTTCCATCTGCCTGACATATAAGATAATCCGGCTTTTGCCAGCAAGCCGATTGTTGTATATTTAACAGCTTCATCAATTGTTTCTGTTGCATAAACATAATAGGGATCAATATAATTTACCTCCCTTACATAGTTGGTGCGCTGATAAGTCTGACCCCTGTAGATGCCGAACAGAGTTGCACCTATTCCCAGCTTGTCTGATACTGAATACCCTGTCCCGATTCCGAGCCATTGCTCATCGAGCTGGTTAACATAATCAAATGCACCAACATATGTAGTGGCTTCCGGGTTTGGATTTTCAGGGTCATTCTCAGAGGCTTCACTTGTATAGCGCGTATTCATCAGGATATTATTATGATTACGGGTGAGCAAAGTATATGAAAACCTGAATCTGTCATTCTTAGCGAGTTTCAGCATCCCTGATATGATCTGAGGGTAGATGCTGATCTGTGCTGAATTGAGGTTTAGTCCATTTCCTGCTCCGTCAGTGATAAGGGTTTTATCCATACGGTATACGTTGGCATCAATCGAAAGGCTTGGGTTGGTAATGAAAGCCAGCGCCCCGGGATTGTAATATACTGCTGAGTTGTCGCCTGCTCCCCCAACCATGGCCCCACCCAGGAGGGTGCTCTCGGCTCCGTACTGCTGTGACCAGTAATGGTCATCCTGTGCCTCCAATCGTATTTCATTTCCCAATATTGTTATCAGGAATATAAATACTGATTGGAGAGCCTTCAGGTATTTCATGGTTGCTGGCAGAACTTTATCTTACTCCTGCAGACTTTCAGAATCAGGTTTTTCACCCCTGTATGAAACTTCAAGTTCAGCATTCCCCTTGACTAAATCTATTTTACAGATCTCAGCTTTCTCAATGCGGATCCCGGTTCTCGAAGAAATATCTTTTATCAGAAGATCTATCTTATCCGGATTGAGTAATTCAAGGTTGTCATAGAGGACTTTGTGTTTTATCCACAGATTGTCATCCTTTGTCTTATTGTGTCGCTTTTCCTTCTTCTTTTTAGCATCCTTTTTAAAAAAGATTTCGAGTAAGAATATCGTCAGTATTATTATTGAATTAACAAGTATGGTTCCCCTTACAGGATGAGGATAGTCAAGCAAAGCATTGATTGCTGAGATTCCGATTACAGTAAAGAGATACGACATATCCTTAATAGCCATGTTCCTTGTTCTGTACCGGATTATGGAAAAAACGGCAAACAGGCCAAGTGCCATTCCCATCTGAAGTTCAACATCCTTCAGCAGGATACAAACCATGAAAATAACAGTGCCCATCAGAAAAAATGATACCCAAAAGCATAGTCTCCGTCTATTTCAATTGTTACGGTTTTTATTCCGGCTACATCTCCTTCCTGGAAGTTCAGTTCTTTAACTTTGAAATCGTGTTTTTCAGCCCACATGATGTACATGCGCATCAGCATTTGCGCCCAGTCGCAACTTTCAGTGCCACCTGCACCTGCCGTGATCTGCAGAACCGACTTCAGGTTATCACCTTCCTCGGAAAGCATGTTCTTGAATTCCAGCGCTTCTAAAAATTCAATCGTTTTGCTGTATTCCAGCTGCAGGTCATCTTCGCTGGACTCACCCTCCTTGAAAAAATCATAGAGTATAAAAAGATCCTCACTAAGTGATTTTACTTTTTGGTAATCTGTAATCCATTTTTTCTTTTCCCGCAAAGTCTTCATAAAACTTTCGGCTTCCTTTGCGTTATCCCAAAAGGCAGGGTTCGACGCTTTTCTTTTCTTCATTGCTGACTTCGATCCTTTTCTGATCTATATGCAGGTATTGCTTAATTTTCTCAACGCGCCCGGCAATATCTTTTATTTGCTCCAGTGTAATCATAATGCTGCAAAATTAAACTAAAAATCAGATTCTAAATTTATTTTATAAGTCTTATTTACTAGCTTTATAAAAAATTATAAGAAAGCCGGTAAACTGAAATTCACATGTTTTGTAACTTAATTTTCAAGATACAAATACGAAACTGGCTATAGGATTAATTTATAGTAAAAATTGATATAAAATTATTTAAAATTCAGTAAATCAATAAAATAATTATTATGGAGATTAATCTGATCAGTGATACAATTACCCGTCCAACCAAAGAAATGCTCGAATTCATGATGGGTGCTGAGGTTGGCGATGATGTGTTTGGCCCGA